>NZ_VMDW02000060.1 GCF_007644045.2 Vogesella urethralis
GCTGAAAATACGGGCGCAGCACATGGCGTTTGTCCCGCAACATGCTGAGGTCGACGGGGAACTGACCGTTGAGGATATTGTCAGGCTGGGGCGTACGCCCTACCGGAAAACATTCCAGAGAACCACGCGCGACGATGAGGCTGCGGTTGAACAGGCGATTGGCCTGATGCAGTTATGCAGCTTACGCCAGCGGCGATGGCACTCTTTGTCAGGCGGAGAACGACAGCGAAGTCAGATTGCCCGCGC
>NZ_VMDW02000029.1 GCF_007644045.2 Vogesella urethralis
TTGAAACTCGATGCTGATCGGCAGGCAGCCATTGCCAAAGTTGAGGGCCGGTCATGAGCCCCACCCCCGAACTCATCTCCATCGAACTGGCCCGCCTTGCCCGCTCTGACGGTCAATGGGCTCGCCGGTTTCGAGATTACGAACTGCTCCTGACCGCCGGCCTGTCCAGCGAGGAAGCGGCGCAGATCGTCACCGATCTGGCGCGAGAGGCTGAAGTCCAACAAGAATTGGAGGCTGCGTAGATG
>NZ_VMDW02000009.1 GCF_007644045.2 Vogesella urethralis
TACCGTGATTCTGGAATGGGTTTTGTTGCCTTCAATGGATGGATGGATAGTATCGGTATAAAAAGCCCTGTTGTGAATATAAACGATTCATTCTTTGACCCTTTGTCTCGGCCATTTATGAGTTTGCATCTGCCAACTGAAATGCTCTCCGATATCATGTCGGGGAAAATAATCATCGTAATGTGTTTTGACAATGAACTTTTTTTTTCACCGTGCCAACAAAATGTACCCAAGTTTATTTCTTC
>NZ_VMDW02000031.1 GCF_007644045.2 Vogesella urethralis
GCCAGCATCAAGCCCTCCGAGGTCAAGCACAACCTGCAAGGGGGTGACAAGTACATCGGCGGTGGTTTCTGCCCGCCGCCCAAGTCACTGCAGTTCGATCAGGCCGGTGCGCCAGTCCGCATGGACTTTCCCTTCACGCCATATTGCGACCTCGCATCGATGGTTAGACCGTTCATCGTCCTGCTGGGCGACTTCTTTGCCGCCCGCATCGTGTTCAAGGGGGATTGATCATGTGGAAATTACT
>NZ_VMDW02000008.1 GCF_007644045.2 Vogesella urethralis
CACCAACGCCACGCCGGATCAGGTACGCAAGCTGTTCCGCAACTGCCGTCTGGTTGGGCGACGTTTCCGCCTGGCGCATGTGATGTTCGGGCCGGAAATCATTGAGGTCGCCACCTTCCGTGGCCATCACGAAGGGCATACCACCGATCGCGTCACCTCCCAGCGGGGCCAGAACGGCATGCTGCTGCGCGATAACATCTTCGGCTCGATCGAGGAGGATGCCCAGCGTCGCGACTTCACTAT
>NZ_VMDW02000095.1 GCF_007644045.2 Vogesella urethralis
GCACCGCGGGAGTTGGGCTGCAGCTCGCAGCAATCCCACTGGTAGACCCTGGCAGACGGCGAACCGATAACACGGCGCTGGTGATAGTGCATGTTCACGAACTCGCGCACATGGGTATCCAGAAGCTTGGGTGACTGCGTGATCAGCCAAACGTCAAAGCCGTGGTGACGGTGCGTCTCGAACTTGGACACTTGCTTGGGGATCTCGGTGCCATTGCGGCGAGGCGGGAAGCTGCGTTGGCA
>NZ_VMDW02000039.1 GCF_007644045.2 Vogesella urethralis
TGTCCGCCAGACGCTATGTGAACAGCTGCATCAGCTGGGCTGGCTGACGCTGGAAACCGCCAGCGGTGAAGAGGCGCTGCAGCTGCTGGAGGCCTCGCCGGATATTGCCCTGCTGATTAGCGATCTGATGCTGCCCGGCGCCCTGAGCGGCGCCGATGTGATCCATACCGCCCGACGCCGCTTTCCGGCGCTGCCGGTGCTACTGATCAGCGGCCAGGATTTGCGTCCGGCGCAGAACCCGG
>NZ_VMDW02000082.1 GCF_007644045.2 Vogesella urethralis
CCGGCCATTGGCGACCACATCACCACACACGTTGGCCGGCACGTCCATGGCGGTGCCTTGCTGGGTGTAGCTGGTGCAACGCTTGGCAGACTGAACACATCCAGCAAGGAGCGGGAACGTCTTTGGATTGGCGATTTCCTCGTAAACCTGCGCGGTTGCCGGGTACTCGGACACCTAAGCAGCACGCTCGACATGCACCTCAGAGGCAGTGCGTGGCGCATGCCGGGGCGCGTTGGCTGAT
>NZ_VMDW02000066.1 GCF_007644045.2 Vogesella urethralis
TCATGTAGCTCAGGGGTAGAGCACTCCCTTGGTAAGGGAGAGGTCGGCGGTTCAATTCCGCCCATGAGCACCATCCGTTTGTTATGTCTCCTGATTAGGTCGCCGCTGCAAAGAGGGGCAGGATAACCTGCTTCATTTCAGTCTAGGAGGTGGACCTTGAGTCTCAATATCGAAGATAAAAAGGCGGTCGTAGCTGAGGTATCTGCTCAACTGGTAGATGCTCAGACTCTCGTTATCGCTGAATATCGGGGCATCGAGGTTAGCAGCATGACCAAACTCCGCGCCAAGGCGCGTGAGAACGGTGTTTACCTGCGCGTTCTGAAGAACACGCTGGTGCGCCGTGCGGTTGCTGGTACCCAGTTCGAAGCGCTGGCTGACCAAATGGTTGGCCCGCTGGTATACGGTGTATCCGCTGACCCGGTAGCTGCTGCCAAGGTGTTGCACCAGTTTGCCAAAGAAGATAACAAGATTGTTATCAAGGCAGGTTCCTACAACGGCAAAGTGCTGAACGCTGCCGAAGTAGCCGAACTGGCATCTATCCCGAGCCGCGAAGAGCTGCTGTCCAAGCTGCTGTTCGTTATGCAGGCTCCGGTATCCGGTTTTGCCCGTGCTCTGGCCGCTCTGGCAGAGAAAAAGCAAACCGAAGCCGCTTAATTCATTCGACACATACCGTATTCAGGAGTAATACAAATGGCTATCACTAAAGAAGATATCCTCGAAGCAGTTGCTGGTCTGACCGTAATGGAACTGAACGACCTGGTTAAAGCCTTCGAAGAAAAGTTCGGCGTTTCCGCTGCTGCTGTTGCCGTTGCTGGCCCGGCTGCTGGTGGCGCTGCTGCTGCTGAAGAAAAAACCGAGTTCGACGTTGTTCTGACCGCTGCTGGCGACAACAAAGTAAACGTGATCAAGGTAGTTCGTGCTATCACCGGTCTGGGCCTGAAAGAAGCCAAAGACCTGGTAGACGGCGCTCCGAAGAACGTGAAAGAAGGCGTGTCCAAAGCTGAAGCTGAAGACGTGCTGAAGCAACTGACCGAAGCCGGTGCTAAGGCTGAAGTAAAATAATCTTCCTTAGGGAAGATTAGTCAGGCTGGCGGAGTAATCCGCCAGCCTTGTTGCGCTTGTAATGCATTGCAAGATGGCAAAGGTCAGCATTCAAGTTGTGTGGTTGCTGACGTTTGGTTTCTTGCGCCACCCCCCCATGATGGAGACTCTATGAGTTATTCGTTTACTGAGAAGAAGCGTATTCGTAAAAGTTTTGCGAAGCGTAACACCGTTCTCGACGTCCCATTCCTGTTGGCGACCCAGATCGATTCGTACACCGAGTTTCTCCAGCTGGGTGCACCGTTTGATCAGCGCAAGGATGTCGGCCTGCAAGCCGCATTCAAGTCGATCTTTCCGATCAACAGTCACAATGGTTTCGCACGTCTGGATTTCGTGCACTACGTGCTGGGCGATCCGCCGTTCGACGTACAGGAGTGCCAACTGCGCGGTATTACCTTTGCCTCGCCGCTGCGTGCCCGCATCCGCTTGACCATCCTGGACAAAGAATCGTCCAAGCCGGTGGTAAAAGAAGTGCGCGAAAATGAAGTCTACATGGGCGAAATCCCGCTGATGACTTCCAACGGGTCGTTCATTATCAACGGTACCGAACGCGTTATCGTTTCGCAGCTGCACCGTTCCCCGGGCGTGTTCTTCGAGCACGACCGCGGCAAGACGCATTCTTCCGGTAAACTGCTGTTCTCCGCTCGCGTGATTCCTTACCGCGGCTCCTGGCTGGACTTCGAGTTCGATGCCAAAGACCAGCTGTTCTTCCGTATCGACCGCCGTCGCAAGATGCCGGTGTCCATCCTGCTGAAGGCACTGGGCTACACCAACGAGCGCATCCTGTCCGAGTTCTACAATACCGACACCTTCTACCTCACCGGCAACGGCGTGTTCATGAAGGTAGTGGCCGAACGCCTGAAGGGCGAAGTGGCCAAGTTCGATATCGTGGGCGAAGACGGCAAGCTGATCGTTGCCAAAGACAAGCGCATCACCGCCAAGCACATCCGCGATATCGTTGCGGCCAACCTGACCCGCATCGAAGTACCGTTCGACCTGCTGGTCGGCAAAGTGCTGGCGCGTAACGTGGTGAACCCGGAAACCGGCGAAGTCATCGCGCGTGCCAACGACGAAATCACCGACGACCTGCTGGCCAAAATGGACATCCATGATGTGGCCGAAGTCGACGTGCTGTACACCAACGACCTGGACCACGGTGCCTACATCTCGCAAACCCTGCGTGGCGACGATACCGCTGACCAGCTGTCCGCGCGCGTGGCCATCTACCGCATGATGCGCCCGGGCGAACCGCCGACAGAAGACGCCGTTGAGCAACTGTTCCAGCGTCTGTTCTTCAGCGAAGACAGCTACGACCTGTCCCGCGTTGGCCGCATGAAGTTCAACACCCGTACCTTCCAGTACAAGTTCGACGAGAAGTCCCCGGAGTGGTTCAAGACCCTGGTGGGCGAGAAGTTCGGTCATCGTCGTGACGTGACCGACGGCGTACTGGCCACCGAAGACATCGTTGCCGTGATCGCCATCCTGTGCGAACTGCGCAACGGCCGCGGCGAAGTGGACGATATCGATCACCTGGGTAACCGTCGCGTGCGTTCGGTAGGTGAACTGGCCGAGAACCAGTTCCGCGCCGGTCTGGTGCGTGTTGAGCGCGCGGTGAAGGAACGCCTGAACCAGGCTGAATCAGACAACCTGATGCCGCACGACCTGATCAATGCCAAGCCGGTTTCGGCTGCGATCAAAGAGTTCTTCGGTTCCAGCCAGCTGTCCCAGTTCATGGACCAGACCAACCCGCTGTCCGAAGTGACCCACAAGCGCCGCGTATCGGCCCTGGGTCCGGGCGGTCTGACCCGCGAACGCGCAGGCTTCGAAGTGCGCGACGTACACCCGACCCACTACGGCCGCGTGTGCCCGATCGAAACGCCTGAAGGTCCGAACATCGGTCTGATCAACTCCCTGTCCGTGTACGCTCGTACCAACGAGTTCGGTTTCCTGGAAACCCCGTACCGCAAAGTGATCGACGGCAAAGTCACCAACGAGATCGACTACCTGTCCGCCATCGAGGAAGGCCGCTACGTCATCGCTCAGGCCAACGCCGAGCTGGACGAAGTGGGCAACCTGATCGACGAGCTGGTGACCTGCCGTGAAAAAGGCGAAACCATCCTGGCAACCCCGGACCGCGTGCAGTACATGGACGTGGCGACCGGTCAGGTGGTATCCGTCGCTGCTTCGCTGATTCCGTTCCTGGAACACGATGATGCGAACCGTGCACTGATGGGCGCCAACATGCAGCGTCAGGCCGTACCGTGCCTGCGCCCGGAAAAACCGTTTGTCGGCACCGGCATCGAGCGCGATGTGGCCGTTGACTCCGGTACCACCGTGATCGCCCGTCGTGGCGGTGTGGTGGACTACGTGGACGCCAACCGCGTCGTGGTTCGTGTGAACGACGAAGAAGCGATGGCTGGTGAAGTGGGTGTGGATATCTACAACCTCACCAAGTTCACCCGCTCCAACCAGAACACCAACATCAACCAGCGTCCTATCGTGAAGGTAGGTGACCTGATTGCACGTGGTGACGTGGTGGCTGACGGTGCTTCCACCGATATCGGTGAACTGGCACTGGGTCAGAACATGACCATCGCCTTTATGCCGTGGAACGGCTACAACTTCGAGGATTCGATTCTGATCTCCGAGAAGGTAGTAGCAGACGACCGTTACACCTCGATCCATATCGAAGAGCTGTCTGTCGTTGCCCGTGACACTAAGCTGGGCCCGGAAGAAATCACCCGCGACATCCCGAACCTGTCCGAGCGCATGGCCGGTCGTCTGGATGATTCCGGTATCGTCTACATCGGCGCGGAAGTGACTGCCGGTGACGTACTGGTCGGCAAGGTAACCCCGAAAGGCGAAACCCAGCTGACTCCGGAAGAAAAACTGCTGCGTGCAATCTTCGGTGAAAAAGCCTCCGACGTGAAAGACACCTCGCTGCGCGTACCGACCGGCATGACCGGCACCGTGATCGACGTGCAGGTGTTCACCCGCGAAGGTATCGAGCGCGACAAGCGCGCCCAGTCCATCATTGATGCCGAACTGAAGCGCTACCGCCTCGACCTGAACGACCAGCTGCGTATTTTCGATAACGATGCGTTCAGCCGTATCGAGCGCCTGATCGTGGGCAAAGTCGCCAACGGTGGTCCGAAGCGTCTGGCCAAAGGCACTGTGATCGACAACGAGTACCTGGCCGGCCTGCCGACCAAGCACGACTGGTTCGACATCCGCATGGCTGATGAAGACATCGCCAAGCAGCTGGAACTGATCAAGGAAAGCCTGGCGCAGAAGCGTGAAGAATTCGACCTGAAGTTCGAAGACAAGAAACGCAAGCTGACCCAGGGTGACGAACTGCCGCCGGGCGTACAGAAGATGGTGAAGGTGTACATCGCCGTTAAACGTCGTCTGCAAGCCGGTGACAAGATGGCCGGTCGTCACGGTAACAAGGGTGTGGTATCGCGCATCCTGCCGGTAGAAGACATGCCTTACATGGCTGACGGTCGTCCGGTAGACATCGTGCTGAACCCGCTGGGCGTACCGTCGCGTATGAACATCGGTCAGATTCTGGAAGTGCACCTGGGTTGGGCCGCCAAGGGTATTGGCGAGCGTATCGACCGCATGCTGAAACAACAGCAAAGCGTTGACGAGCTGCGCAACTACCTGGAACGCATCTACAACGATACCGGCAAGAAGGTTGAGCTGGCCGAGATGAGCGACGCGGAAGTGAAGCTGCTGGCCGAAAACCTGCGCAAGGGCATGACCTTTGCTACCCCGGTATTCGATGGCGCCAAAGAGTCCGAAATCCGTCATATGCTGAATCTGGCGTACCCGGACGAAGACCCGCATACCGAACAGCTGTCGTTCAACAGCAGCAAGACCCAGATGACCCTGTTCGACGGCCGCTCCGGCGAAGCCTTCGACCGCAAGGTAACCGTGGGTGTGATGCACTACCTGAAGCTGCATCACCTGGTTGACGACAAGATGCACGCCCGTTCCACCGGTCCGTACTCGCTGGTTACCCAGCAGCCGCTGGGTGGTAAGGCGCAGTTCGGTGGTCAGCGTTTCGGTGAGATGGAAGTGTGGGCACTGGAAGCTTACGGTGCCGCTTACACCCTGCAGGAAATGCTGACTGTGAAGTCGGACGATGTGACCGGTCGTACCAAGATCTACGAAAACATCGTCAAGGGCGAACACAAGATCGATGCCGGCATGCCGGAATCCTTCAACGTGCTGGTGAAGGAAATCCGTTCGCTGGGCCTGGATATCGACCTGGAACGTTATTAATTAGGTAAGGCAGTCTGCGGCCAACGTTGGCCGCAGGCTTCCTCCTGAATGGAGACGCAATGAAAGCTCTGCTCGACCTCTTTAAGCAAGTGACGCAAGAAGAAGAGTTTGATGCGATTAAGATCGGCATCGCCTCCCCGGACAAGATCCGTTCCTGGTCGTTCGGTGAAGTCAAAAAGCCTGAAACCATCAACTACCGTACTTTCAAGCCGGAACGTGATGGCCTGTTCTGCGCGCGCATTTTCGGTCCGGTTAAGGACTACGAATGCCTGTGCGGCAAATACAAACGCCTGAAGCATCGCGGTGTGATCTGCGAGAAGTGCGGCGTGGAAGTGACCCTGTCCAAAGTGCGCCGCGAGCGCATGGGCCACATCGAACTGGCATCGCCGGTAGCGCACATCTGGTTCCTGAAATCGCTGCCGTCGCGTCTGGGTATGGTCCTGGACATGACCCTGCGCGATATCGAGCGCGTGCTGTACTTTGAAGCATTCGTCGTGACCGAGCCGGGCCTGACCAGCCTGCAACCGCGCCAGTTGCTGACCGAGGAAGACTACCTCGACAAGCTGGACGAGTACGGCGAAGAGTTCGTTGCCCTGATGGGTGCCGAAGCCGTACGCGAGCTGCTGAAGCGTCTGGACCTCACGAGCGAGATCGAGACCCTGCGCCGCGAACTGGAAGCCACCAGCTCCGACACCAAGATCAAGAAGATCGCCAAGCGCCTCAAGGTGCTGGAGGCGTTCCAGCGTTCCGGCATGAAGCCGGAGTGGATGATCATGGAAGTGCTGCCGGTGCTGCCGCCGGAACTGCGTCCGCTGGTACCGCTGGATGGTGGCCGCTTCGCGACCTCCGACCTGAACGACCTGTACCGTCGCGTCATCAACCGTAACAACCGTCTGAAGCGTCTGCTGGAACTGCGCGCACCGGACATCATCGTGCGCAACGAGAAGCGCATGCTGCAGGAATCGGTTGACTCGCTGCTGGATAACGGTCGTCGCGGTAAAGCCATGACCGGCGCCAACAAGCGCCCGCTGAAATCGCTGGCCGACATGATCAAGGGCAAGGGCGGTCGCTTCCGTCAGAACTTGCTGGGTAAGCGCGTGGACTACTCCGGTCGTTCCGTGATTACCGTGGGCCCGACCCTGCGTCTGCACCAGTGCGGTCTGCCGAAGAAAATGGCGCTGGAACTGTTCAAGCCGTTCATCTTCCACAAGCTGGAAGTGCTGGGCCTGGCGTCCACCATCAAGGCTGCCAAGAAGCTGGTAGAGCAGGAAGTGCCGGAAGTATGGGACATCCTGGAAGACGTGATCCGCGAGCATCCGGTACTGCTGAACCGTGCACCGACGCTGCACCGTCTGGGTATCCAGGCGTTCGAACCGCTGCTGATCGAAGGCAAGGCCATCCAGCTGCACCCGCTGGTCTGCGCGGCATTCAACGCCGACTTTGACGGTGACCAGATGGCCGTTCACGTGCCGCTGTCGCTGGAAGCGCAGATGGAAGCCCGCACCCTGATGCTGGCCACCAACAACGTGCTGTCCCCGGCCAACGGTGAACCGATCATCGTTCCGTCGCAGGATATCGTATTGGGTCTGTACTACATGACCCGCGACAAGATCAACGGCCGCAACGAGGGCATGGCCTTCGCTGACACTGCCGAGGTTCATCGCGCTTACGAAACCCGCCAAGTGGAACTGGGCACGCGCATTACCGTGCGTCTGAAAGAGTGGGAAAAAGACGACCAGGGCGAGTTCGTAGCCGTTACCAAACGCTACAACACCACCGTTGGCCGCGCCATTCTGTCCGAGATCCTGCCGAAGGGTCTGCCGTTCGAGTTCATCAACCGCGCGTTGAAGAAGAAAGAAATTTCCCGTCTGATCAACGGCTCCTTCCGTCGTTGCGGTATTCGCGACACGGTGATCTTCGCCGACCAGCTGATGTACACCGGTTTTGCCTACTCGACCCGCGGTGGTATCTCCATCTGCGTGGACGACATGGAAATCCCGGCCAAGAAGTTCGACCTGCTGGGCGAAGCGCAAAAAGAAGTCAAAGAGATCGAAGAGCAATACCGTCAAGGTCTGGTTACCCAGGGTGAGCGCTACAACAAGGTAGTGGATATCTGGGGCCGTACCGGTGACAAGATCGCCAAGGCGATGATGGACGAGCTGTCCAAGCAGAAGGTGATCGACCGCGAAGGCAAGGAAGTCGAGCAAGAATCGTTCAACTCGATTTACATGATGGCTGACTCGGGTGCGCGGGGTTCCGCAGCCCAGATCAAACAGCTGGCCGGTATGCGTGGTCTGATGGCCAAGCCGGACGGTTCCATTATCGAAACGCCGATTACCGCGAACTTCCGCGAAGGTCTGACCGTACTGCAGTACTTTATCTCCACCCACGGTGCACGTAAGGGTCTGGCGGATACGGCACTGAAGACGGCGAACTCCGGTTACCTGACCCGTCGTCTGGTAGACGTGACGCAGGATCTGGTGGTGATCGAAGACGATTGCGGCACCACCAACGGCTTCGTAATGAAGGCCGTGGTACAAGGCGGTGACGTGATCGAGCCGCTGCGCGACCGTATCCTGGGCCGTGTAACCGCCAACGACGTGGTGGATCCGTCCACCAGCGAAACCGTGATCGAAGCCGGCACCCTGCTGGACGAGAGCCTGGTAGACCTGATCGATGAGCGTGGTATCGACGAAGTGAAAGTGCGTACCGCCATCACTTGCGACACCCGCTACGGTCTGTGTGCCCAGTGTTACGGTCGCGATCTGGCCCGCGGTAAGCGCGTGAACGCCGGTGAAGCCGTGGGTGTGATTGCTGCGCAGTCGATTGGTGAGCCGGGTACCCAGCTGACCATGCGTACCTTCCACATCGGTGGTGCCGCATCCCGAAATGCCGCTGCCAGCCAGGTTGAAGGTAAGTCGAACGGTACCGTACGCTTCTCCAGCCAGATGCGTTACGTGAAGAACACCAAGGACGAGCTGATCGTGATCAGCCGCTCCGGCGAAGTGGTGATTCACGATGACGTTGGCCGCGAGCGCGAGCGTCACAAAGTACCGTACGGTGCGACCCTGATGGTGACCGATGGTCTGAGCATCAAGGCCGGTGCCGTGCTGGCAACGTGGGATCCGCACACCCGTCCGATCATCACCGAGTACGCTGGTCGCGTGAAGTTCGAGAACGTGGAAGAGGGCGTTACCGTTGCCAAGCAGACCGACGAAGTAACCGGTCTGTCCACCCTGGTGGTGATCGATGCCAAGCGTCGTGCCGGTGCCCAGTCCAAGATGCTGCGCCCGTTGGTGAAGCTGCTGGACGACAACGGCAACGAAGTGAAGCTGGCCGGTTCCGATGCGTCGGTATCCATCACCTTCCAGGTTGGCGCGATCATTACCGTGCGTGACGGTCAGGAAGTCGGCAAGGGTGAAGTACTGGCACGTATTCCGCAAGAATCGTCCAAGACCCGCGATATTACCGGTGGTCTGCCGCGTGTAGCCGAGCTGTTCGAAGCCCGTTCGCCGAAAGACGCCGGCATGCTGGCCGAGGTAACTGGTACCGTTTCCTTCGGTAAGGACACCAAGGGCAAGCAACGTCTGATCATTACCGATCTGGACGGCAATGCCTACGAAAGCCTGATCCCGAAAGACAAGCACGTACTGGTACACGATGGCCAGGTAGTGAACCGCGGCGAGTTGATCGTCGACGGTCCGGTCGATCCGCACGACATCCTGCGACTGCAGGGTATCGAAGCGCTGGCCCGCTACATCGGCCAGGAAGTACAAGAGGTTTACCGTCTGCAGGGCGTGAAGATTAACGACAAGCACATCGAGGTGATCGTTCGCCAGATGCTGCGTCGTGTGGTGATCACCGATTCCGGTGATACCGACTTCATCACCGGCGAGCAGGTAGAGCGCGCAGAAGTGCTGGAGACCAACGACCAGATGATTGCCGACGGCAAGATCCCGGCGCAGTACGACAACGTACTGCTGGGTATCACCAAGGCATCGCTGTCCACCGACTCCTTCATCTCCGCGGCGTCCTTCCAGGAAACCACTCGCGTGCTGACCGAAGCGGCGATCATGGGCAAGAAAGACGATCTGCGTGGTCTGAAAGAAAACGTAATCGTTGGCCGCCTGATCCCGGCAGGTACCGGTCTGGCTTACCACCGCAACCGTCGTCGCCAGGCTGCTGCCGGTGACGTGCCGGTGGAGTTCGCACCGCTGGAAGCCGAGATCGACGCTGGCAATAACGCACTGTAAGTTGCGTTGACACCAAAAAACGCTGTCCTTTCAACGTCTAACGTTGGAAGGGCAGCGTTATTTCATTGACGCTAAGTGTTTGACTAAAATATAATCCACGTCTTTCTTGGTGGTATGGTGCCGCCAAGAGAATCAACTAGGAACTGATAGTAATGCCAACCATTAACCAACTCGTTCGCAAAGGCCGTACCGCGGTTCTGTCGAAGAGCAAGGTGCCTGCACTGGAGGCCTGCCCGCAGAAGCGTGGCGTGTGCACCCGTGTATACACCACTACCCCGAAAAAACCGAACTCCGCTCTGCGTAAGGTGTGCAAAGTGCGCCTGACCAACGGTTTCGAAGTGATCTCCTACATCGGTGGTGAAGGCCACAACCTGCAGGAACACTCGGTGGTACTGATCCGCGGCGGTCGTGTAAAAGACTTGCCGGGTGTACGTTACCACACCGTTCGCGGCTCCCTGGACACTGCTGGCGTTAAAGATCGTAAGCAGGCTCGCTCCAAGTACGGTGCCAAGCGTCCTAAGTAATTTAGGGCATGTGCGGCGGAGTTATCCGTCGAGTAAGTGGCTGCTTTGTTGAGTAGTCGCGAGCGTAAAGCTCAACTGAATAGATTGAAGGAATTGAAATGCCAAGACGCAGAGAAGTGCCCAAGCGCGATATCCTGCCGGATCCGAAGTTCGGTAGCCAGGATCTGACCAAATTCATGAACGTTGTAATGATCGACGGCAAGAAGTCTGTTGCTGAACGCATCATTTACGGCGCTCTCGAGCAAATCGAGAAAAAAACCGGCAAAAATGCGGTGGAAGTGTTCAACACTGCCATCTCCAACGCCAAGCCGATCGTGGAAGTAAAAAGCCGCCGTGTAGGTGGTGCCAACTATCAAGTTCCTGTTGAAGTACGTCCTTCCCGTCGTCTGGCGCTGGCAATGCGCTGGCTGCGCGACGCCGCTCGTAAGCGTGGCGAAAAATCCATGGACCTGCGTCTGGCCGGCGAGCTGATCGATGCAGCCGAAGGCCGTGGCGGCGCGATGAAGAAGCGTGACGAAGTTCACCGCATGGCTGAAGCCAACAAGGCGTTCTCGCACTTCCGCTTCTAATTACCATCCCGCGAAAGGATTCTGGCCATGGCTAGAAAGACCCCCATTGAGCGTTACCGTAACATCGGTATTTCGGCTCACATTGACGCTGGTAAGACCACTACTACCGAACGTATCCTGTTCTACACCGGTGTAAACCACAAGATCGGTGAAGTGCATGATGGCGCTGCCACCATGGACTGGATGGAACAAGAGCAAGAGCGCGGTATTACCATTACTTCCGCTGCTACCACTACCTTCTGGAAAGGTATGGGCATGCAGTTCCCGGAACACCGCTTCAACATCATCGACACCCCGGGTCACGTGGACTTTACCATTGAGGTAGAGCGTTCCATGCGTGTTCTGGACGGTGCCGTTATGGTGTACTGCGCGGTAGGTGGCGTTCAGCCGCAGTCCGAGACCGTATGGCGTCAAGCGAACAAGTACAAAGTGCCGCGTATCGCTTTCGTGAACAAGATGGACCGTCAGGGTGCCAATTTCTTCCGTGCCGTAGAGCAAGTGAAGACCCGTCTGCGTGGCAACCCGGTACCTATCGTTGTGCCTATCGGTGCTGAAGAAGGTTTCGAAGGTGTTGTTGACCTGCTGAAGATGAAGGCCATCATTTGGGACGAAGCTTCCCAAGGCATGAAATTCGAGTACGGCGACATCCCGGCTGACCTGGTTGCAGTAGCTGAAGAATGGCGCGAGAAAATGGTTGAAGCGGCGGCGGAAGTCGACGAAGACACCATGAACAAGTACCTGGAAGGCGAGACCCTGAGCGAAGAAGAAATCGTGAATGGTCTGCGTCAGCGTACCCTGCGTTGCGAAATCCAGCCGATGCTGTGCGGTTCCGCGTTCAAGAACAAAGGCGTACAGCGCATGCTGGACGCGGTTGTTGAACTGCTGCCGAGCCCGCTGGATGTACCGCCGGTACCGGGCGAAAACGAAGACGGCACCCCGGCCGTTCGTGAAGCCTCCGACGATGCGCCGTTCTCCGCGCTGGCGTTCAAACTGATGAACGACCCGTACGTTGGTCAGCTGACCTTCTTCCGCGTTTACTCTGGTGTGGTTAACTCTGGCGACACCGTGCTGAACTCGGTTAAAGGCAAGAAAGAGCGCATGGGCCGTATCGTGCAGATGCACGCTAACGACCGTCAGGAAATCACCGAAGTACGCGCTGGCGACATCGCCGCGGGTATTGGCCTGAAAGAAGTAACCACTGGTGAGACCCTGTGTGCGGTTGACGCCCCGATCGTTCTGGAACGCATGGTATTCCCGGAGCCGGTAATTCACGTTGCCGTTGAGCCGAAAACCAAGGCCGACCAAGAGAAGATGGGTGTTGCCCTGAACCGTCTGGCCAAGGAAGATCCGTCCTTCCGCGTGCGTACCGATGAAGAATCGGCACAGACCATCATTTCCGGTATGGGTGAACTGCACCTGGAAATTCTGGTTGACCGCATGAAGCGTGAATTCGGTGTGGAAGCCAACGTAGGTGCACCGCAAGTAGCCTACCGCGAAACCATCACCAAGACCGTTACCGACGTGCAAGGTAAACACGCCAAGCAGTCCGGTGGTAAAGGTCAGTACGGTGATTGTACGATCACGCTGGAACCGTCCGGCGAAGGTCAGGGCTACAAGTTCATCGACGAGATCAAAGGTGGTGTGATTCCTCGCGAATTCATCCCGTCGGTTGACAAGGGTATCCGTAACTCGCTGAACAACGGTATTCTGGCTGGCTACCCGGTGGTGGACGTAACCGTACGTCTGACCTTCGGTTCCTACCACGACGTTGACTCCTCGCAGATCGCGTTCGAACTGGCAGGCTCCCTGGCTTTCAAAGAAGCCATGCGTCGTGCTGGTCCGTGCATCCTCGAGCCGATGATGGCCGTTGAAGTGGAAACCCCGGAAGAGTACATGGGCGATGTAATGGGCGACCTGAACCGTCGTCGTGGCATCGTACAGGGCATGGACGACGATGGCGTGGGTGGCAAGAAGATCCGCGCTGAAGTACCGCTGTCCGAAATGTTCGGTTACTCCACCGACCTGCGTTCCGCTACCCAGGGTCGTGCTACCTACTCCATGGAGTTCAAGCACTACTCTGAAGCCCCGCGTCATATCGCTGACGCGGTAATGGCGGCGCGTAAGTAATCTGCGCGACGAGGTTGGCCGCATGCGGCCAACCTCTGAACTGTTTGTTCTTTAATTAAGGAAATTTGCAAAATGGCAAAAGAAAAGTTTGAGCGGACCAAGCCGCACGTAAACGTTGGCACCATCGGTCACGTAGACCATGGTAAAACCACTCTGACCGCTGCTATCACCACCATTCTGTCCAAGAAATTCGGTGGCGAAGCTAAAGATTACTCCCAGATCGACAGCGCGCCGGAAGAAAAAGCTCGTGGTATTACCATTAATACCGCTCACGTAGAATACGAAACCGCTACCCGCCACTACGCTCACGTAGACTGCCCGGGTCACGCTGACTACGTTAAAAACATGATTACCGGTGCTGCCCAGATGGACGGCGCTATCCTGGTATGTTCCGCTGCTGACGGCCCGATGCCGCAAACTCGCGAACACATCCTGCTGTCCCGCCAAGTAGGCGTACCGTACATCATCGTCTTCCTGAACAAGGCTGACCTGGTGGACGACGCTGAGCTGCTGGAACTGGTTGAAATGGAAGTGCGCGATCTGCTGTCTTCCTACGACTTCCCGGGTGATGACACCCCGATCGTTACCGGTTCCGCTCGTCTGGCACTGGAAGGCGACCAATCCGAATACGGCGAGCCGGCAATCTTCCGTCTGGCTGACGCGCTGGATTCCTACATCCCGACTCCGGAGCGTGCTATCGACAAGCCGTTCCTGCTGCCGATCGAAGACGTATTCTCGATCTCCGGTCGTGGTACCGTAGTTACCGGTCGTGTTGAGCGCGGTATCGTTAAAGTCGGCGAAGAGCTGGAAATCGTTGGTCTGAAAAACACCGTTAAGACCACTTGCACCGGCGTGGAAATGTTCCGCAAGCTGCTGGATCAAGGTCAGGCTGGTGATAACGTAGGCGTACTGCTGCGTGGTACCAAGCGTGAAGACGTAGAGCGTGGTCAGGTTCTGGCCAAGCCGGGTTCCATCACCCCGCACACCAAGTTTGCTGCTTCGGTATACGTACTGAGCAAAGAAGAAGGTGGTCGTCACACTCCGTTCTTCGCTAACTACCGTCCGCAGTTCTACTTCCGTACTACTGACGTGACTGGCGCTGTTGGCCTGTCCGAAGGTGTGGAAATGGTTATGCCGGGTGACAACGTAGAAATCACCGTAGAGCTGATCGCTCCGATCGCTATGGAAGAAGGTCTGCGTTTCGCGATCCGTGAAGGCGGCCGCACCGTTGGTGCTGGCGTTGTTGCTAAAATCATCGCCTAATCGGACGCGGAGTCAATACCATGCAAAGCCAGAAAATCCGTATCCGCCTGAAGGCATTTGATTACAACCTGATCGACCGTTCCGCTCAGGAAATCGTTGAAACCGCCAAGCGTACTGGTGCCGTTGTTAAAGGCCCGGTTCCGCTGCCGACCAAAATCGAGCGTTTCAACGTTCTGCGTTCCCCGCACGTGAACAAGACTTCCCGCGATCAGCTGGAAATCCGTACCCACCTGCGCCTGATGGACATCGTTGATCCGACAGACAAAACTGTCGACGCGCTGATGAAGCTGGACCTGCCGGCTGGCGTGGATGTGGAAATCAAGCTTCAGTAATTACGGATTTACAATGTTTGTCGGTCTAAGTGCTTGCAAGCATTGATTTTTCTGTGATAAAGTCGCGGACTCATCATTTTGATGAGTCCGCTTTTCTTTGAGCAAGCCGGTCAATCGTAATCGGCGCCTGTAAAGGAAATAACCATGACTTTAGGTCTAGTCGGTCGCAAAGTCGGCATGACCCGCGTATTTGCTGAGGACGGTGTATCCGTTCCGGTAACTGTGCTGGACATGTCCGCAAACCGCGTATCGCAAATCAAAACTGCAGACACCGACGGCTACGTAGCCGTACAGGTTGCTGCTGGTGCCCGCAAGGCTAATCGTGTGACCAAGGCTGAAGCCGGTCACTTCGCTAAGGCTGGCATCGAAGCCGCCCGCACTCTGCGCGAGTTTACCGCTACCGCAGAAGCGCTGGCAGCGCTAAATGTTGGTGATGCACTGTCCGTTGAAATCTTTGCCGTAGGCCAGCTGGTAGACGTTACCGGTACCTCCAAGGGTAAAGGCTTCTCCGGTGCCATCAAGCGCCACAACTTCTCGTCCAACCGTGCTTCCCACGGTAACTCGGTTTCCCACAACTCCCCTGGCTCTATCGGTCAGGCGCAAGATCCGGGCCGTGTATTCCCGGGTAAGCGCATGGCAGGTCAGTACGGTAATGTGAAGAGCACTGTTCAGTGTCTCGAAATCGTTCGTATCGACGTGGAGCGTCAACTGATTCTGGTCAAAGGCGCAGTGCCGGGTGCCAAGAACGGTGACGTGGTAGTGCGTCCTAGCGTGAAGGCAGGTGCATAATGGAATTGAAAGTGATCAATGCTCAGGGCCAGCAAGTAGAAGCCCTGCAAGCCTCTGAAGCACTGTTTGCACGTGACTACAACGAAGCACTGGTACACCAGGTGGTTACCGCCTTCCTGGCAAACGCTCGTAGCGCCAACCGTGCCCAGTTGACCCGTGCCGAGGTTAAACACTCGACCAAGAAACCTTTCCGTCAGAAAGGTACTGGCCGCGCCCGTGCTGGTATGACTTCTTCCCCGCTGTGGCGTGGTGGTGGTCGCACCTTCCCGAACAAGCCGGACGAGAACTTCACCCAGAAGGTGAACCGTAAGCAATACCGCGCTGGTATGGCTACCATTCTGTCCCAGCTGGTTCGCGACGAGCGCCTGATCATTGTTGATGAACTGACCGTTGCTTCCCCGAAAACCAAGGAATTCGCTGCCAAAGTGAAATCCCTGGGTCTGGATCGCGCGCTGATCATCACCAAAGAGCTGGATGAGAATCTGTATCTATCTTCCCGTAACCTGCCTAACGTGCTGGTAATTGAAGCTCAGCAAGCTGACCCGTTCAGCCTGGTCCGCTTCAAGAAAGTGGTAATCACCCGTGATGCCGTGAAGCAACTCGAGGAGCAGTGGGTATGAACCAGGAACGTTTGCTGCAAGTAATCCTGGCGCCGATCGTGTCTGAAAAGAGCACTCTGGTTGCCGAGAAAAACCAGCAGGTTGCTTTCCGCGTTGCTACCGATGCAACTAAGCCGGAAATCAAGGCTGCCGTTGAACTGCTGTTCAATGTCAAGGTTGAAGGTGTTTCCACTGTCAACGTTAAAGGCAAGACCAAGCGTTTTGGCCGTTTCGTTGGCCGCCGCAAGGACTGGAAAAAGGCTTATGTAAGCCTGGTTCCGGGTCAAGAACTTGACCTGACCGCCACCCCGGCCGTTGCGGAGTAAGGAGATAGAGCATGCCTCTCGTAAAAGTTAAACCGACTTCCGCTGGTCGTCGTGCCGTTGTTAAGGTCGTACATCCTGACCTGCACAAAGGCGCTCCGTTCGCAGCGCTGGTTGAAAAGAAAACTTCGACTGCTGGCCGTAACAACAACGGTCACATCACTACCCGTCACAAGGGTGGTGGTCATAAAAAGCACTACCGTATCGTAGACTTCCGTCGCAACAAAGATGCCATCCCGGCTAAAGTTGAGCGCATCGAATACGATCCGAACCGTACCGCCCACATCGCCCTGCTGTGCTACGCAGACGGTGAGCGTCGTTACATCATCGCTCCGCGCGGCGTGAAGCCGGGTGCCGAGCTGATGTCTGGCGCCGAAGCACCGATCAAGGCTGGTAATGCCCTGCCGATCCGCAACATCCCGGTAGGTACCACCATCCACTGCATCGAACTGCAACCGGGCAAAGGCGCCCAAATTGCACGTTCCGCTGGCTCCTCCGCCATGCTGCTGGCCCGCGAAGGCGTTTACGCCCAGCTGCGTCTGCGCTCCGGCGAGATCCGCAAGGTTCACGTTGACTGCCGCGCCACTGTTGGCGAAGTGGGCAACGAAGAGCACAGCCTGCGCAAGATCGGTAAAGCCGGTGCCAACCGCTGGCGCGGTATCCGTCCGACCGTTCGTGGTACTGCCATGAACCCGGTGGATCACCCGCACGGTGGTGGTGAAGGTCGTACTGGTGAAGGTCGCGTGCCTGTTAGCCCGTGGGGTACCCCGACTAAGGGCTTCCGTACCCGTCGCAACAAGCGTACCGACAATATGATCGTACGCCGTCGCTTTTCGAAATAAGGGATAACTGACTTATGGCACGTTCGCTTAAAAAAGGCCCGTTCGTTGATCTCCACCTGCTGAAGAAAGTGGATGCGGTGCGTGCAACGAACGACAAGCGCCCGATCAAGACCTGGTCCCGTCGCTCGACTATTCTGCCGGACTTCATCGGTCTGACTATCGCCGTACACAACGGCCGCACTCATGTGCCGGTTTATGTGTCCGAGAACATGGTTGGTCACAAGCTTGGTGAATTCTCGCTGACTCGTACCTTCAAAGGCCATGCGGCTGATAAGAAGGCCAAGAAGAAATAAGGTGATGCGATGAAAGTTTCTGCACAACTGAATAATGCACGCCTTTCGGCACAGAAGTGCCGCTTGGTAGCAGACCTGATCCGCGGTAAAGACGTGGGTCAAGCACTGAACATCCTGACCTTCAGCCCGAAAAAGGGTGCTGCACTGATCAAGAAAGTTCTGGAATCCGCAATCGCCAACGCTGAACACAACGAAGGCGCGGATATCGACACTCTGAAAGTGACGAGCATCTATGTTGACAAGGGTCCTTCCCTGAAGCGTTTCACCGCTCGTGCCAAAGGCCGCGGTAACCGCATCGAGAAGCAGACCTGCCACATCACGCTCAGTGTAGGCAACTAAGGGGTAAGCAATGGGTCAGAAGATTCATCCGACGGGTTTCCGTCTTGCAGTAACCAAAAACTGGGCTTCCAAGTGGTTTGCAAACTCGCACGACTTTGCAGGTCAACTGAAGCAGGATATCGAAGTACGTGAATTCCTGAAAAAGAAGCTCGCTCACGCCGCTGTTGGCCGCATCGTTATCGAGCGTCCGGCCAAGTCCGCCCGTATCACCATTCACAGCGCCCGTCCGGGTGTTGTGATCGGTAAAAAAGGCGAAGACATCGAAGTTCTGAAAAAAGAACTGCAGCGTCGTATGGGTGTACCTGTACACGTGAACATCGAAGAAGTTCGCAAGCCGGAAATCGATGCGCAAATCATCGCTGACGGTATCGCTTCCCAGCTGGAGAAGCGTGTGATGTTCCGTCGCGCCATGAAGCGTTCCATGCAGAACGCCATGCGCATGGGCGCCCAGGGCATCAAGATCATGAGCTCCGGCCGTCTGAACGGTATCGATATCGCTCGTAGCGAATGGTACCGCGAAGGCCGCGTTCCGCTCCACACCCTGCGTGCTGACGTGGACTACGCGACTTCCGAAGCTCACACCACTTACGGTGTGATCGGTATCAAGGTATGGGTATACAAGGGCGACATCAAACCTGGTCAGGTTCAGGCCGCCCCGGTAGCACCTGAGAAGAAATCCAGAAAGGCAGGAGCTCGTAATGCTGCAGCCAACTAGACTCAAATACCGCAAACAGCACAAAGGTCGCAATACTGGTATTGCTACCCGTGGCAACAAAGTGAGCTTTGGTGACTTCGGTCTGAAAGCTATTGGCCGTGGTCGTCTGACTGCTCGCCAAATCGAAGCTGCCCGTCGTGCGATGACCCGTCACATCAAACGTGGCGGTCGCATCTGGATCCGTGTATTCCCGGACAAGCCGATTACTTCCAAGCCTGCCGAAGTTCGTATGGGTGGGGGTAAAGGTTCGCCGGAGTACTACGTAGCTGAAATCCAGCCAGGCAAGATGCTGTACGAAATGGACGGCGTTGCTGAAGAACTGGCTCGTGAAGCCTTCCGTCTGGCTGCTGCCAAGCTGCCGATCCCGACGGTATTTGTGACTAAACAGGTGGGTCAGTAATGAAAGCGACTGAACTGAAAGCCAAGAGCGTTGATGAGCTGAAGGCCGAGCTGCTCGGTCTCCTGAAAGCTCAATTCGCACTGCGCATGCAACACGCTACCCAGCAACTGGCTAAAACCAGCGAGCTGAAGAAAGTGCGTCGTGACATCGCGCGTGTTCGCACCGTTCTGAAAGAGAAGGCTGCTTAAGATGAGCGAAACTAAAGTGGTTCGTACGCTGACTGGTAAAGTAGTCAGCGACAAAATGGACAAGACCGTTACTGTACTGGTAGAGCGCAAGGTTAAGCACCCGATCTACGGTAAAGTGATCCGTCGCTCCAAGAAGTTTCATGCCCATGACGAGAACAACGAGTTCCGCGCTGGCGACATCGTCGTCATCAGCGAGACCCGTCCGCTCTCCAAAACAAAAACTTGGGCTGTCACTGCACTGGTCGAGAAGGCTCGCCAAGTGTAATGCTTGCAGAGGGGGCAACCCCTCTGTATAATGGTTGTTTTCGGGGGTTCCTCCGAAATCATCCCTGACGGGGTCCAAGACTGGCCGCTAGACACGCCGCAATTTTTGCGGCGTTTCCTTCATCTTGAGAGGGAAAGAGGCGGAATTAAGTTGGATAGAAAGGTAATCAAACATGATTCAAATGCAGTCCATTTTGGATGTTGCAGACAACACTGGTGCGCGTTCCGTAATGTGCATCAAAGTGTTGGGCGGCTCCAAGCGTCGCTATGCCGGCGTGGGTGACATCATCAAGGTGAGCATCAAGGATGCTGCTCCCCGTGGTCGTGTCAAAAAGGGTGACGTATACAACGCAGTAGTGGTTCGTACCGCTAAAGGCGTTCGTCGTCCTGATGGCTCTCTGATTAAATTTGACAGCAACGCGGCTGTTCTGCTCAACAACAAGCTTGAGCCGATCGGTACTCGTATCTTCGGGCCTGTTACGCGTGAACTGCGTACCGAGCGCTTCATGAAGATCGTGTCGCTGGCTCCTGAAGTTCTGTAAGGAGAGTACCCATGCGTAAGATTCGTAAAGGCGACGAAGTAGTCGTAATCACCGGCAAAGACAAAGGCAAACGTGGTGCCGTACTGCGCGTGCTCGAGGGCAAGGTGGTGGTTGAAGGCATCAACCTGGTGAAAAAACACCAGAAGCCGAACCCGGTCCGCGGCGTAGCTGGCGGTATCGTGGAAAAAACCATGCCGCTGGATGTTTCCAATGTCGCTATTTTCAACGCGGCAACCCAGAAAGCTGACCGCGTAGGTTTCAAAGTGCTGGAAGATGGCAAAAAAGTGCGCATCTTCAAGTCCACTGGCGAAATCGTGGGCGCGTAAGGAGCAAAAATGGCACGTTTGTATGATTTCTACAAAAGCACCGTTGTTCCGGCGCTGATCGAAAAGTTCGGCTACAAGTCCATCATGGAAGTGCCGCGCATCGAGAAGATCACCCTGAACATGGGTGTTGGCGAAGCTGTTGCCGACAAAAAAGTGATGGACCACGCTGTAGGTGATCTGGAAAAGATCGCCGGTCAGAAGCCGGTAGTTACCACTGCCCGCAAGTCCATCGCTGGCTTCAAAATTCGCGATAACTACCCGGTTGGCTGCAAGGTTACCCTGCGCCGTGAACGTATGTACGAATTCCTGGACCGCCTGGTGACGATCTCGCTGCCGCGCGTTCGTGACTTCCGTGGTGTTTCCGCCAAGTCCTTCGACGGCCGCGGTAACTACAACATGGGCGTTAAGGAACAGATCATCTTCCCGGAAATCGAGTACGACAAGATCGATGCTCTGCGTGGTATGAACATTACCATCACCACCACCGCGAAGACTGACGAAGAAGCCCGCGCACTGCTGGCTGCGTTCAAATTCCCGTTTAAGGGCTAAGCAAATGGCAACTCTTGCACTGATTAATCGCGAAGAGAAGCGCGCGAAGCTCGTGGCTAAGTACGCCGGCAAGCGCGAGCAACTTCTCGCCATCATCAACAACCCGAATCTGTCTGAAGAAGAGCGTTTTGCCGCTCGTCTGAAGCTGCAGCAGCTGCCGCGTAACGCTAGCCCGGTACGTCAGCGTCGTCGTTGCGCCCTGACCGGTCGTCCGCGTGGTGTATTCCGCAAGTTCGGTCTGGCTCGTAACAAGCTCCGTGAAATCGCTATGAAAGGCGAGATCCCGGGCGTGGTTAAAGCTAGCTGGTAATAGGAGATACAGAATGAGCATGCAAGATCCTATTTCCGATATGCTGACCCGCATCCGTAACGGCCAGCGCGCTGCTAAGACTTCTGTTTCGATGCCGTCGTCGAAACTGAAAGTGGCGATCGCCCAGGTCCTGAAGGATGAAGGCTATATCGAGAACTTCTCCGTAACCGAAGCTGATAAGAAGCCGGTTCTGGAAGTGGAACTGAAGTACTACGTTGGTCGTCCGGTAATCGAGCGCATCGAGCGCGTTTCCCGTCCTGGCCTGCGCGTTTACAAGGGCTCCACCGAGATCCCGAAGGTAATGAACGGTCTGGGCGTAACCATCGTTTCTACCTCTCGTGGCGTAATGACTGATCGTAAAGCGCGTGCTGCCGGTATCGGCGGTGAGCTGCTCTGCGTCGTGGCTTAATCGGAGGGTGTAATGTCTCGCGTAGCTAAAAACCCCGTGGTTATCCCGGCAGGCGTTGAAGTTAAATTCGGTGCTGGCGAAGTGACCGTGAAGGGCCCGCTGGGCGCTCTGAGCACTGCGCTGGTTGCTGACGTTGACGTAAAACTGGTTGATAACCAACTGGTTTTCGCGGCCAACAATGACTCCAAATTTGCCCGTTCGATGTCTGGCACCCTGCGTGCCCTGCTGAACAACATGGTAAATGGCGTTAGCAAAGGCTTCGAGAAGAAGCTGCAACTGGTAGGCGTAGGTTACCGTGCTCAGGCACAAGGTGACGCCCTGAACCTGTCTCTTGGCTTCTCTCACCCGGTCGTACACCAAATGCCGGAAGGCGTTAAGTGTGAAACGCCGACTCAGACCGAGATCCTGATCAAAGGCGCTGACAAACAGCGCGTTGGCCAGGTGGCTGCTGAAATCCGCGCTTACCGTTCCCCTGAGCCGTACAAAGGCAAGGGCGTTCGTTACGCTGATGAAGTGGTGGTTCTGAAAGAGACCAAGAAGAAGTAATTGAGGCACTGAAATGGACAAGAAACAGACTCGACTCCGCCGCGCACGCAAAACCCGTGCACGCATTGCGGAGCTCAAGATGGCTCGTCTGTGCGTATACCGCACTAATAGCCACATTTACGCTCAGGTCATTGACGAAACTGGTAGCCGCGTTCTGGCAAGTGCTTCCAGTCTTGAAGCTGATGTGCGCGCTAATCTTGCAAACGGTGGCAACATTGCTGCCGCAGTTGTGGTGGGCAAGGCAATCGCTGAAAAAGCCAAGGCTGCAGGCGTTAGTCAAGTTGCATTTGATCGTTCCGGCTTCAAATACCATGGTCGCATCAAGGCCCTGGCAGACGCTGCCCGTGAAAACGGTCTTGTATTCTAATCGGAGTTAAGAATGGCTAAGCACGAGATCGAAGATCGTGGCGATGGTCTGATCGAGAAAATGATCGGCGTAAACCGTGTCACCAAAGTGGTGAAGGGTGGCCGTATCATGGCCTTCTCGGCTCTGACTGTCGTAGGTGATGGCGACGGTGGTATCGGCATGGGTAAGGGCCGTTCCAAAGAAGTTCCTGCCGCTGTACAGAAGGGCATGGAACAGGCTCGTCGCAACATGATCAAAGTACCGCTGAAAAACGGTACCCTGCATCATGCAGTTGTAGGCAAGCACGGTGCTACCACCGTGTTCATGCAGCCCGCTAAAGACGGTGCCGGTGTTAAAGCCGGTGGTCCGATGCGTGCAATTTTCGAAGCGCTGGGCGTACACAACGTGTCCGCCAAGATCCACGGTTCCACCAACCCGTACAACGTGGTTCGTGCAACTCTGGACGGCCTGAGCAAGATCCATACTCCGGCCCAGATCGCTGCTAAGCGTGGTCTGACCGTGGAGCAAATCCTGGGGGCGGATCATGAGTGATATCAAAACCATCAAAGTGACTCTGGTGAAGAGCCTGATTGGTCGTATTGAATCGCACAAGGCTTGCGCACGTGGTCTCGGTCTGAAGAAAATCAATCAGACCGTTGAAGTTATCGACACTGCAGCTAACCGTGGCATGATCAACAAGATCAGCTACCTGGTTAAGAGCGAGGGCTGATAAATGTTGCTGAATACCATTAAGCCGGGCGCAGGTGCCAAGCACGCTAAGCGTCGCGTTGGCCGTGGCATCGGTAGCGGCCTGGGTAAAACCGCTGGTCGTGGTCACAAAGGTCAGAAGAGCCGCGCTGGTGGCTTCCATAAAGTAGGCTTCGAAGGCGGTCAAATGCCGCTGCAACGTCGCCTGCCGAAGCGTGGCTTCAAGTCGCTGACTGCTGGCAACGTAGCTGAAGTTCGCCTGTCCGAACTGGCGCTGCTGCCGGTTGGCGAGGTTGACCTGCTGGCATTGAAACAGGCTGGCCTGGTACACGCTCAAGCTCTGGGCGCCAAGCTGATCCTGTCCGGTACTGTTGATCGTGCCTTCACCCTGCGTGGCGTTACTGCTACCGCTGGTGCTAAAGCTGCGATCGAAGCTGCTGGTGGCAGTTTCGTAGAATAAGGCGCAATCCGTGGCGAATACTTCTCTAGTTGGAAGCACCAACAAGTTTGGTGATCTCAAGCGCCGTATCATGTTTCTGGTCGGTGCGCTGATTGTTTACCGCATCGGTGCTCACGTACCTGTGCCGGGCATCAATCCTGCAGAACTAGCGAAGTTGTTCCAGTCGTCGCAAACGGGCCTCCTGGACATGTTCAACATGTTCTCGGGGGGCGCCTTGCAGAGATTTACGGTGTTTGCTCTTGGCATCATGCCGTACATCTCTGCGTCCATCGTTCTTCAGTTGGCATCGGAAATCGTGCCGACGCTCAAACAGCTGAAGAAAGAGGGCGATGCGGGACGTCGCAAAATAACCCAGTACACCCGCTATGCAACCTTGGCTCTGGCAACTTTTCAGAGTTTTGGTATCGCAGTGATGCTGTTTAAGCAACCCAATCTGGTTATTGTGCCGCAGCTGGAGTTCTATGTAACGACAGTTGTCACGCTGGTAACCGGTACCATGTTCCTGATGTGGCTCGGTGAGCAGATTACGGAACGCGGTTTGGGTAACGGTATCTCCCTGATCATCTGTGCCGGTATTGCGGCAGGTGTTCCGTCTGCGATCGGCAAGACCCTGACTCTGACCAGTCAAGGCTCCTTGCCTATCCTGCTGGTAATTGCGCTGTTTGTGGCAGTTATCGCGGTAACCTACCTGGTTGTATTTGTGGAACGTGGCCAGCGCAAAGTTCTGGTGAATTACGCCAAGCGTCAAGTCGGCAACCGTGTTATGCAGGGTCAGAGTACCCACATGCCGCTGAAGCTGAACATGGCCGGTGTGATTCCGCCGATTTTTGCTTCGAGCATCATTCTGTTCCCGGCAACGGTTTTGGGTTGGTTCGGTAATACCGAAGGTCTGGGCCTGCTGAAGTCCATTGCGGACAAGCTGCATCCTGGTCAGCCGGTATACGTGCTGCTGTACGCTGCGGCAATCATTTTCTTCTGTTACTTCTATACCGCCTTGGTGTTCAACCCCAAGGAAACGGCAGATAACCTGAAGAAGAGTGGGGCTTTCATCCCAGGCATCCGCCCGGGTGAGCAGACTTCCCGTTACATCGAGAAGATCATCCTCCGCCTCACATTGATTGGTGCGATCTACATCACACTTGTTTGCTTGATGCCTGAGTTCCTTATTCTTAACTGGAACGTTCCCTTCTACTTCGGCGGTACATCGCTGCTGATTATGGTGGTGGTAACGATGGATTTCATGGCTCAAGTACAGTCGTATGTTCTTTCCCATCAGTACGAGGGCCTGCTCAAGAAAGCTAACTTCAAGAGTGGCGTCAGCCGCTAAGGTAAACGGTAACTGGCTTTATGGCGAAAGAAGATACTATCCAGATGCAGGGCGAGGTCCTGGAAACGCTGCCTAACGCAACTTTCCGGGTCAAGCTCGAAAATGGACACGTTGTTCTCGGTCACATCTCCGGCAAGATGCGTATGCACTACATCCGTATTTTGCCCGGCGACAAGGTCACGGTCGAAATGACTCCTTACGACCTGTCGCGTGCCCGTATCGTGTTCCGTGCGAAGTAATCGCACTTGCTCTTTTCAGATAGAAAGGAACTGAAATGCGTGTACAACCTTCGGTAAAGAAAATTTGCCGTAACTGCAAAATCATTCGTCGCAATCGTGTTGTACGAGTGATCTGCACTGATCCGCGTCACAAACAAA
Organism: Vogesella urethralis; assembly: GCF_007644045.2. GTDB lineage: Bacteria > Pseudomonadota > Gammaproteobacteria > Burkholderiales > Chromobacteriaceae > Vogesella > Vogesella urethralis. Next base: position 25,109 of record NZ_VMDW02000066.1, read on the forward strand.
AACAAGGCTAACATTTGTTAGCCGGATTTTGTCGTGTTACAATCGCAACCTTTTCAAGCTTAAGGCTTAAGGAAAGAGAATGGCCCGTATTGCAGGGGTAAACATCCCCAATCATGCGCATGCTGTTATCGGCCTGCAGGCTATCTACGGTATCGGTGCTACCCGCGCGAAGCTCATCTGTGCTTCCGCTGGTATCAATCCTTCCTCCAAAGTGAAGGATCTGACCGAAGCCGAGATGGAGTCGCTGCGTGTAGAAGTCGCCAAGTTCACCGTTGAAGGTGATCTGCGTCGCGAAATTACCATGAGCATCAAACGTCTGATGGACATGGGTTGCTATCGTGGTTTCCGCCATCGTCGTGGTCTGCCGTGCCGTGGCCAGCGCACTCGTACCAATGCCCGTACCCGCAAAGGTCCGCGCAAGGCTATCGCCGGTAAGAAGTAATTTTAAGGAACACAGATAATGGCTAAAGCAAACACAGCTGTCCGTGTACGCAAAAAAGTACGCAAGTCTGTTAGCGACGGTATCGTGCACGTGCACGCTTCCTTCAATAACACCATCATTACCATCACTGACCGTCAGGGAAATGCTTTGTCTTGGGCTACCTCCGGTGGTGCTGGCTTTAAAGGCTCGCGTAAAAGTACACCCTTTGCCGCTCAGGTAGCTGCAGAGCACGCTGGTAAAGTTGCCCAAGAATACGGTGTTAAGAACCTGGAAGTACGCATCAAGGGCCCAGGCCCGGGTCGTGAGTCTTCTGTTCGCGCCCTGAATGCGCTGGGTTTCAAAGTGACCAGCATCTCCGACGTGACGCCCGTTCCGCACAACGGCTGCCGTCCTCCCAAAAAACGTCGTATCTAATTTCGGAGAGTCTGAGAAATGGCACGTTACACCGGCCCTAAATGTAAACTGGCTCGTCGCGAAGGGACCGATCTCTTCCTGAAGAGCGCCCGTCGTGCACTGGATACCAAGTGCAAACTGGATACCGCACCTGGCCAGCACGGCGCTAAGAACACCCGTCTGTCGGACTTCGGTGTTCAACTGCGTGAAAAACAAAAAGTACGCCGCATCTACGGTGTTATGGAGCGTCAGTTCCGTAAATACTTTGCAGAAGCTGCGCGTCGCCAAGGCTCCACTGGTGAAAACCTGCTGAAGATCCTGGAAGCTCGTCTGGATAACGTTGTTTATCGCATGGGCTTCGGTTCTACCCGCGCAGAAGCTCGCCAACTGGTTAGCCACAAAGCGATCACCGTTAATGGCGTTGTAGTGAACATCCCGTCTTACCAGGTTAAAGCTGGTGATGTGGTTGCTGTTCGTGAAAAGGCCAAGAAACAGGTTCGTATTCAAGAAGGTCTGGCTTTGGCTGAGCAGATCGGCTTCCCGGCTTGGGTTGCCGTTGACACCAAGAAGATGGAAGGTGTCTTCAAAACTGCTCCTGAGCGTTCCGAGTTGTCTAGCGATATCAACGAACAACTCGTTGTGGAATTCTACTCCAAGTAATCGCTAGCTCTTAAGGAATGACTATGCAAAACAGCGCTTCGGAATTTCTGAAACCGCGACTGATCGATGTGCAGCCTGTTTCGGCTACGCATGCTCGTGTGTCGATGGAGCCGTTCGAGCGAGGCTACGCCCACACTCTGGGTAACGCCCTGCGTCGCATCCTGCTCTCGTCCATGCCGGGTTATGCTCCGACCGAAGTAACAATCGCTGGCGTTTTGCATGAGTATTCCGCTCTTGACGGTGTTCGGGAAGATGTCGTTGACATCCTCCTGAACCTGAAGGGCGTAGTGCTTAAGCTGCATGGTCGTGACAGCCTGATCCTCTCTCTGAAGAAAGAGGGTGAAGGTCCTGTCCTGGCTGGTGACATCGAACTGCCGCACGATGTAGAAGTGATCAACCCTGATCACGTTATCTGCTATCTGTCCGCTGGCGGTAAAATCGATATGGAAATCAAGGTTGAGAAGGGCCGTGGCTACCAGCCGGTAGCTTCCCGCGTCAACCATGACGACAATCGTGCGATTGGCACCATCCAGCTTGATGCTTCCTTCTCCCCGGTGCGCCGCGTCAGCTTCAATGTTGAAAGCGCCCGTGTAGAACAACGTACCGACCTGGATCGTCTGGTACTGGACATCGAGACCAACGGTGTGATCGAACCGGAAGAAGCGGTACGCCTGGCGGCCCGCATCCTGGTAGATCAGCTGTCGATCTTTGCAGACCTGCAAGGTACAGCAGTTGAGGAAGTCGTTGAGAAGGCGCCGCCGATCGATCCGATCTTGCTGCGTCCGGTCGATGATCTCGAACTTACTGTTCGTTCCGCCAATTGTCTGAAGGCCGAGAACATTTACTACATCGGTGATCTGATTCAGCGTACGGAAACCGAGCTGCTGAAGACCCCGAACCTTGGTCGTAAGTCGCTGAACGAGATCAAGGAAGTTCTCGCTTCTAAAGGCCTGACACTCGGCATGAAACTCGAAAACTGGCCGCCGGCTGGTCTCGAGAAGCCGTAAGTTTGGGATAAAAGGACACTACAATGCGTCATCGTAATAGCAATCGTAAACTGAACCGCACGAGCAGCCATCGCCTGGCGATGCTTCGCAACATGGCGAACTCGCTGCTCCGTCACGAAGTCATCGTGACCACCCTGCCGAAGGCCAAAGAACTGCGCCGCGTAGCCGAGCCGCTGATTACCCTGGGTAAGAAGCCGTCCCTGGCTAACCGTCGTCTGGCTTTCGACCGCACTCGCGACCGCGAAATGGTTGTAAAACTGTTCGACGTTCTGGGCCCGCGTTACGCTGCCCGTAACGGCGGTTACGTGCGTATCCTGAAGTACGGTTTCCGTCAGGGCGACAACGCTCCGATGGCACTGGTTGAACTGGTGGACCGTCCGGAAGGTGAAGTAGTTGTGGAAGAAGCTGCTGAGTAATCAGTTGCCCTCTCGAGAAAGCCAGCCTTAGGGCTGGCTTTTTTCATGTCTGCGACTTTTCGTGTCCGTTGCCGCTGTTGCTATGGTAAAAGCACGTTGCTGGTGCAGGGATAACCCTTGTTTGGTGCATTAAACCCGACTTTGTGTCGGGTTTTTTTGTTTAAGGGCATGACAAGCGCTCCCGTGCAGTTTAAATTGCTTGGTACAAATAAGCGGTTTTCAGCCGCCTGACTCGATAAAAATGCTGCACGGGAGTGATGGAATGCAAAACAAGGCAGGTTTGTCCCTGAAACGCAGGCTGCAGTTTCAGGTGGTATTGGTCGCGCTCATTCTCTGTATTCTGGGTGCGCTGTCTTTGGTGCACGAGCGTGAGACCATGCTGAAAGACCGCCATGACAAGGTGCGTAACCTGGTGGAGTCGGCGCTGACGGTAGTGAAAGCGTACGAAGACAAGGCGGCCAGTGGCCAACTGAGTGAGCCGGTTGCCAAACAGCAGGCGGCAGCCGTCCTGAATGCGATGCGCTACGACGAGCGTGAATATTTCTTTGCCTTCGATCGCGAATGGAACTGGGTGGCGCATGGCGCCAAAGCCGCCATGATCGGCAAGAACCTGAGCACGGTAAAGGATGCAGCCGGTCAGCCGCTGCAGCCGCTGTTCGCCACGGCCTTGCAACAGGGAGGTGGCAAAGGCATGGTCGAGTATGTGTGGGATAAACCAGGCTTTGATACGCCGCAAGACAAGGTTTCCTATCTGATGAGCAGTCCGAAGTGGGGCTGGGTATTAGGGACCGGTATTTATCTTGATGATGTGCAAAGCGGCTTCCTGCGCCAGGCTTATGTGTTGGTCGCCGAAGTGCTGCTGGCGATTGCGATCGTGATCGTGGTGGGCTACCTGATCCGACGCAACGTCATGCAACAGCTGGGCGGCGAACCTGCCCTGACGCGCGACGTAGTGCATCGTATCGCTCAGGGGGATCTGCACGTGCAGGTGCCGGTTGCTGCAGGGGATACCGACAGCCTGTTGGCTGCGGTGGCCAATATGCAACAACACTTGCGGGAACTGGTGGGCGGGATTGCTGGTAGCAGCCAGACGCTTAGTGGTATGGCAGGTAACATTGCGGGTACAGCCGCTGCGGTTGCCAGCAGTTCCGACCAGCAAAGCCACGCCGCCACCGAAATGGCGGCCTCCATCGAACAGATGACCGCCAGCATCAAGCAGATTGCCGACCTGGCCGAGCATGCGCGTGAGGTGTCTGCCCGCTCCGGGCAGCTGTCCAATCAGGGCGGCGAAGTGATCGCCAGTGCGGTAACCGAGATGCAGCGCATCAATGGCGCGGTGGATCAGGCCGCCGGCACCATTGGCGATCTGGTGAGCAAGACACAGACCATTTCTACCATCATGCAGGTGATCAAGGACATCGCCGACCAGACTAACCTGCTGGCGTTGAACGCCGCCATTGAGGCGGCGCGGGCGGGCGAGATGGGCCGTGGCTTTGCCGTGGTGGCCGACGAGGTACGCAAGCTGTCGGAACGCACCGCTGCCGCCACCCAGGAAATTGCCGGCATGATAGACGAGATCCAGGATGGCTCCGAAGCGTCGCGCCGCAATATGGAAGAGGCGGTTACCCGCGTCAAAGCCGGCCTGGCGCTGGCCGAACAGGGCGGCGAGGCGATTCACCAGATCCGCGATAGCGCCAATGGTGTGGTGGGGGTGGTGAAAGACATTTCGCAGGCCTTGGCCGAGCAGGGCCACGCCAGCGAGGAGATTACGCGGAATGTGGAGCAGATTGCCCAGGCGGCTTCCAGTAACGCGGCAGCCTCCAGCCAGTCGTCACAGGCAATTGGCGAGTTGAACGAGCTGACCCAGCGCTTGCGCGCCATGGTATCCCGCTTCCAGGTATAGCCGCTTCCCGTGCCAGTGGCTGCAAGCTGCGCGGTCACGTCCAAGCTGCAAATGTTGGCCGCATTGCCTGTCACAGGGCGTGCGGCCAACCTTTTGTGTGTTACGGGTTTGGATGTGTAGGCTGTGTGTTTTACTGCGAGCCAGTCGTGCGCTGCCGCCACCAGCCCCAGCCGCCGGCGAGTACCAACAGTGCCACGCATAGCAGCAGCACCGGCGCGTTGCCGTGGCGCATATAGGGCGTAAGCCCGCTGTGCCCCTGTACCGTGGCCAGCAGCGTCTGGCGGGTGTCTGGCGCGGCAGCGGCGATCAGTTCGCCGCGATGGTCGATGGCGGCGGTCATGCCGGTATTGGTGGCGCGCAGCATGGGGCGGCCGGTTTCCAGTGCCCGCGCCTGCGACAGCTGCAGGTGCTGGCTCATGGCGTGGCTCTTGCCGAACCAGGCCAGGTTGCTGACGTTGGCCAGTATGGTGGCGTTAGCCGCCGGGCCGATCAGTTCTTCGCCAAAGCCGTCTTCATAGCAGATGTTGAATGCTACTTTTTGCTGCCCGACCGTGAGGGGAGCCTGATTGTCACCGCCAGGCGTAAAGCCGGCCAATGGCATGTTCATGAAGCGGTACAGCCAGCCGGTGATGGCTGGCAGCGGGATAAACTCGCCAAACGGCACCAGATGATTCTTCGCATAGTAGTCCTGCGTCGGCTGGTTCAACGCGATGACGGCGTTGAGGTAGCCGCGGCCGTCGGGAGTGCGGCGTGGAATGCCGGTGACTAGCGTGGTGCGTTTGCGGTCGGCCACGCCGTTGACCATGGTCAGGTAGCCGGAGGGCAGGTCGTCCAGAAAAACCGGCAGCGCCGTCTCCGGCAACAAGGTCATGTCGGCGGCGGGGGCTTGCACCACCATGCGGTAGTAGGTGGCCAGGGTAAAGTCGAAGGTGGCCGGGTCCCACTTTAGCGCTTGCGGGATATTGCCTTGCAGCAGCGCCACCCGCATGGCCGGGCCGGCCGGTGTGGTCCAGCTTTGCTGTTGCAGCCAGGCCCCGCTGCCCCACAAGGCCAGCAACAAGCTGCCCAGCGCGGCACGGCGCGCGGTCTGCAAGCCAGCTTGGGGCAGCAGCCCCAGGATGCCGGCGCTGAGGGCGACCGCCAGCGTGACGGCGTGAATGCCGCCTACCGGCGCCAGGCCGGACAGTGGGCTTTCGGTAATCTGGCTATAGCCGATGGCGCCCCAGGGGAAGCCGGTCATGACCCAGCTGCGCAGCCATTCGCCCAGCGTCCAGGCCGCAGGGAACAGCAGCAGCCAGCGCACGGCGGGCCGGTCGTGCATGCGTACGCTCAGCCAGCTGGCCAGGCCCGGGTACAGCGCCAGGTACATCGGCAGCAGCAGCGTCATGGCACCCGCTAGCAAGGCCGGCATGCCGGCGATATCGTGCAGGCTGATGTAGATCCAGTAAAACTGGCTGGTATAGGCGGCCACGCCCCAGCTCCAGCCGATGCCGAACGCGCGTTGTGGCCAACGTTGCAACAGCAGTACCAGCACGGTCAGCGCCAGCAGCGCTACCCAGTACAGGCGGTGCGGCGCAAAGGCCAGTACCGTGCTGGCGCCGGCCAGCGCAGCCAGCAGGTAGAGGGCAAGGCGTTGCAGCATGTCAGTCCCGTTTGGCTGCGCGCCGTTCCACCAGCAGCGCGTGCAGGCGGCGGCTGTCGGCGCGGATGACGGTAAAGTGCCATTCGTCCAGCTGCAGGCCTTCGCCGCGGGTGGGTACGTAGCCCAGATTGGCCATCACCAGCCCGCCAACGGTGTCCACTTCGTCGTCGGGCAGCGCGCAATCAAAAAAGCTGTTGAAGTCGTCGATGGCGGTGGTGGCACGCACGCGATAGCGGCCGCCGCGTACCGGCACGATGTCTTCTTCCTGCTCTTCCTGGTCGTGTTCGTCGTCGATTTCGCCGACAATTTCTTCCAGCACGTCTTCGATGGTCACCAGGCCGGACACGCCACCGTACTCGTCCACCACGATGGCTAGGTGGGTCTTGCTGGCGCGGAACTCCCGCAGCAAGGCGTTCAGCGGTTTGCTTTCCGGTACGAAGATCACCGGGCGCAGCACCTTCTTCACGTCGAACTGCTCGGGGTGATGGAAGTAGCGCAGCAGGTCTTTGGCCAGCAGGATGCCCTTGATGTCGTCCTTGTCTTCGCCGATTACCGGAAAGCGCGAGTGGCCGGTTTCGATCAGCTGAGGCAGCCATTGCTCGATGCTGTCTTCCAGCTTCAGCACGCTGATCTGGCTACGCTGCACCATCACGTCGCGCACGGTCTGTTCCGAGAACGACAGCACGCCCTCGATCATCGACAGCGCTTCGGCGTCCATCAGGTTGCGCTCAAAAGCCGCATGCAGCTGCTCGCGCAGTTCTTCACGGTCTTCCGGCTCGTGGGTGAAGCGGTTCAGCAGGCGTTCAAACCAACTGGCGGTTTTACTGGGGTCGTCCATGGCTGGATCAGGCTTTCTCGGCGGCGTAAGGATCGGCATAGCCTAACTTGGCAAGGATGACGGTTTCAAGCGCTTCCATGACCTCGGCTTCGTCATCCTGCTCGTGATCAAAGCCTTGCAGGTGCAGCATGCCGTGTACGGTGAGGTGGGCGTAGTGCGCTTCCAGCGTCTTGCCTTGCTCGGCGGCTTCGCGTGCCACCACCGGCGCACAGAACACCAGGTCGCCGAACAGCGGCATGCCGGCCACCGTGTCGCCTTCGTTCAGCGCGAACGACAGCACGTTGGTGGCGTAGTCCTTGCCGCGGTAATCGTGGTTGAGCTGGCGGCCTTCCGCCTCATCCACCACCAGCAGCGACACCTGCGCGTGCTGGTGCTGGCGTTGCAGTGCAGCCTGGCACCAGCGGCGCCACAGTTTGCCTTCCGGCAACGCTTGTTCGGTTTCCAGGCGGTCTTCCAGGGTCAGGTCGAGGCGGGCCGCCTGGCGCTGCAGGAAGGGGTTACGTTTCGCTTGTTTCATCGTATTTGGCTTGATAACGGTCGTAGGCGTCGACGATCTTCTGCACCAGCGGGTGGCGCACCACGTCGTCACTCTGGAAATGATGGAAATGGATGCCGCGTACCTTGCCGAGGATGCGCTCCACCTCGACCAGGCCGCTCTTCTGGTGGCGCGCCAGGTCGATCTGGGTTACGTCGCCGGTAATGACGGCGCGCGAGCCGAAGCCGATGCGGGTGAGGAACATCTTCATCTGCTCCGGCGTGGTGTTTTGCGCTTCATCCAGAATGATGAAAGCGTTGTTCAGCGTGCGGCCGCGCATATAGGCCAGCGGGGCGATCTCGATCAGGTTTTTCTCGAACAGGCGCGCCACCTTGTCGAAGCCCATCAGGTCATACAGCGCGTCGTACAGCGGGCGCAGGTACGGGTCTACCTTCTGTGCCAGGTCGCCGGGCAGGAAGCCCAGCTTCTCACCGGCTTCCACCGCCGGGCGCACCAGCACGATGCGCTTCACCGCGTCGCGCTCCATGGCGTCTACCGCACAGGCGACGGCCAGGTAAGTCTTGCCGGTACCGGCCGGGCCAATGCCGAAGGTGATGTCGTGGCCGAAGATGGCCTTGATGTAGGCGCCCTGACGCGGCGTGCGGCCTTTGAGGTCGCGGCGGCGGGTGGCCAGCTGCGGCGTGTCGTCTTCCTCGCCCTGCGGGTTGCGCTGGCGGGCTTCCACCAGCCCCAGCTGCACGTCGCGGATGCCGACATCGCGTTTTTCGGCCATGTCGTAGCAGCGCAGCAGCAGTTGCAGCGCAGCGTCGGCTTGCTCGCCGCGCAGCGTGAACTGCTCGCCGCGCCGCTGGATGCCGACATCGAGACCGGTTTCGATCTGCTTCAGGTTTTCGTCCAGCGCGCCGCACAGACGGGCCAGACGATCGTTATCGACGGGGGTGAAGCTATGGGTAACGGTGGTTTCGTTCATGGACGCTAGGGTGTGGTTGGCGGGCATTGACGCTGGCGCTGCAGGGCTTGCAGACGAGCCAGCTGCTGTTGCAAGGCCTGGATGCGGTCGTCGTCCAGCTTCGGGGTGCCGATCGGCAGGCCAAAACCGACGCCGATGCTGCCGTGGCTGCCCACGGCGCCGCCCAGGCCGATGTTCAGTGTAACCGGCGGCCGCGGGTTTGTGCGCTCGGCGGCCAGCAGTTTGGCGGTGCGGCCAACTTCCCGCGCCAGCGCCGGGCAGTCCAGCGTGGCCGGGTCTGGCGGGCTCAGCGTACTGCAGGCAGCCAGCAGCAGCGGTAGCAGCAGGGCGATGTGGCGCATGATCAGGCTTCGCGCAGCATGGCCAGCTCGGGGCTGGTCATGCCGGGCTGAAAGCGGGTGATGTCGTAGCGGGCTACGCCGTGCTGCCAGAACGGGTCTTGCGCCAGCCGGGCGCGCAGCACGTCTTCCGGCATGTCGCGCGCCAGGATCACGCCACCGCTGCGCGGCACCTTGCGGCCCGATGCCAGCAACAGGCCGTCGGCGTAGGCGGCCTGCAGCCAGGCGACGTGGCCGTCCAGCAGCGCATCGATCTGCGCCAGCGGGGCGGTGTAGTGCAGGCTGATCACGTACATGGCGGCTTCCGGTAAGCCCGGCGGCCAGGCCGCCGGGGCAGGCTCAGACGTGTTCGACGGTGAGCACCTCGCCACCCAGCGAATGCGGGAAGGCTTCGGTGATCACCACGTCGATCATCTGGTTGATCAGGCGCGGCTGGCCGTAGAAGTTGACCACGCGGTTGTTGGCGGTACGGCCAGCCAGCATGGCGGGGTCTTTCTTGGAGATGCCTTCTACCAGGATGCGCTGCACGGTGCCGACCATGCCCTGGTTGATCTCGAAGCCCTTGGCTTCGATCACTTCGTTCAGCGCTTCCAGGCGACGCACTTTTTCCTTGTGCGGGGTGTCGTCCGGCAGGTTGGCCGCGGGGGTGCCCGGGCGCGGGCTGTAGATGAACACGAAGCTGAAGTCGAACTCCATGTCCTTCACCAGCTTCAGCGTCTGCTCGAAGTCGGCCTCGGTCTCGCCCGGGAAGCCGACGATGAAGTCGGATGACAGGCACAGGTCGGGGCGCAGCGCGCGCAGCTTGCGGATGATGGACTTGTATTCCAGGCCGGTGTAACCGCGCTTCATCGCGGCCAGCACGCGGTCGGCGCCACTTTGCACCGGCAGGTGCAGGTGCGAAACCAGCTTGGGCAGCTTGCCGTAGCAGTCGATGATGCGCTGGCTGAACTCGCGCGGGTGGCTGGTGGTGAAGCGCAGGCGCTCGATGCCCGGAATTTCGTGTACGTATTCCAGCAGCGTGGCGAAGTCGGCGATCTCGCCGTCGGCCATGGCGCCGCGGTAGGCGTTGACGTTCTGGCCCAACAGGGTGATTTCCTTCACGCCCTGCATCGCCAGGTTGGCCACTTCGGTCAGCACGTCGTCAAACGGGCGCGATACTTCCTCGCCGCGGGTGTACGGCACCACGCAGAAGGTACAGTACTTGGAACAGCCTTCCATTACCGACACGAAGGCCGCGCCGCCTTCCACCTTGGCCGGCGGAATGTGGTCGAACTTCTCGATCTCGGGGAAGGAAATATCCACCTGGGCGGCGCCGCTTTGCTGGCGGCTCTTGATCAGGTCCGGCAGGCGGTGCAGCGTTTGCGGGCCGAATACCACGTCCACGTACGGTGCGCGTTTGACGATGGTGTCGCCTTCCTGGCTGGCCACACAGCCGCCCACGCCGATGATCAGGTTGGGGTTGGCTTCTTTCAGCGGCTTGATGCGGCCCAGATCGGAAAACACCTTCTCCTGCGCCTTTTCGCGCACGCTACAGGTGTTGAACAGGATGACGTCCGCCTCTTCCGGGTTGTCCGTCTTGATCATGCCTTCGCTGCTGCCCAGTACGTCTGCCATCTTGTCGGAGTCGTACTCGTTCATCTGGCAACCGAACGTCTTGATGTAAACCTTTTTCATGCGGGTATCTGCAAAAAAGAGAAGGCCAGCTCACCCCGGCCGGAACCCTCCTGGCTGGCGTTTTTGCTGGCGAATGAATAGCTTGCGCGCGAGTGTATCACAAGGCGGCGGGCGCGGCAGCGGCCTGCCCGCTGCGGCGTAGTGCCAGCTTGAACAGCAAGGGGTTCAGCAGGATGGACAGGATGGCGCCGGCCATCACCAGCGCGTGGCCGCGCGGGGTCAGCAGCTCGAGGCTGAGGCCCAGGTTGGCCAGGATGAACGAAAACTCGCCGATCTGCGCCAGGCTGGCCGCCAGCAGCCAGCGGTCGCCACGCGGCTGGCGCAGCAGCGCCATCAGCAGCCACGCGGCCAACCCTTTGCCCACGATGATGATGGCCACGGTGCCCAGCACCGCGCCGGTGTCGTTGATCAGCACCCGCGGGTCGAACAGCATGCCGGCGGCCACGAAAAACAGCACGGCAAACGCGTCGCGCAGCGGCATGGCTTCTTCTGCCGCGCGGTGGCTGAACGGCGAGCCGGCCAGCACGGTGCCGGCAAAGAATGCCCCCAGCGCAAACGACACATCAAACAGCGCGGTAGCGCCGTAGGCTACCCCCAGCGCGGTGGCCAGCACGCCCAGGCGGAACATCTCGCGGCTGCCGGTGTACACGATTTTTTCCAGCATCCACGGAATCACTTTCTGGCCCACCAGCATCATCACCGCCACGAAGGCCGCCACCTTGCCCAGCGTGATCAGGATGGCCTGCAGCGAATCGCCCAGGCTGGCCGCCGCGCTGCCGGCCAGCGCCGGAATCAGCACCAGCGCCAGAATGGTGGCCAGGTCCTCGCTGACCAGCCAGCCCACCGCCACCTTGCCGGCCGGGGTTTCCAGTTTGTTGTGTTCTTCCAGCGCTTTCAGCAGCACCACGGTACTGGCCACCGACAGCGCCATGCCGAACAGCAGGCCCTGCGGCACGCTCCAGCCCAGCAGCACGCCCATGCCGCAGCCCAGCGCAATGGCCACACCGATCTGGGCAAAGGCGCCGGGCAGGGCGATGCGGCGTACCGCCCACAGGTCGGGAATGGAAAAGTGCAGGCCCACGCCGAACATCAGCAGAATCACGCCCAGTTCGGCCAGCTCGGCCGCCAGGTGGCCGTCGGCCACAAAGCCGGGGGTGAACGGGCCGACCAGAATGCCGGCCGCTAGGTAGCCCAATAGTGGTGGCAGGCGCAGCTTCAGCGCCAGCGCACCCAGCAGAAAAGCGGTAACCAAGGCGCCGACCAGCGTCGTAATCAGTGGGGTTGCGTGCATGGGTTCTCCCTGTCCGTTATCGTTTTTTGGTCGCCGGCACGCCTTGCCGTATGGGGCCCGCGTGCGGGAAGCGGGCAGGCGGCTGCGGCGGCTATTTAAAGATAGAAAGTCTGGCGGCTGCAGAGTTCACCGATTGGGCATAATCTATCGAATTTGTTTCTATCAATGAAGTGGCTAGAAACATTCAATTTCAGCTATGAAGTGATAATGGCTATCATCACTTCAAGTTCAATAGCCTGCTGGAGCGCATCATGATCAAGACCATCACCTTCGCCATCTGTCATTTCACCGTGGCGTTCAGCGTGGCTTATCTGCTCACCGGCAGCTTTGGCGTGGCCAGCTTGCTGGCGCTGGTGGAGCCGCTGGTGAATACCGTGGCCTACTACTTCCACGAAAAAGTATGGGACCGCATCCGCGCCCGTCGCGGCGGCGCCCCGCACGCCGCCACCGCCGGCCACGGCGGCCTGTTGCACCTGCATTGAGGGCAGCCTCCCCTTGTCGACACCCCGGCCCACCTTGCGTGGCCGGGGTGTTGTTTTTGCAGCAAGCGCGGCTTGCCTGGCTGCCAGCTGGCTGGTGTGGCGTGTTGCAGTGCAATGTACGACGGCTGGCAGGCTTGTGCTGTCAGGGTGCCGGAATGTGTGCGCTGCAACTACGCCTGGGCGGGTAAACCGGCGTGTTTTGATTGTTTTCCGACACTTCAGACGGCTGAAACCCCGCTTTCTGTAGTGACTTCCTTACATTTTTTGCGTGTCGCTCTTTCATCGGGCAAGCGGCTGCGCTAGCATTCGCGCTTGCTGATGACGTTTTAGCTAACGTCAGCTAACAGAATAACGCGGCCAACTAGCGAGTTGGCCGCAGGCTGGAGACGAGCGCGATGACGCGTGTGCTGGTAATAGGCAGTATCAATATGGATATGGTGGTGAATAGCCCCACCATGCCGCGGCTGGGCGAAACGCTTAGCGGCAGCGGTTTTGCCACCTATCCGGGCGGCAAGGGCGCCAATCAGGCGGTAGCAGCCGCCCGGCTGGGGGCGCAAGTCAGCATGATCGGCTGCGTGGGGCGCGATGATTTCGGCACCGCGCTCAAAGCCGTGCTGGCCAACGAAGGCGTGGACACACGCTGGGTGAGCGAGGTGGACGTGGCCACCGGCGTAGCCAGCATCACGCTGTGCGGTAGCGATAACGCCATCATCGTGGTGCCGGGCGCCAACCATGCCTTGTTGCCGGCACACCTGGACGCCGCCGAACAGGCCTTTGCCGACGCCGACGTGGTGCTGGCGCAGCTGGAAGTGCCGCTGGCCACCGTCGCGCACGCCGCGCTGCTGGCCGCCCGCCACGGCAAACCGTTCCTGCTGAACCCGGCGCCTGCGGTGGCGCTGCCGGCTGCGCTGCTGGCCCGCGTCAGCGTACTGACCCCTAACGAATTCGAGCTGGCCACCACGCTGGCCAGCCAGCAACCGTGGCGCGAGCTGGTGGCCAAGGCCGCTGGTGGCGTCGTGATGACGCACGGCGCCGACGGCGCCTTCTTTGCCGATGCCGGCGGCCAACTGCAGCACCAGCCCGGCTTTGCCGTGACGCCGGTAGACACCACCGGCGCCGGCGACACCTTCAACGGTGCGCTGGCCACCTTCCTGCACCTGGGCCTGGCCGAGGCGGTACGCCGCGCCGCGGCAGCCGGCGCCTTGTCGGTGACGCAGCCCGGCGCGCAGGGCGGCATGCCGACCTTGGCCGCACTGGATACCTTTTTGCAGGAGCACGCCGCATGAAAAAGCTGGGTCATCTGAACCGTGATATCGCCCGCGTGCTGGCCTGCCTGGGCCACACCGACAGCATCGTCATCGCCGATTGCGGCCTGCCGGTACCACCGGGCGTGGAGTGCATCGACGTGTCGCTGGCGCTGGGCGAGCCCGGCTTTGCCCGCGTGTTGGACACCGTACTGGCCGATATGGCCTGCGAGCGCGCGCTGTTTGCCAGCGAGTGCCACAGCCATAACCCGGCAGTATCGGCGCTGGCCGCCGCGCTGCCGGCGCAGGGCATTGCCACCGAATTTGTCAGCCACGAAGCGTTCAAGCAGCACTGCCGTCAGGCGCGGGCGGTGATCCGCACCGGCGACGCCACGCCGTACGCCAACGTGATCCTGTACGCCGGCGTGATTTTCTAGGAGGCGGCGATGAAGGTAAGCATGCGCGGCATCTGCAAGGCCTTCGGCCCGGTGCGGGTGCTGGACAAGGTGGACTTCACCCTGCACGGCGGCGAAATCCACGCGCTGATGGGCGAAAACGGCGCCGGCAAGTCCACGCTGATGAAGATCCTCAGCGGCGTGTACCAGCCGGACAGCGGCAGCGTCGAGGTGGATGGCCAGACCGTGGCGATCCGCAGTACCCGCGACGCCGAGGCGGCCGGTATTGCCATCATCCACCAGGAACTGAACCTGATTCCGCAGCTGTCGGTGATGGAAAACCTGTTTCTGGGCCGCGAGCCGTCGCGCTTTGGCGTGATCCAGCGTGCAGCCATGCGCCAGCAGGCGCGGGCACAGCTGGACGCGCTGGGCGCCAGCCAGATCGACGTGGACGCCGAAGCCGGCAGCCTGTCCATCGGCCAGCAGCAGATGGTGGAAATCGCCAAGGCGCTGGCGATGGACGCCCGCGTGCTGATCATGGACGAGCCCACCGCCGCGCTGTCGGCGCGCGAGATCGACACCTTGTTTGCGCTGATGCGCGGCCTGAAGGCACGCGGCGTGGCCATTGTGTACGTGTCGCACCGCATGGAAGAGATCTTCCACATCTGCGACAAGATCAGCGTGCTGCGCGATGGCTGCTTTGTCGGCGAGCGCGTGATTGCCGACACCGGTTTCGACGAAGTGGTGAAGCTGATGGTTGGCCGCGAGATCGGCGACCGCTTCCCCGGCCGTGACGTGCTGCCGGGTGCCGTGCGCTTGGCGGTACGCGGCCTGTCCGACGGTCGCCACATCGACAGCATCAGCTTCGAGGCCCGCGCCGGCGAGGTGCTGGGCATTGCCGGCCTGATGGGCGCCGGCCGTAGCGAAATCCTCAAAACGCTGTTTGGCGTCAACCGCCGTAGCGCCGGCGAGGTGTGGCTGGACGGTGCGCCGCTGGACGTGCGCAGCCCGGCCGCCGCCATTGCCGCCGGCCTGGCGTTCGTGACCGAAGACCGCAAAAGCCAGGGCCTGGTGCTGGGCATGTCGGTCCGTGAAAACGCCACGCTGGTGCACCTGAACCACTACGCCCGCCTGGGTGTGGTGAACCAGGCTGCCGAGCAGGCGGCGGTGGCGCAGCAGATCAGCCAGCTGCGCATCCGCACCCGCGACGCCGAGCTGGACGTGAAGTCGCTGTCCGGCGGCAACCAGCAAAAAGTGGTGTTTGCCAAATGGCTGGCCAACCCGCCCAAGGTATTGCTGCTGGACGAACCCACGCGCGGCGTGGACGTGGGTGGCAAGGCCGAGATCTACCACATCATCAACCAGCTGGCCGCCGCCGGTGTGGCCATCGTGATGGTGTCGTCCGAGCTGCCCGAGGTGATGGCGATGAGCAACCGCATCCTGGTGCTGCACGAGGGGCGCCAGACGGCGCTGTTCGATGCGGCCAACCTCAGCCAGGAAGACATCATGGCCGCTGCCACCGGCACCGCCGGCCACGACACCCGCACAACACAGGATTGAGAGCATGACTGCACAACAAAAAGCCACGCTGCAAAAGCTGGGCCCCTTCATTGCGCTGCTGGTGGTTTCCGGCGCGCTGGCCATCATGAGCCCGGATTTCCTCACCGTGGGCAACCTGATGAACGTGATGCGCCAGGTGTCGATCAACGCACTGATCGCCTTCGGCATGACGCTGGTCATCCTGCTGGGCGGCATCGACCTGTCGGTCGGTTCCATCCTGGCGCTGTCGTCGGTGTGCATCGCACTGATGATCCAGGGCGGGCTGGACCCGGTGCTGGCCACGCTGCTGGGCATTGGCGCTGGCGCGGCCATGGGCTTTGCCAACGGCTGGATCATCAGCAAGGGCAAGGTGGCGCCCTTCATCGCCACGCTGGCGTCGATGACCATCCTGCGCGGCCTGTCGCTGGTGGCGTCGGGCGGCAGCCCGATTACCGGGCTGGACAGCGATTTCTTCCAGATGCTGGGTGGCGGCTATGTGGCCGGCCTGGTGCCGGTACCGGTGGTGTGGATGCTGCTGATGTTTGCCGGCTTCTGGTTCCTGCTGAAGCAGACCGTGTTCGGCCGCCACGTGTACGCCACCGGCGGTAACGAGGAAGCCTCGCGCCTGTCCGGCGTGAAGGTGGATCGCGTCAAGATCTGGGTCTATACCGTGTCCGGTGCCATGTCGGCGATGGCCGGCGTGGTGCTGACCTCGCGCCTGAACTCGGCGCAGCCCACCGCCGGTACCGGCTACGAGCTGGACGCCATTGCGGCGGTGGTGCTGGGCGGCACCAGCCTCACCGGCGGCCGCGGCTGGATCTTCGGCACCCTGATGGGGGCGCTACTGATCGGCGTACTGAATAACGGCCTCAACCTGCTGGGTGTATCGTCGTTCTACCAGCAAGTGATCAAGGGCGCAGTCATCCTGCTGGCGGTGCTGCTGGACCGCGCAGGCAAGAAGTAAACCGGTCGCCGGCAGGTGGCCGGCGGCGGCAACACGTGTCGTTCAATACAAACAGGGAGTCGCACCATGAATCGCATCATTACCCCGCTGCTGGCCAGCCTGCTGGCTTTCGGTATCGCCGCCTGCTCCAAGCAAGGCCCGGACAGCGCACCGGCCGCCGCCAGCGAGCCGGCAGCCGCCACCAGCACCGCTACCGTCGGCCTGGCGGTGTCCACGCTGAACAACCCGTTCTTCGTGTCGCTGCGTAACGGCGCCGAAGCCGAAGCCAAGAAAGAAGGCATCAACCTGATCACCGTGGACGCGCAGGACGACCCGGCCAAGCAACAGGCCAGCGTGGAAGACCTGATCCAGAAAAAAGTGAACGTCATTCTGATCAACCCGACCGACTCCGCCGCGGTGGCCAACGTGGTGAAAGAAGCCACCAGCAAGGGCATCAAGGTGGTGTCGCTGGACCGTAGCGTGACCGGTGCCGAGGTGAGCGCCCACATCGCCTCCGACAACGTGGCAGGTGGCAAGATGGCCGGCGAGTTCCTGCTGGAAAAACTGGGTGGCAAGGGCAATATCGTGGAGCTGGAAGGCATTGCCGGCTCCTCCGCCGCGCGCGAGCGTGGTCAGGGCTTCCATCAGGTAGTAGACGGCAAGGCCGACGTGAAACTGCTGGCCAAACAGCCGGCCGACTTTGACCGCGCCAAGGGCCTGTCGGTGATGGAAAACATCATCCAGGGCAACAAGGGCATCCAGGGCGTGTTTGCACACAACGACGAAATGGCGCTGGGTGCAGTAAAAGCCATCCAGGCTGCCGGCCTGAAGAACGTGGTGGTGGTGGGCTTTGACGCTACCGCCGACGCCGTGGCTGCGGTGAAAGCCGGTACCCTGGCCGCTACCGTTCAGCAACAGCCGGAGCTGATCGGCCAGTACGGCGTGCAGACCGCCAAGAAACTGATCGCCGGCCAGCCGGTAGACAAGTTCATTCCGGTACCGCTGAACCTGGTGAAGTAAGCCACTGGCAAGACGGGCAGGCCGGCGTCCGGACGCGCCAGCCTGCCGGATGCTGTCGGTAAGCGATGCCCGCTAGGGCCCGTGCCAACTGCGGCCAACCTCATCGGCGGGCGGCGGCAAGCGCCGGCACCGGCCCTGCTACAATCCTCCCTGCCGGCGCTACCTCGCCGGCAGGGAGTTTTCATTCCGGCTGCGGCCACAGGAGAATACCGCATGACTTTCCAGCGCCTGACCATTGACGACGTGGCCCGTATTGCCGGGGTGTCCCGCACCACGGCCAGCATGGTGCTCAATGGCCACGCCGAGCGTTACCGCATTGCCCAGGCCACCGTGGAGCGGGTAGAGCAGGTGGCGCGCGAGCTGCATTTCAGCCCGTCGCACTCGGCGCGTTCGCTGCGCAACCGCCGCAGCCAGGCTATTGGTCTGGTCATTCCCGACCTCACCAACGCCAGCCACGCCGCGCTGGCGCAAGCGCTGGAAAACCTGTGCCGCGCGCGCGACCTGCAGCTGCTGATGGTGACCAGCGACGAAGACCCGGCCCGCGAAAGCGCTGGCATGACCCAGCTGGTGGCGCGCCAGGTAGACGGCATGCTGGTGGTGCCCTGTAGCAGCGACGTGCGGGCCTACCAGAAGTGGACACGGCGCCTGCCGCTGGTGTTTGTCGACCGCCGCCTGGACGACAGCGGCATTCCGTCGGTGGTCACCGACGCCACTGACAGCGTGGTGCAATTGCTGGCACCCAGGTTGGCCGCAGGGCTGGACGAGCTGGTGTACTTCGGCGGCCAGGCCGCGCTGTCGCCCAGCCGCGACCGGCTGGCCGGCTACCGCCAGGCGCTGGCCGGGGCCGGCCTGGCCGAGCAGCCGGGCTGGGTGTGCGAGCGCGACTTCCTGCGCGAGTCGGGCTTTGCCATGATGCGCGACTGGCACGCGGCCAACGGCCGTTACCCGCAGGCGCTGTTTACCGCCTCCATTACGCTGCTGGAAGGCGTGCTGGCCTTCATGCGCCAGCAGCACGGCCTGCACGGGGCGCCGCGCTGCATGATGACGTTTGACCACCACGCGCTGTTGGACTGCCTGCCGCTGGCCATCGACACCGTGCAGCAGGACAGCACCGCGCTGGCCGAGGCCAGCCTGGCCAAGGTGCTGGCCTTGCTGGAAGGCCAGCCGCTGGCGCAAAGCGACACCCGCATTGCCGCCCGCGTGCAGCACAGCCCGCACGCCGGGGCAGCACTGGCACTGGTGTAGAATGGCGTTTTCCGAATTGCCAGACGCCACCCCCATGAACCACGACCTGCTTGCCGGCCTCAACCCCGAACAACTTTCCGCCGTTACCTGGCCCGCCAAAAGCGCGCTGGTGCTGGCTGGTGCCGGCAGCGGCAAGACCAGGGTGCTGACCACCCGCATCGCCTGGCTGATGCAAACCGGCCAGGCCAACCCGGCCAGCATCCTGGCGGTGACGTTTACCAACAAGGCGGCGCGCGAGATGCAGACACGGTTGGCCGCGATGATGCCGGTGAACGTGCGCAGCATGTGGATCGGCACCTTCCACGGCCTGTGCAACCGCCTGCTGCGCATGCACTACCGCGACGCCGGCCTGCCGCAAACCTTCCAGATTCTGGATAGCGGCGAGCAGCAAAGCGCCATCAAGCGTCTGCTGAAAAGCCTGGACATCTCCGACGAGAAATTCCCGCCCAAGCAGGTGCAACAGTTCATCAACGGGCAGAAGGAATCCGGCGTGCGCGCCGGCGAACTGAACGCCTACGACCCCTACACCCGCAAGCTGATCGAGCTGTACGCCGCCTACGACGCGCAGTGCAACCGCGAAGGTGTGGTGGATTTTGCCGAGCTGCTGCTGCGCTGCTACGAGTTGTTGTCGCGCAACGCCGCGCTGTGCGAGCACTACCGCGCGCGCTTCCGCTTTGTGCTGGTGGACGAATTCCAGGATACCAACCGCCTGCAATACGCCTGGCTGAAGCTGTTGGCCGGCCCCGACAACGCGCTGTTTGCGGTGGGCGACGACGACCAGTCCATCTACGCCTTCCGCGGCGCCGAAGTGGGCAATATGCGCGCGCTGCTGGCCGACTACGGCGTGGCCGGCCCAGTACGGCTGGAGCAAAACTACCGCTCGGCCGGCACCATTCTGGATGCGGCCAACGCGCTGATCGAACGCAACGACGGCCGGCTGGGCAAGAAGCTGTGGACCGCCGCCGGCCCCGGCGACAAGATCCGCTTGTTCGAGGCCTACTCCGACGGCGAAGAAGCGCAGTTCATCGTGGATGAAGTAAAGGCGCTGCGCCGCGACGGCTGGAACCTGGCCGACATGGCGGTGCTGTACCGCAGCAACGCGCAGTCGCGCATCCTGGAGCAGGTGCTGGTGCAGGCCGGTGTGGCCTACCGCATCTACGGCGGCCTGCGCTTCTTCGAGCGTCAGGAGATCAAGCACGCGCTGGCCTACCTGCGCCTGGTACTGAACCCGGACGACGACAACGCGCTGCTGCGCGTGATCAACGTACCGGCGCGCGGCATCGGCGCCCGCAGCGTGGAAAACCTGCAGACCGCCAGCCGCGAGCAGGGCATCAGCCTGTGGCAAGCCTGCTGCGGTGCCGGCGGCGGCCGTACCGCCGGCAAGCTGGCCGAGTTTGTGCTGCTGATCGAAAAACTGCGCCAGCGCAGCGAACCGCTGAACCTGGCGGAGCAGATCAGCCTGGTGATCGACGACAGCGGCCTGCGCGCCATGTACGAGGCCGACCGCAAGGCAGGCGAAGAACGGCTGGCCAACCTGGACGAACTGATCAACGCCGCCACCGGCTTCATGCCGCAAGAACCGCAGTTGGCCGCGGTGGAGTTTCTTACCCAGGCCAGTCTGGAAGCTGGCGACCATCAGGCCGAGGCCGGTGAAGACGCGCTGCAGCTGATGACGGTGCACGCGGCCAAGGGCCTGGAGTTCGACGCGGTATTCGTTGGCGGCCTGGAAGAAGGCCTGTTCCCGCACGAGAACAGTTTCAACGACCCCAAGGGCCTGGAAGAAGAGCGCCGCCTGATGTACGTGGCCATCACCCGCGCCCGCAAGCGCCTGTACCTCAGCCATGCGCAAAGCCGCATGCTGCACGGGCAGAGCCGCTATCCGATCCGTTCGCGCTTTGTCGATGAAATTCCGGCCGAGCTGCTGCACGCATTATCTGCTACGGTAAAAGCTGCACCGGTATCGACCCGTCAGCGCTGGGATCAGGCCACGCCGGCTTTCGTCAAGCAGCGTGCCGCCGAAGGGCAGGGGCAGTGGCGGGTAGGGCAGTCGTTGACGCACACCAAGTTTGGCGCCGGCGTCATCATTACTGCAGAAGGCAGCGGCGAAGACTTGCGCTTGCTCATCAATTTTGCAGAACACGGCGTCAAGCTGCTGGATTTGCGTTACGCTGCTGACAAACTGACACCTGCATAAGCCACAACACCAACAATAGTGGGGCCTTCCATGAGTTCGTTGTCCAACCAATCGACTACCTTCAATGCCATCACCGGGGCCAAGGAAGCGACCGGCCGCCGCGATTACAGCAACCCGTTTGCCAAGAAGCAGTTTCTGGTGGTGGATTGCGTACCGGAAATGCAGCGTGCGATGTCGATGACGCTGCAGTCTTTCGGTGCCGAGAAGGTGGAGTACGCCGGCAAGGCTAGCGATGCACTGGTCAAGCTGATGCGCTACGACTTCGATGTGGTGCTGTGCGATTACGACCTGGGCAGCGGCAGCGACGGCCTGTACCTGTATGAGGAGGCCAAGGAGCGCAACCTGCTCAAGCAATCGTGCGTGTTCATGATTGTCAGCGGCGAGCGCCGTGCGGCCAAGGTGTTGTCGGCGGCCGAGCTGGCACCGGATGGCTACCTGCTGAAGCCGTTTACCGGCGAAGAGTTGGCCAAGCGGCTGGAGGTGGCCATGCGCCGCCGCGACGCGTTCAAGGTGGTGGACGAAGCACTGATGAGCCACGACTACATGGCAGCCATCGACGCCTGCAGCAAGAAGATTGGCGAGCGCAACGAGTTCAGCCTCGACTTCATGAAGCTCAAGGGTAGCCTGAGCATGAAGATCGGCGACTACGACTCGGCGCACAACCTGTACCAACAGGTGCTGAAGATCAAGGAAATTCCGTGGGCCAAGGTGGGCATGGCCAAGTCGATGGCCGGGCTGAAGAAAGTGGAACCGGCCATCGGTCTGTTTCAGCAGGTGATCATCGAAAACGACCGCGTGATGGAGGCTTACGACTGGTTGGCCAAGCTGTATCAGGACAACCACGAGCTGGACAAGGCACAGCAGACGTTGAAGCGCGCCACCGAGCTGTCGCCAGCCACCATTCGTCGTCACCAGGCACTGGCGCAGGTGGCCGAAGAAAACGGTGATCTGGAGCAGGCCAAGAAAGCCTACGCCACCACGCTGGACCTGGCCAAGGCCAGCTGGCACCGCAGCCCCGCCCACTATGCCACGCTGGCGCGCACGCAGCTGGCTAGCCAGGACAAGGCCGAAGCGATGAAAACGCTGGCCTCGCTGCGCCGCGACTACAAGCACAACCCGGAAGGCGAGTGGATGGCAGACGTGGTGGATAGCAGTATTCAAAACCATAGCGGCAACAAGGCTGCGGCCGAAAAGCTGCTGCGTTCAGCAGAAGAGCGCATGCCGCAGCTGACCAAGCTGAAAGAAGCCGACCGCATGGAGTTTGCCCGCGCCGCCTATGGCCAGGGCCAGCATGACATCGGCGACAAGGTGGCACGCGAGCTGGTGCGCAACAACCACGACAACGAAGAGCTGCTGCAAAAGCTATCCACCATGTTCGACCAGGTTGGCCGCGGCGACGCCGGTCGCGAGCTGATTGCCAGCAATGTGCAGGGCATTGTCGACCTCAACAACCAGGCGGTGCGCGAAGCGCAGTCCGGCGATCACGACAAGGCCATTGCGCTGTTCCAGAAGGCGCTGCAGGAAATGCCCGACAACGTGCAGCTGATGCTCAACCTGGTCAACGCCATCATCGCGCAGAGCCATCGCCAGGGCTGGCACGAAAGCCACATCCGCCAGGCGCACGAGCTGCTGCAGCGCGTGCGCGAGATGGCACCGACCAACAACAAGTTCCAGAAGCTGCTGCAAGCCTGGCGCAGCCTGATTGAGCAGAGCCAGAAACGGGAATTCCTGTTGTGACCTCGCCCGAGTGGCGCCGCTGCTTACAGCCCCTGTTGTTGACGGGGCTGTTTTGTTGCTGGCTGCTGTTTGCCGGTATCGGTTGGCTGTGGCTGCTGGCCAGCGAGCGCAACGCTGCGCAACAGACGCTGGAGGCACACGCCAGCCAGCAACGCATGATGCTACGCAGCCAGCTGGATGGCTTGCAGCTATCCGCCCGCCAATTGCTGCGCAGTCTGGAGCAGGCGCAGCAGCAGGGCGAGCGCCAATACCTGTCTTATCTGAGCAATTATCGTCAGTTGCAGCCCCCATTGGGCCAAGTGGCCCTGTTGGGTGCCAACCCGGCAGCGGGCCGGCAACTGGAAGTGCTAGCGTTTACGCCGTCTCAGTCTGATACCCGTTTGCTGCCAACCCAGGACCTGGCGCGCCAACCGGTAGTGGCGGCTGCACTGCCGATGCTGCAACGCGGCCAGCCGTTACTGTTGCTGTGGCAGCGGCGCGGCCCGGAACAATGGCTGTTGCTGGTGCCCGGCCAGCACGGGTTGACACTGGCCGTGTGGCTGCAGCCACAGCTATGGCTGCCAGAACGGGGTAGCGGGCCGCAACGCTCGCAGTTGTCAGCCTTGCCGGTGGTGCCGCAGCAGGCACTGGAAGGCCGCAACCTGTTTGTCCAGCTACCGCTGCAAAGTGGCGTTATCGCCGTGAGCCTCACGGTATGGCAGCCGTGGTCGCTGGGCGAGGTGCTAGGGTGGCGCATGCTGGTATGTTTGCTGTTCCTGGCGTTGCTCGGGTGGCTGGGTTGGCGCTCGTGGCGACTGCATTGCACGTTGATGCAAAGTATCGGCCAGGCCAGGGCGCTGCAGCAGCAGTGGCTGGCCCAGGCTGAAGCGCTGGCGCTGGTATCGGTACAAGGTGCCCTGGCCACGCTGGAACGCAAGGTACAGTCCTTGCAATCTTCGCAGCAGTTGGTGGTGTGGTGGGTACATGGCAAGGGCGTGCGTCGTCGGCACTTCAACCGTGAAGCCGCGATGCTGCGGCTGGAGCACCAGTTGCTGCATGCGCCGTCCGACGGCGTGTCGGCCATGCGCTTGCGGCACGGGGGGGTACTGCTGGCTTTGCAACTGGAGGCCTCTCAGGCGGGCGAGACGGTATCGCAACTGTCTGCCTGGCTTACTGCTGTGATGGGCGGGCGGGCGGAGGATGCCGCCTTGCTGTGGCAATGCTTCGATGTCAGCCACGGCGTGCAGGCACTGGAGCGTACCATTGGCGATGCACAATGGTACGTGCCGGGGCACGAGCGCAGCCGCTTGCCAGACCGGCGCTGATGTCCTGCCGCTGCTTTTGCGCTACAATTGCGGCCAACGTTAACCGGGGGAAGATACCGTGTACCAATCCGACTTTACCGCTTTCATGAACGGCTTTCTGGAACAGAACCCGCAAGTCGATACCGAACGTCGCGAACTGCGCCTGACCTGGTGGGAGCGCAAGCTGGATCTGGACGACCTGCGCCGCTGGAAAGAATCCCGCGTGCCGCAAAAACCGTACGTTTACCAGCCGGAGTGACCCGCCCGCACGGCTTGCCGTGTAGCGGACAGACCATGACGCCCGCAAGGGCGTTTGTTTTTTTTGAGCATTGGCATGACCAGACAAACCATGACCATGGGTGCCGACGTTGCTGACTACCTGTTGCAGGTGGGGGTACGCGAACACCCGGTACAGCGCGCACTGCGCGAGTTCACTGCCACCCATCGCCTGGCCAAGATGCAGATTGCGCCGGAGCAGGGGCAGTTCCTCACCTGGCTGGTGGGCTTGACCGGCGCCCGCCGTTATCTGGAAATCGGTACCTTTACCGGCTACAGCGCGCTGACCGTCACCCTGGCCATGGGCGAGCAGGGCAGTACCGTGTGCTGCGACATGAGCACCGAATTCACCACCATCGCGCGCCAGTACTGGGCCGAAGCCGGCGTGGATGGCCGCATCGACCTGTACGTGCAACCGGCAGTGCGCACGCTGGCCATGTTGCTGGCGCAGGGCCAGGCCGGTACCTTCGACCTGGCCTTCATCGACGCCGACAAGAACAACTACCCGGAATACTACGAAACCTGCCTGCAGCTGGTGCGCCCGGGCGGCATCATCGCCATCGACAACATCCTGCTCAATGGCCGTGTGGTAGACCCGCAGCCGGACCACCCGCGCAGCGTCCCCATCATGCGCGCCTTCAACGACGCGCTGGTCAACGACCCGCGTGTCAGCCTGTGCATCCTGCCGATGGGCGATGGCATGACGCTGCTGCGCAAACTGTAAGCCGGCGCGCAGGAACCTGGCCGCCGGCGCGCAGTCTGTCCGGCATGTGTTTGTGCGCTGCCGGTGTTACCATCGGCTTGTTTATTGAATCAGGATACCGCCATGTTGCAACGCCGCCCGCGCCGCATGATGAACCAGATGAATGTGGTGCCTTACATTGACGTGATGCTGGTGCTGCTGGTGATCTTCATGGTCACCGCGCCCATGTTCACGCCCGGCGTCATCGACGTGCCCAGCGTCAGCCGTGCCGCGCAGGTGGACACCACGCCGCTGGAAATCAGTATTGAAGCCAACGGTGATTATTTTGTCGGCGAAGGCGGCAAGCGCGAGCCGGCTGCCAACCTGGATGCGCTGATCGGCATGGTGCAGGCAAGGCTGAAAGACAGCCGCCCGGTGGTGGTCACTGCCCACCAGGATCTCAAGTACAGCGAAGTGGTGAAAGTGGCCGATAAACTGCACGCGGCCGGTATCCAGCGGGTGGCGCTGACGGTGCGCCAGCAGGGTAGCTGATGGCAGCCGCACGCGAGCCGGGCATCGCTTCCTGGCTGTTTTCTGGTGCATTGCATCTGTTGGTGCTGCTGTGCCTGTGGTGGTCGGCCGCGCCGCAAAAACTGGACACGCCGCCGCCGCTGGCGGTGGAACTGTGGGCCGGTGGCGCGCAGCCGATTCTGGCCCCCCAGCCTGCAGAACCCGCCCCGCCGCCGCCCGCGCCGGTGAAGCCAGCCCCGGCACCGGTAGCGAAAGTGGCGCCGCCGTCGTTGGTGGCGGATAACCCGGCGGCCGACGTGAAACTGCAAGCCGCCAAACCCGACAAGATCAAACCGCAGCCGACGCCCAAACCGCCGCCGCCCAAACCGGAACCGGTGAAACCGGCGAAGCCGGAAGCCAAACCGGAGACCAAGCCGGCGCAGCGCCCCGACAGCAAGGCCAAGCCGGCCGCTGCGGCCAACCCTGCGCCTGCCAGCAAAACAGCGGCCAAACCGGCCCCCGGTGTGAAAACCGACGATCTGTTGGCCGAGCTGGATAACCTGCCGCCCGGCCCGGGTAATGCCAAAACCAGTCAGGCTGGCGCCAAGGTGGGCAGCAAAAATGGTGCGGCCAACGGCCAGCCGGACCTGAAACAGCAATATGGCGAGTCGGTACGCAACCGGGTGCGGCCGTATGTGGTGCTGCCGGACGGCATCAAGGGCAACCCGGAGGCGGTGGTGGAAGTGATCATCCTGCCGACGCTGGAGATCCGTAGCAGCCGTATCCTGCGCAGCAGCGGTTCGTCGGCCTGGGACCAGGCGGTACTGGCGGCGCTGGCCGAAGTGAAGCGCTTCCCGCCGCTGCCCAAGGGGGCCGAGTTTGCCGACTATCGCCGCATCACCCTCAATTTCCGTCCCAAGGAGTAATGCCTTGCAACGACTGATCGCTTTTATCCTGCACGCCTTGCTGCTGGCCATGGTGCTGGTGGCGCCGGCGCGTGCCGACCTGACCGTGGACATCGTCGGTGGCGGCAGCAACCGCTACCCGCTGACCATCTTGCCGTTGCAGAACGAAGAGTGGCTGCCGGAGGCAGTGACCCAGACCGTCAAGAGCGACCTGGCGATGACCGGGCTGTTCGGTTTGCTGGAGGCGCCTGCTGGTGTGGCGTTGCCGGCGTCGCCGCAGGCATTCGACACCGCACCGTGGCTGCAGAACGGTAGCCGCGCCGTGCTGTACGGCAAGGTCAGCAAGCTCGATAACGGCATGCTGCGCCTGACGTTCTGGGCCGACACCGTCAACCCGCGCGAACAGAAGCTGGCCGCCGAGTTTGACGTGCACAGCTCGCAGCTGCGCGACGTGGCGCACCGTATTGCCGACATGACCTACGAAGCGCTGCTGGGCGGCAAGAGCCTGTTTGCCAGCCGCATTGCCTTCGTGGTGCAAAAAGGGCGCGAATCGCGACTGCAGGTGGCCGACGTGGACGGCCGCCGTGCGCAGACGGTATTGCGTTCCGCCGAACCCATCATCTCGCCGGCCTGGAGCCCGGACGGCAGCCGTCTGGCTTACGTGTCGTTCGAAAACAAGAAACCGGTGATCTACATCCAGGACCTGGCCACCGGCCAGCGCCGCCTGCTGGCCAACTTCAAGGGCAGCAACTCGGCGCCCACCTGGAGCCCGGACGGCCGCCGTCTGGCTATCGTGCTCACCCTTAGCGGGAATTCGCAGATTTACCTGATCAATGCCGATGGCACTGGTCTGAGCCGTTTCTCCTATAGTGATGCTATCGATACCGAACCGGTGTTCAGCCCGGACGGCCGCCAGATGGCGTTTGTTTCCGACCGCAGCGGCGGGCCACAGATTTATGTACAAGCATTGGACGGCAGCAAAACCGTGCGCCGCATTACTTACCAGGGCGCCTACAACGTGTCGCCGGCCTTTTCGCCGGATGGTCGCCAGCTGACCTACGTTACCCGTGAAGGCGGTCGTTTCAAGGTGATACTGCAAGACCTGGCCAGTGGTGACACCCGCATGATCAGCAGCAGTGCCTACGACGAATCGCCCAGCTTTGCGCCCAACGGCAAGATGGTGCTGTACGCCAGCGACGAAGGCGGCCGCAGCGTGTTGTACGCCGCATCCACCCAGCACCCCGGCCGCGTGAAACTGGGGGTACTGGAAGGCCAGGTGCAAGACGCAGCCTGGGGCCCGTTCAACCCTTGACATCATCGGGGTGGAACTTTAGTTTTGGACAAAAGTCCATCCAATCAGCAACATCGTCACCATCCGGCCGCCAGGCGGCCCAGCTGAATAAAGGAGCCTTGCATGAAAGTCCTACCCTTTGCCGTCATCGCCGCCGCCGCCCTGCTGAGCGCTTGCGCCAGTACCAACCCTGGGGGGCAGGCCGGCACCACGGCACCCGTGGTGTCTGACAAGGGCAGCAGTGCCAATACCGGCAGCAGCGGCAATACCGCGCTGAACCCGGTGCAGCCGGTAGCCCAGGTGGACGCCGCCGGCGCAGAAGCGGCCGCGTTTGCCGGTGTCAACGGCAAGAGCGTGTTCTTCGACTTTGACCAGTCGGCCATCAAAGACGAGTACAAGGGCGTCGTCGAAGCCCATGCCGCTTACCTGGGTAAGTACAAGGGCCACGTGCTGGTACAGGGTAATACCGACGTTCGCGGCAGCCGCGAGTACAACCTGGCGCTGGGCCAGCGCCGTGCCGAAAGCGTGAAGCAATCGCTGGAAGTGCTGGGCGTGAAGCCGGAGCAGGTGGAAGCCGTTAGCCTGGGCATGGAAAAACCGCGCGCCACCGGTAGCACCGAAGCCGATCACGCGCAAAACCGCCGTGCGGATTTCATCTACCAGTAAGCCGGACTGAGGCCACTTACTTGACCCGCATCCGGGAACGCGTCACGCTTCCCGGATTGTTTTTTTCACAGAAGCCCTTTGCCATGCGTAACCGACTGATCCCCCTGTTGTTGCCCGTCATGCTGGGTGCCTGCGCCACCACGACCGACCTGGAGCAGGCGCGGCAGGAGCTGGAAACCAAACTGGCCAGCAGCAACCAGCAAGCCAGCGCCCGCCTGTCCGATGTGGAAGCCAAACTGGCCAACCAGCGCCTGCTGGATCTGGTGAACCAGGTCACCCTGCTCAAAGGCGAAATGGCGACGTTGCGTGGCCAGAACGAGGTGTTGCAGCACCAGGTGGCCGAGACGCAAAAGCGGCAGAACGACCTCTATAACGATATGGACCTGCGCCTGGGCAAAGTGGAAAAGCAGCTGCGCGACGCCAGCCAGCCGCAAGCCGAAGCGCCGGTGGCCGAGCAGGCGGCGGCCAACCCGGCCGACGCAGCCCTAGCCAAGGGGCTGGAAGTGCTGCGTGCACGCGACTTCGCCAAGTCGCTGCCGCTGCTGAAAGCGGTGACCGATAGCTATCCGGGTAGCGAGCAGGCGCAAGAAGCCAGCTACTGGATGGGGGTGGCGCATACCGCGCTGAAGCAGTACAGCGCCGCTATCGATATCCAGCGCCGTTTTGCCGAGCAGTACCCGAAACACCCGAAAGCCGCCGAAGCGTTGCGCCTGATGGCCGGCAACCAGCTGCAACTGGAGCAGAAAGACCAGGCCCGGCTGACCTTGCGCAAGATCATCAAGCAGTACCCCGGCACCCCCGCGGCGCAGCGTGCGCAGCAACAGTTGGCCACCCTGTAAACCGCCTGTCGCCAGCCAACGCCGCCTTCGGGGCGGCTTTTTCTTGCCCGGAAGATGCTTCCGGGGAAGGAAAATCGCGGCGGCAAGCCCTTGCCAAATCAGGTAAAATTCCGCTTTTCCCCCTTCTTGACGGAATCCGCCTCCATGATCGAAGTTGGCATCGTGATGGGTAGCAACAGCGACTGGGAAGTCATGCAGAACGCCGCACGCGTACTGAAAGACTTCGGTGTTGCCTTTGAAACCCGCGTCGTCTCCGCCCACCGTACCCCCGACCTGCTGTTCCAGTACGCCGATACCGCCGAAGCGCGTGGCCTGAAGGCCATCATCGCCGGCGCTGGTGGCGCCGCCCACCTGCCGGGCATGCTGGCAGCCAAGACCCACATCCCGGTGCTGGGTGTGCCGGTACCGTCCAAGTACCTGCGTGGCGAAGACTCGCTGCTGTCCATCGTGCAGATGCCGAAGGGCATTCCGGTGGCCACCTTCGCCATCGGCGAAGCCGGTGCCGCCAACGCCGCACTGTACGCCGTGGCCATGCTGGCCAACAGCCAGCCGGAGTTGGCCGCCAAACTGAAAGCTTTCCGCAAGCAGCAGGAAGAAACCGTGCTGGCCATGACCCTGCCGGAGGTGCAGTAATGCCCGCCATCCTGCCACCGGCCATGCTGGGTATTCTCGGCGGTGGCCAGCTGGGCCGCATGTTCGTGACCGCTGCCAAGCGCATGGGCTACCGCGTGACGGTACTGGACCCGGATGCGAATGCACCGGCTGCCGACTTTGCCGACGTGCACCTGTGTGCCGCCTTTGACGACGCCGAGGCGCTGGCTACGCTGGCGCGCAGCTGTGCCGCCGTCACCACCGAGTTCGAAAACGTCAACGCCGACGCCATGCGTCTGCTGGCCAAGACCACCCGCGTGTCGCCGTCCGGCGACTGCGTGGCCATTGCCCAGGACCGCATTGCCGAGAAAAGCTGGATCAACAAGGCCGGCCTGCCGACGGCGCCGTATCTGGCCATCGAGAGCGTGGAAGACATCCAGGTCGACCTGGCGCCCTACCTGCCGGGCATCCTCAAGACCGCGCGTCTGGGCTACGACGGCAAGGGCCAGGTACGCGTGAAAACCGCCGACGAAGCCCGCGCCGCTTACGCCAATCTGGGCGGCCAGGCCTGTGTGCTGGAAAAGATGCTGGACCTGAAGCTGGAAGTGTCCGCCATTGTCACCCGCACCAGCCCGGCGCAAGTGGCGGTGTTCCCGGTAGCGGAGAACATCCACAAGAACGGCATTCTGGACGAGTCCATCGTACCGGCGCGCATTGCGCCCGAGTTGGCCGCACGCGCCCAGCAATACGCCAAGCAGCTGGCCGAGGCACTGGATTACGTCGGCGTACTGGCAGTGGAATTCTTTGTACTGGGCGACGACAGCCTGGTGGTAAACGAAATCGCACCGCGCCCGCACAACTCCGGCCACTACACCATCGACGCTTGCGTCACCGACCAGTACCAGCAACAAGTGCGCGTCATGTGCGGCCTGCTGCCGGGCAATACCGGCCTGTTGTCACCGGTGGTGATGGTGAACCTGCTGGGCGATGTGTGGCAGGACGACGGTGGCGAGCCCAACTGGGCGGTGCTGATGGAAGCCCCCAACGCCCACCTGCACCTGTACGGTAAAAAGCAGGCGCGCGTTGGCCGCAAGATGGGCCACTACTGCGTGCTGGCAGCCAGCGTTGACGACGCGCTGGAACAGGCCCGTGCACTGAAAGATACGCTGTAAGCATTCAGGCGACGCCCACAAGGCGTCGCTTTTTGTTTTGTGAAGGAAGTTTCATGACCCAACTGACCAGCCTGAAAAAAATCTACTCGGGTAAAGTACGCGACCTGTACGAAATCGACGACCAGCGCATGCTGATGGTGGCCAGCGACCGCCTGTCCGCCTTCGACGTGATCCTGGACGACCCGATTCCGGGCAAGGGCCAGATCCTCACCGCCATCTCCAACTTCTGGTTCGATACGCTGAAAGACGTGGTGCCGAACCACCTCACCGGCGACAAAGTGGAAGAC
This sequence comes from Vogesella urethralis, assembly GCF_007644045.2. Lineage (GTDB taxonomy): Bacteria > Pseudomonadota > Gammaproteobacteria > Burkholderiales > Chromobacteriaceae > Vogesella > Vogesella urethralis. The sequence continues at coordinate 56,480 of NZ_VMDW02000066.1, forward strand.
GTGGTGGCTGCGGCCGAGCTGCCGCTGGTAGCCGGCCGTGCCGTGGTGGCCAAGCGCCTGAAGCCGGTGATGATCGAAGCCGTGGTGCGCGGCTATCTGGCCGGCTCCGGCTGGAAGGAATACCAGAAGTCCGGCACCGTGTGCGGCATCGCGCTGCCGGCTGGCCTGCAGGAATCCAGCAAGCTGCCGCAGCCGATCTTCACCCCGTCCACCAAGGCGGCGGTGGGCGATCACGACGAGAACATCACCTACGCCCAGTGTGAAGCCATTGTTGGCACCGAGCTGGCCGCCAAGGTGCGTGACACCGCCATCCTGCTGTACAAGACCGCTGCCGAGTTCGCGGCCAAGCGCGGCATCATCATTTGCGATACCAAGTTCGAGTTCGGTCTGGACGCCGACGGTACGCTGGTGCTGATGGACGAAGCGCTGACCCCGGATTCCAGCCGCTTCTGGCCGGCTGACAGCTATGCGGAAGGCAGCACCCCGCCGTCGTTCGACAAGCAGTTCGTGCGCGACTGGCTGGAGGCTTCCGGCTGGAACAAGCAGCCGCCGGCGCCGCAAGTGCCGCTGGACGTGCGCGAGAAAACCGCCGCCAAATACCGCGAAGCGCTCGAACGCCTGACCGGCTGAGCCTGTTACCACGGTTGGCCGCCAGGCTAGCCCTGGTCGTATCGACACCCGTCGTCCACCTGCTGGACGGCGGGTGTTTTGCCATGGCGCTGCGGCGCGCGGCAGCCACGCTGGCAGATGCCGGGGCTGGCCGTAATTTTGCTGCTACAGCGCGGCACTGGTGGCATACTTGCCGTCTTTACGCATTATCGATGGAGCCAAGTCGATGGCCAGTCAGCCGATGTTGAGTACCGCCCGCCTGCAATTGCTGCCGCCCGAAGCGCCGTGGGCGCGTGCCGTGCGCGATTACCAGCTGCGCAACCGTGCGCACCTGGCGCCGTGGGAGCCTACCCGTGGCGACATGTACTTTACCGAGCTGTTCTGGGGCATGCGCCTGCGCGAGCACATCGAGGAGTTTCGCAACGGCCGTGGTGCGCTGTTTCTGGTGATGCACGACAAGCAGCCGGGGCAGGTAATCGGTACCGTTCACCTCAGCAATATCGTGCGCGGCGCCTTTCAGGCCTGCCACCTGGGCTACAGCATCGATCATGGCTTTGAAGGCCAGGGCATGATGGCGGAAGCGGTACAAGCGGTGATCGACTACGCGTTTGGCGAGCTGGCGTTGCACCGCATCCAGGCCAACTATCAGCCCAATAACGCACGCAGTGCCCGCCTGCTGGAAAAACTGGGCTTCGAAGTCGAAGGCCAGGCCAAGGATTACCTGTTCCTCAACGGCGCCTGGCGCGACCACGTGCTGACGTCCTTGCGCAATCCGGCCTTCGATACCAACCGCATGCGCAGTTGATGCGGTAGCCGCCGGGTTTCCCTGGTGCTATGGCGCGGTAAACCCCTGTTCAGCAAAGGGTTGGCGTTGCTTTTGCTTGCGTTATGATGGCGCCAATCCATCTTGCGAGGCATTCCGATGACGCTGGACCCCGTCGTACTGTTCTTCATCTTGGGCTTGTTGGCCGCGCTGGCCAAGTCCGACCTCAAACTGCCACCGGCGCTGTACGAGACGCTGTCGGTGTTCCTGCTGATTGCCATTGGTCTGAAGGGCGGCGTGGCGCTGTCCAAGCTGGCCGGCGCTGCCGTGCTGTGGCAGGTAGCCAGCGTCATCCTGCTGGGCGCGGTGCTAACGCTGCTGGCTTTTGCCCTGTTGCGGCTGAAACTGGGCCGCGCCGACGCGGCGGCCACCGCCGCGCATTACGGTTCGGTCAGCGTAGTGACGTTTGCCGTGGCCACCGCCTACCTGGCGCGCCAAGGGGTGGAGGCAGAGCCGCAGCTGACGGTGTTTCTGGCGGTGATGGAAATGCCGGCGCTGGTGGTGGGCGTGTTGTTGGCACGGCTGGGTGGCGAGCGCCGCGTCAAGTGGGCACGGCTGGGCCACGAGGTGTTTTTGGGCAAGAGCATGGTGTTGCTGATCGGCGGCCTGCTGATCGGCTGGCTGGCCGGTGTCGACGGTATCAAGAGCCTGTCGCCGCTGTATATCGACCTGTTCAAGCCGGTGCTGTCGCTGTTTCTGCTGGAGATGGGCCTGCTGACCGCCGGCAAGCTGTCCGGCCTGCGCAAGAGCGGTGCATTCCTGGTGGCGATGGCGCTGCTGATGCCGTTGCTGTTTGCCGCAATCGGTCTGGGCGTGGCCATGCTGATGGGGCTGTCGGTGGGCGGGGCCATGCTGCTGGCCACGCTGTGCGCGTCGGCATCGTATATTGCCGCCCCGGCCGCCATGCGTATTGCCGTGCCGGAGGCCAACCCGGCCATCTCGCTGGCCGCCAGCCTGGGGGTGACCTTCCCGTTCAACCTGCTGCTGGGCATTCCGCTCTACCTGTGGCTGGCGCAGCTGGCCTACGCCTGAAAGGACCATCATGCCGTTTCATAACAAAAAACTGCTGACCATCGTCACCGAGTCGGTGCTGGAAGAGCGCCTGGTGCGCGATATCCAGCGCCTGGGCGCCCACGGTTATACCGTGGTGGACGCGCGGGGCGGTGGCGCCCATGGCGTGCAGGGCGGGGCATGGAGCTTCGACCGCAATATCCGCATCGATGTGGTATGCGATGCACAAGTGGCAGAGGCCATCGCGCTGCGCTGCGAACAGGCCTACCTGGCCGACTACGGCCTGATACTCTATGTGTCGGATGTCGGCGTACTGCGCGCCGACAAGTTCTGACCCCTACAAGGACCCATCATGACGGCAAGCCAGGCCTTCACCCTCGCCGCAAGCGACGACGCCACCCTCCACGGCCTGTGCTGGCTGCCGGCCGGTACGCCACGCGCCGTGGTGGTGATCAGCCATGGTATGAGCGAACATGCCGGCCGCTACCACGCGCTGGCCGGGCACCTGGTGGCGGCCGGCTATGCCGTGTACGCGCACGACCACCGTGGTCACGGCCGCCATGCGGTCATTCCGGGCTGGTTTGCCGCCCACGGTGGCTGGCAGCAGGTGGTGGACGACCTGCGCACGGTGGTGGACTACGCCCGCCAGCGTCACGAGCGCCCGGTGGTTTTGTTCGGTCACAGCATGGGCAGTTTCATCGCCCGCGCCTTCATGCTGCGCCACGGTCAGCGGCTGGCCGGCCTGGTGCTGTCGGCGACCGGCTATCGCCAGCGCCATCTGGCGCGCGTCATGCGCGGCGTGGCCAGGTTGGCCGCCAGGCTGGGGGGCGCCGACCGGCCTAACCCGTTCATGACTACGCTGGTGTTTGGCAGCTTCAACCTGGGTTTCCTGCCGGCGCGTACCCGGCTGGACTGGCTCAGCCGCGACCCGGCGCAGGTCGACGCCTACATTGCCGACCCGCTATGCGGCCAACATCCTACCCCGCAGCTGTGGATAGATTTGTTTGGCGGCATCATCGATATGGAAAAAGGCGAGGCTGACGGCCGCGCCCTGCCCAAGGCGTGTCCGGTATGGTTGCAGGCCGGCAGCCGGGACCCGGTCAGCCTGGGCAAATTCGGGCTGGGGCAGTTGGCCAAACGCTATCGCGCCGCCGGCTTGCAGGACGTGACGGTCACGGTCTACCCGGGTGGCCGCCACGAGATGCACAACGAAACCAACCGTGCCCAACTGGAGGCCGACCTGCTGGCCTGGCTCAACCGCATCAGCGCCTGAACGGTAGCCCGCTGCCGCCGGCATGACAAAGCCCCGCGCCAAGACGCGGGGCTTTGCATTTGCGGGTAGCGCTCAGGCCTTGGGCAGCACCTGCTGAACGCTGCCGTCCAGTGCCATCAGGTAGGTTTCCACTTGCAGCTGCGGGTACTTGGCCAGAATCTGCTTGCGCAGCGCCATCAGGGTTTCGGCGTGGACCTGGGTTTCTTTCTCGGGTAGTTTGCCGAAGTCTTCGCCCAGTACCACCTTGTAGGCGCCGCAGTCACGGTGATCCAGAATCATCACCTTGTGGATGTGGTGCAGGCTGATCGCCACGTCCAGGTGCTCCCAGAACGCCTGGTTCCAGGCCGGAAACTTGCTGGTGATGGCGCCCAGCGAGGCGCCGGCCAGCACGATGTGGTCGTACTTGTTTTTCATGCCGCGGCCTGCCATGAAGGCTTCGGTCTCGTCGACCAGCCGGTAGTCCATGCACGACAGCAACAGCGCGTCGGTACCGCCGGCAGCGTCAGCCGTGGCGGGCAGGAAGCTGCCCAGCAGCGCGGCGCTACCGCCTAGCGTGGCCAGCTGTACAAAACGACGACGCCCGAGCTGGGTGGTGGCGAGTTCAATTTGATGGCTTTGGCACATGTGGCGCTCCCTGATTTTATGGAAATGTGCACTCATTCTAGGCGATTCCGCGCCCGCCGCGCGGTGTTCATTTGTCATGGCGCGGTGCGCGCATTGACAGCTTACTAACTAGTAAGTATCTTTTCTCGCACACTGGACACCCTATAACGAATGCAGTGCCGCGGTGACTGCCTGCTGTTGCCGCGCAACCAACACGAGGACGAACATCATGACGGCTTACCCGCACTTGCTGGCACCGCTGGACCTGGGCTTTACCACGCTGAAAAACCGTGTGTTGATGGGTTCCATGCACACCGGTCTGGAAGAAGCACCGCAAGGCTTCGAGAAAATGGCCGCGTTCTACGCCGAACGCGCGCGTGGTGGCGTGGGCCTGATCGTGACCGGCGGCGTGGGGCCGAACGAAGAAGGCCGCGTGGCCGAAGGGGCCTCGATGCTGGCCGACGAGGCCGAAGTGCCGCACCACCGCATCGTGACCGACGCCGTACACGCAGCCGGCGGCAAGATCGCGATGCAGATCCTGCATACCGGCCGTTACAGCTTCCAGGAAAACCTGGTATCGGCGTCACCCATTTGTGCGCCGATCAATTTTTACCGCCCGCGCGAAATGTCCGAAGACGACATCCAGCGCACCATCGCCGATTTTGCCCGCTGCGCCCGCCTGGCCCAGCAAGCCGGTTACGACGGCGTGGAAGTGATGGGCTCGGAAGGCTACCTGATCAACCAGTTCATCGCACAGCACACCAACAAGCGTACCGACGGCTGGGGTGGTAGCTTCGAAAACCGCATCCACTTCCCGCTGGCGGTATTGCGTGCCGTGCGCGAGGCGGTAGGGCGTGAATTCATCATCATCTACCGGCTGTCGATGCTGGACTTGGTCAATAACGGTAGCACCTGGGGTGAAGTGGAACAGTTGGCCGCCGAGGTGGAAAAAGCCGGCGCCAACATCATCAATACCGGTATCGGCTGGCACGAAGCGCGGGTACCGACCATCGCCACCAGCGTGCCGCGCGGCGGCTTTGCCTGGGTGACCAAGCGCCTGATGGGCAAAGTGGGCATTCCGCTGATCACCACCAACCGCATCAACACCCCCGAGGTGGCCGAAGACATCCTGGCGCAAGGCTGCGCCGACATGGTGTCGATGGCGCGCCCGTTCCTGGCCGACCCCGAGTTCGTGATCAAGGCCGAGCAGGGCCGTGCCGACGAGATCAATACCTGTATCGGCTGCAACCAGGCCTGTCTCGACCACATCTTCCAAGGCAAACTCACCAGCTGCCTGGTGAACCCGCGCGCCTGTCGTGAAACCGAACTCAACTACCTGCCGACCGCTACGCCGAAAAAGCTGGCGGTGGTTGGTGCCGGCCCGGCCGGCCTGGCGTTTGCCACCATCGCCGCCGAGCGCGGCCACGATGTGACGCTGTTTGACGCCGGCAGCGAGATCGGCGGCCAATTCAACGTGGCCAAGCAGGTGCCGGGCAAGGAAGAGTTTTACGAGACGCTGCGTTACTTCGGCCGTCGTATCGACAAGACCGGCGTTACGCTGCAGCTGAATACCCGTGTTGCCGCGGCGGATCTGGCGGCTTTTGACGAAGTGATCCTGGCTACCGGCATTAGCCCGCGTCAGCCGCCGATCGCTGGTATCGACCACCCGAAGGTGCTGAGCTACCTCGATGTGCTGAAGCATCGCCGCGAGGTTGGCCGCAAGGTGGCCATCATCGGCGCTGGCGGCATCGGTTTCGACGTGGCCGAGTACCTGACCCACGAAGGCACCCGCCCGTCGCAGGATGTGCCCACCTTCATGAAGGAGTGGGGTGTAGACATGGACGTCACCACAGCAGGCGGCCTGGCGGCCAGCGGCCCGCAGCCGCACCCCAGCCCGCGTGAGGTGTACCTGCTGCAGCGCAAGAGCAGCAAGGTAGGGGAAGGCTTGGGCAAGACCACCGGCTGGATCCACCGCGCCAGCCTGCAGATGAAGAACGTCACCATGATTCCGGGTGTTAGCTACGACAAGATCGACGACGCCGGCCTGCACGTGACTATTAAAGGCGAGCCGCAGGTACTGGCGGTGGACAACGTGATCATTTGCGCCGGCCAGGACCCGCTGCGCGAGCTGCAGCAGCCGCTGCTGGACGCGGGCAAGCCGGTACACCTGATTGGTGGTGCCGATGTGGCCGCCGAGCTGGACGCCAAGCGTGCCATCGACCAGGGTGCGAGGTTGGCCGCCAGCATCTGATTTATTGAACAAGCGCTCGACAGGCGGGGCAGTGAATGCGTCCCGACCGTATTGTCAGTAGGCGAGGGGACTGCCGCATTTTGCGGCAGTCTTTTTTTATTCTCTTGTTATATTCTTTTGGCATTTCAATTGAATGAATTGCGGCATTTTTGCCATAAAAAAACTAATTGCCGCTAAAATTTGCCCAAATCAAAAATTCATATTTATTGAAATGCTAGATTGGGCGGCGCAGTTCGCGTTACATTCATAAGCGATGGCCTGAACTATTTAAACGCAGGTCACGGGGTTTGCTGTCTGCGTGACGAGTGAATTACCACCAAAATGATAAGGGAATGCCGAATGGCCAGAAAATTCCTGTTGCTGTGTCTGGCTTGTTGCTGTCTGGCCCCGGCTGCGTTCGCGGCAGACATGCTGGTGCTGGGCGTCGTGCCGTATCTGTCGGCACGCAAGCTGGCTGAGCTGTACGAGCCGATGCGGGCTCAATTGCAGTTGTCGCTGGGCACACCGGTGCTGCTGGAGTCTGCTCCCGATTACCAGAGCTACCTGGAGCGTACCCGCAAAGGGCGCTACGACATTATCGCCACCTCGCCATATTTTGGCCGACTCGCGCAGCTTGACTACGGCTATATCCCGCTGGCCCGTCCGCTAACCAATCTCGAGCCCCTGCTGGTGACCCGTCTTGATGGCCCGCAGGAGGTAGACGCCTTGCGTAACAAGGTGGTGTCGACCAGTGACAAGCTGGCTAACCTTACCCTCGCGGCGCACCGCTATCTGTCGCAGAACGGGCTGGAACCCGGACGCGACGTGACCATCCGCCCCGCCGGCAGCCACGCCAACTCGGTACAAGCGTTGCTGAATGGCGAGTCCGAAGCGGCCATCATTTCGGTGACGGCGATGCGGCAACTGCACCCGGGCACCACGGCACGGGTGCGCATCATGAAGCGTTTGCCACAGACCACGCCTTTGCTCTACCTGGCACACAAGCGTCTGGGGCAAGAGCGCATCATGGCATTGCGCAGCCAGTTGCTGCAGTTTGCCAATCAGACCGAACTGGGCAAGGTGTTCAGCAAGGAGCTGGGGCATGACGGGCTGAAGGAAATCGCACCGGCGGACATGAAGGCGCTGGACCCGTATGTGCAGGACCTGAAGGTCATGCTGAAATAATGGCAATCGACCTGCGCCCCCGCTCGCTGGCCTGGATCATCATCCCCGCCTTGTTCGTTGTGCAGCTGCTGCTGTTCGCCAGCATTGCGTGGCAAAGCGTGCACATGATGCGGGAGATGGTGGTCGAACAGACGCGGGCGCGCCTGGGCAGCCTGCAGGTTGAATTGCGCGCCGCCTTGGTGGCGCCGGTGCTGGAGCGTGACTACAGCACCTTGCAGGAAATCGTGGACGAACTGACGCGCTCCAGTGACCTGGCTTATCTGGTAGTACGCGACAGCAGCGGACGGGTGATGGCTAGCAGCGGGCATGAAACCGCGATACCGGAGCCCGACGCCGAAATCGGCGGTCATGACGACGCCTTGTTCGATACCCGTTTCAAGCTGATCCAGGGCGAGGTCAGCTTGGGCTTGCGTGTTGCCGAAGTGCGGCAGATCTTCATCAACTTCGTGCAGCGCACCGCGCCGATCGTCATCGTTGCTGGCGTCCTGGCCACCATCTGGATGGTACTGATCACGCTGTGGATCGTACGCCGTCTGAAGCGCCTGACCCGGGCTGCCGAGTCGCTGGGTAACGGCACGTTCTCGGTGCGCGCTCCGGAGGATGGTGTGGATGAGGTTGGCCGCCTGGGGCTGGCGTTCAACCGCATGGCGGTGGCGGTGCAGTCGGCCGATGAAAAATGGGCCAAGAGCCAGCGCTTTACCGACATGCTGCTGTTAGCCATGCCGATGCCGGTATTCTACAAGGACGCGCAGGGCCGCTACATGGGCTGCAACGACGCGTTTGCCCGTGTTACCGGCCTGAGCCGGCGAGATATCCGCGGCAAGATGGCCGCCGAACTGTGGCCGGCAGAGTTGGCCGCCTTGCACGCCCGCCACGACGAAGCTTTGCATGCGGGGCAGGGCCATCAGGAATATCCGGGCTTGCTGACCGACCAGCACGGCCAGCAGAGGCACGTCATTTTTTCCAAAGATGTGTTTTACGACGAAGACGGCGAAATTGCCGGCATCATCGGTGCCTGGAACGATATCTCCGACCTGCGTCGGGCTGAAGGCCGGCTGCAATTGCTGGCCGGCGTGTTCAAGCATTCGCGTGAAGGCATTGTGATTGCCGATGCCAGCGGGCGGGTGGTCGATGTCAACCGCGCCTTGTGTGAGATAAGCGGTTATCGCCGGGACGAAGTGGTGGGCCAGTTGCCGGCGCATTTTTATTCCGGTCGCCATGAGCCGGCTTTCTATCAGGCCATCGCCGACACCCTGCAGCAGCAGGGGCACTGGCAGGGCGAAGTGTGGAACCGGCGCAAGGACGGTACCCTGTATCCGGTGCTGCTATCGATATCGGTCATTTATGACCAGCAGGGGGCCGTGCGTCACTATATCGCGGTATTTGCCGACATTACGGTGATGAAAGAGCAGGAAGCCCGTCTGGACCGCATGGCGCATCACGACCCGCTGACCCAGCTACCCAACCGCGTGCTGCTGGGCGACCGCATGCGGGTGGCTATTGCCCAGGCAGCCCGCAGCGAGCAGTGGCTGGCCATATGTTTCATGGACCTCGACGGTTTCAAGCGCGTCAATGATCGCTACGGCCACGATGTTGGCGACCAACTGCTGATCCGCATTGCCGAGCGCTTGCAAGGGGTGATGCGGGGGGGGGATACCGTCGCGCGTCTGGGAGGCGACGAGTTCGCCTTGCTGCTATCCGGCTTGCCGGACATCGATGCCTGCCATCGCAGCCTGCACCAGGTGCTGGAAACCGTGGCTCAACCTTGTGACATCGGCGACATCGAGGTACAGGTGTCGGCCAGTATCGGCGTTACCTTGTACCCGCAGGATGAGCAGGATGCCGATACCTTGCTGCGTCACGCCGACCAGGCGATGTACAAAGCCAAGGATCTGGGCCGCAATGGCTACCAGATTTTCGACGCCGAACACGACAAGCAGAGCCGCAGCCGTTTGCAAAGCCTGCAGCGCCTGGCGCTGGCACTGGAAGAGGGCGAATTGCAGCTGTACTACCAGCCCAAGGTCAATATGCGCGATGGCCAGATCGTCGGCATGGAGGCGCTGATGCGTTGGCACCATCCGCAGCGTGGTGTATTGCCGCCGGGCGCTTTCCTGCCGGATGTGGAGGATACCCACCTGGATACCCGGCTTGGCGAGTGGGTGATTGCCACCGCATTGCAACAGATGGCTGCCTGGCGCGGCGAGGGCAGGGTATTGTCGGTCAGCGTCAACATTTCGGCTCATCATCTGCAACAGCCTGATTTTGTCGAGCGGCTGGCCGAGCTGCTGGAGGCCCACCCCGACGTGCCGCGCGGCATGCTGGAAATAGAGGTACTGGAAAGTACAGCTTTGTCCGACATCGACCACGTGAGCCGCCTGATCCAGACCTGTCAGGCACTGGGGGTGCGCTTTTCGCTGGACGACTTCGGTACCGGCTATTCCTCTTTGCTGTACCTGAAGCGCTTGCCGGCCGACAAGCTCAAGATCGACCAGTCGTTCGTGCGCAGCATGCTGGAAAGCAGCGATGATCTGGCCATTGTGCAGGGCATTATCGGGTTGTCAGAAGCCTTTAGCCGCGAGTTGGTGGCAGAAGGCGTGGAAACCATCGAGTTAGGCAATTTGTTACTGCATCTGGGGTGCGACGTGGCGCAGGGCTATGGCATTGCCAAGCCGATGCCGGCTGACGAGGTCGTAAGCTGGTGTCAGCACTGGCAAAGTCCACCCGCCTGGCGCCAGACAGCACGCAAGCGCTGGACCCAGGACGATATCTTCCTGTTCGGCCTGGAATTGAACCTGGGCGCCCAGCTGGATCGGCTGTTTGCCATGGCCCAGGGGGGAGAGGCCCGAGGGGGCTGGGATGATGATCTGGGTGAACGGTTCTTGCGCTGGTACGGTACCGACGGCCTGATGCGTTATGGCGCCCACCCGGACTATGCCTTGCTGGGGCAGCTGCAGTCCGAGTTGCAGCAGATGAGCCTGCAAATGTGGCAGGCGCTGTGCCTGCAAGACGAGGAGGCCGTCCAGCAGCAATTGCCGTCACTGCTCCGTTTGCGCCAGCAGCACAGTCAGGCTGTCCGCAACCTGTTGTCGGGCATGCCGCAGCTACAGGCTAACGGTGCGGACGTGTCATAGGGCGGACAGGGTTTTGAGTAACGCCTTTTCGTCCAGCAGGCCCAGCAACTGCTTCACCGGTTTGCCCTTGGCGTCCAGGATAACGGTGTAGGGCAGGCCACCGCTCTGGTTACCTAGTTGCCGCATCACGGCGATGCCGTCGCCGTCACTCATCAGGATCGGGTAGCTCACCGGGGTTTGTTTGAGGAAGGCCGTCACCTGCTCCGGCTGATCCAGTGCAATGCCCACCGTCTTGATGCCCTTGCTGGCGTAGCGGGTGGCTACCCGCGACAGCATCGGCATTTCCTGCCGGCACGGCGCACACCAAGTGGCCCAGAAGTTCACCACCGTATACTTGCCCTGAAACGGTGCAAAGGCAGCGGGCTGGCCGCTGGTCAGGCTGAGCTTGGCCTTGTCCAGTACGCCGGCCGCGTGCGCCCCCAGGCTGAACCCGGCTAGCAGGGCCAGCAGCAGTGTCTGTCGCAGTCGTGTGGATGTGCGCATTTTTATTCCGTTTTGATAGTAAAAAGTGCTTTGATATCTGCACGTTGGCCGCAGTTCGCTGCTGACCGTAAACAAACGTTCATGATAAACTCGCCGATTACTTTTTTGTTTGCGCGCGAGTCATGTCCATTCTCGTCTGCGGGGCGCTGGCCTACGATACCCTGTTCAATTTCGAAGACCGCTTCGACAACCATATCCTGCCCGATCAGCTGCACAAGATCTCCACCACCTTCAAGGTGCCGACCATGCGTCGCGAATTTGGTGGCCCGGCGGGCAATATTGCCTACAGTCTGTGCTTGCTGGGTGAAAAGCCGCTGGTAATGGGCGCCGTCGGCGAGGACTTCGAGCCTTACCGCCAGCACCTGAAGCGCGCCGGTGTGGATGACCGCTTCATTCGCACCATCCGCGGCCAGTATACGTCGCAATGCTTCGGCATCGCCGACAAGGACGGCAACCAGCTGATGGCGTTCCACCCCGGTTCGATGGACCACGCCACCGTCAACCACATCGCTGACGTCAAAGAGCCGGTGCAGGTAGCCATCGTCTCGCCCGGTGGCCACGCCGCCTTCCTGCAGCATACCCGCGAGCTGCACGCCGCTGGTATCCCGTTCATTTTCGACCCGGGCCAGGAGCTGCCGCTGCTGTCGCGCGACGAGCTGAACGAGATCGTCGAACTGGCCACCTACGTCGCCATCAACGATTACGAGAGCGAACTGATGCGCGAGCGCGCCGGCCTGCCGGTGGAAGTGCTGAAAGACAAGGTAAAGGCGCTGATCGTGACCCGCGGCTCCAAGGGCGCCGAGATCTACGTCGACGACACCATTCATTTGATTCCACGCGTACAAATGCCCATCAAGCCGGTTGACCCGATGGGCTGCGGTGATGCATTCCGCGCCGGCCTGCTGTACGGCATCAAGCACGGTTACGACTGGAAGATCACCGGTCGTCTGGCCAATGTGCTGGGTGCCATCAAGGTCACCAGCCACGGCCCGCAGAACCATTACTTCGACTGGGACAAGCTCAAGTCCTTGTACCAGCAAGCGTACGGCGAAGACTGGCCGCTGTAAGAAGGCTGCTATCAAACCGACCAAGGCACGCACCCGCGTGCCTTTTTGTTTTGCCGGCGCGTGGACCCTATTATTAACGGGGTTGAATAAGTGGCGGCGCGACCCCACCATGCATCAATTACCGCTTTCGCCGCAGAAAGGGCACCATGACCGTACCGCACCTGACCACCGCACTGACCGGCCCGTTGCTGGAGCTGGAGAGCCGCATCCTGACGGCCCAGCCGCATATCGAACACTGGTTCCGCAGTCAGTGGCACAACCATGCCGCCCCGTTCTACGGCTCGGTGGACCTGCGTAACAGTGGTTTCAAGCTGGCGCCGGTAGACATGAACCTGTACCCCGGTGGCCATAACAACCTCAACCCCGATTTCCTGCCGCTAGCGGTACAAGCCGCACAAAGCGCCGTCGACCGCGTCTGCCCCAAGGCCAAAAGCATTCTGCTGATTCCGGAAAACCATACCCGCAATACCTTCTACCTGCAGAACGTGGCCGCACTGGTGCACATCTTCGAGCAGGCTGGCCTGAAGGTGCGGCTGGGCACGCTAAACCCGGAAATCACCGAGCCGACGCAGCTGACCGCGGCCAACGGTGCCGTGATCACCGTGGAGCCGATGGAACGCCGTGGTAGCCGCGTCGTGCTGGCCGACGGCTTCAGCCCGTGTATCGTGCTGCTCAACAACGACTTGTCTGCCGGCCTGCCGCCGGTACTGGCCGGCATCGAACAGAACCTGCTGCCACCGTTGCACGCCGGCTGGGCGGTGCGTCGCAAGACCAATCACTTTGCCGCCTACGACAAAGTGGCAGCCGACTTCGCGCAGCTGATTTCCATCGACCCGTGGCTGATCAACCCTTACTTCAGCGCCACTGGCGGTCTGGACTTCCACACCCGTCAGGGCGAAGACGCGCTGGCCGAAAGCGTGGCGCAGATGTTGGACCGCATCCGTGTCAAATACCGCGAGTACGGTATCAGCCACGACCCGTACGTGATCGTGAAGGCTGACGCTGGTACCTACGGTATGGGCGTGATGAGCGTGAAGTCACCGGAAGAGGTGATCGGCCTCAACCGCAAGGCACGCAACAAGATGTCGGTAGTGAAAGAAGGCCTGGAAGTCAGCGAAGTCATCGTGCAGGAAGGCGTGCATACGTTCGAGTCGATCAACGACGCCGTGGCCGAGCCGGTGGTGTACATGATGGACCGCTATGTGGTGGGTGGTTTCTACCGCGTGCATACCGGCCGCGGTGTGGACGAGAATCTCAACGCGCCGGGCATGCACTTCGTGCCGCTGTCGTTCGAAACCCCATGCCTGCCCGACCATAAAGCCGGCCCCGACGCCCCGCCCAACCGCTTCTACGCCTACGGCGTGGTGGCACGGCTGGCACTGTTGGCCGCGTCGCTGGAGCTGGAAGCCACCGACCCGGACGCCGAATAACCCGGCCTTGCGGCCAACCCTGGAAGCCTCAATATGCACATCCTGTTCATTGCCGACCCGCTGGAAAGCTTCAAGATCCACAAGGACACCACCTTTGCCATGATGGAGGAAGCGCACAAGCGCAACCACGCCGTCTGGTTCTGCGAGGCGGCCGACCTGTACGTGGAAGGCGAGCGGGTGCTGACCGAGGCTTGCCCGGTATCGTTGACCGGCAAGGGGGGGAAAGAGTGGTTCAAGAAGGGCGAGCGCCAGCGCATGACGCTGCAGAATTTCTCTGCCGTCATCATGCGCAAGGACCCGCCATTCGACCTGGAATACCTGTACGCCACCCAACTGCTGACGCTGGCCGAGGCCCAGGGCGCCCGTGTGTTCAACCGCGGCCAGGCGCTGCGCGACTTCAACGAGAAGCTGGCGATCCTGAACTTTCCCGAACAGACCGCCCCCACCATGGTGACCTCGCGCCCGGACCGCTTGAAGCGCTTTGTGCGTCAGCACCAGGACGCCATCCTGAAGCCGCTGGACGGCATGGGCGGTAGCGGCATCTTCCGCGTCACGCCGGATGACCCCAACCTGAACGTGATTATCGAAACCGTCAGCCACCACGGCACGCAAACCGTGATGGCGCAGCGCTACATCCCCGAGATCCGCGATGGCGACAAGCGTGTGCTGGTCATCGATGGTGTACCGGTAGATTACTGCCTGGCGCGCATTCCGCAGAACGGCGAGACCCGTGGCAACCTGGCAGCCGGTGGCCGTGGCGAAGCCCGGCCGCTGAGCGAGCGCGATCGTGAGATCGCCACCGCACTGGCGCCGGAGCTGAAGCGCCGCGGCATCCTGCTGGCCGGGCTGGACGTGATCGGCAACTACCTTACCGAGGTCAACGTCACCAGCCCTACCTGCTTCCGCGAGATCATGGATCAGGCCGGCATCAACGTGGCGGGCCTCTTCATCGACGCGCTGGAGCGCGCCTGCGGGCACGCGGCCTGATGCGGCCAACCCGGCTATGGCAGGCGGCTTCGGCCGCCTTTGTCGTTTTGGTGCTGGCGGCGTGCCAGCGTGCGCCGGAGCCATGGCGTCAGGAAAGCTATGTGTTCGGTACCCGCGTGGAGCTGACGGTATACGACGCCAACCCGGCCCGCGCACAGCGCGCCGCGGCGGCGGTGCTGGCCGATCTGGACGGGCTGCACCGCCAGCTGCACGCCTGGCAGCCGGGTGGCGAGGTGTACGCGGCCAACCTGGCCATCGCCAGCGGCGAACGCTTCACAGCCTCGCCGCGGCTGACCGACTTGCTGACCCAGGCGCAGCAACTGGAGGTACAGACAGACGGGCTGTTCTCGCCGGCCATCGGCGCGATGGTGGCGGCTTGGGGCTTCCACGCAGAACAGTACGCCGCGCGCCTGCCGGCGGCCGACACGCTGGCCGACTTGGCGGCGGCCAGGCCGCGGATGGCGGATGTATTGCAGCAGGACGGTCGCTGGCTGAGTCGTAACCCTGCCGTGCAGCTGGATTTTGGCGGCATGGCCAAGGGCTGGGCGCTGGATCGCAGCCGGCAGCGCCTGCTTAAGGCTGGCATCAGCTCGGCATTGTTGAATATCGGCGGCAACGTCATTGCGCTGGGCAGCAAGCCGGGGGGCGAGCCGTGGCGGGTGGGCATCCGCCACCCGCGCCGGCCGGAGGCAATGGCCACCCTGGCGTTGGCCGACGGGGAGGCTATCGGTACGTCGGGTGACTATCAACGCTATTTCATGTTGAGTGGCCGGCGTTATTGCCACCTGATCGACCCGCGCGACGCGCAAAGCCGCTGTGACGTACAATCCGTGTCCGTCATCAGCCGTCCCGGCCCGCGCGCCGGTTTGCTGTCTGATGTGGCGTCCAAACCGATCTATTTTGCCGGGCCGCGCGCCGCGCCGCGCTACGCGGACCGCTTTGGGTTGGCCGGCTGGCTGCTGATCGATGCCCGCGGCGAGGCCTGGCTGCCTGCCGGTCTGGCATCGCGCCTGCAGTGGCAAGGCCCGCCACCCAGAACCCACCACACAGGAACACCATGAGCTTGCACCAGGAAAGCCCGTTCAAGGGCAAAACCGGCGTCAAACGCTTGATCAATGCCTTTGGCTATTCGCTGGACGGCTTGCGTGCCGCGTTCCGGCACGAAGACGCTTTCCGTCAACTGACCCTGCTCGCCATCGTACTGATCCCGCTGGCGCTGTTTGTGGTGCCTGCCTCGCCACTGGCGCGGGCACTGCTGGTGGCGTGCTCGCTGGCGACGCTGATCATCGAGCTGTTCAATTCGGCGATCGAGGCGGCAGTGGACCATACGTCGCTGGAGCGTCACCCGCTGGCCAAGCGCGCCAAGGACATGGGTAGTGCTGCTCAGCTGCTGGGCCTGGTCAATCTGGCGCTGGTGTGGGGGTTGGTGCTGCTGGGTTGAGTTACTCGCGCTGGCTATCGTTGGACAGGGCGGCGATATGGCTGGTGGCTTGCTGGGTGCGCTCGGCCAATTTGCGTACTTCGTCGGCCACCACCGCAAAGCCGCGCCCGCTTTCGCCTACTCTGGCTGCTTCGATGGCGGCGTTCAGTGCCAGCAGGTTGGTCTGATCCGATATGTCGCGGATGATGGCCACCAGCGCTTCTACCTGCCGGTAGTTGTCCCGCACCCGCTGCAGGTGCGCTTGCTCGCGCTGATGCAGTGTGGCTTGCATCTTCAGCGCATCGATATCTGTCAGCGCGCCCACCACGCGTAACGGGGTGCCGTCGGCGGCCCGCCGCGTTTGCCCCTTGGCGCGAAACCAGCGGTACTCCCCGTTTTTCAGCATCAGCCGGTAGTCGATATCGTAGGGGGTATCGCCGCTGCGATCCATCAGGTGCGCCTTGAAGGCGGTAAACACCCGCTCGCGGTCTTCCGGGTGCAGTCGCGATGCCCAGCTGTCCAGCACGTTGGGGAAGTCGTGTTCGTCACTGAAGCCCAGCAGGTGCCGGAACTGGTCCGACCACCAGAACGGGTTGGCCGCATTGACCGGGTCGCCGGCGATGACTTCCATGTCCCACAGCCCGTCCGATAGCATGGCGGTAGCCAGTTCGAAGCGGGTCATCGTGGTCTGCAACGCTTGTTCCTGTTCGCGTTGCTGCTGGATATCAGTGAGTGCGCCGGCAACGCGCAGCGGCCGGCCCAGGGCATCGCGCTTGGTTTCGCCCCGTGCACGAAACCAGCGGTATTCTCCGCATTTCAACTGCAGACGATAGATGACGTCGTATGGTGTCTGGCCACTGGTGTCGTACAGGTGGCGCTGGAACGCCGCTAGCGTTTTGTCGCGATCTTCGGGATGCAGGCGGGACGACCAGCTACCCAGCACGTCGGGAAAATCGCGTTCATCCTGGAAACCCAGCATGCGGCGGAAAACTTGCGACCACCAGAACGGGTAGTCGTCCCCCAGCGGCCGTTCCGGTGTCAGCTCCATGTCCCACAGCCCGTCGGCCGTGGCTTCCTGCATCAGCTCCATGCGCTCATACAGACGTTGTTGTTCCCGGCTGAGCTCGGACTGCAGCCGTTGCTGGCGTTGCAGGCTGCTCTCCAGCGCTTGCTGTAGCTTGGCCAATTCGTGCTGTTGCCAGGAGAGTGCTGTCACGATGACCCGGTAGCGTTGCATGGGGTCCCCTGCTGGGGTGGCAGGCAGGTGAAGCAGGGTTTCCAGTTCGGCGGCCACGTCATTCAGTGTTGGACCGGCGGGTTTGAAAAGGCGGGCGAGCATGGCGTTCTCCCAAGGTGGTTCCCGGGCGCCGGGGTGGCGCTGTGAGAGCCATTATGGGAGGGGGGCGAGGTCTTCTTTAAATGCCTTGGTGCTGGTTTATTTGTTTCGATAGGGGTAAATCGTCACACTTGGCCCTCGCTGCCCGGGGCCTGGCGGCGGTACAGCAGGCCGGGAAACACACGGATCATGCCGCGTTCCTGCGGCACTTCACCTTCCTTGCCGACCAGTTCCCAGGTGGAGTCCCGCGCTTGCAGGATGCGGTATACCGGGGTGCCGGCTTGGTACCACAACAGCTGGCTGCCGTGAAAGTAGTCCAGCGGCAGTAGCGGGCGATCTTCCTGCACAAACATTGCCAGCGTGGCCGGCGCCAGTTCGGCAATCTGCTCGCGGTCGGCCAGCCAGATGGCGGCCATCATCACCAGGAAGGAAACAGACAGTAGCGGCCATGCGCCGCCAATGGCAAAAACGACGGCAAGCACACTGCCGCCCGTGAATAAGAAATGGCTTTTCATGATGGGTGTATCCGCAGGCATGCCCGGATAGGGCGCCTTGATCTGATGTGTGGCGCGACTGACGGGCGCGCTTTAGCCCGGTAGGGCGTCCGTCTGGCAAGCCCGGTAAGGGTTGCCTGGCCTGTTGGCCTGTGGCGGGCGACTGCGGTGTGAATGATAGTGATTTTTTGCCATGATTTCAGAATGAAATCAGGTGTTTAGCTATCTGTCTGGCGTGAAATGCACGCGGGCAGCAAACAAAAACGCCAGCCCGTAGGCTGGCGTTGGTGAACGACGATAGTGACTGTCTTGCTGTTCAGGCTCAGGCCTCGGCCTTGCCTTCCGGCGGCGCAATCTGCTCGGCGTAGCCGCATTCTTTCTGCGGGCACACTTTTTCGGTACCGCGACGCTTGGTGGTCTTCAGCGTCAGGATAGGCCAGTTGCACTTGGGGCAGGGCTCGGCGATCGGCGGGTTCCAGGTAGCGTATTTGCACTTGGGGTAGGTATTGCAGCTGTAGAACAGCTTGCCGTAACGGCTCTTGCGTTCGATCAGGCTGCCGGTCTTGCATTCCGGGCACTGCACGCCGGTATCGCGCGGTTTTTCCAGCGGTTCGATGTGCTTGCACTTCGGATAGTTGGCGCAGCCGATGAACTTGCCAAAACGCCCTTTCTTGATGTGCAGCTCGCCGCCGCACTCCGGGCAGGTGCGGTCTTCGATGACGGTCGGTGCTTCCGCTTCGGCGGCGGCTTGCTCGGCGGTTTCGCCTACGTTGCGGGTGTAGTCGCAATCAGGGTAGCCGGTGCAGGCGATGAAGCGGCCGCGTTTGCCGAACTTGATCGACAGCGGTTTGCTGCACTTCGGGCAGGCTTCGTCCAGGCTTTCGGTGGTGACTTCGGCGCGGGAAATGCCTTCTTTTTCGGTGATCTGCTTGGAAAAGCCTTTCCAGAAGCTATCCATCACCGGTACCCACTGCCGGCTGCCGCTGGCAATTTCATCCAGCTGGTTTTCCAGCTTGGCGGTGAAGTTGTAGTCCACGTACTGGGCGAAGTGTTCGGTGAGGAACTTGTTGACGATGTCGCCGGTATCGGTGGGGAAGAAGCGCTTCTTGTCGATGATGACGTATTCGCGGTCCTTCAGCGTGGAGATGATGCTGGCGTAGGTAGACGGCCGGCCGATGCCGAATTCTTCCAGCGCTTTCACCAGGCTGGCTTCGGAGAAGCGTGGCGGCGGCTGGGTAAAGTGCTGTTCGCCGTACAGTTTGTCTACCGGCAGGCTTTCGCCTTCGGTCAGCAGCGGCAGCTTGGCGTTTTCCTCGTCTTCGGCGTCATCGACGTCTTCTTCGTACACCGACAGGAAGCCGGCAAACACCAGTACCTGGCCGCTGGCGCGGAAGACGCCCTGGCCGACGTGGATGTCGATGCTGGTAGTGTCGAACTTGGCCGGCGCCATCTGGCAGGCCAGCGTACGTTTCCAGATCATGTCGTACAGCTTGAACTGGTCGGTGGTCAGGAACGGCTTTACCGACTCCGGCGTGCGCAGGATGGACGTGGGGCGGATTGCCTCGTGCGCTTCCTGGGCATTCTTGGATTTGTTCTTGTAGCTGACGGCGTTCTTCGGCAGGTGCTCGGCGTCAAAGCGTTCGCCGATATAGCCGCGGATTTCTTCTACCGCTTCATTGGCGAGCGCCACCGAGTCGGTACGCATATAGGTGATCAGACCGACGGTACCCTGGCCGATATCGATACCTTCGTACAGCTGCTGCGCGGTCCGCATGGTGCGGTCGGTGGTCATGCCCAGCTTGCGCACGGCTTCCTGTTGCAGCGTCGAGGTAGTGAACGGCGCGGCAGGGCTGCGCGATTTCTTTTTCTTCTCGATGCTGGCGACGCTGGCGTCGTGGCCGGCCAGCAAGCCCAAGATGCGGCTTTGTTCCGCCTCGTTGGGGATGTCGAACTGCTCCAGCTTTTTGCCGGCAAACTGGGTCAGCTTGGCGCTGAACTTGGTGCGGCTCTTGTGGCTGTCCAGGTGGACGGTCCAGTACTCCTGCTCGACGAAGGCCTTGATCTCGTTTTCACGTTCGCAGATCAGGCGCAGCGCCGGGCTTTGTACGCGGCCGGCGGACAGGCCGCGGCGGATCTTCTTCCACAGCAGCGGCGACAGATTGAAGCCCACCAGGTAGTCCAGCGCGCGGCGTGCCTGCTGCGCGTCTACCAGGTCTTGTGCGATGGCACGCGGGTTGGCAATGGCTTCCAGTACCGCGTTTTTGGTGATCTCGTGGAACACCACGCGCTGTGCGGTACGGTCCTTCAACAGCTTTTTCTTGTTGAGGATTTCCACCAGGTGCCAGGAAATGGCTTCGCCTTCGCGGTCCGGGTCAGTTGCCAGGTAGACATGGTCCACCTTGCCCACGGCCTCGACGATGGCGTCCACGTGCTTGCTGTTGCGCGCAATCAGCTGGTACTTCATCGCGAAGTCTTTTTCCGGGTCCACGGCGCCGTTTTTCGGCACCAGGTCGCGGACGTGACCGTAGGAGGCCAGGACTTCGAAGTCTGGGCCCAGATATTTTTTCAGCGTTTTCGCCTTGGACGGCGATTCGACGATCAGGAGACTGGAGGGCATGTCTGCTTTGTTTTCGGTAGCACGCCACGTGGCGCGACATATTGTGTATTCATCAAACAAAACAAGAGCGCAAGGTTTTGCGCTCTTGTCGAGTCAACACGCTGCGGCCAACCTTGATGGCGCGCAGCGCGGTTTCATTGCATGGTGGGTTCGCCGTGCAGGGCGGACAGCAGGTCTTCGCCCACCAGTACCGGTAGTTCTGCACGCTGCGCCCACAACACCATCAGGGCGGCCAGCTTGGCGGTAGGCAGCGTGATCTCGTCGTCCGGCATGGCCAGCAGGCGGTCGATCAGCATCTCTCGCTGCGCCGGCGACAGCGCGCCGTTGGATTCCAGGAACACAATCAGACCGCGCACGTCGCAGGGCAAGCGTGACACTTCGTAATCATGGAATACGCGCAGGCCGCTGCCTTCGTTGGCACCCAGATAGGCACCTTCGTTCAGCTCGTTCAGGCCGTCCAGCCAGTCGAGGGCATCGCTGATTTCGTCGTTTTCGAAACCGGCAGCCGCCAACTGGCGACCCAGGTCATCACGCGGGGGGCAATGATCAGGGTCATTGAATTCTTCAAGCAAAAAGGCGAGAACGTCAAACATCTATAGGAATCGTTTTGTTGTAAGGGCTAGGGGGCTGGGGCCCGGCGTTGGTAACGCCCGCCTGGCATGCTGTCGACATGGCCGAGGAGTTCGAGCTCGAGAAGCATCGCGTAAACCTCCCCCGGCGTCAACCCGAGTCGGGCGCCCAGCATGTCGGCGTCTACCGGATCGTAACCGATGGCGTCCATGACAGCCTGCTGCGGGTGAGCAAGGCGGGCGGCGCGGTTGTGGCTTGCATCGCGCGGGGCGTCAACGGTGGTGGCGGGCGGTGGCGGTGCCGCCGGGCGGCCGATTTCGTCCAGTACGTCGTCTACGGTTTCCACCAAACGGGCGCCTTCCTTGATCAGACGGTGGCAGCCCCGAGCTTGCGGGTTAAGGATGGAGCCGGGGATGGCCATCACCTCGCGTCCGGCTTCCAGCGCCTGACGTGCGGTGATCAGCGAGCCGCTTTGCAAGGTGGCTTCTACCACCAGGCAGCCGCGCGACAGGCCGGCGATGATGCGGTTACGGCGTGGAAAGTGCTGCGCCAGCGGGCCCATGCCCAGCGCAAACTCGGACAGGATCAAGCCCTGCTCGGCAATCTGGTGCGCCAGTTGGCGGTTGCTGGCCGGGTAGACGCGGTCGATGCCGGTGCCGATCACGGCGATGGTATGGCCGCCGGCTTGCAGTGCGCCTTCGTGGGCGGCGGCGTCGATACCGCCAGCCAGACCGCTGACGATGGTGTAGCCCTGTGCGGCCAACCTGCGGGCAAAGGTGCGGGCGTGCTCTTCGCCTTGTGGCGTGGCGTTGCGGCTGCCGACGATGGCCAGCATCGGGGTGGCCAGCAGCTCGCGCCGGCCGCGGGCAAACAGCAACGGCGGTGCCGCGCCGGCTTCGGCCAGCTGGCAGGGGTAGTCGTCGTCGTTCAGGGTTAGCAGGCTGCAGCCGGGCAGCTGCGCCCACGCCAGCGCCGCGTCGGCACTTTGCTGCGCCAGTTCGCTACCCAGGGTATCGATTGCCTCGCCGTCGAGGATGCCGGCCAGCTGGCTGCGGTTGGCCGCCAGCGCGGCACCGGCACTGCCAAAGCGCTGGATCAGCTGCAAAAAGCGCTGCGGCCCGATGCCGGGTGACAGCGCCAGCCGCAGCCAGTCGTGTTGTGCCTCGCTCATTCCGGTTTGGCGATGCGGTCGCCCACGATCACCGGCTGCGTGGCGGCGACAACCAAGGCGTAGGCTGCCTTGTTGAACACGCGGTACACAATCAGCTGCCCCACTTGTTCGGTAGGCAGCGGTGCCATCTGTTTGGGCGCCAGCTCGATCATGCGCGGGGCACGGTAGATGCCGAAGACATGGCCGACTTCCACGCCGTCGCGCAGGCCGCGGTTGATCACCACGTTGTAGTTCTGCCCGATTTCGTTGACGCCGTTATAGGCGCTGATGACCTTGCCCTGCAGCGTTTCCGGCGCTTCGTGCGGTACGTACTGCAGCACCGGGCCCTGGTTGCGCTTCATCAGGCGGTCGCCCACCAGCACTTCCTCGGCGGTTTTGGTCACGATCAGCGTGCTGATGCTGTCCAGTTTTTTCACGTTCAACTCGCCACCGTAGGTCAGCTCGTAGCCCAGCACTTCCTTGGTGTCGGGGTCACTGAGGGTACGGCCCAAGCGGTACGATTGCCAGGTGCCGCCGGCATCCAGGCCCTGTGCATAGGCAATGTCGGTGCCAGACAGAATGACGCGCTTGTCCTGGCCGGCCACGATGCGTGGTGCCTTGGTATATTCGGCCGGGTCGTCCAGCAACAGCGGCCGCGCCAGGAACGGCTCGATCATTCTGGCCGGGATGGTGTTGATGGCGGCATCCAGTTGCTCGGTACGCACGCGGGGCGACAGTTTTACCTCGCGGGTGCCTTCACGACGCAACACCGGTTGGCCGTCTACCATGTCCAGCACCAGGGTTTCACCGGGGAAAATCAGGTGCGGATTGCGAATCTCCTCCTGGTTCATGTGCCATAGCTGTGGCCATTTCCACGGCGATTTCAGATATTTGGCGGAGATGTCCCACAGCGTATCGCCCCGCTTCACCACATAGCGTTGCGGCGCGTCCTCGCGCAGGGCCAGCGTATCGGCCACGGCGGGGACAGACAGGCCAAGGGCCAAGAGTAGCGATATAATAGGTTTAAACATCAAAAAGTGACCCCATTTGACCGGCACTTGAGAAAACGGCTAACCGGATGTCGGCAACATTATCATTCTGCCTGTCGCCATCCCACAACTGGAAATCTGTTCGCATCATGGCACTGCTCAATATCCTGCACTACCCCGATCCGCGCCTGCACAAGGTGGCCGCCCCGGTGACCTCGTTCGACGCCGCGCTGCAAAAGCAGGTGGATGATATGTTCGAGACCATGCACGAAGCCAAGGGCATCGGCCTGGCCGCCACCCAGGTGGACTACCACTACCGTCTGATTGTCATCGATGTGTCGGAAGACAAATCGGCACCGCTGGTGGTGATCAACCCCGAGTTCCTGCAGAAGGACGGCGAAACCGTGTACGAAGAAGGATGCCTGTCGGTACCCGGCGTCTACGACAAGGTTACCCGTGCCGAGCGCGTCAAACTGCGTGCGCAGAACACCAAGGGCGAGTTTTACGAGCTGGACGCCGACGGCCTGCTGGCGATCTGCCTGCAGCACGAAGTGGATCACCTCGACGGCAAGGTATTCGTCGAGTACCTGTCCGAAATGAAGCAGAACCGCATCAAGACCAAGCTCAAGAAGCGCGAACGCCAGAACATGTAAGCACGGTAGCCGTCTGGCTGCCCATTCGCTACCCGGGGCACGCAGGTGCCCCTTTTGCATTGCCAGGAACACCCGATGAAACTGATTTTTGCCGGTACGCCGGTTTTCGCTGCCCAGGCGCTGCAAGCGCTGATCGACGCTGGCCATGACATTCCGCTGGTGCTGACCCAGCCGGACCGCCCGGCCGGCCGTGGCATGAAGCTCAAGCCCAGCCCGGTGAAAGAACTGGCGCTGCAACACGGCCTGCGCGTGGAACAGCCGCTGACGCTGAAAACGCCGGAAGCACAAGCGCTGGTGGCCGACGTGGGCGCCGAGGTGATGGTGGTGGCCGCCTACGGCCTGCTGCTGCCCAAGGCGGTGCTGGACATGCCGGCGCGCGGCTGCCTGAACATCCACGCCTCGCTGCTGCCGCGCTGGCGCGGTGCGGCGCCGATCCAGCGCGCCATCCTGGCCGACGATGCCGAAACCGGCATCACCATCATGCAGATGGACGTGGGGCTGGACACCGGCGACATGCTGTCGGTACACCCGCTGCCGATTACGGCTGACGATACGGCGGCCAGCCTGCACGACAAGTTGGCCGCACTGGGCGCCGACGCCATCGTGAGCACGCTGGCGGCACTCGACGCCTGCCCGGCGGTCAAACAGCCGGAAGACGGCGTGACCTACGCCGCCAAGCTCAGCAAGGAAGAGGCCCGCGTCGACTGGCAGCTGCCGGCGGCCGATATCGCCCGCGCCATCCGCGCCTACAACCCGGCACCGGGGGCGCACACCCTGCTGGCCGGCGAGGCGCTGAAGCTGTGGCACGCCCACGCCATCGACGGCCAGGCGCCGGCAGGGCAGGTAGTCCGTGCCGATGCCGACGGCGTGGTGGTGGGTAGCGGCAGCGGGCTTGTTGTATTGACGCAACTACAGGCAGCCGGTGGCAAAAGGTTGGCCGCGCGCGATTTCATCGCCGGCCGTCCGGCGCTGGCCGGTACCGTATTGGGGGCTTGAGCTGGCGCGCCGCCGTCCCCATAGTCTGTGACAGACCCGAGAAAGGAGTACGCCATGGGTGGTTTCAACTGGTTCAAGACCACGCTGCTGATGGCCGCCATCATGGCGCTGTTCGTGGTGATGGGCGGCATGATGGGCGGCAAGACCGGCATGCTGATCGCGCTGCTGCTGGGCGGTGCCATGAATGTGTACGCGTACTGGAATTCCGACCAGATGGTGTTGCGCATGTACAACGCCCAGGAAGTGGACGCCCAAAGCGCCCCCGAGTTGTACGGCATGGTGGCCGAGCTGGCGCAGCGCGCCAACATGCCGATGCCGCGCGTGTACGTCATCCACGAAGAGCAGCCCAATGCCTTTGCCACCGGCCGCAGCCCCGAGCACGCTGCCGTCGCCGCCACCACCGGCATCATGCGCATGCTGGACTACCGCGAGCTGCGCGGGGTGATGGCGCACGAGCTGGCCCACGTGAAGCACCGCGACACGCTGATCTCCACCGTCAGCGCCACCATGGCGGGTGCCATCTCGGCGCTGGCCAACTTCGCCATGTTCTTCGGTGGCCGTGACGAGGAAGGGCGCCCGGTGAACCCGATCGCCGCCATCGCGGTGGCCATCCTGGCGCCGCTGGCGGCCAGCCTGATCCAGATGGCCATCTCGCGGGCGCGCGAATTCGAAGCCGACCGCGGCGGGGCCGAGATCAGCGGCGACCCGCTGGCACTGGCTGCCGCGCTGCAGAAGATCGAGTACTACGCGCAGTACCGCACCATGCCGGCGGCCGAAGCGCACCCGGAAACGGCGCAAATGATGATCATCAACCCGCTATCCGGCGGTGGTGGCATCAGCAGCCTGTTCCGCACCCACCCGCATACCGAAGAGCGCATCGCGCGCTTGCAGGAGATTGCCCGCAGCGGCGTCTGAGACGGTATCATTCAGCCTTAAATCGACTTGCGGCCACCGTCCGTTGCGGACGGTGGCCGGTTTTATTGGAAAGACCCCTACAGCATGCATCGTATTCAGGAATTGGCCGCCGGTTTGATCGCGCGTGTCGAAGAAGGCCGTACCCTTACCGAAGCGTTGGCCGCCGCCCAGCGCAGCACCGAGCTGAGCGCCGGTGAGCGGGGCGCCTTGCAGGACATCGGCTACGGCACCTTGCGTCATTTGGGCCAGCTGCGCTTCATCCTGCGCCAGCTGGTGCCCAAGCGCCTGCCGTCCGACGATATCGAGCGCCTGCTGCTGGTGGCGCTGTACCAGCTGGCGCATACCCGTGCCGCCCCGTACGCGGTGGTCGACCAGGCGGTGCGCTGCGCGCAGGACATCGCGCTGGGCCGCCTGAAAGGCCTGGTCAACGGCACGCTGCGCAACTTCCTGCGCAACAAGGACGCGCTGCTGGCCGATGCCGCCGCCGACAAGGAAGCGCGCTACAACCACCCGCGTTGGTGGGTGCAACGCCTGCGCGCCGCCTACCCGACGCAGTGGGCATCGGTGCTGGACATGTCCAACCGCCGCCCGCCGATGACGCTGCGCGTCAACGTTGGCCGCATGACGGCCGACGCCTACGTGGCCATGCTGGCCGAGCAGGACATCAAGGCCCGTGCGCTGCACGGCCAGGCGGTACTGCTGGACAGCCCGTGCAATGTGCGCGACCTGCCGGGCTTTGCCGACGGCGTGGTATCGGTACAGGATTTCGGCGCCCAGAAAGCGGCGCTGTTGCTGGACCTGGCAGACGGCCAGCGCGTGCTGGACGCTTGCGCCGCACCGGGTGGCAAAACCGGCCATATGCTGGAGCTGGCCAAGGTCGAGCTGACCGCGCTGGATGTGGACGCCGAGCGCCTGCAGCGCGTGCAGGACAACCTGCAGCGCCTGGGCCTGAGCGCCACGCTGAAAGCGGCCGATGCGGCCAACCCGGCGGCCTGGTGGGACGGCCAGCCGTTCGACCGCATCCTGGCCGACGTGCCGTGTTCGGCCAGCGGCGTGGTGCGTCGCCACCCCGATATCAAATGGCTGCGTCGCCCTGACGACTTTGCCGCGCTGGGCAAACAGCAGGCGGCGATGGTGGACGCGCTGTGGCCCACGCTGGCGGTGGGGGGCAAGCTGCTATACGCCACCTGCTCCATCATGCCGGAAGAAAACCGTCAGCAAGTGGACGCCTTCCTGGCACGCCACGCCGATGCCAAACTGGTGAAAGACGAACAACTGCTGCCCACCTCGGAACATGACGGCTTCTACTACGCGCTGCTGGTCAAAAAGGCTTAGCGTTGCGCTGATCCTGCTGCTGGCCTGCCTGCTGTCGCTGCCGACGGCGCAGGCCTCGGAGGATATCGCCGCCCGGCGTGTACACGCCCGGGTGGAGGACGGGGCGCTGACCCTGTCCACCCGCTTTCATACCACCTTGCCCGCGCCGTTACAGGACGCGGTACAGCAAGGGGTGCCCTTGAGCTTCCAGCTCACCTTCGAACTGACCCGGCCGCGTAGCACCGCCTGGTGGCAACAGGTTAAAAACCTGTTCGAGCCGACCGCCAGCCTGGATTTCAAACTGGTGTACTACCGGCTGACCAATCGCTACCGGGTGGTGATCGGCGGCCTGGCCAGCAATTACGGTTCGCTGGCGGAAGCCTTGTCCGCGGTTGGCGCCATTGCCGGCTGGCGCGTGATGGACGTGTCCGACTGGGATGCCGACAAGCAGCAGGCACTGCGTGGCCGGGTACGGTTGGCGCTGGATATCGGCCAGCTGCCACGGCCGTTCCAGCTCAACGCGCTGGGCTCGCGTGACTGGACGCTGGCGTCGGACTGGATCACCGTGGCGCCGGAGGTGGCCAACTGATGCGTTACCCGGTTATCGCCGCGGCCTTCGGTGTCGTGTTGCTGTACTTGCTGGCCATTTCTACCGGCAATACGTCCAAACTGGCTGAGTACTACTGGTGGGTATTCGGCCTCAACGTCCTCGGGCTCGCCGGCCTGGTGGGCGTGGTGGTGCGCCAGCTGCTGCGCCTGCGCCGCCGCGTCAAGAGCCGCGAGTTTGGCGCCAAACTCACCCAGAAGATGGTGTTGATGTTTGCCGTGGTGGCGCTGCTGCCGGGCATGCTGGTGTTCACCGTCTCGGCGCAGTTTCTTACCCGCAGTATCGAAAGCTGGTTCAACGTGCAGGTGGAAACCGCGCTGGACCGCGGCCTGGAGCTGGGCAAGAACGCGCTGGGTTACGTACTGACCGACGTCTCGCGTAAGGCGCGCGTGATCGCCAACGACGTGGCCGACCAGAGCGAGCGCGAACTCAACAGCCGGCTGTCACGGCTGCGTGAGCAGCTGGGTGTGGAGGAGGTAGCGGTCTATACCCGCCAGGGCCAGCTGGTGAGCTTTGCCGGCCCCGACGACACTCGCTACCTGCCGCGCGCGCCAGACTACGAACTGCTGCGCTCGCTGGCCTTGCGCAAGACGCACGAGAGCATCGACAACGACGCCCGTAGCGGGCTGATGCTGAAGGTGCTGCTGCCGTACCGCAGCTTCATCAGCGGCGAGTTGCTGATCCTGCAGGTGATCCAGCCGGCGCCATCCGATATCGCCCGTGATGCCGAGCTGATCGAAGACGCGCGCACCGACTACCGCCAGCTGGTATTGGCGCGCGACGGCCTGAAAACCTTCTACATGCTGACGCTGGCGCTGGTGTTCCTGCTGGCGCTCACCGCAGCACTGGCCTTTGCGCTGTTCATCTCCGAACGCCTGTCGGCACCGCTGTCCGAGTTGGCCGCCGGTACCCGCGCCGTGGCGCAGGGCGACTTTTCCAAGCGCCACCCGGTATACCGCAAGGACGAGCTGGGCATTCTCACTACCATGTTCAACCGCATGACGCAGCAGCTGGAAGAAGCCCGCCACAGTGCCGAGGAAAACCGCCGCCTGCTGGAGTCGGGCAAGCTGTACCTGGAAAGTATCCTGGCCAACCTGTCGGCCGGCGTGATGGCATTCGACAGCAACTGGAACCTGCGTGCTGCCAACACCAGTGCCGGCCGCATCCTGGGCGTGGACTTCGCCGAGCTGGCCGAGCACGAGATCCAGGTCTGGCCAGCGCTGCGGCCGGAGATGTCGCCGTTGGTCGATACCATCCTGCGCGAAGCCGCCAATGCCAGCCCGCACGACTGGCAGCAGCAGGTGGATTACATGGGGCCGCAGGGTAGCCGCCAGCTGGTGGCGCGGGGCGCGGTATTGCCAGAGCAGTCCGCTACCGGCTATGTTGTGGTGTTTGACGACATTACCGAGCTGGCGCGCGCGCAGCGCGACGCGGCCTGGGGTGAGGTAGCCAAGCGTCTGGCACACGAAATCCGCAACCCGCTGACGCCCATCCAGTTGTCCGCCGAAAGGCTGGCCATGAAACTGGGCGACAAGCTGGAAGGGGCGGATGCGGACATGTTGCGCCGCGCTACCGACACCATCGTCAAACAGGTAACGGCCTTGAAGGGCATGGTGGATGCCTTCCGCGATTATGCGCGGGCGCCGCGGACCAAACTGGTGCCGCTGGAGCTGAACGAGCTGATCCGCGAGGTATTGACCCTGTACGAGGGTAACCCTGCCCTGAGAGTGGATTTGAGTCCGGAAGCCTTGCGTTTCATGGGCGACGCGGCCTTACTGCGCCAGGTTTTGCACAATCTGCTGCAGAACGCCCAAGATGCAGTCCTTGACGCTAGCATCCCGATGATTCAAATTAGCAGCCGACTAGAAGGAAGGAACGCGCTCGTCTGTGTACAGGACAACGGCGCCGGGTTCAGTGCAGACATTCTGCCTCGAGCTTTCGAGCCTTACGTAACCAGTAAGGCGAAAGGAACTGGCCTGGGCCTTGCTGTGGTGAAGAAAATAGTGGAGGAACACCACGGCCAGATTCATCTGGCCAATGCAGACAGTGGCGGTGCGCGGATCCATCTCACCCTGCCATTGCTGGAGGCTTAATGCGAAGCAGCGATATTCTGATTGTTGATGACGAGATCGGTATCCGGGAGTTGCTCTCGGAAATCTTGCAGGACGAGGGTTTTACCGTCGCACTGGCCGAGAATGCCGAAGTTGCCCGCCAATTGCGGAACCAGACCCGACCGGCCCTTGTGCTGCTCGATATCTGGATGCCCGATTGCGATGGCGTAACCTTGCTGAAGGAGTGGGCCAAATCCGGCCAGCTCAATATGCCGGTAGTAATGATGTCTGGCCATGCCAGCATCGATACCGCCGTTGAAGCCACCCGTATCGGGGCGTTCGATTTCCTCGAAAAACCGATTGCACTGCAAAAACTGCTGACCACCGTCCAGCGTGCCCTCAAATACGGGGACATGCAGGCCAATACCTCGCTGAACCTGGACAAGCTGGGCAAGAGCCTGCCGGTGCAGGAGCTGAAGCGACAGCTGGAACGCGTGTCCAAGGTGAAGTCGCCGGTGCTGCTAACCGGTGAACCGGGCGTCGGCTTCGAGCTGGTCGCCCGCTTTTTTCATCACGGCAATACGCCGTGGGTAACGCCAGCCAAGCTGGAGCAACTGGCCGATGCGCCGTTGGAGCTGCTGCAGAAGGCCAATAACGGCGTGCTGTTCCTGCCCGAGATCGGCCAGTACAACCGTCGTACGCAGCAGGGCTTGCTGTTCCTGCTGTCCAAGCTCGACCGCTTCAACGTGCGTTTGGTGTGTTCTTGTAGCCGGCCGCTGCAAGAGCTGCTGGTCGACCCGGAGTGCGACAACCGCATGCTGACCGCGCTGTCCAGCGTGATCGTACCGATTCCGCCGCTGCGCGAGCACGCCGAAGACATCACGCTGATTGCCGAGCAGATCCTGCACGAGCTGATCGAGTCCAAGCAGATGCCGACCCGTCGGCTGACCACGGCGGCGCTGAATGCCATGCGCCAGTACGACTGGCCGGGTAACCTGGAGCAACTGCGCAGCATCATCAAGAGCCTGGGCCTGACCGCCGAGTCTGACGATATCGATGCGGCCGAGGTGAACAAGGTGCTGGCGCAGTTCCGCCACGAAAAGCCGGTGGAAGAAACCGGTTTCGATTTCAGCCTGCCGCTGCGCGAACTGCGCGAGCAGCTGGAGCGGCGTTACTTCGAGTACCACATCGTGCTCGAGAACGGCAATATGAGCCGCGTGGCGCAGAAAGTGGGCCTGGAACGCACCCACCTGTACCGCAAGCTGAAGCAGCTGGGCGTCAAGTTCAGCCGCAAGGTGGCAGAAGAGTAAGCCTGCCTGGATCACTGCGCCTAGTGGCGCTAGCCCAACGGCCGCGCAAGCGGCCGTTTTGACTGATGACGCAAGAACTCAACGACAGCGCGCTGTTGCGCTACAGCCGGCACATTCTGCTGCCGGAAATCGATATCGAAGGCCAGCAGCGCTTGCTGGCGTCCCGCGTGCTGGTAGTGGGCGCCGGCGGTCTGGGCGCACCGGCCTTGCTGTATCTGGCCAGTGCCGGTGTCGGCCAGCTGACGCTTGTGGATGACGATACGGTGGAGCTGACCAATCTGCAGCGCCAGGTCATTCACGACATGCAGACGCTGGGGCAGCCCAAAGTGGTGTCGGCGGCGGCCCGCTTGTCAGCGATCAACCCCGACGTGCAATTGCGGCTGCTGAACGAGCGCCTGGCGGGCGACAGCTTGGCCGCCGAGGTGGCGGCGCACGATCTGGTGCTGGACTGCAGCGACAATTTTGCCACCCGCCACGCTATCAATCGCGCTTGCGTCGCAGCCCGGGTGCCGCTGGTATCGGGTGCGGCAGTGCGTTTTAGCGGCCAACTGGCGGTGTACGATGTGCGGGATGGGGCGTCGCCGTGCTATCACTGCCTGTTTCCAGAGGAGGGCGAGGCCAGCGACGGGCCGTGTGCCACTTTTGGCGTGCTGGCGCCGCTGGTGGGGGTGATCGGCAGCCTGCAGGCGGTAGAGGCGGTCAAGCTGCTGGCAGGGCGCCGCCCGGCGCTGGGGCAGCTGACGCTGTACGAGGCGCTAGACGGCAGCTTCCGCCAGCTTAGGGTGCCGCGTGACCCGGATTGCCCGGTATGCGGCCAACGTTAGGCTGCACCCATAAAAAACCGCTTCCCTTGGGAGGCGGTTTTTTCATTATAGCGACGGATCAGGCTTTCAGTTGCTGCTCGATCAACTGGTGTAGTTCGTTGAAATCCGGTTCGCCCACGTAGCGTTTGACGATATTGCCCTGCTTGTCGATTAGGATGCTGGTGGGGGTCAGCTGGATCTCACCATAGGCCTTGGCAATGCTGCCGTCTTTGTCCAGGGTAACGAAGAACGGTAGCTGCTTGTCGTTGACGTAGGCCTGCACGTAGTTGGGCGGGTCGTAGCTCATCGCCACCGCCACCATTTCGTAGCCCTGCTTGGCGTACTTCTGGTGGGTGGCCACCATCTTGGGCATCTCCGCCATGCAGCCACTGCAGCTGGTGGCCCAGAAATTCACCAGCACCACTTTGCCTTTCAGGCTGTCGGTGCTGGCTTGCTGGCCGCTAAGGCTGGTGTAGCTCACCGCTGGTGCGGCGTCGGTGAACGAACAGCCGCTCAGCAGGGTGGCGGCGCCAAGCGCCAGGATGGTCAGGGTGTGTTTCAGCTTCATCGTGCTAAATCCGTTACAGAGGGCCGCGCAGGCGGCCCGGCAGGTCAGGCTTGGTGCTGCAGGCCTTCCAGAAGTTCCCGCAGTTTGCCTTCAATGGGCACCGACTTGTTTTGCTTGCCGTCAAAGGCCACGAAGGTGACATCGGCCTCGGCCACCAGGGTGTCGCTGCCATCCAGCGTCACGCGCTGGTGGATGACGGCGCTGCGATTGCCCACCGACTTCACCGAGGTGGCGATGGCCAGCTCGTCGTTCATGGTGGCGGGGTGACGATAATCGATATTGATGTTCACCACAATCAGGGCCACACCGGAGGCCAGGAAGGCGGGCAGGTCGGCGCGTTCTTCGAAGTAGGTCCAGCGGGCTTCTTCCAGAAACTCCAGATAGCGGGCGTTATTGACGTGCTGGTACAGGTCCAGGTGGTAGCCGCGTACCTTGATCTTGGTAATGTGCTGCATGTTTCCCCTCGTGTGGAAAGGTTGGCCGCAGCGGGCGCTGCGGCAGGGTGCCGGCCTGTTTTAGTTGTGGTCCAGGTCCAGCGGAATGAAGGCTTCGCGCTCCAGCGGCTGGTCGACCAGGTCGGTCAGCACCGAGTGGATTTCTACGTCGAACCATTCGCTAAACAGCGCCGGGCTCAGCTCGGGCCAGAAGGCGTCGTCGTCGCACCAGTCGGCCAGTTCGGCGCTGAACAGGGTGCGGTAGTGCTGGCGGACAAAGTCTTCGGCGCTGGCGTAGTCGTCGGCGGCCGGAATCAGCAGCGCGTTGCAGTCGCCGCGCAATTGCGCCAGCTCCAGCTGGCCATCCAGGCTGCCAGGCAGGTTTTTCAGCCAGTCCAGAAAGGGCTGGCGCGGTTTCAGGATGGCGATGCTGCGGTTCACTTCGTACATAGCGGGTCCTCGAATGGCATGCGGCAGCCGTTACGAGCTGCCGTCCAGGCGGTGTGCCGTGGTAAACGACCATTTTCTCACGACTTCCAGCGACGCGTACTCTTGCGCCAGCTTGGCCGGAAACGGCGGGTAGGGTGCGCCCATGCGCACAATGTTGATGGCGGCGTTGTCCAGCAAGGCATTGCCGGAACTGCGGGCGACGCGCACGTCCAGCAACTCGCCGGTATCGCGCAATACCACCACCAGCTCCAGGCTGCCGTACAGGCCGCGGGCGCGGGCTTCTGCCGGATAGTGGCGGTTGCCGATGCTTTCGACGCGGCGGCGCCAGTTTTCCACGTAGCCGGCCCAGCTGACGCCGACGGCAGCGGCGCCGAGCCGCGCGTGCTGGCGGGTGTCGGGCGGGGTCGCCTGCTGGCTGGGTACTGGGGTCGGTGCCGCCTGGCGGCTGGCCAGGGTGGCGCGGGGTTGTAGGGTGTCCGGCGCCGGCTGCGGCGGATCGTCGAGGCTGGCGGTGATCTGGCTGCCGCCGTTGCTGTCATGCTGGGCCAACACTTCGGCGCGTACCGGCGGTGCCGACGGTGGCGTTTTCAGCAGGGTAAGCTGCAGTGTGCTGTGCGGTAACGGGGGCAGGGCGATCGGCGGCAGCAGGCCGCTGGCACTGGCCAGCAAAAGCAGGTGCAAGGCCAACGATACGAGGATCGCGACCTTGAACAGGGATCGGTCCCCCGCGGCCGGTGCGGGGGTGAAATGACGGGGTGCGGGCATGGCAGACTCCTGCAAGGAGTGTAGCACGCCCGCCAAGGCCTTAGCTTTCCAGCAGGCTGCGCAGCATCCAGGCGGTTTTTTCGTGTACTTGCAGGCGTTGAGTCAGCAGGTCGGCGGTGGGTTCATCGCTGGCGGCGTCGGCCAGCGGGAACAGCGAACGCGCGGTGCGACACACGGTTTCGTGGCCTTGTACCAGCTCGCGGATCATGTCTTGCGCCTTCGGTACGCCCTGGCTTTCGCTGATGGACGTCAGACGCGCGTAGTCGGCGTAGCTGCCCGGCGCCACGTGGCCCAGCGCGCGGATGCGCTCTGCTACCTGGTCTACCGCCAGCGCCAGCTCGTTGTATTGCGCCTCGAACATCAGGTGCAGGGTCTGGAACATCGGGCCGGTGACGTTCCAGTGGAAGAAGTGGGTTTTCAGGTACAGCGTGTAGCTGTCTGCCAGCAGGCGGGACAGGCCTTCTGCGATGCGGGCGCGATCCTGTTCGGAAATGCCGATATCCATGGTGATACTCCCGTGAAGTGAGTCTGGTCGATTTACAATGCACCTTTTGTACGAAGGTGCCCGATGAAAACCTGGTTAACCGTTCAGCCGACCGGCATACGCCTAACCTTGCACGTTCAGCCCGGTGCACGCAAGAGCGAAGTGGCGGGCGAGCACGGCGAGGCGCTGAAGATCCGCTTGGCCGCGCCGCCGGTAGAAGGCAAGGCCAACGCCGAACTGCTGCGCTGGTTGGCCGACTATCTGGGCGTACCCCGCAAGGCGGTAACCCTGCTGAGCGGCGAGCGCAATCGCCACAAGATCGTGGCGGTAGACGGGCTGGATGCCGCCGCCGCGCTGGCCATGTTGTTGCCGCAGTAGCCGCAGCACGGCCTGTGCCTCAGTGCAGGCGACGGTCGTCCGGCGCCGGGCGCTGTACGTGTTCGTACTCGCCTTCGATGATGTCACCCTGCTCGCCACCAGGCTGGTGTTGGAACGGTTGCTCGCCGCCCTGGCCGAACGGCTGGTTCATGTTGAGGTCTGCCAGTTTGGGGCCTTTCCACGGCAGCATCAGGATGATGGCCAGCACGTCGCTGACCAGGCCGGGGATGGCCAGCAGCAGGCCGGCTAGCATCACGCGCAGTGGCCACAGCAGCGAAAACAGCGAAACCTTGCCCTCGCGCAGCGTGCCAGCCAGCGTTAGCAGGCCGCCCAGTTTGCTGTTGCGCATCAGCGCGCTGCCCAGCAGGAAGGTGACGATGACCCAGGCCAGCGTCCAGCCGCCACCGATGTGGTCGGCCAGCGCAAACAGCGAGTACATCTCCAGAAACGGGTACAGCAGGAACAGAATCAGTAATCCACGCATGAAACGGATATCCGCATGAAAGTGTTAATCGTAGTGTGCAATGTGCCGGATGCGGCACTGGCCACGCAGATGGCCACGGTATTGGTAGAGGCGCAGCTGGCCGCTTGCGTCAATATACTGGCCCCGTGCCAGTCGGTGTACCGCTGGCAGGGCCAGACCGAAAGCGCCAGCGAGATTCCGCTGCTGATCAAGACCACATCCGCTCAATATGCGGCGCTTCAGGCCAAAATCCAAGAGCTGCACCCGTACGAGGTGCCGGAAATCGTGGCGCTACCGGTGGAAACCGGCTTGCCGGCCTACCTGGGCTGGGTTGTGGACAGCGTGGCGCCATTGTCATGAAATGAGTCTGCGCCTGGCGGCCAAGGGTTCCCGGATAGGGTTAAATGCAGATTTCTGTAAAAAAAGCTTGACGCAAAAAAGCCACGGGCGTATAGTCGCTTTCTCTCAAGGACGGGTCGTTAGCTCAGTTGGTAGAGCAGCGGACTTTTAATCCGTTGGTCGCAGGTTCGAGTCCCGCACGGCCTACCAGGAATTCCTGTCAAAAAGCCCAGCCTCTTGGCTGGGCTTTTTACATTGTACTTGTCGTGCGGCCAACCTTGCCGACTCCTGTCGGCGGCAGCATCATGCTGACTCCTGCTTGCACCTTCCTGCGGAGCGACCATGACCGACCTTCCCCTGCTGCTGGCCTTTGTTGTGGCGGCCACCATCCTTGCCATCACGCCCGGTGTCGATACCGCCATGGTGCTGCGCAGTGCCGCGGTGAGTGGCCGTCGGGCGGCGGCGCTGGCCGCTGCCGGCATAGCCCTGGGTTGCCTGGTATGGGGCGCGGCGGTGGCGATTGGTCTTGGTGCGCTGTTGCGCGCGTCCGAGCTGGCCTACAGCGTACTGAAGTGGGCCGGGGCCGCTTACCTGCTATGGCAGGGTGGCAGGCTGCTGCTGGCTCGGCGACAGCCGCCGGTGCCGGGGGCGGATGAGGCCACGGCGGGTAGCGCCGCTTTTCGCCGCGGCTTGCTGACCAATCTGCTGAACCCCAAGGTGGGCGTGTTCTACGTCACCTTCCTGCCGCAGTTCGTACCGGCTGCGGCCAACGTAGCGTGGTACACCTTCTTTCTCGCCTGCCTGCATGTGCTGTTGACTTTGCTGTGGTTTGCTGTGCTGATCGCCGCTACCGCGTCGCTGGGCCGCTGGCTGCGGCAGCCGCGCGTCATCCGGTGGCTGGATCGCCTGACCGGTGCGGTGTTTGTCGCGTTCGGCATCCGCTTGGCCACGGCGACGCAGGCCTAGACTGCCGGGCTAACGGCGGGGGGCGGCGTAGGCCTAAAGGTGTATTGAGCTTGCGCTATATACATGCTTATATAGCGCTTTGCCAATTGGCCAAGGGAAGCACATGCCCACCATTGCCCGCCCGTTCTGCATTGCGCTGTTCTTGCTGTGCAATAGCGTCGTTGCCGCTGCCGGCGACATCACTGTCTCTGCCGCTGCCAGCCTGGGGAACGCCTTCAAGGAGGCGGCCCAGGCCTTCGAGGCGCAACACCCCGGCAGCAAGGTGCTGCTGAATACCGCCGCATCCGGTGCCTTGCTGCAGCAGATGGCCAAAGGCGCACCGGTGGACGTGTTCGCCTCGGCCGATCAGGAAACCATGGATCAGGCGCAGGCCCAGGGCCTGGTAGTGGCGGCCAGCCGCCGTGATTTTGCCCGTAACACGCTGCTGTTGGTGCAGCCGGCCGGTAGCCAGCTCGTGCTGCGCAGCCTGAAAGACCTGACCCTGCCTGCCGTCACCCGGGTCGCCATCGGCAACCCGGCCAGTGTGCCGGTAGGGCGCTACGCGCAAGACGCGCTGGAGGCCGCCAAACTGTGGCCGCAGGTGAACGCCAAGGCGGTGAATACCCTCAACGTGCGCCAGTCGCTGGACTACGTTGCCCGGGGGGAGGTCGATGCCGGTTTCGTGTACGCCACCGATGCGGCGCTGGTGCCGGGCAAGGTGACGGTCGCCTTCCGCGTGCCGCTGCAGCAGAGCATCCGCTATCCGCTGGCTACCACCACGGCCGCGGCCAACCCTGCGCAAGCCAGCCGCTTTGTCGCCTTCATCCTGTCGCCGGCCGGGCAGGCCATCCTGGCGCGTTACGGCTTTCTGAAGCCCTGAGCCATGGCCGCACTGGACGCACTGTGGTCACCGTTGTGGCTGTCGCTCAAGGTTGCCGGCTGGGCCAGCCTGCTGGCCACGCTGCTGGGCACCGCCGTGGGCTGGCTACTGGCGCGTGGCCGCTTTCCAGGGCGTAACGTGCTGGATACGCTGCTGACGCTGCCGATGGTGTTGCCGCCCACGGTGCTGGGCTACTACCTGCTGGTGTTGCTGGGCCGGCACGGCCCGCTGGGGCGCTGGCTGGCGCAGTACGACATCCTGCTGATCTTTACCTGGCAAGGGGCGGTGCTGGCGGCAACCGTGGTGGCTTTTCCGCTGGTGTTCAAGCCGGCACGCGCCGCGTTCGAGGCGGTAGACGGCCAGCTGGAGCAGGCGGCGCGGGTGCTGGGCTGCAGCAATATGGCCGTGTTCTGGCGCGTGACGGTGCCGCTGGCCTGGCGCGGCATTCTGGCCGGCGTACTGCTGGCCTTTGCCCGGGCGCTGGGCGAGTTCGGCGCCACCTTGATGGTGGCCGGCAGCATACCCGGCAAAACGCAGACGTTGTCGATCGCCGTCTACGAAGCGGTGCAGGCCGGGCAGGACGATGCGGCCAACCTGCTGGTTGCCGTCATTTCAGCCGTCTGCATCAGCGTGCTGCTGGCCGCAGGCTGGCTGGCGCCCGGCCGGCTGGGCCGGCAACAAGGCTAGGAGGCGGCATGCTGTTCGATATCGATTTCCATAAGACCCTGCGCGCCGGCAGCCGCCATTTCCGGCTGCACGTCACGCTGCGCAGCGACAGCCAGCGCGTCGTCATCCATGGCCCGTCCGGTGCCGGCAAAAGCCAGACCCTGCAAGCCATCGCCGGCCTGATGCAGCCCGACGGCGGCCATATCCGCATTGGCGGGCGCACGCTGTTCGACGCCGCGGCCGGCATCCGGCTGTCGCCACAAGCGCGGCGCTGTGGCTACCTGTTCCAGGATTACGCGCTGTTTCCGCACCTGAACGTGCGCCAGAACGTGCTGTTCGGCCTGCAGCGCGGCTGGCTGAACCCTTGGCGCCACACCCGCCTGGCCGAGGTAGAGCAGTGCCTGGCCACGTTCGGCCTGAGCGAGCTGGCGCAGCAACTGCCCGAGCAGCTATCCGGCGGCCAGCGGCAGCGGGTGGCACTGGCGCGTGCCATCGTGGCTCGGCCGCAAGTACTGCTGCTGGACGAACCGTTTGCCGCGCTGGACCCGGCCCTGCGCGCCAGCCTGCGTCAGGAGCTGGACACGCTGCAGCGGCGCCTGCAGCTGCCGATGCTGCTGATTACCCATGATCACGACGACGTGGCGCAATTCGGCGACCACGTGCTGGCGCTGCGCGACGGCCGCGTCGCCGCGCCATGAACGGATGAGTACCATGCCGCAACAAGACAACACCATTACCGTACAAGGCTCGCTATGGATGACGGTAGACGGCCAGCACTTTGGCGGCGACGACCGCATGCGGCTGCTGGCCTGCATTGCCGACTGCGGCTCCATCAGCCAGGCCGCCAAGGCGGTGCCGATGAGTTACAAGACCGCCTGGGACGCCATCGACGCCATGAACACGCTGGCGGGCGAGCCGCTGGTGGCGCGCGTGGCCGGCGGCAAAGGCGGCGGCGGTACGCGGCTGACCGCACGCGGCCAGCAATTGCTGGATAACTACCTGACGCTGCAACGCGAACACCAGGCGTTCATGCGGCAGTTGGCCACGCAGGCCGGCGGCCTGGCCGACGATTATGTGCTGATCCGGAGGATGGCGATGAAGAGCAGTGCGCGGAACCAGTTTCTGGGCAAGGTGCTGAGCGTGAAAGACGGCGTGGTCAACGACGAAGTGACGCTGCAAACCGCGACCGGGCTGCACATCGTCGCCACCGTCACCCGCGACAGCCGCGACAGCCTGGGGCTGGCCCCCGGCGTGGAAGCCTTTGCCCTGGTCAAGGCCTCGTCCATCATCCTGGCCACCGATACCGCCGCTGCCCGCTTTTCGGCCCGCAACCAGCTTGCCGGTACCGTCACGCGGGTGCTGCCCGGCGCGGTCAGCACCGAAGTCACGCTGGCGCTGGGCGGCGGCGCCAGCGTGGCCGCCATCATCACCCACGACAGCGGCGAAGCGCTGGCGCTGCAGCCCGGCCAGCCTGCCGTGGCGCTGTTCAAGGCCAGCAGCGTGATCGTGGCCATTCCGGCCTGAAGCACGCTTATGGCAGCGCCGCCACCATGCCTGGAGGCTGCAGAAAGTGCTGCCGTGCGACCTCGCGCAGCGCGCTAAGCAGGGCTTCTACCGCCGGAGAAGGCAAGCTGCCACGCCGTTGGGTAAGGCCGATTTCGCGTCGGGTATCGCCCAGCGTCACCGCTAAGGCGGCCACCTCGCCGGTTTCCAGCTCGTAGTGCAGCTGGTAGGGCGAGCAGGCGGTGATCAGGTCGGTGGTGCCCAGCAGGTGCCGCATGATGGCCAGGTCGCCGGTTTCTACCGACGGTTGCAACGGTGGCAGCCCGGCCGTGGCACAGGCACG
Organism: Vogesella urethralis; assembly: GCF_007644045.2. Classification (GTDB taxonomy): domain Bacteria; phylum Pseudomonadota; class Gammaproteobacteria; order Burkholderiales; family Chromobacteriaceae; genus Vogesella; species Vogesella urethralis. The sequence continues at coordinate 96,755 of NZ_VMDW02000066.1, forward strand.
GTGCAGTACCTGTCGTGCTGGCGAATCTTGGCGCGGCAAGATCCAGGCGGCGTTGGCGAGGGTGCGGATGTCCTGCGCCTGCCGCTGACGGGCGAGCGGATGGCCACGGCGGCAAAACACGCCGACATGGTCGTTGAACAGCGGCTCGCCACGCAGGTCCTGCCCGGCATCGTGCCGGATGGCGCCGACAATGCAGTCCACGTCGCCGTGCCGCAAGCCGCGCGCCAGCTCATCGTATGGGCTTTCCAGCGTGCGGATGTCCAGTTGCGGGTGGTTGGCCAGCACGCGGGCGATGGCTAGCGGCAACAGCCTGGTACGGCACAGCGGCAGCGCGCCCACGGTGACGGTACCACGCAAGCAGCCGTCCAGCGCAGACAGATCGGCGTGGATGTGGCGCACCTCGGCCAGAGCCAGTTTGGCGTGGCGCAGCAGGCGCGCGCCTTGGTCATTCACCAGCAAACCTTGCCCCATGCGTTGAAACAGCGTCACGCCCAGTGACTCTTCCAGCCGGTTCAGCGACATGCCGATGGCCGAGCGCGACAAGCCCAGCTGCTGCGCGGCCACACTGATCTGGCGGCATTCGGCCAGCGCCACGAACAACTGCAATTTGTGCCCCCCCATCAGCAACTGGGTGAGCGGTGCCAGCTTGTGTGCGGCGGCCGGCCCAAGGTTGGCCGCCGCCCGCTCCAGCTCTTGCTGGATACGCAGCGCCCGCGTCAGTACCGTGTCGCCGTAGCGGTTGAGCAGCATGCCGCGCGGCTGGCGTTCAAACAGCGTGCAACCCAGGATGCCTTCCAGTTGCAAGATGGAGCGCGTCACCGCCGAGGGCGCCTTGAACAGGTGTTCGGCAGCCCGTGCAATGCTGCCCTGGCGGGCAACAGCAATGAAGTCGCGCAGATAGCGCAACACCTCGTCCAGTGGCAGCTGGCGTGTATTCAGCATCACATTTCCTGTGTTGTGGTGAGCTAGTGGCTTGATTGGAAAGCAGTTTATATCGGAATGCTGCCGCTGTTGTTCATGGTGACACAAAATTGGAAGGCAAAGTCACGATAGGGCAACGCGGGGGGTACGGGCAGTTTTTATAGTGGGGGTCATTCTTTTTCTGCTTGCCGTGTGCCATGACCCCCTTCCGTTCTGCCTCCGATTTGCGTGCCATCCCCTGCGTCTGGATGCGCGGTGGTACGTCCAAAGCGGCGTTTTTTCATGCGGCCGACCTGCCGGCCGACCCGGCCGAGCGCGACCGTGTGTTGCTGCTGGCGATGGGCGGTGAAGACCGTCGCCAGATCGATGGCATCGGCGGCGGCACGCCGCTGACGACCAAGCTGGCCATCATCTCGCCTGGCAGTGTCGACGGTGTGGATGTGGACTACCTGTTCGGCCAGGTGGTGGCCGGCGAAAACCGCATCGACTACGCCCCCACGTGCGGCAACATCCTGGCCGCTGTCGGCCCGTTTGCGCTGGATGCCGGCCTGCTGCCCAGCCTGCCGGGCATGACGCCGGTGCGCATCCGCATGGTGAATACCGGCGGCCTGTGTACCGCCAGCGTGCCCAGCAGCAATGCGGGGGCGGTGTACCACGGTACGCAGCGCATCAGCGGGGTGCCGGGCACGGCGGCGCCGTTGGCACTGCACTTTACCGGCATTGCCGGCAGCAGCTGCGGTGCCTTGTACCCCACCGGTGCGGTACGTGACGTCATCGAGGGTGTCGAAGTCAGCTGCGTGGATAACGGCATGCCGGTGGTGGTGCTGCGTGCGGCCGACCTGGGCATCCGTGGCGATGAAAGCCCGGCCGAGCTGGACGCCAACCTGGCGTTCCGCCAGCGCCTGGAGGCCATCAGGTTGGCCGCCGGCCCGCGCATGGGGCTGGGCGACGTGCAACGCAAGGTGGTGCCCAAGATGACGCTGGTGTCGGCACCGCGCGACGGCGGCACCATCCACACCCGTACTTTCATCCCGCACCGCTGCCACGACGCCATCGGCGTGCTGGGTGCGGCCTCGGTCGCCACCGTCTGCGCGCAGCCCGGCTCGGTGTGTGACGGGCTGGCCGCGCCGGCGGCAGACGGTGCCCTCTCGGTAGAACACCCCACCGGCGAGTTCACCATCCAGCTTACCCCTGGGGACGATGGCGTCCCGGCGGTGGCCTTGCTGCGCACCGCCCGGGCGCTGTTTCGCGGCGAGGTGCTGATCCCCTGACACATTTTTCAATGCACCCACAATAAGGGTGCGCCTTGCGAACCGGTCAAAACCGGTCACAGCACATAAAGAGAGTGGAGAATCAACATGAGCCAGACAGGCGTCCTGGATGTCCGGGAATTCATCAACGAGCGCAAGATGTCCGGCTACCAATGGTGGCTGGTATTGCTGTGTTTCCTCATCGTGGCGGCAGATGGCATGGACGTGGCCATCATGGGCTTTGTGGCACCCAGCATCATTGCCGAGTGGGGCATTTCCAAACCGGCCTTCGGCATGGTGATGGGGGCGGCGCCGATCGGCTTGGCGATCGGTGCCTTGCTGGCGGGGTCATCGTCGGACTGGTTCGGCCGCCGCAAAGTGCTGCTGGCCTCGGTAACCGCGTTCGGTCTGGCTACGCTGGCGACCGCGCACGCCAATAGTCTGCACAGCATGGCCATCCTGCGCTTTGTCACCGGCCTGGCGCTGGGGGCTGCCATGCCCAACGCCAGTACGCTGATGTCCGAATACGTGCCGGAACGCATCCGCTCCAGCGTGATTGCCGCCATGTTCACCGGTTTCAACCTTGGCTCGGCGGCTATCGGTTTTGCCGCGGCCTACATCACGCCGCGCTACGGCTGGCAGGCAGTGCTGACCTTTGGCGGCACCATGCCCTTGCTGCTGCTGCCACTGCTGTACTTTTACCTGCCCGAATCGGCGCGTTACCTGGTAGTGCGCCAGGCGCCGGCCGAGCGTATCCGCAGCGTACTGGCCCGCGTTTGCCGCGAGAACCTGGACCGCTGGCAGAGCTTTGTACTGAATGAAGGCCCGGTAGCCGCCAAGCAACCGCTGGGTGTGCTGTTTTCCAAGGGGTACAGCCTGCGTACCGTCAGCCTGTGGCTCACCTATTTCATGGGCCTGCTGGTGATTTACCTGTCCACCAGCTGGCTGCCTACCATGATGAAAGACGCCGGCCTCAGCATTGACCGTGCTTCCATGCTGACCGCCATGTTCCAGCTGGGGGGCACCGTGGGTGGCCTGCTGGTGGGCCTGGCCATGGACCGCATCGGCGCGGGCCGTGCCATCAGCTTGTCTTACCTGATGGGGGCCGTTGCGCTGGTGGTACTGGCTATCAGCGGCCTGACGTCGGAATGGATTGTGCTGGTGATCCTGCTTACCGGCTTCTGCCTCAGCGGCGCCCAGACCGGCCTTAACGCGTATGCCCCGGGCTGCTACCCCACCATGGCGCGTGCTACCGGCGTGAGCTGGATGCTGGGGGTTGGCCGCCTGGGCAGCATTCTGGGTTCGTCCATCGGCGGCTTCCTGCTCAGCACCGGCTGGGGCTTCCAGGCCATTTTCCTGACACTGGCGATTCCGGCCGCCATCGCCGCCCTGGCCATCCTGGGTAGCCGCAGCCGAGACGCCGCACACTGAACCACCTGCCATCCCCTGGCTACGGCGGCCGCCGGCCGCCTCTACGGAGACCCTTGCATCATGGCAACCATCATTGGCGGTATCGCCTGCTCGCATACGCCCACCATCGGCTTCGCAGTCGACCGCAACAAACAGGACGACCCGGTCTGGGCGCCGATCTTTGAAGCCTTTGGCCCGGTAAAAACCTGGCTGGCGGAGAAAAAGCCTGACGTGCTGTTCATGATCTACAACGATCACGTTACCTCGTTCTTCTTCGACCATTACTCGGCGTTTACCCTCGGCGTAGACAGCCAGTACGCGGTGGCGGATGAGGGCGGTGGCCCGCGCAACTTGCCACCGGTCACCGGCCATGCCGCATTGGCGCAGCACGTCGGCGCCAGCCTGATGGCGGCCGAGTTCGACATGTCGTTCTTCCAGGACAAGGCGCTGGACCACGGCTGCCTGTCGCCGCTGTCCATGCTCAACCGCAGCGACAACGCCTGGGATACCCCCATCGTGCCGCTGGCGGTGGGTGTGCTGCAGTTCCCGGTGCCGTCGGCCGCGCGCTGCTACAAGCTGGGCAAGGCGCTGCGTGACGCTATCGAGAGCTACCCGGCCGACCTGAAAGTGGCGATTGTGGCCACTGGCGGCCTGTCGCACCAGGTGCACGGCGCACGCTGCGGCTTCAACAATACCGAGTGGGACCTGCAGTTCCTCGAGCTGTTCGAGAAAGACCCGCAGGCGCTCACCCGTCTGACGCTGGCCGATTACGCCGAGCTGGGCGGCATGGAAGGTGCCGAGGTGATCATGTGGCTGATCATGCGCGGTGCGCTGTCGGCTCAGGTGAAGAAGATCCACCAGACTTACTACCTGCCGTCGATGACCGGCATTGCCACCGCCATCTACGAAAACGCCGACGTGGCGCTGCCCAAGGCGCGCACGGCCGACCTGCGCCACGCCATGGAACGCGAGCTGGCCGGCGCCGAAAACCTGGCCGGCACCCACCCGTTCACGCTGGCGGTTAGCCACCGTGCCTACCGCCTCAACCGCTACCTGCACGACATGATCTACCCGGCGCACCGCGAGCGCTTCTTGGCCGAGCCGGAGGCCTCGTTCGACGCCGCCGGCCTCAGCGAGGAGGAGCGCAACCTGCTGCGCCAGCGCGACTGGGACGGTTTGATCCGCTACGGCTGCATCTTCTTCGGCCTGGAAAAACTGGGCGCCGTGGTGGGCGTATCCAACCTGCACATCTACGCCGCCATGCGCGGCCAGACCCTGGAAGCCTTCCAGGCCACCCGTAACGCCCCCAATGCCCTGTACTCGGTGACCGGCAAGCAGGGCGGCGGCGAGGGCTGGGATAAGCAACAAAACTGAGCCACAGGCAAGCATCATGATCATCGACATTCACGGCCACTACACCACGGCCCCCAAAGCGCTGGAAGACTGGCGCAAGCGCCAGATCGACAATCTGGCCACCCCGGCGCTGGGCCCCAAGCCCAGCGAGCTGAAAATCAGCGACGACGAACTGCGCGACAGTATCGAGCAGAACCAGCTGCGCCTGATGAAGCAGCGCGGTGCCGACCTGACCATCTTCAGCCCGCGTGCCAGCTTCATGGCGCACCACATTGGCGACTACAACACCAGTGCCACCTGGGCGGCCATCTGCAACGAGCTGTGCTACCGCGTCAGCCAGCTGTTTCCCGATCATTTTGTCGGCGCGGCCATGCTGCCGCAAAGCCCGGGCGTTGACCCGGCAACCTGCCTGCGCGAGATCGAACAGTGCGTGAAAGAGTACGGCTTTGTCGGCATCAACCTGAACCCCGACCCGTCCGGCGGCCACTGGACCAGCCCGCCGCTGTCCGACCGCCACTGGTACCCGGTTTACGAAAAGATGGTGGAGCTCGACATTCCGGCCATGATCCACGTGTCCACCAGCTGCAACTGCGCCTTCCATACCACCGGCGCCCACTATCTGAACGCGGATACCACCGCCTTCATGCAGTGCCTCACCTCCGACCTGTTCCGCGACTTCCCGACGCTGAAGTTCGTCATTCCGCACGGTGGCGGCGCGGTGCCGTACCACTGGGGCCGCTTCCGTGGCCTGGCGCAGGAGCTGAAAAAGCCGCTACTGGGCGAGCACCTGCTGAACAACATTTTCTTTGACACCTGCGTTTACCACCAGCCCGGCATCGACCTGCTGACCCGTGTCATCCCGGTAGAAAACGTGCTGTTTGCTTCCGAGATGATCGGCGCCGTGCGCGGTATCGACCCGGAGACCGGCCACTACTACGACGACACCAAGCGTTACATCGATGCGGCCAACCTGACTGCAGAAGAACGCCACCTGATTTACGAAGGCAACGCCCGCCGCGTCTACCCGCGTCTGGACGCCGCGCTGAAGGCCAAGGGCAAGTAAGGAGCACACCATGAGCACACTGAACCAGCTGGGCGTCGTCAAACGCCGTATCGAACGTGCCGACCCGGCGGCCGTGGCGCACCTGTCGCGCTTTGGCGTGGCCACCATTCACGAAGCGATGGGCCGGGTAGGGTTGCTGCAGCCCCATATCCGCCCGGTGTTCAAGGGCGCCCGTTGCTGCGGCACCGCCGTCACCGTGCTGCTGCAACCTGGCGACAACTGGATGATGCACGTCGCCGCCGAACAGCTGCAGCCGGGCGACGTGGTCGTTGCAGCCTGCACCGCCGACAACAGCGACGGCTTCTTCGGCGACCTGCTGGCCACCAGCTTCCAGGCGCGCGGCGCACAGGGCCTGATCATCGATGGCGGCGTGCGCGACGTGGACGAGCTGGAAAAAATGGGCTTCCCGGTGTTCAGCAAGGCCATCAGCGCCAAGGGCACCATCAAGGCCACGCCGGGTTCGGTGAACATTCCGGTGATCTGCGCCGGCGCGCTGGTCAACCCCGGTGACGTGGTGATTGCCGATACCGACGGTGTGGTAGTGGTGCCGGCCGCCATGGCGCAGCAGGTAGCCGACGCCGCCCAGGCGCGCGAGGACAACGAAACCGCCAAGCGTGCGCAGTTGGCCACCGGGGTGCTGGGGCTGGACATGTACCAGATGCGCGAACCGTTGGCCGCCGCCGGCCTGCGCTACATCGACTGAGTGTTGTTACCGGCTGGCGGCCGGGTCGGCTTGGCGAGCAGGCATGTGTCCGTTAACCCGACCCGGCCCCTAGCCACCTTTTGCTATTCCCTCCCATTCGACACAGGCGTGAGCTTGTGTCTTTTTTTGCTGATGCGTGGCGTGGTACGCCGTGTATCGGCTACGTAGCAGCCAATGCGAAGAATTCGCAAATGTTAATAATTGAACGCTGCGGTCTGGTTATTTTTTCGATAAATTGTTACCTACGTGACTTTTTCATCTGTAAGCAAATAACGCCAGAAACGCCGCATTCATACCGGAAGCTTGCCATGCCCATTTCCTCCCGACACTCGGCCCGCCGTGCCGTACTCGCCCTGACCGTGGCGGTCGCACTCAGCAGTTGCGGCCAACCCGACGCTGCCCAGGGCGGCGCCCCCGCCAATCTGCCCGCCAGCGTGGCCTACCTGACCCTGCAGGGGCAGGACACCACGCTGAGCAAAGAGCTGCCAGCCCGCGTGAGCGCGCTGACGGTAGCTGATATCCGCCCGCAGGTGACCGGCCTGATCCAGAAACGCCTGTTTGCCGAAGGCAGCCAGGTGCAGGCCGGCCAGCTGCTGTACCAGATCAACCCCGATAGCTACCAGGCGGCGTACGACACCGCCGCCGCCGCGCTGGCCAAGGCTGAGGCGGCCCAGGTGGCCGCCGAGCAGAAAGCCCGCCGCTACGCCGAGCTGGTGAAGATCAAGGCGGTGAGCGAGCAGGACGAAGAAGACGCCCGTGCCACGCTGCAGCAAGCCCGCGCTACCACCCAGGCCGCGCGCGCCGACCTCAACACCGCGCGCATCAACCTGGTGCATACCCGCATTACCGCACCGGTTAGCGGCCGCATCGGCAAATCGCTGGTGACCGAGGGCGCCCTGGTCACCGCCAACCAGACCACGGCACTGGCCACCGTGCAGCAGCTGTCCACCGTGTACGTGGACATGACGCAAAGCAGCACCGAGCTGCTGCGCCTGCGCCGCGACTTTGCCAGCGGCAAGCTGCAGGACGGCACGGCCAGCGTGCAGCTGGTGCTGGAAGACGGCAGCGTGTACCCGCAGCCGGGCAAGCTGGCGTTTTCCGACGTGACGGTGGATAGCAGCACCGGCATGGTGTTGCTGCGCGCCACCGTGGCCAACCCGCAGGGCGAGCTGTTGCCGGGCATGTTCGTGCGCGCCCGGCTGAGCCAGGGCGTGCGGCGCAACGCCATCCTGGTGCCGCAGGCGGCGGTATCGCGCAACCAGAAGGGCGAGCCCACCGTGTTGCTGGTGGGGCAGGACGGCAAGGCGCAGCTGCGGGTGATCCGCACCAGCCAGACCGTTGGCGCCAACTGGCTGGTGGACGACGGCCTGAAGATCGGCGACCGCGTGATCGTGGAAGGCCTGCAAAAAGCGCAGGACGGCAAACCGGTGAAAGCGGTGCCGTTGGCCGCCGGCAAGCCGGCCGCGTCGGCGGCAGGTTAAGGGGGCAGCATGTCGAAATTCTTTATTGACCGGCCCATTTTTGCCTGGGTGATCGCCATCGTGATCATGCTGGCCGGGGTGTTGTCCATCCTGCGTCTGCCGGTGGCACAGTACCCCACCATTGCGCCGCCGCAAGTGGCGATCAACGCCACCTACCCGGGGGCGTCTGCCAAGACGGTGGAAGACTCGGTGACGCAGATCATCGAGCAGAAGATGCAGGGCATCGATAACCTCACCTATATGTCGTCCAGCAGCGACGACAACGGCGGGGCCACCATCACGCTGACTTTCAACGCCGGCACCAACCCGGATATCGCCCAGGTGCAGGTGCAGAACAAGCTGCAGTCGGCGCTGTCGTCGCTGCCTTCGGCGGTGCAGGAGCAGGGCGTGACGGTCACCAAGTCGGCGCGCAACTTCCTGATGGTGGTGGGCTTCGTGTCGGAAGACGGCAGCATGAACGCCACCGACATCAGCGACTACGTGTCCACCAACCTGCAGGACACGCTCAGCCGTGTCAGCGGCGTGGGCGAGGTCACGCTGTTCGGCTCCAAGTACGCGATGCGCATCTGGCTGGACCCGAACAAGCTCAATAGCTACCAGCTCACCACGTCGGACGTCAGCAGCGCCATTTCGGACCAGAACACCCAGGTGTCGGCCGGCCAGCTGGGCGGCTTGCCTGCAGCGCCGGGCCAGCAGCTGAACGCCACCATCGTGGCGCAAACGCGACTGTCGTCGCCGGAAGCGTTTGGCAAGATCCTGCTGAAGGTGAACGCCGACGGTTCGCGCGTGCTGCTGCGCGACGTGGCCCGTATCGAGCTGGGCGCCGAAAGCTACCGCACGCAGTCCAGTTTCAACGGCAAGCCGTCGGCCGGTATCGCCATCAAGCTGGCCAGCGGCGCCAACGCGCTGGACACCGCCGAGGCGGTGCGCGCCAAGGTGGCCGAGATGTCGGGTTTCTTTCCCAAAGGCCTGAAGGTGGTGTACCCGTACGACACCACCCCCTTCGTGAAGATTTCGATCGAAGAAGTGGTGAAAACGCTGGCCGAGGCGGTGGTGCTGGTGTTTGTGGTGATGTACGTGTTCCTGCAGAACTTCCGCGCCACGCTGATCCCCACCATCGCGGTACCGGTGGTGCTGCTGGGCACCTTTGGCGTGATGGCGGCGCTGGGCTTCAGCATCAACACGCTCACCATGTTCGGCATGGTGCTGGCCATCGGCTTGCTGGTGGACGATGCCATTGTGGTGGTGGAAAACGTGGAGCGGGTGATGAACGAGGAGGGCCTGCCGCCGCGCGAGGCCACCCGCAAATCGATGGGCCAGATCACCGGGGCGCTGATCGGCATTGCGCTGGTACTGGCGGCGGTCTTTGTGCCGATGGCCTTCTTTGGCGGCTCTACCGGCGTGATCTACCGCCAGTTCTCGGTAACCGTGGTGTCGTCGATGGTGCTGTCGGTGCTGGTGGCGATGATCCTCACCCCGGCGCTGTGCGCCACGCTGCTCAAACCGGTCAGCAAGGGCCACGGTCACGGCCACGAGTACACCGGCTTCTTTGGCTGGTTCAACCGCAGCTTCGACCGCAGCAGCGAGCACTATCAGGGCATGGTTGGCCGCATCCTGCGCCGTAGCGGCCGTGCCATGGTGGTGTACCTGGCCATTATTGCCGCCATGAGCGTGCTGTTCCTGCGCTTGCCTACCGCCTTCCTGCCGGACGAAGACCAGGGTGTGCTGTTTACCTCCATCCAGCTGCCGTCCGGCGCCACCAAGGAACGCACCGACGCGGTACTGGACAAGGTGCGCGAGCATTACCTGAAAGACCCGGCGGTGAAGTCGCTGTTCACCGTGTCCGGCTTCAGCTTTGCCGGTAGCGGCCAGAACATGGGTATCGGCTTTGTGCAGCTGAAACCGTGGAGCGAGCGCACGCGTGGCGACCTCAGCGTCAAAGCGGTGCTGGGCCGTGCGATGAAGACCTTCGGCCAGTGGCGCGAGGCCAGTGTGTTTGCCTTTGCCCCGCCGGCGGTGATGGAGCTGGGCAACGCCAGCGGCTTCAACCTGCAGCTGGTAGACCGCAGCGGCGTGGGCCACGAGGCGCTGGTGGCGGCGCGCGGCCAACTGCTGGGCATGGCAGCGCAAAGCAAGCTGTTGAGCGGCGTGCGCCCCAACGGCCAGAGCGATGCGCCGCAGTACCAGCTGGACATCGACCATGAAAAAGCCAACGCGCTGGGCATTGCCGACAGCGACATCAACAACACGCTCAGCACCGCGTGGGGCTCGCGCTACGTCAACGACTTTGTCGACCGTGGCCGCATCAAGAAGGTGTACCTGCAAGCCGATGCCCCGTACCGCATGGCGCCGGAAGACCTGAACAAATGGTTCGTGCGCAACAGCAGCGGCAGCATGGTGCCGTTCTCCGCCTTTGCCACCTCGCACTGGACCTACGGCTCGCCCAAGCTGGAGCGCTACAACGGCCAGTCGTCGCTGGAAATCCAGGGTTCGCCCGCAGCCGGGGTGAGTACCGGCCAGGCGATGGCCGAGATGGAACGCCTGGCGGCGCGCCTGCCGGCCGGTATCGGTTACGAGTGGACCGGCCTGTCGTACGAAGAGCGCTTGTCCGGCTCGCAGGCGCCGATGCTGTACGCCATCTCGCTGCTGATCGTGTTCCTGTCGCTGGCGGCGCTGTACGAAAGCTGGTCGGTACCATTTGCCGTGATGATGGTGGTGCCGCTGGGAGTGATCGGCGCCTTGCTGGCCGCCGGCATGCGCGGGCTGTCCAACGACGTGTACTTCCAGGTGGGCCTGCTGGCCACCATCGGTTTGTCGGCCAAGAACGCCATCCTGATCGTGGAATTTGCCAAGGAGCTGCAAGAGCAGGGCATGGAGCTGGTGGCCGCCACGCTGGAGGCGGTGCGCATGCGTTTGCGCCCGATTTTGATGACCTCGCTGGCCTTCATCCTCGGCATCCTGCCGCTGGTAACCAGCAGCGGTGCCGGCTCCGGCAGCCAGAACGCGCTGGGTACCGGTGTGATGGGCGGCATGATCTCGGCCACCGTGCTGGCCATCTTCCTGGTGCCGGTGTTCTTTGTGGTGATGCGTCGCCGCTTCCCGCCGGCCCCGGCATCCGTCAACCCCCACGCGGAGGAGCAGGCATGATGCGCCGCATGACCCCCGTTGCCGCCAGCGTGCTGCTGGCCTTGCTGGCCGGCTGCTCGCTGATGCCGGCTTACCAGACCCCGGCCAGCCCGGTAGCGGCCCAGTGGCCCGCCGGCCCGGCCTACCAGCAGCTGCCGGCTGCCACCCGCAGCGAAGGCGAGCTGCCAGGTTGGCCGCAGTTCTTTACCGACGCCCGCCTGCAACAGCTGATCCGCGTGGCGCTGGCCGAAAACCGCGACCTGCGCGTGGCCACGCTGAATGTGGAAGCGGCGCGCGCGCAGTACCAGATCCAGTCGTCGGCGCAGTGGCCCACGTTGGCGCTGGCCGGCAGCGGCACCGCCAAACGCACGTCAGCCAACGCCGGTAACGGCAAGGCGGTGATCAGCCACAGCAACAGCCTCAGTGTCGGCATCAGCAGCTACGAGCTGGACCTGTTCGGCCGCGTCGCCAGCCTGAAGGAGCAGGCGCTGCAAAGCTACCTAGCCGAGGAAGCCACCCAGCACAGCGCACGGCTGACGCTGGTGGCCGAGGTGGCCAGTGCTTACCTGACGCTGCAGGCCGACCAGCAACGGCTGGCGCTGGCCGAGAAAACGCTGGCCACGCAGCAGGCCAGCTACCAGCTGACCGAACGCATGCTGGCCGCCGGTGCCGCCACGCGGCAGGACCTGTACGCCGCCAGCAGCGCGGTACAGAGCGCCAACATCGACGTGGCGTCGTATACCGCGCAGGTGGCGCAGGACCGTAACGCGCTGGCCCTGCTGCTGGGCGGCCAACTGCCGGAAGACGCCTTGCAGCCGCAGGCCTTGGCCGACATGACGCCGCTGGCCGAGGTGCCGGCCGGCTTGCCGTCGGCGCTGCTGCAACGCCGCCCCGACATCGTGGCAAGCGAACACGCGTTGCAGGCAGCTAACGCCAATATCGGCGCCGCCCGTGCCAAGTTCTTCCCCAGCATTTCGCTGACCGCCAACGCCGGCTTGGCCAGCAGCAACCTGTCCGGCTTGTTCAAGGCCGGGGCCGGCGCCTGGCAGTTCAGCCCGTCGGTGAGCCTGCCTTTGCTGGACGGCGGCAGCCTGCAGGCCGGCGTGGATAGCGCACGCGTGGCGTACCAGTCGGCTGTGGCCAGCTACGATAAAACGGTGCAGACCGCCTTCCGCGAGGTGGCCGACGCGTTGGCGGTGCGCGGCACCATGCGCAGCCAGCTGGCGGCGCAGCAGGCGCTGGTAGACAGCAGCCGGCAGACCTTTGCCCAGGTCGAGGCGCGCTTCAAGGCTGGTGCCGACAGCTACCTGACCGTGCTCACCGCGCAGCGCAGCCTGTACGCCGCCGAGCAGGCGCTGATCAGCCTGCAACTGAGCGATGCCAATAACCGTATCACGCTGTACAAGGTGCTGGGCGGCGGTTGGCAGCCGGACGCGGCTAATGCCAGCTAGGGCTTGTTACCGCTATTTTTGATGCGGCGGCGCTTGTCTGGCGGTGGCAATGCGCGAAAAACCGGGCTCAGCAGGGTGATCCCTGCCAGCACGGTTTGACAAAGCCGTGCCCCGCATGGCGCGCCCCGAAGGGCAGGCCCGATAAGCTTCCCACTGCGGCGTTGTCGGGCTTGCGCTGGGCACCACCCAGCGCATCGCCCTCGGCCTGGCATTGGAAAACTTCTCGAGCCTGCGACGCAGCAAGAAATCGTGTTAATAGGCCATGGACACTTGGCCGCCCTGGCGGCCCGGTTTTGACGAAACGAGGACACCATGATCGACCCCACCCGACGCCGTGTGCTGGCCCTGCTGGGCAGCAGTGGTGTGTTGGCCGCGTGCAGCAGCCTGCCCGCTGCACCCCGCCAGCCGGTAGCGCCGCCGGCCCCCGGCTTGCGTTTTGACCCGGCGGCGTTTACGCCGCGCAGCATCACGGTAGAGGGCACCACGCTGGCCATCCGCGCTTACGAAGGCCTGGCCTACGTGGCGCGGCCGGTAGAGCCAGCCTACCAGTGCCTGAACCTGTATATTCCCGCCGCGTATTTCGACGGCGGCGAGGTCGGCGGTTTTACTGCCGCCACCGCGCCGATCTTCTTGCCCAACCAGGTGGGTGGCTATATGCCGGCCTTGCCGGGCAAGCTGGACGGTCGCGCCTTCGGCCCGCCACCGGGCGGCGGCCAAGCACCGGCGGCCGCGCCCAACGCCATCCAGTACGCCTTGTCGCGCGGTTTCGTAGTGGCAGCGCCGGGTGCCCGTGGCCGCACGCTGCAGGCTGCCACGGGCGAATACACCGGCAAGGCCCCGGCCGCCATCGTCGACCTGAAAGCGGCGGTGCGCTACCTGCGCGCCAACCGCGAACGCCTGCCGGGCAATACCGAGCGCATCATCAGCAACGGCACCAGCGCCGGCGGCGCGCTGTCGGCCTTGCTGGGCGCCAGTGGTGGGCAGGCCGATTACGCGCCGTATCTGGCGGCGCTGGGGGCCGCCGACGCCCGCGACGACATTTTTGCGGTATCGGCCTACTGCCCGATTACCAACCTGGCGCACGCCGATGCCGCCTACGAGTGGCAGTTTGCCGGCGTGGACAGCTACCGCAAGATCGACATCAGCATGCTGGACTACCAGGTGCAGCGCAAAACGGTCAGCGGCACGCTGGACGCGCGCCAGCGCGAGGTGTCGGCGGCGCTGGCGGCCAGCTTCCCCGCCTACGTCAACAGCCTGAATCTGCGCGCCCCCGACGGCAGCCCGCTGCAACTGGCCGCCGACGGGCAGGGCAGCTTCCGAGACTACGTGGCCAGCCTGCTGCTGCAGTCGGCGCGCACGGCGCTGGCGCAAGGGCGTGACCTGTCGGCGCTGGACTGGCTGCAATGGCAGGGCAGCCAACCGGTAGCCGTACGTTGGCCGCAGTATCTGGCGTATCTGGGGCGCATGAAAACGCCGCCGGCGTTCGACGCGCTGGATGGCTCGTCCGGCGAGAACCAGCTGTTCGGCAGCGCTAGCGAAGACAAGCGCCATTTCACCGCATTCGGCAAGCAGCATGGCACGCAGGCGACCATCGGCCAGGCCGAGGCGGCGGTGGTACGCATGATGGAACCGCTGTCCTATATCGGGCAGGGCGGCGGCCAGCCGGCCGCGCACTGGCGTATCCGCCACGGCAGCAAGGATAGCGATACCTCGCTGGCGGTGCCGGTGATGCTGGCCACCGTGCTGCGCAACTACGGTTATGCGGTGGACCTGGCCTTGCCATGGGATGTACCGCATAGCGGCGATTACGACATGCCGGCCTTGTTTGACTGGGCCACCGCCATCAGCCGCGCCGGCTGAGCGTTGCCAGGCGGCGTATTGCCAAAGCACAAGGCCCGCACCATCCGGTGCGGGCCTTGTGCTGTCTGGCGTCGGGGCGTGGGGCCGGCGACGACGATAAGCGGCGCTAGTCGGCCAGCAGGCGCTGCAAGGCGGCCACACCGGCCTGGCAGCCGGCAAACACCTGCGCCGGGCTGGCAGCGCCGTACATATAGGCTGGCACGGTTACCAGCAAGTTGGCCGCATCGACGCAGGCTTCGTCCACCGCGGCGTGTACCGCGTGCTGGCCCCAGGCGCGGGCGGCCTTGGCCAGCGCGGCGCCTTCTTCCGGGTTGCCGAAGGTGAGCGTGGCTTGCAGGCCGGCATCGCGGGCGGCCAGTGCCAGCACCAGCGGCGCGGCACACAGTGCCAGCATCGGCTTGCGTGCTGCCAGTGCGGCGCGGGTGATGGCGGCCACATCGTCGTACAGGCGTGCTTGCTCGCCTGCGCTGGCAAAGTTGCACAGGTTCTTGGCGGCGCCAAAGCCGCCGGGAAAGGCGACTGCGCTGTGGTCGGCGACGTCCAGCGCGGCCAGCGGCTGGATGTCGCCACGGGCAATGCGCGCCGCCTCGCTCAGGATGTGGCGGCTTTCGTCGGCCTCGCCGCCGGCAGCGTGGTCGACCACGTGCATCTGGTCACGGTCCGGGGCGTAAAAGCGGTACGGCAGGCCGGCTTGCGACAGGGCAATCACCAGGCCGGCGGCCTCGGTGATTTCGCTGCCGTCGTAGACGCCGCAGCCGGACAGGATGATGGCAACCGGTTTCATCGATAAGGCTCCTTGTGATGTCGGGTCAGGGTGGGCCGCCGGCTCAGGCGTAATCGTACTGGCCACCGGCCAGCAGTGCTTCCTGGTAAGCCGGGCGGGCGTGGATGCGTTGCAGGAAAGTCTGGATGTGCGGCAGGGTCTTGCACAGCGGTACGCGGCTGTTGGCCGCCTCCAGCGGAAAGCTCATCTGGATGTCGGCGGCGCTGAACTGGTCGCCGGCAAACCAGCCGCTACGCGACAGGTGGCTGTCGATGTAGCGCAGGTGGCTGTCCAGCTGCGGGTCGAGGTAGCCCTTGCGCACACCTTTTTCGATCAGTCTTGCCAGCGGCCGCAGCAGGGCCGGCATCGGCGGCTGGCTGATGCGGCTGAACACCAGGCTCATCAGCAGCGGCGGCATGGCCGAGCCTTCGGCGTAGTGCAGCCAGTAGGTGTAATCGCGGGCGGCCTGGCTGCCGGGGGCCGGCTTGAGCGTGTGCTCGCGGTCGTAGCTGTCTACCAGGTATTCGATGATGGCGCCGGATTCGGCCACCACGATGTCGTTGTCGGTGATTACCGGCGCCTTGCCCAGCGGGTGGATGGCTTTCAGTGCCGGCGGTGCCAGCAGGGTGGCCGGGTCGCGCTGGTAGGTGGTGATGTGGTAGGGCAGGCCCAGTTCTTCCATCAGCCACAGGATGCGCTGCGAGCGCGAATTGTTCAGGTGGTGCAGGGTCAGCATGGTGGTCCTCGCGGTGGGGGCGGGTTCGGTGCCACGACGGCCAGCGGGCATCAGGCCAGCAGCGCGTCCAGTTGTTGTTCGTTGTAAACGGTGATGTCGTGTTGCTGCAGCAGCGCGGCGGTAACGCCGGCGCCAGCCTGCAACAGGCCATCGAAACGGCCGCTGTACACCTGGCGGTTGCCGCACGACGGGCTGTTGGCCTTCAGCAATGCCAGCCGGCAACCGTGCTGTTGCGCCTGCTGCAAGGTGAGGCGGGCGCCGCTGACGAAGGCAGCGCTGACGTCGTCGCCGGCTTCGGTGCGCACCTGCGCCACGCCGGCCAGCACCTGCGCGCCGCTCCCGCCGCGGATTTCGGCCGCTGGCCGGGGTGTGGGCAGGCCGCCGGCGCATTCCGGGCAGAACGGCAGCAGCGTATAGCGTGCGGCCAACCTGGCCTGCCAGTGCTCGGGCAGGCCTTTGCTGGCGGCGTCGTAACGGACTGGCTGGCCCAGCAGACAGGCGCTGACCAGCAGTACGGGTTTGTCCATCTCAGGGTTCCTGTAAGGCATAAAGCCGGGCCAGTACGGCGGCGCCGTGGCGGATGGCTTTGTCATTCACCCCAGCATAGCCCAAGACCAGACCCTGTTGCTGCGGTGCGCCCAGATAATGTCGCGCCAGCGGCCGCAGCCAGATCTGTTCGCGGGCGGCGGCGGCGCTCAGCGCATGCTCGTCGTGGCCGGCGGGCAAGTAGGCTACCAGGTGCAGGCCGGCGCTGCCGGGCGACAGCTGCAGGCCGGCGGCCGGGCTGTCGGCCAGCACCTCGCGCAGCAGTTGCTGGCGCTCGCGGTACAGCTCGCGCATGCGGCGGACGTGGCGGGCAAAGTGGCCGCCGCTGAAGAATTCGGCCAGCGCCGCCTGCACCGGGTAGCTGCTTTCTCGGTACAGCCGGGCGTTGGCGGCGCGGAACGGGTCGATCAGGCTGTCCGGCACCACCAGGTAACCCAGGCGCAGGCCGGGGTACATCACCTTGCTCAGCGTCCCCATGTAGATCACGCGCTCGTCTTGTGCCAGTCCTTGTAGCGCCGGCAGCGGTTGCGAGCTGTAGCGGAATTCGCTGTCGTAGTCGTCTTCCAGGATCCAGGCGCCGCTGCGGGCGGCGTGGGCCAGCAGGGCGAGCCGGCGCGGCAGGCTCATCACCACGCCCAGCGGGTACTGGTGCGACGGCGTGGTGTAGATCAGCCGCGGCGGGCGCGGGTCGGTGACGGCGGCCGGGTTCAGCCCCTCGTCGTCCACCGGCACTGGCACCAGTTGCAGGCCGGCACCGCGCAGCGCGGCGTGGGCACCCACATAGCCGGGGTCTTCCAGCCACGCCACGTCGCCGGGGTCGGCCAGCAAGCGTGCGGCCAACTCCATCGCCTGTTGTGTGCCCTGGGTAATCAGTATCTGCTCCGGCCGGCAGTGCACGCCACGTGATAGCTGCAGGTATTCGGCCAGCGCCTCGCGCAGCTGCGGCAGACCACCGTCGGCGGTGTAGCACAGCATGGCGCTGCTGGCTTGACGCTGGTGCCGCGCCAGCAGCCCTTGCCAGCAGGTGTGCGGAAACAGCGGGATTTCCGGCACGCCGGGTGCAAAGGCACCGTATAGCCCGGTGGGCAGCCCCACGCTGTCGAACAGGGTCTGGCCGCGGCCGGACAGGCCCAGCGGTTGATCGCGGCGGGTGACGGGTGCCGGCGGCTTGGCAAACAGGCCGGACACGAAGGTGCCGGCGCCGTGGCGGCTGTGCAGGTAGCCTTCGGCCTGCAGCTGCTCGTAGGCCTCCAGCACCGTGTTGCGGCCCAGGCCCAGGCTGCGCGCCAGGTCGCGGCTGGCCGGTAGCCGGGTGTCACCGGCCAGTTGGCCGCTGCGGATGTGCTCGCGCAGCAGGCGCATCAGCTGGCGTGCCAGGCCTTCGCGGCTATCGCGCTGCAGCTGGGTGGCCAGCGCGTCGATGATCCATTGTTCCAGCAAAGTGGCTCCCTCGTGTTGGGGAAAACTGGCCCTTACTGGGGGCCGTATGGCTGTTTTACCATGCTTGCATCAACCCTGAACAGGAGCAAGCAGCATGGATCAGCTAGCGTTTTACCGGGCCAAACTCGCATTCGAGATCGATAGCTGGGACGTGGTGGACCAGCAACAACAGGGCAAGCCGCTGCTGCTGGTGGATGGCCGCTCTGCTGCCGCCTACGCGCAGGAAACGCTGCCGGGTGCCATCAACCTGCCACACCGCACCATCAACGCCGACACCACGGCGCAGCTGCCGCGCGACGTGCTGCTGGTCACCTTCTGCGACGGTATCGGCTGCAATGCCTCCACCAAGACCGCGCTCAAGCTGACCGAGCTGGGCTTTACCGTGAAAGAGCTGCAAGGCGGCGTGGACTGGTGGAAGCGCGACGGTTACCCCACGGTACAGGGTGGGGCCAGCTGCGGCGTCACCCCGTCGGCCGACTGCGGTTGCGGAGGCTGACATGCACTACGACGCTTTCCGGCAACCACTGGGCCTGCCGGTAGACAACTGGCAGGGTGCCTGCCCGCCGCAGAAGGTGATGCTGCAAGGCCGCCATTGCCGGCTGGAACCGTTCGACCGTGCCCGCCACGGCGATAGCCTGCGCGCCGCGCTGGAACTGGACCGCGACGGCCGCGACTGGGCTTACCTGATGCCGCGGCCGCAAAGCGACGCCGACTGGGCGGCCTGGTTCGACATGATGGCCAGCAGCCAGGACCCGCTGTTCTTTGCCATCGTCGACAACGCCAGCGGCGACGCCATCGGCAGCTGCAGCTACCTGCGCATCGACGCGGCCAACGGCGTTATCGAAGTGGGCTGGTTGCGCTTCTCGCCGCGCCTGCAGCGCACGATCGCCGCCACCGAGGCGATGTACCTGATGATGAAGCAGGCCTTCGACTGGGGTTACCGCCGCTACGAATGGAAGTGTAACGCACTGAATGCGCCGTCGATGCGCGCCGCCGAGCGGCTGGGTTTTACCTTCGAGGGCATTTTCCGCCAGGCACGCGTCAACTGGGGCCTGAACCGCGATACCGCCTGGTTCAGCCTGCTGGACAGCGAATGGCCGGCCAACCGCGCCGCGCTGGCAGCCTGGCTGGACGCGGCCAACTTCGATGCCGCCGGCCAGCAGTTGCGTACGTTGCAGCAGTGCCGCCAGGCGCTGGCCGGTGACACGCAGCCGGACGGCGTACGCAGCGCCACGCTGGCCGACCTGCCGCAGCTGGCGGCGCTGTTCGACGGCTACCGCCGCTTTTACGGCAAGCTGGACGATGCATCGACCTCGCACGATTTCATCCGCCAGCGGCTGGTGGCTGGCGACAGCCACCTGCTGGTGTATCAGCTGCACGGCGAACTGCTGGGTTTTACTCAGTTGCTGCCGCTGTTCAGCTCGGTGCTGGCGGCCAAAGTCTGGTTGCTCAACGACCTGTTCGTGGCCGAGCAGGCGCGCCGCAGCGGGGTAGGGCAGGCCTTGCTGCAGGCCTCGGCCGAGCTGGCGCGACAGCACGGCGTACAGCGGCTGGACCTGGTAACGGCCGTGGATAATCACACCGCCCAGGCGCTGTACGAGGCGCAAGGCTGGCAGCGCGATACGCGTTTCTATCGCTATCAGCTCGCTTTGGGCTGATTAATTTCGCGATGCGGCCAACGTCGGGGTAAAATCACTGGTTTTACAAGGCAGTAACGACGTTAGCCGCATGAAATCCCATCCGCGCCACGCCCGCATCAAGGGCGATCCCTTCATTCCCAGCCGTTTCATCTTTGGCGATGCCGTCGAGGAGAAAGGCCTGGAGCCCTACGAGTATGTGATTCATACCGAGGCCCCGGCCTTTGTCTGCCGTCTGGTGGGCATGGATCTGACACCGTTCGACGGGCGCGACAAGGACGGCTTTCATAGCGAAGTCCTGTTCGACGAGCAGTACAACCTGACGCATTACGTCACCAACTCCGGCTTCCGCCTGTTCGATTTCAACTTCTGGGGCGAGCTGCCTACCGCGGCCGAGCTGAAGAAAATCTGTGACGAAGCCATGCAGGTATACCAGCGCCTGCAAAAAGCCTACGCCGAGCGCGAAGTGGCGCCCAAGGAGCGCGACTTCCGCGTGGTGCCCACCGAGCCGCTGCCGCCGGCCGAGCGCCAGCGCCGCATCCGCGAGCTGGTGGATACCGCGCTGGACGCCGACAACAACCCGATGCGCCGCATGCAGTTGCCGATGCTGGTGCAGCAGGCGCTGACCGGCGGCGATCAGGCCATCTTCACCGAGGCACAACTGGCGCTGGCCGACGATACCTCCGCCCGCGAGCAGTTGCTGGCGCTGGCGCGCGACAGCATCGCCTTTCCCGAAGTGATGCGGCCGGACGGCAGTGTGGTGTCTTACGAGCTGTGGGCGCTGCCGATGATCTTCTCGCGCGCGCAAGGCGGCTTCTGGTGGCACTTCCCGCTGCTGGAACGGGTAGAACCGGCGCTGGTGGACGCGCTGGGCCTGTCGGAAGACACCGTGTTGTGGCTGTCGCCCACCATCTTCAACACCGACATGCTGATCGAGCGCAATTGCCAGTCGCTGGTACACCTGGCGGCGGTGATGGACGCCGGTTGCGACATGGCGCCGCAGGATGTGACCTCGGCGCGGGCTACCTATGATGCCGCCAGCCAGACCTTCAACCCGCAGCTGACCCTGTGCTGGCTGCCGTTCATCGTGGAGCGCGGCAAGCTGGACGTGGACCGCGTGCGCAAACACGCCCGCCAGGCGCTGGACGCGGCCATGCCGCTGGTACAGCAGGCCATCGCCGCCGAAATGAAGTATGGCGAGGCCGAGCTGTTCGCCCCGCTGCCGTGGTGGGACGCGTTGGGCGCCGGCGTCTACGCGCTCAACCGCAAGCGGCTGGGCCTGCACCTGGCCCTGCTGCAAGGCAAGCACGAGAAGCTGGACCACCTGGAAGCGCTGGCCGCTTACCAGCCGGAGCACCAGGCCTACGACATCGTGTTCCAGGACAAAATCAGTGGCGAGCAGCACGGCGGCCTGCAATGGCAGCTGGTGCCCGACCTGGCCCCTAGCCGCGTACACGCCTGGGTAGACCTGGCCGAGTGCCTGCGCGCGGCCGGCGTTGGCCTGCGCGAGCAGCAAGCCCGCTACCACTAAGCCGACACCGCCCGTTTTTGTACAGTAGCTGTTGCAGGTAGGGCGTTGTATGCTGAAGATCTTTTATAGAAATAATGCTGTTGAGGCAAAATATTTGTTTTTGCGATGATAAATGCATTAAGGAGGCAGGGTGCCCGGTCGTTTTAGCCTGAAGTCGCTGCGCACAAGACTGGCTTTGTTCTGCTCCTTGCTGATGGTCATCGTGGTGCTGTTCACCAGCCTGATGAGCTACCTCGAAGGCCGGCAACGCGTGCGTGCCATGCAGTTGCAGCACCTGGAAGACGTGGTGACGCGGCTGAGCGACGACATCGACGACCGCGTGCGCACCCGCCACGTACTGCTGGAACAGGCGGCGGCCAGCCTGCAAGTAGACAAGCAGCACCTGCGCAGCCATGCCGGCGAGCTGTTGCAGACCTTCCGCTACCTGAAGGGCAGCTTCAGCAGCATCATGCTGTTCGACGCCGACGGCAACGTGGTGGCCGATTACCCCGAGCTGCCCGGCCGTCGCGGCAGCAACGTGCTCGACCGCCAGTACTTCAGCCAGACCCGCGACACGCTGCGCTCGCAGATCAGCGAGCCGGTACGGGTGCGCGACGACATCCGCCGCAGCCAGATCATTTTCACCTCGCCCATCCTGGACGAACACGGCCAGTTTGCCGGCATTCTGGGCGGTAGCCTGGAGCTGTTTGCCCCGGAACTGTTCGGCGACCTGCGCTCCATCGCCATCGGCCAGACCGGCTACCTCAACATCAATACCCGCAGCAGCCGCCTGACCATTTTCCACCCCGAGCCGGCGCGCATCATGCAGGCCAGCCCCGACCTGAGCCGCGATCCGGTATTTGGCAAGGCGCTGCAGGGCTGGAACGGCAGCACCGAAAGCCTGGCGCCGAACGGCGAGCCGGCGCTGGTGGTGTACCGCAACATGAAAAACGTGGGCTGGATCGTCGGCGGCGTGTTCCCGCTGCGCGAAGCCTACGCGCCGATCGGCGTGATGGCGCGCAACCACTTGCTGATCATCGTGCTGGCCACGCTGCTGGCGTTCCCGCTGTGCTGGTGGGGTATCAACTGGCTGCTGCAACCGTTGCAGGCGTTGCGCCGCAAGGTGCAGGCCATGCAGTTCGGTGCCGCCGACAGCATCCGTATCGAAGGTAGCCACGAGCTGGAAGTGCTGGCCGACACCGTCTCTGGCGTGTTTGGCGAGCGCGAGCGCATCGCGCAGGAGCTGGCGGCGCGCGAAGCGTTTTTCCGGGCGCTGAACGAGTCGTCGCCGCTGGGCGTGTTTGTCACCGACGCCGACGGCGTGCTGGTGTACTGCAACCAGGCCACGCTGCAGCTGGGTGGCTTCAACCAGCGCGAGGAAGACTGGCTGGGCCGCCACTGGCTGGACGCGGTACACCCGGCGCAGCAGGCCAGCCTGAAGCTCGCCTGGCAGCAGCTGCAGCGCGGTGATAGCGCCGCGTTTTACGAGCTGTGCCAGCTGGCCGGCCCCAGCAGCCAGCTTTGCCGAGTGGAGCTGCGCTTTACCCGTCTGCAGCAAGGCAGTGCGCTGCGTTTCCTGGGCGTCGTGCACGACGTCAGCGACCGTGAGGAAGCGCTGCTGTCGATGACGGCCGAGCGCGAACGCGGCATGGCGATCCTGACTTCCATTGCCGACGCGGTGGTGCTGACCAACCAGCTGGACGAGGTGTGTTACATCAACCCGCCGGCGCAGCGCCTGCTGGGCCTGAATGCGGAAGAGGCGCAGGGCCGTGCGCTCAGCCTGTTCGTGTCGCTGGCCTATCCGGACAGCGGCCGGGCCGTGTCGTTGGCCGCGCTGGCCGAAACCAGCATGGCGCAGCCGGTGGAGCTGGACCTGTTGTCGCGCGACATGCGCCTGCAACCGGTGGTGCTGACGCTGTCGGTGGTACGCGCAGCCGGCAGCATGCATGGCTTCAAGGTCTGCGTACTGCACGATGACAGCGAACGTCGCCGCCGCGAGCGCAAGCACCGCTGGGAAGCCAGTCACGACGCGCTGACCGGCGTGCTGAACCGTCGCGGCTTCCTGGGGGCGCTGACCCAGCTGCTGGATAACCCGGACGCAATGCAGCAGCACAACGTGCTGGTGATGATGGATCTGGACCACTTCAAGCAGGTCAACGACAGTGGTGGCCACCAGGCGGGCGACCAGATCCTGCAGGACCTGACCGCGGTGCTGCAGAAGCGCCTGCGCAATACCGACGTGATAGCCCGCCTGGGCGGCGACGAATTTGCGCTGATCCTGTACAACTGCGGCCGCGATACCGCGCTGGGCATCATGGAGTCGGTACGCGAAGACATCAGCCGGTTACGGCCGCACAGCAACCCCGACGTTTGCCGTGTGACGGCCAGTATCGGCCTGACCCGTATCCGTGCCGACGACACGCGGCCGCACGACATCATGCAGCGCGCCGATACCCGCTGCTACCAGGCCAAGGACCGTGGCCGTAACCGCGTGATCGGCCACGACCAGAGCGACGACCCGGTGCTGCTGCGCTAAGCGGCAGCCCGGCATGAAAAAGCCCCCGCTTGCAAGGCAAGCGGGGGCTTTGTGTTGCAGGGGCTTATTTGTCGATACCGCCCAGCAGCACGTACTTGATTTCCAGGTAGTCTTCGATGCCGTACTTGGAGCCTTCACGGCCCAGGCCGGACTGCTTCACGCCGCCGAACGGCGCGGCTTCGTTGGACAAGATGCCGCTGTTGACCGCCACCATGCCGTACTCCAGGCCTTCGGACACGCGGAAGATGCGGCCGATATCGCGGGCGTAGAAGTACGAGGCCAGGCCGAACTCGGTGTCGTTGGCCATCTGGATGGCTTCTTCTTCGCTGTGGAAGCGGAAGATCGGCGCCAGCGGGCCGAAGGTTTCTTCCTTCGCCACTTTCATCGCCGGGGTCACGCCGGTGATCACGGTCGGTTCGAAGAAGCTGTGGCCCAGCGCGTGGCGCTTGCCGCCGGTGACCAGTTGGCCGCCTTTGGCCAGCGCGTCGGCAATGTGCTCTTCCACTTTGGCCACCGCGTTCTGGTCGATCATCGGGCCTTGGGTCACGCCGTTTTCCAGGCCGTTACCCACCTTCAGTTTGGCTACGGCAGCGGCAAACTTCTCGGCGAAGGCGTCGTACACGCCGTCCTGTACCAGCAGACGGTTGGCGCACACGCAGGTCTGGCCGGCGTTGCGGTACTTGGAAATGATGGCGCCTTCCACGGCGGCGTCCAGGTCGGCGTCGTCGAACACGATGAACGGCGCGTTGCCGCCCAGTTCCATCGATACTTTCTTCACCGTCTCGGCGCATTGGCTGATCAGCTTGCGGCCAACCTCGGTGGAGCCGGTGAAGGAGAATTTCTTCACGGTGTCGCTACCGGTCAGCACGCCGCCGATTTCGGTAGAACCGCCGGTCAGCACGGAGAACACGCCAGCCGGAATGCCGGCGCGCTCGGCCAGTACGGCAATGGCCAGTGCCGACAGCGGGGTCTGGCTGGCGGGGCGTACCACCATCGGGCAGCCGGCGGCCAGTGCCGGGGCGGCCTTGCGGGTGATCATGGCGTTCGGGAAGTTCCACGGCGTGATGGCGGCGGTAACGCCGATCGGCTCCTTGGTCACCAGAATGCGCTTGTCAAAGCCGGTGGACGGAATGGTGTCGCCGTAGATGCGCTTGGCTTCTTCGGCGTACCACTCGATGTAGCTGGCGCCGTAGGCGATTTCGCCCTTGGCTTCTGCCAGCGGCTTGCCTTGTTCGCTGGTGAGGATCACGCCCAGGTCGTCCTGGTTGGCCATCATCAGGTCGAACCATTTGCGCAGGATGCCCGCGCGCTCTTTGGCAGATTTCTTTTTCCAGGTCTTGAACGCTTCGGCGGCGCCGGCAACAGCGCGCTCGGCTTCGGCACGGCCCATTTTCGGTACGTGGGCGATCACTTCGCCAGTGGCCGGGTTGGTGACGGCGATGGTTTCGCCGCTGTCGGCGTCGAGCCACTGGCCGTTGATGTAGCACTGCTGGCGCAGCAGGGACGGGTCTTTCAGGTTCAGCATGGGGGTGTCCTTTTGGCGATGCGGCCAACGTTGCCAGGGGCAAGGTTGGCCGCAGGGTCAGGCTAGTTCAGTATCAGGCCTTGATGGCAGCAACCAGTTTCTGCAGCGCTTCTTCGAAGACCTCGTCTTCGATGGTCAGCGGGAACAGGAAACGCACCACGTTGCCGTACACGCCGCAGATCAGCAGGATCAGGCCGGATTCCAGCGCCTTGGTCTGCACTTTCTTGGCGAAGTCGGCGTCAGCGTCGTGGCTGCCGGCCTTGTTGAATTCCACGGCAATCATGGCGCCCGGGCCGCGCACGTCGGCAATTTGCGGGATCTCGGCTTTCAGGCCGTTCAGGGTTTCTTTCAGCTGGGCGCCCAGTTTGTTGGCGCGCTCCAGCAGTTTTTCTTCCTGGATGGCGCTGATGACGGCCTTGGCCGCGGCCAGGGCCAGCGGGCTGCCGGCGTAAGTGCCGCCCAGACCGCCCGGTGCCGGTGCGTCCATGACCTGGGCGCGGCCAACTACGGCAGAGATCGGGAAGCCACCGGCCATCGATTTGGCCATGGTCAGCAGGTCCGGCGCCACGTCGTAGTGTTCCATGGCGAAGAATTTGCCGGTACGGGCAAAGCCGGCCTGTACTTCGTCGGCGATCATCAGGATACCGTGCTGGTCGCACAGGGCGCGCAGTGCGCGAACCCACTCGGCCGGCGCCTGGTAGAAGCCGCCTTCGCCTTGTACCGGTTCGAAGATGATGGCAGCCACGCGGGTGGCTTCAATATCGTACTTGAACAGCTTTTCGATGCTGGCGATGGACTCTTCGATCGACACGCCGTGCAGCGGGTTCGGGAACAGTGCGTGGTATACGTCGGACGGGAACGGGCCGAAACCGATCTTGTACGGGGCTACCTTGCCGGTCAGCGCCATCCCCATCAGGGTACGGCCGTGGAAACCGCCACCAAAGGCGATGATGCCGGGGCGGCCGGTAGCGGCACGGGCGATCTTGACGGCGTTTTCAACGGCTTCGGCGCCGGTGGTGTAAAACGCGGTTTTGTTCTCGCCCGGGATCGGTGCCAGCTTGTTCAGCTGTTCGGCCACGTCGATATACAGTTCGTACGGCACCACCTGGTAGCAGGTGTGGCTGAATTTGTTCAGTTGCTCGGCGACGGCAGCTTGCACCTTGTCGTGCAGGTGGCCGGTGTTCAGTACGCCGATACCACCGGCAAAGTCGATGTAGCGCTTGCCTTCGGTGTCCCAGATTTCGGCGTTTTTGGCACGCTCGGCAAAGAAGGAACACATTACGCCCACACCGCGCGGGGTGGCGTTGGCTTTACGCTGCATCAGTTGTTGCGGGTTCATGAATCTCTCCTAGGTAGACGACCGGGCTGGCCAGCCTGCCACGACACGGGCAGGGCAGTGGGATGGCCATTGTTTGCATCGATTCTAGCGTGGTGTTTAGCAAAGCGCCACGAGTGATTGATAATTTAAACAGTCGGCGCGGCGCAGTGTGGCGATTCGGCACGCTGTCCGACAATCCAGCCATGTTGCCGTGGCCGGTGGCGGCCACGGGCGAAGAAAAACCCCGTTGCCGCGGCAAACGGGGTTTCTGGCTGTGGTGTGGCGAGGATCAGAAGAAGCGGTTGATATCGGCCACGACTTTGTCGTCCAGCTCGCCGGCAGCCTGTGCCAGCGACAGGCGGGCGTACAGGTAGTTATAGCGCGCTTCGGCCAGGCCGCGTACCGCGTCCTGGTAGTCGCGCTCGGCGTTCAGCAGGTCGAGGTTGGTACGTACACCGACGTCCTTGCCCAGCCGGGTGGAGTCCAGCTTGCTCTTGGCGGAGACCAGCAGCTGCTCTTGCGCTTTGACCAGCGCCGCGCCGTTGCTGACACCTAGCCAGGCGCGGCGTACGTCCAGCCGTACCTGACGACGGGCAGCCTCTACGTCTTCGCGCGCTTTGTCCAGGTTGGCCGCGGCCTCCGTTACTTGCGAGCTGATGGCGCCACCGGTGTACAGCGGCATGCTCAGGTTCAGGCCCAGGCTATTGCCGCGGGTGTGCTGCTGTTTGCTGGCTTTACTGCTGGGGCTGTTGCTGTACTCGTCGCTGAGCCCGGCAGTCAGGCTCACGGTGGGCAGGTGCTTGCCGCGCGCGTCTTCCAGCGTACGTTCGGCCAGCAACTGTTGCTGCAGTGCCGATTTCAGCGCCAGGCTGCCGGCTTCACCGCGGGCGATCCAGCTGTCCAGTGCGCCGATATCGCCATTGCCCAGCGCTTTCTCGTTATGCAGGCGGTTGATCCGCTCCGGCGGCAAGCCAGTCAGGTTGGCCAGCGTGTTGCGCTTGATTTCCAGGTCGCTGACGGCGGCAATTTCCTTGGCCTGGGCGGCATCGTAGCCGGCTTGGGCTTCGTGGGTGTCGGTGATGGTGGCAGTACCGACTTCGAATGCCTTCTTGGCTTGCGCCAGCTGGCGGTCGTAGGCTTTCTTGGTGGCCTGGGTAACGTTCAGCACGTCTTCGGCCAGCAGAACGTCAAAGTAGGCACGGGCGACGCTGGCAATCAGCTGCTGGGTGGCGGCATCGAACTGCACGCCGGACAGCTCGCTGGCGATCAGGCCCTTTTTGTAGGCACCGTAGCTGGCGATGTCGAACAGCGGCTGCGACAGCTGGACGCCGACGCTGCGCCCGGTATAGGCATCGATGTCGGGTTTCATGGCGTCGGTACGGGTCACGCTGGCCGACAGGCCAACGGTTGGCCGCAGCTGGGCGCGGCCCTGTACCGCTTTTTCCTGACCGGCTTGCAGCGTGGCACGGGCACCGGCGTAGCCGGCGTCGTAGTTGCGTGCGGCCTGTACTGCTTCGTTGAGGTCGAAAGCCTGGGCACTGGCAGCCATGCCCAGCGACAGCAGGGTGGTCAAGATAAGCTGATGGCGTTGTTTCATCGCTCGTTCCATAAAAATATAAACTGTCTTCCAGCTGCCAACCATAGCGCAAGATGGCCGGTTTTTCAGCTGTTAAATGATGAGCACGTGTTAAGACTGGGTCGCACCCGTGCTGGCTGCCGATCTGGCGTGCCAGCACGGGCGCAACAGGCTTAGCCCGCTTGCGGACGTTTTACCTTGAACCAACTGGCGTACAGCGCCGGCAGGAAGAACAGGGTCAGCAGCGTGGCGACCAGCAGGCCGCCCATGATGGCGACGGCCATCGGGCCCCAGAAGGTACTGCGCGTCAGCGGAATCATCGCCAGGATCGCCGCCAGTGCCGTCAGCATGATGGGGCGGAAGCGGCGGATGGTGGAACCAACCACAGCCTCGAACCGTTCGATGCCTTCGCTGATGTCGCTTTCGATCTGGTCGACCAGGATCACCGAGTTGCGCATGATCATGCCGGCCAGCGCGATGACGCCCAGCATGGCCACAAAGCCGAAGGGTGCGTTGAAGGCAATCAACGACAGCGTGACGCCGATCATGCCCAGCGGCGCAGTCAGCACCACCAGCAGACTGCGCTGGAAGCTCTTCAGTTGCAGCATCAGCAAGGTGAACACGATCACCAGCATCAGCGGTTGTACCTTGGCGATCGCCGCTTGCGAATTTTTACTGGACTCCAGCGACCCGCCCAGCTCGATGTGGTAACCCAGCGGCAAGGTTTTTTCCAGTGCCTGCATTTTTGGCCACAGCGCATTGGAAATATCGGCAGCTTGTACGCCGTCGGCAGCATCGGCACGTACCGATACGGTAGGCAGACGGTTGCGATGCCAGATGATGCTTTCTTCCGGTGCGTAGGCAATGCTGGCAAGTTGGGAAACTGGCACGTAGCGACCGCTGGCGGTTTGCACCATCAGGCTGCCCAGCTGTTCGATCTGCTGGCGTT
Organism: Vogesella urethralis; assembly: GCF_007644045.2. Lineage (GTDB taxonomy): Bacteria > Pseudomonadota > Gammaproteobacteria > Burkholderiales > Chromobacteriaceae > Vogesella > Vogesella urethralis. Next base: position 125,909 of record NZ_VMDW02000066.1, read on the forward strand.
CGTTGCCTTCCAGGCGGGCACTGACCGCAATGGCCTTGTCGCCCTCACGCCATTCGGTCACCGTGGAACCGGTCAGCATCATTTGCAGCTGGCGGCTCAGGCTCTGGCTGGACATGCCCAGGGTACGGGCCTTGTCCTGGTCGATCTCTACCCGCAGCGAGCGGGCTTGTTCGCCCCAGTCGTTGTTGACCTGGCGTGCCCCCGGGTGGCTGCGTACCAGGGTTTCTACCTGCTTGGCGATGTCTCTAACCTTGTTGTGGTCGGTTCCCATCACGCGGAACTGCACGGCGTAGCCTACCGGCGGGCCATTTTCCAGTCGGGTCACCCGGCCGCGCACCAGCGGGAAGTCGGTATCGAACAGTTTTTCCAGCTTGTGTTTTACCTGTTCGCGCACTTTTTCGTCTTTGGTCATCACCATCAGCTGGGCGTAGTTCAGGTGCTGCTGCTGTTGATCCAGCGGCAAGTAGAAACGCGGGCTGCCGCCGCCGACATAGCTGGTAACGCTGACGATATTGGCATCGCCTTTCAGGCGGGCTTCCAGTTTCTGCACTTCACGCGCGGTGGCCTCATAGCTGGCACTTTGTGGCAGCCACATGTCCACCATCAGTTCCGGCCGGTTGGACGACGGGAAGAACTGCTGTGCGACAAACAGTTTAAAGGCCACCATCGACAGGATGAAGGCGCCCAGCGTCATGGCAATGACTGTCTTGCGATGGTCCAGGCACCATTCCACGGCACGGCGGAAACGGACATAGAACGGCTTCTGGTACACATCACCGTGGCTGTGTGCCGCCATGTTTTCCGGCAACAGGCGGTAACCCAGGTAGGGGGTGAAGATTACTGCGACGATCCAGGACAGGATCAGCGCGATGCTGACTACCGAGAACAGGCTGAACACGTATTCGCCAGCGTTGGACTTGGCAATGCCCACCGGCAGGAAGGTGGCCGCGGTAATCAGCGTGCCGGTCAGCATCGGAAACGCGGTGCTGGTGTAGGCGTAGGTGGCGGCCTGGAACTTGTTCCAGCCTTGTTCCAGTTTCAGCGCCATCATTTCTACCGCGATGATGGCGTCGTCCACCAGCAGGCCCAGTGCGATGATCAGCGAGCCGAGCGAGATGCGTTGCAGGTCGATATTGAAAAAGTACATCGCCAGGAAGGTCATGGCCAGCACCAACGGGATGGACAGCGCCACCACGATGCCGGTACGTACGCCCAGGCTGAAGAAGCTGACGGCCAGCACGATGACGACGGCTTCGATCAGCGAGCGCATGAACTCGTTGACGGCGGTTTTCACCACTTTGGGCTGGTCGGATACGGCATGGACCTCAATGCCGACCGGCAGCTTGGCTTTGACTTCGTCCATCAGCAGCTGCAGGTTGTTGCCCAGCTTCAGCACGTCGCCGCCTTTTTTCATGCTGATGGCCAGCCCCACCGCTGGTTGCCCGTCAAAGCGCATACCGAACGTGGGCGGGTTCACAAACTCGCGGCTGACCTTGGCAATGTCGCCCAGACGGAAGGTTTTGCCGCCGCTGCTGATCGGGGTGTCGGCAATCGCTTCCACCGAGTTGTAGCTGCCGCTGACACGTACCCAGATGCGATCGCTGGCGGTGTCGTAATTGCCTGCCGGGGTCACGCTGTTCTGACTGGCCAGCGCGTTCCAGATGATGTTGCTGTCCAGTTGCAGGGCGGAGAGCTTGGCGGTATTGAGCGTGACGTAGATGCGCTCTTCTTGCTCGCCGATGATGTCGACCTTGCCCACATCCGGCACACGCAGGATTTCCTGGCGTGCCTGCTCGACGTATTTGCGTACATCTTCGTAGCTGAAACCGTCACCGGTAAAGGCATACAGGTTGCCGAAGGTATCGCCGAACTCGTCGTTAAAGAACGGCCCGCGGATATCACCGGGCAGGGTATGTTTGATATCGCCTATTTTCTTGCGCGCGGTGTACCACAGCTGTTGCACGTCCTTGGGCGGGACGTCTTCGCGGATAGACAGAATCAGCAGCGCTTCACCGGGCTTGGTGTAGCTTTTGACGTATTCCAGCTCGCCCATTTCCTGCAGCTTCTTTTCGATGCGCGCGGTGACTTGCTGCTCGGTTTCCTGTGCTGTGGCGCCGGGCCACAGAACGCGCACCATCATGGCCTTGAAGGTGAATTCCGGGTCTTCCTTTTGACCCAGCTGGGTGTAGGCAAACACGCCCGCCAGCATCAGCACCACCATCAGGTAGCGCACCAGCGAGCTGTTACGGATGGCCCATTCGGACAGGTTCAGTGGATGTTTCATGATCTCCGCCCTTAGTTGGCCAGCAGGACGACACGCTGACCATCGCGCAGCAGATGGACGCCGGCGGTGACGACTTGTTCTCCACCATTAAGGCCGCTACGGATCTGGATGCCCTGGCTGTCAGGGGTGCCAACCGTCACCGGCTTGCGGCCAACCTTCAGGGTTTTGCTGTCGATGACCCACACGTACTGTTTGCCTTGCTGGTCCAGAATGGCGCTCAGAGGCAGACGGATGCCCCCGGTGGCGGTGGAGCCCAGTGTGGCGGTCACGCTGGCGGTCATGCCAAGGCGGACATCGGCCGGCGTCGTGGCCAGCTTGAAGCGGGCGGCGTAGGTACGGGTGGCCGGGTCGGCGTCGCCAGACAACTCGCGTAGCGTGGCGTCTAGCTGCTGCCGGTCAGCCCACAGGCTGACCTTGAAGCGGGTAGCACTGCGTACTGCGGCGACCGCGTTTTCCGGTACCTGTACCAGCACTTCGCGCTCGCCGGTCGCTGCCAGGCGGGCAACCACCTGGCCGGCGGCGACCACCTGGCCGGGTTCCAGCGCGATATCGCTGACAATCCCGCTGCTGTCGGCGACCAGGCTGGTGTAAGCGGCCTGGTTACGGCTGGCAGACAGCGCTGCCTGCGCTTGCTGCAGGCTGGCACGGGCGCTTTGCACTGCGGTTTGCTGGCGTTCTACCTGGGCGGCACTGATGAAGTTCTGCGTCAGCAGCTCGCGGTAGCGTTTGAGGTCGGCCTCTTGCTGCACCAGGTTGGCCTGTGCGGCCGCGACTTGTGCTTGCTTGGCCTGACTGTCCAGCTGGTAGTCGTTGCCGTCCAGCACGGCCAGTACTTGCCCCTTCTGCACGCTGTCACCGTTGTTAACCCGCTTTTCTATCACCTTGCCGCCGACGCGGAAGGCCAGGCGGCTTTCCTGCCGTGCCCGGACTTCGCCGCTGAAGTGGTAGGTGCTACCGGCTTGTGCCTGGCCAACGGTGGCATAGCGGACGGGGCGGATATCTTCTGCCGGTTTCACTTCTTCCTTGCAGGCACTGAGTGCCAGCAGCAAAGCTACAGCCAGGGCTGCACGGGGCAGGCGTGGTGTCATGAGAACATTCCTCGTGTGAAGTACTTTTATCATTTGCGTGTTTTCAGGCCGTTCAGCATCAGGTCGAGTGACAGTTCCAGATACTCCAGCGGTGGCAGCGAGCGATGTGTCGTCTCCGTTATGACCCGTCCGAACGAGCAACGCCAGGTCATCGTCAGCAACATCGGCGCGGTCAGCGTATCGGCAACGGCATCCGGGTTACTGCACTCGAATTCGCCGCGTTCGATGCCGCGACGTAGCACATGCATCAGCATCTGGTGGCTGGGCTCGATCACTTCGTCGTGGTAGAAGCGCGCCAGATCGGGAAAGTTGGTGGCCTCCGCAAACATCAGTTTGCAGATGCCACCCAGTGGCGACTCGCCCACTTCCACCCACCAGCGCCGCATCATCAGGCGCAGCAGGTCGGTGCTGCTGCCGTCAAACTGCTGTACCAACTCGGCAAAACTGGCCAGCCGGGTAACCAGGTTTTCGCGGACTACCGCTTTGAAAATGTCTTCCTTGTTTTCAAAGTACAGGTAGGGCGTGCCCTTGGTGACACCGGCCGCCTTGGCGATGTCTTCCATCTTGGTGGTCTTGAAGCCCTTTTCCACGAACAGCGCCAGTGCCGCGTCCAGGATTTCGGCGGGGCGGACTTCCTTGCGGCGGCGCCAGCGTGCTACCGGGCAGCAAGAGGCGCGATCGTCTGTATTTGTCATTTCTGAAAATTGGTTCATTAATTCAGTGCGCAATGTAGAGCAAGCACTCTGATGTATCAATTAATAAATCAATATTCACTAATTAGCATGGTTAGAATGCAACACCTGACAGTTATTGCTGTGCAGCAACCGTGTATCCGACTACCCGCTACTTGGAGATTCAGACGTGAGCGTAGCCCCTCTGGACAAGGCGGCCATCCTGGCCGAAGCCCTGCCTTACATCCGTTCCTTTAACGGTAAAACCATCGTGGTGAAATACGGTGGCAATGCCATGACCGACGACAAGCTGAAAGAAGACTTTGCCAAGGACGTGGTGCTGCTGAAGCTGGTGGGCTTGAACCCGGTGGTAGTGCACGGCGGCGGCCCGCAGATCAACGATCTGCTGAACCGCGTGGGCAAGGAAGGCCAGTTCATTCAGGGCATGCGCGTGACCGACAGCGAAACCATGGACGTAGTAGAAATGGTGCTGGGTGGCTTGGTGAACAAGGAAATCGTGTCGCTGATCAACAAACACGGCGGCAAAGCGGTGGGCATTACCGGAAAGGATGGCCATTTCATCCGTGCGAGCAAGCTGTTCCTGAAGTCGGAGTCGGACGAAGACATCGATATCGGCCAGGTAGGCGACATCGAACACATCGACCCCAGCCTGGTCTCGCTGCTGGACAGCCAGGATTTCATCCCGGTGGTGGCGCCGATTGGCGTGGGCAGCGAAGGCGAAGCCTACAACATCAACGCCGACGTGGTAGCCGGCAAGCTGGCGGAAACCCTGAAAGCCGAAAAGCTGGTGTTGATGACCAACACCCCGGGCGTACTGGACAAGCAAGGCCAGCTGCTGACCGGCCTGACCGCCGCCCGTGTGGACGAGCTGTTCGCCGACGGCACCATCAGCGGCGGCATGCTGCCCAAGATCAGCTCGGCGCTGGATGCGGCCAAGAGCGGCGTGAACTCGGTGCACATCATCGACGGTCGCGTGCCGCATGCGCTGCTGCTGGAGATCCTCACCGACGCCGGTGTGGGCACCATGATCAAGGCAAACTAAGTCCTTGATCGAAGTAGGGAAAAGGCTGCCGTTGGGCGGCCTTTTTTGCATTTGGCAGATGCGCTGCGCTGGCTATAGTGAAGTGCCGGCGTCATGGATGCCGGGTTTCGTCAATTCACGCCGTGCGGAGGTGTCATGCAGACAGTCAGACAGTTACTGGACAACAAATCGGCCGAGCTGATCCACATCGGCCCGGATGCCACCGTGTTTCAGGCGCTGCAGCTGATGGCCGAGCACGATATCGGCGCCGTACTGGTGATGGACATGGGCGATGTGCTGGGGATTTTTTCCGAGCGCGATTACGCCCGCCGCATCGTATTGCAAGGGCGCACCTCGGCCGGCACCAAGGTGCGCGACATCATGACCAGCAAGGTGGTGTACGTTAGCCCTGAACAAAGTGTGGGCGAGTGCATGGCGCTGATGACCGAAAAGCACTTCCGCCATTTGCCGGTGATGGAAAGCGGCAAGGTGGTGGGCATGCTGTCGATTGGCGATCTGGTGCGCGCCACCATCGAAGAGCAGCAGTTTGTCATCGAACAGCTGGTGAACTACATCCGCGCTTGAGCGGAATGGGGGATGAAAACAAAGGTTGGCCGCAGCGCTTGCGGCCAACCTTTGCCGTTTCAGGCACCGGGCACGATCTGTCGCGCCAGCTGCATCAGCGCCGGGGCGATCTGGTTGCGCATGGTGTCTGCGTCAAACGCAAACGCCGGGCCGCTGGCGTTCAGGCACAGGCTGCCCTGGCCAGGCGCAGGCGAGGGCAGGGCCACGCCGACCGCCATCACGTCGCGCTCGAACTCGCCGAACGATTCGCTATAGCCGCGCTGCAGTACCTGCTGCCGCGCTTGTTCCAGTTTGGCTTGCATCAGCGGCCAGTCGGCAGCGTAACGCGCGGCCATGTCGGCGTCGGCCAGTTCGCGTTCGGTGGCGCTCAGGCTGCTGTAGCAGGCGCGGCCGATGGCGGTGCTGGCCAGCGGCACCCGCGAGCCGACGCTAAGCTGGACCGATACCCGTGCCTGGCTGCGGCAGGTTTCCAGGTACACGATATCGCTGCCGTCGCGCATGCCCAGGCTTACCGAAATGGTGTGCTTTAGCGCGAAGTCGCGCATCAGCGGCGCGGCGACGCGGCGGATGTCGTAGCTGCCCAGCACCGCCGAACCCAGCGCCAGTACCGCCAGGCCCAGGCGGTAAAAGCCGCTGTCGGCATCCTGCGACAGGTAGCCCAGCTTGGTCAGCGTATAGGTGAGGCGCGACACGGTGGATTTGGGCAGGCCGGTGCGTTGTGCCAGCACCTGGTTCGATAGCGCGGACTCGCCCGGCCGGAACGCCGACAACACGCGCAAACCGCGCGCCAGTGCCTCGACGAACAAGCGGTCTTTGCCTTCTTCTTCCTGCGGGATAAGCGACATGGTGGCAATGCTCCTATCTGAAGAGTGGCAAGAATAGTGCAGTGCGCGCCGTGCTCCCACAAAAAACTTTACACACGGCAGGTGCCTTGCTAGTCTATTTTGCAATACAGAATTAAATTCCGCAATGCGGAACTAAGCAAAGGAGAATTGCATGGCCGCTACCTCGAATCGCGCACCGTTCAACTGGGACGATGCCCTGCTGCTGAACGACCAGCTCACCGACGAAGAGCGCATGGTGCGCGATACCGCCTTCGCCTATTGCCAGGAACAACTGCTGCCACGTGTGCTCACCGCCAACCGCGAAGAGCGTTTCGACCGCGAGATCATGAGCGAGATGGGCGAGCTGGGCCTGCTGGGCTGCACCATCGACAGCCACGGCTGTGCCGGCCTGTCGCACGTGGCCTATGGCCTGATCGCCCGTGAGGTAGAGCGTGTGGATTCCGGCTACCGTTCCGCCATGTCGGTACAGAGCAGCCTGGTGATGCACCCGATCTGGGCCTACGGCACCGACGCGCAAAAAGACAAATACCTGCCCAAGCTGGCCAGTGGCGAATGGGTAGGCTGCTTCGGCCTCACCGAGCCGGACGCCGGCTCCGACCCGGCCGGCATGAAAACCCGTGCCCGCAAAGTGGACGGCGGTTACGTGCTGCATGGCAGCAAGATGTGGATTACCAACAGCCCGATCGCCGACGTGTTCGTGGTGTGGGCCAAAGACGACGAAGGCGAGATCCGCGGCTTCGTACTGGAAAAAGGCATGAAAGGCCTGTCCGCGCCCAAGATCGAAGGCAAGTTTTCGCTGCGCGCCTCCATTACCGGTGAAATCGTGATGGACAACGTGGAAGTGGGCGAAGACGCGCTGCTGCCGCACGTCAAAGGCCTGAAAGGCCCGTTCGGCTGCCTCAATAAAGCCCGCTACGGTATTGCTTGGGGTGCCATGGGCGCTGCCGAGTTCTGCTGGCACGGCGCCCGCCAGTACACGCTGGACCGCAAACAGTTCAACCGTCCGTTGGCCGCCACCCAGCTGGTGCAGCTGAAGCTGGCCAATATGCAGACCGAGATCAGCCTGGGCCTGCAAGCCGCGCTGCGCGTTGGCCGCCTGATGGACGAAGGCCGTGCCGCGCCGGAAATGATCAGCCTGATCAAGCGCAACAACTGCGGCAAGGCGCTGGATATCGCCCGCATTGCGCGTGACATGCACGGCGGCAACGGCATTTGCGACGAATTCCACATCATCCGCCACGTGATGAACCTGGAAGCCGTCAACACCTATGAAGGCACGCACGATGTGCATGCCCTGATTCTGGGCCGCGCCCAGACCGGTATTCAGGCATTCGCCTGATGTGATGTCCCGCCGGCGGGCTTCACCCCGGCGGGATGTTGGTTCCTGTCTGTCCTTGAGGCCCGGCTGCAATCCGGGCCTGTTTTTTTGCAGGCAGCCCATCAAACAGGAGACGAACATGTCAGGTGCACTGTCAGGCATCAAGGTGCTGGACCTTACCCGCGTACTGGCCGGGCCGTGGACCGGCCAACTGTTGGCCGATCTGGGCGCGGAAGTCATCAAGGTGGAACGCCCCGGCAGCGGCGACGATACCCGGCAATGGGCGCCGCCCAGCCTGCCGGATGGCACGGCGGCGTATTATCTGGCGGCCAACCGTGGCAAGCAGTCGCTGACGGTGGACATTACCCAGCCCGCCGGCCAGGCCATCGTGCGGCAACTGGCGGCTGAGGCCGACGTGCTGCTGGAAAACTACAAGGTGGGCGGCCTCAAGAAATACGGCCTCGACTACGATAGCCTGCGCGCGCTTAACCCAGGGCTGGTGTACTGCTCGATCACCGGCTTTGGCCAGACCGGCCCCTACGCCGAGCTGCCTGGTTACGATTACATCGTGCAAGGCATGTCCGGCCTGATGAGCATTACCGGCCCGGCCGACGGCGAGCCGCACAAAGTAGGCGTAGCGGTGACCGACTTGTTTACCGGCCTGTACGCGGCCAATGCGGTACAGGCAGCCTTGCTGTCGCGCTACCGCACCGGTGAGGGCCAACATATCGATATGGCTTTGTTTGACTGCTCGCTGGCGATGCTGGCCAACGTCAACATGAACTGGCTGGTGGGCGGCGAAGTGCCGCCACGGCTGGGCAATGCGCATCCCAATATCGTGCCTTATCAGGTGTTCCGTACCGCTGGTGATAGCCATTTCATCCTGGCGTGCGGCAACGACAAGCAGTTCCGCGCCATTTGCGAGCTGATCGGCCTGCCACAGTTGGCCGCAGACGAGCGTTTTGCCAGCAACCCGCAGCGTGTGCGGCATCGCGACCTGCTGGTGCCGCAGCTGGCCGAAGCTTTCCTCACCCGTGGGCGCGACGAATGGTTGAAGCTGTTGGATGCTGCTGGCGTGCCGTGCGGCCCGATCAATACCGTAGACGAAGCCTTTGCCGACCCGCAGATCCGTTTCCGTGAAATGGAGCTACACCTGAAGGACGCGCAAGGCCAAGACGTGCCGCAAGTGGCGTGCCCGATCAAGATGTCCGGCACGCCGCCGCGCTACGACGCGCCGCCGCCCAAGCTGGGCCAGCACACCGACAGCGTGCTGTCAGCACTGGGTTATGACGCTGCGGCAATTGCACAACTGAAGGCAAACGGCACCGTTTAAACGCTTGTTTGATTTTGACGTGCCGGTGCAATCATTGCATCATTGGGCAAATCAATCCTCCCCCTGCGCAAAGGAGAAGCGGTGGAACGCGAATACATGGAATACGACGTGGTGGTAGTCGGTGGCGGGCCTTCCGGCCTGTCCGCAGCCATCCGTCTGAAGCAGCTGGCCGCCGAGAAGGGCCAGGAGATCAGTGTCTGTCTGCTGGAAAAGGGCTCCGAGATCGGCGCCCACATCCTGTCGGGTGCCGTGCTGGAGCCGCGCACCCTGAACGAGCTGATCCCCGACTGGAAAGAAAAAGGCGCGCCGCTGAACACGCCGGCCAAGTCCGACCGCTTCCTGTACCTCACCGAAACCGAGTCCATCCAGCTGCCGACCCCGCCGCAGATGAACAACCACGGCAACTACATCATCAGCCTGGGTAACTTCTGTCGCTGGCTGGGCCAGCAGGCCGAAGAGCTGGGGGTGGAGATCTACCCCGGCTTTGCCGCTGCCGAAGTACTGTTCCATGCCGATGGCTCGGTCAAAGGCGTGGCCACCGGCAATGTGGGCACCGGCAAGAACGGCGACCAGGAAGGCGAACCGGGCATTGAACTGTGGGCCAAGCAGACCATCTTTGCGGAAGGCTGTCGTGGTTCGCTCACCAAAGGCCTGTTCGAACGCTTCCAGCTGCGCGCCGAGGCCGACCCGCAAACCTACGGTATCGGTATCAAGGAACTGTGGGAAGTGAAGCCCGAGCTGCACGAAGCCGGCAAGATCACCCACACCGCCGGCTGGCCGATGGACCAGAGCACCTACGGTGGCTCCTTCCTCTACCATCTGGAAAACAACCAGGTCGTCGTGGGCTTCGTGGTCGGTCTGGATTACCAGAACCCCTACTTGTCGCCGTACGAAGAATTCCAGCGCTTCAAGACCCACCCGGCTATCAAGGGTGTATTTGAAGGCGGCCGTCGCTTGTCCTACGGTGCGCGTGCCATTTCCGAAGGCGGCCTGCAGAGCATTCCCAAGCTCACCTTCCCGGGGGGCGTACTGGTGGGCGATACCGCCGGTTTCCTTAACGTGCCCAAGATCAAGGGCACCCACACCGCGATGAAGTCCGGCATGTTGGCCGCCGACGCCGTATTCGACCTGCTGGCAGCTCAGCCGGACAGCCAGGGTGGCGAGGCTGTGGCCTACACCCAGGCCTTCAAGCAAAGCTGGTTGTTCGACGAACTGCACAGCGTGCGCAACATCCGCCCGTCGTTCCGCTGGGGCCTGTGGCCGGCAATGATCTACTCGGCCATCGATACCTATCTGTTCCGAGGCAAAGCACCGTGGACGCTGCGTCACAAGCACCACGACCACGAATGCCTGAAGCACAAAGACGAATGCAGCCCGATCAACTATCCGAAGCCGGATGGTGTGCTCACCTTCGATCGCCTGTCGTCGGTATTCATCTCCAATACCAACCATAGCGAAGATCAGCCGCCGCACCTGAAGCTGAAGGACGCCGCTACCCCGATCCGCATCAACCTGGCACAGTACGATGCACCGGAGCAGCGCTACTGCCCGGCTGGTGTTTACGAGATCGTTGGCCGAGAAGAAGGCAAGCCGCAGCTGCAGATCAACGCGCAGAACTGCGTGCACTGCAAAACCTGTGACATCAAGGACCCCACCCAGAACATCAACTGGACCACGCCGGAAGGCGGTGGCGGCCCGAATTACCCCAATATGTAAGCTCACAGCCCGGCGCCAGCCGGGCTTTTCATGTGGTGCTCAAAAGGTTGGCCGCTTGCGGCCAACCTTTTTGCTTTTTGCCATCTTTGCAAATCAGCCACTTAAGCAATTACTTGCACTTTTTTGCAGGCAGGGTGTTGACGGCCCAGGGCGGGGTGGGTATAGTTCGCCTCCTCAGCTGACGACGCAAACGAAACGAAGTCAGCACCGCTCTTTAAACAAACCAAATAACCGATAGGTGTAAGTGTCTGGCTCTGCCAAATACTTGCAC
>NZ_VMDW02000044.1 GCF_007644045.2 Vogesella urethralis
CTGTAACTGGCACTGTAGATGATCAGGGGCTAGGCAAGCCACCTGTGTTCACCGTTCCTGCAGGAACGCATGGTGCACCATCTGGCACTAGTGATGACACTCCGCCCCCCGGCACTGGCACTGGCAGTGGTACTGGTACTGGTACTGGTACTGGTACTGGTACTGGTACTGGTACTGGTACTGGCACCGGTACTGGCTCCGGTACTGGCGAAGAAGTGCCGCCCCTAGCCCTCTCGTCCAT
>NZ_VMDW02000086.1 GCF_007644045.2 Vogesella urethralis
GTGCTGGACGGCACCAAATTCGTCGCGGCGGCAGCGCATTACGCTGACGGCATCGACCCGTGGCATATTCTGGAAACGGGCGGCAGCGACATCAGCAGTGCGATCCCGATGGGCTCCGTGCTGACGCTGCCGGCCACCGGCTCTGAGTCCAACAAAGGCGCGGTCATCTCCCGTAAAACCACCGGTGACAAGCAGGCCTTTATGAACGAACACGTTCAGCCCGTGTTCGCGATCCTCGATC
>NZ_VMDW02000088.1 GCF_007644045.2 Vogesella urethralis
TAACATTGTTCTTTTCCTCTGAATACCTGTCTGAATCTGTCCGAATTTGGTCCAAAAAAAAGCCCCCGGAAGTGAATCTTCCGGGGGCTCTCAGCGCGTTCAAGCACCACTGGAAGATCCAAACGTCTTCCAGCACACATCGCCTGAAAGACTAGTCAGGTTGATGGTGATGATGGTGGTGTTTAAATTGAACGCGGTTCATAAAAATTCTCTGTGAATGACTATGCATTTGATGTCCTTT
>NZ_VMDW02000055.1 GCF_007644045.2 Vogesella urethralis
CCTGACTGAAGGTAAACTCCATGCCGATGATACCCCGGTCCAGGTGCTGTTGCCGGGCAATAAGAAGACGAAGACCGGGCGGTTGTGGACGTATGTTCGTGATGACCGCAACGCCGGGTCAGCGCTGGCACCGGCGGTGTGGTTCGCCTACAGCCCGACAGAAAAGGCATCCATCCGCAGACCCATCTTGCGGGGTTCAGCGGTGTGCTACAGGCGGATGCGTACGCCGGGTTCAACGAGC
>NZ_VMDW02000069.1 GCF_007644045.2 Vogesella urethralis
GATCAGCATTTCGGAGACCACTCTGGGTAACCTGCAGCAGGTCGCCAACGGCGAAACCTGTCCAAACGCCATCGTCTGACGCCTTTCCCTTTTGTGCTCCTCTTCCGGGGGGAGCACATTCAGATAATCCCCACAGATCCCTGCTGCGATACCGTTACACTGGCTTGGTTTTATTAGTTATGTGAATGTTTTGGAGTGAAAATGAACAAATTTGCGGCGCTTCTGGCGGCAGGTATGCTG
>NZ_VMDW02000018.1 GCF_007644045.2 Vogesella urethralis
TGATGATGGCGCGGCGTTGCAGCGTCTAGCCCAGCGTGCGGATGAAGGCGCGGTTGGCGTGGCTGATGTCGCTGGTGTAACCGGGGGTGGCCGGAATCAGGTCTGCGGCCAACCCTGCCTGCACCGCGTCGGTAAACGGGCGGTCTACGTAACAGAAGGCGCCGTCCAGCACGGGAACGCCGCGTTGTTGCAGCGTGCCGTCCACATTGCGGCTGACCAGCTCGCACGGCATCGCGTCC
>NZ_VMDW02000034.1 GCF_007644045.2 Vogesella urethralis
GCATCAACGAACTTCCTACATATTCCTGGTACAGCGCACATACTCTCAGATTGCGATTCTACGTTATACATCATAATACCAATGCCTGATTGAAAGACGTTGCACTTCTCTTGATCTCTGCGTCTCTTCTACTTCTTGATATTTGCCCTTTTGTAGACCACCGCTCGGCAGACCGCCTCGAACTGCCGCTGTATCAATGCCTCCACATCGAACTTCAATCCACATTCACACAGGCGAGG
>NZ_VMDW02000156.1 GCF_007644045.2 Vogesella urethralis
GGTATTGGCCTTGATGCCATAGCCGTAGCAGATATGCACCGCTGTCTCACACTTCAGCCCTTCGGTGGCTCGTTCTAAGGCGGCGATCCCCCAGTCGTTGACCTCATCGAAGAAGACGTTAAAGGCCGGCTCATCGAACTGAATAATATCAACCCCCGCAGCCTCTAACTCTTTCGCTTCCTGATTGAGGATTTTAGCAAATTCCCAGGCCAGCTTTTCCCGGCTTTTATAGTGGTTGT
>NZ_VMDW02000076.1 GCF_007644045.2 Vogesella urethralis
CGCTGCACCCATCCTACATCTCCGCTACAAAGTGGCTCACCGCCAGCTCGTAGGATGGGTGCAGGCGCTTGCGCCGTAACCCATCGCCTCAATCGCATCATACTGATGGGTTACGCTGCGCTGCACCCATCCTACATCTCCGCTACAAAGTGGCTCACCGCCAGCTCGTAGGATGGGTGCAGGCGCTTGCGCCATAACCCATCACCTCAATCGCAGCATACTGATGGGTTACGCTGCGCTGCACCCATCCTACATCTCCGCTACGAAGCGGTTCACCGCCAGCGCCGTAACAGCAGCGCGTTGCTGACCACCGACACCGAACTCAGCGCCATCGCCGCGCCGGCCAGCACCGGGTTGAGCAAGCCCAATGCGGCCAGCGGGATGCCCAGCACGTTGTAGACAAAAGCAAAGAACAGGTTCTGGCGGATCTTGCCCAGCGTGGCGCGCGCCAGGCGCAGCGCGTCGGCCAGATGCTGCACGTTGCCGTACATCAGCGTGACGTCGGCGGTATCGATAGCAATGTCGGCACCGGCGCCCATGGCAAAGCTGACGTCGGCTACCGCCAGCGCCGGGGCGTCGTTGATGCCGTCGCCCACCATCGCCACGCGGCGGCCAGCGGCTTGCTGGCGCTGGATATAGGCGGCCTTGTCCTGCGGGCGCTGGCTGGCGTGCACCTCGGTAATGCCGGCCTCGGCGGCGATGGCGTCGGCGGTGGCCTGCTTGTCGCCGGTGAGCATCACCACCTGCACACCCAGCGCCTGCAAAGCCGCAACAGCTGCAGCCGACGTTGGCCGCAAACGGTCGGCCAGCGCCAGCAAGGCCAGTGGCGTATCACCAGCGGCCAGCGCCAGTACGGTCTTGCCCTGCGCGTACAGCGCGGCAGCCTGCGGCGGCAGCTGGCCCAGCGCCCATTGCGGCTCGCCCAAACGGTAGGCCTGGCCGGCAATCTGGCCACATACGCCGTGGCCGATCTCGCTATCGAACGCGGCCAGATGCGGCAACACCAGCTGGCGGGCGGCGGCGGCCTGTACGATGGCTTGTGCCAGCGGGTGCTCGGCGCCCTGCTCCAGCGTGGCGGCAAGCGTCAGCACGGCGTCGGGCTGGATGTCGACCAGCGGGATGATGTCGGTAAGCTGCGGCTTGCCTTCGGTGAGGGTGCCAGTTTTGTCCACCACCAGCAGGTCGATGTTGGCCGCGTGCTGCAAGGCAGCGGCGTGGCGGAACAGCATGCCGCGCCGCGCGCCCACACCAACGCCCACCATCACCGCAGTGGGCGTGGCCAGGCCTAGCGCGCACGGGCAGGCAATCACCAGCACGGCCACCGCGTGAATCAGCGCCTGCTGCCAATCGCCCAGCCACCAGTCCGTGGCTAGTAGCGTCAGCGTGGCAATGGCCAGCACCACCGGCACAAAGATGGCCGAAATGCGGTCGGCCAGCGCCTGGATCGGCGCCTTGCTGCCCTGCGCCTGTGCCACGGCGCGCACGATGGCGGCCAACTGCGTGGCCTGGCCGACGCTGGTGGCGCGCACCTTCAGCATGCCGCCGGCGTTCTGGGTACCGGCGTACACGGTATCGCCCTCGCCGCGCGCCACCGGCAGGCTTTCGCCGCTGAGCGCGCTTTCGTCCAGCACCGCGCTGCCGGCCAGCACGGTGCCGTCTACTGCCAGCCGCTCGCCGTGGCGCAGCACCACCACGTCACCGGGCAGCAGCTTGCCAATGGCGACCTCGTGCAGCTGGCCGTCGCGTTCCACATTAGCAGTCTTGGGCGACAGCGCCAGCAACGCTTCGATAGCGCCGGCGGTGCGGCGCTTGGCGCGGCTTTCCAGCAGCTTGCCCAGCAACACCAGCGTGATCACCGACACGCTGGCCTCGAAGTACACGTGCTGGCTGTGGTCGGCGGCCAACGTCACCCACGCCGACAGCAACCACGCCACGCTGGTACCCAGTGCCACCAGTACGTCCATGTTGGCCGCGCCGCTACGCAGCGCGTGGTAAGCGCCACGGTAGAAACGCCAGCCGACGATGAACTGTACTGGCGCCGATAGCAGCAGCTGCCATTCACGGGGTAACCAGCCGTGGTGACCGCCGCCGAACATGGCCACCATCTCGCCGATAAACGGTAGCGTCAGCAGCAATGCCAGCGCGAACCAGGCCAGCTCGCGGCGGTCGTCGTGCTGCGGTGTGGCCGGTGCGGCGTCGTCCAGCACGCTGGCGCCAAAGCCGGCGCCCTGCACCACCGCCAGCAGCTGTTCGGGGGTATACAGGCCGCTGGCAAAGCGCAGCTGTGCGGTTTCGCTGGCCATATTGACGCTGGCCTGCACGCCGGGCTGCCGGTTTAGCACCTTCTCGATACGTTGGCCGCAGGCGGCGCAGCTCATGCCGGTCAGCGCCAGCGTCAGCACCGCGTCCGGCACGGCAAAGCCGGCGCGCGCGATGGCGTCCAGCACCTGCTGCGGGCCGGCTTGCGCCGGGTCGTAATCGACGTCGGCGCTTTCGCTGGCAAAGCTGACGCTGGCGGCCACGCCGGGCAGACGGTTCAGCACTTTTTCGATGCGCAGCGCGCAGGCGGCGCAGCTCATGCCGCTGACGGGCAAGTGTAAACGGGCGGTATTCATCGGGTGTTACCGGTTGACTGACGCCCTTATCGTATACCCCACAGGGGTATAAAACAAGCCACTATAACCAGCGCCGGCGCCAGAACACCAGCAGCAGGCCCAGCGCGATGGCCAGCATCAGCCCCATCACGTAGAAGTAACCGTAGTGCCAGTGCAGCTCGGGCATATTGTCGAAATTCATGCCGTAGATACCGGCAATCAGCGTCAGTGGCATGAAGATGATGGTGATGACGGTCAGCACCCGCATCTGCACGTTCAGCCGGTTCGATTGCGCCGACATGTACAGGTCCAGCATGCCGGAAATGACTTCGCGCGCCGCTTCCAGCGACTCGATCAGGTGCAGGGTGTGGTCGAAGGCGTCGCGCAGGTAGACCAGCGTATCGCGCTGGAAAAAGTCGTAATCGCCACGCACCAGCGTGTTGAGTACCTCGCGCAGCGGCACCAGGGCGCGGCGCAGGCGCATGGCGTCCTGCTTCTGGCGCTGGATGCGCGCCAGGATGAAGCGGTCGTGGCCGCCCAGCACCTGGCGGTCCAGGTCTTCTACCCGCGCGTTGAACTGGTCCAGCACGCCAAAGTAATCGTCGATGATGGCGTCCAGCAGCGAATAACCCAGGTAATCGGCACCCAGCTGCCGCACCAGGCCACGGCCAGCCTGTAGCCGCTCGCGCAGCGCGGCAAATACGCCCAGCGGCCGGGTCTGGAAGCTCAGCACGAAGCCCTGCCCCAGCACCAGAAACACCTGGTCGTGTACCAGACGCTGGCCTTCGTCCTGGTAGCGATACACGCGGGTGGCGATGAACAGGTAGTTACCGTAGTCGTCTACTTTGGGCCGCTGCCGCACGCTGGCGATGTCTTCCAACACCAGCGGGTGCAGACCGAAGCGCTGGCCGATGGCCTGCAGCGCGGCCGGGTCGGTCAGGCCGTACACGTTCAGCCACAGGTTGGGCAGCACCGGCTGGTAAGCGAGGCCGGCGGCCACGCTGTCGAAGCGGGTTTCGCGATAGTCGTCGCGGCTGTATTCCACCAGCGAGATACTGCTGGTGACGGTGTCTGCCACGGCTGCGTGCGGGTTCATACGGGGTCTCCCAACCGGGCAAGGCTGCAGTAGAAGGTACCGGCCGGGGCTTTCGCCACCGAAAGCGCGGGCAGCCGCGGCCTTGCTGTTTACAAGACAAAGCCTGTTTGCGTGGCAAACAGGCTTTGTCATTTATTGCGGCCGCCCGGAAGGCAGCCTGGCGATGTCCGGGCCTTGCCGCCGCTTAGTCGCCGCGCAGCTCCAGCGCCACGCCGATAGCTTTCCACTGCGCGATTTCCTGGCGGAACGCCGCTGTAGTCAGCGGGTTAGCCGCCAGCCAGTCTTTGCCCACGGTCAGCGCGTAACCGTTCATGGTCTGCGTCAGGCCGTGCACGGCGTTGATGTCCAGCTCGTTGCGGCTGCGGTAGAACAGTGCGGCCAATCGCAGCGACAGTACCGCCGGCCACAGGGCCGGGTCAGTCACTTCTTTGACCATCTTGCCCATATCGCCACGATGGCCCAGCACGATGGCTGCCAGCACGCTCTGCTCGCGGCGCGAGAAGCCCGGCATGTCGGCGTTGGTGAGGATGTACGCCGAATGCTTGTGGTAAGCAGTGTGCGCGATGGTGAGGCCGATTTCATGCAGCCGCGCCGCCCACAGCACGCGCTTGAGCATGTCTTCGTCCAGCGCGTCGGCCGACACCATGCGGAACAGGCGCTCGGCCAGGGCAGCGACACGCTGCGCCTGCGGCACGTCCACGTGGTAACGGCGCTTGAACTGGGTGACGGTCGAGTCGCGCATGTCTTTTTCACGCTGGCGGCCCAGCAGGTCGTACAGCACACCGTCGCGCAGCGCGCCGTCGGTGACGATCATCTGCTCGATGGCCAGCGACTCGAAAATGGCGATCATGATGGCCAGACCACCCGGCAGCACCGGTGCGCGGTCGTCTTTCAGGCCCAGGATGCGGATATCGCGGGTGTGACCGCAGGCGATCAGCTCGTCGCGCAGGCGCTTCATGCCGCGCAGGGTGATCTCACCGCCGCTCCAGCCGTTCTGCTCCATGATGTCGCGCAGCGAGCGGGCAGTACCGGAGGTGCCCACCGCCAGTTGCCATTCGCTGGCCGGGTATTCGTGCACGATGCGCTGGATTTCGTTGCGGGCGGCCAGCTCGGCCTCGCGGAAGGCCCCCTTGCTGATCTTGCCATCCACAAAAAAGCGCTTGCTGAACACCACGCAACCCAGCGGCAGGCTTTCGGTAACGTGAGCCTTGTAGCCGCTACCGATGATGAACTCGGTAGAGCCGCCGCCAATGTCCACCACCAGGCGGCGTTCTTTGGTAGCCGGCAGGCTGTGCGCGGCGCCCAGGTAGATCAGGCGGGCCTCTTCGCGGCCGGCGATGATTTCGATGGGGAAGCCCAGCAGGCGCTCGGCTTCCACGATGAATTGGGGCGCATTCTTGGCCACGCGCAGCGTATTGGTGCCTACCACGCGCACCTGCTTCGGGTCCAGGCCGCGCAGGCGTTCGCCAAAGCGGGCCATGCAGGCCAGCGCGCGCTGCAGGGTTTCCTGGTCCAGCGTCTTGTCTTCTTGCAAGCCACCGCCCAAGCGCACGGTGTCTTTCAGCGAATCGAGGGTATACAGCTGGTCGTCCATCACGCGGGAGATCTGCAGCCGGAAGCTGTTGGACCCCATGTCCACGGTAGCCAGGACGTCAAACGGGGGCTTAACGGAGCTCAAATGTCACCCCTTCTTTCATGTTCAGTTGGTCAATAAAAAACGGCGGTAACCGTACAGTTACCGCCGCTGGCTGCCTGCCCCGTCGACAGGGCCTGCTCCGGCAACACCCCGGAGTAAAGTGACAGCAATGGGCCCCATTACGACACACGGCGCTGCAAGGCGGGCCGGCGTCAGGCGGCAAGGTGGAATGTTACCGCCGCTGGCGCCGGCTTGCCATGCTTATTGCGTTGCCGGGCCACCCATGGACTCGCGTTTCTTGTCTTCCAGCGAGGTATGGCGGATGTCCTTGCCGCGCACCAGGTACACCACGTACTCGGAAATGTTCTTGGCGTGGTCGCCGATGCGCTCGATGGCCTTGCAGATGAACATGGTATCGATGGACATGCTGATGGTGCGCGGGTCTTCCATCATGAAGGTAATCTGCGCACGCAGCTCGGACGCGTAGTCCTGGTCCAGCAGCACGTCCTGCTCGGCCAGCTCCACGGCGGCCGTGGCGTCCAGACGGGCAAACGCGTCCAGCGAGCGGTGCAGCATGGCCAGCGCCACTTCGGCCATCTTGGCCGCCTCTCGGAAGCGCGGCGCCGGGTAGCGCCCGGTCTGGTACATGGTGCGGCCAACGCGGGCGATCTTCTGCGCCTCGTCGCCAATGCGCTCCAGGTCGGTAATGGTCTTGATCACGGTAATCACCATGCGCAGGTCGCTGGCGGCCGGCTGGCGACGGGCGATGATGTGCTGGCAGTCTTCGTCGATCTGCACTTCCAGCGCGTTGACCTTGGTATCGTCGGCCACCACCTGGTCCAGACGGTCGACATCGCCGTTCTGCAGCGCGTCCATCGCCGCGCGGATCTGCTGCTCTACCAGGCCGCCCATCTGCAGCACGCGGGTGCGGATGGTTTCAAGCTCCAGGTCAAACTGTTTGGAAATGTGTTCAGGCATGGCGATCTCGTCCGGTAATTGATCCAGCCGTCCATGATATGGCGATCAGATGACAGATTTGTTGCATCGTGACCGCCACCTGCGCCAGCGTGCCCCGCCGGTGCGCAGGGTGTGGCATGCGGCATGAAAAACCCCGCCACTCGGGCGGGGTGTACAGGCCGGCTGCGCGCGATAGCCGCTTAGCGCAGCTCTTTCACGCCTTCCGGCGTACCCAGCAGCAGCACGTCGGCACGGCGGCGGGCAAACAGGCCGTTGGTCACCACGCCGACGATCTGGTTGATTTTCTCTTCCAGCTGCACCGGCTCGGCGATCTGCAAGCCGTGTACGTCCAGGATGATGTTGCCGTTGTCGGTGGTCACCCCCATGCGCCATTCCGGGTGGCCGCCCAGCTTCACCAGCTCGCGCGCCACGTGGCTGCGCGCCATCGGGATCACTTCTACCGGCAGCGGGAAGGTGCCCATCAGCTCGACGTATTTGCTCTGGTCGGCAATGCAGATGAACTGCTGCGCCACCGCAGCCACGATTTTCTCGCGCGTCAGCGCTGCGCCACCACCCTTGATCATGTGCAGGTGATGGTTCACCTCGTCGGCGCCGTCCACGTACACCGGCACTTCGTCCGGGCCGACGGTGTTCAGGTCGAACACCGGAATGCCCAGTTGCTTCAGGCGCTGGGTGGAGGCTTCGGAGCTGGACACGGCGCCTTTCAGGCGGCCCTTGATCTTGGCCAGCTCGTCGATGAAGAAGTTGACGGTGCTGCCGGTGCCGACGCCTACGATGCAGTCATCCGGCACGAATTTCACGGCAGCCTGGGCTACCAGTTGTTTCAGTTGGTTCTGGTCCATGAGTGTCACTCCAGGATGGGGAATCAGTTGGCCGGCACCAGCAGGCACACGGCCTGGGTTTCGATGGCTTCGGCACGGCCAAGGTAGCCGAGCTTTTCGTTGGTCTTGCCCTTCACGTTGACGCAGGCCACGTCGATGTCCAGCAGCGCGGCAATGCGGGCGCGGATGGCGTCGATGTGCGGCGCCAGCTTGGGCGCCTGCGCGATGATGGTGCTGTCCACGTTCACCAGTTGCCAGCCGGCGGCACGCACGCGGCGCATGGCTTCCTGCAGCAGTACGCCGCTGTCGGCCCCCTTGAACGCGGCGTCGGTATCGGGAAAGTGGCGGCCGATATCGCCCAACGCTGCCGCGCCCAGCACCGCGTCGGTGATGGCGTGCAGCAAGGCGTCGGCGTCGGAATGGCCGAGCAGGCCCTTGTCGTGCGGAATGGTGACGCCGCCCAGTATCAGCGGGCGGCCTTCTACCAGGCGGTGGACGTCGTAGCCCTGCCCGATGCGGAATGGCGTCATGCTTGCAATCCTTTGCGGGCCGCGAGGATAGCGCCGGCCAGCGCCAGGTCTCCCGGCCAGGTTACCTTGAAATTCTGGGCCTCCCCCACCACCAGCCGCGGCGCATGGCCCAGCAATTCAATGGCAGAAGCCTCGTCGGTGATGGCCGGGTTGGCCGCGTCCTGTAGCGCCTCGGCCAACAGGCCGGCACGGAACATCTGTGGCGTTTGCGCCAGCCACAGACCATCGCGTGGCACGGTAGCGGCAATGCGGCCAACCTTGCCCTGCTTGACGGTATCGGCCACCGGCTGCGCCAGAATGCCGCCGATGGCGTCGTCGCCCACGTCGTCCAGCAGGCGCTGCAGCGCGTCCGGGCTGAGGCAGCAGCGCGCGGCGTCGTGCACCAGCACCCAGTCGTCTTCGTCGGCGGCCAGCGCCGCCAGGCCGTTGGCCACGCTTTCGGCACGGCTGGCGCCGCCCACGCGCAGCACTTGCACGCGCCCGGGCCAGGCAAAACCATCGAACCATTCGTCGCCGGGCGAGATCACCACGGCCACGTCGTCGATGCCGGCACAGCCGCACAGCACGTCCAGCGTGTGCGCCAGCAACGGGCGGCCATTCAGCAGCAGGTATTGCTTGGGGGTGGCCGAACCGAAACGGCTGCCGTGACCGGCCGCCGGAATCAGCGCGATACGGCGGCTCATGCCGCGGGCTCCGCCGGCGGCGGGTTTTCGATGGCGCGCCACAGGCAGGTACCTTTCACGCTTTTGTCCAGCGTATCGAGGTAGGCCTGGTGCTCGGCCAGTTCGTCGGCGCTGGGCTGCAGCACGGCCAGCGGCTTGCGCTCGAAGGCCATACGCACGCTGCTGCCGGCGCTGGCGCTGTCGTCGCTGCCGGCGTCCATCAGCAGGCTGTCCTGGCCGCGCGTCATCCACAGGTAGACTTCGGCCAGCAGTTCGCAGTCGATCAGCGCGCCGTGGTAGGTACGGTTGCTGCGGTCGATCTCGAAACGGTCACACAGCGCGTCCAGGCTGTTGCGCTTGCCCGGAAAGTTGTCGCGCGCCATCGCCAGCGTGTCGATAACGCCGCCGCAGGTCTTGGCTACCGGCGCGAGACCGACGCGACGGAATTCGGCGTCCATGAAGCCCACGTCGAACGGGGCATTGTGGATGATCAGCTCGGCGCCGGCGATGAAATCCACCAGTTGCTGCGCCACCTCGGCAAAGCGCGGCTTGCCTTCCAGGCTGGCCAGCGAAATACCGTGCACGCGCTCGGCGTCGGGGTCGATGTCGCGTTCCGGGTGGATGTACAGGTGCAGGCTGCGGCCGGTGAGCTTGCGGTCTTCCATTTCCAGACCGGCAAATTCGATGATGCGGTGGCCCTGGTTCGGGTCCAGGCCGGTGGTTTCGGTATCGAGGATGATCTGACGCATGGGAAGCTACCTAGCCGCGCAGACTGTCGACGCCGGCGTTGGCCAGCTGGTCGGCGCGTTCATTGAATTCATGACCGGCGTGGCCTTTTACCCAGCGCCACTCCACATGCGGGTGCTGGTTGCGCAGCGCATCCAGTTGCTGCCACAGGTCGGCATTTTTCACGGGTTCCTTGCTGGCGGTTTTCCAGCCGCGGGCTTTCCAGCCGTGAATCCACTCCGAAATGCCCTTCTGCACGTACTGCGAATCGGTATACACCACGATGTGACAGGGGCGCTTCAGCAGCTGCAGGCCCTGGATAACGGCCATCAGCTCCATACGGTTGTTGGTGGTACCGTGTTCGCCACCGCACAGTTCCTTTTCCTGGCCCTTGTAGCGCAGCAGCACGCCCCAGCCGCCGGGGCCGGGGTTGCCCTTGCAGGCGCCGTCGGGGTAAATCTCGACGATTGCGTCGTCACTCATCGTTTGTCTTGTCACCTTGCGTTCGGTTGAGAAGATGGCGTTCGTTGCCGGCGGCGACCAGCGCCCTCGCCGGCCGTGCCCGCTGCCAGCGCGGCAGAATAAGGCGCATGCCACGCTGGCGCTTGACAGCCACGATGGCGTATACGGCGGCCAGTTGCGGCCAACAGTAACTGCCGGCCTGCTCCAGAAAGCCACACCGCGCCAGCCAGTCGCGGCGCGCGAAAGGGGGCGAGTATGCCATGAACTGGCAGCTCGTGGCTTCGAGCTGCAGCAATTGCAGCCAGTCTTTCACCCGGGGCAAGGACACGAAATTGCCGTTCCACGGCGCCTCGCTGCGGCGGCGCGCCAGGCGGCACAGCCCCCACAGCGAGAACGGGTTGAAACCGGTGATGACCAGCCGCCCTTCCGGCAGCAGCACACGCTCGGCTTCGCGCAACACCTGGTGCGGCTCGCTGGTAAAATCCAGCGCATGCGGCATCAGCAGCAGGTCCAGGCTTTTACTGTCGAACGGCAGATACGCCGGGTCGCACACCACGTCCGGTTCGCCATCCATACCGGCGTAACCGTGCCAGGGAATGCGGCTACAGGCGAGGAAGTCATAATCGCTCAGCCCCAGCTGCACGGCGCGAAAGCCGAAGATATCCGCCACGGCGGCGTCGAAAAAAGCCTGCTCGCGGCACAGCAGATCGTGGCCCAGTTCGGTGCTGGACAGCCAGTCTGCAAACTCTTCCATCGTTTCGGGACACATCATGGCCGACCTGTTTCGCCTCAGCGCAGTAAGCGCGTTCAGTGACAATTATATCTGGGTTTTGCACGACCAAAGCCGCGCCATCGCCGTCGATCCGGGTGACGCAACACCGTTGCTGGCCTTTCTTGCACAACAGCAACTTGCCCTGTCGGCGGTGTGGATCACCCACCACCACGCCGACCACATCGGCGGCCTGCCACAGCTTGGCAGCCACTTTCCCGGCCTGCCCGTGTTCGGCCCGGCTGGCGTCAGCGGCGTGACACAAGCGGTGGGCGAAGGCGATACGCTGACGGCTTTTGGCAGCACGGTGCAGGTATGGGCCATCCCCGGTCACACCGCCAACCACCTGGCCTACCTGGCCGGGCAACACCTGTTCTGCGGCGATACCCTGTTTGGCGCCGGCTGTGGCCGCGTGTTCGACGGCAGCATCGCGCAACTGTTCCACTCGCTGCAACGCTTGGCCACCCTGCCGCCGGAAACGCTGTGCTACCCGGCACACGAATATACGCTGTCCAACCTGGCGTTTGCTGCCGCGGTAGAGCCGGGCAATGCCGCCATTCATGCGCGCCGGGCAGCCGACAGCGCCCGCCGTGCCCAAGGGCTGCCCACCGTGCCCACTCCGCTGGCGGCAGAGCTGGCCAGCAACCCCTTCTTGCGCACGGCCATGCCAGAGGTTGGCCGCAGCGCCAGCCTGCATGCCGGGCAAAACCTGACCGACAACGAGGACATTTTTGCCACACTGCGCAGCTGGAAAAACCAGTTTTAGGCAAAATCATCAAACAAGCGTCACACTCCCCTAGCCAAGCACCATGAAACGCTCTAAAAATCAGCAAAAATCATGGTCTTGGGCGAACTTTAGCCCTTGCCGCCGGTTAAAGCCGTGGTAGCATCGCCCGATACAGAAAACAGACCCCGCCCATGAAAAAGCTCACTCCGCTCGCATTGTCGGTCACCCTCGCACTTACCCTGCCTTCGCTGGCGCACGCGGACGACATCAGCCCGTTTGCCAGTACGCCTGGCCGCAGTGTCGACGATGGCCTGTCGGCAGGCCTGGACATGATGCTGCTGAACGCCACCGCACTGCGTAACGGCGACAGCGTCTGGACCCGCGCCCGCGAAGGCTTCCAGATGGCCGAGGTCAACCCGGAACTGGTGCGCCGCCACGAGCGCAATTTCGCCGGCAAGGCCGCCTACTTCAAGCGCACCATGGACCGGGGCCGCAAATACCTGTTCCATATCATGAACGAAGTCGAGCGCCGCGGCATGCCCACCGAAATCGCCTTTCTGCCGGTGGTGGAAAGCGCCTTCGTGCCGGGAGCGCAATCCCATGTCGGTGCCTCCGGCTTGTGGCAGTTCATGCCGGCCACCGGCCGCCAGTACGGTCTGGAGCAAACCTGGTGGTACGACGGCCGTCGCGACGTGATGGAATCCACCCGCGCCGCGCTCGACTATCTGCAAAACCTGTACACCATGTTCGGCGACTGGAGCCTGGCGCTGGCGGCGTACAACTGGGGTGAAGGCAACCTGTCGCGCGCCATCGCCAAGGTTCGCGCCCGTGGCGAAATGGAAACCTACGAAAACATCCAGATGCCGGCCGAGACACGCAACTACGTGCCCAAGCTACTGGCCGTGCGCAACCTGCTGCTGGAACCGGAAAAGTTCGGCCTCAAGCTGGATGCGTTCCCGAACAAGCCCACCTTTGTGGCCACCAGCAACGGCCGCCACATGAATATCGATGTTGCCGCCAAGCTGGCGGAAATCTCGGTCGCCGAATTCAAGGAACTGAACCCGGCCTTCAACCTGCCGGTGTACGCGCACAAACCCGGCCGCCAGATGCTGCTGCCGGCCAACAAGCTGCACAAATTTGAAACCAATCTGGCCAAATGGGACAAACCGCTGTTGACCTGGCAGGTCTACGTGCCGGTCAGCGACACCACCACCAGCCAGCTGGCCAGCCAGTTCGACATGAACCCCAACGAACTGATCACCGCCAATAGCATCAAGGGCAGCAATTTGCTGCCGGCAGGGCGCCCGGTACTGGTTGCGCTGCGCGGCAACACCCCGGCGCCAGCACTGGACAGCACCGACGTACCAGCCCAACCGGCCGAAGCCGCTACCCTGGTGGCGTTTGCAGCCAACAGTGGCCCGATGGAGGCAGTTACGCCTGCCGCCGCACCGGCCCGCAACGAGCCGGCGCGC
Source organism: Vogesella urethralis (assembly GCF_007644045.2). Classification (GTDB taxonomy): domain Bacteria; phylum Pseudomonadota; class Gammaproteobacteria; order Burkholderiales; family Chromobacteriaceae; genus Vogesella; species Vogesella urethralis. The sequence goes on from NZ_VMDW02000076.1 coordinate 12,474, forward strand.
GCCGAGGTGGTTCGCAGCGCCGACAGCGCACCGCAACGCGTGCTGCAACGCGCCGAGCCGGCCCGCAGCGAAGGCCAACCGGCCACGCGCCCTGCACCGCGCAGCGAAACGATCGCCGTCACCCGCAATGAAAGCAAGCCAGACATCATCCGCGCGGAACCGGTCAAGGCCGAGCCGGTTCGGATTGAGGTCGCCCGCACCGAAACAGTCCGCAGCGAGCCGCTGCGCCAAGTTGCACTGCGCAGTGACAACGCCGGCGCCCTGGGCGACAACATCCCGGTCAGCAACCCCGACAAGGTGGTAAACGTGGCGGCCGGCCTGCACACAGTGGCCAGTGGCGATACGCTGTACAACATCTCGCGCCGTTACGGCATGACGGTAGCCGACCTGCGCAACCTCAACAGCCTGGTGGACGACACCGTCAAACTGGGCCAGGTGCTGAAAGTGATCGGCAGCAATGTCGCCGCCGCCCCCGCGGCCAGCGCCACCGACAGCAGCGCCCTGCGCCCGGCCAGCTTCAGCCGCCAGGCCGGTAACGTCAGCGTGGATTACGTCGTACAACGCGGCGATACCGTGTTCAGCATCGCGCGCAAGTTCGGCGTCAGCCACACCGACATCCTGCGCTGGAACAACCCGGAACAACTGGCTACCCTGCAACCCGGCCAGAAAGTCCGCGTACAGAGTACCGGCTTGTAATGCTGCTGACGCTCCCCTGCATGCTAGGCGCTACCCAGCTGCGCCAGTTGCAGGTGGCTGATCTGCTTCGCTTCCACGCCTACCGCAGCAACCCGGTGCTGGCCCGCTACCAGGGCTGGCAGCCGATGTCGATCGCCGAAGCCGACGCTTTCCTGGTACAGATGCAGCAGGTATCCCACCTGCAAGCCGGCCACTGGGTACAGCTGGCCATTGCCAGCGCGCCATCCTCGATGCTGGTCGGCGATATCGGGCTCTTCGTCAGCCGTGACGCCAGGCATGCCGAGCTGGGCTTTACCCTGCACCACGCGCATCACGGCCAAGGCCACGCCAGCCGCGCCGTCCAGCTAGCCTTGCAGCTATTGTTCGACATCCCCAGCATCACCCTGGTTGAGGCGGTAAGCGATGCGCGCAATGCCCCGTCGATCAACGTCCTCACCCGCAACGGCTTCCGCCTGGCCAGGCAACAACCGGCTTACTTCAAAGGCGAGCCTTGTACCGAACTGGTCTACCAGTGCCTGCGCGCGGGCTGATAGCCCGCTTGGCCGCCCTCCCCCGCGCCGCATGAAAAAAAGCCCGTCGCAAGCGACGGGCTTTTTGCTGGCACCTAGCCGGCATTGGCCGGCACTTCAGCCTGTTACAGGCCGAACGGGTGACGCAGTACGATGGTTTCTTCGCGATCCGGGCCGGTAGACACGATGTCGATCGGCGCGCCGCAGACTTCTTCGATGCGCTTCAGGTAGGCCTGGGCATTAGCCGGCAGGTCTTCCCAACGCTTGGCACCGACGGAGCTTTCGCTCCAGCCCGGCATGGTTTCGTAGATCGGTTCGCAGCGGGTAACGGCGTCGGAACCGAACGGCAGGATGTCGATCACTTCGCCGTTGAGCTTGTAGCCCACGCACAGCTGGATCTCTTCCAGGCCGTCCATCACGTCCAGTTTCATCACGCACAGACCGGACACACCGTTGATCTGGATGGAACGCTTCAGTGCGGCAGCATCGAACCAGCCACAACGACGCGGACGGCCGGTAACGGAACCGAACTCGTTGCCACGCTTGGCCAGGAAGGCACCGATGTCGTTTTCCTGCTCGGTCGGGAACGGGCCGGAACCCACGCGGGTGGCGTAACCCTTCACGATACCCAGCACGTAGTTCAGCATCTGCGGGGCCACACCAGCGCCCGGCGCAGCCGCACCGGCTACACAGTTGGACGAGGTCACGTACGGGTAGGTACCGTGGTCGATGTCCAGCAGCGTGCCTTGCGCGCCTTCGAACAGGATGGGCACACCGGCTTTGTCCAGGTCGTGCAGGATGCGCGATACGTCAGCCACCATCGGCTTGATGCGCTCGGCCTGCTTCATGGTGTCGGCCAGGATGGTGTCGAAATCTACCGGCTGAGCATTGAACAGCTTGGTCAGCAGGAAGTTGTAGTACTCGACGTTTTCTTTCAGCTTGGTCACGAAGCGGTCGGTATCGAACAGGTCGATCACCTTCAGCGCACGACGCGCCACCTTGTCTTCGTAGCACGGGCCGATACCGCGACCGGTGGTACCGATCTTGGCGTCACCCTTGGCGGCTTCACGCGCTTGGTCCAGAGCAATGTGGTACGGCAGGATCAGCGGGCAGCCTTCGGCGATCTTCAGGCGGGCCGAGGCGTTCACGCCAGCAGCTTCCAGCTCGTCGATCTCCTTCAGCAGGGCTTCGGGGGACAGCACCACACCGTTACCGATGAAGCAGTCCACGCCATCGCGCAGGATGCCGGACGGTACCAGGCGAACCACGGTTTTCTTGCCGTTCACCCACAGGGTGTGGCCAGCGTTGTGGCCGCCCTGGAAGCGAACCACGGCACGCGCGTGGTCGGTCAGCCAGTCAACAATCTTGCCCTTGCCCTCGTCACCCCACTGGGTACCGATTACCACGACATTCTTGGACATTGGAAAAACCTCTTCTCTTCAGAAACAATTACTTGAACGGGACCAGCTGCCATTCGCCACCGACCAGGACCAGTTCGCGGTCGCAGTCCAGTGCCTCGGCAGATTCACCCAGATAGTCAATGATTACCCGCTCGCCAGCGGCGCGCAGGGCCTGCACGCGCTCGGCAGCCTGCGGCAGCAGGCGTGCGGCCAATTTGATACCCTGCACGCTGTCTTTTTGCGGCAGGATGCGCACCAGATCACGCAGATCCAGGCTAAAACCGGTGGCCGGACGAGCGCGGCCAAAGCGGCGGCCAACGTTGTCGTAGCGGCCGCCACGCGCCAGCGCCTCGGACCAGCCCGGGGCGTAGGCCGCAAACATCAGGCCGGTATGGTAGGCGTCGCCGCGCAACTCGGCCAGGTCGAAGCTGACTTGTACACGGTCGCCAACAGCGGCCGCAATGGCGGACAGCTGCATCAGCGCCAGCTCGATTTCCGGCAGCGACGGCAGGCGGGTACGCGCTTTTTCCAGCACGCTGGCCGGGCCGTACAGCTCCGGCAGCGCCAGGAAGGCGCTACGGTACGGTTCGGCCACGCCGGCGACCATCTCGCCGATGGTAGCCACGTCTTTGGCTTGCAGCGCGGCAAACAGCTCGCGCCCCAGCTCGGCCGGCAAGCCGGCGGCAGCCGCCAGGCCACGGAAGATACCAATGTGGCCAACGTCCAGACGCAGGTGTTGCACGCCCACTTGCTGCAGGACGTCCAGCATCAGGCCGATGATCTCCACGTCGGCTTCGATACCGGCGTAACCGTACAGCTCGGCCCCCACTTGCAGCGGCTCGCGCGAGCTGGTGAGGCCGGACGGACGGGCGTGCACCACGCTACCGGCGTAACACAGGCGGGTAACACCGGTACGGGACGACAGCAGGTGGGCATCGATACGGGCAACCTGCGGCGTGATATCGGCGCGCAGACCCAGTTGGCGGCCGGACAGATGGTCGTCCAGCTTGTAGGTTTTCAGGTCCAGCGAGGCGTCGTCGCTGGAAACCAGGGCATCGGCGTACTCCACCAGCGGCGGAAGTACCAGTTCATAGCCGGACAGGCGGAAAAGGTCCAGCATGGCCGCTTTCGCGCTCTCTACCTGACGGGCGGTAGCGGGCAGGATATCGGCAATTTGTTCGGGCAACAGCCAGTTACGCATTGTTTTTTGCACACAAGAAAAGGCGGGATTCTCGATCCCGCCTTGTTTTTATCGCAACCCGGCAGCCGCCGGGCAGTCGCAAGTCACACCATTTTATCAGCGTGGCTTCGGTTGCGCATTCTTGAAATACTTGAAGAATTCTGAACTTGGGTCCAGAACCATCACGTCGCTCTTGTTGCGGAAGGTTTGTTTGTACGCTTCCATGCTTCGCCAGAAGGCGTAGAACTCCGGATTCTTGCCGTATGCCTGCGCGTAGATGGCCGCCGCTTTGGCATCGCCCTCACCCTTGATAGCCTGGGCTTTGCTGTACGCTTGCGCCACGATCACCTCGCGCTGGCGGTCGGCGTCGGCACGGATACGTTCCGCTTCGGCAGACCCTTCGCTACGCAGCTGGTTGGCCACGGTACGACGTTCGGAGTTCATCCGCTCGTAAACGGAGGTGCTGATTTTATCCGGAAAATCGACACGTTTTAAGCGCACATCGAGCACTTCCATGCCGATTTTCTGCGCCTCGCTATTGGCACGCTGGCGTACCACTTCCATCACCTGGTCGCGTTTGCCGGAAATCACGTCCGCAACAGTCTGCTGACCAAACTGCGCGCGCAAGCCGTCATTGATGGTCTGGCGCAAACGTTGCACGGCGACGGTTTCGTTGCCGCCCACGCTCTTGTAGAACTGCTCTACGTCACGCACCCGCCATTTCACGAAACTGTCCACCAGCACGTTTTTCTTTTCGCGGGTGTTGAACAGCTCCGGTGCTTCCGGGTCGATGGTCTGGATACGGCGATCGAAATAGCGCACGTTCTGCAGGAATGGCACCTTGAACTGGATGCCAGGCTCCTTCACCACACGCACCACTTCGCCGAACTGGAACACCATGGCGAACTGGCGCTGATCGACGGTGTACAGCGAGCCGGACGCTACCAGCAGCGCGCCGGCCACACCCAGTACTACAGGGAAAAATCGTTCCATCTGGCTGTCCTCCTAGCGGCCGCGAATCACGTCGCGGTCAACCGGCGGCCGTGCGTTGTTATTAGGCTGTACCGGGCTGGCGGGCGCGGCCTCTGCTGCCGGCGCGGCCGGCTTGGCATCGGCAGCACGGGCGTCGCCAGCGGTCTGTTGCATCAGCTTGTCCAGCGGCAGGTACAGCAGGTTGTTACCGTTTTTCTGGTCCACGTACACCTTGCTGCTATTGCTCAGCACCTGCTGCATCATGTCGAGGTACAGTCGGTCGCGCATCACTTTCGGCGCTTTGTTGTACTCGGCCACCACGCTCTGGAAGCGGGCAGCATCGCCTTCTGCAGTAGAAACAACGCGCTGGCGGTAGCCCTCTGCTTCTTCAAGCAGACGCGACGCCAGACCTTGCGCCTTGGGCACCACTTCGTTGGCGTAAGCCAGGCCTTCATTGCGCAGTTTTTCCTTGTCCTGACCGGCTTTCACCGCGTCGTCAAAGGCTGCAATCACCGGCTCCGGCGGCTGCACATCGTTGATGTTGACCTTGGCCACGCGCACGCCCATGCGGTAGCGGTCGAGAATCTGCTGCATCACGCGCTGGGTATCAGACGCGATCTGGCCACGGCCTTCGTTCAGCACGAAGTCGACCTTGTTGCGGCCAACCACCTCACGGATAGCGGTTTCTGCGGCCTGTTTCACCACGTCCTGGGCACCGTCTTCCTGCGCCAGGTTATTGAACAGGAATTCACGCGCGTCCTTGATGTCGTACTGCACCGACAGTTGCACATCGATGATGTTCTGGTCCTCGGTGAGCATCAGCGACTCTTCCAGCACGCGGTTTTTGGCGTTGTTGCGGTAGCCCACTTCAATGCTGCGCAGCTCGGTCAGGTTGACGATCTCTACCTTTTCGAACGGGTAAGGCGCGTGCCACTGCAAGCCGGAATCGCTAATGCGGTCGTAACTGCCCAGGCGCAATACCACGCCTTGCTCGCGCGCATCCACCACGTAAAAGCCGCTTGCCAGCCACAGGCCACCCAGCACCGCCGCGATACCGACCGCGCCGAAGGCCATGCCTCGCTGACTGGGCATGCCGTTGCCGCCCCCGAAACCGTTACCGTTGCCGCCATTACCCGGTTGTTGCGGCTTGCCGCCCAGCAAGCGGGACAGCTTCTGGTTCAGTTGGCGAAAAACCTCTTCAAGGTCCGGCGGCCCGTCGTCGGGACGACGACCGCGGTTATCATCATTCTGTGCCATCGCGTTGGGTTTCTTCTGAAATTGTCGGTTGAGTGATTGCCAGTGCCCGTTCGGCAATGGCCTCGCGCAGGAGTTCCAGACCGGCGCCGTTCAGCGCCGAGATGCGCACGCCTTCGATATCGCCAAACTCATCGTGCAGGATGGCCGGCGGCAAACCGCGCAGGTCGGTCTTGTTCCACACCATCAACTGCGGCACGTGTTCGGCGCCGATTTCCTTCAATACCTTGTTCACTTCTTCCACCTGGCGCTCGCGCATCGGGTTGGCCGCATCCACCACGTGCAACAGCAGGTCGGCGGAAATGGTTTCTTCCAGCGTGGCACGGAACGACGCCACCAGCGAGTGCGGCAAATCGCGGATGAAACCCACGGTATCGGACAGCACGATGGACACGTCCTGGTTGATGTACAAACGGCGGCTGGTGGTGTCGAGCGTGGCAAAGAGCTGGTCTGCCGCGTAGGCACCGGCCTTGGTCAGCGCATTGAACAAGGTGGACTTGCCGGCATTGGTATAGCCGACAATGGAGACCGATGGCAAGCCGGAACGGTCACGGCTACGGCGCTGGGTCTTGCGCTGTTTCTGCACCACAGCCAGGCGGTCTTTCAACGCCTTGACGCGGTTGCCCAGCAAGCGACGGTCGGTTTCCAGCTGCGTCTCGCCCGGGCCGCGCAGGCCGACACCGCCCTTTTGCCGCTCCAGGTGGGTCCAGCCGCGCACCAACCGGGTGGACATGTGGCTGAGCTGGGCCAGTTCCACCTGCAGCTTGCCTTCATGGCTGCGTGCGCGCTGCGCAAAGATGTCCAGAATCAGCGTGACGCGGTCGATGACACGGCACTGCAATGCACGTTCGAGGTTACGCTCCTGACCGGGGCCAAGAGCGTGGTTGAAGATCACCACGTTGGCGTCGGTGGCACGCACCAGCATGGCGATTTCTTCTACCTTGCCCTTGCCGGCAAACAGGGCAGCGTCCGGGCGCTGGCGCTTACCACGGATCACGCCGGTGACACTGACGCCGGCCCCCTTGACCAACTCCAGGCACTCGCTGACGCCATCTTCATAATCGGCCTCGCCAAAATCGAGACACACCAGTACTGCTTGGTCACCTAAGTCGGGACGATCAAACACACGCGGACTTTCAATAAAGAAGGCTGACCGGCATACGCCGGCCAGCCTTGGGCTAACAGCAGGAATTACGCGTCTTGCGAATCCGACTTGGCACCGTGGTGCTCGTGCGGAATGTTCACTGGGCGGGCAGGAACCACGGTGGAGATGGCGTGTTTGTACACCATCTGGGTAACCGTGTTTTTCAGCAACACGACGTACTGGTCAAAGGACTCGATCTGACCCTGCAGCTTGATGCCGTTTACCAGGTAAATGGATACCGGCACGTGCTCCTTGCGCAGGATATTCAGAAACGGGTCTTGTAACATTTGCCCTTTGGCGCTCATTTTTGTTCTCCGATTCGATGCAGTTTTTGTAATTCAGTACATGCGGGCTGGTGCTAAAAGTCTTTTTAGCATAAAAAATTCCAGCAGACTATTTGAACCCCTTGTGGCGTAGCAAACTTACCTTGGTACCTGTCGCTTCGACCTCAAACGGGTTGCTGTTCGACTTGTATTGTACCCGCAACGGCGTGCCTTGCAGGTGGAAAGCCTTGCGGAACATGCCTTCCAGATAACGGGTGTAGCTATCCGGAATCTTGTCCAGCGCGTTACCGTGAATCACGATGATCGGCGGGTTCATGCCGCCCTGGTGCGCGTAGCGCAGCTTGGGCCGTACCTGGCCGGCGCGCGGCGGTTGCTGACGCTCGGTGGCCACCTGCAGGATGCGGGTCAGCTTCGGCGTCGGCAGCTTGCTCATGGCCGCCTTGTACGCTTCATCAATAGATTTGAACAACTCGCCGACACCACGGCCTTGCAAAGCCGAAATGTAGTGGAACTTGGCGAAGTCCAGGAAGCCCAGCTTGCGCAGGATGTCACGTTTGATGGTGTCTTTCTGGTGCAGTTCCAGGTCTTCCCATTTATTCACTGCCACCACCAGCGCACGGCCTGCTTCCAGCGCGAAACCGGCAATGGTCGCATCCTGTTCGGAAATATCGAGCTGCGCGTCCAGCACCAGCACCGCCACGTTGGCGTCTTCCACCGCCTGCATGGTCTTGATCACCGAGAACTTCTCGATGGCCTCGTTCACCTTGCCACGACGGCGCACGCCTGCGGTATCGATAATGGTGTATTTGCGGCCATCGCGCTCGAAATCAATATAGATGCTGTCGCGCGTGGTACCCGCCTGGTCGAAGGCGATAACACGGTCTTCACCCAGTACGGCGTTCACCAGCGTGGACTTGCCCACGTTGGGGCGACCGATCACCACGAATTTCGGGTGATGGGCTTTCTCTTCTTCCTCGGCATCCGGGAAGCCTTCCAGCACCAGCTCGACCAGCTCGCGCACGCCGTCACCGTGCGATGCGGAGATCGCCATCGGCTCGCCCAGTGCCAGCTCGTGGAACTCGGCTGCAGCAATCGCGCTGTTGACGCCTTCGGCCTTGTTCACGGCCAGGAACACGGGCTGGTTGGACTGGCGCAAGCGGTTGGCGATGATCTTGTCCTGCGGCGTAATGCCGACACGACCGTCCACCAGGAAAATGATGGCATCGGCCTCGTCCACAGCCTGCAGCGTCTGCTTGGCCATCTCGAACAGGATGCCCTCGTCCACCACCGGCTCGAAACCACCGGTGTCTACCACCAGGTAAGGCTTGCTGGCACCGCGGCCGTGGCCGTAGTGACGATCGCGGGTCAGACCCGGCTGGTCGGCCACCAGCGCATCGCGCGAGCGGGTCAGGCGGTTGAACAGGGTTGATTTGCCCACATTGGGGCGGCCCACCAGGGCAATAGTCGGTTTCATTGTGTACTACTTACTTGGTCAGCGCAGCCAGTCGGCCTTCGGCATCCAGTACGTAAGCCACGTCGCCGGCAAGCAGCGGGCGGCTCAGCGTACCGTTTACTTTCAGGCTGCTGCGGCCAACGATACGTCCATCAAGCGATGAAAGCAGATGTGCATAGCCTTCACCATCAATTACCAGCAGGTTATCGCCCAGTTTGACCGGGGCGGTGACGTTGCGGTAGCGCAAGTCATCCTGTTTCCACAGGTTGCGGCCGGAGTCGGCATCGTACGCCCACACCACGCCATCATCGGCGGTGACAAACACCGTCTTGCCATCCGAATACAAACCACGGCTGCTACCCAGATCACGCGCCCACAGCTGTTGGCCGCCGCGGGCTTCGTAGCAGGCCACCCGGCCCTGGTAAGCCACCGCGCAAACGCGGCGACCATCAAACATCGGCTGGCTCACCACATCGGTCACGCGTTCCAGCTCGCTGGCACCGCGCGAAGCCGCCACCGTGGCCTGCCACAACAGCTCGCCACGTTCTGCAGCATAGGCAGAGATCTTGCCTGCCGCTTCACCAACCAGCAGTACATCGCTGCCTTCGACGCGGATTTGCGGCGTGGTGGCGCGCACGGTCAACGCCGGCTGCGTTTGCCACTGCGTCCATACCTGGCGCCCGGACTGGGTGTCAAAGCCGGACACACGGCCGTCGGCCGCACGTACGATCAGCACCTTGTCGGCCAGCTGCGGCGCTTCGGCCAGCAGGCTGGTCAGTGTCTGCTTCCACACCAGTTTGCCGTCGGCAGCACTCACCGCCAGCAGCTCGCCGCGATCACTACCAACAAACAGCATGCCTGCATCAGCAGCAATGCCGGATACCAGCGGCTGTTTCAGGTCGAGGCTGGACAGCACGCGGCCACTTTGCGCGTCCAGCTGCTGTACCTTGCCGTTACTGCCGGCCACCCACAGGCGGCCGTCGTCCAGATACGGGGTAAACAGGCCGCGCTCGCCGGCCGGCACGCCGGCCTGCCACAGCACGCGCGGGCCAGACGAAGCCTGCAGCGGCTTCAGCGGGGTCGGTTCGTAGGCAACACTGCCTTCAAACCAGGAAGCGCAGCCCCCCAGGGCCGGCAGCAGTACAGCACACAGCAGCAGTCGGCGCATCATGATCAGCTCCCCAGCGAGTCGAGTTTGGCCTGGATGAATTCGCGCACCTGGGCCTCGGGTGCCGACTTGGCCAGCGCCGCCTTGTAAGCTTCGCGGGCGCCGCCGATATCACCACGCGCTACCAGGACATCGGCCTTCAGGTCGAGGAACATGGCGTCGAAGGTGGCAGGATGCGCCATCGCCAGCTCGGCCAGCGCCGCATCGTACTGTTTCTCGTCCAGCAGCACGCTGGCCAGGCGCAGACGGGCGACCGCCTGCAGGGTTTCATCCTTGCCGGCGTGCTCGATCACCCACTTCAGCTGGGTGCGGGCAAAGCCCAGTTCATTCTTGTCGAACGCCAGCTTGGCCACCAGCAAGGAAGCGTTGGCCGCGTAGGCGGAGCCGGCAAAATCCTTCTGCAGCGCCGCCAGCACGCCCTTGGCCTTCGCCAGGTCACCTGCCTGCAGCGCCGGCTCGAGCTGACCGTACACCACGGCGGCGTTTTCCGCCTGGGTGCGCTGGTAGTACTGCCAGCCTTTGAAGCCGATGAAGCCCAGCGATACGGCCAGCACGGCACCACCAATCAGTTTGCCCCACTGCGCCCAAAAACCCTTGAGCGCGTCAATCTGTTCCTGTTCCTGCAGGTCGTAAGCCATGCGGCCCCCTTGTTATCAAGACTTGAAGCGGGAAACGGCAGCCACCACGTCGGCAGCGGCCACGGTTTCCTGGGTGGCGTCGGCGCGCAGCGGTTTCACCACCACTTGCGCACTGGCCACTTCGTTCTCGCCGATGATCAGCGCCACGGCGGCGCCGCTGCCATCGGCCTTTTTCATTTGCGACTTGAAGCTGCCATCACCCATGTTCTGCACCACGCTGTGGCCGGCAGCGCGCAGCGCCTGGGCCAGTTGCATGGCATAGGCAGCCGCACCGGCGCCCTGGTTGACGATGAACACGTCTACGCCGCGACGGGCGGGCAGCAGGTTTTTCTCGGCCAGCAACAGCAGCACGCGCTCCATGCCCATGCCAAAGCCGATACCCGGCGCCGGCTTGCCGCCCAGCTGCTCGATCAGGCCGTCGTAGCGGCCGCCGGCACACACCGTGCCTTGCGCGCCCAGCTCGGTGGTGACCCACTCGAATACCGACAGGTTGTAGTAATCGAGGCCGCGCACCAGACGCGGGTTTTCCACAAACGGGATGCCCAGCGCGCTGATGGTGGCTTTCCAGCCTTCGTAGTGTGCGCGCGAAACCTCACCCAGGTAATCGGCCAGACGCGGCGCGTTGTTGGCCATCTCCTGCAGGGCGGGGTTTTTGGTATCCAGCACGCGCAGCGGGTTGCTGTACAGGCGGCGCTTGCCGTCTTCGTCCAGGATGTCGACGTGCTTTTCCAGGTAAGCGATCAGCGCTTCACGATGTGCTGCACGCTCTTCCTTGTTGCCCAGCGAGTTGATTTCCAGCTGTACGCAGTCGGCCAGGCCCAGGCGGCGCCACAGGTCGGCAGTCATGGCAATGATTTCGGCGTCGATATCCGGGCCGGCCATGCCCAGTGCTTCCACACCAATCTGGTGGAACTGGCGGTAGCGGCCTTTTTGCGGGCGCTCGTGACGGTACATCGGGCCCATGTACCACAGCTTCTGCGTGGTGTTGTACAGCAGGTTGTGCTCTACCACGGCACGCAGGGTACCGGCCGTGCCTTCGGGGCGCAGCGTCAGCGGGTCGCCGTTGAGTTTGTCTTCGAAGGAATACATTTCCTTCTCGACGATATCGGTTACCTCGCCGATGGAGCGCACAAACAAGGGCGTCGGCTCCACGATGGGGGTACGGATGTTGGCGTAGCCGTAGTCATGCAGCCAGCCGCGCAGGATGTTCTCGAAGTATTCCCACTGTTGCGACTCTGCCGGCAGCACATCGTTCATGCCGCGGACAGCCTGGATTTTCTGAGCCATTGTTATCGATTCTTTCGCTAAATCACGCAGGCGGCGGCCAAGGTTGGCCGCCACACCTCAAAGCTGGCGGATGGGGATGGTACGCGTCACCCCTTCGCGACGCTTGGCACCACCCTCACCGTAACGGGTCTGCACGTAGTTTTCCACGATGGCGCGGAAATCCTGTGCAATGTTGTCGCCCTTCAGGGTAACGTCTTTCTGGCCATCGACATAGACCGGCGCCACCGGCACTTCGCCGGTACCGGGCAGGCTGATGCCGATATCGGCCAGTTTGGACTCGCCCGGGCCGTTGACCACACAGCCCATCACCGCCACTTTCATATCTTCCACGCCCGGGTACTGCAGGCGCCACACCGGCATCTGCTCGCGCAGGAAGGTCTGGATGCTGTCGGCCAGCTCCTGGAAGAACGTGCTGGTGGTGCGGCCACAGCCCGGACAGGCAGTAACCAGCGGCGTGAACGAACGCAGGCCCATGGTTTGCAGCAGCTCTTGCGCCACCACCACTTCCTTGGTACGCGCCTCGCCCGGTTGCGGGGTCAGCGAGATGCGGATGGTGTCGCCGATGCCTTCCTGCAGCAGCACTGCCAGCGCCGCGCTGGACGCCACGATGCCCTTGCTGCCCATGCCGGCCTCGGTCAGCCCCAGGTGCAGCGGAAACGCGCAGCGGCTGCCCAGATCGCGGTAAACGGTGATCAGGTCCTGTACGTTGCTGACCTTGCACGACAGCAGGATCTGGTTGGCCGGCAAACCCAGCTCCATCGCCTTGTCGGCCGATTCCAGCGCCGAGGTAATCAGCGCCTCGCGCATCACCACTTCCAGCGGCTGCGGGTTGGCCGCACGGCTGTTCATGTCCAGCATGCGCGCCAGCAGCGCCTGGTCCAGGCTGCCCCAGTTGACGCCGATGCGCACCGGTTTGCCGTACTCGGCGGCGGCGCGGATCATGTAGGCGAACTTCTCGTCGCCTTTGGCGCCTTTGCCGACATTACCGGGGTTGATACGGTACTTGCCCAGCGCGCGTGCGCAGTCCGGATAGTCCTTCAGCAAACGCTCGCCGTTGAAGTGGAAATCGCCCACCAGCGGCACGTTGCAGCCCATGTCGTCCAGCCGCTGGCGGATCTCGGCCACGCGGGCTGCCGCTTCCGGGCTGTTGACGGTAATGCGCACCACCTCGGAGCCGACCTGCGCCAGCTCGAAAACCTGCTGCGCGGTAGCCACTGCGTCGGTGGTATCGGTATTGGTCATCGACTGCACCATTACCGGGTGCTCGGACCCTACCATCACGTGCCCGACGGCTACCTGCAGGGTCTTACGGCGTTTGATCGTTGCGTCCATCTGCTATCAGTTCAGTTCCAGTTTCGCGGTGGTGCCGCGGGTCTTGTCTTTCAGGTCCACGGCAGCACCCTCATAGCTCAGCGCCATGGCTGGGGCGTTGCCGATCTTGAGCTTGAACGGCGGCACGCCGGCCACATCGCGGGTGGTACCGGCCGCGAGGGTGCCGAACACCAGGCGCTTGCCGGTAGCGTCCACCACCGACACCCAGGAGTCACCGCTGGCGACCAGGCGCAGCTGCTTGCTGCCGGCGGCTTGCGGCGCCGACACCGGAGCTGACGCCGACTTGGCAGCGGCGACCACTGGGGCAGCAGTAGCACTGGCAGCCGCAGCAACTGGCGCCGGTACCGCCACTACGGGCTGGCTGGCCGGCACGGCGGCCGGTACGCTGGCCACGGTAGTCTGCGGGGCGCTGGCCACCGCGGCGCTGGCCGATTGATGCAGCATCGGCGCCAAACCGGCGTCAGCCGGGGCCGCCGGCTGCGACTGCCACCACTGGTAAGCGCCCAGCAGGGCCAGCGGCAGCAGCAACCAGGCAAAGCGGGCCGGGCTACGCCCGCCAGCCACCGCCTGGGCAGGCGGTTCGGCGCGATCTACCGGCTGCGGCGGGTACACCTGATCCAGCAAGGTCATCAGTGGTGCACCATCCAGCGCCAGAAAACGGGTGTAATTGCGCACAAAGCCGCGCACGAAGGTTGCGCCAGGCAGGCGGCTGAAATCACCGGCCTCGATGGCTTCCAGCTGGCGCAAGGACAATTTGAGGCGATCTGCCACGTCATGCAGGCTAAGGCCCTGCGCCTCTCGCGCTGCACGCAGCTGCTGACCGATTTCTTGGGCTACGGAAGAAGTCATAGGGTAATCAGGCTTCCCGGGATCAGGTCCCGCTCAAGAGCTGTTGGGTTTCGCTGCTGTCCGGGTAGCGCTTCTTCAGCGCCTCGCCCAGCCGGAACGCGGTGGCGGCATCCTGTTTCAGCCGCGCCAGGCGCACGCCCAGCAGCAATTCGCCCGGGCCGAAACGCTTTTCGTCCTTGCCCAGGCGGTCAAAATAAAACTGGGCCAGCGTGGCATTACCGGCCTGCACTGCCAGACGGGTCAGTTCCCGCAACGCAGTAGCATCATTGGGCGAACGCCGCAGCACTTCCAGCAATAGCTGGTTGGCTTCGTCGTTGCGGTTCATGCTGGCCAGACACACCGCCTTGTTGGCCATGGCGGTCTGCGGCGAGGCAAAAAACGGGTCGGCCAGCGCAGTGTCGAAATGCTTCAGCGCTTCGTCGTAGCGCTTGCGCTCGCACAGGAACAGGCCGTAGTTATTGTTGACTTCGGGGTTGCCGGCATTGATGGACAGCGCCTTGCGAAAGGCGGCATCCGCCTCGCGGTCTACCCGCAAGGCCATATAAATCAGCGCCTTGGCCAGATAGCCAGGCTGGTAGCTGGGATCGAAAGCAATAGCCTGGTCGGCGTTTTCCATCGCCACACGCATATTGCCGTAGCGCATGTACTCGATGGCCAGCTGCGCACGTGTCTCGGCCTGCTCGCGCGGCGGGGCCGCAGCCAGCGCCAGTTGGGCGCTCAGCACGCCCGTCAGCAAAGCAGCAAGAACACGTGTTTTCAGCATCAGCCTTTCTCCTCGGCAATTCGGATCCACTTCTCCTGGCGGCGGGTCTTGTCCTGCACCTGGCCGGCCAGCTGGCCGCAAGCGGCGTCGATATCGTCACCGCGGGTCTTGCGCACCGTCACCACGAAACCGGCTTCCTGCAGGATCTCGCGGAAAGCGCGGATGGCGTTGTTGCTGGAACGGTCGTAACCGGAGTTCGGGAACGGGTTGAACGGAATCAGGTTGAACTTGCACGGCACGTCGCGCACCAGTGCGATCAGTTCGCGAGCATGTTCCGGTCTGTCGTTCACCCCGTCAAGCATCACATACTCGAAGGTAATGAAGTCGCGCGGCGCTTTCACCAGGTAACGCTGGCACGCCGCCATCAGTTCTTTCAGCGGGTATTTCTTGTTCAGCGGCACGATTTCATCGCGAATGCGGTCGTTGGACGCATGCAGCGACACGGCCAGCGCTACCGGACAGGCCTCTTTCAGGCGGTCCATCTGCGGCACCATGCCCGAGGTGGACACCGTCACGCGGCGACGGCTGAGGCCGTAACCGTGATCGTCCAGCATGATCTGCAGCGCCGACACCACGTTGTCGAAGTTGGCCAGCGGCTCGCCCATGCCCATCATCACCACATTGGAGATGACGCGTTCGTTCTTCGGGGTCACCCCCATGGCCTTGTTGGCCCACCACAGCTGGCCGATGATCTCGGCGGTGCTGAGGTTGCGGTTAAAACCCTGGCGGCCGGTGGAGCAGAAGGTGCACTCCAGCGCACAGCCTACCTGGGATGATATGCACAAGGTGCCGCGATCATCCTCGGGGATGAACACGGTTTCCACACCGTTGCCGGTGCCAACGTCCAGCAGCCACTTGCGGGTACCATCCTCAGACTCCTGCGACACCATCAGGTCCGGCACGCCCACTTGCGCCGTGTCGTGCAGTTTGGCACGCAGGCTCTTGGCAATGTCGGTCATGGCGTCGAAATCGGCTTCGCCCATCTGGTGCATCCAGCGCATGATCTGCTTGGCACGGAACGGTTTTTCGCCCATGGCGGCAAAGTGTTCGGTGAGCTGGGGCAGGTTGAAGTCGAGCAGGTTGGTCTTCATGTCAATCTCTGGTAAAGGCGGCCGCCCGCAAAGGGCAGCCGCCGGGTACAACGGGTCTAGCGTGCGGCCAAGGTTGGCCGCGTCCGCCTTAGCGGGCTACGACTTCGGTAGCAGCGAAGAAGTAAGCCACTTCGATCGCGGCGTTTTCCAGGCTGTCGGAACCGTGAACGGCGTTAGCGTCGATGGAATCGGCGAAGTCAGCACGAATGGTGCCGGCGTCAGCTTTCTTCGGATCGGTCGCGCCCATCAGTTCGCGGTTTTTCAGAACGGCGTTTTCGCCTTCCAGCACCTGGATCATGACCGGGCCGGAGATCATGAAGTTCACCAGATCGTTGAAGAACGGGCGCTCTTTGTGTACGGCGTAGAAGCCTTCGGCTTCAGCGCGGGACAGCTGTTTCAGTTTGGCAGCCACGATCTTCAGACCAGCGGTCTCGAAGCGATCGTAGATCTTGCCGATTACGTTCTTGGCAACAGCGTCCGGCTTGATGATGGACAGGGTGCGTTCGATAGCCATACAAATTCTCCCAGTTTGCAAGTGAATATGGTTACACTTGGCATGCGCTTTTGCGGCCTGCCAGTTACCCAATTTTGAGGAACCCGGCATTTTACCAGTGTTCACCAGCCTTTGCTGCACAGAATTCAAACCGCGATGACTCCCTCCCCCAACGACCCGCACCAAGGTGGCGAATCCGCCACGGCCATGAGCCCCGAACTGAAAAAACGCCTGGCGATGGCCGCCGGCCTGGTAGCCGTTGCCCTGGCCGCCATCCCCATCCTGGACAGCTTTTCCGGCAACAAGCCGGAAACCACCCCCGGCAGCGTACCGGTAAGCTCCGGCCGCATCGTCAACAAGGAAGCCGCCTCCGAACCTACGCTGGTGATTGCCCAACTACCGGAAAGCAGCGCGCCGGCAGCCGCCAGCACTCCGGCCGTGGCCACGCCGTCGCCAGCCACGCCGGACCTGACCCGCACACCGGCGGCCAACCTGGGCAGCACCAGCCCGGCGCCGGCCACGCCGGCACCCGCTGCGGCCAACCCGGCAACGCTAAAACCGGCTACCACGGTAGCACCGGCCGGCAACACCACGGTCACCGCCAAGCCAGCCGGCGGCAATACGGCCGCCACGACCACTGCGGCACCGGCAAAAACACCGGCCGCTACCGCTACCACTGTCCCAGCGCCCGCCGCCAAGCCAGCCGCCCGCCCGGCCACCACGCCGATCGAGCTGCCCCCCGCCACCGCCACCCCAGCGGCACCGGCCGCAGCCGCCCCCAGCACGGCGCCGCGCGTGATGCCCACGCTGCCGGCCAACCGCGCCGCTCCTGGCGGCAGTTCGCTGGGTTACCAGGTGCAGCTTGGCCTGTTTGCCAGCCCGGATAACGCCGAAAAACTGATCGACGATCTGAAAAAGCGCGGCATCAGCGCCCGTACCGAAACCCGCGTCCAGCTAGGGCCGTTCTCTACCCGCGCCGAGGCTGAAGAGGCGATGGCCAAGCTGAAAGCACTGGGCTATCAGCCGCTACTGGTTCCCGCCGGCTCGCATTGAAACGTTGGCCGCAAAAAAGCCGCAGCACTAACGCTGCGGCTTTTTTTATTGACCCGCATCCTGTAGGGTCAGGTTTCGCTGATACCGTCGGCAATACTGAAGTTGTCCACCAGGTGTGGCAGCTCCAGGTAGGCACTGGACTGCATCTCGGTCAGACGGCTGGCGGTACGGAAGAACTCGCTGGCCTGCAGGCCTTCGGTATAGATCTCTTCCGGCGGCACCGCACTGGACGCCACAAACTTGACGCGATGGTCGTAAAACACGTCTACCAGCCAGGTAAAGCGGCGGGCAATGGCCGAGTCCCTGGCCGCCAGTTTCGGGATACCGGACACGAACACAGTGTGGTATTCGCTGGCGATTTCCAGATAGTCGGTTTGCGCGCGCGGGCCGTCGCAGATGGCCATGAAGTCGAACCACACCACGCCCGGCACATGCCGCTTCAGCGGAATCTCGCGCCCCAGCACCGCCAGTGTGTGCGGCGCCTCGGCGGCGGCACCGGCCAGGCGCTCGAACATGGCGGTCATTTTTTGCTCGGCGGCAGCGTCGGCCGGCACATGGAACAGCGGCTCGCGCGTCAGTTCGCGCAAGCGGTAGTCGTTACCGCCATCCACGTTCAACACGTCCAGATTGGCCTTCAGCAGCTCGATGGTAGGCAGGAAGTTGCTGCGCATCAGGCCGTTGGGGTACAGGTTGTCCGGCGGGTAGTTGGAGGTCATCACGCAGATGATGCCGTGATTGAACAGCTCGGTGAACAGGCGGCCCAGCATCATGGCGTCGGCAATGTCGCTGACGTGGAACTCGTCAAAACACAGCAGCCGTACTTCGCGGGCGATGCGCGCCGCCACAATCTTCAGCGGGTCCGGCTCGTTGGTAACCGTGCGCAGCTGCTTGTGGATTTCGGCCATGAAATGGTGGAAGTGCACGCGGCGCTTGCGCTCGTACGGCACGCAACCATAAAAAGCATCCATCAGGAAGCTCTTGCCGCGCCCTACCCCACCCCAGAAATACAGGCCACGCGGCACCGGCGGTTTACGCAGGCTGCGACCGAGAAAACGGTTGCGCTTGTCCTTGAAGTCCACCAGCGCCTGCCACAGCGCGTCGAGGCGCTCGATGGCGGCGGCCTGGGCGGCGTCGTGAATGAAACCGGGCTGCTGGCTGGCGGCCTGGTACCAGGCCTTGGGGCTGAGGCTGCCGTCGCTGGGCGGCGAAAAGACGTGTTGGGACATGGTGTTCGGTTAAGGTTGGCCGCCGGCGGCCAACCCGTGCTCAGGAGAATAGACCGGTGGAAAGATAACGGTCGCCGCGGTCGCAGACAATAGAAACAATCACCGCATTTTCCAGTTGCTCGTTAAGACGCAGCGCCACCGCCAGCGCACCACCGGACGATGGACCGGCCAGAATGCCTTCTTCGCGCGCCAGACGGCGGGCGGTATCTTCGGCGGTTTGCTGGTCTACCAGCAGCAACTGGTCGATGCGATCAAAGTCGCAAATCTTTGGCAGATACTCGTCTTCCCACTTGCGGATACCGGGAATCTGGCTGCCTGCCTGCGGCTGCACACCGACAATCTGGATGGCCGGGTTCTGCTGTTTCAGATAGGTGCTGGTGCCCATCACGGTGCCGGTAGTGCCCATGCTGGACACAAAATGCGTAACGGTGCCGGCGGTATCGCGCCAGATTTCCGGGCCGGTACCTTCGATATGGGCACGCGGGTTATCCGGGTTGCCAAACTGATCCAGGATGCGGCCAACCCCGGCCGCCTGCAGCCGGCGTGCCTCGTCGATGGCACCAGGCATCGACGCTTCTTTGGGCGTCAGCACCACCTCGGCGCCGTAAGCGCGCATGGTATCGACGCGCTCCTGGCTGGAGTTTTCGGGCATCACCAGAATCATCTTGTAGCCCATCATGGTGGCGGCCATCGCCAGCGCGATGCCGGTATTGCCACTGGTGGGCTCGATCAGCGTGTCGCCGGGGCGGATGTCGCCGCGCGCTTCGGCCTGGCGGATCATCGACAGCGCCGGGCGGTCTTTGACCGATCCGGCCGGGTTATTGCCTTCCAGCTTCACCAGCACAACGTTGCTGCTGTTGCCGGGCATGCGCTTCAGGCGCACCAGCGGGGTATTGCCGACGAAGTCTTCCAGGTATTTGAATTCAGGCTGGGTCATGATCCTCTCCTCGTTGGCCGCATTATACGGGCGCCGCGCCGGCACTTCGCCACCCCGCCGGCCGCCCCCAACGGCCACAGCGACATTTATGCCTTTAAATCAGCCACTTGGCGAGAAAACATGCTTTGTAATATTAAGCTCTGTTCTTATAACCGGATTGCAACACGCTACACATGACAAGGCCCGCTTGCCGAGGCAAGCGGGCCTTGTTGCGGCGCAGCCGGTGTTTACTGCAGCAGCGCTTTCAACGGCTTTTGCAGCGTAATCAGCCACAGCTGCGTGCTTTCACCGTTGGCCGCCACCCCCAGGCTGGCGCCGGCTTGCAGCTGGCCCTGCTTGTCCACCAGCTTGCCATCGGCTACGCGCAACTCGTCCAGCTTCAGGCTGCTGCCGCGCAGCTCGCTCGCCACGCCAAAATCGTTATCGTTGATCACCGCCAGCGTGCTGCCGTCCACCAAGGCCAGGCCTTCGGCCTTTTCGGCCGTCCAACCCAGCGCACGCAAGTCCAGCGCCAACTGCTTCTTCACCGGCTGCACGCCAGCGGCAGCCAGCGCCGCGGTGTCGCCGTATTCCAGCGCACGGCCGTCGGCCAGCTGCTTGCCGTCCAGCGCACTGGCCTTGGCCAGATCGATCAGCATGATGTCGTTGTGCATGCGCTTGTCTTTGTCCTTGCCCTGCTCGATCACCGCAAACTGAGTTTCGGACAGCGCCACGATGTCACCCAGCTTCATGTCGCCGGTTTTCTTGAAGTGGACCGATACCGGGTAGGCAAACTGCTGCACGGCGCCGCTTTTCGGGTCCAGCACTACCACGCGGGTAAACAGCGCATCGTTGCGGGTCTTGCCATCTACATCCAGCGTGCTCTGCACGATGGCCACCACCTTGCCGGCCGGCGTTACCGCTACGCCCTCGAAACCGCGATTGGGCTGGCGTGCGGCCAACTCCAGCGGCAAGCCCTGGCCGGGCGCGTAGCGTTGCAGGATCTCGCCGCTCTTGCCGTCCACCTTCACGATGAAGGGGCCGTACTCGTCCACAATCCATAGATTGCCGGCAGCGTCGGCGTCGATGCCTTCCGGGTCCAGCCCGTTGGCGTCATATGGCAGCGCGGCCAACTGCTCACTCAGGCCCAGCTCACCACTGGCGCCCACCTGCCCCGGCGCTATCGGGCGGCCGCTGATCGGCTTGCCGTCCTGCTTCAGCGGCAGCGTCTTGATGACCTCGGCCTTTTCGGCCAGCGATACGCGCAGCTGGGTGATGGTGGGCGTGTAGTCCGGCACCGCAAACACCTTGCTGGCGCGCTTGCCCTTGCCATCCGCCACATCGGGCGAATCGACGTTGGGGCCACGGTCGGTCAGCGACCAGAACTCCAGCGCCGAGGTGGCTTTCTCGTAGCCCTTGAAGCGCAGGCCAGACCCCACCGCCAGCGGCAAACCCTGCGGGAAGGCGGCCTTGGCCATGCCAGCATAGGGCACCCTGGGCGTGGCCACTTCGTAACGCTCCAGCGCGGCGATGTTCGGCTCACGGGTTTCCAGCAGGGCAAACGGTTCAGCCAGCGCCGGCAGCGCGGCGGCAAGCAACAGGGGCAGCAGCAAACGGGTCATGGTGTCTTCCATCGAAATGTGAACGCGATGCGGCCAACGTATAACAGCCGGGTGACAGCACCATGACAGCGCGACAGCACATAAAAAAACACCGCCCTTCTTGCGAAGGCGCGGTGTTTTTTGCATCACGACCGCCAGCTGGCGGCGGCGATTACTTGGCGTAAACCGGGAAGCGGCGTGCCAGTGCGGTGGCCTGTTCAGCCACGCGCGCCAGTACGGCGTCGTCGTTCGGGTTGTCCAGCACGTCAGCCACCAGGTTGGCCACGATGCGGGCTTCGTCTTCCTTGAAGCCGCGGGTGGTGATGGCCGGGGAGCCGATGCGGATACCGGAGGTCACGAACGGGCTTTCCGGGTCGTTCGGGATGGCGTTCTTGTTCACGGTGATGTGCGCTTTGCTCAGGGCGGCATCGGCAGCCTTGCCGGTCAGGCCTTTCGGGCGCAGGTCTACCAGGAACACGTGGCTCTCGGTACGGCCGGAGATGATGCGCACGCCGCGAGCAGCCAGGGTTTCGGCCATGGCGGCAGCGTTCTTCAGCACTTGCTCCTGGTAGGCTTTGAATTCCGGCTGCAGCGCTTCTTTGAAGGCCACGGCTTTACCGGCGATGACGTGCATCAGCGGGCCGCCTTGCAGGGTCGGGAACACGTTGCTGTTCAGCG
Source organism: Vogesella urethralis (assembly GCF_007644045.2). Classification (GTDB taxonomy): domain Bacteria; phylum Pseudomonadota; class Gammaproteobacteria; order Burkholderiales; family Chromobacteriaceae; genus Vogesella; species Vogesella urethralis. Next base: position 34,461 of record NZ_VMDW02000076.1, read on the forward strand.
ACTTCTCGAACTCGGCCTTGGCCAGGATGATGCCGCCGCGCGGGCCGCGCAGGGTCTTGTGGGTGGTGGAGGTCACGAAGTGGGCGTGCGGTACCGGGTTCGGGTACACACCGGCAGCCACCAAGCCAGCGTAGTGGGCCATGTCGACCATGAAGTAGGCACCCACCTTGTCGGCGATTTCGCGCATGCGGGCCCAGTCAAAGCGCAGGGCGTAAGCGGAAGCGCCGCCGATGATCAGCTTCGGCTTGGTTTCCAGCGCTACGCGCTCCATGTCGTCGTAGTCGATCTCTTCGTTTTCGTTCAGACCGTAGGCCACGATGTTGAACATCTTGCCGGACAGGTTGGCCGGGGAACCGTGGGTCAGGTGACCGCCGTGGCCCAGGTTCATGCCCATGATGGTGTCGCCCGGCTTCAGGATGGAGAAGTACACCGCCTGGTTGGCTTGCGAACCGGAGTGCGGCTGCACGTTGGCGTACTCGGCGCCGAACAGCTGCTTCACGCGGTCGATGGCCAGCTGCTCTACCACGTCAACGTGCTCGCAACCACCGTAGAAACGCTTGCCCGGGTAGCCTTCGGCGTACTTGTTGGTCAGCTGGGAGCCCTGGGCTTCCATGACGGCCGGGCTGGTGTAGTTTTCCGAGGCGATCAGCTCGATGTGATCTTCCTGGCGAACGACTTCTTCGCTGATGGCGGCAGCGAGTTCCGGGTCGTACTGGGCAATTTTGATATCTGCAAACATCGTCGACTATTCCATCAAAGGGTTATGGATAAGGAAATCTTAACGCATTCCGGCGCCGGGCCGAAATGAACAAATGGCGAAGAAACAATGAATTGCATTCATGTTCCTTCGCCATTTTCGTGTCTTACTGCAGGGTCTGGCTGACCGGCCAGTCGTCTGCGGTGTAGAACAGCGGGATGCCGTCGCGGCTTTCCGGCTGCACCTGCGGCACCACCCGCACGTCGCGCACATGGCACTCGGCCATCAGCATGCGGAAATTGGTTTCGATCTGCGCCACCACGTCCTGCGCGGCCAACGGCCACACGAAACCACCCCAGTCCTTGGCATTGCCTTCGGCCGAGATGGTGAAGTGCAGCTCGCCGTTATCGTGCGATGACACAATCGCCACCGGCTCCTGGCCCTGATCGCGCAGCTGGCGGATCTGGGTACTGGCAAACACCTGCAGCGCCACTTCCAGACGGGCAAAGTTGCCCGCCACGATGGCCTGCATCAGCGCCATCGGCGGGCGCGGAATCGGGAACAGCGTCACGCCGTCGGTTTTCAGCTGCTCGCCGAGGAACTTCATCAGCGGCACGCCCCAGGCGCCCACGCTGCCACCCAGTTTTACCGATGCCGGCGCGCCTTCCTGCTGGATGGCCACCCCCAGCAGGTAGCGCAGGAACACGCCTTCGTCCTTGGCGGTTACCGCCGCCGGCGGCAAGTCCAGCGGCACGCCACTGGCGGCGTCCTGCAGCTCGCGGGTCAGGCGGAAAATCTGGGTAGACGGAATGCCCACCACCGAGTCGGGGTGCAGCAGCTTGCCGGACAACCACGCTTCCGCGCCTTCGGTAAACAGGCCATGCTGGCGGAACAGCGCATTCAGGCCATCCACGTCGGCCAGCGTGGCCGGCAGCGTGACCTGGGTACGGCTACCGACGACCAGCACCACCGGCACGGCGAACACCACCGCATAACGGCCGCTGTCCGGGCGCTCGGCCACGTCGCGCAGCGCATCCCACAGCACCTGGTACAGCGCCTGCGAGGTCACCATTGCCAGCGCTACCGACACCGGCAGCAGCTCGTTACGCTCCAGCATTTCCGCCAGCGTGGCGCGCAGCGATTCCTGCCACATGGCGCGGTCGTTCTGGCTGGGCGCATTGGCAATCGACTGCGCGTAATGGATCAGCATATTGGTGGGGGACGACTCGGGGTACTGGCGCGGATCGGGCAGGACTGGGCTCAAATCACTCATTGCTGACAACCGTCTGGATGGGCAAAGGCGGTATTTTCGCACAGGCCACGCCGCAGGGCGAGTGCGTGATGTGCGGAATCGCACCTAGTGGCACCTTGGCCGCTGCCAAGTTATGGCTTATTAAAGGTTTGCCACTATTCAATAGGCTTATGGCCAGCAACGAGCAAGCGCTCAATTTTCACGTCCGAACATTTTCGAGTGTTCGATGCGCGACAATTTGTTATGTTTTTTCGCTTTTGTAAATTGTATACATTGACACCCCAGGCCACGATCTGGATAATCCGACCTCGTTGAGATGCAGCAATTGCTTCTTGATAGTTTCTCCTCTATTTCTCCTTTGTAGACTTGGCGCGGGCTTCAAACCCCGCGCATTTTTTTTGCCCGCTCGCCGGCAATCAGCGAAATCAGTCACTTAGCTTGACCTTTTTGCCGACCTCGCCTCACTCGCTCCAACGCACCGCTCGTTACCCTGCCCCACGCCCTGCCATCAACGCACGGCAACATCTGCCATCCAATCGCAGCATCATGCCACCGCACATCCTGCCTGGATGTTCGAATGAGTGAAATATTGCGTTCGATATTGTTAGAAAGCGAAAAAGAAAGCCAGCGCCGCAAACGCGGGGCTGGCCACAAGGGATATCCAAACAATCAGGGGAGGCGTGGCACGCAGGTACCACCCGCTGTCAGGCCACCGCGACGCACAAAAGTTCCAGCCAGGCGCTGCTGGTGCGACAATCGCGTTTTGCGCCCCTGCCATCGACCATGAGCCAAACCACTTTCTTCTGGCACGACTACGAAACCTTCGGTGCGGTGCCACGCAGCGATCGCCCGGCCCAGTTTGCCGGCATCCGCACCGACAGCGAGCTGAACGAGATCGGCGAACCGGTCATGCTGTACTGCCAGCCAACGCCGGACTACCTGCCGTCGCCGGAAGCCTGCCTGATTACCGGCATCACCCCGCAGCACTGTGCGGCACACGGCGTGCCCGAGCACCAGTTTGCTGCCGCCATCGAACGCGAACTGGGCCAGCCCGGCACCATTGGCGTCGGCTACAACTCGATCCGCTTCGACGACGAAGTTACCCGCTACCTGCTGTGGCGCAACCTGAAAGACCCGTACGCGCGCGAGTGGCAGCAGGGCTGCAGCCGCTGGGACCTGCTGGACGTGGTACGCACCACCTACGCCCTGCGCCCGGAGGGCATTACCTGGCCGCGCCACGATAACGGCCTGCCCAGTTTCAAGCTGGAGCACCTGAGCGCGGCCAACGGCCTGGCGCACGAGGCGGCCCACGACGCGCTGTCCGACGTGCGCGCCACCATCGCGCTGGCGCGGCTGATCCGCACGCGCCAGCCGCGGCTGTTCCAGTTCTGCCTCGACCTGCGCAAGAAAGACGCGGTACGCCACCAGTTAAGCCTGCACGCGCCGCAGCCACTGGTGCACGTGTCCGGCATGTTCGGCAGCGAACGTGGCAACGTCGCCATCGTCTGGCCGCTGGCCGAGCACCCTACCAATAAAAATGAAGTACTGGTCTGGGACCTGGCGCACGACCCGCGCGAACTGAGCGGCCAGACTGCCGAGCAGGTACGCGAACGGCTGTTTACCCGCAACGAAGACCTGCCTGAAGGCGTGCAACGGCTGCCGCTGAAGAGCATCCACATCAACAAGTCGCCTTTCGTGTGCAACAAGCTGGCGGTACTGGACGACGCCCGCGCCGAGGAACTGGGCATCGACAAGGCGCTGGCGCTACAGCACGCGGTGCACGCGGCGGCCCTGCCCGACCTGAGCCTGCTATGGAAAGCCGTGTTTCGCCGCGAGCCCGGCGACACGCCGGATGTAGACGAGAACCTGTACGGCGGCTTTGTCAGCTACAACGACCGCCGCATCCTGAACCGCCTGCAACAGCTGGCGGCGCCGGCATTGGCCGCCGAGCGGCCCGAGTTTGAAGACAGCCAGCTGGCGCGGCTGTTATGGCGCTACCGCGCGCGCAATTTCCCGCACAGCCTGAATGCCGAAGAGGCCCGCCACTGGCGGCAATGGTGTCTGGAAAAGCTGCACAGCGGCCAACCCGGTGGCCGCAGCTACGCCCAGTTTTGCCAGGAGATCGACGCACGGCTGGCCAGCGCCACACCGCAACAGAGCACGGTGCTGCAAGCGCTGCGGCAATGGGGCGAACAGCTCTGCCAAGCGGGTTAGGCGCGCATTCGCTTATTCATTTTCTGAATAACTAACCATGAAATACGTCTAAAGGCGCATAAGCCCTTCGGTTAGCATGGCCACCTGTCTTGCTTAACGTGAAGGGTGCGCCCCATGGATCTGGGCTACGTCGTTGCCGGTCTGGTAGTCGGTTTTATCGTTGGCCTCACCGGCGTGGGTGGCGGCTCGCTGATGACGCCCATCCTGCTGTGGTTCGGCATCAACCCGGCCACCGCCGTCGGCACCGACCTGCTGTACGCCTGTATCACCAAGATGGGCGGCGTCTGGGTGCACCACAAGCAAAAGCATATCGACTGGCGCATTACCCGCCTGCTGGCCATGGGCAGCGTACCGGCCGCGCTGCTTACCGTGGCGGTGCTGCATTTCCTGCACCTGGAAACCGCGCACGTCAACAAGATCATCAAGGTGACGCTGGGCTTCGCGCTGATGCTGACCGCCGTTGCCATCCTGTTCAAGCCGTTCATCCTGCGCCAGCTGGCCCGCATCCGCCCCACGCCGGCGCCGGACCATCTGCCGGTGAACGCCACCATCGCCACCGGCGTGGTGCTGGGCGTCATCGTCACCCTCAGCTCGATCGGCGCCGGCGCACTCGGCACGCTGGCCATCTTTGCCTTGTACCCGCTGCTGCCTACCGCCCGCTTGGTGGGCACCGAAATCGCCCACGCCGTGCCGCTGACGCTGGTGGCCGGCCTGGGCCACGCCAGCATGGGCAATATGGACTACGGCCTGCTGGGCCAGCTGCTGGTAGGCTCGCTGCCGGGCATCTGGCTGGGCAGCCACATGACCCGCCGCGTGGCCGAACAATGGCTGCGCCCGGCCCTGGCCATCATGATGGTGGTGATCGGTGCCAAACTGGTGGCATAACCCGTACCTCATGCTGCGAAAAGCCGCCAATGGCGGCTTTTTCTTCGCCCGCCTTGTGCGACAATAGCCGCCTCGTTTTGCACCCAGTACCCGTACGATGAAGCCACAACACCGCGCCATCCTGCTGATGGGCCCCACCGCTTCCGGCAAGACCGGGCTGGCGCTGGCGCTGGCGCAACGCTTTCCGGTGGAAATCGTCAGCGTCGACTCTGCGCTGGTTTACCGCGATATGGATATCGGCACCGCCAAGCCCACCGCGGAAGAAATGGCGACCTGCCCGCACCACCTGATCGACATCATTCCGCCGACCGAGTCGTACTCGGCGGCGCAGTTCCACGCCGACGCCAACCGACTGATCGCCGACATCTGCCAGCGTGGCCGCATTCCGCTGCTGGTAGGCGGCACCATGCTGTACTTCAAAGCGCTGCTGGAAGGCTTGTCCGACCTGCCGCAAGCCGACGCCGAGGTGCGCGCCCGGCTGGAAGCCGACGGCGAACAGCTGGGCTGGCCCGCCATGCACCAAAGGTTGGCCGCGGTCGACCCGGAAACCGCTGCCCGCCTGGCACCCAACGATTCGCAACGCGTGCAGCGCGCGCTGGAAGTGTACGAGCTCACCGGCCAGCCGATGTCGGCACTGATGCGCCAGGGCCGCGACGATGCGGCCAGCTTTGCCGCGCTGCGCCTGGCGCTGCAGCCGTCCGACCGCGCCTGGCTGCACCAGCGCATCGCTTTGCGCTTCGACCAGATGCTGGCGCAGGGCTTTCTGGACGAAGTCAGCCGCGTGCGCCAACGCTACCCCGAGCTGTCGCTGACGCTGCCGTCAATGCGCTGCGTCGGCTACCGCCAGGCCTGGGAATACCAGGACGGCCTGTTCGATTACGCCGAGCTGCGCGAGCGCGGCATTGCCGCCACCCGCCAGCTGGCCAAGCGCCAGATCACCTGGCTTCGTGGCATGCCGCAGAACACCGAGCTGGATTGCCTGCAACCCGACCTGCTGACGCCGGTAGCCCGCCAGGTCGAAGCCTGGCTGGCAACTTGCCCCAATTAGTAACGCACGTTACCATTTAACCATGAACGAATGCCCCAACACCTGCCATAGCTTTGTTCCCTGTGAACAAGCGGTAGAAAGCATCTCCAGCAAAATGCCCGGCGCACCGCGGCAGGAAGTACTGCTGACCCGGCTGTACTTTCACCTGCAGCCGTACCTGCTGGGCTACTTCAATGAAACGTTGAAGTGCCACGAGATCAACGAAACCACCTGGATGGCGCTGATGGTGCTGTACTCGCGCCCCGAGCAGCGTGTCAGCCCGTCCGAGCTGTCGGACGCGCTGGCGTTCTCGCGCACCAACGCCACCCGCGTGGTGGACGACCTGTGCCAGCGCGGCCTGATCGAACGCCTGCCGTCGCAAGAAGACCGGCGCAAGACCGAGTTGATCCTCACCGAAAAAGGCTTGGCCTTCATCGCCCAGGTAATGCCGGAGCAGCGCCAGCGCATGCGCGAGCTATGGCAGGACTTCAGCGACGAAGAGCGCACCACGCTGGATGCACTATTGCGCAAGCTGTTGCGACGCGTTGGCGGCTGATACAAACCGTTGCACACGACAACCGGCTTTTTCAATAAGCTGAGGCGTCACGAGGAAACCGGCAGCACACTGCCGGTTTTTTGATAACAAATTAGTAACGCAGGTGATCATTACATGCGTAACAGCCAGCCTCACGCACTGATTCTCTCCACCCTCGCCGCCAGCCTGCTGCTGGCAGGCTGCGCCACGCCCGATGTACTGCCGCCCAGTACCGCGCCGTTGCAAGCCGCCAGTCTGGGCGTACAAGACGGCAGCCAACTGGCCCGGGAAAACTGGTGGCAAGCGCTGAACGATCCGCAGCTGGACCAGCTGGTATCGCAAGCACTGGCGCGCAGCCCGCGCCTGACACTGGCCGACGCCAAGCTGCGCGCCGCGCGCGCCAACAGCGACAGCGTGGCCAGCAGCGACGGTTTGCGCGTCAACGGCAGTGCCAGCTTCGTCCGCGAGCGCAGCTCCGAATACGGCAACAACCCGCCGGCCTACCGTGGCATTTACACCAACCTGGAAACCGTCGGTCTGGATCTATCCTACCGCTTCGATTTCTGGGGCAAGACCCGCGCCCAGTTGGCTGCCGCCCGCGGCCAGGCTTACGCCGCGCAACTGGAAGCCGACGACGCCCGCCAGTGGCTGGCCTGGGCCGTCAGCAGCCAGTACCTGGAATGGCGTACCGCGCAGCACGCCCTGCAACTGCAAGCCGAAGACCAGCAGCAAGCAACGCAATTGCTGCAACTGGGCGAGGTTCGCAGCAAGCAAGGCCTGGCGGCGCCGGACGAATTGGCGCAACTGCAAGCGGCGGCCAACGATGCCCGCCAGCTGGTGCTGCGCGCCGGCTTGCGCGAAACGCAGGCACGTCACGCGCTGGCCGCCCTAGCTGCCCTGCCGCAAACCCAGATCGACGCCATCGCCAAGGCAGCGCTGCCGGAATGGCAGCTGGACCCGGCACGCTACAGCACGGCCATGCTGGGCAAGCGCGCCGACATCCTGGCGGCACGCGAACGGGTGGAAGCCGCCAACGCCGGCATCCGCGCCGCCCGCGCCGACTTCTACCCCGACGTCCGCATTGGCGGCCTGGCCGCGCTGTCGTCGTCCGAGCTGTCCAACCTGCTGGACCCGGGCGCCCGCCTGCTGCGCTTCGCCCCGGCCCTGACACTGCCCATCTTCAGCAACGGCGAGCTCAACGCCCGCCTGTCCGGCCGTACTGCCGACTACGAGCAAGCCGTGGCGGCCTACAACCAGACCTTGCTGGCCGCCATCCAGGAAACCGCCGACCGCAGCAGCCAGCTGGCCAGCCTGACGCAGGCAGAAGCGCAAGCCGACGCCACCTTGCGCGCCCGCCGCGAAGCCAGCCGCGTACTGCAGACCCGGCTGGAGACCGGCCTCGCCTCGCGCAGCCAGTGGCTGAACGAGCGCCGGCGCGATACCCAGGCCCGACTGTCGGCACTGGAGATCCGCGGCCAACGGCTGCAAGTGCAAGCCGCCTTGCTGCGGGCGCTGGGTAGCCCGCAAGCCGGCAACTGAATGCGCCCAACCTGACAACCGCAGGCCTGCCGATACGCCTGCACCAGTTTGTGGCCCGCGCCGGCACAGCCGGCCGCGCCCCACACCCGAGGAAAGACATGGAAAACACAATCGATAACGCCGCGCCCAGCGCCCGCCGCACTGCCCTCACCCGCCTCACCCTGGCCCTGGTCATCGCCGGTATCGCCGGCGGGGCTTACTGGTTCCTGGCGCTGCGCCACCATGAAAGCACCGACGACGCCTACACCGCCGGCAACCTGGTACCGGTATCGGCGCAGATCGCCGGCAACATCCGCAGCATCCACGCCGACGACACCCACAGCGTCAAAGCCGGCGACCTGCTGCTGACGCTGGACGACAACGACGCCCGCCTGGCGTTGGCGCGTGCCGAAGCCGACCTGGCGCAGGCCGTACGCCAGACCCGCCAGCTGATCTCGGTTAGCGGCAAGGCAGACGCCGTGGTGACGCAACGCGAGGCCGATGTCAGCCGTGCCCAGGCCGAAGTAGCCCGCAGCAGTGGCGATCTGGCGCGTCGCGAAGCCGCCGCCAAAGAGCAAGCCATCGCCCAGGAAGACGTGCAGCACGCCCGCGATGCCGTTACCGCCGCCCGCGCCCAGCTGGAAGCCGCCACCGCCGCGCTGAATGCCGCCCGCGAAGAGCAGAAAGCCAGCCGCGCGCTGGTGCTGAGCGACAGCGCCGAGAAACAGCCGGCCGTGGCCCGTGCCGCTGCCGCCGTACGTGAAGCGTGGCTGACGCTGTCGCGTACCGAAGTGCGCGCCCCGATAGCCGGCCAGGTGGCACGCCGCAGCGCCCAGCCCGGCGCCCGCGTGCAGCCTGGCACCCCGCTGCTGGCGGTCGCCGCGCTGGACAGCCTGTGGGTGGACGCCAACTTCAAGGAAGGCCAGCTGAAAGACCTGCGCATCGGCCAACCGGTCGAGCTGCACGCCGACCTGTACGGCGACGACATCACCTACCACGGCAAGGTTGCCGGCCTGGCCGCCGGTACCGGCAGCGTGTTCTCGCTGCTGCCGGCACAGAACGCCACCGGCAACTGGATCAAGGTGGTGCAGCGCGTACCGGTACGCATTGCGCTGGACCCGAAAGAGCTGCAAGCGCACCCGCTGCGCCTGGGCCTGTCGATGAACGTGAGCGTGGATACCAGCCAACAGGACGGCCCGCTGCTGAGCGCCGCCCCGACCGCCCCGCTGCTGGCCACCCGCGTGTTTGACGGCAAGCTGGCCGAGGCCGACCGCCGCGTGGCGCAGATTGTTGCGGCCAACGTAGGCAAGTAAGGAGGCCGCATGGCACACCCTCCCCTACAGGGCCGCTCGCGCACGCTGGTGACGCTGGCGCTGTCGCTGGCCACCTTCATGCAGGTGCTGGATACCACCATCGCCAACGTGGCCATCCCCACCATTGCCGGTGACCTGGGCGCATCTACCAGCCAGGGCACGTGGGTGATTACCTCGTTCGGCGTGGCCAACGCCATCGCGGTGCCCATCACCGGCTGGCTGGCCAAGCGCTTGGGCGAAGTGCGGCTGTTCCTGATCGCCACCATCGGCTTCGTGCTGTCGTCGCTGCTGTGCGGCATCGCCCCCAGCCTGGAACTACTGATCCTGTTCCGCGTACTGCAGGGCGCGCTGGCCGGGCCGATGATTCCGCTGTCGCAAAGCCTGCTGTTGCAGAGCTATCCGCCGGAAAAACGCGCCATCGCGATGGCGCTGTGGACGATGACCATCATCGTGGCGCCGATCTTCGGCCCCATCCTCGGCGGCTGGCTATCGGACAACTGGCACTGGAGCTGGATCTTCTTCATCAACGTGCCGGTGGGCGTGGTGGCGGCGTGGCTGAGCTGGCGCGAGCTGCGTCACCGCGAAACCGCCATCCTGCAGCTGCCCATCGACAAGGTGGGCCTCACACTGCTGGTGCTGGGCGTGGGCTGCCTGCAGATGATGCTGGACCGCGGCAAGGAGCTGGACTGGTTCCATTCCACCGAGATCGTGCTCTACGCCGTGATTGCCCTGCTGAGCCTGTCTTACCTGGTGGTGTGGGAGCTGACCGACAAGCACCCGGTAATCGACCTGTCGCTGTTCCGTGACCGCAACTTCAGCGTGGGCGTGATTTCGGTCAGTGTCGGCTTCATGCTGTACTTCGGCGCCATCGTGCTGATGCCGCTGCTAATGCAAACGCAACTGGGCTACACCGCCACCGAAGCCGGCCTGGCCACCGCACCGATCGGCATCCTGCCGGTGCTGTTGTCGCCGGTGATCGGCAAGAACGCGCAGCGACTGGACATGCGCTGGGTGGTGACGGTGAGCTTCCTGATGTTTGCCTTCTGCTTCTGGTGGCGCTACAGCACGTTCAACCCGGACATGACCTTTGCCGACGTGGCCTGGCCACAGTTTGTGCAGGGCATTGCCATTGCCGGCTTCTTCATGCCGCTGACCACCATCACGCTGTCCAACATGAAGCCGCAGCAACTGGCCAGTGCCTCCAGCCTGTCCAACTTCCTGCGCACGCTGGCCGGCTCCATCGGCGCGTCGCTGACCACCTGGCAGTGGGAGCGGCGCGAAGCCATCCACCACGTGCAGCTGACCGACCACATCAGCCTGTACGACGAAAGTACGCGCCAGACGCTAGCCGGCATGCAGCAACTGGGCCTGAGCCAGGAGCAGGCCGCCGCGGTAATCACCCGCGACATCAGCCGCCAGGGCTTGTTTATCGGCGCCAACGAGATCTTCTGGCTGGCCGCCTGCCTGTTCCTGCTGCTGACCGGCCTGGTGTGGCTGTCGCGTCCGCCCAAGGCAGCGGCCGGTGCGGCACCGGTGGTGGACGCCGGGCACTAGCACGGCACGCCGATGCGGCCAACGTTGGCCGCAGCACGCAAAAAAAGGCAAGGTCGAACGACCTTGCCTTTTTTATATCCGCCAGCGTTTAGCGGGCGGCGACGATACGGATCTCTACCTTCCAGTCCGGGTGCGCCAGCTTGGCACCCACCGTGCAGCGCACCGGGGCGTGGCCTTCGGCCACCCAGGCGTCCCAGGCTTCGTTCATCTGGTCGAACTCGGCCAGGTCCGGCATGAAGATGGTGGCTTCGATGATGCGGGTCTTGTCGCTGCCCAGCTCGGCCAGCACCTTGTCCACCAGCGCCAGCGTCTCGGCGGTCTGCTCGCGCGCATTGCCCTGGCCGCTTTCCGGCACCTGGACGGTGTAGATCAGGCCATTGACGATGACGGCTTCGGACATGCGTTTGCCCGGCAGATGACGGTGGATGCTCATGGCGGCTCCTGTTGCAGATGACGTGGGAAAGCGGCGATTGTAACGCAGCCAGCCGCGCTGCAAGCATTCTGGGGGCATGAAAAAAGCGCCGCAGCAGCGGCGCTTGGTGATAACGGCTAACCGGGCAGCTTAGGCCACGGCGGCCGTGCGCAAGCTCTGCGCAAAGCGCTGCAGCGACTCGATACCGCTGGCCTCCGCGCGGTTGCACCAGTCTTGCAGCTCTTTCAGCAGCTCGTCACGGGTCAGCGACGAACGCTCCCACAGACGGGTCAGCTCCTGACGCATGCTGTAAATGGTGTTCAGCACCTGGCTCTTGGCCAGTACCGCGGCCAACTGCGCGCGTTCGGCCATCGGGGTGTCCTTGGCGTCCTGCTTCAGCCACACCTTCATTTTGCGCGCCAGGTCGGTGTTACCCAGTTCCGGCAGCTGGATGCGAGCGGCTTCGGCACGGTACACGTCCTTCAGCTCGCGGGCGTAGCGGGCGGCAATGGCGTAGCGGTTGGCAATGATGGCCTGCAGGTGGTCGAGGTCCAGCTGCGCGCTGGATGCCGACTGCGCCAGACGCGGCGCCACCTTGCGTACCTTGGCCAGGCCCAGGATTTCCATGATGCGGATGTACATCCAGCCGATATCGAACTCGAACCACTTGTACGACAGCTTGGCCGAGGTACCGAAGGTATGGTGGTTGTTGTGCAGCTCTTCACCACCGATCAAGATGCCCCACGGGAACACGTTGGTAGACGCGTCTTCGTTTTCGAAGTTGCGGTAGCCCCAGAAGTGGCCGATGCCGTTGATGACGCCGGCTGCGAAGAACGGAATCCACGCCATCTGGATCGCCCAGATTGCCAGGCCGGCGGCGCCGAACAGCACCAGGTCGATGGCCAGCATCAGCAGAATGCCCTTGCCGGTGTGCAGGGTGTAGACGTTGCGTTCCAGCCAGTCATCTGGGGTGCCGTGGCCGAATTTTTCCATGATGCTGCGGTCTTTGCAGGCGGCACGGTACAGCTCGGCGCCTTCCCACAGCACTTTCTTGATGCCCAGCACTTGCGGGCTGTGCGGGTCTTCTGCGGTTTCGCAGCGGGCGTGGTGCTTGCGGTGGATGGCCGCCCACTCCTTGGTTACCTGGCCGGTAGTGAGCCACAGCCAGAAACGGAAGAAGTGACTGGGAATCGGGTGCAGATCCAGCGCACGGTGTGCCTGGTGACGATGCAGGAAAATGGTGACGGAAGCGATGGTGATGTGGGTGAGCACCAGCGTTACCACGATATAGCCCCACCAGGGCAGATCGATCAGACCGTTAAGCCATGCCATTGCGCTTCAAACCTCGTGGTTCGTAAAAATCAATTCTCCATTTTACACTTTTTGACCTATAGAAACCGACAACATTGCAGCAAGACCTGCTTACTGCAGCGAAAAACCCCGCCGGGATAGCGCCGGCGCCCGCTTGCCGATTCATAAGCAGGCGCAGGTAGGGTAAGATGCCCCTTCGTTTCCCTATTCAGGCCGGATCGTGAACCTCAACAAGCAACACCTCAAACTGACCGCCGCGGCTGTCGCCGGGGCTTTTGTCCTGTACGGCGGCTTTGCCTTCTGGGCCGGCAGCAAAGCCGAAGAAACCCTGCTGGAGCAACACCAGATGATCGCCAACATGGCGGTGTTCACGGTGAAATCGCACCAGTACGACCGAGGCTGGTTCTCGTCCGAGGAAACCACCGAGCTGGAACTGAACAAGCAACTGCTGGGCCCCTACATCGGCCTGCTGCCGGAAAACCTGCGCCCGCTGATGAACGGCACACTGCGTTACCGCCACCACATCCGCCACGGCCTGCTGCCCGGCCTGTTTGATCTGGACTTCCGTCCGGCGCGTGCCATTGTGCGCACCGAGTTCGACATGAGCGACGGCACCCGCAAGACGCTGCAACGCTTCTTTGGCGACGCCGAGCCCATCACCGTGGTGAACCGTCTGGGCCTGACCGGCGGTGGCGAACTGAGCGTCACCATTCCCAAGTTCGACTACGAAGAAACGCTGGCCGGCGTGAAAATGAACTGGCGCGGTTTCGATCTGAAAGTGAACTACCAGTCCGGCTACAAGGAATACACCGTCAACGCCAACACCCCGGGCTTTGCCATGGAAGCCGGCCCGAAAGGCCGCTTCGTGTTTGACGGCGTCAAGTACGTGTCCGAAGTACGCCCCGGCGCCAGCGGCGTCAAACTGGGCAATAGCGAGCTGAATGTCGGCGACATCAAGCTGAACTGGAACGAAGCCATCCCGTACAGCATCAAGCTGAACGAACTGATCTACCTGGTTGGCCGCGTGCGCGTGGGCGAGTTCATCAACCCGTCCGGCGAGTTCCGCCCGTCTAACGTCAGCCTGTCCGGCCTGAAGTACCAGATCGTCACCAGCGAGCAGGACGACTTCGTCAATACCCGCGGCAAGCTGGATTTCGAACGCTTTGCCTACAACGACAGCGTCTACGGCCCGTTCAAGCTGGACGTCTCCGCCAACCATCTGCACGGCCCGACGCTGGTGAAACTGGACGAAGCGCTGGCCAAGGTACCGTTCCAGGGCACCGACCCCAGCCTGCTGCGCAAGAAGTACCTGGACACCGTGATCAAGGAAGGCCTGCCGCTGCTGCAGAACGACCCGAAACTAGTGGTCAACACCTTCTACCTGAAGCTGCCGGCCGGCGTGGCCCAGCTGAACGGCAGCCTGTCGCTCAAAGGCTTCCAGCAGAGCGACCTGAAAAACACCTTGCTGTTCCTGCAGCGTTTCACTGCCCAGTTCAACCTGGAGCTGCCGCAACAGACGCTGGAAAACCTGGTGGTAACACAGGCACGCAACCTGTTTACCGTGGACGCCAGCGCCGAAGAGCAGCCTAACGTGGAAGAGATCGACGCCCTGGCGCGCAGCCTGCTGTCTGCCCAGCTGGACGAATGGGCGGCGCAGAAGCTGATCCGCCGCGAAGGCTCGCAAATTGCCACCAGCGTGCTGTTCAGCGGCGGCAACCTGAAGATCAACAACACCGCGGTGCCGCTACCGTGGCAGGAGCAGGAAGAGCCGGCCCCGGCCGACGCCTCCGCCGCCCAGTAAGGTTGGCCGCACACAACAAACCCCGCCACTCGGCGGGGTTTGTTTTTAGCTGAAGCCAGCAAAAAGCCCGTCATCAGACGGGCTTTTTTTTGCGGCAAAACGGCTGAAGAGGCTCAGTCTTCGATCATGCTTTGCTGGTAGTTGGCCAGGCCCAGCTTTTCGATCAGGCCCAGCTGGGTTTCCAGCCAGTCGATGTGCTCTTCTTCGCTTTCAAGCATCTCAGTCAGCAGGTCGCGGGTAACGTAGTCTTTGACCGATTCGCAGTAGGCGATGGCGTCTTTCAGCAGCGGCAGGCCTTCGGTATCCAGCTTCAGGTCGCATTCCAGGATTTCCTGGGTGTTCTCGCCGATGTACAGTTTGCCCAGGTCTTGCAGATTGGGCAGGCCTTCCAGAAACAGGATGCGTTCGATCAGCTTGTCGGCATTTTTCATTTCCACGATGGATTCGTGGTATTCGTGCTCGTTCAGCTCTTTCAGGCCCCAGTTCTTGAAGATGCGGGCGTGCAGGAAGTACTGGTTGATGGCGGTAAGCTGGGTTTTGAGAATCTGGTTCAGAAACTTGATGACTTTCTTGTCGCCTTGCATGGCCGTGACCTCCTGCTATATCGAATTGCACGGATTATGGCACAGATTTATGCAATGACAAGCTTGGCGCCACGCGCCAAAATGCAATGGGAATGCGATTGATTCTGCAGAAGAATCAGGCAGCGACCAGTTCCGGCTCGCTGATCTGGAGCAGGGTTTGCTTGCGTACCTGGTTGGCGCTGCAGGCGCAGCGGCCGCACTCGGTGGCAACGCCCAGCTCACGCGCCAGATCGCGCATGGTGACGGCGCCGTCAAAGACAGCCTGGCGAATGTCGCGGTCGGTTACACCGTGGCAAAGGCAAACGTACATGTCGACACCTGTTGATGATTAAGAATAAGTCGCAGTACGTGTATATTAGAAACAAATGATAACGATTGTCAATTAATATGAGCAGCCCTACCCCCGATACGCAGTGGAAACCCAACACCACCGTCGCCGCCCTCATCGAACGCGAAGGCCGCCTGCTGATGGTGCGCGAACAGACCGAGCACGGCCTGCGCCTGAACCAGCCCGCCGGCCACCTGGAATACGGCGAAACGCTGTTGCAGGCAGTAAGGCGCGAAGCATTGGAAGAAACCGGCTACGCGGCCCAGCCGGTGGCGCTGTGCGGCATCTACCTGGCCGACAAGGATGACGACAGCGACATCACTTACCTGCGCTTTGCCTTCGTGTGCGACGCCGGCGCGGCGCCGATCCGCAGCCAGCTGGACGACGGCATTGTCGAGGCAGTGTGGCTGACGCCCGCCGAAATCCGCGCCCAGCAAGCCATCTGGCGCAGCCCGCTGGTGGGCCGCTGTATCGATGACTATCTGGCCGGGCAGCGTTTGCCGCTGTCCTGCATCTACCATATGGGCCACTGAGCATGCGCCGGGCCGGCCTGATCTGCGCGCTTTGGCTGGCCCTGTGGCTGGCGCAGGCCGGTGCAGAGCCGCTAACCCTCTGTTACCATTACGGATGCGATCGCAGCAGCACTATTGATTTGCCGGATGATGCCCTGATCTGGATGACTGGCCGTTTGAGGCAGGCTGACAACGCAGGCGCGGAACGCGCCGCGTTGCAAGACGTGGCACTGGCGTTTTACCAGATCGCAGCCCAGACACTGCCGTTGGCGGAAGACCGCGGCGGCAATCAGGAAGACGCCCGGCTGCTTGGGCGCATGGACTGCATCGACCACACCCACAACTTGCACCAGTTGCTGGCCTTGCTGCAGTCGCTGCACTTATTGCGGTATCACCAGCCGGCAGCAGACGCGTTTCGCGCGCCGTGGCTGTTTAACGAACACCATGCCGCTACCGTGCAGGACATCGACACTGGCGACGTCTGGGTAGTGGATGGCTGGTTCAGGGATTTCGGGGCACCACCTGTCGTGGTGCCTCTTGCACTTTGGAAGGAAGGATTTTCCCCGTGACGGGTAAAAAACGGATTGTTGTCGGCATGTCCGGCGGTGTGGATTCGTCGGTAACGGCCTGGCTGCTGAAGCAGCAGGGGCATGAAGTGATCGGCGTGTTCATGCAAAACTGGGAAGACGACAACGACGACGAATACTGCTCCATCAAGCAGGACGCGCTGGACGCGATGAGCGTGGCCGACATTGTCGGCATCGACATGGAAATCGTGAACTTCGCCAAGGAATACAAGGACCGCGTGTTCGCCTACTTCCTGCAGGAGTACTCGGCCGGCCGCACGCCGAACCCGGACGTGCTGTGCAACGCCGAGATCAAGTTCAAGGCCTTCCTGGACTACGCGATGACGCTGGGGGCCGACTGCATCGCCACCGGCCACTACGCCCGCAAGCTGGAACGCGACGGCGTGCATTACCTGATGAAAGGCGTGGACCACACCAAGGACCAGAGCTACTTCCTGTACCGCCTGCAGCAACACCAGCTATCGCGTGCCATGTTCCCGCTGGGTGATATCCACAAGACCGAGGTGCGCCGCCTGGCCGAAGAAGCCGGCCTGCCCACTGCGGCCAAGAAAGACTCCACCGGCATCTGCTTTATCGGCGAACGCCCGTTCCGCGAGTTCCTGCAGCGTTACCTGCCCACCAAGCCGGGTGAGATGGTCACGCCGGACGGCAAGGTGGTGGGCGAGCACGTCGGCCTGATGTTCTACACGCTGGGCCAGCGCAAGGGCCTGAACATCGGCGGTGCCAAAGATGGCAACGGCGAGCCGTGGTTTGTGGCCGGCAAGGACATGGCGGCCAACCGCCTGGTGGTGGTGCAAGGCCACGACCACCCGCTGCTGCTGAAGCCCACGCTGCAGATGGCCGACCTGTCGTGGACGCTGCCGCAGGCCCCGGCCGCCGGCGACTACGCCGCCAAGAACCGCTACCGCATGGCCGACGCCGCCTGTGCGCTGTCGCCGGTGGTGGATGGCAAAGCCACCCTCACCTTCCGCGACAAGCAATGGGCGGTCACGCCAGGCCAGTCTGCCGTGCTGTACGACGGCGACATCTGCCTGGGTGGCGGCATCATCCAGTAAGCGACTCCCTGCAGCGCTGGCCGACAGGCCCTGTTTTCTGTGATTTATGCATATCAGGACTTAACACCTATCATGCAATATCAAGGAAACAGGGCCTTTCTCATGTCTTCACTACGCCACATCGCCTGCCTTTGGCTGCTGCTGATCGCCAGCACCCAGGCTGCCACGCTCATTCGTTATCCTTTGCTGGCCACCGCCAACGACCCGCAACAGCAATACATGCTGGCCATGCTGCGGCTGGCATGCAGCAAAACCAGCACCGAGTGCAAATTGCAACCGGCGCGTGCCATGGTGCAAAGCCGTGCCATCCAGCTGCTGCAACGGCCGGACAGCAGCATCGACCTGCTTTGGACCATGACCAGCAAGGAGCGCGAGCGGCAACTGCTGCCGGTGCGCATTCCGCTATACAAAGGGCTGATCGGCTGGCGCATTGCCTTGCTTGGCAAAGATCGCAGTCAGCTGCTGGCCAAAGTGCGCACCGTGGAAGAGCTGCGGGCCTTTCGCGCCGGGCAAGGCCACGACTGGCCGGATGTCGACATCCTGCGCGCCGCCGGGCAGACGGTGGTGACTTCCTCCGACTACGAACCGCTGTTCAGCATGCTGAACCAGCAACGCTTTGACTACTTTCCACGCGGGGTTATCGAGATTGAAAGCGAGTACCTAGCGCATCGAGATGACGGTATCAGCATTGACCCGTACGTGCTGATCCACTACCCCACCGCGTTCTACTTTTTTGTGGCACCGGACAACAAGCCGCTAGCCCGGCTGCTGGAAACCGGGCTGGAACGCGCCATCGCTGACGGCAGTTTCGACCGCCTGTTCCGCCAGTTTCATGCCGGGGCTCTGCGCCGGCTGCAGCTAGACAAACGGGTGATCATCCACCTGGGCAACCCGCTGTTGCCGGCGGAAACGCCGCTGCAACGCAAGGAGCTGTGGTACAGCCCCTGAGCGGCGCCACAACCGCCGCCTGACAAAGCAGCAAGGCCGCGCCCAGGGGCGCGGCCTTGCTGCTTTGGCCTTAGGCGATCAAACCGAGGCTAAGCTTGCAAGCGGGCATGCCAAGCCTGCAGTGCGGCCAACTGTTTACGGATGTTGTCCTGGATCGTGCCATCAGTCAGGTTGCCGTTGGCGTCGAAGCCACCGGCAAAGGCATTGGCAAACACCTCCGGCTGGTTCAGCACGTGCAGGTTCAGGTACACGCACACCTGGCGCAGGTGGTACTGCGCGCGCGAAGTGCCCATGCCGCCACCGGCACCCATGATGGCCGCCGGCTTGCCGGCCAGCAGCACATTGCCCGGTTCGCGCGAGGCCCAGTCCAGTGCATTCTTCAACGCCGGGGCGATCGAGTAGTTGTATTCCGGGCAGGCAAACAGCAGTGCGTCGGCACTGGCCAGCTGGCCCAGCAAGCGCTGTACCGCGGCCGGCTTTTCGGTGATGTCGGCGTTGTAAAACGGCATGTCGGACAAGTCGGCAATGGTCAGCTGCATGCCTTCCGGCAGGTTGGCCGCGACGTAGCGCAGCATGCCCATATTGGCGGATTGACGGCGCAGGCTGCCACAGATGGCAACAACATTCAGGCTCATGGTTTACTCCCGGCGGGTAGACAGCTTCCGGTATATGCCATTGGCTGCCGGCGCGCCACCCGCTTTCAGACGGCAATCGCCACCATGTCCAGCTCTACCGCCGCGTTCTTCGGCAACTGGTACACGCCTACCGAGGTGCGAACGTGCACACCAGCCTCGCCCAGCAGCTGATACAGCAGCGCGGACGCGCCATTGGCCACCTCGCTCTGGCGGGTGAAGTCGGCCGCACTCTGCACATACACGTTCAGGCGCAGAATGCGCGCCACCCGGTCAAGCGAGCCCAGATGCTGGTACAGCAGCACCAACGCCCGCAGGCAGGCAATACGGGCGGCGCGCTGGGCAGCAGCCTCGCTGCAAGCTTCGCCAACGCGCCCACACACCACCACCTCGCTGCCCACACGCGGAATCTGGCCGCTGATGTGCAGCTCCTGCCCGTGCTGCAGCAGCGGCACGTACTGGCCACCAATCTGCAGCGCCTCGTTCGGGTCCAGCCCTTCGGCGGCGCAGGCCGCCGCCAGCTGTTGATCGCGTGTCATCGCGTGTCCTTTCTCATTGGGATACCGGCAGCGGCTCGACCGCACGCAGCTGCCAAGTCAGCCACAGGCACAGGCACAGCAAGGCACCGATCAGCCCGGCCACGCCCAGCCAGCCGTCCAGCCGCCACATCAGCCCGGAACCGCTACCGATGAAGGCCGAACCCAGATAATACGACGTCAGGTAAAAAGCCGAGGCCAGCGCGCGGGCGTGCTGCACGCGGCGGCCAACCCAGCTGGCCGCCACCGAATGCGCGGCAAAGAAGCCAAAGGTAAACAGGGCCACGCCCGCCACTACCAGCCACAAGCTCTGGCTCAGCGTCAGCAGCAGCGCCGGCAGCATCAGCGCTACCATTTTCCACAACACCACGCGGCGGCTGTAGCGGTCGGCCCAGCGCCCGCCCAGGTTGGACGACACCATGCCCACCACGTACAGCAAAAAGATCAGGCCGATGGCACTTTGCGACAGCCCGAACGGCGCGGCCTGCAAGCGAAAGCCCAGGTAGTTGTACAGGCTGACAAAGCCGCCCATCAGCATGAAACCCAGAACAAACAAGCGGGACAGGCCGGGGTCGCGCCAGTGGCTGCAGCTATCGGCCAGCACGCTGGCCAGCGACACCGGCCGTGGCGTAAAGCGGCGCGACGGCGGCAGTAACTTCCAGAACAACAACGCCGCCACCGTGCCCAGCGCCGCCAGCGCCAGCAAGCCGCTTTGCAGCCCCCAGGCGTCGGCCACCACCGCGCCCAGGTAACGTCCGCTCATGCCGCCCAGCGCGTTGGCCGCAATGTACAAGCCCACGGCGCGGCCCAGCGACTCCGGCGCCAGCTCTTCCGACAGGTAAGACAGCGCCAGCGCCGGCAGCCCGGCCATCAGCACGCCAAACAACGCCCGCCACAGCAGCAGCCAGCCAAAGCTGCTGCTCCACGCCGCCAGCCACGACAGCAATACGCCACCCGCCAGCGACGCCACCATCAGCGGCGTGCGGCCAACCTTGTCGGCCAGCAGGCTGGCCGGAATCAGCAACAGCGCCATCGGCAGCGTTGCAAACGACAGCACGGCACTGGCACCGGCTGGCGACAAACCGTATTGGGCGGCAAACAACGGCATTAAAGGCTGTACGCCGTACAGCAAGGCAAAGGTGGCAAAGCCGCCGATGGCAGCCGCCCAGGTCGCCCGCCACCAGGCCTTGGAGCCAGCGTGCAGCGGGGCAGTAGCGGTTGGAGATTTGGCTGGCGCGGCCAGCGTAGCAGAGGCACAAGACATAAGACGGCACCCGTTTCAGGCAATGGTGACAGCGTAGGCTTGGCCAATGGCAACGTCCAATATATATTTGGACAGGTTTTAATACTCTGAAAGTATCAAATGGAGCTACGACACCTGCGCTATTTCGTGGCGGTGGCCGAGGAGCTGCACTTCACCCGCGCCGCCGAGCGCCTGCACATGGCGCAACCGCCGCTTAGCCAGCAGATTCGCGCGCTGGAAGACGAGCTGGGCGTCAGCCTGTTCCAGCGCCACCAACGTGCCGTACGGCTGACGCCGGCCGGCGAGCGCTTTCTGCTGCGCGCGCGTGCCTTGCTGGAAGGCGCCAGCCAGGCTGCCGACGAAGCACGCCGTGCCGCCCGTGGCGAAATTGGCGAGCTGAACATAGGCTTCACCTCGTCGCTGCCGCTGATGTCGCTGCTGCCGGCCGCACTGCAGCGCTTTCGCCAGCAACACGGCAACGTCACCCTGCACTTTCACGAAGAATTCACCCGCGAGCAGTTCCAGCTGCTGGGCAGCAACAAGCTGGACGTAGGCGTAGTGCGCTTCAATGGCGAAGAGGACACGCCGGGAATTGCGCTGCGCGAAGTGCGGCGCGACCGTCTGTGCGCGGTGCTGCCGCGCAACCACCCCCTGGCGGCCAGCAGCGGCATTGCCCTGACACAGCTGGCAGGCGAACGCATCATCGGCTACCCGTCCAGCAGTGGCAACTGGCTCACCCGCCGCCTGGAAAAACTGGCACGCGAGGCAGGTTTCGAGTGGCGCGTCCACCAGCTGGCCGGTGAAGCCACCACCCAGATCGGCCTGGTGGACGCCGGGCTGGGCGTAGCGGTACTACCGGCACCGCTGCAGTGCGTGCAGCTGCCCGGCATCTGCTATGTGCCGCTGCTGGATAGCCACGCCTACATGACGCTGACCGTGGCCTGGCGCGAACGCGACACCTCGCCGCTGGTTGCCGCTTTTGTGGACGCCATGCTGGCCGCCGGTGCGGCCGCGCCCTAGCCTTGGCCGGCACGCAAAAAAGCCGGTGCACAGGCACCGGCTTTGGCACTACCCGATAAGGCTACCCGCTTACAAGGCAGCGCGATAAATCGCTTCTACTTCGGCCTGCGTCGGCTGGATCGGGTTGGTCAGGCCGCAGGCGTCTTTCAGCGCGTTGGCCGCCAGCGTAGCGATGTCTTCGTCTTTCACCCCCAGCTGGGTCAGGCCAGCCGGAATGCCGACATCGGCCGCCAGTTGACGAATAGCCGCCAGTGCCGCGTCAGCCGTCGGCTCGGCGCCCAGCGCCACCGCCACGTCGGCCAGGCGAGCCGACGCCACGCGGGCATTGAACGCCTGCACGTGCGGCAGCAGTACCGCGTTGCACACGCCGTGCGGCAGGTCGTAGAAGCCGCCCAGCTGGTGCGCCATCGCGTGCACATAGCCTAGCGACGCATTATTGAACGCCATGCCGGCCAGGAACTGGGCGTAGGCCATCTGCTCGCGCGCAGCCATGTCCTTACCGTTGCTGACAGCGGCACGCAGGTTGGCCGCAATCAGGCTGACCGCTTTCAGCGCGCAGGCGTCGGTAATCGGGTTGGCCGCAGTCGAGACATAGGCTTCCACCGCGTGCGTCAGCGCGTCCATGCCGGTGGCGGCGGTCAGGCTGGCCGGCATGCCGACCATGGTTTCCGGGTCGTTTACCGACAGGATGGGCGTAGTGTGCTTGTCGACGATGGCCATTTTGATGTGGCGCGACTCGTCGGTAATGATGCAGAAGCGGGTCATTTCACTGGCGGTGCCGGCGGTGGTGTTGATCGCCACCAGCGGCAGCTGCGGCTTGGCCGATTTGTCCACGCCTTCGTAATCCTGGATCTTGCCACCGTTCACCGCCACCAGCGCGATGGCTTTGGCGCAGTCATGCGGCGAGCCGCCGCCCAGCGAGATCACGCTGTCACAGGCTTTTTCTTGCAACAAGGCCAAACCGGCGCCCACGTTGGCGGTGGTGGGGTTCGGTTGTACGCCGTCGAACACGAAAGACTGAATGTCGGCAGCGGCCAACTGCTGTTGCAGCTGGGCCACCAGGCCGGCTTTCACCAGGCCGCCGTCGGTCACGATCAGGGTGCGGCGCAGGCCGCGGGATTGCATGGCGTCGACCGCCTTCTGTACGCTACCGGCGCCCATCAGGTTGAGTGCGGGGATGTGGAATTCGCTAACAGCCATTTTCTTGCCCTTTCATGAAAACGATTTCATGCCTTCAGGCTACGCTGTCTGGCCAAGCGTTTTTTGCGCCAAATCAACTGCCGTGCACGCAATAATTTATTGTCATCGGCAATGAACTTGGCGAAGTTTGATCTGTCACGCTGCGAAACACCCCTGCAGTCGAACCGTACTGTTGCCCACAGCGTGCATGCTATTACCGCATTGCAACAAAATACTGGCATCGATACCAACATTAAGGCAGGCATGGAAAAGCCGCCCGCAGGCGGCATTCTCCCTCCCGCCCCACGCCGCTAACCGCACGCCCCCACGTGGCCGCAGGCGGTGCAGAACTCGCAGCCATCTTTCTTGATCAAGGCGCGGTTGCCGCACTCCGGGCAGGCTTTGCCGGCCATGGTGGCGGGGGCCGGCGTTACCACGCTGCTGCCGAACAGCTCGCCCTGCTCCGGCACCATCACCCCCATCTCCTCCACCGGCACACCGTCCTCGCTGAGAATGCCCAGCATCGCGTAACGGTGGATCAGCAGCCGCGCCAGGTAAGCCTCGGTAGACGGCCAGCTTTGCGACTTGTCGCTGCCGGGCACGCGGGCAAAAAAGTCGGCTTGCGGCTCGGCGTAGCTCAAGAGCTTGCGCAACTTCATGCCTATCCACGCCGGGTCGATCACGCGCATGTCCAGGCTCAGCATCTTGCACAGGCCGTCCAGCTCGCGCGGGTAGTGGCCGGCCAGCCACATCGAGTACGGCCGGCGCTGGCCGTTGGGCAATACCAGCTCTTTGACGAACAGCACGAAGTCGTCGCCGGTTTGCGGGTTCACCACGTCCACCGACCAGCTGATGGTACCGTCGGTGCCGGATTTCGGCTCCTTGCGCGCAAACAGCGCGTCCATCACCGGGCTGGCCTCGCCGGCCGCTTGCGCCAGCGCGCCCAGCTGCGCCACGCGGTACTTCACCACCCGCGCCAGCGCGGCGGCAGCGGCGCTGCTTTGCAAGGCTCCATCGGCCAGTTCCAGCCGGTAATGGCGGTCGCCGCGGGTCGCGGCCAACGCGTCCAGCTTGGCCGCCAGCCAGGCGCGGTCGCGGCAACGCATGTCCATCGACAGCGTCTTGGCGATGGCGCCCAGGCCACGCGGCACGTCGCCGTTGACCCAGCATTCAAACGGCAGCGCCGCCTCGCCAGGCTGGCTGCCATCGAGGTGGCCCACCATCACCGCAAAATCGCCCTCAGCGCCTTCTACCATATAGGTCCACGACGGGTTGCCGTGCTTCAGCTTGGGCCGGTGCGGCCACTTCAGGCTGGCCAGCGCCGGGCTGGGGGCGCTGTTCAGCGTGATGCGGCGGTCGGGGTCGCTCTGATTCAGGTCTTGCGGCAGCGTCTGGCTGCCGGGGTTGGCCGCAGACGGCTCCAGCGACAGTACCGAGCCCAGCACGCTGTTGGGGCGGTAGGTGGTAATGCCCTTCAGACCGGCGCGCCAGGCTTCCAGGTACAGGCTTTCAAAATCGTCAAACGGGTAGTCGGCCGGCACGTTCACCGTCTTGGAGATGGCGGTATCGATGAACGGCGCCACCGCCGCCACCATGCGCATGTGGTCCAGCGCGCTCATCTGCAGGGCGCTGACGAAGTAATCGGGCAGCGCGTCGGTATCGCCGCCCTGCATGCGGTACACGCGGTAGGCGTGGTCTTCTACCAGGTATTCCTGCTGGCTGCCGTCGGCCATGCGCTTTTTGCGGGTGTAGAACCAGCTGAACGGCGGCTCGATGCCGTTGGACGCGTTATCGGCAAAAGCCAGCGAGATGGTGCCGGTAGGGGCAATCGACAGCAGGTGCGAGTTGCGGATGCCGTGCTGGCGGATGCGCGCCTGCAACGCCGCCGGCAGCCGGCTGGCGCAGTGCGGTGCCGCCAGGTAGCGCTCGGCGTCAAACAGCGGGAACGGCCCTTTTTCGATGGCCAGGTCCACCGACGCGTCGTAGGCCGCATCGCGCAGGCTTTCGGCAATGCTGGCGGCCAACCTTCTGCCTTCCTCACTGTCGTAGCGCACGCGCAGCATGATCAGCGCGTCGCCCAGACCGGTAAAGCCCAGCCCGACACGGCGCTTGTTGTGCGCTTCCTGCGCCTGCTCCGACAGCGGCCATACGGTGAGGTCCAGCACGTTGTCCAGCATGCGGATGGCGGTGCGCACCACCTGGCGGAAGGCGGCGTCGTCAAAGCTGGCGTGCGCGCTGAACGGCTGGCGTACGAAGCGGCACAGGTTGATCGAGCCCAGGTCGCAGCAGCCGTAATCGGGCAGCGGCTGCTCGCCGCACGGGTTGGTGGACTCGATCACCTCGCAGTACGACAGGTTGTTGTCGGCGTTGATCTTGCTCATGAACAGCACGCCGGGCTCGGCGTGGTCGTAGGTGCTGTGCATGATCTGCTGCCACAGCGCGCGTGCGCGCACGGTGCGGTACACCCACAGGCCGTCGTCGCGCTGATAGCTGTCGGGGAAGGCGCTGCTGTCGGGCGCCACCGCGTGGGTAAGCGGCCAGTCGGCGTCGGCTTCCACCGCCTGCATGAAGGCATCGGACACGCCCACCGACATGTTGAAATTGCGCAGGTCGCCTTGGTCCTTGGCGTGGATGAAGTCTTCGATGTCGGGGTGGCTGATGTCCAGCACCCCCATTTGCGCGCCACGGCGGGCGCCGGCTGACTCCACCGTTTCGCAGCTGCGGTCGAACACCCGCATATACGATACCGGGCCGGAGGCACGGCTGTTGGTGCCTTTCACCCGCGCCCCGCGCGGGCGGATGCGGCTGAAGTTGTAGCCGACGCCGCCGCCACGGCGCATGGTTTCGGCCGACTGCAGCAGCGCCTCGTAAATGCCCACCTTGCCGTTGTCGCGCTGCGATACCGCGTCGCCTACCGGCTGCACGAAGCAGTTGATCAGCGTGGCTTTCAGGTCGGTGCCCGCCGCCGAGTTGATGCGCCCACCGGGGATGAAGCCCTGGTCCAGCGCGTCAAAAAAAGCCTGTTCGAACTGCGCCGGCACCGCCTCTTGCGCGGCCAGCGCCCGTGCCACGCGCCAGCGTACCTCGCTGACGCTCTGCTCGCCGCCCTTGGCGTATTTTTCCAGCAGCACTTCGCGCGAAATGTCTTGTTCCACCCATGCCATTGCCTGCTCTCCGCTCATCGCCTCAACACCATATGTAGCACCCGAAAGTGGCGATTACACATTTTTTTGTGTTTTGCGTGATTGTCCGGGGTCAAGCGCTTACCGGCTTACGGCCAGTAGCGCTGACGCAGACGCTGGTATTCGGCATCGGCCTGCAATTGCTGCCACGCCTGGCGCCAGGCGGCCACATCGGCCGCCGGCGTCGCCAGCGACGCCACCAGAAAACTTTCCAGCGGTACCGCTGGCAGCTGGCTGGCTTGCAAAGCCTCGGCCGATAAACCGGCCTCCTTCAGCTTGGCCGGCAGATCACCGCTGACCAGCGCGGCCAGTTTTACCCGGCCTGCCAGCAGCATGCGCAGACACAAGGCATAACCATTGGTGCGCTCCAGCTGCGTGAAACCGAAGCGGCGCGCATACTCCTCGGGGGCGCTCCCCTGCACCACGCACACCGGTACGTCACGCACTTGTTGCCAGCTACTGGCGGCCACCGGCCGCTGTCTGGCTTCGTAAAACACCAGTTTGTCGCGATACAAGGGCACCAGCCACTGGTAACGCGCCTCTCGCTCGGGGGTGCGAAACAGGCCGACCAGCATGGCCGGCTGCCGCCTGTCCAGCACCATCAGCGCCCTTGCCAGCGGCACCACGCTAATCGGCTGTAGCTGCCCCAAACGGGCCTGCAAAGACATGGCCAGCGCCAGCGAAAAAGCACGCGGCCCGCCACCGGGACGCGGCCGCGGTGACGGACCATCGGGATAAACCGCCCCCTCCAGGCTATGCGCGTACAGCGGCAATGCGGCGGGGGCAGCCGCTGCCGATACGGCGGCAGCCAAACCGCAGAGCACACCAAGCCAGCCCCACCTCGTCATGATGATCGCTCATCCTTTAGCGCATCGGTTACCACGCTATGGCCAGTACAGCTGTCGCAGCTGTTCGTACTCCGGAGAAGCACGCAGGGCGGCCAGGCTGCGGTTCAGTGCCTCTGCCTCAAGCGCAGGCAAGGACAGCGACGCCACGATGTAATTATCGGCGGACAGCAACACCAGCCCGCTGGGTTCGATGCTGCCCGTCCGCAAGCCGGCCTCACGCAAACGGCCAGGGAAGTCGCCGCGCACGACGGCGGCCAACCTTACGCGCCCAGCAGCCAGCATGCGCAAGCAGGTGGCGTAAGACGGCGCCAGCTCGATGTCGGTAAAGCCCAGCGCACGCAGCCGCAGCGCGTGGGTGCCGCCGCGCACGGCGCACACCGGCAGGCCGCTGGCTTCTGCCAGCGAGCGCACCGCCAACGGCCGGCTGGCGGCGCGGTACAGCAGGGTTTGATCGGTGAACAGCGGGCCGATCCAGCGGTACAAGGGTTCGCGCTCCGGCGTGCGGAACTGGCCGATCAGCAGCACCGGCTGCGGCAGCCCCAGTAGCTGGATGCCGCGTGTCATCGGCACTTCACGTACGGTGTAGGGGCGCGGCTGGCCGGCCAGCAGGCGCAGGGTCAGCGCCAGGCTGAACGCGCGCATGCCGCCGCCGGGCAGCGGTTTGAGCTGGCCGTCGTGCAGCTCGGCAGCACCATCCAGGCTATGGGCAAACACTTCCAGCGGTTCGCCTGCCTGGGCCAGGCCTGCCAGAACGTATAGCAGGCCGGCCAGCAATCTTGCGATCATGTACGGAAGCGGTTCACCGCCGCACGCAGCGCTTCCGCCTGCTGGTGAATGGCGTCCACTTCATGGACGGCATGACGTGCCGACGACAGCGCGTCTTCCACCACGCCGGCCACTTGCTCCACACTGCCGGCGATGCTGGTGCCGGCCTTGCTTTGCTCGGCCATGGCCTGCGCTACCGAGCGGATGCGCGACAGCGAATCCTGGGCACGATGGTTGATGGTCTGCAGCGCCGACGACGCTTCCTGCACCCGTGCCACGCCCTGCTCTACCACCGGGGCAATGCTCTGCACCTGGCCAGACACGGTGCCGGTATCGGCCACCACCGCCTGCACAATGGTGCCGATCTCGTCGGTAGCCAGCGCGGTACGCTCGGCCAGCTTGCGCACTTCGTCGGCCACTACGGCAAAACCGCGGCCGGTTTCGCCGGCACGGGCGGCTTCGATGGCGGCGTTCAGTGCCAGCAGGTTGGTCTGGTTGGCAATCTCGCGGATGGTTTCGGCAATGCCGCTGATGTTGCGAGTACGCTCCGACAGCGACTGTACCTGGGTATTCACTTCGCCTACCTGGCTGGCGATCAGTTCGATATGGCGGCTGGCTTCGGCGGTCAGCGTGCTGCCGCTGGCCGCTTCTTCCACCGTGTGTACGGCGTCGTTTTCGTTGTCGCGGGCGCTGGCGGTCACGTGGTCGATACTGACCGACAGCTGCTCGATGGCCGCCGCTGCCGACGAGGTGGACTCGCTGGCATTGTGCGACACGCTTTGCAGGTGGCCCATGTGCTGCTTGAGCTGGTTGCCGGCGTCGGCAATGTCGTGGCTGCCCTGACGGATCTCGCCGATGATCTGCACCAGCTTGTGCTGCATGGTACGCATGCTGCCCAGCAGGCTGTGCTCGGGGCCATTGACGTCAATCTGCTCGGTCAGATCGCCATCGGCGATGCGGCGCACCACCCCGGCAGCGTAGGCCGGGTCGCCGCCCAACGAACGCAGGATGCTGCGCGACAGCAGCCAGGCCAGTACGGCGACTGCGGCGACGCCGATGATGACGAAAGCCAGCATCAGGCGCGCGGCGTGCCAGAACGCCTCGTCGATATCGTCAACAAAAAAGCCGGTACCGATCACCCAGCCCCAGGGCTGGGCACGCACCACACCGTTCAGTTTGGGGATATCGACATCGCTGCCGGGCCGCGCCGCCACCACGTACACCAGGCCATACTGCGCCTTGCTCAGCGCCTCGGCGTACACCTCCACCGAGGTGCGGCCGTCCGGGCCCTTGCCACCGTCGTCATACTTGCCGATACGCGAGGTTTTGGGGTGGTACAGCATCACGTTGCCGCTATCACGGACGAAGTAGTACATCTCCTTGGTGGCCACATGGCCCAGCGCCGTCAGCGCCTGCTTTTTGGCCTCCGCTTCGGACAGTTTGCCTTCCTGCACCAGTTGCGCATTGCGCGCCACAATGTTTTCAGCAATCTGCAGCAGCTGCGTAATCTGCAGTTCTTTCTCGTGCAGCAGGTCCTGTTTCTTGAAATACAGCGACATGCCACCCAGCAGCAGCAAACCGAACAGGCTGACGGCGGTGAGGATGGCAAGGCGGGTGGATAGCTTCATGGTGTACTCCGTGATTATCGTTATGTTGGTCACTGGTCAGGGGGATGTAAGCAGAGGACGTACCGGCACTCAATTGGGGATGTCGGCAGTCACATTTTTATTGCCATTGCTGTGGTATGAACCAGCGCGGTGCATTAGGCAAGCCAGGGGGCACCATGATGAGCACTGTAGCTGTCAGCAAGCTTTCAATAGACAACGCGGGCAGCTGACCGAAAGTGCAGCTGCCCGCGTTGTCTGTGCCGCAGTGTGACGTGGTTTTATTGCAATTTCAGCAGCAGCGGCACGCCGTCGGCGCTGGCGCGGCCCGCCTGCGGCGGCAAGAGCGTGATGCGCTCGGCCAGCGCCGGCTGTGCGGCCAACAAGAGCTGACGGGCGGCGCGGGCGCGGGCGTCGGCCAGCGCTTGCAGCGCCTTGTCGTCTACCTTGCGGGCGGCCAGCAGTTCTGTGCGCATGGCCTGCGCCCGCGCCGGGGTGTCGGCGGTGGTGGCCACACGCTTGAGCCAGGCTATACGACCGAACTGCACACTGTAGGCGTCGCCGACCGCACTGCGCACCGCCGGGTCACCCAGGTCGGGCACCGGTAGCGGCTCGTCGGCGTGCAGCTTGTACGCGGCACGCTGCAGGATGTCGCGGTCCACCTGCTGCCGTACCAGCGCAGCCACGTCGGCGTCGGCATCGTAGCCGCCGCCCAGCGCCAGGCTCAGCTTGGGCCGCTTGGCCAGTACCTCGGCCAGCTTGTGCAGTTTTTCGCGCTCTGGCGGCGGGATGCGGTCGTCGCCAGCGTCGGCATAGATCTCGTCAAAGCCTTCGCCGCCAAACAGCGCCCGGAACGGCGCAGTGGCCACCTTCACCAGCACATTGCGCAGCGCCTGCCACACCAGGTGGCCGTAGCTGAAGTCCGGCGCGTCCAGGCTGCCGGCCACCGGCAGCGACAGGTCGATGCGCCCGTCGCTGTCTTCCAGAATGGCCACGGCCAGCCGCAATGGCAGACGCGTGCCTTGGTAGTCGGCCACTTCCTCGCCCAGCTGGATGTTGTCCACCACCATGCGGTTGTCGCCCTTCAACTGGCGGTCTTGCAGCAGGTAGCGCAGCTCGGTGCCCAGACGGCCGTCGGTAATCTTCCAGCCGGCAAAGGTCATCGCGTACGGGTTGAGGCTGCCCAGCGGGATGTTGCGGAAATTCAGCGCCATGTCCAGATCGCGGGTGACGTCCAGCGGCGACAGGCTGCCGCGGATGCGCACGTCGCCGTATTGGTCGACGCGGCCATCCAGCGCTACCGTGCCACGACGGCCCGGCTGGCTGGACAAGCCCAGCACCGTGCCGGACAGGCTATGGATACGGGTACCGAACGCCGGGTT
The DNA here is from genome assembly GCF_007644045.2 of Vogesella urethralis. GTDB lineage: Bacteria > Pseudomonadota > Gammaproteobacteria > Burkholderiales > Chromobacteriaceae > Vogesella > Vogesella urethralis. Next base: position 65,385 of record NZ_VMDW02000076.1, read on the forward strand.
CAGGCCGCGATCGGCAAAATCCAGCCGCGCGTCACGCACCCGCACCGCCCGCACGTCCACCACAGGTACCGCTGCCGGTTTGGCGGCGGGGTTGGCCGCAACTGGTGCGGTGGCGGTGGCAGGCTTCGGTTTCAGTACGTGGGCAAAGTTGGGTACCCGCTGTTCGTCCAGGATAAAGCGCAGCTGCGGTGCCACCAGCCGCACGTCGCCCACGCTGATGCGCTGCGGCCGCGCGCGGATGCCGTCCAGCTGCAGGCGCTGCCAGCCCAGCAGCGGCTCGCGCTGGCCGGGTTCGTACAAGGCCAAGCGGGCCAGCGCCAGCTGGCCGTCAGCCTGCCAGCGCTGCGCTCGCCAGCTGCCTTTTACTTTTGCCGACAGCTCGCCGCCGCCAAAGCGCAGCGTGGTGGCGTCCAGCGCGTACGGCGCCACGCCTTGTAGCGGCAGGTTGCGGGCGTCCAGCGTGGCGGTAACGTCTTGCAGGTTGGCCGCCAGCCGCGCCTGCAGCGCCAGTTGGCCGCGGCCCAGCCGCGACTGCCAGTCCAGCGCAAAACCCTGCTGCGGGTTGCCTTGCAGCGTGGCCTGGTCGATTGCCAGTTGCAGCGCCACCGGCTGCGCGGTGGTGGCGTCGCGCCAGCGCAGCTGGCTGTCACTCAGCGTCAGTTGCGGGTACTGCAGTTGCCAGGCCGGTGCCGGCGCACTATCCGCGCTGCCGGTTACGGCCACGGCTGCCGGCTGCGGGTGGCGACGCAGCAGGCGTTGCCAATCCAGCTCGCCCTGCTTGTTACGCGCGGCGGCCAGCTGCAAGCCGCGCAGCTGGATGTCGCCGACGACCAGCTGGCGCCGGGCCACATCGGCACTGCTGGCGGCCACGTCCAGCGCTGCCAGGCGGGCCTGGGCCGGTTGGCGGCCGCTAGCCAGCGCCAGATCGCGCAGCGCCAGCGTGGCTTTATCCAGTTTGACGCCGCCAGCGGCGTCGATAGCCAGCGATGCCTGCAAGCGTTGCAGTGTCAGGCTGGCGCTAAGCGGGCTGACAAAGCGCTGGTCGGTAGCTTTCAATTGCCAGTTCTGCAGGGTGATGGCCGGCAGCTGCAGCTGCCAGCCGGGGCCGGCGGCAGGCTTGACGGCCGGCTTGGCAGCAGCGCTGGCCGGTGCGGCGGGCGGCAAGGCGGCCAGCCAGTCGGCGCGGCCGTGGCGGTCCAGCACCGTGGCCAGCTCGGCTCCGCTGAGCGTCAGCTGGCGAAGGGCCAGCCGGCGCGAGGCCAGGTCGAACTGGCCGCCGTCCAGCGTCAGGCTGGCCAGTTTCAGCGGGCTGCCGCTACCCGGCGCCTGTAGCGCCAGCCCTTGTAGCTTGGCAGCAAAACCGTGGCTGGCCAGTTGCAGCGTCTTGCCCTTGAGGTCAAAGCGGTACGGCACGCGCAGGCCCAGCTTGCCGGCCGGCGCGGCCAACTTCAGGTACGGCTGCACATACGGCCACAGGCCGGCCAGCGTCAGGTCGCGCACGGTCAGCACACCGTCGGACTGCAACGGTTGCAGTTGCAGGCTGCCCTGCCAGTCCAGCTGCGTGCCGTCGTCCAGCGCGGCCGCCAGCCGGTAACGGCCGTCGCTGCCGGGCAAGGTGGACAGGTCTTTCAGCTGCAGGTCCAGCGGCAATACCTGGCGGTGCAGGCCGCCGGCCAGCGCGTCCTTCAACTGGACCTCGCCACGGTGGATGGCCAGGCGGGCGATCAGCAGCTTCACCGGCTCGCTGTCTTTGGGCTCGGCCTTGGCCGGGCCGGCAGCGTCGGCGGCAAAGCGCGCCCAGTTCCACTGCCCGGCTGCGTCGCGACGGGCCAGCAGCTGCGGCGCCTCCAGCGTCAGTTCGGCCAGCGATACCCGCCCCAACAACAGCGGCAGCGCGTCGGCGTCTACCACCAGCCGCTTGGCGGCCAGCAAGACGCTGCCGTCGCGGTCGGTCAGGCGGATATCGCCCAGCGTCAGCCGCAGCGCCCACGGCTCGAAGCGCACCTCGCCCAGCGTAAGCTGGCGGCCGATACCCTGCGCCCACTGGGCAGCGTAGTGCTGCACCAGTTTGGGGACGGCGGCCCAGCTGGCCGCAGCCAGCACGGCGACGCTGGCGGTGCTCCACAGCAGGCGGCGCGGCCAGGGCGAGGAAGGGGCAGAGGTGGGCGGCGTGGTTTCGGTCATCGGGTAGCAGGCAGAAAAAGCGGATGGGGCGTCACAAGACATGGCCCCGATCTTGCTGAAAGGGCAATGCGTACAAGCGTTTGCCTCATTCTATAACTTTTCCCGGCTGGAATTGTGTCGGAAGCGTAAGCCCAAACCATAAAGGCTTGCCTCGACGCGGTCCGTCCCCTTGCAGGAGCCCGCCCATGAATGATGCCCAAACCATCCAGCGCTGGCTGGACGAACACCACATCACCGAAGTGGAATGCCTGATACCGGACATGACCGGCCTGGCGCGCGGCAAGATCGTGCCACGCCACAAGTACAACGCCGCCGAAGGCCTGCGCCTGCCGGAGGCGGTACTGATGATGACGGTCACCGGCGACTACCCGGAGCAGGACTTTACCGCCCCCGCCGACCCCGACATGCGGCTGATCCCCGACGCCGGCACGCTGCGCCCGGTGCCGTGGGCCAAGGAACCCACCGCCCAGATCATCCACGACTGCGTCAATTTCGACGGCACGCCGGCAGCGCTGTCGCCGCGCAATGTGCTCAAACGCATCCTCAAGCTGTACGAACAACAAGGCTGGAAGCCGATTGTGGCGCCGGAAATGGAGTTTTACCTGGTGCAGCTGGAGCCGGACGAAGACATGCCGCTCAAGCCGCCGGTGGGCCGCACGCGCCGCACCGAGGCCGGCATGCAAAGCTTCAGCATCGATGCGGTGAACGAATACGACGACATCTTCGACGTGATGTACGACTGGTGCCAGGCGCAGGGGCTGGCGCTGGACACGCTGATCCACGAGATGGGCACCGCGCAGATGGAGATCAACCTGGACCACGGCGACCCGCTGGCGCTGGCCGACCAGGTGTTCCTGTTCAAGCGCACCGTACGCGAGGTAGCCATCCGCAACAATATGTACGCCACCTTCATGGCCAAGCCGATGCAGGGCCAGCCCGGCAGCGCCATGCACATTCACCAGAGCGTGGTGGCGCTGGACGGCGGCCACAATATTTTCAGCCAGCCCGACGGCAACCCGTCGCCGGCGTTTTTCCACTTCATCGGCGGGCTGCAAACCTATCTGCCGGCGGCCATGCCGTTCTTCGCCCCCTACGTCAACAGCTACCGCCGGCTGTCGCGCTTTACCTCGGCGCCGATCAACCTGAGCTGGGGTTACGACAACCGCACCTGCAGCCTGCGCGTGCCGCACAGCGGCCCGGAAGCACGGCGCGTGGAAAACCGCCTGGCCGGCGTGGACGTCAACCCCTATCTGGCACTGGCCGCCAGCCTGGCCTGCGGCTACCTGGGCATGACGCAGGGCCTGCAGCCGGACGCACCGCTGGCCGGCAGCGCCTACGACCAGCCGCACCAGCTGCCGCGTCACCTCGACGACGCCATCGACCTGCTGATGAACTGCCAGCCGCTAGCCGAGCTGTTCGGCGAGCATTTCATCCAGGCCTACAGCGCCATCAAGGAAGCCGAGTACGGTGAGTACTTCAACGTGATCAGCCCGTGGGAGCGGCGCTTTTTGCTGCTGCACGTGTAAAGCGGGCGACCAATGACCCTGCGGCCAACCATGCAGCAAGGTTGGCCGCATGCCTTGGCCCGGCGCCCCTCGGCACCGCAAACCGCTACCCGCCGCCGTTGGCAACAGGGTGCTGCCGTTGACGATCTGCACGTCCTCACAACCTTGCCCTGGCGTGGCGCCACCCGGTGGGCGGCGGGCGGGTACTGCCCGAGCAAGCGCGTTCCCCGGCGCCGATCATTGCGCAGACAGCAATAGTCCCTTGCCCGGCACGACGATTCTGCTGCCGCCCGGCGTGGCACACACTGGCAGGTACACCGTTTCGGGAGACCACCATGCCACGCGCCTTCGCCACCCTCACCTTTACGCCGCACGTGAAAGCGGCGCAAACCCGCTACCACAGCCGCGACGCCAACCACGGTTTCGAGCTGGGGCCGGACAGCGGCGCTACGCTGGGCCCGGCCGAGGCAGAGTTCATCGCCGCCCGCGACAGCTGTTACCAGGCCACCAGCGGCAGTAACGGCTGGCCCTACGTGCAGCACCGCGGCGGCCCGGTCGGCTTTCTGCAGGTACTGGACGCGCACACGCTGGCCTACGCCGACTTTCGCGGCAATCGCCAGTACCTGTCGGTGGGTAACCTCGGTGGCAACCCGCGCATGGCGCTGATCCTGATGGACTACCCCAACCGCCGCCGGCTGAAGCTGTGGTGCGAAGCCCGCGTGGTGGACGCCGCCGACGACCCGGCGCTGATGGCGCAACTGGAAAACCCCGCCTACCGCGCCCGCATCGAGCGCGCCATCGTACTGCAGGTCAACGCTTTCGACTGGAACTGCCCGCAGCACATCACGCCACGCTTCAGCGCAGCCGAGCACCACGCCGAGCTGGCGCCGCTACAGACCGAACTGGCCCGCTTACGCCAGCAGCTGGCCAGCCAGCAGCAGCGCCCCACCACGCTGGGCGACGGTCCGCTGCCGTTGCGGGTGCGCAGCGTCACCCGGCTGGCGCCACGCGTGCTGGGGCTGACGCTGGAACACGCCGATGGCGCCGCGCTGCCTGTTGCCGCCGCCGGCAGCCACCTGTCGCTGCCGGTGCTGCTGCCGGACGGCCGTAGCGGCTGGCGACCGTACTCGCTGACCCGCATCCAGCCACAGCGCTACCAGTTGGCCATCCAACTGGCCGAAGACGGCCGTGGCGGCTCGCGCTACATCCACCAGCATTACGCGCCGGGCCTGCTGCTGCACTGCGCGCCACCGGCCGGCCACTTCCGGCTGCCAGCGGAAGCGGCCAAACCTGTGCTGCTGATTGCCGGCGGCATCGGCATTACGCCGCTCATGGCGATGGCGCGCCAGCTATGCGCGGCCGGCCAGCCGCCGCAGCTTTATTACAGCGGCCGCGGCAGCGACACGCTGGCCTTTATCGATGAACTGACGGCCTTGCTGGGCGAGCGGCTGCACTGCCACGACAGCCGCCACGGCCAGCGGCTGGACCTGGCCGCGCTGCTGGCCGCGCAAAGCGACGATACCGAGGTGTACGCCTGCGGCCCGGCCGGCATGCTGGACGCGCTGCACGCCGCCACGCAGCAGCTGGGCTGGGCACCGGGCCGGCTGCACAGCGAGCGCTTCGAGGCCGACGCCAACCGGCCAGCGGCGCCGTTCACGCTGCAGCTGGCACGCAGCCAGCGCAGCATCGCCGTAGCCGCCGGTCAAAGCGTGCTGGCGGCGCTGGACGCGCACGGCGTGCATCTGCCGCGCAGCTGCGAAAGCGGGCACTGCGGCACCTGCGTGGCCACGGTGCTGGCCGGTGAAGTAGACCACCGCGACAGCGTGCTTGGCCCGCAGCAGCAGCAAACCCGGATGTGCACCTGCGTATCCCGCGCGCAGCACGGCACCCTCACCCTCGACCTGTAAACGGAGACCACCATGCTGACACTGTACGAATTCGCACTCTCGGGTAACTGCCACAAGGTGCGCCTGCTGCTATCGCTGCTGGGCGTACGCTATCAATCGCAGCCGGTAGACGCGGCGGCCCGGCAGCACAAAGCGGCCGGGTTTCTGGCGATGAACCCGCTGGGGCAGGTACCGGTGCTGTGCGATGGCGAACACTGTCTGCGCGACAGCCAGGCCATCCTGTGTTACCTGGCGCGCCGCTACGACGCCAGCGGGCTATGGCTGCCGCAGGACGCACTGGTTCAGGCCCGCATCGTGGGCTGGTTGTCGCTGGCAGCAGGCGAAGTCAGCCGCGGGCCGGCCGCGCTGCGCCTGCATTACAAATGGGGCCGCGCCATCGATACCACCGACGCCGAGGCTGCCACGCAGCAGGTACTGACGCTGCTGGAAGCCCGGCTGGGTGAGCATGACTGGCTGGCAGACACGCGGCCAACCATTGCCGACGTGGCGGTGCAGCCCTACCTGGCGCTGGCCGGCGAAGGGCGGGTAGCACTGGCGGCCTGGCCGGCTACCCGGCGCTGGCTGGCGCGCATGGCGGCGCTACCCGGCTACTGCGCGATGCCGGGTATGACCGACCCGGCAGCGCTGGCCGACTGACCCACGGGCATGACGGGCGGCAGCCATGGCCGTTCGCCCACCCACTCAGGCCAGCGTGGCGTCCTGCCGCAGCGCCGCGCTGATGAAATCGACAAACGCCCGCACCTTGGCCGCGCCGCCGCGTTCCTCGCGGTGCAGCACATGAATGGGCAAGGCCGGCGGCTCGTTGCCGGGTAGCACGCGCTGCAACTCGCCGGCGGCCAACTGTGCCGTCACCTGGTAGGACAGTACGCGGGTAATGCCCATGCCGGCACAGGCGGCGGCAATGGCGCTGTCGTTGCTGGTAACGGTCAGCCGCGGCTGCAGCCGTACCGCACGGTTGCCGTCGGCGGTGGCGAAGTGCCATTCCTGCGTCGGGCTGATGGCGCTGGCGGCCACAATCTGGTGCCGCGCCAGATCGTCGATATCTTGCGGCATACCGTGCTGCGCCAGATAAGCAGGCGCCGCCACCAGCACCCGCCGTACCTGCCCCACCCGCACCGCCCGCAGGCTGGAATCCGGCAGCTCGCCAATGCGGATGCCCACGTCCACCCCCTCTTCCAGCATGTTCACCACCCGGTCCAGAAACAGGCAGCTCATCGCCACCGCCGGGTACTGCTGCATGAATGCCGTCACCTGCGGCATCACGTACAGCTTGCCGAACAGCACCGGCGCGGTCAGCACCAGTTGGCCGCGCGGCTCGGCGTTAATGCCCGCCGCCGCGTCGTCGGCCTCCTGCACCGCCAGCAAGATGCGCCGCACGTCGTCCAGATAACGCTGGCCGGCGTCGGTCAGCCGCACGTGGCGCGTGGTGCGGTAAAACAGCCGCACCCCCAGCGCCTCCTCCAGCGCCGCCACCGCCCGCGTTACCACCGGCGCCGACAGCCCCAGGCGGCGGGCGCCACCGGCAAAGCCTTGCGCGTCGGCCACCGCCTGAAATACCTGCATCTGCTGAAAGCGGTCCATTTGCATCACCAGTCGAAATAATCAATTACCAAACACGGTAATTCTTCTTTTGACCAATAGCAATCACACTGCACTTACCGACTGCACTTCGCCGCCGGCCCCTCGCAAAAGGACACACACCATGAGCCGCATCAGCATCGTCAGCAACGCCCAGGCCAACGCCGAACAACACGCCCTGTTTGACGCCATCCAGGCCAAGCTGGGCACCGTCCCCAACTTCCTGCGGGTGTTTGCCCACTCGCCCGCCGCACTGCAAGCCTTCCTCGGCCTGTATGGCGTAGCAGAAAACGGCGCGCTGGCCCCGGCCACCCGCGAACGCATTGCACTGGCACTGGCGCAACAGAACAGCTGCGAATACTGCGTGTCGGCGCACACCGCCATCGGCCGCAAAGCCGGCCTGGACAACGACGAAATGGCGGCCAACCGTGCCGGTAGCAGCCAGGACGCCCGTGCCGCAGTCGCCGTGCAGCTGGCACGCAGCCTGGTGGAACACACCGGCGACATCACCAGCGCCGAGCTGCACGCGGCCCGCGCCGCCGGCTACAGCGACGCCGAGATCGTGGAAATCATCACCCACGTCGGGCTGAACCTGCTGACCAACATCCTGGGCAAGGCCAGCCAACTGGATATCGACTTCCCGCGTGTGGCCCTGCACGGCTAAGCCACAGACCAGCCCGCTCTGACGAAAGGAAACATCATGCGCCTTACCCGCACCCTGCTGGCCGCCACGCTTGGCGCCGCCCTGCTGCTGGCCGTCGCCCCGGCTGCCCGCGCTTACGACGAAACCTCTACCGCTGCCGTCAATGTGGACGCCCAAGGCGTGGGCTTGCACGGTTACGACCCGGTGGCCTACTTCAGCGACCAGGCCCCGGCGCTGGGCGACGCCCGCTGGCAGGCCAGCTACGACGGCGTGCGTTACCGCTTTGCCAGCCAGGCCCACCTGAAGCAGTTCCAGGCCAACCCGGCGGCCTACGCGCCGCAGTTTGGCGGCTTCTGCGCGATGGGCGTGGCGCTGGGCAAAAAGCTGGACGGCGACCCGCTGGCGTGGAAAGTGGTGGATAACAAGCTGTACCTGAACGTGAACAAGGACGTACAGAAAAAGTGGCTGGAAGACGTACCCGGCCATATCCGCAGCGCGCTGGAAACCTGGCCAGCCATTGCCCACCAGGCACCGAATGCGCTGTAAGCGCAGCCTGGCTGCATACCACCCCCCTGTCTGCCACGCAGCCAGGGGGTGTTTTTATGGACGCGGCCAAGCAGAGCTCGCCGCCACAGGGTTGCACTGATCCGGCAACACCGGGCCGCACCTTGCACAGCCGCAAATTCCACGCCTTGCATTGGCCTCCGTGGCCGGCGGGCTTAAGCCACGTGGGGAGCAAGCCGCCCGTCACGCCAGCCCTTTTCGTGCCATTCACACGACAACGATGCGCTTAACAAGCATATTCAATTGTCAATTTCAAAAAAGCCAATACAATCCAATAAACTAATTTCTAAAGAAAGACCGCACAGATGCGCTTGTCTTCTCCCACTCTGCTACTGGCACTGGCACTCGGCAGCCTCAGCGCCCCGGCGTTGGCAAGTTACAACCTGGTGAGCAATGGCAGCTTTGATAACGGCTTGACGAGCTGGACCCAAAGCGGCAAATGGACTCAATACGACTTTCTCACGCCATCCAAAGCACTGGCTTTGGGCAACTATCCGACGGATGGCGTCGCCGGCGTAGAACAGGCACTGCCTACCCAGAACGGCAAGTGGTACAACGTATCGCTGCTGTGGCAAACCTCGGGCAGCAACCAGTACAGTTCGCCGATGCAAACCCTGCAGGTGCTGTGGAATGGCAGCGTGCTGGGCCGCATCGACAACAGCCCGGCTGCGCACGGCACGCTGTCGTTTTCGGCACTGGCTACCGGCAATGACAAGCTGACCGTGCAGGGTTTCAGTTTTAACGGCTACAACTATGTGGACAATATCTCGGTTACCAGCGCGGTACCGGAACCGGAAAGCTACGCCATGCTGATGCTGGGCCTGGGCCTGAGTACAGCACTGCTGCGCCGCAAGCGCCAGCAAGCCCGCTAACCCGGCACTACCCGATCCTGGCGCCGGCCTGGCAAACACACCAGGCCGGTGCGCTGTTGCCATGCCTCTTACGGCGTGTTGCTAGCCGCCAGCCGGCGCGCAATCGGCTGCCACTGCGGCGTGTTGCCGCGTGGTAGCGCATAAGGCTTGCCCTGTTCTTGCGCCTGCCAGTACTGCCACGGCAGCGCTTTGTCGCCCAGCTCGTAGTCGTAACCGTCGTAGGCGTCTTCGCGCCACGCGTACACCGCCCAGTGCGCCCCCTGCCCTTCCACTAGCTGCAACACGTCTTCCAGATACGCCGCGCAACCCGGGCTGCGACGGTGGCAGCCGAACTCGGCGGCCACCATGCGGCTGGCTGGTACGCCGTGCGCCCGCGCCCAGTCGTGCGCCGGCGCCAGCCAGGCGGCAACGGCAGCTTTATCCCAACGCTGGCCGGCCACCACGCCGGGGTAGCGCCACGGCTGCGGCTGCTTGTGGTTCTTCGGGTTGCTCCAGGCGTAGGGCTCGTACATGTGGTAGGCGTACAGCGTGCGGCTATCGGCGCTGGGCTGCGGCCAGTAGGCCAGGCCGCCGCGGGCGCTGGCGTACCAGCTGCCGTCAAGCATGAGCGGCGTGTTGGCGTCCACGCTGCGGATGGCGGCGGTGAGCTGGCGGTAGAACGCCGGCAGGTCGCGCGTACCGCCCTGCTCGCGGCGGTACCAGGCCTGCAGCGCCGGCAGGCTGGCGTCCTCGGCCACGTCGCTGCCTTTTTCCGGCGCCGGCTCGTTCACCAGGTTGTAGGCGGCCACCGCCGGGTGGTCTTTCAGCTGCTGCGCCAAATCGCGCCAGAAGTCGGCGCTTTGCTGCCAGTAGCGTTTGTCCTGCCACAGACGGCCATCAAAGCGGTTGCCGTTGTTCTGTCGCCAGCGCATGCCGGGCAGGCTGAGCGGAGCGATCACCACCTTGATGCCGGCAGCGTGGGCGGCGTCCAGTGTGCGGCGCAGCGTGGCGAGGTCGGCCGCCACCAGGCCCTGGTAGCGGTCGGCGTTGCCGATCAGGAAATCGCGTTGCGCCGGCTGCCATTTGTCGTACGCCAGCCGCACCCATTCCACGCCCTGGGCGCGGGCGGTGCGGTACAGCGCGGCGTCGGGCACTTGCCGGTTCATGATGTTGACGCCGTGGCGCGGGCGCGCGTCCCAGAAGGTAATCAGGTCGGCGCCGTGGGCCAGGTTGGCCGCCAGCAGCGCGCCGGCCAGGCACAGGCGAAAGGAAAAGGCCATCGTTTGCTCCGTGAGGTCAGATGGCGGCATTACAGCGCAGCGGCGGCGGCGCTGTGTCAGGCGAATGTCAGAACCGCTCGCGCCAGCGGAATGCCCAGCGCCCCACCAGCAGCGTGAAGCCGGCCACCAGCGCCACCAGCAGCCAGAAGCCGTGCGGGTTGGCCGCAAACGGAATGCCGCCCACGTTCATGCCGAAGAAGCCGGCCACCATATTGATGGGCAGCGCCAGCACGGTGACCAGCGTCAGCGTGAACAGCGTGCGGTTGGTCTGCTCGTTCAGCACCGCGGCCAGCTCTTCCTGCAGCAGCTTGATGCGCTCCACCAGCGATTGCAGGTCGCCCAGCACCAGCGAAAAGCCCTCGGTGGCCTCGCGCAGGTCTTGCAGCTCCTGCTCGCCCAGCCAGGCCGGCGGCTTGTTCAGCAGGCGGAACACCGAGCCCGGCTCCGGCGCCAATAGGCGTTGCAGGCGGACCAGCATGCGGCGCAGCGCGGCCAGCTCGGCACGGCGGTCGCCCAGCCGCTGCGCCAGCAGGCGGTCTTCCAGCTCGTCCACCTTGGCGGTGCTGTCGCGGGCGATGCGGATCAGCAAGTCGGCCTGGTCCTGCAGCAGGTGCACCAGCAAGGCCGGCGGCGAGGCAAACCCCTGGCCGCGCTTGACGCTGGCGCGTAGTTGGTCCACCGCGCGCAACGGCTTCAACCGCGCCGTCACCAGCACTTGCGGCGTGGCGCAGGCCCACAGCGTGGCCACGTCGGTCACGCTGTGGTCAAACTCGAAGGTGACGTCGTTCACCACCGCCAGCAGTACTTCGTCCACGTGCTCCAGCCGGGTGGAGCCAGCCACGCTGCCCAGCTGCTCGAAGAACACTTCGGGCAGCGGCAGGCTGTGGCGCAGCCAGCGCTGGCAGGCGCTGTGCGACAGGTTGAGGTGCAGCCACAGAAAGCTGTCGTCGGGCAGGCCGGCGGCCAGCAGCGGCGGCAATGCGTCGGCGGCCAGCGGCTGCCCGGGCTGCGACGGGGTAAAGCGGTAAGCGCAGATCAGGCCGATCTGCTCGCTATCAAAACGGGTATTGCCTGCCGCCATGTCTGCCCTCCCGGCGCTTGCCACACGCCAGTATGCGACAGGCGCGTGACAGCGCGGTGACGGTGGCCAGCAGCGCCCGGACACCGGCAACGCGGGCTGCTAGCGCGGCCCCACCTGGCGCTGCACCACGCGCAACACCAGCGCGCCACGGGCTTCGGCCTGTACCAGTGCCAGGCTCTGCCATTGCTCGCCGTTGGCCGCAGGCCAGCGCAGCGCCTGGCCCGGCGCGCGGCGCTGCCACCACAGCAGGGCAAAATCGCTGCGCCGCAGCAGTGATTGCTCCAGCCACGGCGCCGGGCAGGCGGCACGCGGCGGGGGCAAGCGGGCCACACCCAGCGGTTGCCGCGCCAGCCAGCCCAGGTTGGCCACCGGTGGCAACAGCAGCTGCACCTGCCACTGCTGCTTGCCGGCCTGCAGCAGCAGACGGTAGCGGCCGCCGGCCAGCGGCGCGGCCAGGTCCGGCCCGGTGAGGCGGAAGCGGCGGCCGCCTTCAGCCTCGTAACGAGCGCCGGCTAGCAGATTGCTGCCGTGATCGTCCAGCAACTGCGCGCTGCGGGCGTCGCCTTCGCCGCTGAGCGTGACGCGATAGCTGCGCGCCAGCGGCATGTCGCGCTGCGCCAGCTCCAGCGTCAGCGCCGGTTGCCACGGCGGCAACTGCAACGGCGCGTCCTTGCCGCAATGTTCGGCGGCCAGCGCCGCCAGTGCTGCCTGCCAGCTATCGCGCTGCGCCTGGCTGTCCAGCTGCGGCCAACTGGCGGCCAACGCCTGCCACGCCGCCGCGGCATCACCGCCAAGCAGTGCACGGTTGACGGCGTCCAGCGGCGTGGCCGCCAGGCATGGCGCGGCCAGCATGCTCAGCAGCAGGCGCTTCATGCCGCGTGCAGCCGGTAACCGACGCCGCGCAGCGTCTCGATGGCGATGCCGGGCAGCTTCTGCCGCAGCTGCAGGATGTGGGTGTCCACGGTGCGGGTGCTGGGGAAGTGGTCGTAGCCCCACACCTGGTTCAGCAGCTCGTCGCGGCTCATCACGCGGCCTGCCATGCGCGCCAGCGTGGCCAGCAGCGCAAACTCGGTGGGCGACAGCGCCACCGCCTGCCCCTGCCAGCTGGCGGCCTGCCGCGCGGGGTACAACTGCAAGGCGCCTACCTGCAGGCTGCCGTCGCCCAGCTGGCGCAGCTGGGCACGAATGCGCGCCAGCAACTCCTGATGGGCAAACGGTTTGCTGAGGTAGTCGCGGGCGCCGGCGTCCAGGCCGGCCACGCGGTCGGCCACCTCGACACGGGCGGTCAGCACGATCACCGGCAGCGCCTTGCGCGCCAGCCAGCCCGGCAGGTGGCGCAGGCTGTCGCCGTCGGGCAGGCTGCGGTCCAGGATCACCAGGTCGGCCTGGTGCCAGCAGGCGGCCACACCGTCGGCGGCAGCCTGCCACAGGCAGGTGTAACCCTCGGCTTGCAGGTAGCGCTGCAGGCTGTCGCCCAGCAGCGGGTCGTCCTCGATCAACAACAGGGTACTCATGGTGCGCTTTCGGCCTGCCGCGCCGGCAGGCAAAGGGTGAAGGTGGTGGGCGGGCCGGACAGCCGCAGCCGGCCGCCCATGCGGCGCATGGCGTCGGCGACGATGCCCAGCCCCAGGCCCATGCCGTCGCCGGCGCTGTCGCGTCGTAGCAGGCGGTGCAGCCGGTAATGCGGCAGACGGCCGGCGTCGGTGACGTGCAAGGTCAGCATGCGGCCATCCCAGGCGGCGTGTAGCTGCCACGGCGCGCGGCCGTGGCGGCGGGCGTTGGCCAGCAGGTTGTCCAGACACAGCGTCAGCCAGTACGGGGTGAGCAGCAGGGTAACGTCCTGCTGCAGACAGTAGTGGCACTGGTGGCGTTCGGCCACGCCGTCCAGCCAGTCGGCCAAGGGCACCGGCTGCAGCGCCTGTGCAAAATGGCCGGCGCCCAGGTAGTGGCGGCTGGCCTCCGCCAGCTGGCGCAGGCGCGCCACGCCACCGGCCAGCTGGCCGAAGCTGTGCTGTGCGGCAGGCGGTAGCAGGTCGAACTGGCTGCGCAGCTGCTCTACCACGCCGGCCAGGCCGGTGATGGGCGTGCGCAGTTCGTGGGTCAGCAATTGCAAGGCGCGGCGGCGTTCGCGCTCCAGGCGGCGGCGCTGCCAGGCCAGCCACAGCAGGCTCATCGCCGTGGCCGCTACCAGTACACCACCCAGCAGGCGCCACGGCCACGGGCTGGGTGGCAACGGCTGCAGGCAGTCGCGGCCCAGCCGGGCCTGGCACGCGCTGCTGCCCTCGTGCGCCCACTGCCAGCCCAGCTCGGCCAGCAGCGGCTGCCACTGCACGGCACGGTACTGCCGCCAGTGGCCGTCGTGCAGCCACCACAGGCTGTCGCCCTGCCGCAGCCAGCGCTCGCCGGCCAACAAAGCGTCGAGCTTGTCGTCGGACAACGCGGCCAACGGTGCCAGCGCGTCGCTGCGCTCGCGCAGATGCAGGCCGGCAGCCGGCGCGCCGTGCGGCCAACGCTGGCGCCAGACGCCGGCACTGCTGCCGCCCAGCGGGTGTACCGGGTGCGCGGCCCACCAGGCGGCGGGCAAGGGTTGGCCGCGGCAGTAGGCACGGGCAAATTGCTGCCATGCCACCGCTACCGCGCCCAGGTTGCCCTGGCACTGCTGCTGGTAATGCGCCAGCTGGCGCAAGGCGGTTAGCGGGTAATCGCCCCACGCCGGCAGCAGGCTGCGCGGCTGCAGCAGCGCCTCCGGCAACGCCTGCAAGGCCGCCAGCGGTACCGACGCCACCGGGGCCACCGGCTGCAAGCGGGCGGCCAGCGCGTCGCCAGGGGCGATAACGGGCGAGGCGGCGTGCACGGCAGCGCCGAACAGGCACAGGATAAGCAGGCGTTTCATCTGCTCATTATATGGCGGCGCGGCCAGCCTGCCGGCCGCTGCAACGCCGGCAGCAGCCCGCTATACTGGCGCCCTGTCATCCCGCCGGTATCTGTCATGCATTGCTCCCTGTTCTGTCGCGTCATCGATAACTACGGCGATATCGGCGTCTGCTGGCGGCTGGCGCGCCAGCTGGCGCACGAACACGGCTGGCAGCTGACGCTGTGGGTGGACGACCTGGCCAGCTTTGCCCGCATTGCGCCGGCACTGGACGTGGCGCTGGCCCGCCAGTGGCTGGACGGCATCGAGGTGCGGCACTGGGCGGACACCCTACCGCCAGACGCCGCCGTCGGCGAGGTGGTGATCGAAGCCTTTGCCTGCGAGCTGCCGGACGGTTATCAGCACGCGATGGCGGCACAAGCCAAGCCGCCGCTATGGCTGAACCTGGAATACCTGTCGGCCGAAGACTGGGTGGAAGGCTGCCACGGCCTGCCGTCGCCGCACCCGCGCCTGCCGCTGCAAAAGTACTTTTTCTTCCCCGGCTTTACCCCGCGCACCGGCGGCCTGCTGTGCGAGCAAGCCTTGCAGGCCGAGCGCGACGCGTGGCAGGCCGACATCGCGGCACAGCACGCTTACTGGCAAGCGCGCGGCGTACCGCCCTGCCCGCCCGGCGGCGTGCGCTACAGCCTGTTTGCCTACGACAGCCCGGCGGCGGCGCAATGGGTGCAGCAGTTGGCCGCCGGCAGCCAGCCGGTGCAGCTGCTGCTGCCGATGGGCAAGGTGGTGCCGGACGTGCTGCAGGCGCTGGGCCTGCCAGCAGGCGCCGCCGCCGGCCAGCACTATCAGTGCGGCCAACTGGCGCTCTACCTGCTGCCGATGAGCGACCAGCGCGGCTACGACCGCCTGCTGTGGAGCTGCGATTTCAACGTGGTGCGCGGCGAAGACAGCTTCCTGCGCGCGCAATGGGCCGGCCGGCCGTTTGCCTGGCACATCTACCGCCAGGACGACGACGCCCACCTGGACAAGCTGGCCGCCTTCCTGCAGCACTATTGTCGCGCCATGCCGCCTGCGCTTAGCGAGGCGGTGCAGGCCTTCATGCAGCAATGGAACCGCAACCGGCTGGCCATCGAAGCCTGGCCAGCCTTGCAGGCGCAATGGCCGGCATGGCAGCAGCATGCCAGGGCCTGGCCAGGGCAAATTCTGGCCGGCGGCAGCCTGGCGCAGCGGCTGGTGCAATTTGCCGAATTCAGGCTACAATAGCGGGTTTTCTGGAAATCCGTTTCCATTCCAATTCAAGACATTAGGACTTTATAAGCATGAAAACCGCACAGGAACTCCGCGCTGGTAACGTATTCATGGTTGGCAACGACCCGATGGTGGTGCAGAAAGCCGAATTCTCCAAATCCGGCCGTAACGCTTCCGTTGTGAAGATGAAAATGAAGAACCTGCTGACCGGCGCCGGTACCGAAACCGTCTACAAAGCCGACGACAAGTTCGACGTTGTCGTACTGGAAAAGCGCGAGTGCACCTACTCCTACTTCGCTGACCCGATGTACGTGTTCATGGACACCGAGTTCAACCAGTACGAAGTTGAAGCGGAAAACATGGAAGACGTGATTCCGTTCATCATCGACGGCATGGAAGACCAGTGCGAAGTGACCTTCTACAACGGCAAGGCCATCTCCGTTGAGCTGCCGACCACCGTGGTACGCGAAGTGGAATACACCGAGCCGGCCGTTCGTGGCGACACCTCCGGCAAGGTACTGAAACCGGCCCGTATCAAAGGCACCACCCTGGAAATCCCGGTACCGGCCTTCGTTGAAATCGGCGACCTGATCGAAATCGACACCCGCACCAACGAATTCAAGAAGCGCGCCTAAGCATTCGCGCCTTCCCGCAAACGGCAGCCCTCGGGCTGCCGTTTTTGCTTGTCGGCGCCGCGTGCTGCCGGTATCATGCCGGCTTCCTGAGGGAGTAGCCGCCCTGCGAGACAGCAGGGGCTTGCGTCAACACACTTGGCCGTTCGGCCATGGCGCCAGCGACATTCGGTTTGGCAAGACTCATGATTCGCCATGCACAGCGGGGGCTGCGCCATGGTGGGTCATGACGTATGCGCAGCCCCCTTGGAGTCTTTGATGGAAGCCTTCTTCCTGTCCACCGGCATTGTTTCCCTGGCCGAAATCGGCGATAAAACCCAGCTTCTGGCCCTGCTGCTGGCCGCCCGCTTCAAGAAGCCCGTTCCCATCATCCTGGGCATCTTTGTCGCCACCGTGCTGAACCATGCCGCTGCCGCCTGGCTGGGCCACGTTGCCACCGGTTTTATCGACATGAATATCCTGCGCTGGGTACTGGGCGTGTCGTTCATCGCCATGGCGGTGTGGATGCTGATTCCCGACAAGCTGGACGACGAAACCAATCTGTTCGAGCGCTTTGGCGTGTTTGGTGCCACCTGTATCGCCTTCTTCCTGGCCGAGATGGGCGACAAGACCCAGATCGCCACCGTGGCGCTGTCGGCACGCTACATGGACGCCACCATTGGTGTGGTGATGGGTACCACGCTAGGCATGATGATCGCTAACGTACCGGCGGTATTGCTGGGCGAAGTGGCGGCGCGCAAGCTGCCGGTAGCACTGGTACACAAGATCGCCGCCGGCATTTTTGCCGTGGTGGGCGTACTGACGCTGGTGAGCTTCTAAGCGCGAAACGCGACGATGCGACCAACCTGACAGGTTGGCCGCATGGCCGGGCAGCCGTTACTTTTGCAGAAGAATCTGCGCCTGGCCGTCGCACTCTTCCAGCTGGTCGACAAACCGGCCGAACTCGGCACTCCGCATGGTATCGGCAGACAACCACAACGATTTACGCACCCACTGCTGCGCCAGCCCTACCCCGTTTTTGACCGCTACTGCCTTCAGCGTGTAGTCGGCCCAAGGCGAATGCACTTGGCAACTGGCAGGCTGGGCCAATGGCTTGACGCCATGCACCCGCGTCACGTTGATCTCATTGCCCGCCTCCATCAGGTAATCCGTCACGCCGTTCTTGGCTTGCCATTGTCGCCAGGTGGCAACCCGGCCAGCAGCCTGACGCAAGTCCAGCAAACGGAAGGCCCCCAGCGGCTTGGTGACTTGCGCGACCTTAGCCGCAACCGTGTAACGGTATGGCGTGGTCAGCAACGCTGGCACCGCGGCACGCTGCACCTGATGACTGACCTTGACCATGCCACTGGACAACAAACCCTCGGCCAGCAGTCTGTCCTGCCCCTCTTTACCCAGCACGGTCTCCATCCCCAGCATCTGGCGCGCCATGCTCCCAGCCAGTTCGCCTTCTGCTGCCAGTTGCCAAGTGCGGCCATCCAGCGAACTGAAATCCAGCTGCTGCCGGTTGTAGCTTGTTTCTGCCAGCACCAGCGGTATGCGGTCGGTCTTCACTTGGCCGTCGTCAGTCAATACAAAGACAGTGCGGTCTTGCAACACACGTACCGGGCCGTGCAATACGTTCAGCTTTTGCGTCGGATCCAGCCAGTAAGACTGCCCTGCCACCTGCAGCCTGACGATGGCGTGATTCAGACCATTTTGTGGCGATAGCAGCAATGGCGTGTTATCGGCATCGGCACGCACCAGTGCTACGTCGGCTTGCAAGCCGGCAGCCCGTAACATGGCCGCCAGCGTCAGCGCCATATCCTTGCAGTCACCAAAACCACGCTGCTCGATCTGCGCCAGCGTAAACGGCAAGTAACCATTTTCCGATATCCGCCAGTCGCCCATATAGCGGATGCGGGTATTCACGTCCGCCACCAGGCTGGCTAGCTGCTGCTGCCACGGCTTACCCTGTACCGCTGCCACTGCCGCAGCAGCCTGCGTCGGCAGCGGGGCTGCCAGACGTTGCGCAAAACCGGCGGCAATCGGCGCCAGATAACGCAAGGGGTCGGCCTCGGTACTGACATCAATCACTGGCAGCTTGCGCAAGGCAAAACGGCTACCGGGCTCTGTCACGTCAAAGAACATTGGCTGGAGACTGCGTACGGCTAACGCCTTGCCGTCGGCAGACTGCGTCACCTCGATGCGACCATCCAGATGGCGCCCGGCCCACTGCAGCGGCTGATCGGCGCTGATTTTCCAGTCGAACTCGTCTATGCGCTGACTGCCGGGGGACACCCCCTGCAGCATCGACAAAGCCTTGAAAGGCTCGACTCTCGCAGTTTTACGGCGATACTCCAGCACGATGGTACTACCGGTACGCACCGCCGGAAAAGCAACCGTCAGATAGCTGCTACTCACGAAGCCTTGTTGCCCGGGCATGCTACCGCGCTGGATATCGCCTTCCGGCACAGCAACTTCCTTGCCATCAGGCTGACGGGTATAGGCACGTAACAAGGTAAGCGTTTCGTGCTCCTGAAACACCAGGGTAGTGGTACCAAAAACATCACGGCCACTATCACTCAGAATGGTTACCGCTTGCTCGATGCGGCAGTCACTACCTTCTGCGACTTGCCACTGGCAATCTTGTCGCAAGCGCAAAGCAGAGTTGGCTTCCAGCGGAGATTTGAAAGCAGCCATCGCTGGCATGGACACCGCAAGACACAGTAAAAGCTTGGCAGACTTGATCATGTATCAATAATTATTCTCATTGGCAATTTAGCAAAATACAACAGAGTCATAGGCAAAACAAGCGCAGCAGACCCGACCGGCTCTTGCTACAGCAGTTAATAAAACAAAACCGCAGCACCAGGCTGCGGTTTTGTTTTTGCTTGCTACGCCGGGCTTAACGGCGCGGACTGCGGCGGCTGGTTTGCTCTCGGCCTGCTTCGGCGCTACCGGCTTGGCTTAAACCTGTTTGGTTTCAACCGATTAGGCTGCGTTTTTTGCAGGCGGGCTTATTTCTGCAGCAGGATTTGTGACTGCGCTTCGCACAGTTCCAACTGGTCCAGCATGCCCGCGAACGCCGGGCTGGCCAGTTCTTCCGCGCTTACCCACAGCCGCTTGCGCAGCCACTGCTGACGCAAGCCCACGCCATCAGCCACTTTTAGCGGATCGATGCGGTACTCCAGCCACGGCGAGATGACTTCGCAGCGCTCCGGCTCGGCCACCGCACGAACGCCGTGCAGCCTGACCGTAGCCGAGCCACCGCCGGTTTCCAGCAGATAATCGCTGACACCTGCCTTGGCCTGATACTCGCGCAGTGCCGCCAAGCGGGCATCAAGAAAACGCAGATCCACTAGGCGGAAGCGGGCCAGGGGACGCCAGAAATTGCGGGTACTCCCCGTAGCCGTAAACCGATAGGGCTGATCCAGCAGGCGCGGCAATGGCGAGCGCGCCACCTTGGCATTGCTCAATCTCATCGCACCATAGGTAAAACTATCGGCCAACTCCCGATCGAGCGCCTGCGCCCCCTCTTCCAGCTCGGTATGCAACAGGTTCCGGGCAACAACACCACTGAGAGTGCTGCTGCCAGCTACTTGCCAGACGCCATCCGCCGCTGGCGTGTAATCGATTTGCTGCACTTCCTGGCTTTGCAAGGGATCGTTGGCCGCAATAAGCGCAGCTTGCACCTGGCCATCACGCAGCAGATAGGCAGGGCGGTCCTCCAGCTGCGACAACACCCCACCCAGCGCATTCAGCTTTTGCGTACCGTCCAGCCAGTAATCACGGCCGTCTACCTGCAAGTGCACGATGGCGTGGTTCAAATAGCCGTGCGGGGTCAGCAACGGCGGGGTGTTATCCACACCCGCCTGTACCAGCGCCACCTCGGCCTGCAAACCTGCCGCACGCAACATGGCGGCCAACGTCAGCGCCATGTCCTTGCAATCGCCAAAACCGCGCTGCTCGATCTGCGCCAGCGTAAACGGAATGTAGCCGTTTTCGCTGCGACGCCAGTCGCCCATGTAGCGGATACGCTCGTTGACATCACGCAAGATAGTGGCCACCTGCTGCTGCCACGGTACACCCTTGACGCCATCAACCGTTGCCTGAGCGCGTGGCGGCAAGGCATCGCGCAAGCGTTGGTCGAAAGCCTGCGCTACCGGTGCCAGATAGCGCAACGCATCCGGCTCGGTGCTGATCTCCAGCTGCGGCCCCAGCCGGAAACGGAAGCGGCGGCCACTTTCGGTGGTATCCAGAAACAAAGGCTGGGTCAGGCTGGCCGTAAACACGCGGCCTTCATCCTGCTGCGCTACTTGCAGCAAACCTTCCGTGTATTTGCTGCGCCAGTGCAACGACTGGTCCGATTCGATACGCAGGTTGAGTTGGTCGTAGCGAACGGCATCGGCATCCATCCTGATACGCTCGGACAAGTTGGCAAACGGGGCCACCTGCGCCTCCTGCCGGCGCTGGCGAATCACCAGCGTACTGCCGACCGCCACTTCGGGAAACGCCAGCTTGATGAAGCGATGGCCCTGGAAGCCGTTTTCACCGGGCACGTCCCCCTGCTGGATGTCCCGCGACGGCACCTTGAGCTTGCGCCCATCCGGTTGCAGGGTATACGCCTCCTCGATTTCCACCTTGTCGCCGGCGTTGGCCCACACCGTATAGCTGCCCAATGCCCGCCCGGCATCTTTCAGGATGGTGGTTTGCTGATCGATGGTGCAATCACTACCCTTCTGCACCAGCCAGCGGCACTGCTTGTCCAGCTTGACCGCCACCACCGCTTCGCTTTCCGGTTTAAGCGCAGCCTGACTTACCTGGCTGTAGATACCCGCCAGCAGTAGCGCCATCAGGGTTTTCTTCATGCGGCTCTCCTTGTGCTTCATTTTCTTGTCATTAGAAAGCACATTATGCACAAGTCATTTCCATCGATAAAACAAAACCGCAGCACCAGGCTGCGGTTTTGTTTTTGCTTGCTACGCCGGGCTTAACGGCGCGGGCTGCGGCGGCTACGCGGCTTGGGCGCAGCGCCATCGGCCGCTGGCGCGGCAGGTGCCGGACTGGCCGGCGCCTCACTGGCTGGCGCAGGGTTGGCCGCAGCACTAGCCGCCGGCTTGCGACGGCGCGGCGCTTTGGCGGGGGCGGCATCAGCTGCCGGAGCGGCAGTTTGCGGTGCCGGCTGGCTAGCAGCCTGTTGAGGCTGGGCTGGCTCGGCCTGGCTAGCCGACACCTTGGCAGCAGCCGCTTTGCGCGGTGCACGCGGCGGCTTGGCCGTGACCGGCGCTTCAGCGACGGCCGGCTTGGTCTCAGCCTGCTTCGGTGCGACCGGCTTGGTTTCGACTTGCTTCGGCTCAACCGGCTTGGCTGCGACCTGCTTAGGCGCTAGCGGCTTGGTTTCAACCTGCTTGGCTGCAACCTGTTTGGTTTCGACCGGTTTGGCCTCGACCGTCTTGGCTTCAACCATCTTCGGCTCAACCGGCTTGGTTTCGACCTGCTTAGGCGCTACCGGCTTGGCTGCAACCGGCTTGGTTTCCACAGGTTTGGCAGCCGCTGCCTCTGCCGGCTTGTTGGCCGCATTGCCCTTGCCACGGTGGCGCTTGCGCGACGACGGCTTGGCTGCCGGCACCGGCTCGCTGGCCACCGGCAATACAGCCGGCACCAGCTTGACGCTGACTTCCGCCACCGGCTTGGCCGGGGCCTTCTGCGGCGGCTCGAAACCGCCCTGGCGACGCTTGTCGCGGCGGTGTTTCTGCTGGCGCGAACCGCGATCGTGGTCGCGACCGCCATCCCTGCCACCGTCACGCCCGCCATCGCCCTTGCTGCGGCCAACATCGAGCAGCGCAAAGTCTACCTGCGCGGTTTCCAGATCGGCGCGCATCACCTTGACGGTAACGGCATCGCCCAGCTGGTAACGCAGGCCGCTCTTTTCGCCGATGATGGCTTGCAGGTCCTTGTGGAAGTGGAAGTAGTCCTTGCCCAGCTCGGAAATGTGGATCAGGCCTTCTACGTACAGCTCGTCCAGCAGCACGAAAATGCCGAAACCGGCCACCGCGCTGATCTTGCCGGTGTAGACCTCGCCGACCTTGTCGCGCATGTAGTAGGTTTTGAGCCAGGACTGCACGTCGCGGCTGGCGTCGTCGGCGCGGCGCTCGGCCATCGAGCAGTGCTCGCCGATGGCTTCCCATTTGCCCGGCTTGTACTTCTTGTCGGCCAGGATGGCTTTGATGGTACGGTGTACCAGCAGGTCGGGGTAGCGGCGGATCGGCGAGGTAAAGTGGGTGTACGCCTCGTACGACAGGCCGAAGTGGCCCAGGTTTTCCGGCTGGTACACCGCCTGCTGCATGGAGCGCAGCAGCATGGTCTGGATCATGCTGGCGTCCGGGCGCTCGCGCACGCGTTCGGCCAGCTCCGCGTAATCCTTGGTGGTGGGCTTGTCGCCACCGCCCAGCGTGAGGCCGCTGACGTTCAGGAAACGGCGCAGGTTTTCCAGCTTCTCGGGCGTGGGGCCTTCGTGCACGCGGAACAAACACTTGTGCTCGTGCTTCTGGATAAACTCGGCCGCGCAAACGTTGGCCGCCAGCATGCATTCCTCGATCAGGCGGTGGGCGTCGTTGCGCACCACCGGCACGATCTTGTCGATCTTGCCCTGCTCGTTGAACAGCATCTGTGTTTCGACGGTGTCGAAATCCACCGCGCCGCGCTTGTGGCGTTGCGCCAGCAGCTGCTGGTACAGCGCATACAGTGTTTCCAGCTGCGGGCGCAGTTTGTGCTCGCCGCCTTCGGACAGCAGCTGCCATACCTGGGTATAGGTAAAGCGGTTCTGCGAGCGCATCACGGCCGGGTAGAACTGATATTTCTTCACTTTGCCGCGTGCCGATACCTGCATGTCGCACACCATGCACAGGCGGTCGACGTCGGGGTTCAGCGAGCAGATGCCGTTGGACAGCTCTTCCGGCAGCATGGGGATGACGCGGCGCGGGAAGTACACCGAGGTGCTGCGGGTGCGCGCATCCACGTCCAGCGCGTCGCCGGGGCGTACGTAGTGGCTGACGTCGGCAATGGCCACGATCAGACGGAAGCCTTTGCCGCTCTTTTCGGCGTACACGGCGTCGTCGAAGTCGCGGGCGGTTTCGCCGTCGATGGTCACCAGCGGCAGGTCGCGCAGGTCAACGCGGCCCTTGATGTCTTTCTTGCCCACCTTCTGCGAGGTGGCCACGGCCTGGGCCACGGCTTCGTCGCTGAACACGTGCGGCAGGTCGTGCTTGCGCAGCGCAATTTCGATTTCCATGCCCGGGTCGGCGTAGTCGCCAAGCACTTCGCTGACCTTCACGATGGCCTGACGGTGCGCGTCGGGGTAATCGACGATATCCACCATCACCACCTGGCCGTGCTTGGCGCCGCCGTCACCGCCGGCTTCCACCAGCATTTCCTGGCGCACGCGGCGGTCTTCGGATACCGCGTACCACACGCCGCGCTCGCTATAGATGCGGGCGATCAGGCGGGTGGTGGCGCGTTCCAGTACCTCGACGATGCGGCCTTCGGTACGGCCACGGCGGTCGGTACCGCCCGGACGCACCATGACACGGTCGCCGTGCATCACCTTGTGCATTTCGCGTTCGGACAGGTAAATGTCGTCGCCTTCGCCGCTCTCGCGCACGGCGAAACCGTAACCGTCACGGTGGCCGGAGATGCGGCAGGCAACCAGGTCGAGTTTCTCTGCCACGCAGAGCTCGCCCTTGCGGTTGATCAGGATCTGGCCGGCACGCTCCATCGCGCGCAGGCGTCGCTCGAACAGGTCCAGTTCGTGCTCGTAAATCGGGAAAGCGGCCGCCAGCTCCTCTGCGTGCATCGGCACGCCATTTTTTTCGAGGAGTTCAAGAATGAATTCGCGGCTAGGTAAGGGATTGTCGTATTTGGCTTTTTCGCGACTGAGGAACGGGTCCTGCAGGCGTAGCGCCGATTTATTGCTGTTTTTTCTATTGGAGGCCATTGACACTTCCAGAATCGTCATTATAATGCGTGCTTCTTCGATGCACTGATCGAAACAAGTCAGCGGCATCGATGATACAGCAAAGCAGCGCCCAGGTGGCGGAATTGGTAGACGCACTAGGTTCAGGTCCTAGCGCCCGCAAGGGTGTGGAAGTTCGAGTCTTCTCTTGGGCACCAGTTAAAAAAGCCGTTGACACAGTCAACGGCTTTTTTGCTTTACAGCGCCGGTTTGGCGCCCCCCTCCCCGCCTCGCCACCCGCACAAGGCCTGCCGCCGTGCGGCCAACCCTGTACTACCGGCTTATTCCGGCGCCTTGCTGTCCAGCCAGATGGTGACCGGGCCATCGTTCACCAGCGCCACCTGCATGTCGGCGCCAAACACGCCGGTGGGCACCGGCTTGCCCAGCGCGGTTGCCATTGCCTGCACAAAGCGATCGAACATCGGCTGCGAAATCTCGCCCCGTGCGGCGCGGCTGTAGCCGGGGCGGTTGCCCTTCTTGCAGCTGGCAAACAGCGTGAATTGGCTCACCGCCAGCACTTCGCCCCCTGCGTCCAGCACCGAGCGGTTCATCACCCCCGCGTCGTCATTGAAAATGCGCAACTGGCTTACCTTGCGCACCAGCCAGTCGATATCGGCGGCGCCATCCGCCTCTTCCACCCCCACCAGCAGCAGCAAGCCGGCGCCGATCTGCCCCGTGATGCTGCCGTCTACCGTTACCGACGCCTGGGTAACGCGCTGTACCAATACCCGCATGCCTGCCTTTCCTGCCCGCCCCGTTCACCGCAGGCGGCGCCATGCATTAGAATGGCCGCCGCCTACCGCCAAAGGACGTGACATGTTGATGGTTATTTCGCCAGCCAAAACGCTGGACTACGACACCCCTGCCCACACCGCCCGCCATACGCAGCCCGGCTTCCTGGCCCACAGCGCCGAGCTGATCGCCACGCTGCGCCAGCTTAGCCCGGCCGACATCGGCCAGCTGATGGGCATCAGCGATGCCCTGGCCACGCTGAACGCCGGACGGTTTCACGACTGGGGCGGTGAATTTACACCAGAAAACGCCAAGCAGGCAGTGCTGGCGTTCATGGGCGATGTCTATGAAGGGCTGGACGCCGCCAGCCTGAGCGAGCCGCAGCTGGACTGGCTGCAGCAGCACCTGCGCATTCTGTCCGGCCTGTACGGCCTGCTGCGCCCGCTGGACCTGATGCAGGCCTACCGCCTGGAAATGGGCACCCGCCTGGCCAACCCGCGCGGCGCCAACCTGTACCAGTTCTGGGGCGACATCATCACCGACGCGCTGAACGCCGAACTGGCCAAACAGCCGCTGCCGCAGCTGGTGAACTTGGCCTCGGACGAGTACTTCAAGTCGGTGAAGCCGAAAAAACTGCAGGCCACCGTGATCACGCCGGTGTTCCAGGACCTGAAAAACGGCCACTACAAGATCATCAGTTTTTACGCCAAACGCGCTCGCGGCCTGATGGCGCGCTGGGCGGTAGCACACGCGGTGAGCGATGCCGAGGCACTGAAGGGCTTTAACAGCGAAGGCTACGCTTTCGATGCCAACGCCTCGGACGCCACGCACTGGGTATTCCGTCGCGACCCGCTGGCGCAATAAACACGCTAGTCGCAAACAAAAAGGTTGGCCGCGGCCAACCTTTTTTCATTCGCAACGCCACGCGCTACTGCGGCAATACCTCGTTGGCCAGCGCTGCGCCGGTGGCAAAGGCCGTGGCGTTGCCCAGCGTGGTATCGGCGATATTGGCCAGCGCCTCGCGCGTCAGAAAGCCCTGATGCGAGGTGACCAGCACATTGGGGAAGGTCAGCAGCCGCGCCAGCTGGTCGTCCTGCAGGCCGGTATCGGACAAATCCTCGAAGAACACGCCCTCCTCCATTTCGTACACGTCCAGCCCCACCCCCGCCAGTTGGCCGCGCTTCAGCGCGTCGATGACGGCCGGCGTATCCACCAGCGCACCACGGCTGGTATTGATCAGGATGGCGCCGGGTTTCATCGCCGCCAACGCCGCCGCGTCGATGATGTGGCGCGTGGCCGGCAGCAGCGGCACGTGCAGGCTCAGCACGTCGCTGTGCGCCAGCACCTCCGCCAGCGGCGCGTAGTCGAAGCCCAGCCGCGCCGCCAGCGCCGCGTCCTGCTGCGGGTCGCAGGCCAGCACGCGCATGCCGAAACCGCGGGCAATGCCGATGGCGGCCTCGCCGATACGGCCGGTGCCGATCACGCCAAAGGTCTTGCCATAGAGGTCAAACCCCACCAGCCCGTCCAGCGAAAAGTCCATCTCGCGCACGCGCACATAAGCCTTGTGGATGCGGCGGTTCACCGCCAGCAGCAGTGCAAACGCGTGCTCGGCCACCGCGTGCGGCGAGTAAGCCGGCACCCGCGCCACGCGGATGCCGTGCTGGCGGCAGGCGGCCAGGTCCACCCCGTTAAAACCGGCACAGCGCAGTACCACCAGCTTGACGCCCAGCGCGGCCAACCTGGCCACCACGGCGGCGTCCAGCCGATCGTTGACGAAGGGGCAAACGGCGTCAAAGCCCGCCGCCAGCTCGACGGTATCGGCGTTCAGCCGCGGCTCGAAAAAAGCCAGCTCGTGGCCGAAGCGGGCATTGGCCAGCGTCAGCGCCTGGCGGTCGTAGTGTTTGGTGTCGAATACGGCAATTTTCATGCAGGCTCCCGCGTGTCATCCGGCAAAGCGGCATCATGCCGCAGCGGCTGGCCGCTGGCTAGCGCGAGGGGCTGGGCTGCAGCGCGCGCAGTTGCTGCTCCAGCGCGGCGACGCGCAGCTTCAGCTCGTGCTCGGTGGTCACATCGGAAATGATGCCGTACCAAGCCTGTACCTGGCCGCTGGCGTCCAGTGCCGGGAAAGCCCGGCTGAGCATCCAGCGCCAGCTGCCGTCCGGCCACAAAATGCGAAACTCGATGCGGAACGGCTGCTTGCTGGGCAGATGCGCCAGCCAGGTCTCGCGCACCCGTAGCCTGTCTTCCGGGTGCATGCGTGCCAGCCAACAGGCATGGCGCTCGTGATGGCTGGCATCGGACGGGCAATCCACGTACTCGCCCATATAGTCCACCAACCCGTCCGGGCCGGCGCGCCAGGTCACGTTAGGGCCCAGCTCCAGCACGGTACGGAAGTGGGTTTCGCTTTGTCGCAGCTGGGTTTCGGCTTCCACCCGGCTAGTGATATCGATGACCACCAGCGACACCCCTAGCGGGAGCTGCTGGGCGTCGGCAATCAGCTGGTGCGCGATCAGGAAGATCGTTCCGCTTGGTTGATGACGATACTCGGCCGCTTCGCAGGCCTCACCCGCCATCACCCGCAGCAGTACCGCCATCAGGTCGGGCGTCATTTCGTGGCCGAACAGCTGGCTGGCGGGTTTGCGCAGCATGAAGTCCAGGCCTACCCCCAGATAGCTGGCCAGACGCGGATTGGCACTGACCACACGCATCTGGCAATCGATGAAACACAGGCCGACCGGCGAATCCTGGTACAGCGCCTCCAGCTGGTGCAGGCGCTGAAACGGCGACAAGTCCATCGACGTTTGCGCCGCTTCCTCGCCCCACTGCTGCAGCAGCTGCCAGGCCTGGGCGGCGGGCACTGCCGGCGACCACAGAAAACCCTGACCGACATCGCAGCCCAGCTTGTGCAATAGCGCCGCCTGGCCGGCGGTTTCCACCCCCTCCGCCACCACGGTCAGCCCCAGGCTTTGCCCCAGCCCAAGCACCGCCGTCACGATACGCAAGGATTGCGCGTCCCCCTGCAAGGCGGCCACGAAGCTGGCGTCGATCTTGATTTCGTCAAACGGCAGCGAGTGCAGCCGCGTCAGGCTGGAATACCCGGTGCCGAAGTCGTCCAGCGACAGCGCCATGCCGTGCTGCTTCAGGTCGTCCAGCACCTGCTGTACGGCGGCGTTATCGTGGAACAGCGCATTTTCGGTAATCTCGATCACCACCCTTTGCAGCGGAAAACCGCTGTTGCGCACGGTGCCGATCAGGTCATCCACCAGCGAGGGCAGCAGGAACTGCGCCGGTGCCAGGTTGAAGGCCAGCGAAAAGCGGCCGGGCCAGTTGGCAGCCTGCCGGCAGGCGTCGGCCATCAGTGTCAGCAGCAAGGTATGCAGCACGCCGCAGCGCTCTGCCAGCGGAATGAAGGTCGCCGGCGGCACACGGCCATGCTGCGGCGAATCCCAGCGCGCCAGCACCTCGAAGCCGCATACGTGCCCGCTGGCCAGGTTCAGTTGCGGCTGGAACGCCGGCCAGAACTCGCCGGCAGCCAGGCCGTGCCGCAAGGCGGCTACCCATGCATCGTCGGTCACATCGTCTCCTTATGGGCTGCTGCGGCCTATTGTGTCGCACTTTTAACGATAAGTGACAATCTGCGGTACTGCCACTGTCAGCACCATGTACCGCCAGCGATACAGCCACGACAAGCTGCCGACAAGCGCACGCCGCATGATGTCACCATTGTCACACCCGATGAGGTCAACATCATGCGTTTCGCCCTGATCGCTGCCAGCTGCGCAGCCCTGCTCTCCAGCCTGGCCATGGCCAGCGGCCCGGCCCTGAACGATAACGATGGCCAGCAGCCCCCGCCGCCGCCGCCGGGTGCCGAAAAACCGCTGCCGCCGTCGCTGGGCATGCTGCTCAAACGCGTACTGCCGGCGCTGAAGCTGGATAGCAAGCAAGACGCGCTGTGGGTGAAAGCCGAACAAGCCGACGCCAGCAACCAGATCGAAGCCGGCCATGCCATGATGCGCGCGCAGATGACGCTGCGCGACAAGCTGGCCGACGGCAAAACCAGCCTGTCCGACGCCTTCCGCAGCCTGGAAAGCACCCGCAAGGTGCCGCCGCAGCCGTCCCCGGCCTGGCTGGCTTTCTTTGACAGCCTGAACGCCGAGCAAGGCAAGCTGGTGCGCCAGGCGCTGCTGACGCCGCCGCCGGGCAAACCGCACGGCCGCCCGGGCGACGCGCCGCAAGGCGAAGAACGCCCGCCGCAAGCGCCACGCTAAGCTTCTCGCCTGCGCCTAAACCCACACCCGCCACCGTGGCCGGTGTGGGTTTGTCACGACAGCACCCCGCCATTGCGGGCAGCGCCGGCAGGCAATGCTTGCCGGCCATCGTTTTGATATGTAAATTTTCACAAACAAATTTTTGAAAATTTATATATCAATGCCAAACCCGCCCGTCTCCCCCGTGCTGGACCGCCTCAACGAGGCAATGCCCACGCTGACCCCGGCCCTGCGCAAGGTAGCCGGCTACCTGCTGCGCCACCCGCTGCTGGCCGCCACCCAGGGCATGGAGGCTTTGGCCGAGGCCGCCGACAGCTCGCCCGCCGCCGTCAACCGCCTGGCCAACGTGCTGGGCTACCAGGGTTTTACCGCGCTGCGCGCCGAGCTCACCGCCACCTTGCAAGCCGCGGTTTCGCCGGTAGCCAAACTGCGCCAGCAGCTGGAGCAGAACGAGGCCGGCCAGGCCGCTCCCGGGCTGTTTGCCTTTGCCAGCGACAACCTGCGCGCCGTGTCGCAGCAGATCAGCGCCACCGCCCTGAACGGTCTGGCCAGCCGCCTGTTGGCCGCACGCCGCGTCTACGTGCTGGGCTTTGGCAACAGCAGCTACCTGGCCGGGCTGGCCGCGGCCAACCTGTCGCCGTACTGCGATGCCATCCTGGCCAGCGCAGAGGGTGGCGCCGAGAACGCCGCCTACAAGCTGGCCAGTGCACAGCCGGGCGACGTGGTACTGGCGCTGAGCCTGCCGCGTTACTCGCGCGATACCGTGCAGCTGGCCGCCTTTGCCGCCGAACGCGGCGCCCAGGTGGTGGCGCTGACCGATTCGCCGGCGTCGCCATTGGCTGCGGTGTCCTCGCTGCAGTTCTACGTACCGTCCGAACACCCGGTGCTGTCCTCCTCGTCCACCGCCATGCTGGCGCTGATCGAGTGCCTGCTGGCACAAGTGATGCTGCGCCACGGCACCGCACTCAGCCTGAGCACCGCGCTGACCGAAGGCATGCTGGACTACCTCTACACCGACCTCGGCCCCGGCAACGGCCGCAGGTAAGCGTTCGCCGGTACGCCCGCGCGTGCCGGCAACCCGGGCCCAGCCCGGCGTTTCACCCAGCCACCGGCTGGCATAAAGCACGTGAACAATCACGGCAATGACTCATTGACTCGCAACAAGGTGTCCGCAACACGCCAGCTTGCGCCCCGGCCGACACGCCGGGGCGCCGGGCCGGTGCGCGCGGACGAGGAGAACGCATTGAAAGCAAACAGACTCACCGTGGCGCTGCTGCTGGCGCTGGCGGGTGCCGGCCTCTGCAACCAGGCACAGGCAGAAGGCCACCTGCTGGCCGTGGGCGGCATGCTGCGCGCCAGCAACGTGCCGGTGTACGCCAAGTTCGTGGAACTGGCCGGCGGCGCCCAGCAGGCTCGCATCGCCATCATGCCCACCGCCAGCGGCAGCCTGGGTTCCAGCCGCCGCTTCCGCGCCGAACTGGTAGCGATGGGGGTGCCGGAGGCGCGCATCAGCATCATCGACATCGACCGCAAGAACTACCAGAAAAACATGAACGACCCGGCAGTGCTGCAGCCGCTGGCCGACGCTACCGCGGTGTGGTTTGTCGGCGGCGACCAGTCGCGCATCGCGCGTGCACTGTTCAATACCGACGGCAGCCCGTCGCAAGCCTGGCACGCCATCCACGCCGTGAAGCAACGCGGCGGCGTGATCGGCGGCACCAGCGCCGGCGCCAGCATCCAGGGCAAGCAAATGCCCACCGCCTACGGCGTGGTGATGGATACGCTGGACTTTGGCCTGGGCCAGCGCGCCGACATGCGCGGCGTCAGCATCCTGCCCGGCGCCGGCTTTTTCGACGGCATCATCGACCAGCACCTGGACAAGCTGGAAGAAACCAGCAGCGGCCGGGTTGGCCGCATGGCCGCCTACCTCAGCGCGCGCGGCCTGGCCCGCGGCTACGGGCTGGACACCAATACCGCAATGTGGGTGAAGCCGGACGGTACGCTGGAAGTGCTGGGCGAAGGCTACCTGACGGTGATGGACGCCAGCGCGGCCAGCTATCAGAAAACGCTGTACGGCAGCCGCATCGGCAATGTGCGCCTCAGCATGCTGGGCAGCGGCGACCGCTACGACCCGGCTAACGGCACGCTGCAGCCGCGCGACGGCAAGGCCGCCATCGCTGCCGGCGACGCCTACCTCAACGGCAACAGCCTGATTGCCGACCTGTCGGCGGTCAACGCCGTCGGCCGCGCCGTGCTGTACGGCCTGGCCGACAACACCGCCCAGCGCCAGCAAGGGCTGATGGTGCGCTACAACCCGGCCAACGGTTACCACTACGGCTACCGCTTCAGTTTCAGCAAGGGCGAGCGCTTTGCCGCCTGGAGCAGCTTTGTCGATTCGCAGACCAACTACACCGTACGCGACATCCGGCTGGATATCGAACCGGTAGATGCCCGCCTGGGCGACCCGGCACGCACCACCCCCACCGACATCGCCCGCAGCCGCCAGCCGCAAGCGGTGAAGGCCGTGGTGTTCCGCGGCCTGATGACGACTGACGAGCAAGGCCGTTTCTGGCCGCAGCGGCCGGTAACGCGCGCCGAACTGGCCAATACGCTGCAGATGTTGCTGGGCGGCGAGCTGAACGCGAAGGAAGCGCCGGCGTTGAACGATCTCGCCGCCGACCACCCGCTGCGCGAGCAGATCGCCATCGTGGTGAGCCAGGGCTGGATGGGCGGCAGCGACCGCTTCTGGCCGGACGCGGCCATCACCCGTCAGGAGCTGGCGATAGCCACCCGCGCCATGTACGAAGGCTTCCAGCGCCAGAAACTGAGTGAACGCGCCACGCTGCAAGACGCCGGCGAACTGCAGGCCGGCTACGACGACGCCGCCGCGCAGGTGGTGGCAGCCGGGCTGCTGACGGCACCGGGCGGCCGCTTCAACGGCATGGGCAAGGTGACGCGGGACGAACTGGCGCAGCTGGTAGCGCGCATCGCCGGCCTGTAAGCCACGCCGCCTGCCGCCGTGGCCCCGGCAGGCAAACACCCCCCGTCTGCCAGCAGAACGGGGGGTGCTATGGCCAAGCTGCTGGCGGGTTTAGCGTGCCTGCGCCAGCGCGCCCTGCAGCGCCTTCAGCACCTCGCCGCCACCGTTGGCCGCAAAGCGGTCGAACGCCGGTTTGGCCTTGTCGCGCATGCGCTTGAGCTCGGCGTCGCTCACCTTGTTGATCTGCATGCCCTGCTGCGTCAGGAAGCTGACGCTGCGCATCGCCTCGGCGCGGGTATCCTTGCGCTCGAAGGCGCGCGACACCACGGCGGCATCCTGCAGGATCTTCTGCTCGTCACGCGACAGACCGTCCCACCATTTCTTGCTGACCGTCACCACCCACGGGCTGTAGACGTGCTTGGTAATGGACAGGTATTTCTGCACCTCGTAGAACTTGCTGGACTGGATGGTGTTCACCGGGTTTTCCTGGCCGTCCACCGCCCGCGTTTCCAGCGCGGTAAACAGCTCGGCAAAAGCCAGCGGCACCGCGTTGGCGCCAAAACTGTTGAACATGTCGATGTATACCGGGTTCTGCATCACGCGCAGCTTGATGCCCTGAAAATCCTCGAAGCGGGTAATCGGGCGCTTGGTGTTGGTCACGTTGCGAAAGCCGTTTTCCCAGTACGCCAGCCCCACCATGCCCTTGGCCGGCAGCCGCGCCAGCAACGACTGGCCGAATGCACCGTCCAGCACCTTGTCGGCCTCCTGCTCGTTGCTGAACAGGAACGGCAGGTCGTAGACGCCGAAATCCTTCTCCACGCCCACCAGTGTGGCGGTAGAGCCCACCATCATCTCCTGCGCGCCACCGATCAGCGCGTTCTGCATCTGCACGTCGTTGCCCAGCGTGGCCGAGGCAAAGCCTTTCACCTTCAGCTTGCCGCCGGAGCGCTTGGCCACTTCGTCGGCGAATACCTTCACCGCGCGGCCCTGGTTGCTGTCTTCGGCCAGGCCATAGCCAAAGCGGATCAGGCGCGGCTTGATATCGGCCGCCTGCACCAGCGGTGCGGCCAGGAAACCGGCGGCCAACAGGCCGGCCAGTACGGGTTTGAACAGCAGGGTTGTCATGGGTCTCTCCTTGATTTGTATTGTCACGACAGCAACGTTGGCCAACAGGCTAACGGAAGAACTTGGCCGGCACGGTCACCAGCTCGGGCACCGCCACCAGCAAAGCCAGCAGCGCCAAGTAAACGCCCAGGAAGGGCAGCACGCCACGGGTGGCGGTTTCCAGCGAAATGCGGGCAATGCCGCACACCACGTTCAGCACCGTGCACACCGGCGGGGTAATCAGGCCGATGGAGCCCACCAGGATGAACATCACGCCGAAGTAGGTGGGGTCGATGCCGGCTTGCAGCACCAGCGGCATCATCACCGGGCCCAGCACCAGGATGGTGGGGGTCAGGTCCATCACGATGCCCACGAGCAACAGCAGCAGCATCATGGCGGCCATCAGCAGGCGCGGTTGCTCCATCAACGGCCCCAGCATCTGGCCGATCTGCGCCGGCAGGTCGGCCAGCGTGATCATGTACGACGACACCATGGCCGCCGCACACAAGAACATCACGGTGGCGGTGGTACGGGCGGCGTGCACGAACACCGGCTGCAGCGCCGGCAGCTTCAGCTCGCGGTAAACCAGCAAGCTCACCAGCAGCGAATACACCGCCGCCACCACCGCGGCCTCGGTCGGCGTGAACACGCCGAATTTCAGGCCGCCAATAATGATCACCGGCAACATCAGCGCCCAGATGCCGTCCAGCAAGGCGTGGCGGCGCTGCGCCCAGCTCTGGCGCGGCTGCGGTTTTACCTGCATGCCGCGCGACACCCACAGCCAGGTAATGATCAGCCCCACGCCCATCAGCAGGCCGGGCACGATGCCGGCCAGGAACAGCGCGGTAATCGAGGTATTGGTGGTGACGCCGAAAATGATGAACGGCATGCTGGGCGGAATGATCGGCGCGATGATGCCTCCGGAGGCGATCAGGCCGGAGGCGCGGCCAACCGGGTAGCCGTTGTCGCGCATCATCGGAATCAGCAAGGTGGCCAGCGCGGCGGTATCGGCGATGGCGGAGCCGGACAGGCTGGCCAGCAGTACCGAGGCGGCAATGGCCACAAAGCCCAGCCCGCCCTGGATATGGCCGACAAAGGCCACCGCCAGGTTGATGATGCGGCGCGAAATGCCGCCGGCGTTCATCAGCTCGCCGGCCAATATAAAGAACGGCACCGCCATCAGCGGAAAGCTGTCGGCCCCGGACAGCAGGTTCTGCGCGATCAGCTGGGCGTCGAAAAAGTCCAGGTGAAACATCAGCGCTACCCCGGTCAGGATCAGCGCGAAAGCCACCGGCATGCCCAGGGCCATGCCGGCAAACAGTACAGACAGAAAGATTGCGATGGTCATCGGGTGTCCTTTACAGATCCTGGCCGCCGGCGGCGTCGGGGTTGCCCGGAATATGGGCCTGCGGGTGGCCCAGCAGGATACGCAGCAGGTTCAGGCCCAAGAGCAGCAGCATGGCTACCGCGCACAGCAGGCCGGCGCCGGAAAACAGCGCCATCGGGAAGCCCAGCACCGTGGAATAGGTTTGCAGGCCGATTAAGGTCTGCTGCCAGCTGCCTTGCAGGAACAGCACCAGCACGTACAGCATCAGGCCGTGGCTGAGCAGCGCGCACAGGCGGCGCCAGCGCGGGGCCAGCCTGGCCTGTACCATTTCCACGCCCAGGTGCGCGTGCTGGCGCGTGGCCAGGATGGCGCCCAGAAAGACCAGCCACACGAACATCAGCCGCGACACTTCTTCGGCCGAGGCAATGCCCGAGTCGAACACGTAGCGCAGCACCACATTGCCGAACACCAACAGCACCATGACTGCCAGCGCCAGTGCCAGCAGCCATTCGATCACCCGCTCGCAGCGGGACAGCAGCTTATGCATGGGAACTCCTTGTATGTGCCGTCAGGCGCGCTACCACGCCGGCTACCAGCTCGGCCACCGGCAGACGAATGTCGGCCTCGATGGCGCCCTCTTCCGCCAGCGGCGGCTCCAGGTCGGCCAGCTGGCTGTCGATCAGTGCCAGCGGCATGAAATGGCCCTGACGGGCACGCATGCGGGCCTCAATCAGCGCGCGCTCGCCCTTCAGGTACACAAAGGCCAGGCCGGGGCAGCCGTCGCGCAGCAGGTCGCGGTAGCGGCGCTTCAGCGCCGAACAGGACAACACCACGCCCTCCCCGGCGGCCACCGCCTGCTGCAGCTGGCCGCGCAGCGCCTGCAGCCACTGGCCGCGATCGTCATCGGTCAGCGGGATGCCGGCTTCCATCCGCGCCACATTGGCCGGCGGGTGAAAATCGTCTCCCTCCACAAAGCGCGCGCCCAGCGCGGTGGCCAGCACGCGGCCAACCTCGCTCTTGCCGCTGCCGCATACGCCCATCACTACCAGCATGGTTTGCATTGTCATGTTAGCGTTAACATTTCGAGATCATAAAAATGCCACCGCAGTGGCCCTGCCGCACGTCAGCCGCTGGCTGGCGTTTGGCCGGATGCAAAGTTAGCGCTAACATAACCCCCTGTAAAGCAGATTTGATCGTGCAGCGCAGCAAACTCTGCGCTCCCGACATCCACCACCTCCCGCTAGAATGAGCGCCATGACAGACCGCAAACCCCGCGCCGGCCAGAGCCGCGTCACCCTGAACGATGTTGCCGCCCACGTTGGCGTCAGCGCCATTACCATCTCCCGCGCGCTCAACAAGCCGGCGCTGGTTACCGACAGCCTGCGCCAACGCATAGACGACGCCGTGCGCCAGCTGGGCTACGTGCCCAACCGTGCCGCCCGCTCGCTGGCGTCGGCGCGCTCGCACAGCGTGGTGGTACTGGTACCGTCGCTGTCCAACGCGGTGTTTGTCGATACCCTGGCCGCCATCCACGACACCCTGTACCCGCGCGGCTACCAGACGCTGATCGGCGACACCCGCTACGCGCCGCAAGACGAAGAAACGCTGCTGCGCACCTATCTGGAATACAACCCGGACGGCATCCTGCTGACCGGTTTCGACCAGAACGACGCCGCCAGCACCCTGTTGCGCAGTGCCGACATTCCCACCGTGCACATGATGGAGCTGGACGATAGCGGCCGTTACTGCGTGGGCTTTTCGCAGTTCGACAGCGGCTACGCGCTGACCCGCCAGCTACTGGACAAAGGCTACCGCCGCATCGGTTTTCTGGCTGCGCAGCTGGACCCTCGCACCATCAAGCGCGGCGAAGGCTACCGCGCCGCACTGCGCGAAGCCGGCCTGTACCAGCCGCACCGCGAAATTGCCGAGGCGCAGCCCTCCTCTGTGGGCCAAGGGGCGCGGCTGCTGGACGAGCTGCTACGCCAGGCGCCGGACTGCGACGCCATCTTCTGCAACAACGACGACCTGGCGCTGGGGGTGATGTTCGAGTGCCAGCGCCGCCACATTGCCGTACCGGAGCAACTGGCCATCGCCGGCTTCAACAACCTGGAGATGTCGGCGTGGACCAACCCGGCGCTGACCACCGTGGCCACCCCGCGCTACGCCATCGGCGCCGCAGCGGCCAACATGCTGCTGACGCTGATGGCCGGCGAACAACCGGCACAGCCACAGCAAGACCTGGGTTTCCAACTGCTGCTGCGCGGCAGCACCTGAACGTGGCCGCCCCGTTGGCCGCAGCTTGCTACGGTCGGCGCTCACATCATTGCAAATAACTAACAAAACCAGAAAAACATTCAATTGGATCAATAACAGCAGCTTCGGCACAATCCTGTTCATTGCAGTTCACCCCCTCACTGAACCAAGGAGCCGAGCATGTCCATCATCAATAGCCAGATCAAACCGTTCGCCAGCAAAGCCTTCCACAACGGCCAGTTCATCGACGTGACTGACCAGACCCTGCTGGGCAAATGGTCCGTCGTGTTCTTCTACCCGGCCGACTTCACCTTCGTGTGCCCGACCGAACTGGGCGACCTGGCCGACCTGTACCCGGAATTCCAAAAACTGGGCGTGGAAATCTACTCGGTGTCCACCGACACCCACTTCACCCACAAGGCCTGGCACGACACCTCCGACACCATCAAGAAGATCCAGTACCCGATGCTGGCTGACCCGACCCACCTGATCTCGCGCAACTTCGGCGTGCTGATCGAGGAAGCCGGCCTGGCCGACCGCGGCACCTTCGTGATCGACCCGGAAGGCAAGATCCAGATCGTTGAAATCAACGCCGGTGGCGTGGGCCGCGACGCTGCCGAGCTGCTGCGCAAAGTGAAAGCCGCCCAGTATGTGGCCGCCCACCCGGGCGAAGTGTGCCCGGCCAAGTGGAAAGAAGGCGACGCCACCCTGGCACCGTCGCTGGACCTGGTCGGCAAGATCTAATCGCCCACCACGCTGCCGCCCGCAGGCTGGCAGCTCAGCAGTTTGACGAGGTTGGCCGGCCTCTCCCGGCTAGCCTCGCCCCCACCCGACATTCATTGCCGGGTGCCCCGGAAAGCGGCCTTGCGGCCAACCTTTGCCTCGCCAAAGCCGCTTTCCCGGGTACCCGTTACCAAGGAGCACACCATGCTGGACGCCAACATCAAGACCCAACTGCAAACCTACCTCGCCAACCTGCAACACCCGATCGAGCTGGTCGCCAGCCTGGGCGGCGGCGCCAAAGACGAGGAAGTACGCGGCCTGCTGGCCGACATCGCCAGCCTGTCCGATAAGGTGAGCGCCCGTTTCGACGGCAACAACGCCCGCCAGCCGTCGTTCAGCGTTGGTCGCACCGGCGACGCCGCGCCGCGCGTGCAGTTTGCCGGCGTGCCGATGGGCCACGAGTTCACCTCGCTGGTACTGGCGCTGCTGCAAGTGGGCGGCCACCCGTCCAAAGCCGGCCAGGAACTGATCCAGCAAGTGAAAGACCTGCAGGGTGAGTTCACCTTCGAAACCTACATCTCGCTGTCGTGCCAGAACTGCCCGGACGTAGTACAGGCGCTGAACCTGATGGCGGTGCTGAACCCCGCCATCCGCCACACCATGATCGACGGCGCGCTATTCCAGGCCGAGGTCAACGACCGCCAGATCATGTCGGTGCCCACCGTGTACCTGAACGGTGAGGTGTTCGGCCAGGGCCGCATGGGGCTGGAAGAAATCGTCGCCAAGCTCGACACCGGCGCCGCCGCCCGCGACGCCGAAAAACTGGCACAGAAAGACGCCTTCGACGTGCTGGTGGTCGGCGGTGGCCCGGCCGGCGCCGCTGCCGCCATCTACGCCGCCCGCAAAGGCATCCGCACCGGCGTGGTAGCCGAACGCTTCGGCGGTCAGGTGCTGGACACCCTGGGTATCGAAAACTTCATCTCGGTAAAAGAAACCGAAGGCCCGAAACTGGCGATGGCGCTGGAGCAGCACGTCAAGGAATACGACGTGGACGTGATGAACCTGCAACGCGCCAGCAAGCTGATCGCCGCCAGCGAAAGCAGCAGCGGCCTCACCGAAGTGCAGCTGCACAACGGTGCCACGCTGAAAGCCAAGTCGGTCATCATCGCCACCGGCGCCCGCTGGCGCGAAATGAACGTGCCGGGCGAGCAGCAATACCGCAACAAAGGCGTGGCCTACTGCCCGCACTGCGACGGCCCGCTGTTCAAAGGCAAGCGCGTCGCCGTTATTGGCGGTGGCAACTCCGGCGTGGAAGCCGCCATCGACCTGGCCGGCATCGTGTCGCACGTTACCCTGCTGGAATTCGGCGACGCCATGCGCGCCGACGCCGTGCTGCAGAACAAGCTGCGCAGCCTGCCCAACGTCACCGTGATCCTGCAAGCCCAAACCACCGAAGTCACCGGTGACGGCAGCAAGGTGAACGGCCTGCGCTACACCGACCGCGTCAGCGGCGAAGCACGCCACATCGAGCTGGAAGGCATCTTCGTGCAGATCGGCCTGCTGCCCAATACCGACTGGCTCAAAGGCAGCATCGAGCTGAGCAGCCGCGGCGAGATCATTACCGGCCGCCACCAAGACACCAGTGTGGCCGGCGTATTCGCCGCCGGTGACGTCACCGACGTGCCGTACAAGCAGATCATCATCGCGATGGGTGAAGGCGCCAAAGCCGCGCTGGGCGCGTTCGACCACCTGATCCGCAGCAGCGCACCGGCCGCCTGAGCCCTCACTGTGTAAAGCCTCCTTGGGCGCCCCGTGGTGTGACCACCCGGGGCGTTTTTTTATGGTCTTACGCCCGCGTATCCCGTGGCACAGCGGTCTTTGCCAATCCATCGATATGCAAAGCAGTTTTTCTTGTTTCGAGGCGAGCATGCGCATCCGTAGACTGGTGGTTCACCAATCCAGGAGTACACCATGACGCTACGCCGCTCGCTGGCCAGCCTGCTGCTGGTATCGCTGTTATCGCCACTGGCCGTGGCCGACGTCAGCTTGCTGAACGTGTCTTACGACCCTACCCGCGAGCTATACCAAGACTTCAACGTGGCTTTTGCCAAATACTGGAAAGCCAAAACCGGCGAAACCGTCACCGTCAAGCAGTCGCATGGTGGCTCCGGCAAGCAGGCACGCTCGGTCATTGATGGCCTGGAAGCCGACGTGGTGACGCTGGCGTTGTCCAACGATATCGACGAGCTGCACAAGAATGGCGGCCTGGTGCCGGCCAACTGGCAAAGCCGCCAGCCACATAACAGCACGCCGTACACCTCCACCATCGTACTGCTGGTACGCAAGGGCAACCCGAAAGCGATCAAGGACTGGAACGACCTGGCCCGTCCGGGCGTAGAGGTCATCGCGCCTAACCCGAAAACCGGTGGTGGTGCACGCTGGAACTACCTGGCGGCCTGGGGCTACGCGCTGAAGCAGCCGAGCGGCAATGACGCCAGCGCCCGCGAACTGGTGAAAAAGATCTACCAGAACGTCAAAGTGCTGGATTCTGGCGCCCGCGGCTCGCTGGTGAGCTTTGCACAGCGCGGCATTGGCGACGTACTGATCTCGTGGGAAAACGAAGCCTATCTGGCCACCAAGGAGCTGGGCCCGGACAAGTTCGACATCGTGGTACCGTCCATTTCCATCCTGGCCGAACCGCCGGTGAGCGTGGTGGACAAGGTGGTAGACAAGCGCGGCACGCGCAAGGTGGCCGAGGCCTACCTGCAGTATCTGTACAGCCCGGAAGGCCAAGAGTTGGCCGCAGCCAACTATTACCGCCCGTGCGACCCGAAAGTAGCGGCCAAATACGCTGGCAAGTTTGCCAAAGTGAAACTGTTTACCATCGACCAGGTTTTTGGTGGCTGGGCCAAGGCGCAAAAAGTGCATTTTGACGATGGTGCCATTTTCGATCAGATCATTACCCGCTAATACACCGCGGCAGCCCCTTACCGGGCTGCCGATAAAACAAACCCGTCAGGCCTTTTTATGGCTGACGGGTTTATTTGATTGTGGTGGGGAATTAACCCAGCAGCGCGATATCGCTACTCCCCGGCTCGCGGATAGTGAGGGTAATGGGCGCTTCGTTGGCCGCCAGTTGCTGCGCCACCCACTGCCCGGCATAAAAGCGGGCCCCCATTTGCCGGGCAATGCCCAGCATATTGCCGCAGACGATTTCCTCTACCCCCAGCACATAGCCCTGCTCTACCAGCTGTGGCATCAGCTGCAGCAATTGCTCGCGCACCTGCGGGTACATAATGGCGCGCCGGATGAAACGCGGTGCCAGGCAGACAAAGTCCGGCTCCAGCAACCATAACCGGTGCAGGTCATGCGGGCTTTCGCCAAAGCCGCCCAGCCCTACCTGATGGGCGTGCTCGCGGTAACGCTGCATCAGCGCGCGGCCAACGTCGGTGGTATCGCGGTCGATGAACAGTAAAAACAGCACCTGGCTGCTGGCCAGGCCCAGGCCTTGCAGCAGCTGGGTAGTGAAGTCGACGATGCGGTCGCTGAAGGCGTGGCAGATGCGCGGGTCGAGGTCGATACGTAGCGGTAGCGCCCGACCGTTGCGGCCCAGATGATTGAGCAGATGCAGGATACGGATCAGCTTCAGCAGCGCCACCGCCTTGCTTTCGGCGTAGTTCATGGCGAACAGCCAGTCGGCAGGCAAGGTCTGGCCGAACTGGCCGTGAATGCGCAGCCGTGCCGCCATATACACCGCCTGGTAGCCATCGGCCTGCGGCTGCGCCACCGGGAAAAACTCGCTGG
Source organism: Vogesella urethralis (assembly GCF_007644045.2). Lineage (GTDB taxonomy): Bacteria > Pseudomonadota > Gammaproteobacteria > Burkholderiales > Chromobacteriaceae > Vogesella > Vogesella urethralis. Next base: position 106,908 of record NZ_VMDW02000076.1, read on the forward strand.
TGAGCCACCAGCCGTCAAAAGCCGCAAACACCTCGCGATCATTCCAGCCCAGCCGATGGCCACCCGGCTGATTGGCCAGCAAGGTCTGACAGTACTGCAGTAATGCCGGATCAAAACCGGCCGGCACCACTTTGCTTTGTTTAAAGCGTTTCATTCTAGGTATTCAATAAGCGCGCAATGCACCCACTGTAGGCGCTTTTATCCATAGCCTATATAAGCAATTCCGATAAGTTCTGCGCCAATAAGAAAATCCGGCATTTTATCTTTGGAAAACAAGCCACTGCACCTTATTCAAATACCTGGATAGCTTTATAAAAAAGCATAGATATCGATTGCCGCATTCCTTATTTCCAGCCGCGCTGGCTTTTCTTTTTAATGGTGCCATCACACCAGCACACACAAGGATATTGCCATGACCCGCCCGACCCTCACCGCGCTATTCGTTTCGCTTGCCTTTGCTTCCGGCCTGGCCGTGGCCGAAGACGTTACCATCGCATACCAGACCGGCGTCGACCCTTCCAAGGTGCCGCAAGCCAATGGCGAGTACGAGAAAGCCACCGGCGCCAAGATCAACTGGCGTAAGTTTGAAAGCGGTGCCGAAGTGGTGGCGGCCGTGGCGTCCGGCGACGTGCCGATCGGCAATATCGGCAGCAGCCCGCTGGCCGCCGCCGCCAGCCGTGGCCTGCCGATCCAGACCTTCCTGATCACCGGCGTCATCGGCGAATCCGAAGCACTGGTGGTACGCAATGGCAGCAATATCAACAAGCCGGCCGACCTGATCGGCAAAAAGGTGGCCGTACCGTACGTATCCACCACCCACTACAGCCTGCTCGCCGCGCTGAAACACTGGAAGGTGGACGCCAGCAAGGTGAACATCCTCAACCTGCGCCCCAGCGAGATTGCTGCCGCCTGGCAGCGTGGCGACATCGACGCCGCCTATGTGTGGGACCCGGCACTGGGCAAGGTGAAAGCCAGCGGCAAGGTGCTGACCAGCTCGGCCGAAGTCAGCAAATGGGGCGCTCCCACTTACGACCTGTGGATCGTGCGCAAGGATTTTGCCGAGAAAAATCCTAACTTCCTGAAGCAGTTCGCCAAGGTCACCGGCGCGGCGTTCGACCGCTACAACAAAGACCCGAAAGCGTTTGCCAATGATGCGGCCAACGTCGAGAAGATCGCCCGCCTCACCGGCAGCAAACCGGAAGAAGTGGCCGCCTTGCTGCCGGGCAACAAATACCCGTCGCTGAAAGAGCAAAGCGCGCTGCTGCAAAAACCGTTCGTGAAAGCGGTGGCCGATACCGCCGCCTTCCTGAAGTCGCAAGGCAAGGTAGACAGCCTGCAGCCGGATTACACCCCGTTTGTGACCAACCAGTTCGTCACTGCGGCGCAAAAGTAAGCGGGGAACCGGCATGAGCCTGCTACAAGCACACAATCTGGGGGTGACCTACCCCGGTCAGGCCAGCCCGGCGCTGCAGCACGTGTCGCTGCAGCTGGGCGAAGGCGATCTGGTGGTGGCGCTGGGGCCGTCCGGCTGCGGCAAGTCCACATTATTGGGCGTGCTGGCAGGCTTTATCGCCCCCAGCGAAGGCAGCGTCAGCTTTGACGGCCAGCCGGTACAGGCGCCAGGGGTAGAGCGCGCCGTGGTATTCCAGCACGACGCGCTGCTGCCGTGGCTGAACGTGGCCGACAACGTGGCCTTTGGCCTGAAGCTGCAAGGCGTGGACAAGGCCCGGCGCGAGCGCGTGGTCGCCGACACACTGCAGCTGGTGGGCCTGGCCGAGGTTGGCCGCAAGCACACCTGGCAGCTGTCTGGCGGCATGCGCCAGCGCGTAGGCATTGCTCGCGCCATTGCCAGCCAGAGCAAGATTTTGCTGATGGACGAGCCGTTCGGCGCGCTGGACGCCTTTACCCGTGAGCAAATGCAGCAACTGCTGCTATCGGTGTGGCAGCACGCCGGGCGCGGCATCTTCCTGATTACCCACGACATCGAGGAAGCGCTGTTTCTGGCCACCGAGCTGGTGCTGATGTCGCCCGGCCCCGGCCGCATCGTGCAGCGCTTGCGCCCCGGTTTCAGCCAGCGCTACCGCGACGGCGAGGACGTGCGCGCCATCAAGTCCGACCCGGCCTTTATCGCCCTGCGCGAGCAACTGCTGCGCAGCCTGTTTGCCCAACGCCAAGCGGAGGCCGCCTGATGTCTGCCAACGACCCTGCCCTGATTCGTATCCCCGATACGCTGCCGGCCGGCCAGCGCCCGCGCCGCCCGCTTTCCCCCACGCAATGGAGCCTGATCAGCATCGGCAGCATTACCCTGCTGTGGTGGGCGATTACCGCCAGTGGCCTGGTGCCGGCGCTGTTCCTGCCGCCCCCCGGCGATGTGTTGGCCAAATTCGGCACCCTGATCAGCAGCGGCTATATGGACGCGACACTGCAGCAACACCTGTGGGCCAGCTTGCAACGCATCGTGCTGGCGCTGTTGGCCGCCGTGGCAGTGGGCATTCCGCTGGGCATCGCCATTGGCACCACCCCGCGCGTACGCCACCTGCTGGACCCGCTGATCGAGTTCTACCGCCCGCTGCCGCCCTTGGCCTACCTGCCGCTGATCGTAATCTGGTTCGGTATTGGCGAGCTGTCGAAGGTATTGCTGATTTTCCTGGCCATTCTGGCGCCGGTGCTGATTGCCACCGCCCACGGTGTGGGCAGCGTCAGCACCGTACGTCAGCAAGCCGCGCTGTCGCTGGGTGCCAGCCGCGGCCAACTGCTGCGCTACGTGATTTTGCCCGGTGCCCTGCCCGATATCCTCACCGGCATCCGCATCGGCCTGGGCGCCGGCTGGAGCACGCTGGTAGCCGCCGAACTGATCGCCGCTACCCGTGGCCTGGGTTTCATGATCCAGTCCGCCGCGCAGTTTCTGGTTACCGACGTGGTGGTGCTGGGCATCATCGTCATCGCCCTGGTGGCCTTTGCGCTGGAGCTGGGCCTGCGCCGCCTGCAGCGTCGCCTTACCCCCTGGCACGGCCAGACCCATTAAGGAGTAGTCATGAGCTTGCGCTTTACCCGCCTCAGCCCGGCGCTGGGGGCCATTGTGGAAGGTTTTGACCTTGCCACCCCGCTAAACGATGAACTGCGCCAGCGCATTAGCGATGCCCTGCTGCAGCACCAGGTGCTGTTCTTCCGTGGCCAGGACGTCAGCCCGCAGCAGCAGCGCGATTTTGCCGCCTGGTTTGGCGACCTGCACATCCACCCGCTGTACCCGAAGATCGACGACACACCGCAGATCATGGTGCTGGACACCGCGCTGAACGACCTGCGTGACAACGCCATCTGGCATACCGACGTTACCTTTATCGACACCCCGCCGCTGGGCTCGGTACTGGTGGCGCGCAAGCTGCCCGAGTACGGCGGCGATACGCTGTGGGCCAGCGGCACCGCCGCCTGGCGCGGGCTGTCGCCCTACTTCCAGCAGCTGCTGGACGGCCTGACCGCCACGCACGATTTCACCAAATCGTTCCCGCTGTCGCGCTTTGGCAATACGCCGGAAGCGCTGGCCAACTACGAGGAAACGCGCCGCAAGACACCGCCGGTGGTGCACCCGGTGATCCGTACCCACCCGGTAAGCGGTGAAAAGGCGCTGTTCGTCAGCGACGGCTTTACCACCCACATCAACGAGCTGGAGCCGGCAGAAAGTCAGGCCGTGCTGCAGTTCCTGTTTGCCCACTTTGCCAAGCCGGAATACAGCGTGCGCTGGCGCTGGCAGCCGGGCGACGTGGCATTCTGGGACAACCGCGTCACCCAGCATTACGCGGTGGACGACTACCGCCCGGCGCACCGCATCATGCACCGCGCCACCATTCTGGGCGACAAGCCGTTCTAGCGTTAGCTGGCCCTAGTTGGCCGCCGCGGCGTCGTCAGCACGCTGCTGGCTGACCCAGATCAGCTTGTCGGTATCAAAACCCAGCCCCCGCGCCTGCGCCAGCAGGCGCGTTTTCACGTCTTGCGGCAGCTGGCGGTCGCGAGCCAGCAGCCATAAATAGCTGCGGTCGTTGCCCGCCACCATCGCCCAGCGGTAGGCAGGGTCTAGCGCCACCACGTGGTAGCCGCCATAAAACGGGCCGAAAAACGACACCTTCAGCGAAGCGGTGGCCGGGTCGGCATTGAAATACGCCCGCCCCAGCGCCTGCTGCCAGCGGCCGCTGGCGGTATCAAAGCCACGGTTCAGCACCGCTACGCTGCCGTCAGCCTGCGGCGTGTAAGTGGCACGCACATCGCTCATGCCGCGCTCGAAGCGGTGGTCTAGCCGCGCAATCTCGTACCACTGCCCGCTGTAACGCTGCAGCTCAAAACCGCTTACCGGCTGGATGCCGGGCGGGGGCAAGGTGCTGCACGCAGTCAGCGTCCAGGCCAGGCTGGCCAGCAGCAGAAAGTGGCGACGTCGGATCGGCATGATGGAGGGCTCCTGTTGGCGATGGTTGGCCGCACCCGGCCAAGCCGGGTACCGCAGCCATGCAGCATGGGGGCAAGGCCGGCAAAGCTCAATGGCTACCAGGCTGACACAATCTGGCTACAAAACCGCACAGCGGTGTGCGTTATGCTTAAACCCTTGATTACATGAAGGAGTGTCAGCATGGTACTGGGTGCTGTCGGATCATTCATCAGTTCGGTAGGCGGCGCGGCGCTGAAAGCCGGTGCCGCCATGGCAGAGGAAGCCGCACTGATCGTGGAGGCCCACCCCACCGCAGCGCTGATTGCGGCGGGGGTAGCCGGTTACGAAATCTACAAGGCCAACAACCCGGATCACCTGGGCAATAACGTCGATACCAAGGCCTGAAACCGCGGCCGCGCAGTGCGCAAGAATCGGGCTGCCCGGCAGCGGGCGGCCCACTACAGTGGCCCTGTCCCTCACCCAGGAGCCACCCATGACATTGCTACAAGACCAGGTTGCCATCATTACCGGCGCCTCTGCCGGTATCGGCGCCGCCACCGCCCGCTTGCTCAGCGCCCACGGCGCCGCCGTGGTGCTGAATGCCCGCCACCCGGCCGCGCTGCACGCGCTGGCCGCCGCCATCGAGGCCGACGGCGGCCGTGCTTGCGTGGTAGCTGGCGACGTCACCGATGCCGATACCCACCAGCGCTGCGTGGACGTCGCGCTGCAACACTTCGGCGGGCTGGACATCGCCGTCAACAACGCCGGCAGTACCGGCGCCATCCGCCCGCTGGCCGAGCTGTCTGCCGCCGAATGGGACGCCACGCTGCAAAGCAACCTCGGCGCCGCCTTTCTGGCGGCACGGGCGCAGATTCCGGCGCTGCTGCAACGCGGCGCCGGCGCGATGGTGTTTACCAGCAGCTTTGTCGGCAGCAGCGTCGGCTTGCCGGGCATGGCGGCCTACGGCGCGGCCAAGGCCGGCTTGATGGGGCTGGTGAAAGGCATTACCGCCGATTACGCGGCGCAGGGCATACGCGCCAACGCGGTGCTGCCCGGCGGCACGCTGACCGCGATGGCCGGCGACGAGGCGCAACAGGCGTGGGCAGCCGGCCTGCACGCGATGAAGCGGCTGGCGCAGCCGGAAGAGATTGCCGCCGCCATCCTGTTCCTGGCCAGCCCGCTGGCCAGCTTTGTGGCCGGCTCGGCACTGTATGCCGACGGTGGCAACGCGGCAGTGAAGTAAGCCTGCGCTGTTCGATGGATAAGGTTGGCCGCAGCGGGCGCGGCCAACCTTGCCTGACTTATACGTTAAAAAAACCAAACGTAAACGCAAAAGAGTTGTTATTTAATTAACGTAAATATTGGTGCATGCTGGTCTCATCCAACCGATGATGCCGGAGAAACCGATGACCACTTACGCCGTGCCCAGCCTCGACACCGAGCTGAAACTCGATAGCCAATGGATGCCGTTTTCGGCCAACCGTGCCTTCCAGCAAGACCCGCGCATCATCGTGGCGGCCGACGGCAACCACTTCATCGACGACAAGGGCCGCCGCATTTTCGATAGCCTGTCCGGCCTGTGGACCTGCGGCGCCGGCCATAACCGCAAGGAAATCCAGGAGGCGGTCGCCCGCCAGCTGGACACGCTGGACTACGCGCCCGGCTTCCAGTACGGCCACCCGCTGGCGTTCAAACTGGCCGAAAAAGTGGCCGACATCATGCCCGCCGGCATGGACCACGTGATGTTTACCGGCTCCGGCTCCGAGTGCGCCGACACCGCCGTCAAACTGGCCAAGGCCTACTGGCGCCTGAAGGGCCAGCCCACCAAAACCCGCATGATCGGCCGCGCCCGTGGCTACCACGGCGTCAACATCGGCGGCACTTCGCTGGGCGGCATCGGCGGTAACCGCAAGCTGTACGGCCAACTGATGGACGCCGACCACCTGCCGCACACGCTGCAGCCGGACCTGGCCTTCACCAAGGGCATGGCGGAAACCGGCGGCGTGGCGCTGGCCAACGAGCTGCTGAAGCTGATCGAACTGCACGACGCGTCCAATATCGCCGCCGTCATCGTGGAGCCGATGTCCGGCTCGGCCGGCGTCATCGTGCCGCCGCAGGGCTACCTGCAGCGCCTGCGCGAAATCTGCACCCAGCACAACATCCTGCTGATCTTCGACGAGGTGATTACCGCCTTCGGCCGCATGGGCAAGTGGACCGGTTCCGAGTACTTCGGCGTGACCCCGGACATCATCAATACCGCCAAACAGATCACCAACGGTGCCATTCCGCTGGGCGCGGTGGTGGCGTCCAACGAGATCTACCAGACCTTCATGCAGCAACAGCTGCCGCTGCACGCCATCGAATTCACCCATGGCTACACCTACTCCGGCCACCCGGTAGCCTGCGCCGCCGGCCTGGCCACGCTGGAGCTGCTGAAGAAAGACCAGCTGATCGAACAATCGGCCGCGCTGGCGCCGGTGTTCGAGGAAAAACTGCACGCACTGCGCGGCAGCAAGCACATCGTGGACATCCGCAACTGCGGGCTGGCCGGCGCGCTGCAGCTGGCGCCGCGCGACGGCGACGCCGCCATCCGTCCGTACGAGGCCGGCATCAAGCTGTGGCAGGCCGGTTTTTACGTGCGCTTCGGTGGCGACACGCTACAGTTCGGCCCCAGCTTCACGACCACGCCGGCGCAACTGGACACCCTGTTCAACGCCGTGGGCGACATCCTGAACCAGACTGCCTGAGCCCGGCAGCCACGCATACGACGCATCGACACGATTCAGAGGCAAGCAATGAATACCGTACCCCATCTCATCAACGGCGAACTCGTTACCCGCTCCGGCCGCAGCGCCCAAGTGTTCAACCCGTCCATCGGCGAAGCCGTGCGCCAGGTAGAGCTGGCCGACCAGGCCACCATCCAGCTGGCCATCGACAGCGCCAAGGCTGCGTTCCCGGCCTGGCGCAACACCCCGCCGGCCAAGCGGGCGCAGGTAATGTTCCGCTTCAAGCAGCTGCTGGAAGCCAACCGTGACCAGATCGCCGCCATGATCAGCGAAGAGCACGGCAAAACCATCGAAGACGCCATCGGCGAGCTGCAACGCGGCATCGAAAATGTCGAGTACGCCTGCGGCGTGCCCGAGCTGCTGAAGGGCGAGTACAACCGCAACGTCGGCCCCAATATCGACAGCTGGAGCGACTTCCAGCCGCTGGGCGTGGTAGCCGGCATCACCCCGTTCAACTTCCCGGCCATGGTGCCGCTGTGGATGTACCCGCTGGCCATTGCCTGCGGCAACTGCTTCATCCTGAAGCCGTCCGAGCGCGACCCCTCATCCACGCTGTTCATCGCCCAGCTGCTGCAGGAAGCCGGCCTGCCCGCCGGCGTGCTGAACGTGGTAAACGGCGACAAAGCCGCCGTGGACGCGCTGATTGAAGCGCCGGAAGTGAAAGCCATCAGTTTTGTCGGCTCCACCCCGATTGCCGAGTACATCTACACCGAGGCCAACAAGCGCGGCAAACGCGTACAGGCACTGGGCGGGGCCAAGAACCACGCCGTGGTGCTGCCGGACGCCGACCTCGACAACACTGTCAACGCGCTGATGGGCGCCGCCTTCGGCTCCTGCGGCGAGCGCTGCATGGCCATCTCGGTGGTGGTGGCCGTGGGTGACCAGGTGGCCGACAAGCTGGTAGAAAAACTGGTACCGAAAATCCAGGCGCTGAAAGTGGGCGCCGGCACCAGCTGCGGCCTGGACATGGGCCCGCTGGTGACCGCCACCGCCCGCGACCGCGTGAAAGGCTATATCGATAGCGGCGTGGCGCAAGGCGCCAAGCTGGTGGTGGATGGCCGCAGCCTGTCGGTAGCCGGCCACGAGCAAGGTTACTTTGTCGGCGGCACGCTGTTCGACCACGTCGGCACCGACATGGCGATCTACCAGGAAGAAATCTTCGGCCCGGTGCTGTGCATCGTGCGCGTCAACAGCCTGGAAGCCGCCATGCAGCTGATCAACGATCACGAATACGGCAACGGCACCTGCCTGTTTACCCGCGACGGCGAAGCCGCGCGCCTGTTCTGCGACGAAATCGAAGTGGGCATGGTAGGCGTCAACGTGCCGCTGCCGGTACCGGTGGCCTACCACAGCTTTGGCGGCTGGAAGCGCTCGCTGTTTGGCGACCTGCACGCCTACGGCCCGGACGGCGTGCGCTTCTACACCAAGCGCAAAACCATCACCCAACGTTGGCCGCAGCGCGCCAGCCACGAGGCGTCGCAGTTCGCCTTCCCCAGTTTGTAACACCCTCCTGAGATAGCATGGCCCTGACGCCCTTGCCGGCTTTGCCGGCAAGGGCTTTTTTCCAGCTGGACAGATGGCATGCCATTGCATAGCTTGAAGCCATGCCTGCTTCATACCTCCACCCTGCCCCCCGAACCTACGGTGCGACGCCGCTTGCGGCAACGTGGCGTGGGTTCGGCCTCACCTGCCTGGCCTGTCTATGCCTGTGCATCAGTGCGCGCGCGGCGGCAACGCTGACACTGCACTACTCAGGCAACCCGGACTACCCGCCCTACCACTGGTGCCAGGACAATCATGTACTGACCGGCGCCAGCGTGGCATTGCTGAAGCAGGTGATGCCGGCAGCGGTGCAGCTGCACGCGGTGGTCTACCCGTGGAAGCGGGTGCTGCAAATGGCCGAAACCGGCCAGCTGGACATCATCCTGCCGCTGCGCATCAACGCCGAGCGCGCGCGTTACTTGCGCTTTGGCAAGCAGCCAGCGTTCGATAACCCGATTGCGGTATTTACCCGCCGCGACAGCAGCCTGCGCTACCTGAGCTGGGAAAGCCTCAAACCGTACCGCGGCGGCGTCAGCCTGGGCGATGTGTTTGGTGAGGGCTTCGACGAATACCTTGCCAGCCAGCTGCAGGTGGAAACGGCACCAAGCATGGAGGCCAACTTCAAGAAGCTGGCGCTAAAGCGCATCGATTACTTTGTGACCGGGCGCTACGTGGGGCTGGCCTACCTGAAAAAGACCGGGCTGTACCGCCAGATCCACGACCTGCCGACCCCGGTTTCCAGCAACAAGATCTACCTGGGGTTTGGCCGGCGGGTGCCCGATAGCGTGATTGCCAGTACCGACGCGGCACTCAGGAAAATGGCACAAAGCGGCGCCACCCGCGCGCTGCTGGAACAATGGCTGGCACACTATGCCAACCGCCACGATGCCGGCTGTTTCTGAACCGGCCAGCTGTTGCCGCACGCCATCTCCTATTGCTTGCGCCCGATATAGCTGACGCTGATGCGCTGCGCGCGCGCTACCTGCTTCATGCGGCGCGCCAGGTTGTGGTTGACGAAGGCGAGCATGATCACCATGTGGCCGATGCCGGCCGGTACGGCGCGGGTGAGGTCGCTGTGCTTGCAAGCACGCCCGTGCACAACATGCGGTACCCGCGTGTCGGCAAGGCACGGCGGGTACGCATGGCCTGGCGTCTTTCATGGCTAGCGGGCCAATGCCAGAACGCCGCCATGCCGCATGAACCCAGATAAACGGCACAGTTTTAACGCTGTGCCGTCATCGCCTTATGCCTGCAAATGGCAGCGCACCTGGTGCCTAGGCGCCACGCTGGACACCACCGGCGCCTGCTGGCTGCATAGCGCCTTGGCCTGCGGGCAGCGGGTGTGGAAACGGCAGCCGGCGGGCGGGTTGGCCGGGCTGGGCGGCTCGCCCTGCAGCACCACCCGCTCGCGCCTGGCGTCCGGGTCGGCCACCGGTATCGCCGACAGCAAGGCGCGGGTGTACGGGTGGCGCGGCTGGCCGAACACCTGCTCGCGGCTCCCCTGCTCCACAATCTGGCCCAGGTACATCACTGCCACGTCTTCGCACAGGTGCTCGACCACCGCCAGGTCGTGCGAGATGAACAGAAAGCTCACCCCTTGCTGCTTGAGATCGGTAAACAGGTTGATGATCTGCGCCTGGATCGACACGTCCAGCGCCGACACCGGCTCGTCGGCCACGATCAGCGCCGGCTGCAAGGCCAGTGCGCGCGCAATGCCGACGCGCTGACGCTGGCCGCCGCTGAACTCGTGCGGGTAGCGGTGGTAATGCTCCTCGCCCAGGCCGCAACTGGCCATCACCGCCAGCACCCGCTCGCGCAGCGCCTCGCGCCGGCACAAACCATGCGCCAGCAGCGCCTCGCCGATCGCATCGCCCACGCGCAGGCGCGGGTTAAGCGAGCCCAGCGGGTCCTGGAATACCAGCTGCAGCTGCGGCCGCAGCCGGCGCAGCGCGGCTTTGTCCAGCGCGTGCAGATCGTGGCCGGCAAAGCGCACTTCGCCAGCGTCTTTTTGATGCAAGCCCAATACGGTGCGGCCAACCGTGGTCTTGCCGCTGCCCGACTCGCCCACCAGGCCCAGGCTGCGGCCACGGCGCACCACAAAGCTCACGTCGTCCACCGCCCGTACCGCGCCGGTCTGGCGCCCCAGCACGCCGCCGTGCAGCGGGAAGTGTTTGACCAGGCCGGTAACGGCCAACAGGGTATCGTCGCTCATGCGGCCTCCTCGGTAATGCCCGCCAACAGGCACGCCACCTGCTGGCCCGGGCGGGTGGCCCGCAACGCCGGTTGCTGCTGCAGGCAGCTTGGCTGCGCGTGCGGGCAGCGGTCGGCAAAGGCGCAGTGATCGGGCAGCGCCAGCGGGCTGGGCACCTGGCCGGGGATGGCGGCCAAGCGTGCCAGACGGCGCCCAGGCACCGGCCGCGACGCCAGCAGGCCCTGGGTATACGGGTGCTGCGGGTGGCGGAAGATGTCTCGCACGCTACCGGTTTCCACCACGCGGCCGGCGTACATCACCACCACGCGGTCGGCCATTTCGGCCACGATGCCCAGGTCGTGCGTAATCAGTAGCAGCGCCATGCCGCTGGCCTGCTGCAGGCGGCGCAGCAAGTCGAGAATCTGCGCCTGGATGGTCACGTCCAGCGCGGTAGTCGGCTCGTCGGCAATCAGCAGCCGCGGCTGGCAGCTGATGGCGATGGCCAGCATCACCCGTTGCAGCATGCCGCCCGACAGCTGGTGCGGGTAGCTGGCGGCGATGGCCTCCGGCCGCGCAATGCCCACCTGTTGCAGCAGCGCGATGGCCTGTTGCCACGCGGCGGCGGGGCTGAGCTGGCGGTGGGTCAGCAGCGGTTCCATCAGCTGCTCGCCCACGGTCAGCACCGGGTTCAGCGCGCTCATCGGCTCCTGGAACACCATGGCGATATCGCGGCCACGCAGCGGGCGCCACGCTGCCGGCGGCAAAGCCAGCAGGTTGGCCGCATCCAGCCGCACTTCGCCGCCCAGGCGGCAGGCCGGCGCCGGCGGGAGCAGGCCCATCAGGCTGAGCGCGGTCACGCTCTTGCCGCAGCCGGACTCGCCCACCACCGCCACGCTTTCGCCAGCGTGGATGGCAAAACTCACCTCCTGCACCGCGCGCGCCACGCCGTGCTCGGTGGTGAACTGCACGCTGAGGCGGTCAAACTTGATCAATGGCTGGCTCATCGTGCACCCCTTGCCTGCAGGCGCGGGTCAAGCGCGTCGCGCAGGCCGTCGCCCAGCACGTTGATGGCGATCACGGTGGCAAAGATGGCCAGGCCGGGCGGCATCCACAGCCAGGGCCGGCGCTGGAAGTCCACAAAGCTGTTGGCGGTATCCATCATATTGCCCCACGACGGCGTGGGCGGTACCACGCCCAGGCCCAGGTAGCTGAGGTAGGACTCGTTGAGGATGGCGCCGGCCACGCCGGTAGTGGCCACCACGATCAGGGTCGGGATGGTATTGGGCAGCAGGTGCACCAGCAGGCGGCGCCACAACGGCAGGCCCAGCACTTCGGTGGCCAGCATGAAGTCGCGGCTGCGCAGCGATTGCACCTGGCCGCGGATGATGCGGGCCAGGTTGGTCCAGCCCAGCAGGCTGAGCATCAGCATCACCAGGTAGATGCGCTGCTCCGGCGCCACCTGCAGCTCGGACAGCAAGGCACCCAGGATGATCAGCAAGGGCAAGCTGGGGATGGTCATCAGCAGGTCGGCCAGCCGCATGATGGCGCCATCCACCCAGCCCCCCGCGTAGCCGGCCAGCGCACCCAGCAGGTAACCCAGCACCACCGACAACACCACCGATACCAGCCCTACCGCCAGCGAGATGCGACCGGCGTGCAGCAGACGGGTAAGGATGTCGCGCCCCAGAAAGTCGGTGCCCAGCCAGTGACCGGCACCGGGCGGATGGTTGGCCGCCAGTGCATCGGTGGTTTCCAGATCCCACGGCAGCAGCCACGGGCCGATCGCGCAGGCGATCACCATCAGCGCCAGGAACAACAGCGCCAGCACGGCCGGGCGATTGCGCCACAGCCGGGTCAGCGCCTGCTGCCACGGCGTGCGGCCGGCGGCGGCAAAGCCGGCCAGCTCGGCCTGACGGCGACGCCACGGCAAACGTAAAGACAACACAGACATCACAACTCCTTAACGCAGACGGATACGCGGATCGGCCAGCGCCGACAGCACGTCGGCCAGCAGGTTGCCCACAATGGTGAGCACGGCCAGCAGCAGGGTGAAGCTCATCAGCACCGGGTAATCGCGTGCGGCCAACGTATCGATATGGATATGGCCGACACCCGGCCAGTTGAAGATTTTTTCGGTGACGATGGCGCCGGCAAACAGCCCCGGCAGCTCGAAGCCCAACAGCGCGATCAGCGGCAACAGCGCATTGCGCAGCGCGTGGCGCAGGATCACCACCCGTTCCGGCAAGCCCTTGGCCCGCGCTGTTCGCACACAGTCCATCGCCAGTGCGTCCAGCATGCTGGCGCGTACGTAACGCGTCAGGCCGCCGGCCTGCAGCATCACCAGCGTCAGTACCGGCAACACCATGTGGCGGGCCACGTCCAGCGCGTACGCCCAACCAGTGGCATTACTGCCGATGCTGATCATGCCGCCTACCGGCAGCCAGCCCAGGTCCACGGCAAACCACTTGATCAACAGCAGGCACAGGAAGAACACCGGAAAGCTCATGGCGGCAAACACCAATAGCGTTACCACGCGGTCAAACCAGCCGTAGGGCCGCACCGCCGCCAGCACCCCCACCGCCAGCGACAGCGTCCAGTACAGCAGCAGCGATACCAGCGCCAGCAGGAAGCTGCTCCACAGGTACTGCCCCAGCAAGGTGCTGACCGGTATCTGGTGCTGCAAAGAAAAGCCCAGGTCGCCCTGTAGCAGTTGGCCAAGCCAGCTGAGGTAGCGCGCCCACAGCGGGCGGTCCAGCCCGTACAGTGCTTTCAGCTCGGCCGCGCGCTGCGGGGTAAGGTTGATATTGCCGTCGATGAAATCGCCCGGGGTCAGCGCAAACACCAGGAAGATCAATAGCGAGGCGCCGAACAACAAGGGAATGGCGCCCAGCAGGCGCCGCAAGACATAGGTTCGCACGATGCGTCCATCCGGAAATGAAGCCGGCCGCTACGGTGACAAGCGCAGCGGCCGGGGTTGGCGACAGGCGGCTTAGTACTGGATCTTCAGCTTGGGCAGGCTGCCGAAAATGCCGTTGAACACGTCGGGCTGGTAGTTGCCGATGCGGCTGCTGTTGACGTACAGCAGCTTGCGGTTGGCCAGCAGGATCAGCGGCGCGTCGTTGGCCAGCACCTGATACAGCTGGTGGTAGATGGCCTTGCGCTTGCCGATGTCCAGCGTGGCGTTGCCGGCGTTGATCAGCTTGTCGACCTGCGCGTTCTTGTAGCCCACTTCGTTTTCGGTGTAGCGGAAGCGCGCCACGCCGTCGTGCGGGTCGTTCAGGCCGGAGGTACGGAAGGTAGCCAGGTCAAAGTTGCCGGCCTTGCGCTTGGCCAGCAGCGCGTTGAAATCCGACACCTCGGGGCGCAGCTCTACCCCTACCCGCTTGAAGCTTTCCTTGGCGATGGGGATCAGCGCATCGTTCAGCAGGCTCTTGGTCGCCAGCAGCGTCACCACCAGCTTTTGCCCGCCCTTCTCGCGGATGCCGTCGCTACCCAGCTTCCAGCCCGCCTGCTCCAGCAGCGCGGCAGCTTTGGCCGGGTCGTAGTTGTAGGGGTTCACCCCCTTGGTGTCGTAAGCCCAGGACACCGGCGACAGCGGCAGCGTGGCGACACTGCCGTAGCCCTGGTACACCACATCCACCACCTTTTTGCGGTCCAGCGCATAGGTCAGCGCCTGGCGCACGCGCACGTCTTTCAGCGCCGGCTTATTGTGGTTGAACTCGATCAGGCTGTAGTCGCTGGCGTTGTAGATATTGAGGTTGGCAAAGCCCAGCGACTTCAGCTGTTCGATATTGTCGGCATTGATCGAAAAGCCTTCCAGGTCGGTTTCGCCGGTCTGGAACAGCTGCAGCTTGGTGGCGTCGCTGGTGATGCGGTAAATGAAGTTGGGCACTGCCGGCTTGCCGGCAAAGTAGTACGGGTTGGCGTGGAAACGCACTTCCTGCCCCGGAATGAACTTGTCGTAGACATAGGGGCCGGCACCCAGCGGCTTGCTGCTGTACTGGCGCAGCTCGTCCAGCTTGCCCGGCTGATAGCCACGGCCGTACCAGGCACGCGACAGCACCGGGCCACCGATCAGCTGCAGCGTGGTGGCGCCCGGCTCGGTGACGGTGATCTGGATGGTCTGCGGGTTCAGCACCTTGATGCCTTCCACGCTGCTGGCCTTGCCGGCCTTGTACGCGTCGCCACCCTTGATCTTGGCCAGGCTGATATCGGTACCGCCGTCGTAGGCCGGGTCGTGCAGGAAGGTCAGCGTAAACGCCACGTCATCGGCGGTAAACGGCGAACCGTCGCTGAACTTCAGCCCCTTGCGCAGTTTCAGCGTGTACTGCAAGCCGTCCTTGCTGACCTGCCACGACTCGGCTTGCTCGGCGCGCGGTTTGCCCTGCGCGTCCAGCCCCACCAGGCGGCCGAAGATCACCTCGGTCACGTTCTCGTCCCAACCGTTACTGAACAGGTAGGGGTTGAAAATACCCTGCGGCGCCGAAATGGCCCCGACGATGGTGTCTTTGCGTGCTTTAGCCTGCGCCGGGATGGCCGACGGGTTGGTCGCAGCAATCAGCTGGCTGGTGGCCAGTGCCGGCATGGCCAGGCTGACAAGGCCGGTAGCGGCGGCAAGCAGCATGAGATGGCGGCGGGTAAATGGTTTTTTCATCAAGCGTTCCCTTGTTTCAACATGGCAATCGACTGTCGCGGCGGGCGGTGACGACGGCGATGGTGCCGGCAGCCGGCTGCGGGCCAGCGTCTTTGGCCGCCATCGCCGTTGCCAAACCGCCGCGGCGTGTCTTCGGCAGACCTTCATGGCGGCCTGCGCTTCAGTGATGTGCACTGTAAAAGGGGAAGCTGCCAAATCAAACCAACAATAAATGACAAGTTTCTGGCATTTTCTGCTAATGAAATAGCCAGCTATGCGTAGCTGGAAACCTGCTAAACCGCTGCAACCTGCCGGGCAGACTCGGCGCTGATCATGGCCTGGAGGGCAGCGCGTAAGGGCCGGTGGCACGCCAGCACTTCCCATGCCGGCCAGGCGATGCGCCCTGACGGAGCGGATTATTCATCAGGAAATCAAGCTGGAGATCGCGAATACTGTCACAATGATATCGATAAATTTGATCAGCCAAGATTGCCTGGGAGTTAGCCGGCTGGCGCAGCTGGCCGGCAAGCTGTCTGCCGCGACATGGCATAGCCTGTGCCAGCAGAAGCGGGGTACCGCAGGGCCGCGCAATAGCAAGCAATATGCAGAAAGTGATGTGCCATGAGCGATGAAAGCAAAACGTTCGAACAAGTGGTATCCGATATCCCCTTGCCTGCCTGCCCCGCCGTGCTGATCCAGATCGATCACTTGATCGGCCGTGCCGATTTTGACTTCGGTGAGCTGAGCGCGCTGATCAGGAAAGACGTGGCGCTAAGCGCCGGCCTGATCAAGCTATCCAACAGCCCGGTGTACTCGCTGCGGCACAACACTTCCATTCCGCTGGCGTTGCAAATGATCGGCGCGCGCAATGTGGCCTTCTATGCCCGCGCCTTTTTGCTGCAGTCGTCAGTGGCAAACGGCAGTAGCACCACCCGCTTCTGGGATTCCTCCTGGCGGGTGGCCGAGATGTCTGCCCGGCTGGCGAAACAGCTGCACAAGGACAAGCACGACGAAGTGTTCACTTTCGGTTTGTTCCGGGATGTCGGCATTGCCGTACTGATGACCCACTACGCCAACTACAAAGCCATCCTGAACCAGGCCAATCAGGACGCCGAGCAGGTGTTTACCGAGCACGAAAACCGGGAGTATGGCGTCAACCACGCCCAGGTTGGCGCTTTCATTGCAGCTGACTGGCACCTGCCGGATTACTTCGTGGCGGCCATTCATTGCCATCACGACCCTGCTAGCCTGCAGGCCATGGCCTTGCCGGCGGCCGCACAACAGCGGGCGATGGAAATGATTGCCTTGGCACAGATCGCCGAACACGCGGTGCAACAGCGTACCGGTCTGAGCCAGACGCACGAATGGGTGAAACTGAAAGACTTCTGCATGAACACCTTGCAATTGGCTGAGCCGGCACTGGACGAGCTGATCACCAGCTGCGAAACAGCCTAGGCCGGCGCCAGCCCTTTACCTTGCCTGTGCCGTTGGCCGCAGTAGCTCCCTGCGGCCAACGGTTGCAGTTAACCGTACCCGTTGGCCCAGAACGTGTTACTGTGCAGGCTGTCACCTGTCGCACATTTGGTGCCGACCTGTAGCGTGACGTCCTTTTCGTTACCCGCATGCCCCTTCTTGCCTGACTGTTCCAGTGAAGCGCTTGCCCGTTCGATCAGAACATTTCCTCATGCCAAGCATGCTTCCCTGCCGTAGCGCTGTTGCCGTCCAGCACGAGTTCTTTCGCCGAAGCCTGTGAAGCACCTTACATATCGTCGCAACACGATCAGGCCTCGTTGCGCATTCATCTGAATTGGAGACCCCATGTCAAAAGAAGACATGATTGAGCTGGAAGGCGTTGTTACCGAGATGTTGCCGGAGTCGCGCTTTCGCGTGCAGCTGGATAACGGGCTGGAAATTCTTGCCTATGGTTCCGGCAAGATGAAGATGCACCGGATCCGCGTCATTCAGGGTGACCGCGTCACCGTGGAAATGTCGCCCTACGACCTGAGCCGTGGCCGCATCAACTTCCGGCACCCGACGCCCAAGACGCATCATCAGCCGTTTGTGAAACACAAGTACTGAAGCAGGGCTTAGGGCCTGTTAACACCAGAACGCTTAGCGCCTGCACGCCGCCAGCACCCGACCAGCCCGCCTTGCTGGTCGGGCCCAAGCCTGCTGAAGCACCAGCACCGGCACCGGCACCGGCAAAATGACATACATCGACGCTGTGTTAGCCGCCAAGGGCGATCGCCTTGTCGCCTCCTGAGCGGCCTGTCATTCAGAATCCGAATTCCCGGTAAAACACGGCTGCGATTTCCCGTAGCCAGGTCAGCAATGTGGACGCCGGCTTCAGCCTGACTACCACCACACCACGCTCTCGCGAAACCGGCTTGCTGAAATCCACTGCCTGCTGCGTACGGAATACCACCTTGTACACCGCTTTCTCGGGATAGAGCCGCCCGTTGCGATTGCGTACGGCAACATCGCCGCCGGCATCCAGCGCCAGTTCGGGCATGCTCAGCTCGCTTTCCGCATCTGCAGAAACCGAGACCATGCCAAGCGCCAAGCTGGTGGGGAACAAGGTATTGCGGAAAAAGGTTGCCTCGGCACCACGCTCCAGCAAAGCCAGATCCGTCTCTGGCAGATACGCAACCACCTCATAAGGGCCATTGCCTGCGATCACCGCCATCGGTTCGCGAGCACTCAACCAACCGTTTTGCTGCACCTCCGGGTTGACGTCCAGCACATGGCCATCAAAAGACGCCACCGGAAAGTACTTGATCATTTCTTTCTGCAGATAGCCACCCTCGCTCTGCGCATGCTGCCATTTACTGTTCAGTACCTCCCAATCCCTGCGACTGTCATCATCAAAGCTGGCGCCGCTTTCCTGTGCGGCCAACTGACGACTGCGCTGTTCGTTAAGCAAGAAAGTTTGCCTGAGCTGGGGTGACGTCATGGCAAACAGCGGCTGCCCCGCTTTCACCACTTGCCCCTGCCGTATCTGGCTGTGTAACAGGTAGGCATCAGGAGGGGCGTACACGGTTTGCAATTGCGCGGGATACAGCATCGCAGCAAGACGGGTGTAGCCGGGCAACGGCAGCAAACACAGCAAACCACCCAACGCTAGCAGCAACGCGACGATGCGATAACGGCCCGCCGCGCGTATTGCAGACTTCATGGCTATCCACACTTGAATTTCTTTCCAGACAGGGCCGGCTACAAACCAGACGATCTCTACCAGAAACAACAGAATCCCGACCAGCTTGATGAAAAAGTGATAAACCAGCACGGCAATCCCCAGGAACACCACCAACCGGTACAGCCAAGTCGCCCAGGCAAACACGATGGCTAGCCAGTGCTTGGTGCGATTCAGGTACTCCGGCGGTGCGTCCGGCAGACCAAACAGAACGCGACGCAGATGCCAGCGCGCGTAATCGAAGCAACGCTCGTGCAGGTTGACCACCCCTAGCGCATCGGACAGGATGAAGTAGCCGTCAAATCGCATGAAGGGGCTGGCGTTGATCAGCAAGGTGGAAATCCAGGTCGTGGATGACAACAGGAAGGCAACCGTACGCAGCCCCCCCTCCGGCAACCAAAGCCAGCAGAGGGTTGCCCACACCGCAATCGTCAGTTCGGTGATGATGCCGGCGCTGGAGACCAGCAAGCGTTGCCGCTTGTTTGCCAGGCGCCAGACATCGTTGGTATCGGTATACGCAACCGGCCACAGCACCAGGAATGCCAGGCCCATGGTGGGGATGCGACAGCCAAAGCGCTTGGCCGCAATGGCGTGGCCGAACTCATGCGCCACCTTGACAAAGGTAATGGCCAAACCGTAGTACAGCAGCCCCTGCAGACTGAACATATCCACCAGGGTAGCGCGATAGGCGTCCCACTGCCGCCCCACGTGCCACAGTGAAAAAACTGCTACCAGCAACGTCAGCCAGTAAAAGCGAGGGCTGAAAAACACCTGGCTGTACGCGGCAAGACGACTCACCAGTGCATCCGGTCGTAACAAGGGCAAACGGAAGAACAGATAGTTGTGCAACAACCAGCTGCCAATACTGCCTTGCTGCTTGTTGTAGCGGCTCAGGCTCTCGGCATGGCGGCCAGCAGGCAACTGCAACAGTTCGTGTTGCAGCAAGAACTGGCTCAAAGCGGCGATGTCGTCTGCACTAGGCTGCAAGGTCGTCTGCTGCTGGATGGCATCCAGTACCAACGCGGGTTGGCCAAGATGCCAGCGCGAGAGTATCTCGAACGACAGCCAGTCCAGTTGATAAAAGCGGTTTTTCAGCGGATCGAACAGTTTCCAGACCGGTTGGCCGTTTGCCAGACGGCCATCCGTCAGCAACTCCAGGTCTTCACGCAAAGGGTCCAGCTTGATGTCCATTGCAGCTGCGCCCTAGATCGCCAGGTACTGGCGTACGGTGGCAATGGGCTTACGCAAGATCCAGTAGATCATCGGGGTCCAGCCGGCGTACAACTTGGCGGTACCACGCTGCCCGATCTGCACCGCCGTATCTGGCGGCTGGCGCAATGCTGCGCGAGCGCGGTAGGCAAAGTGGCCCTCCGGCCTGGGCTGCGCCTCATAAGCGATGTAACGCAAACGGGCATCCAGCGGCGCAAACGGCTGTGCGGCACGATAAAAGCGCACTGCCGCGTCGTGGTCAAAATCCAGCCGGTCAGATAACGACAGCCAAGCTTCGACCTCCAGCTCATCAGGGCGCGCCAGCTTCATCACCCGCTCGCCAACCTGTACCGGCTTGCCTATCCATTCGGTGGGTTCGTCGATTACCGCCACGCCGTCAGCGGAGGCCAGCACGGTGGCACGCGCCAGTTGCCCTTGCAGGTAGTCGAGCTCGATCTGCTTTTCGTTCAGTTTGGCTTGCAAGGCCGCGATCTGGTTTTTCGATTTCTGATCGTTCAAAGCCAGCTGGGCATACTGGCGATATTCGCTTTCGGCCGCCTGAAATGCCTGGCTGGCAACGTCCAGTTTTGCACGCAGCGCCTCATCATCGTACGCATACAAAGGCTGCCCTGCCTTGACGCGCGCATTCGGTTGTACGAAAAACTGCTTGATCACGCCTTCCAGCGGCGCCCGCACCATCACCGGTCTGGCCGGCACCACTTCGGCCGGCGCCAACACCGTCAGTTGCACCGGGAACAGCAACAAGGCAGTCAGCGCCATCGCGATGACAAAATGCCGGCGCTTCCACCACGGCAGCTCGGCCCCAAGGCTGTGCCAATGCTGCCAACGCCGGCGCAACACATGCCGCAAGTGCAGACGAGGCGTGGCAACCGACTTGTAACAATATGCCCAGGTTGAAAACCACTCTTCCAGCAACGGTACGCTGGCGGTGGGTTGCTCAGGCTCCATCTGTACCAGGTACAGCAAGCCCGGCACATCCCCGTCGGCAGGCAACACAAAGCAGGCTAGCGGCCCCCCCAACCACTGCGACCACTCTGCGGCCAACCCCGGATCGAGTGCAGCGACGTCGGCAGCCTGCACCACACGAGGCAGCGTCTGTTGTGCAAATAGCCGCCGGCAAAGCTTGGCAAGCCACAGCATATAGGGTGAGTTGGCATCAAACTGCGATACCCCCGACACACACACCACCCCTTTATCTTCACGCCATAGCACCGCCTGCCGGTAAGGCAACAGCCGCTTGCTGTCATTCACGAGCAAAAAAAACAGCTCCTGGATCTCGGTCACCTGCCTGGCACGGTGCGCGAGATCCAGGGCAATCAACAACGGGTTACGTTCAAACTCTTGCGTCATGTCAGCCTAGTTTTACCAAACGGCCAAGGCCGCTGGCGATTTTCTCCAGAATGGTCTGTTGCTGTGCCCGGCTGGCAAGCTGCAACTGTGCAGACAGCGTGGTCTTGCCTTCGGCAACCTTGCGTTCCAGTTCTGCACGCTGTGACCCCACAAGCAGCTTGAATGTCGTCACCGCTTCCCTGTTCTGCGAATCGCGGGCAATCACCTTCACCACCACCTCGCCTGGCGGCGCCTTATCGGCATCCACGATCAGCTTGCCTGTCAGCGGGTCGAACTGTACCCAAGCCGGCAGCGGTTGACCATCGACTTGCGTGGCAAGCAGCACAACCGTCTCATTCGGGTTGGTATGCGCAAACAAATCGGCAGGTAGCGCAATCTGTTGCTCACCGCCCCCCTGCGGCACGCTCTGATCCCGCAGCGGGTTGTTTACCGACAAATTGTCATCGCCCCCGGTTCTGGGCAAGACCAATACCTGGAAGGCACCGGCACGAGACTGTGTCAATGCCAGGTCCGGCTGGACGCCGATCGCCTGGCCGCTACCGCTCTCCGCAGCCAGCACGGGTACCAGCTGAGCAATCTGCGCAATGGCAGGCGACAGCACAGAGGTGATTTCCACCACGGCCGGGCTCTGTACAAACTCGCTACCGCTATCGCCGGTAGGCGCTGGCGGCACCACCTCCACCACTACTGGCTGCACCGGTGTTTCAACCGTTGTGTCGACAGGTTTGCTGTTTTCCACAAAGGTATTCACCACATAGTTATCCGACTGCACCGTCGCCAGTTGGGTATTGCCCGCCAGATCGGTCCAGCCACCCGGTACGGTAATGGCATTGCCGTTGACCGTAATGCCCGGGGTCGGGGTAAAGGTAGCCAGCCAGATATTCGCACTCTCCCCTTGCCGCAGCTCAGACAACGTCCCACCGCTGGCCTGCACATCCTCTAGGCCAAAACCCAATGGCGGTTCGCTGAAGGTAAATGTCACCACCGCCGTCTGATTGGGTAGCAGCGTGCTGCTGGACAGGCTGACAGACAGCGTTGGCCGCGCGGTGTCGATGGCGATGTTGCCGGAGTTGCTCGTGCCGCTGCCGGTGTTACCGGCGGCGTCGTT
>NZ_VMDW02000005.1 GCF_007644045.2 Vogesella urethralis
GAGATTTCCTATAATTTTTATTATAATTATTTCTTAAAATTCTTCTCAAGTTCAGCATTAAAACTTGGTTCTATTATAATTTTTGTTTTCTGACGTTGTTCTGCAATCGTTTTTGCTAAAATGTCTTCTCTCACATCTGCTCTCAATTCTTCCATGGCTTCTTCTTTGGTCATCGGTGAACTCGGTAAAATTCCATCAATAGCGATGATGAGCAATCTCTCTCCCAGTTTCACTTTTTG
>NZ_VMDW02000038.1 GCF_007644045.2 Vogesella urethralis
TCCGCCGGGCGCTGCTGCGTTACCGTGACGGGGCAAAAGTGCACCTCGGCACCCGCCCTGATGAAAAACAGTATGATACGGTGGAAACCCAGTTACGCTTTATGACAGAAAACGGCTTTTCACTGCGCGACGGGTTATATGCGATTTCAGCGGTCAGTCATTTTACCCTTGGTGCCGTACTGGAGCAGCAGGAGCATACTGCCGCCCTGACCGACCGCCCTGCAGCACCGGACGAAAAC
>NZ_VMDW02000145.1 GCF_007644045.2 Vogesella urethralis
GGCAGAACTTGACGCTTTGTCATCCCCCCTCGAACACCGATAAGTGGAGTTATCTGATGGCTAACATTCTCGGCGGTATCGCCGTCTCTCATACCCCGACTATCGGCTTCGCGGTCGATCATCATAAACAGCAGGATCCGGCGTGGGCGCCGATCTTCCAGAGCTTCGAACCGCTGCAGCGCTGGCTGGAGGAGAAAAAACCGGATGCGCGGGTATACATCTTTAATGACCATGTGCCC
>NZ_VMDW02000037.1 GCF_007644045.2 Vogesella urethralis
GGAACGTGGTATCACCATCACTTCCGCTGCGACTACTGCATTCTGGTCTGGTATGGCCAAACAGTATGAACCGCACCGCGTAAACATCATCGACACCCCGGGGCACGTTGACTTCACTATCGAAGTAGAACGTTCCATGCGTGTTCTTGATGGTGCGGTAATGGTTTACTGCGCAGTTGGTGGTGTTCAGCCGCAGTCTGAAACCGTATGGCGTCAGGCAAACAAATATAAAGTTCCG
>NZ_VMDW02000007.1 GCF_007644045.2 Vogesella urethralis
CCCGTATCTGGCGTCGCGTGACAGGGTCTGTAGTACAAGGAAACATATCATCCACGCTGGCGGTGGTTCCAGTTTCTTAACGCGACAGCACAACAACGAACTAAAAGCCGCATATCTGGCATAACTCCCGAAAACAGGTTTATGGTGATAACGTACCTACAAACGACATGTAGGATCTATCAGCGTTTCAGCCACGCTCCCGCAAGGGTACACGGTTATCCTGATAAGGTGTGATCCC
>NZ_VMDW02000001.1 GCF_007644045.2 Vogesella urethralis
GGGATTCGCACCACGCGCTACAAGGTGGCGGCCTACGTGATTGCCTCCCTGCTGGCGGGCCTGGTCGGGATTTTGCTGGCCTCGCGTATTGGCTCATCGCAGGTGAACGCGGGCGGCGGTTACCTGATGGATGCGGTGGCGGCGGCGTGGATCGGCTTCTCGCTGGCCGGGTCCGGCAAGCCGAATGCCCTGGGGACCCTGGTCGGGGCGGTGATTCTCGGCGTGCTGTCGAACGGG
>NZ_VMDW02000151.1 GCF_007644045.2 Vogesella urethralis
GGCCAGCCGCCTTCAGCAGCGGGAAAGCGCCCTCGCCGCCGTCGGCCTGGCGGGCTATGAAGATCTCCCCTTGAGCCAGCTCTCCGCCGGGCAGCAGCGTCGGGTGGCGCTCACCCGCCTGTGGTTAACCGACGCGCCGCTGTGGATCCTCGATGAGCCGTTCACCGCCCTCGACGCCACGGCGATGGAAACCCTGACCCGTCGCCTGGAGCAGCACGCCCGGCAGGGGGGATGCGC
>NZ_VMDW02000126.1 GCF_007644045.2 Vogesella urethralis
GCTTTCTTTGTCGACAGCGGACTGACCTATGACGGGCGCAATACCGGCAGCCGGGAGGCGACTATCGGCGGTGGAAGCGGGGACTGGAGTTATCAGGTGCCATATACCCTGACGATGAGCGGGGCCAGCTATTTTACCGCGGGAGATGTCGGCGCACAGATCCAGTTCCCCTACACAGGAACCGATCCTGAAGATGGTAGCGCCGTCGCCATGCAGCTGCGCTGCGACATTATTTC
>NZ_VMDW02000041.1 GCF_007644045.2 Vogesella urethralis
CTTTGGTGATCATCTCCACTTCTTCGCCAAAGCGGTTAATCGTATGACCGGGAACGGTAATACTGGAGGTAGGCTTCAGCGGGATGTTGGCAACGATCTGCTGGCCGCTGCTGATGCCGCCAAGAATGCCGCCGGCGTGGTTGCGCTGGAACCCGGCTTTGGTGATCTCATCGCGGTTTTCGCTGCCGCGCAGCTTCACCACCTCGAAGCCGTCGCCAATTTCCACCCCTTTCACG
>NZ_VMDW02000068.1 GCF_007644045.2 Vogesella urethralis
CGTGTGAAAGTAGGACACCGCCAGACTCCCTTAAGACAAAGCCCAGCTCAAACGAGCTGGGCTTTGTGCATTGGCACGGCGAAAACCGCGACCGTGCCCCACCGACGCGTGCGACGTCCCCGACGTCCCCCCGATGTTCCCTTTGCGGCCAACCTGCACCCCATCTGGGCAACGCCGGAGCCGACGTCCCCCAAAAAAGCTCAGTAGCACCCTCGCCACGTTGATCCTGCGGCCAACGTTGGCCGCCATACCCAGCCGATCCGTCTAAACAGACACCTACCGACCAGCCTCGGCCACCTCGCCCCCACCCCATGCCGGCCTGCGGCCGGCCCCCGGATGCGCCTGCGGCTTATGCCGGGCTACGGCTATCGATCTGGCAGCTGGCGGTTGGCAATGCTGTCATGAAAAAGCCCACTTGCGCGGGCTTGGGATGTAAAGCGATGGCATTGCTGAATCAAATCGTTATGCGTCAGATCAGACCACGCTGTTTCAACTCGCCTTTCAGCACTGCGTAGTAGACCGGTGCCGCGACGACGCCGCCAATCCCGAACAGGCTTTCCATGACCAGCATGGCGAGCAGCAGCTCCCAGGCCCTGGCCTGGATTTGCTGCCCGACGATGCGGGCGTTGAGGAAGTATTCGCCCTTGTGGATGAGTACCAGGAATGCCAGAGATGCCAGGGCTGTCATGCTGGAGTGGGTGGTACTGACGGTGATGATGATGGCGTTGGATAGCAGGTTGCCCAGTACCGGAATCAGGCCCAGCAGGAAGGTGAGTAACAGCATGGTCTTGCTGAATGGCAGGTGGACGCCGGCCAGTGGCAAAGCCAGTAGCAGGTAGAGGGCGGTAAAGGTGGTGTTGAGCAGAGAGATCTGAACCTGGGCGACCACCACTTTGCGGAAGGCTTGCTGAAAGTGTCGGCTGCGCTGGTATAACGCTGCGGCTAGCGGTGGCTGCGGTGTGTCGGTGGCCGTCTCCTGGAATGCCAGTAGCGAGCCGATGATCATCCCCACCAGCACGTGGGCCAGAAAGGTACCGGCTTCCTTGCCCAGATTCTGCATATCGGCAGCATGCGCATGAAGCCAGTCTACTAGCCATTGGCGGAGTGCTTCACTACCGGACGGTAGCGCCTGGCTGATACTGGCGGGTAGCTGGCTACCAGCTTGCTCGATGATGTGCGCAAGTTGTTCAAACAGCGCCGACAGGCCATGTTCCGATTTCAGTAAGGACAAGCCAAGTACGGTAACCCCGCTGAGGCTGGCGATGACGAGTGTGCTGATCAGGCTGACGGCAATCCACTTGCCCTGCTGCGTCGTAACGAAACGGGATAGGCCCTTGGCCAGGCTGTGGATCAGCAGGAAGGCGATCATGCCGGCAAACAGCGCCGACAGCAGATGCAGCCACAGTGCGGCCAACATCAGAATGCAGGCCAGGAGCAACGAGGCCAGATCGCAGCGTTGTTGCAGGAGGGAAGGAGACATGGCGGGCTACCGGCAATGAGCTGTCATGCAGTGTAGCCGATGCGGCGTTGCCGCCATGTCGCAGCGTGTAGCGGCAGCGGGGCTGCCTTATACCGTGGTGGCCAGCTTGCGGCGCAGGCGTTGGGTAACGTTCACCATGCGTTGCAAGGCGGCTTCGGCTTCCGGCCAGCCGCGGGTTTTCAGGCCGCAGTCCGGGTTCACCCACAGTCGTTGTGCCGGAATCACCTCCAGTGCCTTGTGCAGCAGTTTTTCCAGCTCGTGCTCCGCCGGAATGCGCGGGCTGTGGATGTCGTATACGCCGGGGCCGATTTCGTTGGGGTAGGCAAAGCTGGCAAAGTCACGCAGCAGAGCCATGTCCGAGCGCGAGGTTTCGATGGTAATCACGTCGGCGTCCAGCGCCGCGATGGCCGGCAGAATGTCGCCGAACTCCGAGTAGCACATATGGGTGTGGATCTGGGTGTTGTCATCGACGCGGGCGCAGGCGAGGCGGAACGCTTCGCCAGCCCAGGCCAGGTAGGCGTCCCAGTCTGCCCGTTTCAGTGGCAGCCCTTCACGCACGGCTGGCTCGTCGATCTGGATCACCTTGATGCCGGCGTTTTCCAGGTCCAGTACTTCGTCGTTGATGGCGAGCGCAATCTGGCGGCAGACCTCGCTGCGTGGCAGGTCATCACGTACAAAGCTCCACTGCAGGATGGTGACCGGGCCGGTAAGCATGCCTTTTACCGGGCGCGGGGTCAGGCTTTGGGCGTATACCGACCAGGCGACGGTCATCGCTTGCGGGCGGGCGACGTCACCGAAAATCAGCGGCGGTTTCACGCAGCGGCTGCCGTAGCTTTGTACCCAGCCGTATTCGGTAAAGGCAAAGCCTGCCAGCTGTTCGCCAAAGTATTCCACCATGTCGTTGCGTTCTGCTTCACCGTGCACCAGTACATCGAGCCCCAGTGCTTCCTGCTTGCGGATTACCAGTTCGATTTCGGCTTTCATCGCTTGCTTGTAGCCGGCAGCGTCCAGTTCGCCGCGTTTGAACGCGGCACGGGCGCTGCGGATCTCGGCGGTTTGCGGGAACGAACCGATTGTCGTGGTGGGCAGTAGCGGCAGTTTCAGCCACGCGGCCTGGGCCGCCGCCCGTACCGGGTAGGGACTGTGGCGACGGTCGCTGTCTGGCGGCAGCGTGGCCAGGCGCGCGCTGACATCGGCACGGTGGATGCGCGGATGCTGGCGCCGTTGCTGTCGGGTAAAGTCGCTGGCGGCCAGTTCGTTGCTGATGCTGTCGCGCCCTTGTACCAGGCCACGTTTAAGCAATTTGAGTTCGTTGAGCTTCTGTACCGAGAAGGCCAGCCAGCTCTTCAGATCGACATCCAGTTGCACTTCCTGCGCCAGATCGACCGGGGTGTGCAGCAGGTTGCAACTGGGTGCCAGCCACAGCTGCTCGCCCAGTAGCTGCCGTAGCTGGTCGGCGCGGGCCAGCGTGGCGGACAGGTCATTGCGCCAGATATTGCGTCCGTCGATCAGGCCGGCGGACAGCACACGGCCTTGCGGCCAACCTTGCAGTAAGGTGGCCAGCTGTTCCGGCACGCGCACCAGGTCCAGATGCACGCCGGCTAGCGGCAGGCTGTGCAGCAGGTCGGCATGCTCGGCCACGCTGCCGAAGTAGGTGGCCAGCAGCAGCTTGAGCGGCGTCGCCGCCAGCGTTTGATAGGTGATGCGGAAGGCTGCGAGCCATTCGGCCGGCAGGTCCAGCGCCAGGATGGGCTCATCCAGCTGTACCCAGTCCACTTTGGCGTCGTTCAGCGCAGTCAGCAACGCCTGGTAGCTGCGCAGCAGGGCCGGCAGCAGGCTGAGGCGATCGAAGTCGGCGCCTTTGCACTTGCCCAGCCACAGCAGGGTAAGCGGGCCGACCAGTACCGGCTTGGCTTTCAGCCCCAGCGCTTGCGCCTCGGCTACTTGTGCCAGCAACGGGGCGGGGTTGGCCGCAAAGGCGGTGTTGGCGTGCCATTCGGGTACCAGGTAGTGGTAGTTGGTATCGAACCATTTGGTCATTTCCAGCGCTGGCTGGCTGGCATTGCCGCGTGCCAGTTCAAAATACTGCGCCTGGCTGAGGTTGGCGGCGTCGAAACCGAAGCGCGGCGGGATGGCGCCAACCAGAATCTGCGCATCCAGTACGTGGTCGTACAGCGAGAAATCGCCGACCGGGCTCAGGTCGACGCCGGCGCCTTTTTGCAGCAGCCAGTGGCGCTGGCGCAGATCACGGGCGCCATGCTGCAGCGCCAGCTCGTTGATGTCACCACGCCAGTATTGCTCCAGTAGGAATTTGAGTTCGCGCTTGGCACCGATGCGGGGGAAACCCAGAAGATGAACTTGGCTCATGTGGAATGCCTTTCATGATGAATGTTGTGCATTCAGCATGCGGTATCTACAATCATGAGGCAATTTCATTATTTTAACGATGATCATTAAGGTGATTCATGATGCAAAGCCAGCTCGAACTCCGCCATCTGCGAACCCTGCTGGCGCTGGCCGAGTGCGGCAGCGTGTCGCAGGCGGCCAAGCGTGTGTTTCTGACCCAGTCGGCGCTGTCGCACCAGCTGAAGTCGCTGGAAGAGGCCTACGGCCTGGCTTTGTTTGAGCGCAAAAGTCAGCCTTTGCGCTTTACGCCAGCCGGCGAGCGCTTGCTGGCACTGGCGCGGCAGGTGGCGGCCAACGTGGCCCAGGCCGAGCGCGACCTGGCGAGGCTGCGCGAGGGCGAGGCGGGAGAGCTGCGCATCGCGGTGGAGTGCCATACCTGTTTTGACTGGCTGATGCCGGCGATGGACGCCTTTCGCCAGCACTGGCCGGCGGTGGAGCTGGATATCGTGTCCGGCTTCCATGCCGACCCGGTGGGCTTGTTGCTGACGCGGCGTGCCGACCTGGCGATTACCTCCGAAGCGGAGCCGCAGGAGGGCGTGGTATACCAGCCGCTGTTTGCCTACGAGATGGTGGTGATCATGGCGCGCGACCATGCTGCTGCCGGCAAGGCGGTGTGGCAGGCCGAGGATTTTGCCGACGAAACGCTGATCCATTACCCGGTGCCGGACAGCATGCTGGACCTGGTGCGCAAGGTGTTGCGCCCGGCAGGTGTGCAGCCGGCGCGGCGCACGTCGGAGCTGACGGTAGCCATCATCCAGCTGGTGGCCAGCCGTCGCGGCGTGGCGGCGATGCCTTTTTGGGCGGTGAAGCCGTATCTGGACCGTGGCTATATTGCCAGTGCCCGCATCGGCGATGCTGGCTTGCAAAGCGAGCTGTACGCGGCGCTACGCCAGGACGATGCAACGCTGGCGTATATGACCGATTTTCTGCACACCGTGCGTGAACAGAGCTTTGCCACCTTGCCGGGTTTGAGCGTGCTGGCTTGATGGTTTGGCCTGATGTCTTGGTTTGAGTCTTGGCTGGAAAATGAAAACGGCACGCCTGCAAGGTGCCGCGTGCCGTTGGCTGTGCGCGAGGATGTGCTTACCGCGGCGCCAGCAGCTTGTAGAAATAGCGGGTGGTGTGCAGCCGGCCATCCGGGCTGGCGGCAAAGTCGGGAATGTCGCCGGCGTGTACCCAGCCCAGCTTCGGGTACAGCTTGGCCGCAACCGATTCGCTATCGGTATCCAGCACCAGCGTGCTGCAGCCGGCTGCCCACGCCGTCGTTTCGGCTTCCTGCATCAGCAGGCGGGCGATGCCCTGGCCCCGTGCGCGGCTATGTACCATCAGCTTCTGGATTTCGCCACGGTGCCGGCCGTTGGCCTTGCCGCAGCGCGATAGCTGCACGGTGCCCAGCATCTGGCCGTCGCGTTCGGCCAGCCAGCAGTGCAGTAGCGGGCCCAGTTCCCCAGCCACGCCTTGCCAGTAGGCCATGGCGTCCTGATGCGATAGTGGTGCCAGAAAGCCCACCGATGCGCCGCCGTGCACCACGTCTTGCAGCAGTAGCGTCAGCGCGTCCAGTTGGCCGTTATCGAGTCGGGTGCAATGCGTCAGGGTAATCAATCGTGTTCCAATCCCAGTTCCTGAATCTTGCGGGTAAGGGTGTTGCGGCCCCAGCCCAGTAGCTGCGCCGCTTCCACTTTGCGACCACCGGTGTGGGCCAGACCGCTCTTGATGCAGGTGCTTTCAAAGCGGGCGGTGAGGTCGTCGATGATGCCGGTTTCACCCGCGGCCAGCCGTTGACTGACTTCGCGCGCCAGCAGCTGCAGCCAGTCGCCTTCCACCAGGGTGGGGTGGGCCGCCACGGCGCCGAGGCTGGGGGCCGCCGTGTTTGCTTCGCTGGTGGCGTAGGCTGCGTCGTGTGGCGCCGCTTCGGCTGCTTGGCGGAATTCCGGCGGCAGGTCAGCGCTTTCCACCGTTTGCCCCGGCGCCATCACCGTAATCCACTGACACAGGTTTTCCAGCTGCCGCACGTTGCCGGGGAAGGCGTAATGCCGCACCAGCAGCATGGCAGGCTCGGACAAGCGCTTAGGCTCGACGCCCAGGTTGGCCGCACTGCGCGCCAGGAAGTGGCGTACCAGCAGCGGGATGTCTTCGCTGCGCTCGCGCAGCGGCGGCAGCCGCAGGCGGATGACGTTGAGGCGGTGGAACAAGTCTTCGCGGAACTGGCCCTGTTTGACGCGCTCTTCCAGATGCTGGTGCGTCGCGGCGATCACGCGCACATTGGCCTTGATCGGGGTATGGCCGCCGACGCGGTAGAAGTGGCCGTCGGACAGCACACGCAGCAGACGGGTCTGCAGCTCGGTGGGCATGTCGCCGATTTCGTCCAGGAACAGCGTGCCGCCTTCGGCTTCTTCAAAGCGGCCGCGACGGCTGCCGACGGCGCCGGTGAAGGCACCTTTTTCGTGGCCGAACAGCTCGGACTCCAGCAGGTCTTTCGGAATGGCGGCGGTGTTCAGTGCGATGAACGGTTTGCTGGCGCGCACCGAATGACGGTGCAGTGCCTCGGCTACCCGCTCCTTGCCGGTACCGGATTCACCGGTAATCAGCACGGTAACGCTGGATTGCGACAGACGGCCGATGGCACGGAACACGTCCTGCATGGCCGGGGCCTGGCCCAGCAGTGCCGGCATGGCCTCCGGGCTGTCGGCGCCGCCGCTGCTGCTGCGGCTTTCGGCCAGCGCGCGCTCGATCAAGGCTACCGCTTGGTCCACGTCGAACGGCTTGGGCAGGTATTCGAAAGCCCCGCCCTGGAACGCCGATACGGCGGAGTCCAGGTCGGAGTGGGCGGTCATGATGATGACCGGCAGTGCCGGATGTTCGGCTTTGACCTTGCCCAGAAACTTCAGCCCGTCGGTACCGGGCATGCGGATGTCGCTGATGATGACACTGGGGATGGTGTCGTACAGGGCGTTGAGCGCGTCGTCGGCGCTGGCAAAACTCTGGTAGGCGATGTTGCTGCGCGACAGCGACTTTTCCAGCACCCAGCGGATTGCCTTGTCGTCGTCGATGATCCAGACCGTTTGCGTCATATTGCCTCGCCTTGTGGTTATTGATCGGGGCCGAACGGCATCAGTACCGTGAAGCAGGTATGGCCGGGCCGCGATTCGAATTCGATGGTGCCACCGTGCTGATGCACGAAAGTTTGCGCCAGGGTCAGCCCCAGGCCGGTCCCCTCGGCGCGTCCGGTTACCAGCGGGTAGAACACATGGTTGCGGATTTCCTCCGGGATGCCGGGGCCGTTGTCGATGATCTGCAATTTTAGTGCCAGGTTATGACGCTTCCGTGCCAGGGTGACCTGGCGCGCGACGCGGGTACGGAAAACCAGCTCGCCGTGGCCTTGCATGGCCTGTACCGCGTTCTTGCCGATGTTCAGCACCACCTGGATCAGCTGCTCTTTGTCGGCGGCCAACATCGGCAGGCTGATGTCGTAATCCCGTTTCACCAGCAGCCCTTGCGGGTACTCGGCCAGCAGGATGCTGCGCACCCGCTCCAGCACTTCGTGGATATTGACGTCGCTGGCGATATGGCGCCGGTGCGGGGCCAGCAGGCGGTCTACCAGCGACTGCAAGCGCAGCGCCTCTTCGCGGATGACGCCGGTGTACTCCAGCAGCTCGGGGCGGTCGGCAATTTCGTGCTCCAGCAACTGTGCCGCGCCCCGGATGCCACCCAGCGGGTTCTTGATTTCATGCGCCAGGTTGCGGATCAGCTCGCGATTGGCTTGCTGCTGCAGCAATAGCCGTTCTTCATTGACGATGCGCAGTTGCTGTTCGATCGGGCGCATTTCCACCAGCGCCAGGCGTACCGGGCCGTCGATGGGGGTAACGGTCAGGCCGATATGCAGCGCCTGGTCGCCTTCCGGCGTGAGCTCCAGATCGTGTTCGATAAAGCTGCCGGCGTGATCCAGCGCCATCTGCACAGCGTTACGCAGCGCTTTGGCGTCGTGGAAGTGCTCGTACAGCGACAGCTTGCGCAGGCCTTTATGGCTGATGCCCAGCAGGTTTTCGCTGGCGGGGTTGGCGTAGTGCAGTTGGCCGCTGCGTTCTACGATCATGACGGGAGTGTCGAGCAGCTCAAGGCCGGAATACGGGTGTAGGGGCATGGTTGGGCGTCCGTTGTGCCTGTCTTGCCACCGTGCGGAATCGGACGGTGCTTACCACTGCCCTTAGCAATTGCCGCGCCCGGCGTAGCGACCCGAGACGGTGACTGGATTCACCCGGCATGCCCGGAAAAGGGCAACAGGTGAGGATAAGGGTAGTGGTTGCACTATTTTAGTGCACTTTGCCCGCCCAGTTCCTGATTCAGTGCGCTGATATTGCGCTCGCGGTCGGTCACCGCATCTTGCAGGCGTTGCAGCAGTGCCGGCGCGCTACCCGGCTTGCGTTTGGCGTCTGCCAGTGCTGCGCGTGCCTCTGCCAGGGCTTTCTGTTCGTTGTCCAGTTCGGTCTGCAGGATGCGGCGGCGACCTTCGTCGCGGTTGCGTTGGGTGCCGGCATCGACCGACGGAACGCTGACGTTGGCCGCCGGTGCGCGTGCCCGGGTGCTGCCTGGGCGGGGCGTGACGCTACCCCGGCTACCGGTATCGGGGTTGGCCGGCGTAACGATGATGGCCTGGGCGCCCGGTTGCGGCATATTGGTGAAGGTGACGTGACCGTCCTTGTCTACGTAGCGGTAGATGGTGCTGGCGGTAGCCGGCAGCAGGCTGCTGGCCAGAAACAGGGGAAGCAGTAGACGGCGCATGTTGGGTAAGCTGTGAATCATCGCAGACGCATGATAGAGCAAAGCCGGGTAAACGTCAGTGACTGCCGTCATGCATGCAGGGCAAATGGCATGAAAAAACCCGCACCACGGTGGGTGCGGGTTTGCAGCGTTACGCGGGTCGAATCGCTTACAGGCTGTAGTACATCGCAAATTCTACCGGGTGGGTAGTCATGCGGGTCAGGTTCACTTCCTTCATCTTCAGTTCGATGTAGGCGTCGATCCATTCATTGGAGAACACGCCGCCACGGGTCAGGAACTCGCGGTCTGCGTCCAGGGCTGCCAGGGCTTCGTCCAGCGAGGCGCACACGGTCGGGATCAGTTTGTCTTCTTCCGGCGGCAGGTCGTACAGGTTCTTGTCTGCAGCGTCGCCCGGGTGGATCTTGTTCTGGATGCCATCCAGACCGGCCATCAGCAGTGCGGAGAAGGCCAGGTACGGGTTAGCCAGCGGGTCCGGGAAGCGCGCCTCGATACGACGGCCTTTCGGGTTGGCCACGTGCGGGATGCGGATGGAAGCGGAGCGGTTTTTGGCGGAGTAGGCCAGTTTTACCGGTGCTTCGTAGTGCGGAACCAGACGCTTGTACGAGTTGGTACCCGGGTTGGTAATGGCATTCAGTGCCTTGGCGTGCTTGATGATACCGCCGATGTAGTACAGGGCGGTGTCGGACAGGCCGGCGTAGCCGTCACCGGCAAACAGGTTCTTGCCGTCTTTCCAGATGGACTGGTGCACGTGCATGCCGGAGCCGTTGTCGCCAACGATCGGTTTCGGCATGAAGGTAGCGGTTTTGCCGTAGCTGTGGGCAACGTTGTGCACCACGTACTTCAGGATCTGGGTCCAGTCGGCACGCTGGGTCAGGGTGCTGAACTTGGTGCCGATTTCGTTCTGGCCGGCAGTCGCCACTTCGTGGTGGTGTACTTCTACCGGTACGCCCAGCTCTTCCAGCAGCAGCACCATGGCCGAGCGGATGTCTTGCGAGGAGTCAACCGGCGGTACCGGGAAGTAGCCGCCTTTGACGCCCGGACGGTGGCCGGTGTTGCCGCCTTCGAATTCTTCAGCGGAAGCCCAGGCAGCTTCTTCTGCCTTGATCTTCACGAAGCAGCCGGACATGTCGGTGCCCCAGGTGATGCTGTCGAAAATGAAGAATTCCGGTTCCGGGCCGAAGAAGGCGGTGTCACCAATACCGGAGGCCTTCAGGTAGGCTTCGGCGCGCTTGGCTACCGAACGCGGGCAGCGGTCATAACCCTTGCCGTCGGCCGGGTCGATCACGTCGCAGCTCATGAATACGGTCGGCTCGTCGAAGAACGGGTCGATCTTGGCGGTGGCCGGGTCGGCCATCAGCAGCATGTCGGAGGCTTGAATGCCTTTCCAGCCGGCAATGGAGGAGCCGTCGAAGGCGTGGCCGCGTTCGAACCACTCGTCGGCATCTTCCAGCAGGACGTGAGCCGGGATGGTCACGTGTTGTTCTTTACCCATCGTGTCGGTAAAGCGCAAATCGACAAATTTAACGTCGTTTTCGGTGATGAGCTTGACTACGTCTGCAACCGCCATGGATATCTCCTAGAGAAAGCTAAGTGCATCAAACGGGATGACACAAAACAGGTGTGTCGGGCTTAAAGCATGAACCGTGCCAGCGATTTGGTGCGGTTTGGGTACTGCTTGGTGCGTGCATCGGCGTGGGCGGGTTGTTGCTTGGCCCATCTTTGGTGCATGCGCCAGTTTGGTGCACACTCTTGGTGCGCAGGCAGGCTTGCCTGTGGCGACACCAGACTGCATGATGTCGAGCATTATTATGCAAAGTGTGACGTGATGTCGTGATGACAATCAACCGCACGCACAAGTTGCCCCGCCTTTCTTTTTTCTGTCTTTCAGGAGTTCAGCATGACCGTGGAGAACATTCTGGCCGCTGCGGCGGCCCGTGGCGCGCAACTGGGGCTGGCCTACAGTGGTGCCGTGAGCCCGGCCGAGGCCTGGGCCTTGCGCCAGCAGCTGCCCGGTAGCGTGATTGTGGATGTGCGCAGCGCGGCCGAATGGCAGTTTGTCGGTGTGGTGCCCGATGCCGTCCGTATCGAATTGCGTACCTATCCGGGCATGGTGCCCAACCCCGGCTTTGTGACCCAGCTGCAACAGCAGGTGGACAAGTCGGCGACCGTGCTGTTCATCTGCCGCAGTGGCGCCCGTTCCGACGAGGCCGCCAGGTTGGCCGCCGAGGCCGGCTACAGCCAGGTTTACAACGTGCTGGAAGGCTTTGAAGGCGATCGTGACGCGGCCCAGCACCGTGGCAGCGTCAATGGCTGGAAAGCCGCCGGGCTGCCGTGGATGCAGGGCTAAGGCGCAGGCGGTTGCAGTTTCGTGTCCGACAAGGCAAAGTGTGCCTTCGTCGGCCAAGCGGCTGCCACCGGCTTGCTGACTTACCCTTATCAGAGATAGTGAATCATGACTGATCGTTACGCTGTTATTGGCAACCCGATTTCCCATAGCCAGTCGCCGTTCATCCATACCGAGTTTGCCACCGCTACCGGCCAGCACTTGCAGTACGAAAAGCTGTTTGCCGACATCGGCAAGTTTGACGAGGTGGTCTCCGCTTTTGTTGCGGCGGGTGGCCGCGGCCTGAACGTGACCCTGCCGTTCAAGGGCGATGCTTTCCGCTTTGCCGATGAAGTGACCGAATGTGCTCGCCTGTCAGAGGCGGTGAACACGCTGACCTTCCGTGACGGCAAGGTTTACGGCGACAACACCGACGGCGTCGGCCTGGTGCGCGATATCGTGGAAAACATGGACGTGCCGATGGCCGGCAAGCGCGTGCTGCTGCTGGGTGCTGGTGGCGCCGTGCGCGGTGTCCTGCCCAGCTTGCTGGCGGAGCAGCCGTCCAGCCTGACCATCGCCAACCGTACCGTGGCCAAAGCCGAGGCGCTGGCCGCTCAGTTTGCCAGCCTGGGCCAGATCGAAGCTGCCGGCTACGACGCGCTTGCCGGTCGCCAGTTCGACATCATCATCAACGGCACCTCCACCAGCCTGCAGGGCGAACTGCCGCCGCTGCCGGCCGGTGTATTTGCCCCGGGCGCGCTGGCTTACGACATGGTGTACAGCCGTGGCCTGACCCCGTTCCTGCGCCGCGCCCAGAGCGAGCAGGCCGGCATGCTGGCCGATGGCCTGGGCATGCTGGTAGAGCAGGCGGCGGAGTCCTTCCGCATCTGGCGTGGCGTACAGCCGGAAACGCGCAAAGTCACCAATATGCTGCGCGAGGTACTGGCCTAAGTGTTGCGCTGGTCCTTACGCATCGGGGCGGCCCTGTTGGCCGCCCTTTTTCTGTACAACCTGTGGATCTTCGGCCACATCGTGTACTGGCGCAGTTTCAACCCGTCGGCCAGCGCGTTCATGACCGAGCAACTGGCGCGCCTGCAGGAAGAAGACCCCGAGGCCGAGCTGCGCCACAAATGGGTGCCCTACGAGCGCATCTCGCCCAACCTCAAGCGCGCGCTGATCGCGTCCGAAGACGCCAAGTTCGTCGATCACGAGGGCTTTGACTGGGACGGTATCGAGGCTGCGTTCGAAAAGAACCTGAAGCAGGGCCGCATCGTGGCAGGTGGCTCCACCATCAGCCAGCAGCTGGCCAAAAACCTGTTTTTGTCTGGCAAGAAAACACCGTGGCGCAAGCTGGAAGAGGCGATGATCACGGTGATGCTGGAAGCGGTGATGGACAAGCGCCGCATCTTCGAGATCTACCTCAATGTGATCGAGTGGGGGAACGGCGTATTTGGCGCCGAGGCTGCGGCCCGGCATTACTACCGTACGTCGGCAGCGCGGCTGTCGGCCGGGCAGGCGGCCAAGTTGGCCGCGATGGTACCCAACCCGCGTTTTTATGATGAGCACCGCAACGCGCCGGGTTTGGCGCGCAAGACCCGCATCATCCTGCGGCGCATGCCGCTGGCCGATACGCCTTAATGATGCCCATCCCGCACCGGTAGCGTACTCAGCCGGTCGCGTGCCAGCGCCTGTAAGTCGAGCAAACTGAGCAGGCGCTCCTGGCGCCCCTGTCCAATGAGCAGATGGCGCCACGCTACGTCGCTGCGACTGTGGCGGATCTGTGGTGGTGGCGCCCCGGTTTCCGCGTGCTGCAGTTTTTCCAGCCAGGTTTCTTCTATGGTAATCAGGCCCGGCACGGCAAAGCCGGCAACGCCAAGTTCGGTTTCTACCACCAGCACACTGGCGGTGTCCTTGATGGTGGCCAACGGAATTCCCAGCGTGCTGCTCAGACAATACAAGGGGATGCTGCGTCCCCGGCACAGCAGCAAGCCGGCGTGCTCGCAATCCAGCCCGAAGATGGCTCGCTCCGGCTGCCAGGGAACAATGTCCACAATCTGGCTGACTGGCGTG
This sequence comes from Vogesella urethralis, assembly GCF_007644045.2. Classification (GTDB taxonomy): domain Bacteria; phylum Pseudomonadota; class Gammaproteobacteria; order Burkholderiales; family Chromobacteriaceae; genus Vogesella; species Vogesella urethralis. The sequence goes on from NZ_VMDW02000068.1 coordinate 13,059, forward strand.
CCGACTTCAAATCCCAGATCGTAGGTCAGTAGCTGGCAGCGCTCGCCTTGCTGCCGGCGTTTTTCCCGGTCGGGTTGGCTGCCTGTGGTGGGGTTGGCGGTGCTCGGCGTGTTCATGGCGGCCAGGCTTTGCAGATCGCTGCGTGCCAGCAAGGCGTCGGCGTTCACCAGCAGATAGTGGCCGCTGGGTGACGCCTGATACGCCTCGCTGTCCTGGGGGGTTTCATCGGCCGGAATGGCGCCAATGAAGTGATCGGGCCTGGCGAGCGATTGTGCCGGCAACGGGTGCAGGCTATGGCCGGTGCGCTGCACCACATCAATGATGTGTTCCACCATGAAGGCGACGAAGCCCGCCGGATAGCGCACGATGAATGCCTGAGTCAGGCTGGGGCGCGGCGTCAGCGGGATGCTGCAGGCAGCAACCAGGCTGACTGCCGGCACGTGCTGGCCTGCATAATCGATGGTACCCAGGCAGTACCCGCTACTGATGGCATGCTTGGTTACCCGCGGATTCAGGATGATGGTATGAATGGCCAGGCAAGGGATGGCAAGCGGCACACTGCCACAGTGCATCAGCATGACATGATCAAATCCGTCATCACCTTCGGCTTGCTCCTGATTATTAGCCAGCAGGGTGTCGCCCTGCAGTGCTGCCGGCATGCCGGGGTAGTGCAGTAAGCGGGCAGGGTCCAGCAAGGTGGCGCTGCCCATGCTTTGTCCGGTGTCTAAGCTGCCGGAAAGAATGCCGTGCTGGCCACTGTCCAGCATTTGTACGTCGCCGCTGGCGACGCCTTCCACGTCCTCGGCCAGTATCCCCAGCAGGCGGTTTTCGTGCCGCACGATAACAATGCAGCTGCTGCTATCGGTATGGGCTGGCGGGCCCGGGCTATCTCCCAGGCGGCGCAGGTCGATCACCGGTATGCGCTGGCCACGCAGCGCCAGGCTGCCCAGTACGAAGGGCGGGCTGCCGGGCAATATGGCCAGTTCGCCGGCAGGCACCACCTCGCGCAGTGCCTCGATGGGTAAGGCGAGGTGGTTGCCGTCCAGGCGGAACAGGCCGAAGCGCTGGCTCATTGCAGATCACTTTCGTTGTTGCGGGCGGCATTGGCCAACGAATCCAGCAGGGTCTGCACTTGCTGGGTGACGCCGTTCTGGGTTTCGGTACCGATAACGATTTTGTCCACGCTGCCTGCCGTTCGCGATACCGCCGCCAGGATGGTGTCAAAGTTGGCCGCGGCCTGGCGGCTGGTCTCTGCACCGCTGCTGACGTGACGGACCGACTCGTCAATCAGCTGGGTGATCTCCTTGGCGGCGTGGCCGCAACGTTCTGCCAGCTTGCGTACTTCGGCGGCCACCACCGAAAAACCCACCCCATGATGCCCGGCCCTAGCAGCTTCGATGGCGGCGTTGAACGCCAGCAGGTTGGTCTGGCTGGCAATATCGCTAATCACCCGCACCACTTCAGAGACTTTCTGTGCACTGTGCTGGCTCTGGCTAATCGCATCGATCGCCTGCCGCAGCGCGGCCTCTCCCTGGGCGGCAGCGCCGCTCGACGACTGCGCCAGGTCCGAAGCCAGGGCGGCATGCGTGGCGATCGTATCGATACTGCCGAGCAGTTGGTGCAGGTTGTCAGCCATTTGCTGCGACTTGCTCAGGATGCTTTGTTCCAGTTTGACTTCGTTGGTGACGTCGTAGGCGTATTTGATGATTTTGCAAACCTTGCCGTTGAGGTCGAGGATCGGGTTATAGGTGGCTTGTATCCAGACGTCGCGCCCGAATTTGCCTACGCGGTGGAAGCGTCCGCTAACGAATTGTCCTTCGCCCAGGCGTAGCCAGAAGTCGCGGTATTCTTTGCTGTGGGTATACTCGGCGGTACAGAAAATACTGTGGTGCTGGCCCTGTATTTCGCGTTGGGTGTAACCCATTGCCGCCAGGAAGTTACGGTTGGCACGCAGCACATTGCCGTTGAGGTCGAATTCGATCACGGCCTGCCCCAGTTCGATAGCGGCAACCTTGGCTTCGTACTCGGCGGTGCGCAGTTTGCTGGCGGTGACATCGGAGGCAAACTTCACCACTTTCACGGGTTGGCCGCGAGGGTCGAATACCGGGTTGTACGTGGCTTGTATCCACACCTCCTTGCCGCCGCAGCCAATACGTTTGTACTCCCCTGCAAAGTATTCCCCGCGCGCCAGCCGTTCCCAGAAGGTCAGGTATTCGGCGCTGCTGGCAAACACCGGGTCGACAAAAACGCGGTGGTGGACGCCCTGGATTTGCTCCAGCCGATAGCCCATCAGGTCCAGGAAATTCTGGTTGGCATCCAGCACCTTGCCATGCAGATCGAACTCGATAACAGCCTGTGCCCGGTCAATGGCAACAAGCTTGCCGTTGGCATCCAGTTGCGACAATTTGTTGGCGGTGATGTCACGGGCGATGACCACCACCTTGCTCAGCAGACCGTCCAGGCCCATTACCGGGCTGGCCATGCTGCCAAACCAGGCCTCCTTGCCATCGCGGGTGCGCAGCCGTGTTTCGCCGCTGACAGGTTGCCCCTCGCGTAGCTGCCGCCACTGCTGTTGCAGGGCCGGATGCTCGGCATCTTCTTCAAAGCGCAGCAAGCTGTCCGGTTTGCCTCGTAGTTCGTCCAGGCTGTAGCCCAGTGCTTGCAGCATCAGGGGGTTAAGGTCGAGGATGACACCGTGCCGGTCCAGCTCCATCAGACAGCTACTGTTGCTGACGGCTTGCATGCGGGCTGCGTTTTCCAGGCTCTGCCGCTTGCTGTCGGTGATGTCGGTGCAGAATTTCACCACTTTGACGGGCTGGCCATCGAGGTCAAGAATCGGGTTGTACGTCGCCTGGATCCAGATGCGATGCCCCTGCTTGCCCACCCGCAGGTATTCGCCGCGATCAAATTCGCCGCGGCCCAGTTTTTGCCAGAAGCTGCGGTAGGCGGCACTTTCTGCTTCGTCGCGTTCGACAAAAATGCGGTGATGGGCGCCGATGATTTCTGCCAGCGTGTAGCCGGTGAGTTGCAGGAAGTTGTCGTTAGCCCACAGGATGTTGCCCGCCATGTCGAACTCGATCACCCCTTGCGAGCGGGCAATGGCGGCGACCTTGCCGTCGTCCTCCTGCGATTTGCGTTTGACTGCCGTAATGTCGCTGGCAAATTTCACGATCTTGTTGAGACGACCATCCGGCGCATAGAGCGGGCTATAGATGGCTTGTAACCATACCGGTTGCCCTTTGCTGTTCAGCCGCAGGAACTCGCCGTGATGCTGCTCGCCCTGGTGCAGGCGTTGCCAGAATTCAGTGTATTCCGGACCGTTGCTTTCGCTATCGCGGCAGAAGATACGATGGTGCTTGCCGCGCAGGCTTTCCAGTGTGTAGCCCATCAGTTGCAGGAAATTGTCGTTGGCCCACAGGATGCTGCCATCCGGTGCAAACTCGATCACGGCTTGGGTGCGATTGAGTGCGGCCAACTTGCCAAAGTCTTCGTGCAGTCGCAGTTTTGTATCGCTGATGTCGGTAGCAAATTTCACCAGCTTGTAAGGACGGCCATCGCCATCCAGTAGCGGGTTGTAATGTGCCTGGATGTAAATGCTGCTGCCGTCGCGGCGGACACGGCGATATTCCCCTTCCACGGCTTCGCCTTGGCACAGCCGTTGCCAGAGCGCATCGTACTGCCCGGCTGCGACTTCTTCCGGTACCCAGATCTGGTGATGGTGTTTGCCGACCAGCTCTTGTTTCTGGTAGCCAAACAGTGCAAGGAAGCGGTCGTTGGCATCGACGAAGGTGCCATCCGGCAAGAACTCGGCCATCGCCAGATTGTGCTGCATGGCCTCCAGCAAGCCGATGATGTCTCTGGTAGCACTGTCTGCACCTTGCGGTGAGTGCTGCAAGGCGGTACGCAATTTCTGCAATGTCAGCTCGTCCATGATGGTCCCTCCCGTTTCATCAGGAGGTATAGCAAATGAGCTGATATTTTATTAAGTATTTGATTGCAATCCGGGCGGTACTGCCGCTGGCGGGTGCTGGTTGTTGACGGGGGCATCGTGTTACAATCCGGCCTCTTTCGTGATAGCTGCGCAGGAGCGCGGTGTAACTCATGGACTTACCCAGTTATTTCCTTTCTGATCTAGCCCTTACGGCTCAAAACTAAACCCCGCCCTTTGCCGGATGCATGGTCATTTCCGCCACGGGCGGAAGGAGACGTGCATGACGGTTGTCGACAAGAAACAACCTACCGATCGTCTGCAGGACAACCTCGTCCAGGTTCAGCGCCTTATCGAGCGCCACCGTCTGGTCGAGGACTTGGTGCATCGTCAGGACATGCCGCGGCATGACTTGGTGGAGTCGCTCGTCCACAAGCAGAACCTGGCCGAGCTGGAACACAAGCTGGAGGCGCTGCACCCGGCCGATATCGCCTACATCCTGGAAGCGTTGCCGCTGGAAGACCGCCTGCTGGTGTGGGACCTGGTCGACAGCGACGACGAAGGCGACATCCTGCTGGAAGTGTCCGACGCGGTGCGCGAATCGCTGATCGAGGCGATGGAGCAGCACGAGCTGGTGGCGGCGGCCGAGCAGCTGGACGCCGACGAGCTGGCCGACCTGGCGCCGGACCTGCCGCGCCAGGTGGTGTACGAGGTGATGGGCGGCCTGGACGAAGAAGAGCGCCAGCAGCTGCAGTCGGTGTTGTCGTACGAAGAAGACCAGGTCGGTGCGCTGATGGACTTCGACCTGGTGAAGATCCGCGCCGATGTCAGCTGTGAAGTGGTGCTGCGCTACTTGCGCCGCTTCGATGAACTGCCCAGCCAGACCGACAAGATTTTCGTGACCGACGAGGCCGGCGTGCTGAAGGGCGTGCTGCCGGTGCGCAAGCTGCTGGTGTCAGACCCCGACGCGCTGGTGGAAGAGGTGATGGCCACCGAAGTGGTGAGCTTTCGCCCGGAAGAAGACGCCGCCGACGCGGCGCTGGCGTTCGAGCGTTACGATCTGGTGACCGCGCCGGTGCTGGACGAGCACGGCGTGCTGATCGGCCGCCTGACGGTGGACGAGATGGTGGACGTGATCCGCGAAGAATCGGAAACCGAAGCGCTGAACCTGGCGGGCCTGAAGGAAGAGGAAGACCTGTTTGCGCCGGTGATCGATTCGGTGAAAAACCGCTGGGCTTGGCTGGCCATCAACCTGTGCACCGCGTTTGTGGCCAGCCGGGTGATTGGCGCTTTTGAGGGCAGCATCGAAAAGCTGGTGGCGCTGGCGGCGCTGATGCCCATCGTGGCCGGTATTGGCGGCAACTCCGGCAACCAGACCATCACCATGATCGTGCGCGCGCTGGCCATGGGCCAGTTGCAGCCGGGGCAGGCCAACCGCTTGTGGCGCAAAGAGCTGGGCGTGTCGGTGATCAATGGCGTGGTGTGGGGGGGCGCGCTGGGCGTGCTGGCCTGGATGCTGTACGGCAGCTTCTCGCTGGGGCTGGTGATGCTGGCGGCCACCACGCTGAACCTGATGTTGGCCGCCACCATGGGGGTGCTGATTCCCACCATGATGGAGCGTTTCGGTAAAGACCCGGCGGTGGGCAGCAGCGTGCTGATCACGGCGTGTACCGACTCGGGTGGTTTCTTTATTTTCCTGGGCCTCGCCAGCCTGTTCCTGTTGTAGATCATGCCTAGCATCAACGAAGCCCTACGCCACTTTACGCTGCCGCGGCTGGAGTCGCGGCTGCTGCTGGCCCACGTCAGCGGCCTGAGCCATAGCGCCATGGTGTCGGCTGGCCCGGAGCCATTGCCCGATGCGCAGTGGCAGGCATTTTGCCAACTGGCCGAGCGTCGTCTGGCTGGCGAGCCGGTGGCCTATTTGCTGGGCGAGCGTGAGTTTTATGGCCGCCGCTTTGCGGTATCGCCGGCGGTATTGATTCCGCGCCCGGAAACGGAGCACCTGGTGGAGGCTGCGCTGGACAAGGTTGGCCGCATGCAGCCTGCCCGGGTTGTGGATCTGGGTACCGGCAGTGGGGCCATAGCGGTAACGCTGGCGCTGGAAGCGCCGGCCTGGCAGGTGACGGCGGTAGACCTGTTGCCGGACGCGCTGGCGACGGCTGCGGCCAACGCCGCGTCGCTGGGTGCCACGGTGGCGTTCCACCATGGCAGCTGGTTTGATCCTTTGCCGTGCGATGCCGTGTTCGAGCTGATTGTCAGCAACCCACCGTATATCGATGCTGCCGATCACCACCTGGGCGAGGGGGACGTGCGTTTCGAGCCGCGCATGGCGCTGACCGACGGCCACGACGGGCTGGATTGCCTGCGTGCCATCGCCGCCGGTGCGCCGGCCAGGTTGGCCGCCGGCGGCTGGCTGATGGTAGAGCACGGTTACGATCAGGGGCCGGCGTGTCGCCAGCTGTTCGAGCAGGCCGGGCTGCAGCAGGTGGCGACGTTGCCTGATCTGGCTGGCCTCGATCGCGTGACGCTGGGGTGCAAGCCATGATCAAGGTGATGGCGGTAGTGTTGGGCGTACTGGCGCTGCTGGTGTGGCAACTGGACCTGAACCAGAGCCTGTTTGTCAGCCTGCATCATGCGCTGGCCGTGGTGCCGGGGCTGGTGTGGCGCCTGCTGAGCATGGTCGGCGAGTGGACGCTGGTGATCGGCGTGCTGCTGTGGCTTGCGGCTCGCCAGCCGCTACTGTTGCCGCGCATGGTGATGCTGGGGTTGGGGGGCGTGTTGGCCAGTATCTGGCTGAAAGCCGGTTTTGATGTGCTGCGACCGCCACTGTTGCTGCCGGTAGGCACCGTTACCTTGCTGGATGTGTTGCCGACCAACCAGTCTTTCCCGTCCGGCCATGCCATCGCGGTGGCGGTGTTGGCCGGGGTGCTGATGTGGAAACGGTCGTTGCGCGGCCAACTTGGCCTGGCTTTGCTGGCGGTGATGGTGTGCCTGTCGCGCATCGCCATCGGTGTGCACTGGCCGCTGGACGTGCTGGCGGGGGCGGCTGCCGGTTTTGTGCTGGTGTCGCTGGCCGAGCGGGTGGGCAAAAGCAGCTTTCCGCCTGCCTTGCTATTGCAGGTATGCAAGGCGCTGGCGCTGGTGTTGCTGGCCGTGACGCTGGTGAAACTGTGGCATGCCCGGCCCAACGAAGCCTATGTGCTGTACAACCTGATCACGCTGGGCTTGTGTGCTGCCGTGCTGCGCCGTGCAGCCTTGTAAACAGCAGGCATGAAAAAACGGGGCGAAGCCCCGTTTTGTGTTGCCATTACCCGAGGGGTAAGGCTTAGTGGTGGTGACCGTGTTCGCCGTGGGCGTGGCCGTGGGCGATTTCGTCTTCGGTAGCCGGGCGGATTTCAGCCACGGTAGCCTGGAAGCGGATGGTCAGGCCGGCCAGCGGGTGGTTGCCGTCCAGTACGGCTTTGCCATCGGCAACGTCGGTGACACGGAACAGGATCACGTCGCCGGTTTCCGGATCGTCAGCTTCGAACATCATGCCGACTTCGACTTCTTCCGGCAGTACGTCCAGCGGCTCTACGCGCACCAGCTCTTCTTCCGGCTCGCCGAAAGCATCGTCCGGGGTCAGGGTCACGTTGATGGACTCGCCCACGGCTTTGCCGTGCAGGGCTTCTTCCACCAGCGGGAAAATGCCGTCGTAACCGCCATGCAGGTAAGCGATGGGCTCTTCAGTCTTGTCGAGCAGGGTGTTGTCGGCGTCGTACATTTCGTAGTGAATGGTTACGACCGAGTTTTTAACGATTTGCATGAGGCGGTACCGTCGTAGAGAGAATGAAAGGGAATCTTGATACATCGCAGGCCGGCCGGTACTCGGATGCAGCACAATCCGGCGCAAACAGATATCCCCCTATTGTAAACCATTGACCGAGTGCGTCACGAGAATCTGCCATGAAACCGATTGATCTACTGGGCGGCATGACTGCCGACACTTTCCTGAAAGAATACTGGCACAAGAAGCCGCTGCTGATCCGTGGCGCGCTGAAGGACGTGGGCGAGCACGTCGATTACGCCTGGTTGGCCAAGTTGGCCGCCGATGAAGACGTGGAGTCGCGTCTGATCGAGTACAAGCAGGGCAAGTGGCACCTGGAGCGCGGCCCGTTCCGCGCTGGCCGCCTGCGCCGCCTGCCGGAAACCGACTGGACCATCCTGGTGCAGAACGTCAACCATCATCTGCCGCATATTGCCGATATCCTGTGGCGCTTCGACTTCATGCCGTATGCCCGTCTGGACGACCTGATGATCAGCTATGCGCCACCTGGCGGTACTGTCGGCCCGCATTTCGATTCTTATGATGTGTTCCTGCTGCAGGTGGGCGGGCACAAGCGCTGGCAGATTTCGTCGCAGAAAGACGAGGCCTTCATCGAAGATGCGCCGATCAAGGTGCTGAAGGATTTCCAGGTAGAAGAAGAGTTCGTCCTGGAGCACGGTGACATGCTGTACCTGCCGCCCAAGTGTGCGCACTACGGCGTGGCGTTGGAGCCGGGCATGACGTATTCCATCGGCTTCCGTGCCCCGTCGGCACAAGAGCTGGCCACCGAGTTTCTGGTGTACCTGCAAGACCGGGTGTGCGTGGAAGGCCGTTACGCTGACCCCGACCTCAAGCAGCAGGCCGAGCCGGCACGTATCAGCGATGACATGGTCGAGCAGGTGAGTGCCATGCTGCAGCAGATCCGCTGGGATAAATCGGTGGTCGCCGATTTCCTGGGACATTACCTGACCGAACCCAAACCGCATGTATTTTACGAGGGCCCGGAAGCAGAGCTGGATGAGGATGAATTTGCTGAAGCTGCGCGCCAAAGCGGCATTGTGCTTGATTTAAAGAGCCAGATTCTTTATTCCAATGACATGCTGTACTGCAACGGACAGCTGTTGGAAAGCGAACCGGTGGACCTGGCGGCGTGGCAAGCACTGGCCAATGGCCGACAATTGCCTGCCGATCGATTGTCCGACAATATGATGCCTTTACTGTTCGAGGGTTACCTTGCCGGTTGGTGGCATATTGCCGGCTGACAGCGGCAGACTGTGGTGTCAGTACGCCACTTTGGCTGATCAGAAACGAAGATTTTTTATCGAAATGGTGGGGCGGGTCATTAGTGGAATGTTGCATTGCAGCATGGGCAATGCAAATATCCGCAATAAATTAACGTTTACCCCCTTCCCAACATTTTTATTCGTGCTAGAATTTGCGCACTGACAGTATCTACACTGCTTTCTCTGTCCGAACTTTTTTTGAGAGAGAGTAGTGAACCAGACGTCTTGTTCAACACTTACTTTCAAAGGTAATAAACAAATGAAACAGTCGCTCCTCGTTGCTGCCCTGCTGGCCGTTGCTCTGTCCGCTTGCGGTAAGAAAGAAGAAGCTCCGGTTGAAGCTTCCGCTCCGGCAGTTGAAGCTTCCGCTCCGGCCGTTGAAGCTTCCGCCCCGGCTGCTGACGCTTCCGCTCCGGCTGCTGACGCTTCCGCTCCGGCTGCTTCCGCTGCTCAGTAATCACGTTTTACGTGGTTACCCCAAAAAACCGGCCTCTGGCCGGTTTTTTGTTGCCTGTCATTTTGGTATTTTTCATGCCGTTCATGCTGATGCGATGATTTCAATCAAGCGCCTGCGTGCAGCGTGCAGCAGCCTGATGGCGTGCCTGTGCTATGATGCTTGCCGGTTTGAACCGTCTATCTCCCGGTAGGTCGAAGCGACACGCTGAACCCTCCTAGCTTGTCAGGCGCACATGGATATCCTGCAACTCCTTCTCGATTTCTTTACCGGATACGGCTACTTCGCCGTATTCATCGTACTGCTGGTCTGTGGTTTTGGTGTGCCCATTCCGGAAGACATTACCCTGGTGGCCGGCGGCATCATCTCCGGGCTTGGTTATACCAACGTTCACTGGATGTTTGCGGTTGGGATGGCTGGCGTGCTGGTCGGTGATGGCATCATGTTTGGTGCTGGCCGTCTTTATGGCGAGCGTGTGCTGCGCTTTCGTCCTGTGGCGCGGGTGATGACCCCCGAGCGCTTTGCCGCTACCCAGGAAAAATTTGCCCGTTACGGTAACTGGGTATTGTTTGTTGCGCGCTTTTTGCCTGGCCTGCGTTCTCCCATCTTCCTGACGGCCGGCATGACCCGGCGCATCCCGTACTGGCGTTTCCTGATGATGGACGGTTTTGCCGCGCTGATCTCGGTGCCGGTGTGGGTGTATCTGGGTTACTTCGGCGCCCGCAACCGCGAGTGGCTGATGCACATGGTGCACCGTGGTCAAGCTGGGATTCTGATCACGCTGGCGCTGGCGGGTATCGTGATCGGCATTGTGTACTGGCGCCGCAAGCGTGCGGCACGCGCCCAGGCCTGAGCGGTCTGGATAGAAAGAAAAACGCCCCGGGCTTGGCCGCGGGGCGTTTTTGTTTGGCCGGCCGGCTTAGCCTACCTGCAGCAGCTCCACTTCGAATACCAGCGTGGCATTCGGCGGAATGACGCCACCGGCGCCGCGTGCGCCGTAGCCCAGTTCGGACGGGATGGTCAGCTTGCGTTTGCCGCCGACTTTCATGCCCTGTACGCCCTGATCCCAGCCTTTGATCACGTAGCCGGCGCCCAGCGGAAAGCTGAACGGCTGGAAACGGTCTTTGCTGGAGTCGAATTTGGTGCCGTCGGTCAGCCAGCCGGTGTAGTGCACGGTGACTTCTTCACCGGCTACCGCTTCTTTGCCCTCGCCGGTCACCAGATCTTCGATGATCAGTTCTGCCATTGTATTGTCCTTACGTTACCGCATTGATCGGGGCGCTCATTCTACCAGTCTCGCCCCTTGCTGTGGCGGCAGCGTTTTTTTATGACAATCAGTGTCTTATAAAATAAGGACGATACAAACGCATAATCGCTTGCAAAGGGGAGGGCGCCACCATGGAACTCAGCTGTCTCGCCAGCCGGCAACACATCGTGATCCAGCGGGTGCCGCATCGCGCGCCGCTACAGTGGCTAAAGCTGGGTTGGCGCGATCTGCAGCGCACCGCGAATGACGCCTTGCTGTACGGCGCCGGCTTCGTGCTGCTGGCCTATGGCTTGGCCTTCCTGCTGCAGGCCGCGCCGGAACTGGCCATGCTGGAAGGCGCGGCCAGCTTGCTGTTGCTGCCCTTTCTTGCCAGTGGCCTGTACGACATCGCCCGCCAGCAGCAGGCGTTTAACGGGGGGCGGGTGATGCTGCAGCACAGCGCGCTGGCTTGGCGCGCCAACGCCGGCGGCTTGGCGCTGTTCGGCATGGTGCTGGCGCTGCTGCTATGCCTGTGGGTAGCGGCATCGCTGATGCTGCTGGCGCTGTTTTACCAGGGCAGCCTGCCGGCTGCCGACGCCTTGCTGGCACAATTGCTGCAGCAGGATAATCTGGCGTTCCTGCTGGCCTGGGCGGCGTTGACGCTGCTGTTCCTGCTGCTGGGGCTGGCGCTGAGCATTTGTAGCGCTGCCATGTTGCTGGACAAAGAGATCGACGCCATTACCGCCATGCAGGCCAGCCTGGCGGTGGTTGGCCGCAACGGGGTGACGATGCTGGTGTGGGCCGTTATGATCGTCGGGCTGCTGGCGGTCGGTTTGGCCAGCCAGTTTGTCGGCTTGCTGCTGGTGGCCCCCTGGCTGGGCTTGTCCAGCTGGCATGCCTACCGTGCCCTGATCGCCTACGAGTGCTAGACCTGCCCACATGAACCCGTTACACATAGTTTTCCTGGACCGCGACAGCCTGCCTGCCGCCTTGCCGGCGTTCGGCTTTGCCCACCGTTTTACTGCGCATGCCGCCAGTAACCATGACGACATCGTCGCCCGCTGTGCCGACGCCGACGTGGTCATTACCAATAAAGTACCGTTCGATGCCGCTACGCTGGCGGCATTACCGCAGCTGAAGATGCTGGCCATTGCCGCCACCGGCTACAACCATATCGATATCGAGGCCTGCCGTCGCCAGGGTGTGGCGGTGGCCAACATCCGCCATTACGGCGATGACACCGTAGCCGAGCACGCCTTCATGCTGATGATGGCGCTGATGCGCAACCTGCCGGCCTATCAGCGCGACGTGGCCGCGGGCGTGTGGCAGAACGCGCCGCAGTTCTGCCACTTCGGTGCACCCATCCGCGACCTGCAGGGTGCGACGCTGGGCATTTTCGGCAGTGGCGGCATCGGTCAGGCCATGGCCGCCCGCGCTCGCGCCTTCGGCATGCGGGTGCAGTTTGGGGAGCGCAAAGGTGCCAGCGACGTCCGCGACGGCTATGTGTCGTTCGATACGCTGCTGGCTACCTCGGACGTCATCTCGTTGCATTGCCCGCTGAACGACAGCACGCGCAACCTGATTGCCCAGCCCGAGCTGATGGCGATGAAGCCCGGCGCCATCCTGATCAACACCGCTCGCGGCGGCCTGGTGGATGAGGAGGCTCTGGTCGCCGCGCTGAAATACGGCCAGATCGGCGGCGCCGGTTTCGATGTGTTGTCGGTGGAGCCGCCACGCGATGGCAACCCGCTGTTGAAAGCCCGGCTGCCGCACCTGATCGTCACCCCGCACGTCGGCTGGGCCAGCCGCGAGGCGATGGACAGGTTGGCCGCACAGCTGGTGGACAACATCACCGCCTGGCAGCAGGGCCGTCGGCAAAACCGCCTGGACGGCTGACCCAGCCGGCTGCCTGGCTTGCCATGCGCGACAGTATGTCTTGAACAAATTACCCGCTTGGCGGGTTTTTTGTTGAACTAATCAATTTTGTACAGTACAAAGCATAAACAAGATTGATTTGTCCGGCCCCATGCGGCCAACACGAGGACACAAGACATGCATATCGCAGTAGCAGGGGCCGGTATTGCCGGCTTGTCGGCAGCCTGGCTGCTGGCGCGCAGCGGCCACCAGGTAACGCTGTTCGAGGCCGCCGATTACGCCGGTGGCCACAGTAATACCGTAGACGTGACGCTGGATGGCGTGACGGCACCGGTGGATACCGGCTTTCTGGTGCACAACGACCGCACCTACCCCAACCTTACCCGCCTGCTGGCCTTGCTGGACGTGCCGGTGTACCACACCGAGATGACGTTCTCGGTGCTGCTGGAGCAGGAAAAACTGGAGTGGGCCGGCAGTAATCTGGCCACCTTGTTTGCCCAAAAGCGCAACCTGCTGCGCCCGGCGTTCTGGCACATGCTGCGCGACATCCTGCGCCTGCACCGCGAGGCGCCGCAGCTGCGCGACGAGGCCCACGCCAGCGGCGACACGCTGGGTGCCTTGCTGGACCGCCACGGTTACGGCCAGCCGCTGCGCGACTGGTACCTGCTGCCGATGGGGGCGGCCATCTGGTCCAGCTCCACCCGCGACATGGCGGCGTTCCCGGCGGCCACTTTCTTTGATTTCTGCCTCAACCACGGCTTGATGCAGGTACTGGACCGGCCGCAGTGGAAAACCATCCAGGGTGGCTCCCGCGTGTACGTGCAGCGTTTGCTGCAGAGCATGCAGGATGTGCGACTCTCCACGCCGGTGCAGCGCGTGACGCGCGACGACAGCGGCGTCACCGTGCATAGCCGCTACGGTGCCGAGCGCTTCGACCAGCTGGTGCTGGGTTGCCATAGTGACCAGGCGCTGGCGCTGCTGGCCGACGCCAGCCCGGCCGAGGTGGATGTGCTGTCGCGGCTGCGCTACCAGCCCAACCGCGCCGTGCTGCACACCGATGCCAGCTTCCTGCCGCAACGCGAGAGCGCCTGGGCAGCGTGGAACTACCGGGTTGGCCGCGCTGGCGTCAGCGACGCGCCGGTGATGGTGAGCTACCTGCTCAATACGCTGCAGCAGCTGCCGTTCCGCCAGCCGGTGATTGTGACTCTCAACCCTTACCGCGAGCCGGCCGGCGTACTGGCCGAGTTCGACTACGCACACCCGGTATTCGATAGCGACGCCATTGCCGCCCAGCATGCGCTACATGCCATCCAGGGGCGGCAGCGTACCTGGTTCGCCGGTGCCTGGGCGGGTTATGGCTTTCATGAGGACGGCCTCAAGGCCGGCATGCTGGTGGCGCAGCAGCTGGGGGCCCGCATTCCGTGGGACTGCAGCGTGCCGCTGGCCGAGCATCGCCCGCTGCCCCAACTGGCGGGGGCCGGCGCGTGAGCGCGCAGCTGTACGCCGGCCAGGTGTGGCACGGCCGGCGCCAGCCGGCGCGGCACCAGTTTGCCTACCGTCACGCCTGGGTGGCGCTGAGCCTGCCGCAGGCCGATCAGCCGGCCATCCGCCTGGCGCCCGGTGTGCGCTGGCTGCGTCGCCGGCACGGCCCGCGCGACGGCAGCCCGCTGTGGCCGTGGCTGACGCAAAAGCTGGCCGCCGCCGGCTTTCATGGCGCGGCGCGCATCGAGCTGCATACGCTGCCGGGCGTACTGGGCTATGCCTTTAACCCGGTCAGTTTTTACCTGGTGCTGGATGCCGCCGAGCGCCTGCGCGCGGTGTGGGTGGAAGTGAGTAACACCTTTGGCGACCACCACGACTACTGCGTGCACCACCAGGATTGGGCGCCGATTGCCGCCCGCGACAGCTTCATTGCGCCCAAGGCACTGCACGTGTCGCCGTTTTTCCAGGTGGAAGGCGAGTACCGCTTCCGCTTCCAGCGTGGCGCCGATGGCCGCTTTGCCGTGCGCATTGCCTACGGCCGTCAGGCTGGCGCTACCGATTTCGTGGCCACCCAGCAAGGTTGGCCGCAGCCGGCCGGCGCCGGCGCCACCTGGCGCCTGGTGCTGGCCTGCGCCTCGCTCACCTTTGCGGTGTGGGCGCGAATCCATTGGCAAGCCCTGCGCCTGTGGCGCAAGGGCGTCCCGTTTCATGGCAAACAAGGCGTGCCCGTCGCGCCGCAACCCGATCGCCGGAGTGTGTGATGACCACCTTGAACCCTTCCCTCAACAAGCAGCCGCTGCGCGCACCGTGGTACGCCCGTCCGCTGCTGGCAGGCCTGGAACGCTTGCTGTACGGCCAGCTGCTGCTGGTGGCGCCGGATGGCAGCCAGCGCCTGTTCAGCGGCCGTCACGCCGGCCCCGACGCCGCGCTGCATATCCACGATTGGCGCGCACTGCGCCGTATTGCACTGGCCGGTGACATTGGCCTGGCCGAGGCCTGGCGCGACGGCCAGGCCAGCTCGCCCGACTGGGTGGCGCTGATGCGGCTGGCGCTGCAGAACGAACCGGCCGTCGAGCAGGCCATTCACGGCAGCTGGCTGGGCAAGATCGGCTACCTGCTGCGCCACTTGGGCCGCGCCAATACCCGCAAGGGCAGTCGCCGCAATATCCACGCCCATTACGACCTGGGCAACGACTTCTACAAGCTGTGGCTGGACCCGAGCATGAGCTACTCGGCTGCCGTGTTTGACGGCAACCGCCAGCAAAGCCTGGAAGCCGCGCAGTGGGCCAAGTACGAGCGCATCCTGCAGCGGCTGAACCCGCAACCGGGGCAGCGCATCCTGGAAATCGGCTGTGGCTGGGGCGGCTTTGCCGAGTACGCCATCCGCACCCGTGGCGTACACGTTACCGGCCTGACGCTGTCTACCGAGCAGCTGGCCTGGGCGCAGCAAAGGTTGGCCGCCGCCGGGCTGGCGGCGCAGGCCGACCTGCGGCTGCAGGACTACCGCGACGTGGACGGCCAGTACGACCACATCGTTTCCATCGAGATGCTGGAGGCGGTGGGCGAGCGCTGGTGGCCCAGCTATTTCGCCACCCTCAAGCAACGGCTGAAGCCCGGTGGCAAGGCGATGGTGCAGGTGATCACCATCGGCGACGCCTGGTTCGAGCGCTATCGCAGCAGCACCGACTTCATCCAGCAGTTCATCTTCCCCGGCGGCATGCTGCCGTCACCGGGCGAACTGGACCGCCAGATCGCCGCCGCTGGCCTGACGCTGAACGACCGCTACACCTTCGGCGCCGACTACGCCGAAACCCTGCGCCGCTGGCTGGCCGACTTTGACGCCGTGCAGCTGCGCGTGCGCGCCCAGGGCTTTGACGAGGCGTTCGTGCGCGTGTGGCAGTTCTACTTCTACTACTGCATCGCCGGTTTCGACGCCGGGCGTACCGATGTGTGCCAGCTGGAGATCGAGCGCCGTGTCTAGATGGTTGGCCACCGGCGCTGCCATCGCCGGCCTGATGATTGCGGAGGTAACCATGGCCCTGCCTGCCGAGCTTGGCGGCTTGCGCCCGTTGGGGGAGGGGAGTCTGCGCTGGTTCGGTTTCCGGCTGTACGACGCCACGCTCTACACCCAGCAAGGCCAGCCGTTTGACTGGAACCGGCCGTTTGCGCTGTCGCTGCGTTATGCGCGCGATATCCCTTCGGCCAAGATCGTGGACGTCAGCCTGGAAGAAATGCAGCGCTACGGCATGCCCGATAACCGGCGCGACGCCTGGCGCAGCACCATGCAAGCGGCGTTTCCCGACGTGAAGCAGGGCGATGAAATCGTGGGGGCGTTTGACGGTAACCGCGTGCGCTTCTGGCACAACGACAAGCCCACCCGCACGCTGGACGACCCGCTATTTGGCCGCACCTTCTTCCGCATCTGGCTGGACCCGGCGTCACGGGCGCCGGCCTTGCGCGAGCAGTTGCTGAAAAGCGCGTCATGAGCCCGCAGCAACTGGCGCTGGCCGGTTTTGCCGGCATGCCGCTGGCGATGCTGGCGCTACCGGTGTACCTGCATACCCCGGCCTTGTACGCCCGCGATTACGGCATGGCGCTGGGGCTGTTGGGCGCCTTGCTGTTTGTGACGCGGCTGCTGGATACCGCGCTCGACCCGCTGCTGGGGCTGTGGCAAGACCGGCTGTCGCCGGCGGCGCAGCGCGGCGGCCATCTGCTGGCCGTGGTGGCCGGCTGCGCCGGTTTTGCCTGGCTGGTGGCGCCGCTGCCGCAGTGGCCGCTGGCAGTGCAGATGGCGGCGTCCTTGCTGCTGGTGTACGTGGCGCATGGCTGGCTCACCATCGCTTTGCTGCGCTACGGCGCCGCGCTATGGCCGACGCCGCCCGGGCGGGCAAGGGTGGCGGCCTGGCGTGAAGGCTGGGGACTGGCCGGTGTGATGTTGGCCGCCGCCTTGCCGGCGTGGTGGGCGGCCAGTGAAGGCGAAGCCGCGGCGCTACAACGCTTTGTCTGGGTGTTGTTGCCGCTGGCAGGGCTGGGCTTGTTGGCCGCCGCCTTGGCGCCACCCCCTGCGCTGCCGGTTGCGGCCAACCCCGTTGCGCTGGCCGGAACGGACGGGCCGCGCTGGTGGCAGCAGCCGACACTGCGCCGTGCCGGTGTGGTGTTGCTGCTGAATGCGGTGGCGATGGCGATCCCCGCCACGCTGCTCAATTTTTACGTAGCCGACGTGCTGCAGGCACCCGCGCAGACCGGGGTGTTCTTGTTGGCCTACTTCGTCGCCGCAGGCGTGTCGCTGCCGGGTTGGGTGGCCCTGGCCGATCGCATCGGCAAGGTGCGGGCCTGGCAGGCCGGCATGGCGCTGGCGTTGGCGGGGTTTGCGCCGGTGGCGTGGCTGGGGGCGGGCGATAGCGCCGGCTTTGTGTTGGTGTGCGTGCTGACTGGCGCCGCGCTGGGTGCCGATCTGGCCTTTGCCAGCGCCCTGGTGGCCGATGCGCTGGGTGACAGGGTTGGCCGCGACGGCGGTGCGGTGTTCGGCACCGTGTCGATGCTGAACAAATTGGCGCTGGCTTTGGCCGCCGGCATCACGCTGCCGCTGGCGCAGTGGGCCGGCTATACCCCCGGGCAAGCCAGCCCGGCACTGTTGTGGCTGTACGCCGGCTTGCCGGCTTTGTTCAAGCTTTGGGCTGGGTGGTGGCTGGGCCACCGTCAGCCCGCCATAGAAGGAACCGAATGATGGCAAGGCATTGGCTAAAGGCGCTGCTGCTGTGCGCCAGCGTGGCGCTGGCAGGGTGCAGTACGGCGTCGCTGGACGATTACCGTGGTACCAAGCCGGCGCTGGATCTGCAAACCTACTTCAACGGGCCGGTGACGGCGCAAGGCGTGTTTCAGGACCGTAGCGGCAAGGTGGTACGCCGCTTTACTGTGCAGATGACGGCTAGCTGGCAGGGCGATACCGGCGTGCTGGACGAGCACTTCACCTACGACGACGGCGAGAAACAGCGCCGGGTGTGGACGCTGAAGAAGCAGCCGGACGGCCGTTACACCGGTACCGCCGATGATGTGGTGGGCGAAGCCAGCGGCCGCACCGAAGGCTTTGCGCTGTTCTGGGATTACACCTTGCGCCTGCCGGTAGACGGGGAGGTCTACGAAGTACGCTTCGACGACTGGATGTACCAGCTGGACGAGCGCACGCTGCTCAACCGCTCGGTGATGAGCAAATGGGGCGTGAAGCTGGGCGAAGTGACGCTGTTCTTCCGCAAGGGGGAGGCACCGTGAGCCTGAACCCGCGTCTGCAGCACTGGCCCGGTCAGCGTGTATGGCTGGTGGGCGCCGGTCACGGCATCGGTGCGGCGCTGGCCGAGACGCTGCAGCAGCAGGGCGCCCGGGTGGCGCTGTCCGGCCGTACCGAGGCCGCGTTGCAGGCGGTGGCGCAGCAGCGGCCCGACATGCCGGTACACGTAATGGACGCCACACAGCCCGACGACTGGGCGCGCGTACGCGACGCGCTGCTGGCTGAGTGGGGCGGCATCGATCTGGTGATCGTGATGGCTGGCGATTACACCCCGCTGCGTGCCTGGGAGCTGACGCCCGAGACGGCGCGCCGCATGGTGGACATCAACCTGTTGGCGCCGATGTACGCCGCTGCTGCCTGTGTGCCGCAACTGATGGCGCAGCAGGGTGGTGGCCTGGTGCTGGTGGCCAGCGTGGCGGGTTGGTCCGGCATGAGCAACGGGCTGGTTTATGGCGCTACCAAGGCGGCGGTCAATCACTTTGCCCAGACGCTGTACCTGGACTTGCACCGTCACGGCATTGGCGTCTATCTGGTGAACCCCGGCTTTGTAGCCACCCGCCTCACCGCGCAGAACGAGTTTGCCATGCCGGCGCTGCTGACGCCGCAGCAGGCAGCCGACGCCATCCTGCACGGCCTGGCCCGTGGCCGTTTCGATATTCACTTTCCGCGGCGCTTCACGCTGGCGCTGAAGTTGGCCGCCCACCTGCCTTACCGGCTGTATTTCTGGCTTGCACACAAGGTAACCGGACTATGAACCCTGCACTTGCCCGCCATCTTGATTGGTTCACTACGCTGTCGCCGGCCACGCTGGACGATATCGACGGCGTTTACGCCGACGGCGCCAGTTTTCGCGACCCGTTCAACGCCATCAAGGGCCGTAGCCAGATCAAGGCGCTGTACGCCCGCATGTTCCGCAGCCTGGCCGAGCCGCGCTTCGTGATTGGCGAGGTGATCAGCGACGGCGACAAGGCGTTTGTCACCTGGGATTTCACTTTTGCCATGATGGGCAAGCCGCAGTGCATCCACGGCGGCACCTTGTTCGTGCTGGGCAGCGATGGCCGCATTATCGACCATCGCGATTACTGGGATGCGGCGGAAGGCTTGTACGAGAAGCTGCCGCTGTTGGGCGGGGTACTGCGCTGTCTGAAACGGCGCATGGCATAATAGCCGCCCTGTTAATGTGTTGTTGCCTGCGGCCCTGTACAAATCATGAACGAACTGCCCGAAAACGCCGCCAATGGCCTGCCGATTGCCGCTGTGGAACGCGAAACCGGCATCCCCAAAGACCTGCTGCGCATGTGGGAGCGCCGCTACGGCTTTCCGCAGCCGGCGCGCGACGCCGCCGGCGACCGCCTGTATTCACAGGCAGACTTGGCGCGGCTGAAGCTGATCCGCCGTCTGCTGGACATGGGCTTTCGCCCCGGCAAGCTTATGGCGATGAGCGACGCCCAGCTGCAGGCGCTGTCTACCGAGCACACGCCGCAGCGTGAACCGACCGATTTGTGTCAGGGGCTGGTGGCGGCGCTGCACAGCCAGGACGCGCAGGCCACCCGTGCCTATTTGCGCCACCGCATGCTGGAGCTGGGCTTGCGCCGCTTTGCCGTGGAATTCCTGCCGGAGGCCAACCAGCTGGTGGGTGAGGCCTGGATACGCGGCGAAGTGCAGGTGGCCGAGGAGCACCTGTATTCCGAGGCGGTCAGCCGCGTGATGCGCGAAACGCTGTCTGCCATCCCCGGCGGTGCCATGACGCCGCGCGTGATGCTGACCACGCCGCCGGGCGAAATGCACATACTGGGGCTGCTGATGGCCGAGTCGGTCTTGCGCCTGGCCGGCTGCGAAGCCATCGCGTTCGGCGCGCAGATGCCGTTGCAGGACATTGCCTTTGCCGCCGACAAGCACCGTGTGGACATCGTGGTGCTATCGTTCTCGGCGTCGTACGAAGACAACCCGCACGCGGTGATCGAACAGTTGGCCGCCAGCCTGCCGCCGCAGGTGGAGTTGTGGGTCGGCGGCGGTGGTTGCCGTGGCCTGAAGCAACTGCCGCCGCAGGTACGCCATTTGCAGCAGCTGGCCCAGCTGGACGATATGGTCAACCGCTGGCGCCAGCAGCGCGCCACGGTATGAGGTTTGCAAAAGCGGGATGACTCGACCATAAAAAAGGGACCGGTGTAGCGGCCCCTTTTTTTATCGATTGAACGTTGCTTAGTCGTCCATGTCTTTCAGGTTCAGGCGGCGCTCGTGCTCCGGGTCCAGCCCCAGCTTGCCGCGGATACAGGAAAGGTACACGTTGACGTCCGGCCCGCCGCCGTAGCGCTGGGCTTGCCAGATCATTTCGCCCAGGCAGTCGATCACCTCGTGCTGGGCGTCGTGCTCGTTACCGGTTTTGGCCAGCAGTTGCTGGTACAGCGCACGAATGCCGAACGGCTGGTCGATGGACAGTTGTTCTTCCACCGCCAGGTGCATGCTCATGTGCATGAAGGGGTTGGTTTCGCCTTGCTCCGGCAGCCACTCGCGCTCGCCGTACTGCTCGGGGCGGTCGAGGATGGCATGGTATTCGGGATGGGCCGCGATCACGCTGGCCAGCAGTTTTTCCAGGTCGCTCAGCGCAACGCCGGCCTGCTGTTTTTTCCAGGTATCGAAGAAGAAGCGGCGGGCGTCCTGCCGGCTGGGTGCAAACATGATTGTTGACTGATTTGTTCGGGAAATCAGCATTATACGGAGACACTGCCACCATGACCACGCTCGCCAGCTTTGCGGCCAACCTGGCAGACGGCCGCCTGCAGCCTCTGGACCAGTATCTGGGCCAGGTGGTACTGATCGTCAATACCGCCAGCGAATGCGGCTATACCCGCCAGTACGCCGGCCTGCAGCAGCTGCAGGCCGAGCTGGCCGGGCAGGGCTTCACCGTATTGGCCTTCCCCTGCAACCAGTTTGGCGGCCAGGAGCCGGGTAGCGCGGACGACATCGTGACCTTTTGCCAGACACGCTTTGGCGTGGACTTCCCGCTATTTGCCAAGGGCGACGTCAACGGCCCCGGCGCCAGCCTGCTGTGGCAGTGGTTGACCGGGGTGGAAAGCGGCCACCCGCACCCGGTGAAGTGGAACTTCACCAAGTTCTTGATCGATCGCAAAGGCCGGCTAGTGAAGCGCTACGAGCCGGCGGCCGAGCCACACGAGCTGCTGCCGGATATCCAGGCCTTGCTGGGGTCGCGTGGCTGAGGGATTAAGTAAGTACCTATTTCCGCGAGGTATTTTCTTCTGGCATACTCACTTTATCGAAACATGCACCATGCCAGTGCGCAGGCAGCGGTGAGCTGACGGGGTAAAGTGGTATGCGGATGTCTGTCAAACTGCGCTGCTGGCTGGTAATGGCCGGCAGCGGCCTGCTCAGTACCGCCGTCGCACAAAGTACGCCTTTACTGGTGGACGCAGCCGACATCCCACCGTTCAGCTACCAGACCATGACCGGCGATCGCGGCATTGCGCTGGACATCCTGCGCGAGGCCGCTGCCGCCAGCGGTGTCGGCTTGCAGTTCCGCTTTCTGCCCTGGCTGCGCGCACAAGCCGAAACCCGTACCGGCCGCGACCGGCTGATCATTCCGCTGACCCGAACCCCGGAACGCGAGGCACAGTACACCTGGCTCGCCAAACTGTGCGATTACCGCTTTGTGCTGTTCAGCGCCGGCAAGCCGCCGCCGGCTACGCTGGGCGAGGCACGCAAGCTGCGCATTGCCGTGCTGCGCAGCAATCCGGCCGAAGCGCTGCTGCGCCAGCAGGGCTTTACCCGGCTAGAGGCCAACACCTCGGAAGATACCAATGCGCGCATGCTGGCCGCCGGCCGGGTGGACGCTTGGGTAGCGGCCGATATTGCCGCCATGGCCATCTACCGCGAGGCGGGCGGCGACGTCAGCCGCTTGCGCAGCGGCCCGGGCGTGGGGGAACCGATGGCCATTTACCTGGCGGCGTCGCCGGGGTATGCCGATCCGCAAGCCCGCGTGCTCGCCGACGCCATCAACCGGCTGCAGCGCAACGGCGCCACGGCCCGCATCGTGGCCCGCTACCGCAGCACAGTACCGTAGCCGCCCTAAACAAACACCCCGCGTGCAGGGCAGGCGGGGTGCTTTGGCGGTGCTGCACGCAGGCAGTGACGGGTGTTTACTTGCGAGTGAACACGATGTCCCACACGCCGTGGCCCAGGCGGATGCCGCGGGCTTCGAACTTGGTCAGCGGGCGGTAGGCCGGGCGCGGCGCGTAGTCCGCGGCGGTGTTCTGCAGCTTGGCGTTGCCGTTGAACACTTCCAGAATCTGGATGGCGTAGTCTTCCCAGTCGGTAGCGGCGTGCAGGTAGCCGCCCGGCTTCAGTTTCTTCACCAGCTTTTCGATCAGCGGCGCCTGGATCAGGCGGCGCTTGTTGTGGCGTTTCTTGTGCCACGGGTCGGGGAAGAAGATGTGCACGCCGTCCAGGCTGCCGTCTGCCAGCATGTTGTCGATGACTTCCACCGCGTCGTGGCGCAGCAGGCGCAGGTTGGTCAGCTGCTTTTCTTCGATCAGCTTGAATAGGTTGCCCACGCCCGGGCTGTGTACTTCCACGCCTAGGTAGTCGTTTTGCGGCAGGTTGGCCGCAATCTCGGCGGTAGCGCCGCCCATGCCGAAGCCGATCTCCAGGATCTTGGGCGCATCACGGCCAAAAGCCTGGTTCAGGTCCAGCGGTTCGGGGCGGTATTCGATGCCCCATTTCGGCATGCCTTTGTCGATGGCGCGCTGCTGGGACGCGGTAAGGTGGCCCTGGCGCAGCACGAAGCTGCGGATGGCGCGCTTGAAGCCTGGGTTTTCCATGTGCAAACTCAAAAACTGCAAAAAGATCGCGATGTTACCGAAACTTGCGGCGCCGGCATAGCGCCGCAGCGTCAGGCCGGCTTCAGCTCGCGCAACAAGTGGGCGGTGGTCGGGTAGCGCAGGCAGCCCGGCAGCTCGCGCAACAGGCGGGCATTGCTGAGGCGGCGCGAGTCGGCCAGGAACGACCACAGCCCTGGCGACACCTGCTGCTGCACCTGGGCCCGTGG
This sequence comes from Vogesella urethralis, assembly GCF_007644045.2. GTDB lineage: Bacteria > Pseudomonadota > Gammaproteobacteria > Burkholderiales > Chromobacteriaceae > Vogesella > Vogesella urethralis. The sequence continues at coordinate 36,479 of NZ_VMDW02000068.1, forward strand.
CAGGCGTGGTGCCCGCGGGTAGCCCAGTGTGTCGGCTAGCTGGTCGTACCACTCGCCCACCGGTTGCGGCTGGCTGTCGCAGGCGTTGTAGACGCGCACGCCGTGGCGGCGGCGCAGGGCGGCTACGCACAGGCGCGCCAGGTCGTCGGCGTGGATGTGGTTGCTGTAGCTGTCCTCGTGTGCGTCGATCAGCGGCAGCCCTTGCTGCAGGCGGGTTAGCGGCAGGCGCTCGGCGGCGTAGATGCCGGGGGCGCGCAGGATGGTAAGCGTGGTGCCGTGCGCCACGGCAAAGGCGCGCAGGCAGCGTTCGGCGTCCACGCGGCGGCGGGCGCGGTCTGACGTTGGCCGCAGCGGCGCGGTCTCGTGCAGCCACTTGCCATCGGCATTGCCGTACACGCCGCTGGTGCTGATATAGACGAAACGCTGTGGTAGACTCCCCGTTTTTGCCAGTTGCGACAAGACCTTGCGCATTCTGGGGTCGATCACGCCGCGTTCCGGCGGCGGGGCGGTATACAGCACGGCGTCGGCCAGGCCGGCCAGACGCGACAGGCTGCGTTTGTCGTCCAGATCGGCCAGCAGCGGCAGGGCGCCCAGCGCCCGCAGTGCGGCGGCCTGTTCCGGCCGGCGGATGACGGTAATCACCCGCCACTGGCGGGTAAGCTCGGGAAGGGCGCGCCGGGCGATATCGCCGCTGCCCAGTATCAGCAAGGTAGGCATGCTGGCCATTCTATCGAAGTTTAAGGGAAGAAGATGACGTGTCAGGTAAAGGTGCTGCCGAGCGGCCATGCTTTCGCCGTGGAAGCCCATGAAACCATTCTGGAAGCGGCCCTGCGCCAGTCTGTAGGCCTGCCTTACGGTTGCCGCGACGGTGCCTGTGGCGCCTGCAAGGGCAAAGTGGTCGAGGGCGAGGTAGAGCACGGTGGTGCGCAGGACAAGGCGCTGTCCGCCAGCGAGCGCGCCCAGGGCATGGCGCTGTTCTGCTGTGCCAAACCCAAGGGTGACATCACCATCGAGGCGCGCGAAGTGGCCGGGGTGGGCGACATCCAGATCAAGACGCTGCCGTGCCGCGTGGAAAAAATCGAGAAAATCCACGATGTGGCGGTACTGAAGCTGAAACTGCCGGTGTCGGAACGCCTGCAGTTCAAGGCCGGCCAGTACATCGATATCCTGATGAAGGACGGCAAGAAGCGCAGCTTCTCCATCGCCAACGCGCCGCACGACGATGCGTTCATCGAGCTGCACATCCGCCATCAGCCGGGCGGTTCGTTCTCCGACTACGTGTTCAACACCATGAAGGAGAAGGAAATCATGCGCTTCAAGGGCCCGCTGGGCTCGTTCTTCCTGCGCGAAGATTCCGACAAACCCATCATCATGGTGGCCAGCGGTACCGGCTTTGCCCCGATCAAGGGCATCATCGAGCACGCCATTCACCAGGGCATTACCCGCCCCATCGTGTTCTACTGGGGCGCCCGTACTCCGGCCGACTTGTACATGGCCGAGATGGCCGGCCAGTGGCAGGCACAGCACGCCAACATCACCTTCATCCCGGTGGTGTCCGACGCGCTGCCGGAACACAACTGGCCAGGCCGTACCGGCTTTGTGCACCAGGCGGTGCTGGACGACTTCGCCAGCCTGGCCGGCTACCAGGTCTACGCCTGCGGCGCACCGGTGATGGTGGAAGCCGCCCATAACAGCTTTACCAACGAGCGCGGCTTGCCGGCAGACGAGTTCTTCTCCGACGCCTTCTTCCTGTCCAAAGACATGGGCAGCGCCAGCAAGTAAGTATGTAGTCTTGCGGTTTTCCAGCCCCGGTCGGCCCTGTGCCCACCGGGGCTTTGTCATGGAATCGACATTTCGCTGGGCGACTGTCTAAAAGTTTGCTTTATTGAATAATTGCGAAAAACTGAGCGAATGACATGCATCGCGAGTCGGAGTCATTGCTGACGCTGGAAAGCGTCAATCAGCATTTTCTGGCCAACCTGCAAGCGGCAGAAGGCCAGGTCGCGGTGCAGGCCAGCCAGGACATCCTGGCGGCCAACGGCACCAAATTGCTGGCGCGTGGCGCCCGTCTGGATAGCCGCAGCAGCGAGCTGCTGGCCAACCATCGCCTGCGTCAGCCGCTGGAAACCCAGCTGTAGGTTGATACGTCCAGCTTGCTGGCCCGCCTGCGCGAGGGCATGCAGCAATTGCTGGCCGACGATCCTTTGCTGGCAGCCTGGCTGGAGCAGGGCCAACGCACGCTGCAACGCGAGCTTGCCGTGCTGTCGCTGCCGCCGTTGGCCGCGCAGGCGCTGCAACTGATCGGCAACCGTTTCCCTGACGTCTTTCGCCACAGCCTGCGCGTGGCGGCGCTGGCGTGGAGCCTGGCTCCCTCGCCACGCGATGCCCAGCAGCTATTGCTGGCCGGCCTGCTGCACGATGTGGGCTATCTGTACCTGGACCCTGCCATCTGGCAGCAGGGCGGGCCGTTGTCGGCTGATGCCTGGCGCCAGTTCGATGCCCACCCGCTGATCGGTTACGTCTGGGCCAGCGAGCTGCGCGCCGTGCCGCCGGAGGTGGCCAACCTGATCCTGCAGCACCACGAACGGGTGGACGGCAGCGGCTACCCGCGCCAGTTGCGCGGCGAGGCGGTGGGCCATAATGCCGAGGTACTGGCGCTGGCCGAAATGGCGGCCGGCATTTTCGAGCACGCCCGCCAGCCGGTCGGCCAGCTGCAAGTGGCGCTGAAGTTGCTGCCGGGCCAGTTTTCGGCGGCAGTGCGGGTGCCGGCGCAGCTGCGGGCGGCGCGCCTGCCGCGCGAAAGTGGCTTGTTGCAGCCGGTGGACGCGCTGCAGTCGTCACTGCACCAGCTGTTGTTGCGTTTTGCGCGCGTACACGAGGTGATGCAGCACATCGAGGCGCAGACGATGGGGGAGGCCGGCTGGCAACTGTTCGGCCATCTGGCCATGCGGCTTAACACTATCCAGCGGGCGTTCAACAGCGTGGGGCTGGATATGCTGACCAAGCACGCGCTGGAAGGCGAGGGCAATGAGCCGCTGTGGCAGGAGCTGACGTGGGTGATCAACGAAACCAACTGGTTGTCGCGCCATTTATCGCGCGACCTGACCCGGCAGCGGCTGAAGTTGGCCGCCGCCGAATCCGAACTGTTCGAACCCTTGGTGGTGTTGTTCCTCGGCCTTACCAGCAAGACCGTGCCTGCGGGCCTATAGCCAGCCAGGCTGCCATTCGTCGGTATCGCCGAGCTCGCGCCAGGGTAGTGTGAAGTGGCGGCGCGACAACACGGCTTCCAGCGTGACGCGTAGCGGTTTCTGCGCGTCGTCGGCGTCGTATTCCACCTTCACCACCAGAAAGTGCTTCTCGCGCTCGCGCGGGGTTACGGCAGTCCATTTGCTGCCGTGCAGTTTTTTGTGATTGACCGGCATGGGCATCTCCTTGCTGCTTTCGATAAAACAGTGGCGCAGCGGTTCCCGTAACGACAACGCCCCCGGCTGCAAGCAGCGCGGGGGCGTTAGCGGGGAAGGGCGACTTAGGCGCTCTTCACGTGCGGGGCGATCAGCGGCAGCAGCTGGCCCAGGACTTTCGGCGGCGCGGCCACGATGTCGCCGCTTTCAAACCAAGTTTGCTCGCCGTGCATGTCGGTGACGATACCACCGGCTTCTTGCACGATCAGGCTGCCGGCGGCGATGTCCCACGGCTTCAGGTTGAATTCGAAGAAACCGTCTACGCGACCGCAGGCCACGTTGCACAGGTCCAGCGCGGCGGAGCCTTCGCGACGGGCGCCGGCGGTTTTGCCGATCACGTCTTTCAGGATGGCCAGGTGGGTATCCAGCATGCTCTGGTCAACTACCGGGAAGCCGGTAGCGATCAAGCATTCATTCATGTTGACGCGCTTGGACGCACGGATGCGGCGGTCGTTCAGGAACGCGCCCACGCCACGGCTGGCGGTGAACATGTCGTTACGGTTCGGGTCGTAGACTACGGCTTGCTGGATCTGGCCGCGGTGTGCCAGCGCGATGGAAATGCAGTACTGCGGATGGCCGTGGATGAAGTTGGTGGTGCCATCCAGCGGGTCGATGATCCACTCGTACTCGGAGCTACCCAGACCGCGGCCGCCGGTCTCTTCTGCTAAGATAGCGTGTTTCGGATAAGCATCCAGGATGACCTCAATGATGGCTTGTTCGGCAGCCTTGTCGACCTCGGTCACGAAGTCGTTGTGTTTTTTCTTTTCAACACGCACGGTATCCAGGTTCAGCGATGCACGCTGGATAACGTTGGCTGCACGGCGAGCGGCTTTTACCGCGACATTGAGCATTGGATGCATTGACGGCCTCTAAAATCATGACGACAAGCGCCGCCCTTGCGGGTTGCGCGCTGGTCGTAAACTGTCTGGGTTAAGGAACGAAAAACACCGCGTTGGCCGCAGTGTTTTTGAATAGCCCGCGATTCTACTCAAAATTACCCGATGAATAAACCCCAAGTACCTGATTTTTTAAAGAACATTCGCGTCGTGCTGGCGCGGCCCAATCACCCGGGCAACATCGGCTCGGCGGCGCGGGCGATGAAAACCATGGGCCTCACCCGCCTGTATCTGGTTGAACCGAAAGTGTTTCCCAGCGAAGAGGCCAACGTGTTGGCCTCCGGCGCGGTAGATGTGCTGCAGCACGCTACCGTGGTGCCGACGCTGGTGGAAGCGCTGGCCGACGTTACCGTGGCCTGCGCGCTGACCAGCCGCCGCCGCGAACTCACCACCCCGCTGTCCACCCCGCGCGAGACCGCGCCGGAGCTGATTGCCCGGGCACGCGACGGCGAGCAGGTGGCGCTGGTGTTCGGCAACGAGACCTTCGGCCTGTCGATCGAGGAAGTGGAACTGTGCAACCGCCTGATCACGGTGCCGGGCAACCCCGATTACTTCTCGCTGAACCTGGCGATGGCGGTTCAGGTGATGACCTACGAGCTGTTCAGCCACACCGGCTTCGACGTCAATTACCTGAAGCCGGAAGGCGAGGCCGCCACCATGGCGGAGGTGGAAGGCATGTGCGGCCACCTCGACCAGACCATGGCACAGATCGGCTACTTCGAGCGTCGCAACAGTGAGCGTCTGATGCGCCGCATGCGCGCCCTGTTCAACCGCGCCGGCGTGCTGCGCGAGGAAATCGACATCCTGCGCGGCTTCTTCAAGCAGGTGCAACGTGCCGCCGACGGCAAACCGCTGCGTCGGCCGGAACAGGAGTAACACCGTGTCACCGGCGCTGGCGGCGTGTCTGACCCTGCGCCAGCAGCCGGTGCGCGACCTGGCCTATTTGCTGACCGCGCCACCGCCGTGGCATAGCGGGGCAGCGCTGCCGGCAGGTAGCCTGCTGGGGCCGGCGGGTTGGCCGCAGCTACAGGCACTGGACGCCAACCCGGCGCCGCTGCTGGCCTGGCTGGCGGCGCATCCCACCCGCCGGCTGGGCTTGTACGCCGAGGCGTTGCTGGCGTTCTGGTGCCGGCTGGCGCCGCATATCGAACTGGTGGCGGCCAACCTGCCGGTGCGCGTTGATGGCCGTACCGTCGGCGAGTTCGATTTCCTGCTGCGTATCAACGGCCAACCTTGCCACCTGGAAACCGCCAGCAAGTTCTACCTGCAGTTGGCCGCGCCGCCCCACGCGCTGGTGGGGCCTGGCCTGCGCGACGCCTGGTGGCTGAAATACCGCAAACTGGGCCAGCAGCTGGCGCTATCGCGTCACCCTGCCGCCGTGCTGCCACCGGGGTTTGACGAGGCGCCGGCCTATAGTCTGCTCACCGGCTGGCTGTTCTTTCCCGATCATCCCGCTCCACTCGATGCTGCGCTTTCCGAGGCCGCCTGCCGTGGTTGGTGGCGCCGGCAGGGCGACACCTGGCCCGCGCAGCCCGGTAGCCGCTGGCGGGCCTTGCCGCGGCTGCAATGGCTGGCGCCGGCCCGTTGCGAGGTCGACATGACGCTGGACGAAACGGCCATGCGTGCCAGCCTGGCCGGCAGTGACACGCCGTGGCTGCTGGCCGAGCTGCAAGCGGGCGCCGACGGCGACTGGTACGAGGTGGCGCGCGGCTTCGTGGTGCCCGATAGTTGGCCGCAACCCACGCTGCTGACACCGTTGCTGGCGAGGCTGGGGCCATGAAGACCTTGCTGCTGGTGTGGAGTAGCCAGAGCGGCAATACGCTGGCGCTGGCCGAGGCGGCGGCCAACGCTGCCCGTGCCGAAGACGGCGTGACGGTACGCATGCTGCCGGCGCTGCAGGCCGGCATCGACGACTTGCTGGGCTGCCAGGCGCTATTGCTCGCCACGCCGGAAAACTTTGGCTACATGTCGGGTGCGCTGAAGGATTTTCTCGATCGCACCTATTACCCCGCGCAAGGTCGCACCGAGGGCCTGCCTTGGGCCTTGCTGATCAGTGCCGGTAACGATGGTGGCGGCGCCGAGCGTGCCATCAGCCGTATTGCCACCGGCTACGGCTGGCGTCAGGCACTGCCCACCTTGTGTGTGCGCGGCCAACCCGGCGCTGAGGATCTGGCCGCTGCCGCCGAACTGGGCGCTACCTTGGCCGCAGCGCTGGCCATTGGTGTGTTGTAACACCCAGCAAAACGCCCCGCGCTAGGCGGGGCGTGGTCTTGGCAGACTGGCGGGCTTAGTGCTGGGCTTGCGAGCAGCCTGCCACCAGTTGCTTCAGCTCTTCCGGCTTCAGCAGCTGGATGTGCTTGTGGTCCACGGCTAGCCAGCCTTGCTGCTGGAACTTGGACAGCGTGCGGCTGACGGTTTCCAGCTTCAGGCCCAGGAAGCTGCCGATTTCTTCGCGGCTCATGCGCAGAATGAAGTCGTTGGCGGCAAAGCCGCGCGCCGACAGGCGTTGCGACAGGTTCAGCAGGAAGGCCGCCAGGCGCTCTTCGGCTTTCATATTGCCCAGCAGCAGCATCACCGACTGGTCGCGCACGATCTCGCGGCTCATCAGGCGGAAGAAGTGGTGCTGCAGGCTGGGGATGTCGCGGCCCAGGGTCTCCATGCGGTTGAACGGCAGTTCGCACACTTCGCTGTCTTCCAGCGCGATGGCATCGCAGCCGTGCAGGTTGGACGAGATGCCGTCCAGGCCCATCAGCTCGCCGGACATGTGGAAGCCGGTAACCTGTTCGCGGCCGTCCTGGCTGGAAACACAGGTCTTGAAATAGCCGGTGCGTACCGCATATAGCGAACGGAACCCCTCGCCGGAGCGGAACAGGTATTCGCCGCGTTTCAGGCGGCGGCTTTGACGGATCACGGCGTCCAGTTGCGCCATCTCATCGCGGTTCAAGCCTACCGGCAGGCACAGCTCGCGCAGGCTGCAGTTGGAGCACGACACCTTGAGTGTGTGCAAAGAGTGATTGTGGTCGGTCATAGCGTGGTTTTCGCCAAGCAAGTGGCCTCGCTTGATGCGCGTCAAAGCCAAAAAAGTGTCAATGCCGCAAATTTACCAGCCCACCACCGGTTTTCCAACCAGATTAATTATGACACCCACCATAAATTTCACGCCGACGCAGTGTGTATTCGATAGAGAACTCATCGAAAGGCTGGAAGGCTCCGGCCCGCGCTACACGTCCTACCCGACGGCAGACCGCTTTCACGGCGGTTTCGGTGTTGGCGAATACGAACACTGGCTGGAACAGCGCGCCATCGGTGCCAACCATCGCCCGATCTCGTTGTACGTGCATGTGCCATTCTGCAACACCATCTGCTACTACTGCGGCTGTAACAAGATCATTACCAAAGACAAAAGCCGCGCCGATGCCTACCTGGACTATCTGGAAAAGGAAATCCGCCTGGTGGCGCAGAAGCTGGGTGGTCGCGAGAAGGTTATCCAGCTGCATTTTGGCGGCGGTACGCCTACGTTCTTGTCCGACGCGCAGCTTGACCGGGTAATGGGTATCATCCGCCAGCATTTCGAACTGCTGCCGGAGGGCGAGTTCTCGATCGAGATCGACCCGCGCAAGGTTGGCCGCGACACCGTACTGCACCTGGCGCGGCTGGGCTTCAACCGCATGAGCATCGGTATCCAGGACTTCGACCCGGCTGTACAGCAGGCGGTGAACCGCATCCAGAGTGAAGAGGAAACCCGGGTGGTGATGGACGCGGCGCGCGAAGCGGGTTTCAAGTCCATCAGCGTGGACCTGATCTACGGCCTGCCCAAGCAGACGGCGCACTCGCTGGAAAACACCGTCAGCCGGGTGATTGCGATGTCGCCAGACCGGATTGCGCTGTACAACTACGCGCACTTGCCGTCGGTGTTCATGCCGCAACGCCGCATCAATGAGGACGAGCTGCCGTCGGCCGCCACCAAACTGGACATCCTGCAGAACTCGGTACAGCAACTGGCCGAAGCCGGCTATGTGTTCATCGGCATGGACCATTTTGCCAAGCCGGACGACGAGCTGACCCGTGCGCTGCAGCAAGGCCGGCTGCAGCGTAACTTCCAGGGTTACTCCACGCACGCCGATTGCGACATGATCGGCCTGGGTGTGTCGTCCATCGGCAAGATCGGCCCCTGTTACACGCAGAACGAGAAAGAACTGGACGCCTACTATGCAGCGCTGGATGCCGGCCACCTGCCGGTACTGCGTGGCATGACGCTGACCCAGGATGACATCCTGCGCCGCAGCGTGATCCAGGCGCTGATGTGCCGTTTCTCGCTGTCGGTAGAGGCCATCGAGCAGACCTTCGCCATCAATTTTGCCGACTACTTTGCCGACGAGTTACCGAAGATTCGTGCTTTCCAGCAAGAAGGGCTGTTGACCTTCGATGGCGACTTCCTGATGGTGGCGCCGAAAGGCCGTTTCCTGATCCGCAATATCGCCATGGTGTTCGACCGCCACCTGCGCGAGCGCAGCACCACGGCGCGGTATTCGAAAACCATCTGAGCCAGGGTTGGCCGCATAAGAAAAGCCCGCTGTCTTGCGACAGCGGGCTTTGTTTTGTCAGGCCCGGCAAGCGGGCCGGAAACTTACTTCAGCTCGTTGACCATTTGCTGCAGCAGGGTCTGCAGGCCTTTGTCGGTAGCGGGCTGGTTGTCGGCGGTGCGCACTTCCACGCGTACCTGGCTGTCGCCCACACGGGTCAGCTGTACACGCAGGTTGCTGCTGACCGGGGTGGCCGGTTGCTCTTTGCCTTTCCAGAACGCTAGCTTGGACATGACGCTACTACTGTCTTTCTTGTCAGCGTTGGCTTTCTGGACTTCGTCCGTTGCCGGCTGCACAAAGTAAGCGCCCAGGGTACGGTCGCGGTCGGTAATGGCCAGGCCGTTGTGTTCCAGTGCCAGGCCGACACGGCGCCAAGCGCGGTCGAAACCGTCGTTCAGCACAATGGCACCATTGTCCAGACGAGCGCGTACCTCGGTGGCTGCTTGCGACTGAGCAACCGCTTTGCTGGCGTCAGCTTCATCGACGCCCAGACGGACCAAGAAGCGGCTCAGGAAGACGGCTTCCATTTCCGGATCGGTCGGGCGCGGCTGCCAGCGGGTATCTTCCTTGGCTTCGTTGATGTAAATCTCGTACATGCCCTGGTGGCTGAAGAACACATCGGTGCCGGTTTCGGTTTTCTCGATACGGATGCGGAAGCGGTCCCGTTCAGGTGTGGACATCACGCTACCCAAACCGACGGTTTCCAGCAGGCCGCGTACCACGGTACTGCCCAGCTTGGCACGGTTTTCCGCCCAGTCGGTTTCCATGTAACCGATATCCGGGTTTTCGTTCTGGATAACAAAGCCATTGTCTTGCCAGAAGGCTTTCAGCAGCGGCCATACCTCGGCCGGGCTCTTGCCTGGTACGCTCAGCCAGCGTTGGGTGCCTGCGCGTTCTACCGTGGCACCTTTGGCAACCGTCGTGGTGTTGGTCGCAGCTGGTGCAGTGGCGCCTGGCGTGGTCTTGGTGCTGACCTGCGGAATGGGGTAGCGGTCCTGCTGTGTGGGCGCCGACAGGTCCGGCGGTACTTCCAGCGAGGTCTTGGTTTTGGGCGTATCCGACTTGAACTCGTATTTGAGGTCGGAAGAGCTGCTGGCACAAGCGCTCAGCAGGCCTGCGCACAGCAGGCCGGAAATCAGGGTTTTGTTCATTGCGGGCTTCATGGTTTACAGGACGTTGGCCTGTTTCATGGCGGCTTCCACCGTGGCGATGGCACCCTGGCTCAGCGGGGTCAGCGGCAGGCGCAGGCCGGCCGGCATCAGGCCCAGGCGGTGCAGCGCCCATTTGGCTGGAATCGGGTTTGGCTCGCAGAACAGCTGCTTGTGCAGGCCTTGCAGCTGGTCGTTGATGGCGCGGGCGGCTGCGGTATCACCACCGCGCGCCGCTACACACAGCTGGCTCATCAGCTTGGGCGCCACGTTGGCGGTGACAGAAATCACGCCATGGCCGCCGCACAGCATGAAAGCCATGCCGGTGGCGTCGTCGCCGGAGTACAGTGCAAAGTCTGCCGGTGCGCGCAGCACCAGGTCGCAAGCGCGGCCGATATCGCCGGTGGCGTCTTTCAGGCCAACGATGTTGTCGATCTGGGCCAGGCGCAGCGCGGTGTCGTTGCTCATGTCGGCGACGGTACGGCCCGGCACGTTGTACAGGATCACCGGAATATCCACCGCTTCGGCGATGGTACGGAAGTGCTGGTAGATGCCTTCCTGGGTGGGCTTGTTGTAGTACGGCACCACGGACAGGGTTTGGCTGGCGCCGGCAGATTTGGCCAAGCGTGCCAGTTCGATGGCTTCGGCGGTGGAGTTGGCGCCGGTACCGGCTACCACGGTCACGCGGCCGGCGGCATGCTTGGCCACGGCCTCGACTACTTTGATGTGTTCTTCCACGCCCAGCGTGGCGGATTCGCCGGTTGTGCCCACGGCCACAATGCCGTCGGTACCGTTATCGATGTGGAAATCTACGAGACGTTTGAGCGATTCGAAATCGACCTGGCCGTCCTCGAACATCGGGGTGACCAGAGCAACAAGGCTGCCGGTAAGCATAGCTTCTGCCTATATGAAGTGGATTGAATGGGATGACTGATTGTAGCGGAATTCCGCTATTGCGGCGCAAGCAATGCACGTTGGCCGCAACACGCTGATTGCAAGGGATTTTGTGCTAAAATGCACGGTTTTCCGGTTCACATTCAGAGACTGGCAGAGGAATTATCCGCGTGATTACGACAAGCAACATTACCATGCAGTTCGGCGCCAAGCCGCTTTTCGAGAAAGTTTCGGTCAAATTCGGCGAAGGTAACCGCTATGGCCTGATCGGTGCCAACGGCTCCGGCAAATCCACTTTCATGAAGATCCTGGGCGGCGACCTGGAGCAGAGCAGCGGTGAAGTCGCCATCGAAAGCGGCCTGCGTCTGGGTAAACTGCGTCAGGACCAGTTTGCCTACGAAGACCAGCGCGTTATCGACGTGGTACTGCAAGGTCATATCGAAATGTGGGCAGCGATGAGCGAGCGTGATGCCATCTACGCCAACCCGGAAGCGACCGAAGACGACTACATGCATGCCGCCGAACTGGAGGCCAAGTTTGCCGAGTACGACGGCTACACCGCCGAAGCCCGCGCTGGCGAGCTGCTGATGGGTGTCGGCATTCCGGTCGAGCAGCATTTCGGCCCGATGAGCGAAGTGGCGCCTGGCTGGAAACTGCGCGTGCTGCTGGCCCAGGCACTGTTCTCCAACCCGGACATCCTGCTGCTGGACGAACCGACCAACAACCTGGACATCAACACCATCCGTTGGCTGGAGCACGTGCTGAACGAGCGCAACTCCACCATGATCATCATTTCGCATGACCGACACTTCCTGAACTCGGTGTGCACCCACATGGCCGACCTGGACTACAACACCATCCGCATCTACCCGGGTAACTACGACGATTACATGATCGCGTCCACCCAGGCCCGCGAGCGCCAGCTGGCGTCCAACAGCAAGGCCAAGGAACGTATCCAGGAACTGCAGGAATTCGTGGCCCGCTTCTCGGCCAACAAATCCAAGGCACGTCAGGCCACCAGCCGTCTGAAGCAAGTGGACAAGCTGAAGGCAGACATGGTGGAAGTGAAGCCGTCCAGCCGCCAGAGCCCGTTCATCCGTTTCGAGATGGACGACAAGTTCAAGCTGCACCGTCAGGCAGTGGAAGTGGATGCACTGTGCAAGGCTTACGACAAGAAGGTACTGCTGAAAGACCTGAGCTTCATTCTGGAAGCCGGCGCACGCCTGGCCATCATCGGCCCGAACGGTGCCGGTAAGTCCACGCTGGTGAAACTGCTGGCCGGCGCTTTCGAGGCGTCGCTGGCCGAAGGCATTGCCGCCGATGCCGGCATGATCAAGTGGGCAGAAAAGGCTCAGATCGGCTACTTCGCGCAGGATCACGAAGCCGAGTTCGATTCCGACCGTACGCTGACCGAATGGATGCGCGAGTGGGGCCAGGAAGGCGACGACGAGCAAGTGATTCGCGGTACGCTGGGCCGTCTGCTGTTTGGCAGCAACGACGTGGACAAAGCCGTACGCGTACTGTCCGGTGGCGAGAAAGGCCGCATGCTGTACGGCAAGCTGCTGCTGCAGAAGCCGAACGTGATGATCATGGATGAACCGACTAACCACATGGACATGGAATCCATCGAAGCCCTAAACATGGCGCTGGAAAAGTACAAGGGCACCCTGATCTTTGTTTCGCATGACCGTCAGTTCGTCAGCTCGCTGGCCACCCATATCCTGGAACTGGATGGCAACGGCGGCTACGACTACTACACCGGCAACTACGAAGACTACCTGGCCAGCAAAGGTCTGGAGTAATCATATTGCATCATCTGCACGGCATGTGCAGGGGCAGCAAAAAGGCAGCGTCAGCTGCCTTTTTTTTGCGCTGCGATAAAGGCGCCACAGCTGGCTTGCCGTTTACGGAACTTGGTAGAGCGTTTGCTTTACCGTCCGCGTAGCCATGCGCTATATTGCAGCGCAAGATGGTTGTGCGCTGCAAAACCGGCAGCGACGCGCCACACATAACATGAGAAGACAGACAATAAAAACAGGGACTCGGCCCAAGGAAGGTCGATGGTGGAGGAAGTCCGGTCGACAATCGGGTCGCCTGCAACTGAATGCAAAGGAAGAATTATGCGCTTGAAAGGGAAAGTCTCCATCATTACCGGCGGTGCCAGCGGCATCGGTAAGGCCACTGCCGAGAAATTCATCAAGGAAGGCGCCATCGTTGCCGTGTGCGACATCAATCTGGACGCCGTCAACGCCGTGGTGGAAGAGCTGAAAGCTGCCGGCGGCGAAGCAGTAGGCTACAAGGTTGACGTGACCGACAAGGCCCAGATCGCCGACATGGTTGGCGCGCTGAAAACCCAGTTCGGTCGCATTGACGTGCTGGTTAACAACGCCGGTATCGTGATGGATGCCCAGCTGATCAAGATGACCGAAGACCAGTTCGACAAGGTGATCGACATCAACCTGAAGGGCGTTTACAACTGCACCAAAGCAGTAGTGGACACCATGATCGAGCAAGGCGCCGGCGTGATCCTGAACGCGTCGTCGGTAGTGGGTGTGTACGGCAACTTTGGCCAGACTAACTACGCTGCGTCCAAGTTCGGCGTGATCGGCTTTGTGAAAACCTGGGCCAAGGAACTGGGCAAGAAGGGCATTCGTGCCAACGCGGTATGTCCGGGCTTTGTGGCTACCCCGATCCTGAAATCCATGCCGGAAAAAGTGATCCAGGCCATGGAAGACAAGGTACCGATGAAGCGCATGGCGCAGCCGGAAGAGATCGCCAACGTGTACGCTTGGCTGGCCTCCGACGAAGCCAGCTACATTAACGGTGCTGCCATCGAAGTGACGGGTGGTCTGACGCTGTAAGGTTGGCCGCAAGGCTAGCTGCAAAAAAACCCGCCTGGTGGCGGGTTTTTTCATGGGCGCTTGCCGGTAAGGCGCGCCCGACACGGCGTGCTTTATTCCTCGTCGTCGCCGTGATGCAGTGCGCTGTCGACTTCCTTGCGGTGCAGGTGCGGCGCAAACAGTTCGATGAAGGTGTAAGCGTAGCCGCGCAGGTAAGCATCCTTGCGGATGCCGATCTTGGTGGTGGACGGCTCGAACAGGTGGCTGGCGTCCAGCGCTTGCAAGCCGATATCACGCTCCGGCTCAAACGCCATGCTGGCGATGATGCCGACGCCCAGGCCCAGCTTGACGTAGGTCTTGATGACGTCGGTATCGATGGCGGTCAGCACCACGTTCGGCGCTTTTCCCGCGTCGGTGAAGGCCTGGTTGATGCGCGAGCGCCCGGCAAAGGCAAAATCGTAAGTAATGATCGGGTAGCTGGCGATGTCTTCGAGTGTCAGCGGGCGGCCCAGCGCCAGCAGCGGGTGGCCGGCAGGCGCCACGATGCTGCGGTTCCACTCGTAGCAGGGCAGCATTGCCAGTTCCTTGTACAGCGCAATGCCTTCGGTGGCGATGGCCAGGTCGGCTTCGCCCGATACCACCATGTCGCAGATCTGGGTCGGGCTGCCCTGCTTGATCGACAGGCGTACCTTGGGATAGCGGCGCACGAATTCGGCGATCACGGATGGCAGCGCGTAGCGGGCCTGGGTGTGCGTGGTGGCGATGGTCAGCGCGCCTTCGGCTTCCTTGGAAAACTCGTCGCCGACGCGCTTCAGGTTTTGTGCTTCGCGCAGGATGCGTTCCGAGATGCGCAGCACCTCTTTGCCCGGCTCGGATACGGCGACCACGCGTTTGCCGTTGCGGATGAATACCTGGATGCCCAGCTCGTCCTCCAGCAGACGGATCTGCTTGGAAATGCCGGGTTGGGAGGTGTGCAGTTTTTCGGCGGCTTCCGACACGTTCAGCCCCTGCTTGGCCACTTCCACCAGATAGCGTAATTGCTGCAATTTCATCGCGCGTCCCTTTAAAACCGAAAGTAATTAAATACTAACACAATATTCTTTTCCGATTTAAAGCCTTTGGCTACCATGGCACACTCTGTCCGTATGCCCAGGAGGCACCCGATGAGCCTTGCCGACAAGCTTGCCCAGACCGAAGCCCTGCTGCAGGAAATTGCCCGCACGCACGGCAGCGTGGCCCTGGCTAACAGCTTTGGCGCCGAAGATATGGTGCTGACCCACCTGATTGCCAAACTGTCCCTGCCCATCCGTATCTTCAGCCTCGATACCGGCCGTCTGCCGGTGGAAACCTACGAGCTGATGCAGAAGGTGGGTGAAGCCTACCCGGCCTACCCGATCCGCGTTTACTACCCGGACGCCAGCGCGCTGGAAGCTTACGTCAACGCCAACGGTATCAACGCCTTCTACAACAGTGTCGAGCTGCGCAAGTCCTGTTGTCACATCCGCAAGATCGAGCCGCTCAAGCGGGCACTGTCCGGTCTGGATGCCTGGATTACCGGCTTGCGCCGTCAGCAGTCGCCGACACGGCAAGACCTGGGTGACCGCGAGCACGACGCAGACAACGGCCTGATGAAATACAACCCGCTGATCGAGTGGACCGAAAAAGACATCTGGGCCTTCATTCGCGAGCACAACGTGCCGTACAACGCCCTGCACGACAAGCACGTGCCGTCCATCGGCTGTGCTCCCTGTACCCGCCCCATCGCCATCGGTGAAGACGTTCGCGCCGGCCGCTGGTGGTGGGAAAACCCCGAATCCAAAGAGTGTGGTTTGCACGTAAAAGCCAGCCCGCTCAAGCGCCCGGCCTGACAGGCATACGTTGGCCGCGGTATGCGGCCAACCCCCACCGAGAGAGCTTTGCATGTACAAGTACGATGAAGTCGATTTCCGCCTGGTGCGCGAGCGGGTAGAGCAGTTCCGCAGCCAGACCCAGCGTTATCTGGCCGGCGAGTTGTCGGAAGAAGAATTCCGCCCGCTACGCCTGATGAACGGCCTGTATATCCAGCGTCACGCGCCCATGTTGCGCGTCGCCATTCCCTACGGCCACCTGTCCAGCAGCCAGATGCGCAAGCTGGCCCACATTGCCCGCACGTACGACCGTGGCTACGGCCACTTCACCACGCGCCAGAATATCCAGTTCAACTGGCCGGAACTGGGCCGCGTGCCGGACATCCTGGCCGAGCTGGCCGACGTGGAAATGCATGCCATCCAGACCTCTGGTAATTGTGTGCGCAATACCACCACCGACGCCTTTGCCGGTGTGGCTGCCGACGAGCTGATCGATGGCCGCGCCTACTGCGAGATCATCCGCCAGTGGAGCACGCTGCACCCTGAGTTCGCCTACCTGCCGCGCAAGTTCAAGATCGCCGTGTCCGGTAGCGCCGACGACCGTGCCGCCACCCAGGTGCACGACATCGGCCTGCACGTAGTACGCAACGACGCCGGTGAAGTCGGCTTCCGCGTGTTGGTGGGTGGTGGCCTCGGCCGTACCCCGATTGTCGGCAAAGTGGTGCGCGAGTTCCTGCCGCCGCAGCATCTGCTCACCTACCTGGACGCCGTGCTGCGCGTGTACAACCGCTACGGCCGTCGTGACAACAAGTACAAGGCCCGCATCAAGATCCTGGTACAAGCGATGACCGTGGAAGGCTTTGCTGCCAAGGTGGAAGACGAGTGGCTGCATCTGAAAGACGGCCCGTCCACGCTGACAGACGCCGATGTGGCTTACTATGCCAGCTTCTTTACCGACCCGGCCTATGAAACACTGGCGGCCAACCCTGCCGAGTTCACCGACAAACTGGCCGAACCCGCCTTTGCCCGCTGGGTAGAGCGCAATACCCGCGCTCACAAACGTGCTGGTTACCGCTCGGTGGTGCTGTCGCTGAAGAAAACCGGCGTGCCGCCGGGCGATATCACCGCCGACCAGATGGACGTGGTGGCCGACATGGCCGACCGCTTCGGTTTTGGCGAGATCCGTTCTGCGCACGAGCAGAACCTGATTCTGCCGGACGTCAAGGAAAGCGACCTGTACACCGTGTGGCAACTGGCGAGCGAGCACGGCTTTGCCACGCCGAACATCGGCCTGCTGACCGACATCATCTGCTGTCCCGGCGGTGACTTCTGTGACCTGGCCAACGCACGCTCCATCCCGGTGGCCGAGGCCATCCAACGCAAATTTGACGACCTTGATTACCTGTTCGATCTGGGCGACATCGACTGCAATTTTTCCGGCTGCATGAATGCCTGTGGTCACCATCACATCGGCAATATCGGCATTCTGGGCGTCGATAAGAACGGCCAGGAGTGGTACCAGATCACCCTGGGCGGTAGCCAGGGCAACTACACTGCCATCGGCAAGGTGATCGGCCCGTCGTTCGCGCAGGCGGATGTGCCCGCTGCGTTTGAAAAGATCATGACCCTGTACGTCGAGCAGCGCCAAGAAGGAGAGCGCTTCATCGAAACCGTACGCCGTATCGGCATCGAGCCGTTCAAGGAGCGCGTGTATGCAAAATCTCATTAAAAATCGCGCCGTCGTCAGCGACGATAACTGGCGCCTGGTGCGCGATGCAGAGGAAGCATTTTCTGCTCAGGAAGATGTCATTTTGCCGCTGGCGGTCTATCTTGAAAGCAACCCATCGGCGCGCAGCGGCCGCACTGCGGTGTGGCTGGCACCGGATCAGGACCCCGCTGCACTGGGCGACAAGTTGTCAACGCTGACGCTGATCGCTGTAGAGTTTCCGGGTTTTGCAGATGGCCGCGGCTACAGCATCGCCCGCCTGTTACGCGAGCGGCTGGGCTTTGAAGGCGAGCTGCGGGCCGTTGGCGATGTGCTGCGCGATCAGCTGTCGTACATGGCACAAGTCGGTTTTGATGCCTTTGCCGTACGTGCCGATCGTGATGCGGCGCAGGCGCTGGCCGGCCTGGATGACTTCAGCGAGCAGTATCAGGCCACCGTGTTGCAACCTGTTCCTTTATTGAAACGACGTGTTGCATCTGTTGTTTGATCGCAACTTTGCCTTATAGGTTTCGATAAAATATGGCTGAAAGGTGTTGTGTTTTTGTGTGAACTTTGCGCGCTTGGCGTTGACATACGGCAAGCGGCTTACCTATAGTCACGGAAAATGATCTACCGATTGTTGCCATAATTTTCGTCATACGTTCTGTAGTGCTGCGTTAAGCGGGCTGTCACAGTCTGTTTAAATCATGGCTGAACGCGTTTCAACAAAGAGGAAGTAAGAATGAAAAAATCGATCAAGCTGAGCGCTCTGCTGGCTACCCTGATGCTGACCAGCACCGCTTTTGCCGCTAACCAGGGCTACACCCAGGCTGACGGCTCCCCGGTTGTGAAAAACGCCTACGGCGAATGCTGGAAACTGCCGACCACTTACGACAAGGCTCGTGATGGCCTGGTCGAGTGTGGTGACCGTGAACCGGCCAAGCCGGTAGTTGTTGCACCGGCGCCGAAACCGGCTCCGGTAGTGGTAGCACCGAAAGTGCAAACCGTTATCAAGACCGTTAGCCTGTCCGCTGAAGGCCTGTTCGGTTTCAATAGCGCCCAGATCGTTGCTGGCAACCAGCAACTGGAAGCACTGGTTTCCAGCCTGAAAGCCGATAAACTGCTGAAGTCGGTTTCTGTTGAAGGCCATACCGACTACCTGGGTTCCGAGAAGTACAACCAGGCCCTGTCCGAAAAACGTGCTAACGCCGTTAAAGACTACTTCGTTGCTGCCGGCATTCCGGCCGACAAAGTGACTGCTGTTGGCAAAGGCGAATCCGAAGCCAAACTGACCGCAGAATGCACCGCCAAGAAATTCAAGAAGCGTGCTGACCTGATCGCTTGCCTGGCTGGCGACCGTCGCTTCGACGTGAACGTGGAAACCGCCAAGGAAGTTCAGCAGTAATCTGCTGCATCTTCTGCAAAAGCCCCGGTTTTGCCGGGGCTTTTTTGTTTTTCCCGATGGCTGGCAATGTTGGGGTAGGGTGGTTAAAATCGGATGTTTTGATCGATCATCGAGCCGCCCATGCGTGCGTTTTTGGGGAACCCCCGCCGCTTTGCCTTGCCGCCGTGTGCGCTAACCATCGGTAATTTTGACGGAGTCCATCTCGGGCACCAGCGCATGCTGGCCCGCCTGCGGGAAGAAGCGGCTGCGCGCGGCCTGCCCAGCGCGTTACTGACTTTTGAACCGCATCCACGCGAGTTCTTTGCCCGCGGTACCCCGCCAGCCCGGTTGTCCGTGCTGCGCGACAAATTGTTGTTTCTGGCCGAGCGCGAGCAGGTGGACTACGTGTTCATCTACCGCTTTAACCATGCGTTTTCGCGTATGGCAGCCGGCCAGTTTATCGACCAGGTACTGCTGCAGGAGCTGCAAACCCGCTACCTGCTGATCGGCGATGATTTCCAGTTTGGCGCAGACCGCAAAGGCGATTTTGCCCTGCTGCAGCAGCATGCCGGCTTTGTGACCGAGGCCATGCCATCGGTACTGGTGGCTGGCGAGCGTGCTTCCAGCACGCTGGTGCGCGACAGGTTGGCCGCAGGTGACCTAGACAGCGCCACCCGTTTGCTGGGGCGGCCTTACCAGATCAGTGGCAAGGTGATGCACGGGCAGAAGCTGGGCCGTACCATCGGCTTTCCCACCGCCAATGTGCATCTGCCGCATCGCCGGCCGGCACTGGAAGGCATCTTCGTGGTCGAAGTGGACACCCCGCACGGGCGCCTGGGTGGCGTCGCCAGTCTTGGCCGCAACCCGACCGTGACCGATACCCAGAATTACAAGCTGGAAGTGCACCTGTTCGATTTCCATGGCGACCTTTACGGCCAGCGGATCTCGGTGCACTTCCTGAAAAAGCTGCGCGATGAAGCGCGCTATGATGATCTGAACGAGCTGGTAGCGCAGATTGAACGCGACGCTGCCAGCGCCAGAACCTATTTGACCAGTTTGCAACGAGATCAGGCATGAGCATCGACTACCGTAAAACCGTCAACCTGCTGGACACCCCGTTTCCCATGCGCGGTGACCTGGCCAAACGCGAACCCGCCTGGCTGAAGCGCTGGGCCGAGCAGCAGCGTTACCAGAAGCTGCGCAAGTTGGCCGCCGGCCGCCCCAAATTCATCCTGCACGACGGCCCGCCGTACGCCAACGGTGATATCCACATCGGTCACGCGGTGAACAAGGTGCTGAAGGACATCATTGTCCGCTCCAAGACGCTGTCCGGTTTCGATGCCCCGTACGTACCGGGCTGGGACTGCCACGGTCTGCCTATCGAACTGATGGTGGAAAAGCTGCATGGCAAGGACATTCCGGCGGCCAAATTCCGCGAGCTGTGCCGCGAGTACGCGCACGAGCAGATCGCCCGCCAGAAGAAAGACTTCATCCGTCTGGGCGTGCTGGGCGACTGGGACAACCCGTACCTGACGATGGACTTCAAGACTGAAGCCGACATCGTGCGCACCCTGGGCAAAATCTTCGAGAACGGTTACCTGATCAAGGGCGAAAAGCCGGTGCACTGGTGCATCGAGTGTGGCTCCGCGCTGGCCGAAGCCGAAGTGGAATACGAAGACAAGACCTCGCCGGCCATCGACGTGGGCTTCCGCGTGGTCGATGCCGACAAGCTGGCGTCAGCCTTTGGTGCGGCCAACGTTGACGGCGCCATGGCGGTAATCTGGACCACCACGCCGTGGACGCTGCCGGCCAACCAGGCGATTTCGGTTAGCGCCAAGCTGGCCTACCAGCTGGTGGACAGCGCCAAGGGCAAGCTGATCCTGGCCAAAGACCTAGTGGAAGCCACCATGAAGCGCTACGGCGTGGATAGCTGGACCGTGCTGGGCGAAACCAGTGGCCAGCAGCTGGAGCTGATCCGCTTTGCGCACCCGTTCTACGCCCGCGAAGTACCGGTGATCTGCGGCGATCACGTTACCACCGACGCCGGTACCGGCCTGGTGCATACCGCCCCGGCCTACGGTCTGGAAGATTTCCAGGTCGGCCAGGCTTACGGTATTCCGGTAGACAACCCGGTAGCCGACAACGGTCGCTACAAGACCGGCACCGAGCTGTTTGCCGGCCTCACCATCTGGGAAGCCAACCCCAAAGTCATCGAGACGCTGACCGAGCGTAGCGCGCTGGTGCACGTGGACAAGCTGCTGCACAGCTACCCGCACTGCTGGCGTCACAAAACCCCGATCATCTTCCGCGCCACGCCGCAGTGGTTCATCGGCATGGACAAAGCCGGCAACGACGGCCAGGTACTGCGCCAGCGTGCCAAGCAGGCGGTAGACAGCACCGAGTTCTTCCCGGCCTGGGGCCGCGCCCGCCTGGAAGCCATGATCGGCAACCGCCCGGACTGGTGCGTGTCGCGCCAGCGTAACTGGGGCGTGCCGATGACCTTCTTCATCCACAAGGAAAGCGGCGAGCTGCACCCGCGTTCGGCCGAGCTGCTGGAACAAGTGGCGCTGCGCATCGAGAAGCAGGGCATCGAAGCCTGGTTCAGCCTGGACGCCGCCGAGCTGCTGGGCGACGACGCGGCCAACTACCGCAAGCTCACCGACACGCTGGACGTGTGGTTTGACTCCGGCTCCACTCACTTTGCCGTGCTCAAGCAGCGCGCCGAGCTGGCATGGCCGGCCGACCTGTACCTGGAAGGCTCCGACCAGCACCGCGGCTGGTTCCAGTCCTCGCTGCTTACCGGTTGCGCCACCATCGGCCGCGCACCGTACCAGCAGCTGCTGACCCACGGCTTCGTGGTGGACGGCAAGGGCCTGAAGATGTCGAAGTCCAAGGGCAACGTGGTGGCACCGCAGAAGGTGAACGACAGCCTGGGCGCCGACATCCTGCGCCTGTGGGTAGCGTCGACCGATTACTCCGGCGAGCTGGCGATCTCCGACGAGATCCTGAAGCGCGTGACCGAAAGCTACCGCCGCCTGCGCAACACGCTGCGCTTCCTGCTGGCGAACCTGTCGGATTTCGACCCGATGGAACACGCCGTGCCGTACGAGCGCCTGAGCGAGATCGATCGCTACGCGCTGATGATGGCCAAGGAAATGCAGGAGAAAATCACCGGCGAACTGTACCCGCGCTACGCTTTCCACCACGCGGTGCAGGAAATCGTCACCTACTGCTCGGAAGATCTGGGGGCGTTCTACCTCGACATCCTGAAGGATCGCCTGTACACCACCCAAGCCGACAGCGCCGCCCGTCGCAGCGCGCAGACCGCGCTGTACCACATTACCCGCAGCCTGCTGTTGCTGCTGTCGCCGATCCTGTGCTTCACCGCCGACGAGGCGTGGGAAGTGCTGCTGGGCAGCGAAGAAGAAACGCCGCTGTTCCATGTATGGCACGAGTTCCCGAACCCCACTGCCGGTGCCGAAGCTGCGCTGGTGGCCAAATGGCAGGCCATCCGCGAGTTCCGCGCCCAGGTGAACAAGGAAATCGAAGCGCTGCGTAGCGCCGATCAGCTGGGCTCTTCGCTGCAGGCCGAGCTGGATGTGACCGCCGCCGGCGAGCTGTTCCAGCATCTGGCCAGCTTGGGCGACGACCTGAAGTTCGTGCTGATGGTGTCCCGCGTCGGCGTTAGCGAAGGCGACGCCACTGCCATCTCCGTGACCCCGTCGGCGCACGAGAAGTGTGACCGCTGCTGGCACTACCGTGCCGACGTCGGCACCCACGCCGGCCACGGCCACGTGTGTGGCCGCTGCGTCGACAACATCGACGGTAGCGGCGAGGCGCGCCTGCATGCTTGAGCAAGGCAAGATGGCCGGGGTGGCTACCCCGGCTGCTGAACAGCAAGCCAGCGTGGCTAAGTGGTTCGTGCTGGCGGTAGCCATCATCGTGCTGGACCAGCTGACCAAGGTGTACTTCAACGGCAGCTACCAGTACGGCGAACAGCGCGAAGTGATTCCGGCCGTGCTGAACTTCACCCTGTTGTACAACCCAGGGGCGGCGTTCAGCTTTCTGGCGGATGCCGGCGGCTGGCAGAAGTTCTTTTTCACCGGCTTGGCGTTTGCGGTATCGGGCTGGCTGGGCTGGCAGATCGTACAGCGCAAGTTCAGCACGCTGATGAACTGGGCTGCCGCCTTCATCATCGGCGGCGCGCTGGGCAATGTGATCGACCGGCTGATCCACGGCCATGTCATCGATTTCATCCAGGTGCACTGGCAGCAAAGCTGGTACTACCCGGCGTTCAATATTGCCGACAGCTTCATCTGCGTCGGTGCCGCGCTGATGGTGCTGGACAGCTTCCGCCAGCCGCGCAGTTAAACGGGCAGGTTGGCCGCGTGCGGCCAACCCTGTGGTACACAGGCCGCCAGCGTGCGGCCTCATTCATGCAAAGGATTTCCGATGACGAAGACCATCATGCTGGCCAACCCGCGCGGCTTCTGCGCCGGGGTGGACCGTGCCATCGCCATCGTCGAGCGTGCGCTGGAAAAATACGGCGCGCCGATCTACGTGCGTCACGAGGTGGTGCATAACCGTTTTGTGGTGGATAACCTGCGCGAAAAAGGCGCCATCTTCATCGAAGAGATGAAGGACGTGCCGGCAGGTAGTACCTTGATTTACTCCGCGCACGGTGTGCCATTGTCGGTGCGGCAAGAGGCCGAGGCGCTGGGCCTCACCGTGTACGACGCCACCTGTCCGCTGGTGACCAAGGTGCATGTCGAGGTGAAACGCATGCACCAGGCCGGCATGGAGATTCTGATGATCGGCCACAAGGGTCACCCCGAAGTGGAAGGCACCATGGGCCAGGTCGGCGACCGCATGTACCTGGTAGAGTCGGTGGCCGACGTAGCCACGCTGCAGGTGCAGAACCCGGCGATGCTGGCGTACGTTAGCCAGACCACGCTGTCGGTAGACGAAACCCGTGACATCATCGAGGCGCTGAAGGCGCGTTTCCCGGCTATCCACAGCCCGAAGAAGGACGATATCTGCTACGCCACGCAAAACCGCCAGGACGCGGTAAAAGTGCTGGCCGATGCGTGCGACATCGTGGTGGTGGTGGGCTCGCCCAATAGCTCCAACTCCAACCGCCTGCGCGAAGTGGCCGCGCTGAAGGGGGTGGACGCCTATATGGTGGATAACGCCAGCCTGCTGCAGGCCGAGTGGTTTAGCGGCAAGCAACGCGTTGGCGTGACTGCCGGCGCCAGTGCGCCAGAGGTACTGGTGCAGGCGGTGATCGAGCAGATCAAGGCCTTTGGCGCCGAAACGGTGAGCGAGCTGGACGGGGTGGAAGAGCACATCACCTTCGCCTTGCCGCCTGGTCTGCGCGAGATCAAGCCGCAGGCGTGATCGTTGCTGCCAGACGCAAAAAAGCCAGGCCGGGTGCCTGGCTTTTTTCATGCTGCTGGCGCGTGCTAATGCGCTTGTGCCGGCCGCAGGAACGGCAGCGGCAGCTTTTGCAGCACCAGCCCACCCAGGATCAGGCCCAGGCCGGCGAGGGTGCTGGGCAGGATGGGCTCGCCCAGCAGCGTGCTGATCAGCATCAGCGACAGGATCGGCGACAGGAAGATCAGGTTGGCAATGCGTGCCGTGCTGCTGGTGAGCTTCATCGCGGCCAACCACAGCACGAAGGTAAAGCCCATTTCCAGCGCACCGACGTAGGCGGCGCCAGCGATGCCCTGCCACGCTACCGGGCGCAACTCGCCTGTTAACGCGCACCACAGCACGATCATCGGCAGCGACAGCAGGAAGTTCAGCGTCAGCCCCAGCACCGGCTCGCGCTCGTCCTTGGCGTTGAACAGCCAGTAGCCGGCCCACAGCAGCGTAGACAGCAAGGCAAAGCCGACGCCGGCCAGATTACTGAACTCCAGCGCCAGCGGCGCGCCGCGGGTGGCGATGGTCAGCACCCCGCTGTAGCACACCAGGGCGGCCAGGCTGTCCTGCAGCTTCAGCTTCTGTTTCAGTACCGGCACCGCCAGCAGCGTCATGGTCAGCGCCCAGGTGTAGTTGATGGCCTGCGCTTCCTGTGCCGGTAGCAGCGCGTAGGCCTGGAACAGGATCAGGTAGTAGGCAAACGGGTTGACCGCGCCCAGGATCGCGCTGCGGCGCCAGTGCTGGCGCAGCGCCGGTACCAGCTCGCCCAGGCGGCGTTGCCAGCCCAGGATGGCCAGCAGCGACAGCAGGGAAAAAGCGCTGGCGTACAGTACCAGCTGCGCCGGGCTGAGATGGGCCAGGCTGAGTTTGAAGGCACTGGCCACGGTGGACCAGGCCAGCACGGCGGACAAGCCGCAGGCGTAGGCTTTGTGTTGCGAAGTCAAAATGCAGGGGCTCCGGCCTGTTTCAGGCGCAGGTTCAGTTCTTGGGTCATCAGTTGCAGGGTGGTGCTGGCGCTCAGGCCGATCGGGCCACCCTGCGCCAGTTCGTAGTGCTCGCCGGCGCTGGCGTGCAGCTCGGCCGCCAGATGGGCGGCGTCCAGCAGCGACAGGCCTTGTGCCAGCAAGGCGGCAATGGAACCGCCCAGCAAGTCGCCTTGGCCGGCTACCGCCAGCGCCGGGCTGCCGCGTGTCAGCAGGCGGTAAGGCTGGCTGGCGTTGCCGATCAGCGTGCCGCTGCCTTTGAGCAGCACATTGCCGGCATAGCGCAGGCACAGCTGCTGCCATGCGGCCAACCTGTCTTGCTGGATGGTGTCGGTATCGCTGTCCAGCAAGCGCGCAGCTTCGGTGGGGTGTGGCGTCAGCAGCGTAGGGTAGCGGCGCTGGCGCAGCTTTTCCTGCAGCAACTGGTCGGCAGCCAGCAGGTTGAGGGCGTCGGCGTCCAGGATCAGCGTGTTGTCGTGCAGGATCAGTTTGGCCATCAGCGCGTGGGCATCATCGCTCAGGCCCAGGCCCGGGCCCAGCAGTAACACATGGCTGGCCGGGATGTGCAGGCTGTCTTGCCAGCTGCGCAGCATCAGCTCCGGCGCTTGCGGGTCCAGCGGCAGCGGGGACTGGGCATGCACGAATACCTTGCCGGCGCCCAGCGCCAGCGCGGCACGGCCGGCAAGGATGGCGGCCCCGCCCATGCCGTTGGCGCTGCCGACAATGCTGACGGTGCCGTAGCTGCCCTTGTGGCTGGCGTGACGGCGCAGCAGCGGGCGCACCGACGGAACGGTTAGCCGGCCTGCCGGTGGCGGATACAGGCCCGGCGGGCAATCCAGGCTATCGATCAGCACTTTGCCGCTGTAGTCGCGGCCCTGGCCGGTAAACAGGCCGGGCTTGGCCCCCAGCAGCGTCAGCGTCAAATCGGCACGTACGGCGGCGCCCTGCGGCTGGCCGGTGTAGGCGTCCAGCCCGCTGGGCACGTCGATGGCCAGCCGGCGGCACGGCAGGTCGTCCAGCTGGCGGATCAGCCGCAGCCAGGCGCCTTGTAGCGGGCGCGACAAGCCAACGCCGAACAGGCCGTCCAGCAGCCAGTCGGGCCGGGCGTCGCCCAGGGTTGGCCGCACGCTGCCGCCGCGCGCTTGCCACGCGACTAGTGCAGCCTGGGTCGCCGGGCTGGTCGGCGCTTGCGGCAGCAGTACGTCAACCGCGTAGCCGGCTTGTTGTAGCAGGCTGGCCGCCAGCAGGGCGTCGCCGCCGTTGTTGCCCGGCCCAGCGGCCACCAGTAGCGTGCTGCCGGGCGGGATGTGCTGGCGGCAGCAGTCGGCAATGGCCGCGGCGGCGCGCGGCATCAGCGCCAAGCCGGCGTGTTCGGCTGCCAGCTCCAGCTGGCGCAGGCCGCGTAGATCGAGCAAGTCGCTCAGGGCAGGGTGGTTCATGCGCGTTGTTCTCCCCAGCGTGGCAGCAGGCTGTGCGCCACGCCGACTTGGTCCAGGATGCGTGCCACGACAAAGTCCACCATGTCCTGTACGCTTTGCGGGTGGGTATAGAAGCCGGGGCTGGGGGGCAGGATGCAGACGCCCAACCGGGCCAGCTTCAGCATGTTTTCCAGGTGGATGGCCGATAGCGGTGCCTCGCGGGGCACCAGCACCAGCTTGCGCTGCTCCTTGATGCTGACGTCGGCGGCGCGCTCGATCAGGTTGTCGCTGCTGCCGGCGGCGATGGCGGCCAGCGTGCCCATCGAGCACGGGCACACCACCATGGCGTCGGCCGGGTTGGAGCCGGAGGCCGGCGGCGCAAACCATTCTTCGCGGCCGTATACGCGCAGCAGGCCGTCGGCGGGGTGGTACTGCTCGTTCAGCCACTGCTCAAAGGCCGCCGGGCGGGACGGCAGGGTGAGGTTCATCTCCTGCTGCGCCACCACCTGAGCCGCTTGCGAGTACAGCACCCAGACGCGGACGCCGGCGGCGAGCAGGCATTCGATCAGGCGCAGGCCGTACGGCAGGCCAGAGGCGCCGGTCAGGGCAACGGTGACGGTGTGGGGTGTGGGCATGAGGCAAGCCTTTGCAACAGGTTGAGGGTAAGCAGACCGGTGGCGACGCCGCCCAGCAGGCTGGACAGCATCAGTGGCGGTAGCAGCAGCCACACGCCATCGTGCGGCATCAGCCACAGCCTGGCTAGCAGCAATTGTCCCGCAAGATGACCCATGGCGGCCAGCAGGCTATGGCTGAGTACGCCGAAAAAGCGCGCCGGCAGGCGGCTGGCCAGGGCCAGACTCAGCAGACTGGCCAAGCCGCCGCTAAGGCTGAGCCAGAAGCCGGGGCTGAACAGGCTACCCAGCAGCAGGCCGCTACCGATAATGCGCAGCAAACTGACCCAGCAGGCGGCACGCCAGCCCAGCTGCTGCAGCGCGATCAGCGTGACCAGATTGGCCAGGCCGGGTTTGACACCGGGTAGTGGTGACGGAATGGCGCTTTCCAGCAGGGCAATGACGATGCCCAGCGCGGCCAACCTGGCCAGCGTATGGTCTTGTGCACTGACACGGAGGCTAGAAGGCCAGCGAGTCATGGCCGCTGTCTCCTTCCAGTGTGATGGCGGTACGGTTGGGCAGGCACAGCGCGGTGCTGCCGGGGCGCTGCAGCCAGCCTTGCTGTACGCAGTACTGGCGCGGGCTGGGGTCGGACGCAATACGGGCGCGGCCCGCGCGGATCTCGACAATGGTTTGCCCCAGCGGGCCTTGCAGCGTGACGGTACGTTCCAGCCGCAACGGCCAGCGCAGCACCTGCTGGCCGTTCTGGAACAGCAGCACGTGGCTGGCGATGCCGGGGCGTAGCCATAAAAAGTAAAAGCTGCCGAAGCAGCTTGCGGCCAACGCGCCGAGTAGCAACAGGTCGCCGACCCGTATGCCCGCCAGGCGCATCAATGGTCGCCCTGGCGACCGCCCAGTTGGCGGTGACGGATCAGCACCTGTTCGTCGGGGAAGCTGGCCGCCAGGCGTTCGGTCAGGTAGACCGAGCGGTGCTGGCCACCGGTGCAGCCGATGGCGATGGTGACGTAGCTGCGGTTGTCCTGCTTGAAGCGCGGCAGCCAGGTGGCCAGAAAGGTGCGGATATCGTCTTCCATTTGCTGTACTTCCGGTTCGCCGGCAAAGAAATCGCAAATGGCCTGGTCGCGCCCGGTGAGCGGGCGCAGTGCCTCTTCGTAGTACGGGTTGGGCAGGCAACGCACGTCGAACACGAAGTCGGCATCCAGCGGAATGCCGTGCTTGAAGCCGAACGACTCGAACACCACGGTCATGCGGCTACCGTCGGCACCCGCCAGCAGCTTGACGTAACCGCGCAGGGCATTGGCCGACAGGTGGCTGGTGTCGATGCGATGGCCCAGCTCGCCGACGTGCTCCAGCATCTCGCGTTCCAGGCGGATGCATTCTTCTACCGTCAGGCTGCTATTGGATAGCGGGTGGCGGCGGCGGGTCTCGGAGAAGCGCTTGACCAGCACTTCGCTGCTGGCTTCCAGGTACAGCAGGCGGACGTCAACGTCCAGTGCGCGCAGTGCCTTGATGGCGCCAGGCAGCGCGGCCAGCGTGGGCGCCGAACGGGTGTCGACGCTGATGGCGATCTGGCTATGACCGTGCTCGTGGTACAGCGCGATGGCATCGGCCAGCATGCTGGGCGGCAGGTTGTCGACACAGTAGTAACCGCTGTCTTCCAGCACCCGTAGCGCGACGGATTTGCCTGAGCCGGACAAGCCACTAATCAGAATCAGCTGCATGTTCCTGGTCCCGTAACAGGTTGGTGTGGCGATCGATGAACTCGCGCGTGCTGTCGATGCCGCGCAGTTGCAGGATGTAGTTGCGCACCGCGGCTTCCACCAGTACGGCCAGGTTGCGGCCGGCCGCTACCGGCAGGATGACCTTGCGCACGGTGACGCCCAGGATGTCTTGCGTCTCGGACTGGATGTTCAGTCGGTCCAGCGCCTGCATGGCTTGGTCGTTGGCTTTGATCAGGTGAATGATCAGCTTCAGTACCTTCTTCGGCCGTACGGCGGTTTCACCAAAGATGGTGCGGATGTTCAGGATGCCCAGGCCACGTACTTCCAGGAAGTCACGCAGCAGTGGCGGGCAGCGGCCCTCCAGCGTTTCCGGGCCAATGCGGTACAGTTCCACCGCGTCATCGGCGACCAGACCGTGGCCACGCGAGATCAGCTCCAGCGCCAGCTCGCTTTTACCCATGGCCGAATCGCCCATGATCAGCACGCCGATTTCCAGCACGTCGAGGAACACACCGTGCATCACGGTGGATACCGCCAGCGCGCGCGCCAGGTAGATGCGCAACACGTCCATCAGGTACGGGCTTTCCAGCGGCGTACTCATCAGCGGCACGTTGTGGGTCTGGCAGTAATCCTGCAGCAGGCGCGGCACCGGCTGGCCGTTGGCCACAATGACCACCGCCATGTTCTTGTGGAACAGCTGGTCCAGCGCGGTACGGGCGGCAGCTTGTTCCAGTTTGTTCAGGTATTCGGACTCGGCCAGACCCAGCACCTGCACCCGGTTGGGGTGGATGAAGTTCAGGTGGCCGACCAGTGCCTGTGTCGGGCGCTGTTCCTCGTTGGAAATGAGGTTGTCCGACCCGGCACGGCTGGCGACCCAGCTCAGGCTGAGCTTGTGCTTGTTGTCCTGGTACAGCCGGCGGACGCTGATATTAGGCATGGGCGGGGTTTCCGGTCAGCAAGGCGTACAGGGTGTCGGTATCGCAGCTAGCCATTTTTTCGCGCAAGCTGCGGCTGGAAAACAGCTGGGCCAGCTCGGACAGTACCTGCAGGTGCAGGTCGGTCGCCTGTTCCGGCACCAGCAGCACGAACAGCAGGTTCACCGGCTTGCCGTCCGGTGCGTCGAACGGGATGGGGTTGGCCAGGCGGATGAACACGCCGGTAGCCTCTTTCAGCCCCTTGACGCGGCCATGCGGGATGGCGACGCCCTGGCCCAGGCCGGTGGAGCCCAGCTTTTCGCGGGCAAACAGGCTGTCAAAGATCTCGCTGCGTGCGATACCGTGACTGTTTTCCACCAGCAGGCCTACCTGTTCGAACAGGCGCTTCTTGCTGGATACATCCATGTCTGCCAGCACGTTTTGCTGGGGGAGAATCTTGCCGATCAAGCTCATGATTTACATTTGCCGGAAAAAACCGTCCGCCATTCTACGCCGAGTCGGCTGTTTGCAATAGGGCGCGTCAACATGGGGCGCGGGATTGTGATGGGCATGTCGCATTGCATGCCGGACAAACCGTTCAGACCCTGGCTGGCAGGTGAAATTCCTTGCCATGCCGCACAAATGCAAAACGGGAGCCTAGGCTCCCGTTGTGGCTACTGCGTCGTTTTACAGGGCGGCGCCGGCTTGCTGCGCGCTAGCACGATGCTCCGTCTGTTTTTCCTTGAACTTCAGAACCTGACGGTCCAGTTTGTCCATCAGCGTATCGATGGCGGCATACATATCGGCTTCTTCCGATTCGACGTGAATGTCTTTGCCTGCCAGATGCACATTGACCTCCGCTTTCTGTACCAGTTTATCTACCGACAGCGTCACCGTCACGCCAATCACGTTGTCGACATGGCGGGTGATGCGTTCGAGTTTGCTCTCGATGTATTCACGGATGGATGGGGTAACTTCGAGGTGCAGACCGGTAATTTTGAGGTTCATACCCTGACTCCTTCTGTTAGCGGTGCGGTCGGGCTGGCCGCACCGGTGTTTTTGGCACTGCTATAGGGCCTTGCGAAGGCTAACTGGCGGAATCTGCATAGCTTCACGATACTTGGCGACAGTGCGTCTGGCAACCTGTATGCCTTGCGCCGTGAGCTTGTCGGCGATGGCGCTGTCCGACAGCGGTTTCTTGCTGTCTTCGGCATCGATGATCTGGCGGATCAGCGCCTTGATGGCGGTGGCAGAGCACTCTCCGCCACTGTCCGTTTCCAGTGCGTTGCCGAAGAAGTATTTCAGCTCGAACAGCCCGCGGCTGCACAGCAGGTACTTCTGCGTCGTCACCCTGGAAATGGTGGATTCATGCAATCCCAGCTCGTCTGCGATGTCGCGCAGGATCAGCGGGCGCATGGCCACTTCACCGTGTTCAAAGAACGCTTGCTGCCTTTCGACTATAGATTCCGACACTTTCAGGATGGTGTCAAACCGTTGCTGGATGTTTTTTACCAGCCATCTGGCCTCCTGCAACTGCCCTGAAAGGTTGTGACTGCTATCCTTTTGCTGCAGCATGTTCGCATACAGCTGATTTACCTGAAGTTTTGGCACCGATGCCCGGTTTAGCTGGGCAACCCAGCGTCCGCCGCGCCGTACCACATGGATGTCCGGCGCCACATAATGTGTCTCGCCCTGGTCAAAACCGCTGGTTGGCCGCGGGCGCAAGGTGGCAATCAGGGCGTGGGCAGCACGCAGTTCGGCTTCGCCCAGGCCCAGCAGTTTCTTCAGTTTGGCATAGTCGCGGTTGCCCAGCAGCGTCAGGTGTTCGGCCACCAGCGTGCGCGCCAGCGGCAGCGACAGCGTGCTGGCGGGCAGTGCTGCCAGCTGCAACAACAGGAACTCGCCCAGATGGCGGCTGCCGATGCCAGCGGGCTCGAACTGCATCATCAGCTTGCGCAGCGTTTCCAGCTCTTCTACCTCGACATCCAGCTCCAACGGCAGTTCCGCAGCGATGTCTTCCAGTGGTGTCACCAGGTAGCCGTCTTCATCCAGCTCGTCGATCAGCAGCGCCATCAGCGCGCTGTCGCGCCGGCCCAGCTGCGTTTCACCCATTTGCGCGGTCAGGTGCTCACGCAGGGTGGGGCGGCAGGGCGCGTTCAGGATGGGGTCGAACTCGTCGTCGCCATCGTGGCTGCCACCGCCACTGCCGCTGCCCCAGTCGGACAGCTCCATGCTGTCCTGGCTACGGTCTTCTGCAGTGTCGTTGCTGCTTTCCGCTACCGGGGCTTCGGCTTCGCCAGCCGGGCTGTCGCTGCTGTCGCTACCGTCATTACGTTCCAGTAGCGGGTTTTCCAGCAGGTAGCGTTCCAGTTCGCTGGATAGCTCCAGCGTGGACATCTGCAGCAGCTTGATCGATTGCTGTAGTTGCGGGGTGAGCGTCAGTTGCTGGCTGACTTTGAGCTGGAGGGTTTGCTTCATTTCGCTTACAGGTGGAAATGCTCGCCCAGGTATACCTGGCGAACCTGTTCGTTGTTGACCAGTTCATCTGGCAGGCCGGACGCCAGAACCCGGCCTTCGGAGATGATGTAGGCTCGATCGCAGATGCGCAGTGTTTCACGCACGTTGTGGTCGGTAATCAGTACCCCGATGCCGCGCTCTTTCAGGAAGGAAATGATCTTCTGGATGTCGATCACGGCAATCGGGTCGACACCGGCAAACGGTTCGTCCAGCAGGATGAAGCGCGGCTTGGTGGCCAGCACGCGGGCGATTTCCACGCGGCGGCGTTCGCCGCCGGACAGCGCCATGGCGTTGGTTTCGCGCAAGTGGCCGATATTGAGGTCGTCCAGCAGCAGCTGCAGTTCCTTGTCCAGCGCTTCGCCGGACAGGCCGGCCACTTCCAGAACCGCCTGGATGTTTTCTTCTACCGTCATCTTGCGGAAGATCGACGCTTCCTGCGGCAGGTAGCCCAAGCCCAGACGCGCACGCTTGTGGATGGGCAGGTGGGTGATGACTTCGCCATTGAGCAGGATCTCGCCTGCCTCGGCGGCGATCAGGCCCACCACCATGTAGAAGCTGGTGGTCTTGCCGGCCCCGTTGGGGCCCAGCAGGCCGATGACCTCGCCGCTGGCGATGTCCATCGAGACGTCGCGCACCACGGTACGTTTCTTGAACGTTTTCTTCAGGTGCTGGATGCTCAGCCGGCTTTGGGTCATGGTTTCTCCTGCGGTTGCAGAATGACGGTGACGCGGCCTTTGGGCGCAGTGCTGCTGGCGCCCTGGCCTTTCACCTGGTACACCTCGGTCACGGTGTTGTAGGTGATCTGCTCGCCGGACACCATGTCCTTGCCTCGGGTCACCACGGCCTTGCCGGTCAGGATCACGGTATTGCTGGCGGAGTCATAATCGACACGCGCTGCGCGGCCATCCACGTATTCGGTCTGGCCATCCAGTTTCTGGCGGAACTGCACCGGGTTGCCGGTGGCCACCAGCTTCTGGCGACCGCTGGGGTCGCGGGTGGCGACGGTTTTGTCGGCGCGCAGGTTCAATGTGCCCTGCACCACCACGACATTGCCTTCAAACACGTTGATACCCTGTTTCTGGTCCAGCGCGGCACTGTCGGCGTTGACTTCGATCGGTTTGCTGCTGTCGGCTTTTTCGGCCAGGGCAGCGGAGGTGGCCGCGCTCAGCAATAGCGCGAGCAGCAGTCTAGGGCGCATAGAAAATCCTTACGTCGGACAGCAGCTTCAGCTGGCCGGCTGGGTGATTGTAGTAAAAGCCTGTGGCCCGGATGCGGGATTGGCCGTCATCAATGGCGACCGGTGCCTGGTTACGCAGGATGCCGCTTTGGGTGTTCAGCTGCAGGGTGGACGTTTGCAGGTACACGGCGCGCTGTTCGGCGGTGGCTTGCCGTACCAGGTTGACGTTGCCATCGAACTGGCCATCGCCGCTGGTGTGGTTGTACACGCCGCGATCGGACTTCAGCTGGTAGTCCAGCGTGCCGGCGCGATATTGCTTGACGTCCATCTGCTGCAGATACACCTGCTCCTGCTCGGGCAGTTTCCACATCTTGCGGGTGACCAGGCGCTGCTGCAGCTCGCCGCGTTCGTCGAAGCGGGTGGCGGTCAGCTGCTCGACCGTGTACTCCGGTTCGTTCGGGTTTTTCGGGCGCTGTTCCGGTGCGCGCCATTGCGTCAGCACATTCAGCCAGAACGCCAGCAGCCCCATGCCCAGCATCAGGCCGATGGGAAAGAGTCGGGCGGTGCGGTTCATGCCAGGTAACTTGCCATCACGCGGTCGTAGCTGCCTTGCGCCTGCATGATCAGTTCACACAGTTCGCGCACGGCGCCGCGGCCACCGCGGTTGCCAGTGACAAAGTGGGCGTGCTGGCGCACGAAGCTGGGGGCGTCGGGTACGGCTACGGCCAGACCGACGCGGCTCATTACCGGCAGGTCGATCACGTCGTCACCGATGTAGGCGCAGTCTTCGGCGGCAATACCGGTTTTGGCCAGCAGCTCGGCAAACGCCGTGCGCTTGTCGTGCACGCCCTCGTAGTAGTGGTCGATGCCCAAGCCGCGGGCGCGGTGCGCCACGCTGGGGGCGGCGCGGCCGGTGATGATGGCCAGCTGCACGCCGGTGGCTTGCAGCATCTTGAGGCCGTGCCCGTCCAGCGTATTGAAAGCCTTGAACTCTTCGCCGCTGGCAGTAATGAAAATGCGGCCGTCGGTCAGTACGCCGTCCACGTCCAGAATCAACAGGCGGGTACGCTTCGCCAGTTCGCTGATTTTCTGCATGACTATCCTTACACCACGCCTGCTTTCAGCAGGTCGTGCATATTGAGGGCGCCGATCAGGCGGCCGTGTTCGTCCACCACCAGCAAGCCGTTGATCTTGCGCAGCTCCATTTCCTTGGCGGCCTCGGTGGCCAGCAGGTTGGCTGCAATGGTTCGTGGTTGCGGGTGCATCACGTCGTCGATGGTCAGGCCGGCCAGGTCCAGGCTGCGGTCCAGTGTGCGACGCAGGTCGCCGTCGGTGAAGATGCCGGCCAGCGTGCCATCTGCGGCCAGTACGGCGGTCATGCCCAGCCCTTTGCGCGTCATTTCCAGCAGTGCGTCTTTCAGCGAGGTGCCCAGCGGCACCACCGGCAAGGCGTCACCGCTGTGCATCACGTCGCGGATGTGCACCAGCAGGCGGCGGCCCAGGCTGCCGCCCGGGTGCGACAGCGCGAAGTCTTCGGGGCGGAACTGGCGGGCGTCCAGCAGGGTAACCGCCAGTGCGTCGCCCAGTGCCAGTGCGGCGGTGGTGCTGGTGGTCGGCGCCAGGCCCAGCGTACAGGCTTCCTTGTCGACCGCTGCGTCCAGGTGCACGCTGGCTTCGCGCGCCAGCGTGGATTGCGGGCGGCCGGTCATGGCGATGATCGGAATGCCTTTGCGCTTCAACGCCGGCAGCAGCGCGATGACTTCGTCACTTTCGCCGGAGTTGGACAGCGCCAGGATCACATCGCTGGTGGTGACCATGCCCAGGTCGCCGTGGGCGGCTTCGGCCGGGTGCATGAAGAACGACGGCGTGCCGGTGCTGGCCAGCGTGGCGGCAATCTTGCAGCCGATGTGACCCGACTTGCCGATGCCGGTGACGATGATGCGGCCGGTACACGCCAGCACCAGCTCGACAGCGGCCAGAAAGCTGTCTTCCAGACGCTGTGCCATGCTGCGCAGGGCGTCTGCTTCGATGTTCAGGACTTCGCGCGCCAGCGCCAGTCGCTGTTGTTTTTGCTCAATATCCATAGTGTTCCAGTATATCAGCTTATAATCGTTCGACCTTATCCGGCGGGTGCAAGTTTTGCTTGCCGGGCGTTTTTGTCGCGAGGAGACGTTCCCCCCGATGCATTCCCTGTTTCCCATTGTTGTCGTTCTGCTGGTGGCCGTGCTGTCGGTCACCGCCTGCCGCAGTTTGCGTGTGCCGCCCATGCTGGGCTATCTGGTTGTCGGTTTTCTGGCCGGCCCCGGCGTCATGCACCTGATCCCGGAAGGCCCGGAAACCGAGTTCATGGGCGAAATCGGCATCGTGTTCATGATGTTCTCCATTGGCCTGGAGTTCTCGCTGGCCAAACTCAAGGCCATGAAGCACCTGGTGTTCGGGGTGGGCCTGGCACAGGTGGTGGTGACGCTGCTGCTGATCATGGCCGCCATTGGCTGGCTCACCGGCAGCTTGCTGACCGGTTTTGCCATCGGCGCCGCGCTGACCATGTCGTCTACCGCCATCGTCAGCAAACTGCTGGCCGAGCGGCTGGAGCTGGCGCAGCCGCACGGCCAGATGGCGATGGGCACCTTGCTGTTCCAGGATATTGCCGTGGTGCCGCTGCTGATCCTGCTGCCGGCCTTTGCGGCCAACTCCAGCCACCTGGCGGTGGACCTGGGCCTGGCGGCGGTGAAGGTGGTGCTGGTGCTCAGCCTGCTGCTGGTGTTCGGCCAGCGCCTGGTGCGGCCGTGGTTCCACCTGGTGGCGCGGCAGCGCTCCAGCGAGCTGTTCATGATCAACGTGCTGCTGATTACGCTGGGCGTGGCGTTCATTACGCAGCAGGCCGGGCTGTCGCTGGCGCTGGGGGCCTTTGTGGCCGGCATGCTGATCTCGGAAACCGAATACCGCTTTCAGGTGGAAGAGGACATCAAGCCGTTCCGCGACATCCTGCTGGGCTTCTTCTTCATTACCGTCGGCATGCGGCTGGACGTGGGCGTGCTGTTCCAGCAGTCCGGCGCGGTGCTGCTGATGCTGTTGTTGCTGCTGCCGGTCAAGCTGCTGGTGGTGTTTGCGCTGGCGCGTGCGCTGGGGCACCGTGCCAACGACGCGCTGAAGGCCGCGCTGGCGCTGGCGCAGGGCGGCGAGTTCGGCTTTGTGCTGCTGTCGCTGTCCGGCAGTTTGCAGCTGCTGCCTCCGGCGCTGGAGCAGGCGGCCATCGCCGGCATCCTGGTGTCGATGCTGGTGGCGCCGTTCCTGATCCAGTACGCCGACCGTATTGCCAAGCGCCTGATCAAGCAGGACTGGGCGCTGCAGGCGGTGGATCTGCACCAGATCCTGGTGCAGACCATGAGCAAGAGCGAGCACGTCATCATCTGCGGTTACGGCCGTAGCGGCCAGTATCTGGCGCGTTTGCTGGATAGCGAAGACATCGCTTTCTTTGCGCTCGACCTCGACCCCGAGCGCGTGCGCGAGGCCGGCGAGGCTGGTGACCCGGTGGTATTCGGCGACGCCGCCAAACGCGAGGTACTGATGGCCGCCGGCGCCATGCGCGCCAAGGCGGTGGTGATCACTTTTGCCGACACCCACGCTTCCGAGCGCATCATCGACGTGGTGCGCCAGCTGCGCAGCGACCTGCCGGTAATCGTGCGCACCATCGACGACAGCGATATCGAACAGCTGCGCCACGCCGGCGCCGACGAAGTGGTATCCGAGGTGATGGAGGGCAGCCTGATGCTGGCCTCCCACGCGCTGGTGGTGCTGGGCGTGCCGCTGGGCCGCGTGCTGCGCCGTATCCGCAGCGTGCGCGAAGAGCGCTACAACCTGTTCAAGGGCTTCTTCCGCGGCGCCAGCGACGAAGTAGACGGTATCGACGACAGCCAGATGTCGCGCCTGCACAGCGTGCAGCTGGTGAGCGGCGCGCACGCTATCGGCTCGCCGATCGGTGCCTTGCGTCTGGCCGACGGCGGCGTGGAGGTAAAAGCCGTCCGCCGCGGTTACACGCGCTACACCGAGCTGACGCCCGATTTCGAGTTGCACGAGGGCGACGTGCTGGTGCTGCTGGCACGGCCGGAGCAGCTGCTGCAGGCCGAAACCCTGCTGCTGCAAGGCTAGCGTGCAGGGTTGGCCGCAGCGCAGCCTGCGGCCAACCCTGCGGCCAA
This sequence comes from Vogesella urethralis, assembly GCF_007644045.2. GTDB lineage: Bacteria > Pseudomonadota > Gammaproteobacteria > Burkholderiales > Chromobacteriaceae > Vogesella > Vogesella urethralis. The sequence continues at coordinate 74,216 of NZ_VMDW02000068.1, forward strand.
CCCTGCGGCCAACCCTGCGGCCAACCCTGCGGCCAACCCTGCGGCCAACCCTGCGGCCATGAAAAAGCCCGACCGGCATTTCGCGGGTCGGGCCTTGGCGGCGGCAACGCTTACTTGCTGCCGGGCAGGATGGTGGTGATCTGTTTGGTCAGCTCTTTCTTCAGCGCCTGCTGCTTCTCGGTTTCGGTCTTCTTGCCTTTCACCATCGCATTGAAATCCAGCGAGTAGGTGGGCTTGTTGATCTGGCCGGTGATCTTCAGCGGCACGTCGATGCCGCCCAGCTTGCTGAACGCCTGCGGGTTGCCACGGGCGTTCAGGTTGAAGTCCACAATGCTCTGCGTCAGGTCGAACTTGCCGCTGCCGGTAACGTTCACCAGCGAGGACGCCAGTTTCAGGTCCTGGTTGCGGGCAATGCCGTTATCCAGCTCGAAGGCGGCCGACAGTGCCGAGAAGGTGGTTTTCTGGTCGGCCTTGGCCACCACGGTGTTGTTGTTCCAGTCTTTCAGTTCGCCCGGCAGGTCGCGCAGTGCCGATACCAGGTCGATACCGGTCAGTGCGCCTTTTTCCAGCCGCACTGCCACCTTGCCGCTCAGCGTATTGCGCAGTGCGGCCAGCGAGTTGCCATGTGCGCTCAGTTGTACCCAGCCGTTGCCGGCGCCTTCCACCCGGTTGAAGTCGAACAGGTCCAGCAGCAGTGGCTTGATCTGCATGCCGACCAGTTGCTGCGACACCTCGACGCGCGGCTCCTTGTCACGCAGCAGCTTGATGCTGCCTTGCAGCTTGCCGTCGTAGATTTCGGCACCCAGCTGGTCCAACTGAATGCTTTCCGGGCGCGCCTTGATATCGGCAGTCACGCCTTTGACGCGGAAGCGGCCCACCGCCAGTTCGCCTACCGACAGTTTGCCGTCCAGGTTGAGGAAGTCCATCCAGTCCAGGCGGAACGGCGTGCCGTTCTGGAACAGCGCCACCGCTTTCTCGGCCTGGTTTTCCGGCAGGTAGCGGTTCAGGTCGAGCTTGCCGACCGTCAGAGTGGCTTCATGGCGTGGCTGCATGAAACCGTACTGGGTGGCGGTGGCGGCCAGCGAGGCGCCATCCAGCTGGCCGGCCACGCGCAGATTGAGGCGGCTGTCGGTCAGGTCGCCATCCAGCGCACCTTGCAGCGAGGCCTGCAGTTGGCCGCGCGGCAGGGCCGGGGTTTTCAGGTGGGTGGTCAGCGTCAGTGGTTCCAGGCGCAGCTGGTGGTAGGCGGCCAGGCTTAGCGGTGCGCGCAGGTTCATGCTGAGCGAATGGCCGCCGACGCTCCAGGAAAAATTACCCAGCATCTGGTCGGCAAAGGCGCCGTCGCGATTGAGGCGGATCTCGGCCAGCTGGCTGGAGAAACGGTACTGGGTACGGGCGTAGTCCACGGTGCCGGAAACGGTGGCAGCCGGGGTGGTCAGCTCGGTCAGGCTGGCGCTCACTTGCGGCAGGCGCGCTTCGGCGTGCCCCTTCGGCATCGAGGTGTCCAGTGTGACTTTCAGGTCTTCGCCGCTGGCCAGCAGGTTGCCGAAGTTCAGCTTCAGGCGGCCTTCGGCGCGCATGCGCACCTCGCCCAGCTTGTCGGTACTGCCGATGGCCAGGGCGTCCAGCTGGTCGATGTTCACCTGGTCGTCCTGGCGCGTAAACGGCGCCTTCACCGCCAGGCTCAGCATGCGGTTATCGCTGACCAGACGGCCACCGAACGACAGCCGGGCGTCCGACTTCAGCCCCTCCACGTCCAGGCTGCCTTCTTCCAGCCGGCTGATGCGGCCGTTGACGCGGTCGGCCACCGTGAGGGTGGTGCCGCGCAGGGTGAGGGTATCGAGGTCAAGTTTGAACTTGCTGGTCTTGCGCCGGCGCAGCAGGTCGGCAAAGTTGAGTGTGCCGTCGGTGGCGCGCACCACGTTCAGTTGCGTGTCGTGCAGCGCCAGGTGGGTGATGTCCAGTTCGCCAAACAAGAGCGGCATCCAGGCCAGGCGGGCTTCGACTTTGCCGATACGGGCAAAGGTGGCTGGCTGCCCCGGTTCGCTGATGGTCAGCTCGCCCAGCGACAAGCCGGGGGAGGGGAACAGCATCGGCGCAATGCGTCCGTTGATGGTGACGGTGCGGCCGGTGTCGGCCAGGGATTTTTGCAGGTTGCTGCGTACGCTCTGACTGTCAAAGCGCAGGAAAAACAGGGTCAGCCCGATCACCAGCAGGCAGCCAAGCGACAACAGGCTATAGACAGCGGTTTTGAGCCAGAGCCGGCCAGAGTTCCATTTCATGGGCATTGGTTCTGCGGCGTGATTGAACAGGGCGGGATGGAGCGGGTGAAGGGAATCGAACCCTCGTCGTAAGCTTGGGAAGCTTCTGCTCTACCATTGAGCTACACCCGCACAAAAGGTGAAGCGCGAGTATACGCATGCCGCCCGTCATAGGCAAGCCTGTGGTCCCCCGCAAAAGCGCCACCCCGCGTGCGGGGCAGGCGGGGTGGCAGAGTGGTGCGGTAGCGGGTACTGGCTTACAGGTTATGTACCAGGATGCCCAGGATCAGCACCGGGGCCAGGTAGCGGCAGAAGCCGCGCATCACGCCCAGCCATGCCGGCGTTTTGCCGTGGCGGCTCAGCTCGGCGGCCACGCTGGGCCAGACCTTCCAGCCGACGAACAGCGCCAGCAGCACCTCGCCCAGCGGCATCAGCAGGTTGGAGGTGAGGTAGTCCAGCAGGTCGAAGAAGCCTTTGCCGAACAGGGTGTATTCGCGCCAGATGCCCAGCGACAGCGACGCCGGAATGCCCAGCAGGAACACCGCCAGCGTCACCAGCCAGGCCGCTTTGCGGCGCGGCATCTTCAGCTCTTCCATGACGGCACTCACCACCACCTCTAGCAAGGACACCGAGGACGTCAGCGCCGCCACCAGCAGCAGGCAGAAGAACAGCACGGCAAACAGTTGGCCGCCGGCCATCTGCGCAAACACCGCCGGCATGGTAATGAAGGTGAGGCCGGGGCCGGCAGACGGGTCGAAACCGAAGGCGAATACCGCCGGCAGCACCATCAGGCCGGCCAGGAAGCAGGTGAGCACGGTCAGCGCAATCACCCACAGCGACGAACCCAGCAGCGGCGTGTCGCGGCCAACGTAGGAGCCGTAGGTAATCATGATGCCCATGCCCAGCGACAGCGAGAAAAACGCCAGCCCCATCGCATCCACCAGCATGGTACCGGTCACCTTGGACAGGTCGGGGGTCAGGAAGTACAGCAGGCCGTCCACCGCGCCCGGCAGCGTCAGGCCGCGTACGATCAGCACCAGCATCAGCACGAACAGCGCCGGCATCAGGAATTTGGACAGGTTTTCGATGCCCTTCTGCACGCCGCCCAGCACCACCGCCAGCGTCAGGCCGGCAAACAGGCCGTGAAAGACCAAGGGCTGCAGCGGGTCGGTAATGAAGGCATTGAAGGTGTCGCCCAGTACTTTGGCGTCGCTGGTGAGGATACTGCCGGTAAGCGACTTGCCGATGTAGGCGATGGTCCAGCCGCCGACCACGCTATAGAACGAGTAGATCAGGAAGCAGACCAGCACCCCCACCAGGCCGACGATGGGCCACGGCTTGCCGCCCAGCTGGCGGAAGGTACCCACGGCGTTGCTGCCGGCGGCGCGGCCTAGCGCCATTTCGCCCAGCATCAGTGCCAGGCCGACGCTGAGGCAGATCAACAGGTAAATCAGCAGGAATGCGCCCCCACCATTGGTGGCGGCGACGTAAGGAAACTTCCAGATGGCCCCCAGGCCGATGGCGGAACCCGCCGCTGCAAGAATAAAACCGAGGCGCGAGCCCCATTGCGATCGAGACATACAGATTTTCACTTCTAAAACGGAAACGAACCGGGCTGGCGGTAACCACCCCGCGCGGGCGCACAGCGTGCCGGTAAGCAGGCCATGCGGTCATCGCGTTCGTTGCCGGGCTTGCCGTAGCGGGTAGCCAGGGCAAGGGCCTGCAGCAGCCGGGTAGGCTGGCCGTCGGCCGGCAGCGTGCGCTGCGGAGGTTGGCCGCAGCACACGGCGGGCGTGTGGCAGAACGCACTGGCTCCATAAAGCCAGAACCGCCAGCGGCGGGCAGCCGGCTGGCGGTTTGTATACGGGATACAATCTGTAACATATCACGATCGCGCCCTGGCGTCAGCCCGGGCCTGTCCTGGTGGGTGGCGCGTGGCGTGGTCTGCCGCTTTCGGGGCTTTACTCGGCTGCTGTTGCCCATGACCCAGCCACAAAATGGCAGTTCATTGTCACCAAGCAAGCACGGGGCTGCCGTGTAGTCCGGCTCGTGCTATGTTCCGCACAGCATCGATGATAAGGATGCACGTTTGCGCGTGCCGGGCTGGCCCGGTACCCGCAAGCGGGTAACAAACAAGACTAGAAAGCCTGCGCACATGAGCAAACTGTTAATCCTCTATACCGGCGGCACCATCGGCATGGCGCCGACGCCGGCCGGCCTGGCCCCGTTGCCCGGTTATTTGCCGGCCCAACTGCAGCGGCTGGCGCGCGATGGCGTCAGCTGGGACGTGGTGGAATACCCGCAGCTGATCGACTCTTCCGCCATCACGCTGGCCGACTGGCAAAAGCTGGTGGCCGACCTGGCGGCAGCGTACGACCGTTACGATGGCTTTGTGGTGATCCACGGCACCGACACCATGGCCTATACCGCCAGCGTGCTGGCGTTTGCGCTGGAAAACCTGGCCAAGCCGGTGATCGTGACCGGTTCGCAGCTGCCGCTGGGCCACCCGCGCAGCGACGGCTGGGGCAACCTGGCCGACGCCATCGAAGCGGCCTGCCAGCCGGACCTGCACGAAGTGGCCATTGCCTTCAACCGCCTGCTGCTGCGCGGCTGCCGTGCGCGCAAGGTGGACGCGGCCAGCTTTGCCGGCTTTGACAGCCCCAACGCCGCGCCGCTGGCACGCTTCGGCATTCAGGCCGCGTGGGACAAGGCGCAATGGCGTCGTGGCAGTGGTGCCTTCCGCGCCGTCGCGCCGCAGCCGGCGCGCATCCGCAGCGGCCTGCTGCTGCCGGGCAGCATGGCGGCCGAGTTCGGCCAATGGTTGGCCGCAGATACCCCGCAGGCGGCCATCCTGCTGAGTTACGGTAACGGCAATGCGCCGGCAGACGCCGCCTTGCTGGACGGCGTGCGCCAGGCCAGTGCGCGCGGTTGCGTGGTGGTCAACCTTACCCAGTGCGTGCACGGCGCGGTGGAAGTGGGCGCCTACGCCGCCAGCCAGCCGCTGGCGCAGGCCGGCGCCGTGGCGGGTGCCGACATGACGCCGGAAGCGGCCAACGCCAAGCTGCTGTACCTGCTGGCGCAGGGGCTGGATGTGGCTGCCGTGCGTGCTGCGGTCGCGCGCGACCTGCGCGGCGAACTGAGCGTGCATTGATTAAAAAATAATCAGACGGTGTAAAGCATCGCCAAAACAGGGGCTTAGCCATGTTGTCCACAGCCCGCCCACAATGCTTTCCAGCCGGGGCGTGCATAAATGGCAGCGGCTGATTAAAAAATAATCAGCAGTAAAATGCCCCTGTACGATCAGGCACTTGCCTTGATTTTCCACAGCCCGCCCACACCCTTGCTCCCACAGGGTGTGGGCGTTTTGCTGTCTGGTGTGGCTTGGCACGTTAGTGCGTAGGGTTGGCCGCAGGCTGTGCCGGCTGCTGCTGTGTCTTGCTTAAAATTTAATCAGCATCGATAATTTTCTGCCAATTCAGTGTCTTGCATGCTTTATCCACAGCCGGTTCACATGCTTGTTACCGTCGCGTGTGGGCATTTTTTCTGCAACCACAGGTAGCAACCTGCGCCGCAGGGCAGGCAAGTAACAGGGCAGCGCGCTTGGCGCGTATAATGCAAAGCCCATGATCGATAAACGCATCCCTTGGCGCATCGCCATCGTGGGGCCGGAATCCTGCGGCAAAAGCACGTTGGCCGCCGCGCTGGCGCAGCGCTGGCAGCAGCAGGGCCAGCGCGTTGCCGTGGTGGCCGAGTACGCCCGCGACTACTACGCCCACCGGCCCTACCAGCCGACGCCGCAACACATCCTGGCGATTGCCCGCGGCCAGCTGGCCGCCGAGCAGGCCGCCCTCGCCGCCGGTGCCGACATCCTGCTGTGCGATACCACGGTGCTGACCTGCCGCATCTGGGCCGAGGTGGCCTTCGGGCAGGCCGAGCCGGCGTTGCTGGCGCTGAACCGGCCGCAGGATTACACGCTGACGCTCTTGGCTGCTGCCGACCTGCCGTGGCAGCCAGACCCGTTGCGCAGCCACCCCGAGGCGCGCGACTGGCTGCTGGGCCTGTACCGGCAGGCGCTGGACGATGCCTCTGTGGATTACCGGCTGGTCAGCGGCCACGGCGACGCTAGGTTGGCCGCCGCGTGGCAGGCGCTGTGCGACGCAGGATTGACGTTGCCTGTTTTTTAGGCAGCAGCCGCCTTTGGCTTGCAGATCAGTCACTTGCTGCGGTTGTCCACAGCCGGTGCACAAGCCTGTCCAGCCGGGGTGTGGAAAGACAAAAGCGTGCTGATTAAAAAATAATCAGTCGTAAAAAATAACTGTAAAACAAAAGCTTGTGGCGTTTGTCCACAGGCCGCGCACAGGGCTGTCAAAAGCCGGTGTGCAAAACCGAAAGATGGCGATGAACGAAATCTACGAACTGGACAGCGACTACATCCCGCTGTGTGACCTGTTGAAAACCTGCGGCGTGTGCGACACCGGCGGCATGGCCAAGCACTTCATTGCCGAGGGCAATGTGCTGGTGGACGGCCAGGTGGAGCTGCGCAAGACCAACAAGATCCGTGTGGGTCAGGTGGTGTCGGGTGACGGCTTCACCATCAAGGTGGTGGCCGCGCAGTGAGTACGCTGCCCGAGCACGGCGCGGCCGACTTCGACGACGAATTCGACCCGCAGCCGGAAGCCCCGGAAACGCCGGACGATTACGCCTGCTGTCACAGCGGCTGCCAGCCCTGCGTGTGGGACCTGTACGACGCGGCACTGGCCGAGTACCGCCAGAAACTGGCGGCCTGGCAACAGCGTGAAGCGGCACGCCAGGCGCGCACCAGCGGCGAGGGCCAAGCATGACGCCGATTGACCTGCATTTTCATTCCACTGCCTCCGACGGTGGCCTGGCCCCGGCCGAGGTGATTCGCCGTGCTGCCGAGCGCGGCGCCACCTTGCTGGCGCTGACCGACCACGACTGCACCGCCGGCCTGGCCGAAGCGGCGGCCACCGCAGCGGAATGCGGCGTGCCGTTCCTGAACGGGGTGGAAATTTCGGTTAGCTGGCAGCAGCGCCATACCGTGCACATCGTTGGCCTGGGTATCGATGCGGCGAACCCGGTGCTGCAAGCCGGCTTGCAGTCCATCCGCGACGGCCGCGTCGAGCGCGCGCGCCAGATGTCGGCGTCGCTGGAAAAGGCCGGCATTCACGGCGCTTTTGACGGCGCCATGCGCTTTGCCGGCAACCCCGATATGGTGGGCCGCACCCACTTTGCCCGTTACCTGGTGCAAAGCGGTGAAGTCAAAGATGTGAAAACCGTGTTCCGCAAATTCCTTACCGCCGGCAAGCCGGGCTACGTGCCGCACGAGTGGGCTAGCCTGGAAGACGCGGTAGCGTGGATACGCGCCGCCGGCGGCATGGCCGTAATCGCCCACCCCGGCCGTTACGATATGGGGCGCACGCTGATCGAGCGCCTGATCCTGGACTTCAAAGCCGCCGGCGGCGAAGCCATCGAAATTGCCAGCGGCAGCCACAGCCTGGACGACATGATCAAGTTTTCGCTGCACGCCCAGCGCCACGGCCTGTACGCCAGCGCCGGCAGCGACTTTCATGCGCCAGGTGAGGGCGGCCGCGACGTGGGCAGTACCCAGCCGCTGCCGCCGATCTGCCAGCCCGTCTGGCAGGCGCTGGCGCACCGCGTGCTGCAGCCTGCGGCCAACCCCGCGGCCAACCTAGCGAGCTAATGCCATGTCCCAGTTCTTTGTGATTCACCCGGAAAACCCGCAAGCGCGCCTGATCCGTGAAGCGGCCAAGATCATCCGCGACGGCGGTGTGGTGGTGTACCCCACCGACTCCTGTTACGCGCTGGGCTGCCACCTAGGCGACAAGAAAGCGATGGAACGCCTGCTGGCCATCCGCCAGATCGACCTCAAGCACCACCTGACGCTGGTGTGCGCCGACCTGTCGTCGCTGGCCAGCTATGCTCGCGTGGACAACGCGCAGTTCCGCCTGCTGAAGGCGGCCACGCCGGGCAGCTTTACCTTCATTCTGGAAGCCAGCCGCGAGGTGCCCAAGCGGACGCTGCACCCCAAACGCGCCACCATCGGCCTGCGCGTGCCCGACCACGCGGTGGCGCTGGCGCTGCTGGAAGAGCTGGGCGAGCCGATTTTGTCCTGTACGCTGCAGCTGCCGGGCGACGACGCGCCGCTGACCGACCCGTACGAGATCCGCGAGCGGCTGGAACATCTGGTCGATCTGGTGATCGATGGTGGCTGGTGCGGCACCGAGCCCACCACCGTTATCGACATGACCGACGGCGTGTCGCTGGTGCGCGCCGGCAAAGGCGACCCGGCTCGCGTCGGCCTGTAACCTGCTAGGAACGCATCTTGGAAGAACTCAATCTGATCCAGAAAATATCGGTGTACGCGCTGCCGGTACTGTTTGCCATTACCCTGCACGAAGCCGCACATGCTTACGTTGCCAAGTACTGGGGCGACAATACCGCCTACAACTTGGGCCGCGTGTCGCTGAACCCGCTGCGCCACATCGACCCGGTGGGCACCATCCTGCTGCCGCTGCTGTGTGTGGCAGTGGGCGGCTTCCTGTTTGGCTGGGCCAAGCCGGTGCCGGTACGCTTTGGCAACCTGCGCAATGTACGCGCCGGCATGCGTTGGGTAGCGGCCGCTGGCCCGCTGGCCAACTTTGCCATGGCGGTGATGTGGGTGCTGCTGTTCAAGCTGGCGGTGGTGATGGACAACGGCTACAGCGAGCCGCTGGCACTGATGAGCCAGGCCGGTATCGGCATCAACGTGGTGCTGATGGTGCTGAACCTGATGCCGCTGCTGCCGCTGGACGGCGGCCGCATCGTGGAAAGCCTGCTGCCACCTGGCCTGGCTTACCGGTTTTCCCGTATCGAACCCTACGGCATGTGGATTCTGCTGGCGCTGGTCGTTACCGGCTTGCTATCGCCCATCCTGCGCCCGTTTATCGATCTCGTATACAACCTGCTCTACCTGCTGGTAAGAGCCTGACCTTTTCTGGAAGCCATACATGTTTGCCAACCGTATCCTTTCCGGCATGCGCCCCACCGGCAGCCTGCACCTGGGCCACTACCACGGCGTGATCAAGAACTGGGTGGAACTGCAGCACAGCCACGAATGCTTCTTCATGGTGGCCGACTGGCACGCGCTGACCACCAACTTTGACGATGTGTCCATCATCGGCAAGTCCATCAACGAGATGGTCATCGACTGGCTGGCTTCCGGCGTGGACCCGGAAAAGTCCACCATCTTCGTGCAGTCCAAGGTGCCGCAGCACGCCGAGCTGCACCTGGCGCTGTCGATGGTGACACCGCTGGGCTGGCTGGAGCGCGTGCCCACCTACAAAGACCAGATGGACAAGCTGAGCCACAAGGACCTCACCACCTACGGCTTCCTCGGCTACCCGCTGCTGCAGGCCGCCGACATCCTGGTGTACAAGGCCGGCTTGGTGCCGGTGGGCGAAGACCAGGTGCCGCACATCGAACTGACCCGCGAAGTGGCACGCCGCTTCAACCACATGTTCGGCCGCGAACCCAACTTTGAAGAGCTGGCCAAGGCGGCGGTGAAGAAAATCGGCAAGGCCGGCAAGCAGTTCGAGCAGCTGCGCACCGCCTACTTGCAGGACGGCAACGCCGAGTCGCTGGAAAAAGCACGCGAAATCCTGGCACAAAGCCAGAACCTGGGCGGCGCCGACCGCGAGCGCCTGATGGGCTGGCTGGAAAACAAGGGCAAGATCATCCTGCCGGAGTGCGAGGCCAAGCTGACTGCCGCCTCCAAAATGCCGGGCCTGGACGGGCAGAAGATGTCCAAGTCCTACGGTAACACCATCACCATGCGCGAAGCGCCGGAGGCGGTAACCAAGAAAATCCGCGGCATGCCCACCGACCCGGCACGCGTGCGCCGCACCGACGCCGGCAACCCGGCCAAGTGCCCGGTATGGCAGCTGCACGAGGTGTACAGCGACGGCACCACCAAGGAATGGGTGAAAGCCGGCTGTACCAGCGCCGGCATCGGCTGTCTGGACTGCAAGCAGCCGGTGATCGACGCCGTGGTGCGCGAGCAGCAGCCGATGTTCGAGCGCGCCGAGAAATACCTGAGCAACCCCAAGCTGGTGCAGGAGATTCTGGCCGAAGGCAATGCGAAAGCCGAGCAAGTGGCGCGCGCTACCATGAACGACGTGCGCCAGGCGATGGGCCTGGGTTACTAGGCAGTAGTCAGGGGTTGGCCGCAGCATCAATGCGGCCAACCCGGTTAACGTCACAAGGCCGCTGCCGGCACATGCCGGCAGCGGCCTTGTCGCATGTGGCACACCGCTAACGGGCGGACTTCAGCCGGTGCGGCGCCAGCAGCGTATCCCAGCTGTTGAGGATCTGGCGGTACTCGTCGGCGCAGCCCTCGGCCCGTTCGGCCGGCAGCTCGCCATCCTTCACCATATCGGCAAATGCCGCGGGCCGCGCCCCGTACAGCCAGCACATCACGTTGTAAAAGCGTTGCTCGTCCAGCGCATGGGTGTCGGCTAGCGCCTCCATCTCGTATTCGCCGGCCGCATTCAGCTGGAACCAGCTGGCCACGTGGCCGATCTGCGCCACGCTGGTAGCAAACTCGTGCTCGCTCACGGCGTCCGCATCGCCTAGCAGCGACGCCACCGCCAGCTGGTCGGCCACGTCCTCCTCGCGCCCGGTAATCGGTAGCGCCAGCTCATGAATCAGTGCGTGGCCCAGCTCGTGCAGCAGCACGAAGCTCAGCACGCCGCTAACGTAGTCGTCGCGCTCGCTGGCCGGCCAGTCGGTGGTGGCGGCCTGCTGCTGCAGCTCGGCTATCAGTTCGTAGCACAAGGTAATGCTGTGGCTGGCCGGGTCGGAAAAGGCGTTGCTGTCGCCGCACTCGGCGGTGTTGATATCGACATCGCGTGGCAGCCGGTACTGGTGGTTGAGGTCGCTTACCGCCTCGTCCAGCCAGCGCGCGGTTTTGGCCTCGCGTGCCAGCGGCGCCAGCGCGGCTGACTGTGCATGCTGGTATACCGCCACAAAGCGGCCGTAGGCGGGCAGGGCACGCGGCGGCGCCGATGTCTGGCCGGCTTGGTCGGTGGCGGTAGAAGGTTGGCCGCAGGCTGCCAGCAACAGGGCCAGTAGCGGCAAGAACAGGCGTAGCGGAGTCATGGGCAAGGTGGCGTACAATGGCGACCGGCCCAGTATGGCGCGGGGGTTTTCGCGCCGCGCCTGTTCCATAAATGCACCCCGCCTGCCCGCCGGCCCGACTGCGGCAGACACGAGACACCATGACCGACACCGACTTCCAGCTCACCCCGCCCGACCTGCCCCCCGCCACGCCTATTGCGCACGTGTTCGGCCAGCCGGTGCTGGAGGTACCGCAAGACCTGTTCATCCCGCCCGATGCGCTGCAGCTGATCCTGGAAAGCTTCGAAGGTCCGCTCGACCTGCTGCTGTACCTGATCCGCAAGCAGAACCTGGACGTGCTGAACATCCCGATGGCCGACGTTACCGCGCAGTACATGGCCTATATCGACGCCATGCGCGATGGCCGGCTGGAGCTGGCTGCCGAATACCTGCTGATGGCGGCGCTGCTGATCGAAATCAAGTCGCGGCTGCTGCTGCCGCGCCCGCAGCTGGACGAAGACGGCGAGCCGGACGACCCGCGCGCCGAGCTGGTACGCCGCCTGCTGGAATACGAACAAATGAAGCTGGCCGCGCTGGAACTGGACAAGCTGCCGCAGGCCGACCGCGACTTTGCCTGGCTAGCGGTGCTGATCGAACAATCGGCCGAGCAGCGCCTGCCAGAAGTGCAAGCGCTGGACCTGCGCCAAGCCTGGCTGTCCATCCTGTCGCGTGCCAAGCACAACCGCCATCACAAGGTGGAAAAAGACGAGCTATCGGTACGCGAGCAGATGAGCTGGATCCTGCGCTACCTGGACGGCCGCGACTACGTGGCGTTTGAAGAGCTGTTCGATATCCACAAAGGCGTCGCCCACCTGGTAGTGAACTTCATCGCCGTGCTGGAACTGGTGAAAGAGGGCATGATCAAGGTCAGCCAGGACGAACCATACCAACCCATCTACGTGCGCCTGGCGCTGGTGTAGAACCCGTGGTTGCCCGGACAAGGCGTAGCCGCATCCGGGGAGGCGATTGTTGCGCAGTCAATGTCGGGCTTCGCTGCGCGGAACCCAAACTACCGTGCTGATCGTTGGGTAGGGTCATTATCGTAGGGTGGGCTAAGGCCGAAGGTCGTGCCCACCAATATCGTGCCGAATGGTGGGTACGCTGCGCTTTGCTTACCCTATGTGTTGCCTACGATATGATTGGCTGGCCAACAATGTAGGTATCTATGTCTACGGCCAAATTGAATTCGCTTAATCGCCTGATCAGGTCGGTGTTGAGGTGGAGTCCGGCGTTGGCGGACAGGTATTGATGTTTGCAGATGCTAATGCATAGATTTGAGACTTTGGATAGTTTATCGACTTGTTCTTTGTGTCTGGCCAACTGATCCAATAACAGGCTTAATGCTTCTTCGGTGTCGTAGCAGTGCGAAGGTAGTATCTCAAAGAAAATGCGGCTAAATGCATGGCGTGATTTGCCATTGTTGCTGATCTCACCTTTTGACCAACCTTTGCTGTATTTAAAGGGCAAGTAACAAGAGAGCTCCTCCAGGCTAAGGCAGTCAGAGCTTGCTGTTAAATGGCATTCGTTACTGTTTTCAATGAAAATCCAAGTAACTTCTATTGCTTTCTTGTCGATGCAGATGCCGAGAAAGTATTTTTCTCTGTATGGCTTGAAGTAAATCGTGATGGCTTTGGTTTGCTCCGAAATCCGCTCAATGGCATATTGATTTTTTTCTTTTTGTATTGAATTTGCTCTCAGATATTGCTTTGTTAGTTCGAATGATTGCTCTTCAATTTCATGTGTCGCACATTCTATATATTTTCTCATGATTTACTTCGTATGATGTATGGGCGTGGCGTTGTGGGGTTGCCGTTTTAGTACCGTAGTTTACTGCTGAATGAAATGAAGCCCAGCGGTTACCTCAATTCGCAATACATCCTGTGCAGGATGAGACCCTATTCAGCGCGGTCAATATTGGGCTTCGCTGCGCTCAAGCCAAACAGTCATGCCGGTAGGCACGCTGCGCTTTGCCCACCCCACTTGCTACTTGCAGTGCTTGTATAGACTGTGCTGAATAAAATTCAGAATCCAGATAAAGTACAGGTCGGCGTAAGAGTCCACTTCTTGTGGGTGAGATTTTCATTACCCCTGACGCTACTTGCGATGCAGTAGCGTCCAGCCTTTTGCCCAAAGAATATAGCTAATCAGTAACGGTGGTATGGTATAGCCAGTCATTATGCCGAGAAATGCAAGCGTATTTAGGTGATGGGCTAGTGCGAAAATGATGATGCAAAATACGATCCACGCTAGTGTCGCCATTAAAATTTCCACTGCAATGATATCCGATATGGCGTGCTTGCCAAAGCATGCATATGCAGCTTTTAATCCCAGATAAACGCCACTGGTGGATGTAATGCTGCAGCGAATGAGATTGAATATGAAGCCCTCTTCAGTATTGATATGAAGGGGTGTGTGCAGCTGTTTTTCGATTAAATCAATAATTGAAGTCAATATCGGGTCAGTAATGGTGTTGATTGCAATAAATATGATAAGAATAATAATTGATGCGCCAATCGTATATGTTAGAGGCTTCATTTTTCAATTGTGTTAAAAGCAGTGTCGTGGGTTGTGCTGTATGAAATGAAGCCCAACGTTTACCGCGATTCGTAATATATTCCGCGCAGGATGAGACCCTATTCGGCTCGGCAAGCGCAGGCTTTCGCTGTGCTCAACCCAAGCTGCCATGCCGGTGGGGGCGCTGCGCTTTGTCAATCCTGCTTGCTATCAGCATCTTTTTCAAAAATCAGAAAGCCTTCACCATCATAGGCACCCACGATCATCAGGGTATTGCCGCTGCGTAAGTACGCCAGTGCAAAGAAAAGCCAGGGAACGCAGTTTTCGGCTACGGCTGCGATCAGCGTTTGCTTCAGAAGTGGCACGCCCGAATGCAGGTAGTAGATCTCACCGTGTATCAGATGGACGGGCAAGTGGGCTTCGCCAAAGTCCAGATAAGGTTCCCGAACCAGTAGCTCGGTGACGTGCCGTGCCTGCAGATAATCGGCGAGCATGGCGGTGCCGGCATTTGCTGAAGACCCGTTGCCGTTAGTAAAGCTGCCATCCGGAAGCGGCTGTCCGTTGATGCTGACGACTTGCAGTGAAGCGAAAGAACAAGGGCTTACCGGTAAGCTGAAGTCTGTCGTAAGCGCCTCGAGGTATGCGATGGCGGCGGTTCTTGCCCGGCCATGCGTCAGGGGAATGACTTGATGTGTGGGGCAGGGTGCCATTCGGTTTCCTTCATGCAAGACGGCATCTACGCCTGGCTATCCGTTTGATGATATCGTCAAATGCCATGCGGGCAAACCGCCGTGCAGTCAACCTTGCCGTGGTACCGCAGCTCGCGAACACCCTCTTGGTCGTGGCATCATCCACCCCGCTGCCGCCACAGGGCGCTGCCATTTCCCGCCACCTCCTGCACCACCGGAACACAAGCCCCATGCGTACCTTTGCCCTGTTTGTCGTGACTGCCCTGGCCGAAATCATCGGTTGCTATTTGCCATGGCTGTGGCTGAAGCAGGGGGCGTCGGTGTGGGTATTGCTGCCGGCGGCGGCCAGCCTGACGCTGTTTGCCTGGTTGCTGACGCTGCACCCGGACGCGTCCGGCCGTATTTACGCTGCCTACGGCGGGGTGTACGTCAGCGTGGCGTTGTTGTGGCTGTGGGCGGTGGACGGTGTGCGGCCAACCTTATGGGACGCGGCCGGGGTGGCGCTGTGTCTGGCCGGCATGTTGGTGATCATGCTGGCGCCGCGGGGCTGACTTGTCGCTGCTGGCGGGGTGCGGCTACGATATCGATAAATGCCCAGCGGATGTCCGTCATGCGTATCGAAGCTGCCAGCGTGCTGCACAGCCACGCCTATACCGATTATTTCCAGCAATGCCGCGCTGCCGGTTGCAGCCATTACCGCGATAGCGATGACAGCGCGGCGGTGTTTTACCAGCGCGTGCTGGACCGCGCCGCCGGCCGCCAGCTGCCACCAGGCCAGCTGCCTACCCAGACCTGGTTTGCGCTGGACGCGCACGGCGTCATACTGGGCGCTATCCGCCTGCGTCACGGCTGCACGCCGTTCATCCTCGATCACAGTGGTCATATCGGTTACGAGGTGCACCCGGCGGCGCGCGGGCGGGGCGTGGCCGGTGGCCTGCTGGCGCACGTGCAGCGCCACGGTGCGCCGCAGCTGGACGGCGGCTGGCTGATGACCTGCGACGACGATAACGCCGCCTCGCAACGCGTGATCAGCCGCGCCGGCGGCGTGTTGCTGACCGCCACCGCGCAGGGACCGGGCGAGCCGTGGCTGCGTTTTTATCACCTGCCGGCGCGGCGCTGCTAACGGCGGCATGCGGCGATGGCGGCTGGCCACGGTTGGCCGCACGGGCGGCGGGGCGTCAAAGCGGCACATGCGGCGGAAAAATCGTGTAAAATCCGCGCCTTCCGTTCTGTTGTGCCCGTTTTGTGGCTGTCATGTCGACCATTACCGACCTCAATTACCTGAAGATCGTGCTGGAAACCGCGCTATTGACCGCGCAGGAACCGCTGACCGTGAACCAGCTGAAAAAGCTGTTTACCGAAGACGTGAAAGCGGCACTGATCAACGACATCCTGGACGAGATCCAGCAGAACTGGAAAGGCAGGGGGGTGGAGCTGGTGAAGCTGGCTTCCGGCTGGCGCTTTCGCGCTCGCGCCGAGTTCACCCCTTACCTGGCGCGTCTGGCGCCGGAAAAGCCGCCGCGCTACTCGCGCGCGGTGATGGAAACGCTGGCCATCATCGCCTATAAACAGCCGGTTACCCGTGGCGATATCGAAGCCATCCGCGGGGTATCGGTGTCCACCAGTGTGATGCAGACCCTGCTGGAGCGGGGCTGGATCGAAGTGATCGGGCACAAGGATGTGCCCGGACGTCCGGGGCTGTACGCCACCACGCACAAGTTTCTCGATGACCTCGGGTTCCATACCCTGCGTGACCTGCCGCCGCTGGCCGAGCTGTCCACCCTGGTGGTGGGCGAGCCGGCCACACCGGACGAAGAGCCCCTCGCTGATGAGGCGCCCCAGTAAGCGCATCGCCCACACCGGCCCCGCCGGGCAAGGCCATGCCGGGAAGGCAGTATTCAGCCTGCGCATGCAGCTGCCTTCCGCACCGTAGAACAGGAAACACCATGTCTAAAGGACAACGCAATACCTCCCGCCAACCGGTAGCCCGCGTACGCGGCCAGGAAAGCGGCCAACCCCGTCAGCCCGATATGGGCCGTAGCGGCGGTGGCCGCAAGCCCAGTGGCCGTGGCAAAACCGGCGGCAGCTTTCTGACCCCGCGTAACGCCCCGGCTGCGCCGCAAGGCAAGCCGGCACCGGCTGCCCGCCGCGACGCCGCCCCGATCAACTCGGAAGGCCGTCGCGCCCCGGTGAACTACGATACCCGCCGCGCCGCCCCTGGCAGCGAGGCCGCCCTGCAGCACGAACGCCGCTACGGCAACAAGAACGCCGCCATGCCGGCTACCGACGCGCCGCAGCCGGAATTCGGCAAGGCGCGCCGCGAAGGCCCGGCACCGAAAGTACAGCGTGCCAAGAAACTGGCGCTGCGCGCACCGAAACAGGAAATCGTCGACCGCGCCGCCCGCCTGCGCGAAACCCGCCTGGATTACAGCAAGATCGAGCCGATCCGCCTGCAAAAAGCGTTGGCCGCGTCGGGTGTGGGTTCGCGTCGCGAAATGGAAGAATGGATCGAGGCCGGCTTCATCACCATCAACGGCAAGAAAGCCGCGCTGGGTGACAAGGTGGGCCCGCACGACCGCGTGACCGCCAAGGGCAACCCGATCAAGCTGAAGTGGGCCGACCGCCTGCCGCGCGTGATCATGTACCACAAGCAGGAAGGCGAGATCGTGACCCGTGACGACCCGGAAGGCCGCGTCACCGTGTTCGACCGCCTGCCGCAAGCCAAATCCAGCCGTTGGGTGGCCATCGGCCGTCTGGACGTGAACACCTCCGGCCTGCTGCTGATTACCACTAGCGGCGAGCTGGCCAACCGCATGATGCACCCCAGCTTCGAGTTCGACCGCGAGTACTCGGTGCGCGTGCTGGGCGAGCTGACCCGCGAGCAGATGCAGGAAATGACCAAGGGCGTGGAGCTGGAAGACGGCCCGGCGGTGTTCCAGCGCGTCAGCGAAAAGGGCGGTGCCGAAGAGGGCGCCAACCGCTGGTACAACGTGGTGATCCGCGAAGGCCGTAACCGCGAAGTGCGCCGCATGTTCGAGCACTTCGGCCTGACCGTCAGCCGCCTGATCCGCGTGCGTTTTGGTAATATCGGTCTGCCCCCGCGCCTGAAGCGCGGCCAGTACTACGAGCTGAACGAAGCTGAAGTAGCGGCCGTGATGAAGTGGGCCGGTCTGACCGTGACCGGCCAGGCCAAGCCGGGCAAGAACGGCTAAGCCGGGCTGTGCTGTCACCCGCTGACAGCCGCTGTTATCCGCAACCCTGTCTGCCATGCAGACAGGGTTTGTTTTGTCAGTGTGTCAGTCGGGCGGCCCCCGCGATGGCGGCCGCCCGGGTGACGGTATCCGTGACGAGAGCAAGATGAGCAAGGCATTTACCCGAGAGCAGGACGAAGACGGCGACGACGATCTGCCCGCCGAGCAGCGGCTACCGGCCGCCACCAAGAACTACATCACACCCGCTGGCTGGGAGCGGCTGCGTCAGGAACTGAACCAGCTGGTGAAGCACGAGCGCCCGCACATGACCCAGGTAGTGAACTGGGCGGCCAGCAATGGCGACCGTTCGGAAAACGGCGATTACCTGTACGGCAAGCGCCGGCTGCGCGAAATCGACCGCCGCATCCGCTTTCTGACCAAGCGGCTGGAAATCGCCGAAGTGGTGGACCCGGAGCGGCGCGAAGCCTGCGACCAGGTGTTTTTTGCCGCCACGGTAGACATCCTGCGCGGCAACGGCAGCGAGCAGACGCTGAGCATTGTCGGCGTGGACGAGATCGACCTGTCGCGCGGCCACATCAGCTGGATTTCGCCGATCGCCCGCGTGCTGCTGAAAGCGCGTGAAGGGGATACCGTGTATTTCCGTGGCCCGGACGGCGAAGAAGAGATCGAGATTCTGGCGGTGCGTTACCAGCGTATCGGCGAGTAAAGGCTGCTGCCTGGTGGGGGCGACTCGTTGGTAAGTGGCCAGCGACGGGTGTGCACCTGGTGGTGCGCGGGAAGTCGTGGTGAAGGTTGGGTACTGGCTTGGCTGTCTATTGTATGCAACAGCAGGCAGCGCGCCGTGCCGGCGGCCGGGGAAGGTTGGCCGCAGCGGGCTGGGTGCTCAGGCTTGGGCGCGGGCCATCATCTGGTTCACCTTCAACCAGCCTTCGGTGGCGTCCTGGCCGGCTTCGCCGAACGCTTGCAGCAGCAGGCGCGCCTGCTCGCGGTGTAGCGCTTCTTCCAGCTTGCGGCCTTCTTCGGTCAGGCGCAGCGCCTTGACGCGCTTGTCGTGCTCGGCGGTGCCGGCTTCGATCAGGTCCATTTCCACCAGCTGGCGCAGCGGGATGTTGATGGCCTGTTTGGTGACGCCCAGGCAGGCCAGCAGGTCCTTCACCGACAGCCCCGGATGCAGCGCCACGAAGAACAGGATGCGGTGGTGTACCCGCGCCAGCCCCCGTTTGGCCAGCATTTCGTCCGGCTTGTCGGTAAAAGCCTGATAGGCATGGAAAAACGCCTTCATCGCATCGCGTAACAATGTGTGGTTGGCTGCGGATTTCATGTTGACGTGCTCGTCACAAAGCGTTAATTTGGTCAAACAATTTGACTAATAAAAGACGTGTCTGCCAAGGAGAGTAACATGTTTTCAGAACGCATCGAACGCCTGTCCGGCTCGCTGATCCGCGAGATCCTCGCTGCTGCACAGCGCCCGGAGGTGATTTCGTTTGCCGGTGGCCTGCCCGCGGCGGACTGTCTGCCCGAGCTGGATTTCAGCGGCGTACCGCCGCAACTGGCCCAGTACGGCACCAGCGAAGGCGAGCCGGAATTCCGCGCCGCCATCGTGGCCGAGCTGGCGCGTATCGGCCTGAATGTGGACGCATCGCAAGTACTGGTGCTGTCCGGTAGCCAGCAGGCGCTGGACCTGGCCGCCAAGCTGTTCATCGACCCGCATACCCCGGTGATTACCGAAGGCCCCACCTACCTGGCCGCGTTGCAGGTGTTCAAGCTGTTCGGCGCCGACATCACCACCGTGCAGCAAGAGCAGGGCCAATTGCCACCGGCGCGCCTGGCCGACGCCATTGCCAGCAGCAAAGCCAAGCTGGCCTACCTGATTCCGTCGTTCCAGAACCCGTCCGGCGCCTGTTACAGCGAGACCACCCGCCGTGGCCTGGCCGAGGTGATCGACGCAGCCAACTTGCCGGTGATCGAGGACGACCCGTACCGCGCACTGGCGTACGACGGCGAAGCGCCGCGCCCGCTGGTAACGCACCTGAAAACCGCGCCGTGGATTTACTGCGGTTCGTTCTCCAAGACGCTGGCACCGGGCCTGCGCGTGGGCTACCTGGTGGCCTCGCCGGAGCTGATGCCCTACCTGCTGAAGCTGAAGCAGGCCGCCGACCTGCACACCAACCGTCTGGGCCAGTGGTTCAATACCCAGTGGCTGAACAGCGGCGACTATGTAGACCATCTGCAGCAGCTGCAGCAAAGCTACAAGGTTGGCCGCGACGCCATGCAGCAGGCGCTGGAAACGCACTTTGCCGACCTGGCCGACTGGCTGGTGCCGCAGGGTGGCCTGTTCTTCTGGCTGAAGCTGAAGCAGCCGCGCGACACCCGCCCGCTGCTGAAAGTGGCATTGGAAGAAAACAACGTGGCTTTCATGCCGGGCGAGGCGTTCTACGCCAAGCCGGAAGAGGGCATCGGCCACCTGCGTCTGAACTTCAGCCACGCCTCGCCGGCGCGCATCGAGGAAGGCATCAAGCGCCTGGCCGGCGTGATCCGCGCCGCGCAGTAAGGCAGGCAGGGTTGGCCGCGGCCAACCTGGTCTTGCAAAAGAACAAGGCCGCCAGGCATGCCTGGCGGCCTTGTTGCGTCGTACGGCAAAGCACTCAGACGCGGGCGGCTTCGTCTTCCAGCATGCACACGTCGGGCAGGCCGGAGCGGAACACCGCCTGCTGCAGCGTCTGGATGGCTTTCTTGCGGAAGAACTGGCGGCGGGTCACCAGCATCACGCGGCGTTGCGGCACCGGCGGATGGAACGGAATGACCGACAGCAGGCCTTCGTCCGCCGGCGATACCGAGGTGGCGGGCAGCACAGTGACGCCCATGCCGCTGGCCACCATGTGGCGGATGGTGTTCAGCGAGCTGCCTTGCACCATCGACGCCAGGCTGTTGCCCTGGTATTGCTTGCTGGCCACTTCGCTGCACGCCTGCAGCACCTGGTCGCGGAAGCAGTTGCCTTGCGACAGCAGCAGCACGCTCTCGTCGCGCAGGTCTTGCGCAAACAGGTAGTCGCGTTTTTCCCACGGGTGGCCCTTGGGCGTGGCTACCATAAACGGCTCGTCGTACAGCGGGTAGGCTTCGGTACCGGGCTCGTCGAACGGGTCGGCCACGATGATGGCGTCCACTTCACCGCGCTTCAGCATTTCTGCCAGCCGCGAGGTGTAGTTTTCTTCCAGGATCAGCGGCATGTCCGGCGCCAGAATGCGCAGGGCCGGGATGAGCCGTGGCAGCAGGTAGGGGCTGATGGTGAAGATTACCCCCAGCTTCAGCGGCCCGGCCAGCTCGTTCTGGTGTTCGCCGGCCAGGCGTTTGACCGTCTCGGCTTCTTCCAGCACCCGCTGCGACTGCTCGATGATGCGCTCGCCGATCTCGGTGACGCTCACTTCCTGGCCGCCACGCTCGAACAGGGTAACGCCCAGCTCGTCTTCCAGCTTCTTGATGGCGATGGACAGCGTGGGCTGGCTGACAAAGCAGCTTTGAGCCGCGCGGCCAAAGTGGCGCTCGCGCGCCACGGCCACGATGTAACGCAGTTCGGTCAGGGTCATGATGTCAGCGCTGGTGTTCCGGCAGGACGATGTTGACTTCCAGTACCTCGAAATCGTCCTGGCGCTCTACCTGTACCTTGATGTCGTCCAGGTTGACCGACACGTATTTGGAAATCACTTCCATCAGCTCGCGTTGCAGCGCGGGCAGGTAGTCGGGGGCGCTGCGGCCGTTGCGTTCGTGCGCCAGAATGATCTGCAAGCGCTCGCGCGCAATGGAGGCCGTTTTCTGGCGTTTGCCGAAGATCATATCGATGAGGGACATGGCTTAGCCTCCGAACAGGCGCTTGAGGAAGCCTACTTTTTCGGCTTCCAGGAAACGCATCGGGCGGTTTTCGCCCAGGAAACGGCCCACAACGTCACCGTAGGCTTCGGCGGCGTCGCTGCCCTTCAGGTGAATGGCCGGGGTGCCGGAGTTGGACGCCTGCAGGATGGCTTGCGATTCCGGAATCACGCCGATCAGGTTGACGCGCAGGATTTCCTTCACGTCGTCTACCGACAGCATCTCGCCCTTGTCTACGCGCGACGGCGAGTAGCGGGTGATCAGCAGGTGCTCTTTTACCGGCTCGCGGCCTTCGATGGCGCGGCGCGACTTGGATGCCAGAATGCCCAGGATGCGGTCGGAGTCACGTACCGACGACACTTCCGGGTTGGTGACCACGATGGCTTCGTCGGCAAACAGCAGCGCCAGCAGCGCGCCTTTTTCGATACCGGCCGGCGAGTCGCACACGATGTACTCGAAGCCCATGTCAGCCATGTCCTTCAGTACTTTCTCTACGCCTTCTTCGCTCAGCGAGTCCTTGTCGCGGGTCTGCGACGCCGGCATCACGTACAGGTTGTCGCAGTGCTTGTCCTTGATCAGCGTCTGGTTCAGCGTGGCTTCGCCGTTGATCACGTTGATCAGGTCGTATACCACGCGGCGTTCGCAGCCCATGATCAGGTCGAGGTTACGCAGGCCAACGTCGAAGTCGATCACCGCGGTCTTGTGGCCGCGCAGGGCGAGGCCGGATGCGAAACTGGCGCTGGTGGTGGTCTTGCCTACGCCGCCTTTGCCGGAGGTAACAACAATGATTTTTGCCACGATGGTCTTCCTTGCTTCGTCGTGATTCGTGTTATTCGCCAAGCGCCGTCATCACGAGGCGCTCGTTTTCTAGATAAATCTGAGTAGGCTTGCCCTGGATGCTGTCGGGCAGCGCTTGCTCGATGGTGCGGTAGACACCGGCAATCGATACCAGCTCGGCCTCCATCGCTTTCACGAAGATGCGCGCCTGGGTATTGCCGCGGGCACCGGCCAGCGCGCGGCCGCGCATCGGTGCGTACACATGGATGCTGCCGTCGGCGATCAGCTCGGCACCCACGTTGACCGTGGCCAGCACCACCAGATCACCGCCCTTGGCGTAGATCTGCTGGCCGGCGCGTACCGGGCGGTCAATCACCAGCGTACTGGCGGCGACTGGCGCTACCGCTGCGGCGGGTGCCGGTGCCGGGCTGGCTTCTACTGCCGGCAGGTCGCTGCGTGGCGCGGCACTGGCGTTGACGTAGGCCAGGCCATACTGGCGGGCCAGTTCGGCCACCGCCATGTCGCGGTGGCGTAGCGCAATGATGCGGATGCCCTTGGCCAGGAACAGGGCGCGGATCTGGTCCAGATCCAGTTGCGCCGGTTGTTCGATGGCGTCCAGGTCAAGCAGGAATGCCTCGCTCTGCGAGGCGTCGATCTTGTTGCCGAAGCGTGCATCCAGCGCCGCTTCCAGCTGTGCGCAGTCTGCACTGCGCAGCAGCACGGCCAGCAAGTCCAGGCTGGCGGATTTGATTTCAAACAGGTTGGCCGCAGGGCTCATTGTATGGCTTCGCTACCGGATAGATTAAATTTATCACCGGAGTGTAAAGCTTTGGCGTATGCCTTTCAACGCGCGGATACGGCTTTCGCGGCATACGGTGACAAAACGCAAGCGCGGGTGTGGTGTTTTTCCGTGACAGGCCGGTGCGGGCACCGCGCTGGATCGCCATAAATTTAACCGTCATGTCATGTTCGGCGGGCAAGATCCGGCAAAAGGTGTTGCAAAAATAGGTGCTTACCGCAGCATGGCACCGAAATCTGCTTGACATTGCTGCGGTGCAATATAAAATCCGAATTGCTGCAATGCAGCAACAGGACTAACCACGGTTTTGCTGCTGAGTTCTCTCATTCGAAAAGGATCATCTCCATGTTTACCAATGCACAAGAATTTTCCGCTTTCGGTCAGGCACAGTTCGACAAAGCCGTACGCCTGTCCTCCATCTTCCTGTCCAGCGCCGAGCGTCTGACCAACCTGCAACTGGAAATCGCCCGCAAAGTGCTGGCGTCCAACGCGGAAACCCTGAAGCAGCTGTCCAGCATCAAGGACCCGAAAGCGTTCGCCGAATTCCAAGCCGGTCTGGCCCAGCCCAGCCTGGACAAAGCCCTGAGCACCGCACGTGAAGTGTACGATGCCACGCTGGTAACCCAGACCGAGCTGACTTCCTTCGTGGAAGAGCAAGTTGCCGAAACCAACAAGCAAGTACTGGAAGCCATCGACCGTCTGGCTAAAACCGCCCCGGTGGGTTCCGAGCCGGCTGTTCAGGCCCTGAAAAACCTGGTGAGCACCAGCAGCGCCGCTTTCGAAAATGCCTCGAAGACCGCCAAGAAAGTGGGTTCCGAGTTCGCCGAAGCCAGCGTTGAAGCCGCAGAAACTTCCGCCAAAGCCGCCAGTGCTGCCGTAAGCCGCGCTCGCAAAGCTCCGGCTGCTCCGGCTGCTTGATGTACCAGCAGCGTGGCACTTGCCCGCTGCTGAAGCTAAAAAGCCCCTGCTTGCAGGGGCTTTTTCTTTTGTTAGCGCGCGGGTGGCGTGGTGGCTGCAAGCGGGTTCCACTCCGCCAGCAGTCGCCTGGCAGGCTCGCTCAGCGTCAGGGCCGTTGCCAGCAGTTGGGCGAGCGTGAGGGCGTAATGGTCTTGTTGCTGCGGTGGCACACGGAACAGCGCCAGCAACGCGCCGGCATCTTGCGGTAGCGTTGTCAGCCCGTGATGGTGCAGGTATTGCCAGCACAATGCCTGCAGGCGTTCCGCCAGCTGCTGATGTTGTTGTAGCAGCGCGGCCCAGTCGGCTTGCTGGGCGGCACCGTGGCGCTGCAGCGTGTGTTGTATCAGCGCCGGGCTAGCCAGATAGAACAGGCTGTCGAACACGCGCTTGCAGAAGCCGGCAGCCCCCAGCGGGCCGCAATACAGCCAGGTTTGTGGCGTCCCGGTCAGGCTGTGCCATAGCGGATCACAGGCCGCGACAGTCGCAGGGCTACCGGCCAACAGCAGGCCGGGGTTGAGCGGGGAGTGGGGCCACAGCTGGCAGAGTTCCAGCCGGGTAATATCGGTGACGGGTGCTAGGGCGCTGGGCAGCGGGGCGCAATGAATGCGCCAGCCCTGCCAAAGGATGATGTCATCATCGCCGTCCGCGGCAATGTCCGGGTAACTGGATTGCAGGCGATGAATCAGGGCATCGCGTTCCGGACGGCAAGCTGGCATGGTGACGATTTAGCTGAGTTTCCATTCAAAGGTCTGCAGCCGCTTGATGAACCAACTCAGCGCCTGGCCTGGCTGCGCTTCTTTCCAGGCGTAGTGCAGCTGGACCGGTGTGCGCTTCTCTTCTACTTCCTTGATGACCAGGCGGCCGGCTGCAACATCATCGTGAATGCGGCATAGCGGTAGAAAACCTACCCCAAGTCCGGCACGCTGAACAGCGATTTTGTCTTCTACTGTGGCGACGGTCAGACGGCTTTGACCTTCTTGTATCGAAACGCTGCGTGGAGGCAGGCTGCGTGACGTGTCGGCGGCCACTGCCACGCGGTAGCGGCGGATCAGGTGCTGCGGGATGGGCTCTTCGGCGCTGGCCAGCGGGTGGTCGGGCGACACGCAGAACACAAAGCGGGTTTTGCCCATACTGCGTGTCTGGAAGGCGTGCCCGCCCTGGCTGTTTTCGGTGGCACCAATTGCCAGGTCGGCACGGCCATCGACCAGCGCGTCCCAGGTGCCGCCAAACACTTCACGGCTGATGCGCAGTTCGGTGTCGGCGCCCAGCTGGTTGAACTCTTCCAGTAACTGCAGCACGTCGTCGAAAAACAGCAGGTCGGACATGGCAATGCGCAGCTCGCCTTCCCAGCCGGTGGCGTGCGTCTTGACGCGGCTTTCAATCATGGCGGCCGAATCCAGCAGCGAACGGCCTTCCTTCAGCAGCAGTTCGCCGGTGGAGGTTAGCCTGGCCTTGTGCCCGCTGCGGTCGAACAGCTGCACGTTGAGGTCTTGCTCCAGCTTTTGCACGCTGTAGGTGATGGCCGACGGGACGCGGTACAGCTCTTCGGCTGCGGCGGCAAAGCTACCACGGCGGTCGATGGCATCCAGCACCATCAAGGCATCGAGAGAAAGTTTCATCTTCAGAATATCTGAAAAAAAGAGTCAAAAAGTAACGCTATATCCGTACTGGTCACGACAATATACTGTGTTTGACCGTCTGTTGCAGCCCAAGTCACTGGTTTTGAAACGCATTATGCGCTTTCCTGTGGCCCGGGTTCGGGCAGATTTTCTGAATTAGCGTTGCTGTCAGCCGGGCCCGGCACGTGCAGTCCATGCTATGCCCCCGTTCTAACCATAGAGGGAAAATGTCATGACTACCAAACTTGCCGTGGTGTACCACAGCGGCTACGGCCATACCGCCAAAGTAGCCGAGTTTGTGGCTGCCGGCGCGCGCGAGCACGCCGAGGTGTTGCTGCTCAACGCCGAAGAAGCCACCGCCCGTATCGACGAGCTGGCCGTTTGCGACGCCATCGTGTTCGGTGCCCCTACCTACATGGGCAGCGTATCGGCCCAGTTCAAGGCCTTCATGGATGCCAGCGCCAAGGTGTGGTACAGCCAGGGCTGGAAAGACAAGATCGCCGGCGGCTTTACCGTGTCCAACAGCCCCAGCGGCGACAAACTGAACACGCTGCAACAGCTGTCGGTGTTTGCTGCCCAGCACGGCATGATCTGGGTGGGCACCGGGCTGATGCCGGGTGGTACCATCGGCAGCGATATCAACCGTTACGGCAGCTCGCTAGGCCTGATGACCCGTACCGACAATGCACCGGCAGAGGTGACGCCGGATGCGGCCGACCTGGAAACTTCCCGCCTGTTCGGTGCCCGTCTGGCGCAGAAAGCGGCGCAGTTCAAATGCGGCGCCTGATGCGGCCAACCGTGGCGCAGGCAATAAAAAAGCCGGGTTACCCCGGCTTTTTTTGCGTCGGCAGCAGGCTTAGCCTTGCTTGGCGCGCTCGATGCCTTCGTTCAGTTCGCGGGTGGCGTCTTCCAGCGTGCCCCAGCCCTGGATCTTGACCCATTTGCCTTTTTCCAGATCCTTGTAGTGCTCGAAGAAGTGCACCATCTGGTCGCGCAGCAGTTGCGGCAGGTCTTCCAGTTTCTGGATGTCCTTGTACATCGGACACAGTTTTTCCACCGGTACGGCGATCAGCTTGGCATCCACGCCGCCGTCGTCTTCCATCTTGATCAGGCCCAGTGCGCGTACGCGGATCAGCACGCCCGGCGGCAGCGGGAACGGGGTGACTACCAGCACGTCAACCGGGTCGCCGTCGCCAGCGATGGTTTGCGGCACGAAACCGTAGTTGGCCGGGTAGAACATGGAGGTACCCATGAAGCGGTCTACGCACAGGGCGCCGGTTTCTTTGTCGAACTCGTATTTGATCGGGGCGCTGTTGGCGGAGATTTCGATCACGACGTTGATGTCGTTGGGCATGTCCTTGCCCGGGCTGATCAGGTCGATATTCATGCTCGGTATCCTTGTGTCGGTACGGTCAATGGGAAAAACCACGGGATTATACCAGCAGCGCCGGCAAGGTATAATCGCCACTATTGATGACCGCCATAAGCTTGCATGATGCTAGACAGACTGATCACCGAATTCGACCGTGGCCTGCGCACGCTGTTTGCGCCCGCCGTCAGCAGCCGCCCGCGACCGGACAAGGAAGTGGCCGAAGCCGAGCTGTCTGCCGCCGAAAAGCAGCACGCCATCGGCCTGATGCGCGTCAACCACTGTGGCGAGGTGTGCGCCCAGGCGCTGTACCAGGGCCAGGCGTTGACCGCGCGTAACCCGGCGGCGCGCGATGCGCTGCGTCATGCCGCCTTCGAGGAGGTTGAACACCTGGCCTGGACCGAGCAGCGCATCCGCGAGCTGGGCGGCCGCCCCAGCCTGCTGGGCCCGGTATGGTATACCGGCTCGCTGGCCATCGGGGTGACCGCCGGCCTGCTGGGGGACAAGTGGAACCTGGGCTTTCTGGAGGAGACCGAAAAGCAGGTGGGCGCCCACCTCGACAGCCACCTGCAGCAGCTGCCGGATCAGGACGCCAAGAGCCGCGCCATCGTGGCGCAGATGCGCGACGACGAGCTGAAGCACGCCGACATGGCGCACGACTTCGGCGCCGCACCGCTGCCGCTGCCGGTAAAGGGGCTGATGAAGCTCACCGCCAAGGTGATGACGGCTACCAGCTACCGCGTGTAGTTGCCCTGGCTACCACCGCAAAAAAAGCCCGCAATCGCGGGCTTTTTTGTTGCGGCCAACTATGCGGCCAACCTGACAGGTTGGCCGCACGGGCTTAGAAGAACACAAAGGTCAGCAGCACAAAGGTAGGAATCAGGAAGGCGCACGCCCAGCCGATGTAGGCAAAGAAGCTGGGCATGGCCACGCCGCGCTCTTCCACAATGGCTTTCACCATGAAGTTCGGCGCGTTACCGATGTAGCTGTTGGCACCCATGAACACGGCGCCCATCGAAATGGCCATTAGCGTGCTGGCACCGTCGTGCATCAGGTGGGCGGCGTCGCCACCGGCCAGGTTGAAGAACACCAGGTAGGTCGGGGCATTATCCAGGAAGCTGGACAGGGCGCCGGTCAGCCAGAAATAGGCCGCGTCCACCGGGGTGCCGTCCGGCTTGCTCACCATCGCCACCAGCTCGGCAAAGGCGCCGGCTTTGCCGGCTTTCAGCATGGCCAGCACCGGAATCATGGTGATGAAGATGGCGGCGAACAGCTTGGCTACTTCCAGCATCGGCCCCCAGTTGAAGGCGTTGGCCTGGCGGCAGCGGCCCGGTGTCAGCTTCAGCGACAGCACGGTCACCAGCAGCAGCAGGATGTCGCGCACCACGTTTTGCAGCGTGATGTCGAGGCCGGCAATCTGCCAGCTGATGCCGGGCTTCCACAAGCCGGACAGCAGCACGGCGCCGACAATGCCGCCCAGCAGCGCGAAGTTCACCTTGCCTTCGATGCTGACGCGCGAGTCCGGCGTTGGGTCCGGCAGCGGCGGCAGGTCTTCTTCCTTGTGGTAGTAATGGCGGTCCAGCAGGTAGAACACTGCCAGCAGGATGGCACTGGCCAGCGCCATCGGGGCCAGCATGTGTACCATGGTCCAGCCAAAGCCCACGCCTTTCAGGAAGCCCAGAAACAGCGGCGGGTCGCCCAGCGGCGTCAGCGAGCCGCCGATATTGGCCACCAGAAAGATGAAGAACACGAACACGTGCGTCTTGTAGCGGCGGTTGTCGTTGGCGCGCAGCAGCGGGCGGATCAGCAGCATGGCGGCGCCGGTGGTGCCGGTAAAGCTGGCCAGCAAGGTGCCCACGCCCAGAAAACCGGTATTCAGCAGCGGCGAGCCGTGCAGGTTGCCGCGCAGGTAGATGCCGCCGGCCACGGTAAACAGCGACACCAGCAGGATGATGAACGGCACGTATTCCAGCACCAGGGTGTGGGCCATCTCGTAGGCCGTTGCGCCCAGGCCGTGGCTGGCGGCGAACGGCACGATGAACAACAGCGACCACATGGCGGCAATCTTGCCAAAGTGGTGGTGCCAGAGGTTGGCCGCCAACAGCGGTAACAAGGCGATGGACAGCAGCATGCCGGCAAACGGCAGTGCCCAGGCAATGGCCAGCTCGCCGCCGTTGATGCTGGCCTGCGCAAGCGCAGGCAGCAACAGCAGGGCGCCGGCCAGCAAGTGCGGCAGACGGGAGAGGTTCATGGTGAATCCTGTGTTGTCGGTGACGCTGCCCGTTCCGGCGCCGGATGCGTCGTCCTTTATGGTTTGCTCTGTCAGGGGTAACCGGAAGCGCGGCAGTTTACCAGCATCTGCCGCTAGCAGGGCTATCGGGGCTTTCCCCGTGCTGTTGCGGAATGTAAACAGCTGATATGCCAAGCAAAACGGCACCGTGTACGAATACGGTGCCGTGTGTGGGTGGTGGGCAGATGTCAGGCTGGCAGCGCGCTGGCTTGGGTAGCGGACAGTAGCGCGGCCCAGCCGGGGTCGGCGGCGCTGCCGTCTTTCAGCGCCACGCCGCTGCCCTGTTGCAAGGCTGCGCGGATCAGCCACGCCAGCTTGAAGGCGGCCAGCGGGTAGGGCAGGCCGGCGGGGCGCACATTGGAGATGCAGTTGCGTTCCGAGTCCATGCGGCCAACCTTGGGCGCGCTGGTAAGGTACACGCCCAGGCTGTCCGGCGAGCTCAGGCCCGGGCGTTCGCCGATCAGCATCACCACCAGCCGGGCGCGCAGGCACTCGCCGGCTTCGTCGGCCAGCGCCACACGGGCCTGGCTGGCGATGACGACCGGGCCGACGCTGAGCCCGGCTTCGGCCAGATAAGGCAGCGTGGCCGCCAGCAGCGGCGCGGCGTGGCTGGCGGTGGCCAGCGACGACAGGCCGTCGCCCACCACGAACAGCACATCGCAGCCGTCCGATTGCTGTGCCAGCAGCTGCGCGCGGCTGTCGGCGTGCAGCCGGCGGCCGAGGTCGGGGCGCTGCAGGTACTGCGCCCGGTTGGCCGCCGCCGATTGCACCTGCAGCACGCCGTGGCCGCCCTGTTGCAGCGTGGCGGCCAGTGCATCGCCATCCAGCGGGGTATGCACTGCGTCGCGTGCCTGGGCGTGGGCCAGCGCAAAGCGGAGCGTTTCGCGGGTGGGCAGGCTGGCGCCGGCACGGCCCAGCGCGATGCGCGCCACCGTGTGCTGGCCAAGCGCCTGCCAGCTGTCTTCGGTAATGGTGTCGGGGTTGGCCGCCGGGCCGGGGAAAGGAATCACGCTCATGCTACGGTCTCCATCAGGCCCAGCAGTGGTGGTTGCTGCCCGTGCGCCTGCAGACGGCCACCGCGGGTGATGGCCATGGTTTCCAGCCAGTCTTCGAATTCCGGCGCCCGTTTCAGCCCCAGCAGCTCGCGCAGGTATAGCGCGTCGTGGAACGAGGTGCTCTGGTAGCCCAGCATGATGTCGTCGGCGCCGGGCACGCCGATGATGAAGTGGATGCCGGCGGTGCCCAGCAGCGTCAGCAGGGTATCCATATCGTCCTGATCGGCTTCGGCGTGGTTGGTGTAGCAGATGTCGCAGCCCATCGGTAGC
Source organism: Vogesella urethralis (assembly GCF_007644045.2). Lineage (GTDB taxonomy): Bacteria > Pseudomonadota > Gammaproteobacteria > Burkholderiales > Chromobacteriaceae > Vogesella > Vogesella urethralis. Next base: position 105,087 of record NZ_VMDW02000068.1, read on the forward strand.
CCCAGCAGCTTGCCGCAGAAGTGGTCTTCCAGCCCGGCGCGGATGATCTGCTTGCCGTCGTACAGGTACTCCGGCCCGATGAAGCCCACCACGGTGTTGACCAGTAGCGGGCTGAAGTGGCGTGCCACCGCGTAGGCGCGGGCCTCGCAGGTTTGCTGGTCTGCACCCCAGTGCGCGCCGGCCGACAGTGCGCTGCCCTGGCCGGTTTCGAAGTACATCACGTTATCGCCCACCGTACCGCGCTGCAGGCTGCGGGCGGCGTCGTGGGCTTCTTGCAGTACGGCCAGGTTGATGCCGAAGCCGCTGTTGGCGCGTTCGGTGCCGGCTACCGACTGGAACACCAAATCCACCGGCGCGCCGCGGTTTATCAGTTCCAGCGTGGTGGTGACGTGGGTCAGCACGCAGCTTTGCGTGGGGATGGCGTAACGCAGGCGCACCTCGTCCATCATCGCCAGCATGGTGTGGATGGCCTGGGGGCTGTCGGTGGCCGGATTGATGCCGATCACCGCGTCGCCGGCGCCGTACAACAGGCCGTCCAGCATGGCGGCGGCAATGCCGCGCGCGTCGTCGGTGGGATGGTTGGGCTGCAGCCTCACGCCCATGTGGCCGGGCAGGCCCTGGGTATTGCGGAAGGCGGTCACCACGCGGCATTTGCGCGCCACCAGGATCAGGTCCTGATTGCGCATCAGCTTGCTGACGGCGGCCACCATTTCCGGGGTGAGCCCGGGCGCCAGGGCGGCCAAGGTGGCAGGGTTGGCCGCATCCGACAGTAACCAGTCGCGAAAGCCGCCCACGGTGAGGTGGGCCACCGTGGCAAAGGCGGCGGCGTCGTGGCTGTCGATGATCAGCCGGGTGACCTCGTCTTCCTCGTACGGGATGATGGCGTGCTGCAGAAAGTCGCGCAGCGGTACGTCCGCCAGGCAGTAGCGCGCCGCCACGCGCTCTTCGGCGCTGGCAGCGGCCACGCCGGCCAGCAAGTCGCCGGAGCGTAGTGGCGAGGCGCGGGCGAGCAGGGTTTTGAGATCGGCAAACGGGTAACGGCGCGGGCCGATGGTGATCTGGTACATGCTGCTTCAGGGCCGGCGCCGCCGGCCCTGCCTCCACGGGGTATCAGGATGCTTCGGTAGCCAAGGTCGGTTTCACGTCGGCGCCGGCGGCCTCGCCGTGCAGCAGCGCGTCGTGCGCGGCGGCGGCACGCTGGCGGTGGGTGGCCAGGTAGTAGGCAAAGCCGGCGGCCAGGATGGCGAGGAACAGGCCGGTCAGCAGCTGGTTGTAGTACACCAGTGCGGCCAGGCATACCAGCGCGCAGCCCAGTGCCAGTGCCGGCAGCAGCGGGAACAGCGGCGCGGCGTAGGGGCGGGCGAGGCCCGGTTCGCTGCGGCGCAGCTTGAACAGCGACAGCATGGACACGATGTACATCACGATGGCGCCGAACACCGACAGCGTGACGATGTTGGCGGTGAGCGGCAGGCCGCCGATCTGGATGAAGCTGTCGCTGAAGATGGCCGCGATACCGATCACGCCGCCGGCCAGGATGGCGCGGTGCGGGGTCTTGAAGCGCGGGTGCACCACGGCCAGCGCCGGCGGCAGGTAGCCGGCACGTGCCAGCGCAAAGATCTGGCGCGAGTAGCCCATGATGATGCCGTGGAAGCTGGCGATCAGACCAAACAGGCCCAGCCATACCAGCATGTGCAGCCAGCCGCTGTCACCGCCCACGATTACCTTCATTGCCTGCGGCAGCGGGTCGTTGATATTCGACAGCGTGCGCCAGTCGCCCACGCCGCCGGCCATCACCATCACCCCCAGCGCCAGCGCTACCAGTGTCAGGATGCCGGCAATGTAAGCGCGCGGGATGGTGCGCACCGGGTCGCGTGCTTCTTCGGCGGCCATGGCGGCACCTTCGATAGCCAGGAAGAACCAGATGGCAAACGGGATGGCGGCAAAGATACCGCCGATGGCGGTGGCACTGAACACGTCGCTGCCGGCCCAGCCGTGAGCGGTGAAGTTGGCCCAGTCAAAGCCCGGTGCCACCACGCCCATGAATACCAGCAGCTCGAAGATGGCCAGCAAGGTCACGCACAGCTCGAAGGTGGCAGCAATGCTCACCCCTACGATGTTCAGTGTCATGAACACCAGGTAGGCGCCGCAGGCGATCCACTTGGCGTCCAGCGCCGGAAACTGCACATTCAGGTACGCCCCGATCGCCAGCGCAATGGCCGGTGGTGCAAACACGAACTCGCACAGCGTGGCAAAACCGGCCACAAAGCCACCCACCGGGCCAAAGGCACGCCGGGCGTACGCAAACGGGCCGCCGGCGTGCGGGATGGCGGTGGTGAGTTCGGTAAAGCTGAAAATGAACGCGGTATACATCAGTGCCACGAATAGCGTGGTCACCAGAAAGCCCAGCGTGCCCGCCTGCGCCCAGCCATAACTCCAGCCGAAGTATTCGCCCGAGATCACCAGCCCGACGGCGATGCCCCAGAGCTGCCAGCCGCCCAGCTTGCGTGCCAGGCCATGGTTGCTTGTACTCATTGTGATGGCTCCATGCTTGTTTTGCTCCCCGCCTGCAGCACCCGCTGTCAGGCCCTGGCAACCATGGTAGGAAGCGGCCGTCGGCGGCCGGTATCGCAAAACGGAAATTGCAAGCCGCACCGGCGCGGCGCAGGCCATGATTTGCCGCAGTGCAGCAAATGCCGTGCCGACACTTCGCACCGCGATGGTGCGCTGCGCGCCGGCAGGCACGGCAAGGCGCACCCCGCTTGCGCAACCGGCGGCCAACGCGTGCACAAGGCTGGCGAATTTGCCGGTTTTGGATAGCCAATGTCATGCCAGGCCGCTGGTGTGGCTTTTGCTTGCTTGGCGTGTGGTTTTTGACGAACGGAGGACGCCATGCACGTACTGACCGGCATGGCCAGCATGCAGCTGACCACCCGCATGGCCGAAGACGCGGCCGATCACGCCGCCTTCATCACCGGCTGGCAGCAGCACTACGCGCAGCTGTCCTGCGGCCGCTACCAGGGCCGGCTGGACGAGCTGTGCCTGCCGCGTTTGCAGCTGTTCCGCGAGTTTTCGTCTTGTGAAACCTGGCAGCACTGCCAGGCCTGGCCGGACGCCGTGTGGTTCGGCATCCCGCGCCCGGGCGCCGGTGGCCAGTTACGCTACTGTGGCCGTAGCGTACCGGCCTACACCGTGTTGCTATCTCCCGGTGGTAGCGACTTCACGCTGCGTACCCCGCCGGGCTTCCTGATTTACGGCATGGTGCTGCCGCTGGCCTTGCTGGACCTGCACGCCCAGCTGCTCACCGGCAGCCATGCGCCGGCAAGCTGGCGGCACAGCGGCATGCTGACGCTGCCCGCTACCGCCTACGCCCAGCTGTGTCAGACGCTGGATAGCATCCTGGATACCCCCGCCGCCAGTGCCGCGCCGTCGCGGCTGGCGCAGGCCAGCATTACCGCGCTGATACAGGCACTGCTGCAGGCGCAAGGCAGTGACGGGCTGTGCCGCAGCAGTATCCAGCAGCGCCATCTGGCCTGGGTGGAGGCGGCCTGTGCGCTGGCGGCCAGCCCGGCCGATGCGCTGCCAACGGTGGACGAGCTGTGCGCCCGCCTGCACGTTACCCGGCGCACGCTGCAAAACGGTTTTCAGGAAGTGGTGGCCACCAGCCCCTTGCAATGGCTGCGCGCGCTGCGCCTGCACCACGTGCGTCAGGCCTTGCGTACTACGCCCGCTGACGACACCCCCATCAACGACCTGGCCGCCGCGTGGGGCTTTGTCAGCCCCAGCCATTTCAGCTACGACTACCGCCGCCAGTTTGGCGAAACGCCCAGCCAGACACGGCAACTGAGCCGGCTGTAAACCTGGCCGCTGGCAGGGCATACCGCTGCTAGCCAGCGTTGTGGATAATACCGCTCTGGCCGCAATGCGCTGCGTCGCCACGGCCATACGGCCTGCGGCGCTGCCGCACGGCCTCTCTCGATCATGCGCCCGGCGTCTGCGACAAAGCACAGGCCGGTTTACCGGAGTTTGCGATGAAACAGCACCGTTACCGCATTACCGTGGATTACCTGGCGGATAAGGACGGCACGCCGCCGGCCACGCCGACCAGCCTGCAATTTGAAACCGGCAACCACGACGAGCTGCTTGGCATCGTCGAACGCATTCGCCAGCGTGGCGATTTCGATGCCGATACCGCGGCCAGCTTCGCACTGGGCCTGAAACTGTTCGGCGAAGTGATGCTCACCCACCGCGATCATCCGCTGTTTGAAGAAATGGGCCCGCAGTTTGGCGCGTTCATGAAAAAGCTGAAGTCGCGGCCAGCGGACTGATTACCCGGGTTGGCCGCACGCGCCCTGCGGCGGCCGCCATGCAAAAGCCCCGTACTCGCGTACGGGGCTTTGTTGTTGCGGGTGCCGGGTGAGGCTTACAGCAGCTTGCTGATGTCTTTCGCGTCCCAGTGCGGGAAGCAAGTTTTTTATGTTTTTACATAAAAATCAATTGCTTGCTGTTTTGTTTTCTCGTTATGGGGGTACGTTTGGGGGTTCGCTTGGCTGTGACTGAGTTTTTGAGTCACTGTGCCTCCCTAGATGTAGAGAAGCTCTATGCTGAAATGCAACATTAGTAGAGTTCTGTAATGACCCAGCCCTTTCTGCACAGGTCAGGCTGCTAATTGATACGCCATCGCCGGCGTCTTCATCCCCAAAGCCTGATGCGGGCGTAGGTGGTTGTAGAACCCAATCCAGTCTGCAATCACCCGGTTAGCGTGCGCCAGGCTTTCAAAGCGGTGCTGGCGCGCACACTGTTCTTTCAAGGTGCGGATCACCCGCTCCACCATCCCGTTCTGCTCCGGCGTGTACGGCGTGATGAACTCCTGCTGCAAACCGTAGCTTTTCACTCGCGTGGTGTAGCTGCGGCTGGTAAATACCAAGCCGTTGTCGCTGCGCAGCAGGAAGCGTTGCGGCAGACGCACCAAGCAGCCAACGCGGTTGATTAGCCATGCTCCAGCGCTGATTCGGCCGTTTTGGACTTGCCACTGCGTGACAGATGCCAGCCCAGCAATTCGCGGGTGCAGCAGTCAATCACCAACGCCAAATTCGGTCATACCTTTGTGAGTCAATCCCATTGCGACTTTGCATCGACGCTCTCCTGACGGCAAGCCAAGCTCGACTTGGTGGCGTTGCTTGTCTCCGAGTCTGTCGCCACCTTCATGGCGCGGGTGCGTGGCGATAGCATGAGCTGAGAACATTTCCATGCAGAGACACCATGGTCTTAGATCGTAGCATCGTCAACTCTCCGGAAATTTGCGCTCGAAGACGCCCCAAGTGGTGCTAAGTGTCTAGTCTCGGACGATTGTGCATCTGCTTACTGGACAGTATCGGCTGTGATATCTGCTTTTTATTACTCTCTTTGCAGCGTGTCTTATGTTTTTTATTTCAAATTAATCGATCTCTTGATTGAATGTACTCTTGAATTGCTCTGGCGATCATTTCATTCTTTTTTTCTTTGTTTTTTACTAAAAAATCGTTTAGCATTTTGTGTGTTTTTTCGTCGAGTACAATGTTTGTCTGTTTTCTACCCTTGTTTCTGTTTGTGGTTTTTATGTGTTTTCCATACCCTAGTTTTATTGTTTTAAATATGTCTCTACGCTTTTCGTGAGAGAACATTAGTGTTTTTACAATCGTATCTATGGTATTTTCAGCATTGAATCGTGGTGTTTGTTGTGGTATTTCAAGTGAGTGGCGCCTATTTTCAATAAAATTTAAGCTGAACTTTAATTTCTCTTCCTCGTCATTAATGTTTGATTTGATCCAGCTGTAAAAATTTTTTTTGAAATAAAGATGGCGTTTCCAAGTTTCCCTTATGGTGTGTGATAGAAGAAATCTGTCGGTTGCTGACTCTTGTAGTAGGTCAAAATATGCACGTAGTTCTTCATTCACATTGTTGAAAATTAGACGAGTGTTTCTACCTCCTATTGCTATATCGGCTATTTCATCCGTGTAGTGATTCAGGAATATTTTCAGCTCATCCCTTTCATATTCATCTGTGGGGGAGAAGCCTAGTGCTAGTTGCTGATGAGCATTTTGGATGATGCTCATCACCTGAACTGTCCGTGCATCTCTACTGCCATTCCTGTAATTATTCTCAATCTCTTTTAGCTGATCGCCGTTCAGATCAGGGAGGTACCTAGCAATGTGTGTAGTTCGATTGGTGTTGATTAGCTCATATAGGCATATTGCATTGTGAAGAGCTTTTTGATAGTTGCCTTTGATCATTGATTTCTCTATGCAAATTGGGAATGTGGTGCTGCTGCTTCAAGCGATAAACTAGTTAGTATTGTGAACTAGTATAGTGAACTAGTTCGCATACGCTAGAGAAAAATACGAACACTGTTCTGCAAAGCTGGGCTTCAAGGAGGGGGAGGCTGGGCATCAATAATGGAGTGATGCACGGCCTGGCCCGATGCCACATGAAGGCCTCCTATGTAAAAATTTACACAGCGTCACCCATGGTGTGTTCTAACCCACAGGTGACCACCATGAAGATCCTTCGCATCA
>NZ_VMDW02000050.1 GCF_007644045.2 Vogesella urethralis
TGCAGGTCTGGCAAACCTTCGACGAGGACGCCCCGGTAATCACAGACTTCCTGAGTCACTGAAGCTGCGTGTACTTTCTTTACTTCACGATCATTACAGCGACTTTGGACCAACGCTGGCCGCAGAAAAATTGCGCGAACGCCATAACATCACGGTGTCTGTTGAAACACTGAGAAAATGGATGACGGCTGATGGACTCTGGGTCCCATACTCACGTCGCAGGCCACGTGTTCAT
>NZ_VMDW02000079.1 GCF_007644045.2 Vogesella urethralis
ATTTTACTGCAGGCTTTCGCCACCAACGTCTGGCAGCTGTTTATCCTGCGGGCGATCATGGGCTTAACCTCCGGTTATATTCCCAACGCCATGGCGCTGGTGGCCTCCCAGGTGCCGCGCGAGCGCAGCGGCTGGGCGCTAAGCACGCTGTCGACGGCGCAAATTAGCGGGGTGATCGGCGGTCCGCTGCTGGGCGGTTTCCTGGCGGACCACGTCGGGCTGCGGATGGTCTTTT
>NZ_VMDW02000103.1 GCF_007644045.2 Vogesella urethralis
GGCCGAAACGCGCGACAGATCGACGGAAATCACCGGCAGCGCATCAAGGTAAGGGCTTTTGCGAAACATCTTTCTCGCTTCGGTCCAGGTGCCGTCGAGCATAATAAACAGCGGCGGCTTACCGGGTGGTGGCGCCGTAAGCACCTGACGTTGTTCGCCTGCATATGATGCCGGGAAAACGGCCATGGGCTGATAGTCCGGGCTTGCCACCAGGTCGAGCAGAGCCTGAGGTGGC
>NZ_VMDW02000033.1 GCF_007644045.2 Vogesella urethralis
GCAGCAACGGACCGTATATTCGCACACCGCCCGTCGCGACCTGACCGGTCAACAGCAGAGCTAAGATATCCAGCAGCAGGCACAACGCGCTGCCAGTGCCGAGGAACAGACATAGCAGGAAGAGGATCGGTCGGCTATCGGCGTGTAGCGGTAAAGCGCGCTGGCTCCAGACGCCAACGATAATGGCCGCGATCAACATGATCGCTTCGATAACCAGCGGATTATGCATGGTCT
>NZ_VMDW02000114.1 GCF_007644045.2 Vogesella urethralis
TCTCAATGAGAATGAGGGGAATACCAAGATAGAAAGCGCTCGCGGCACCAGCTGACTTCGCTGTGCAACACCGGCGAGGCAAGTACATTTACCCTAAGCTGCTTGTTAGCCTAATAACATCCACTCAGCTCACAATGTAGGTGAATTTTACCCTACAGGCTATGGATGAGACAGGAAAGTTAATGTCCAGGCGATATCAGCAGCCGCTCCTGGCCAACTTCTGAGGATTTCCG
>NZ_VMDW02000052.1 GCF_007644045.2 Vogesella urethralis
GTCGCCAGCTTACTTCGGCAAGGCATGACCGCAGGCATGGCAGAAACGGGCGTTATCGTCATGGTCGCCCTGCTGACACTGCGGACACAGGCGCTGCTGTCGTCGACGATTCAGGGCGCTGGTCATATGCGTGGTGATAAGTCCGGTCGGTATGGCAATAATGGAGTAGCCGATCAGGATAAGAATGGAGGCCAGGATGCGACCCAACGGCGTGTGCGGCGTGATGTCTCCGT
>NZ_VMDW02000010.1 GCF_007644045.2 Vogesella urethralis
CGTTGGCATCACGGTGCCATCTTCCAGAGTCACCATTGGGATTGGCGCACCCCAGTAACGCTGACGGGAAACGCCCCAGTCGCGCAGACGGTAGTTCACTTTACGCTCGCCCACGCCCAGGGAGGCCAGCTTGTCGGCGATGGCGTTGAAGCCTTCTTCGAAGCTCAGGCCGCTGAACTCACCGGAGTTAAACAGGGTGCCTTTTTCAGTCAGCGCTTGCTCAGAGAGATCG
>NZ_VMDW02000122.1 GCF_007644045.2 Vogesella urethralis
GGTCTAAACGCCTTATCCGGCCGACTATTTTTTAAATTTCCAGGATTGTCACATGACTCAAATTGACCGCTTGCTCGGCATCATGCGCCGCCTGCGCGACCCGGAAAACGGCTGCCCATGGGATAAAGAGCAGACCTTTGCCACTATCGCCCCTTACACCCTTGAGGAGACCTACGAGGTCCTCGATGCTATCCAGCGGGAAGATTTTGACGATCTGCGCGGTGAACTGGGC
>NZ_VMDW02000129.1 GCF_007644045.2 Vogesella urethralis
TTCTTCATGTCCAACTCCTTGTCATGGTGGATTGGACGCTAAAGTCACGCGCTACTCAAGATGGGGTGGACGTCGATCGCACCTTATTTTCAAGCGTGAAGCCTGCTGATATAATGTGTTTTAACGGTTGGCCGGTATAGCTCAGTTGGTAGAGCAGCGCATTCGTAATGCGAAGGTCGGGGGTTCGACTCCTCTTACCGGCACCATTAAAATCAATGGGTTAGGCGATTCTCTCGCTTAGCCCATTTTGTTTTTGTGCCGTATTTGTGCCATTGCCTCCTAATATGGCGTCGATTTGTCGCGCATGCTCTGTTAAATGTGACGGCGCTAAATGCGCATAGCGGCGAACCATGTCGATCGACTCCCAGCCGCCCATTTCCTGCAGCACAGATAAAGGCACGCCGGCTTGTACTAGCCAGCTTGCCCAGGTGTGCCGCAGGTCGTGAAAGCGAAAGTTTTCGATGCCTGCCCGCTTGAGCGATGCGCGCCATGCGGTGTTGCCATCGATGCGCATCTTTCGCACCGCTGCCGTCTTTGTGCCGTCTGGTCGGACGGCTTCTTCTGTATGAACGAATACCCAGCGGCTGTGTTTGCCGAGCTGGCCACGCAGCACGCTGCAGGCCGTGTCGTTTAGTGCTACGCCGATGGCTTTCCCTGCCTTGGCATCTTCTGGATGTATCCACGCTACTTTGCGCTGCATGTCGATCTGGCTCCATTCCAGATTGACGATGTTGGCGCGGCGCAGGCCGGTGGCTAGCGCAAAGACGACGACGGGGCGCATGTGCTCGCTTTGTGCGTCGATCAGTCGCTGTGCCTCTTCGCGTGTCAGCCACCGGATGCGCTTGTTGGCGACCGGTGGGCATTTCACGGTAGGTGCCTTTTCGAGCCACTTCCATTCGGTTGCAGCTCGGTTGAGTAGGGCGCGGATAAATGCCAGGTGCGATGCTTTGGTGGCAGTGGCCACCGGTTTGGGCTGGTAGGGCGGCACAGGCAGCCGCTGTCGCTGCAGGCTGTCCCGCTTTGCCTCCCAGTTCATCCGGTGGCGGCGGTCGGTCATGGCCGCAATGGCTTGATTTATCGCTCGCTCGTTGATGTCTGCCAGCGGGCGGCCGGCGAAGTGTTCCAGGAAGTAGCCTATTTTCGACTTGTCATCGTCCAGGCACTTCTTGTGCTGCTTCTCTTCCAGCCACCGCAGGCATGCTTCGTCAAAGGTCTTAACCGGCACTTCGCCGAGCTTGGCTGTGCGCCAAGCCTCGGCTTTCATGCGGTCGTGCAGTTCTAATGCCTGTTTTTTGTCCTTTGTGCCAAGAGACGATCTAACTCGCTGCCCGTCCGGCGTAGTGAAATCACAGTACCAGGTGCCGTTCCTGAGCTTGATGGCCATGTGCCTTTCTCCTTGTTTGTGCCTTCAAGCGCATCCACCGCGCCAGTATCTTGCTGCTGGCGGATGGATGCAATGCAGTCTGATTTCAGAATGAGAAGTTTGCCGCCCCGGCTGGCGGTTTTGATGGCCTTCAGCCGGCCGCCTGCGATCCAATCGCGTAGTGTGCGCTGGCCCAGTCGCATGAAGGCTGCGGCTTCTTTCAGGGTGAGGACGCAATCATCCATGGTCGGCTCCATGAGAAAGGCCAGCGCTGGGCTGGCCTTGGGGTGTTGGTGGGTGCGCTGGGCATGGCCAGCGTAAGCTGTCGTCGCCGCTTGAGCAGGTGCAGGTGGGTGGTGTTGGGGTTGGCGGCGCTTTCTCGGGTGTGATGATCCAGCCGCCGTCGATGAGGCGTATGTAGCCCGGTTCGCAATTGGGTGTATCTGGGCAGCCGCCGCAGGCGAGTAGGTTGCTCAATTGGCAGCCGCAGATATTGTCGAGATAGAGACCGTCAAAGCCGTGCTGCTGTAGGTAGTGCAGTGTGATTGTTCTGACGTCCATCACGTACCTCCTTCCTTTTTGATGGTGACGGCCAAGTCGTCGAGGCTGCCGCCGTTGGCCAGCCATTGCTTTACCCACATGGGCTTCTGGCCGTTGCCTGACCATTTCATGAGTTCGCCGCCTGATTCCATGATGTAGAACGTGACGCTGCTTCGGGCAATGCAGTAGTTGGCCAGGATGCGGCGGCGACTGGCGGGGGTGATCAGGTGGGCGGCGGCGCGGCCTGTGATGGGGTGGTCTAGGGTGAGGGCGAGCTGTGTCATGGGGTGGCCTCTACGCGCTTGAACTCCACCACCCATACCCAGGGGTTGGCGTTCCAGCCGTGCTCGCCCCAGCCATGCCTCACCGTCCATAGCATCGAATACAACTCTTCGGGGGCGTACCAGTGCGCGTCTGCGTCAAGCAAGTCCTCGCAGTGCTTCACGCCTTCGGCTAGTGCGTCCGCGCTGTCGATATCCTGCAGGCGCTCGATACGCACGTCGGTAATCTCCAGCAGGATGCGGCTGGCCCAGCGGGGCATTAGCATGGTGTTTTGATGCGTGCAGGCTGGATTGCTCCGGCCGTCGGCAGCGTGTAGTGCAAGGCTATGGGCGAAGAGGCAGCAGCTCGGCGCATTAAAAATGCTGGGCAAGCGCCATGCTTCACGCGCCCATAGCCGGTCGCCGGGCTGGCCGTAGGGGCATTCGGCCAATATTTCCGGCAGGGCATTCGGATAAACAAAGCTGTGAGTGCCGCGCAGGCTCTTCACGCCAAGCCACGGGAAGTGCGCAGATGGCGTCGGCGGGTTTTTCATAACGCGCCGCATCTGCGTTTTCTGGCCGGCCAGAATGGCGCGGATCATCGCGCCGCTGAATAGAATTGGGCGTTCTTTCATGCTGCCTCCTGGATTGCGGTGAGGATGTCGCGCATCACGGGTGGGCAAACTGCATTGCCCAGCATGTGCACGGCTAGCCGGTGTTGTTCCGGCAGGATGTAGTCGGGGCGAAAGCCCATGGCGGCGCGGCATTCCTGTGCGGTCAGCATTCGCATGCGGTCGCCGTCGATCACTGCCCAGCGGTCGCGGGTGGTGATCGTGCCGATGGGGCGGGCCAGGCTGCGGCCTGTCTCGCCTGAGCCGGTGCCGTAGTACGGTGCCAAGAAGCGGTCCCCAAAGCGGGCGCGGCCGGCGGCAATGCGTTTCAGCGTGGCATCACTCCGCCCCGGCTTGGCAATCGGGCTCCACTTGCCGCTGGTGAAGTCGATGAAGCTGTCGGCGCCTGCGTGCTCGCGCTTGGGCAGCTGTAGCTCGATGGGGTGCTTGCTGCGAGTCATCACCAGATAGAGGCGCTCGCGGTTCTGTGGCACGCCATGGTCTGCCGCGTCTAGCACATAAGGCTGGATGGCATAGCCAAGCGCGTGCATTGCCTGGCGCCATGCCGGGTAAAGCAGCCAGCGGGTGAAGGCTGGCACGTTCTCTACCACGATCACGTCCTGCAGGTGGTATTCCGCAATGGCCACCACTGACCAAGCTGTGGCGCGGCTGCTGTCGTGTTGCGGGTTGCCATTGGCTTTGCCGCGTGCCGGGCTGTGCCCTTGGCAGCATGGGCTGGCGGTGAATACGTCGTGACGCGGAATGGATGCCGGGTCTACCTGGTGCATGTCCTGGCAGACGTGCTGCGCTGTGGGGTGGTTGCGTGCGTGCAGCTCGACGGCGGCTGGCCAGTGGTTGCCAGTCCAGACGACATCTGCCCCTGCCATGCGTGCGCCCTCGCTTGAACCGCCCAGGCCTGCGAAACCATCGGCTACCCTCATTTTGCCTCCAGTACAAGTTGTTGGCTGCCTTGGCCGTTGATGCCGTGGTGCAGGCTGGCGTCTGCGCCGGTTGCTTTGCCTGCGTGGAATGCGAGGGCATCGCCTGTTGTTGCTTTCCGGCCTTTCATGCGATCTGATGCGCCCAGTTGGCCAATGTCGCGGTGCTTTATTTCCATGTATTGCTTGATGACTTCTGCGTCACGCTCGCCCGCGTGCTGGGTGATCTGTTTCGATACGGCGCTGAGCCAGCCTTGGCAAAAGATGTCAGCACGGCGGGTTTTAGTCTGGCTTCTGAGGTAGGTGCATTGGGTTTCGATGAAGGTCTTGCGGGCGCGCTTGATCTGCCGGTAAAGCTGGGCAAATGCGTGACTGGCGATGTCGGGATTGGCGTCTCGGCCAATGAATACCCAGTGGGCAGTGTTCCATTGGCGGGCGTGGATGGCTTTGCAGCCGAATGCGTCGGCAATAAGGCCGCACAGCAATTGCTCCCACTTGGCCGGTCTGGTGAGTGCGCCGGCCTTGGTGTTGCTCTCGCGGATGTCGCTGATGGCGATATCGGCCTGGCTGAGACCATGCTTTGCCATCAGTGCCTGTGCTTGGCGGATGGCTGCTGCTGCTTCGTGTTCGTTGCTGCTCTCTGCGAGGCGCAGGCATTTCTTGATTTTGCGGAGGATGCTTTCGTCTTGCATGTCGTTCTCCAGAATTGATCAGGCCACCGCATGGGTGGCCTGTTGGTGCTGGGTGGGCAGCTGGGCTTTGCGCCGTAGATCGGCCTGCAGGTTGCGTATGCCGCGCCAGCTGTCGGATGGGGTGCTGCAGATCCTGACGCGCTGCCCGTTGGGCAGTAGCAGCGTGTGGTGCTTGCCGCTGGGCAGTAAGGTTGCGCCGGCGGCAAGGTAGGGCTGCAGGGCTTTGCGGATGTCTTTGTTCATACGGCGTTCATCATGTTGAACGTGCTGCTGTGCTGCTGCGGCAGGTGGCTGCGGCTAAAGCTGCGGCCGGTGGTGTGGCGGATGCTGATGATGCGGCCAGTGAGCTGCTGCAGGCTGGCGGGTACGCAGGCGCGGTTTTCGCTGATGCAGGCTGCGATCTTGGTGCTGTGTGCCTCTTCTTCCTGCTGCTCTTCCCGCGCTAGGCGGGTGGCGGATGGGAAGGGTGGCCGCTGGTATTTGTAGCAGCCGCAGCTTGGCGTGCCGCCGCTGGCGGCGGTGCGGATGGCGGTGTTTATGATTCTTTCCACCAACTTGCCGCAGTCGCACTGGAACAGCCAGACGGGTTTGCCGTGACTGCTCTTGCCTATGTGACGCAGTGGCGTGAGCCGGCCCAGCTTTTCATTTTTAGAACGGAATGTCATCGTCCATGTCCTCTTGCATGCGGGGTTTGGGGTCGGCGCCACCGCGTTGGCCGGGCTGGTGGTCGGCTGGCGGCTGGTTGCTATCGCGGCTGCCCTGCAGGGTGAGTGCGTTGGCGCGCACATCGGGCGCTAGGCGCTTGATGCCTTCCTTGTCTTGCCATTCGCGCAGCGTCAGCTGGCCGTAAACGGTGACAGGGCTGCCGCGCTTCAGGTAGTTCTTCAGGCTTTCGGCCTGCTTGCCCCAGATCGTGCAGTTAAACCAGTTGGTGGTTTTGCGCTCGCCAAAGCCGATGTCGCTGGCGACGCGAAAACTCAGGACCGGCTCGCCGCCGGGGGTGTAGCGCAGGTCGGGGTCGGCGGCCAGGCGGCCGTCAAAGCTGATGCTGTTCATGGTGCTTCCATCAAGTAGAACGACAGCGCCCCATCGCGGGCGTCTGCGGGTGGGTTGATCTGCCAGCGGTGGCCGTTTAGGAAGACGCGGTGGCCGGTGGCGTGGATATCGGTGAGCAGGTTTGCCGTGACGTGCTTGGCGATCAGGCGCGGTGCAATGTCGGCTGCCATGGGCAGTTGCGGCGGGTGGGCGTCCACCTGGTGGCCTTGGGCTTGCAGCTGGGCTGCCAGATGGTCGGCGCGGTCGTAGCAGGCGCGGTGCTGTTCCAGGCGCTGGATGGTGTGGCTAAGCTGCTGCCCGAGCTGGATGATGGCGCGGGTGGCGATGGGGGTCGGTCTATCCATTCGGCTATTCCGTACAAGGCAATGAAAAGGGCGCCGCATACGACGCCCCGTAGGATGTGGCAGATGGCGGCCAGTGCCGCGCGGTGTTTCATTTGGTGATGCGGCGGCTGGCGGTGATGCAGCCCAGCAGCAGGCGGCCAACGGTGCTGGCGATGTCGAGTACGGTTTTCATGCGGCTTCCTCCTGGCTGTCGGCGTCGTCGATCAGGGTGGCCCACAGCGACAGCATGTATTCGCTGCTGGCGCTGCCAAAGGCGATCATTTCGCCGCGCTGGCGGTTCAAGGGCAGGTAGTGCGGGCGCTGTTGCGCCAGCTGGTGGATTTGCAGGCAGGACAGGTTGTGGATTTCCACGTCCACGATGATGTCGCGGCCGCCGTGATGGGTGCGCGGCTGGCTGGTGATAACCACTGCGCCGTGCAGCTGGTTGTGGCCAAGCTGGTTTTGCACGTCCAGCAGGAACTCGTCTGCCGAGCGGCACAGGGCGGCAATGTCATCGCTGACGGTGGGCAGGCTGGCTGCGATCAGGTCTTTCAGTGTCGGCATGATGGGCTCCTTACTTCGGGCGATAGGCTTTGGTGTGGTCGCGTACGCGCCAGTCTGCTGCGTGCTGTTCCCAGACCTCGCCGATGAACGCAAAGTAGCCATAGTCATCGCGTTCGCAGGCGCGGGCGTCCATGCGCAGTACGATCATGCAATCTTCAAACAGCGCATCGTCCAGGCTGGGCAGCGCGGTAAGGTCGAGCGGGAAGCGGCGGTCGTTGTAGAGGCCCAGCAGGAAACGGGCGCAGATGCCGGCTTGGCCGGTGTCGCGGCGGGCGGCCTGTAGCACGCGCAGCAGTGCGCGTTCGCCGTCGGCGATGATTTCGTGATGCCGCTGTCTTGCGGCTTCCATCTGCTGTGCAAAAGTCTGGCTCATAGTCTGGCCTCCTGTGCCATGCGGCGGGCTTCTATCTCGCGGCGGGCGTTGGCGTTGCGGATGTCTTGCGGGGTGGCTCTGGTGGGTGGTTTGCCGGCCAGTGCGATGCTTTGCACTTCGGCGCGGGCCTGCTCGGCAGCACGGCGTGAGTAGTATTTGCTCATGGCGTGGTGTGGTAGCTGATGGGTCGGGCGGCCAGCAGGCCGGTGCTGGTGAACATGGGCTGGTGCAGGTGCTGGATGCCCAGGGCGTGAAAGTCGCGGCTGGTATCCATGCGGCGCGGGAAAATCACCAGGTTGCCTTCGCGGGCTGCGGCTTGCATGGCGGCGCGGATGCGGATCAGGTTCTGTACGGTCAGGGTTTGCATGATGGCTCCAGTGCGGCCATGCGGCCGCTGCGGGTTAGATCAGGTTCAGGTCGGCCAGCGCTTGCTGGTAGGTGTTCCACACACGCTTGAGGCGGTGGCGGGCGCTGGGGCTGTAGCCGGGGTGCTGGATGGCTTCGGCGTAGGTCAGGCCGTCGCTGCGCACGGCGTTGATGTCGGCGCCGAAGGTGTGGCGGTCATAGTCCGGCATGTGGATGACGCCGGCAAAGCGGTGGCGGTTGTCTTTGTACAGGGCGCTGTCTTCGATGCCGCGCCCTTGGTATTCCACCGGGCCAAAGAAGGGATTGCACCAGGCCACGATGTCGGCTTCCTGCAGGTCGGTGAGGATGGCGTGCAGGCCGTTGGCGGTTTCGACAAAGTCCAGCCCGCCGATCAGCGGCACATGGATGACGACGCGCAGGTCGTTGTCGGTGAGCAGGCCCAGCGCGTCGCTGCCCAGCAGGTAGGCTTTCAGCGGCACGAACACGGCGGCGCCGGTATCGATGACGACGTGGCCGTCGTGGTCGAGTACGCGCTCGATCATGGTGTCGAACTGTCGCGGGTCGATCTGCTGGTGGTTGTTCAGCAGTTCCAGCTCCTGCACCTGCAGCGCGGTGATGCGGCTAAAGGTGCGGTTTACCGGGTCGGTGTCCAGGCACAGCGGCAGCGTGCCGCTGGCGGCGAGGTGCTGCGCTACCAGGCTGGTGATGCCGCTTTTGAGGCAGCCGCCTTTGCCTTGCATGGTGATGTGTACGGTGCGTTGCATGGGGTTCTCCTGATTACCATTTGAGGGGTTGGCCGCGCTGCTGGCGGTAGTCGCCGCGGGCGGTGGTGGTGTCTGGCTTGCTGGCGGCGGTGGCTGCCTTGGGTGGCGTGGCCGCTGCGGGGGTTTGGCTTGCTTCATTTGCTGGCGTCTTTCTTTGCTGCCGGCGTGCGGCGGCCAAGTAGTTGCGGAACATTTCCGTGGTCATGGCCATGCCTGCCTCGCTGAGGGCGGCGGCAATGTCTGCCTGTGGGGTGCCTGCCTGAATCTGGCGTTCGATATCCGGCAGCAGCTGCCGGAATTTCTCGGCCTTGGTGAGTGGCCTGCTGGGGGTGGGCAGCTGCTGCAGCGCCGCTTTGGCTTGCTGCTGCCATGTGCTTTGCTCGCTCATGTGCCGGTTATCCTGTTGTTATGTGGCTGTTATGGCGCTGTTATGTGGTTGATATAACAACGCGGTTCAAATAGAAGCGGCACGGGGTAAGCCGTGCCGATGGGGGTGCCGGTAACGCCATCCGGCTGCTTGTTGGGGGCTTTCGCCCAGCTCGAACGTGACGCCGTGACCAACGTCTTGCAGCGTCCTGATGCGGGGGCGCTGCGGGTCGGTGGTTACGCTGTTGTGGTGGTGCTTCTCGGCTGTGCTTGATTCTGTCGGCGGATGCCGAGTGCTAATTCGCGGCGGGTCCGATGACGCGGTCAATCAGCATGCCCTGCAGTTCGGCTGTCTGCTTGATCAGGTTTTCATGCAGGGTGATTCTTTCTCCCAGCTGGTTGACCGTGTTTGTCAGTGCCGCCTCTTTGGCGGCTGTGGTGGCCTGTAGCACGGCAATCTGCTGCTGTAGAGCCGCCATGCGGTCCTGCATTTGCTGTATGGGGGTTTTATGGGGGCGCTCGATCAGATGACTCAGATCGCCAGCCCGAACTGCGGCAAGAAGTTCAAGAAGCTCATCGGGTGGTTCAAGGTGGACCGTCAGGTTTGCCCCATGGGTTGTGGTGTGACCTTTGAAACCCAGTAGTGCCGGATTGTGATTGATTAGGTCCAGTGCCAACTGTCTGGTTTGCTCGGTGGTTTCGGCAAGCGCCAGTTCCAGCTCGCCAAGCGTTTTGCGGAAGCCGTCCGTGTGGGCGGCTATTTTTATTTCCATGCTGTTCTCCTGGTGTGTTCACTCGCCAGCCGTCTGGTGTCAGGCGGCTGGGAAGTGCGTTCTGTATGTCCCCAGAACGTGGGTGGCTGATGCGTTGCGGCGCGGTGTGGCGTGCGCGGCAGGGGCGTCGTGATCTGCGCGTGTGTCCGGTGACATCGCCGGCGCCTGCTCCTCGTGAGTGTGGCGACCGGCGCGCATGGGCGCTGCATCAGGTGGATGGCTTCCCGTCGGGCGGACGGGTTGCGCATTCGTGGTTTGTTTAAGAGCTAACCGCAAACGGTTTGTATGGCGCAATGATTGACCGAATACGGTTAGCTGTCAAGCGTGAATAACCGTTTGCGGTTTGCTTGTGTTGCAAAAACGGTTTGATGCATTTGGTATCATTGATGCACATGTCTTGTGCTGGGGGTGTTATGGAAGGCTTCTTTTTCTTGGTGGGTGGCTGCGTGGCTGCCTATCTGGCTGCGAAGAGTCGTGGCCGGTCCGGGTGGTGGTGGGTGCTGGGGTGGATTGGCCTGGTGTGTGTGCTGGTTATGCCGTCGCGCAAGCTGGCGCCGGACGCACCGACGCCTGAGACGCATGTGCGCTGCCCGGATTGTCGAGAGTTGGTGAGGATGGATGCGCGGAAGTGCAAGCACTGTGGATGTGCGTTGATTCCACAGGTGGGTGATTAAGTAAAACTACGAATAGATATAATTGACAACAAAGTGCAACATGGCGGCATGAATCAGACCATGCCAAACCTGTTGCGGGTGTTGTTGCCTGTAACGCCTAATCGCGGCTGTGTGCCGCCGGTGCCGGTGATGCCGGTTCCTGCTCGGGGCTGTTCCCGCCCTCGATAAACCGCTCAGACATACTGAGCGGTTTTTTTTTGAGCAGCAGGCTTTGCGCGGGGCCGGCTTGCCATAGCGCGTCCAGGATGTCGGCGGGGGTGTCGCCGGTGACGATGGCGATGGGTTCGCTGCTGATGCCTGCGGGTAGCGGCATGGCAGGGGTGAGGGTGGCGGCCATGGTGCCGGCCAGCAGTTTGCTCAGCTGCCACGCGGTGGTGTCGCCCCATAGCTGGCGGGCGATATCGGCGCAGTCGTCACCGGTGATGATCTGGCGGTAGGTGATGCCGGCCAGATCGATGGCAATGCCGATCATGATGCGTTCGCCACTGGGGCTGTGCCAGTACAGCCAGCGGCCGCAGCCGGTGTAGCCGGGTGTGCGGGGCTGGCTTTGCGGGTTGGCTGCGCGCAGCGCGGCCAACATCTTGCTCATTTTGCTCATAGTCGATTGTCTATCCAGCCTGGCGCGGCGCGTTCTGTCAGGAAGGCGTAGGCGGCGTCGATGTCTTTTCTTTTTAGCATGCTCTGCCACCACTGGTGGATGTGCGGCCATGCGGCCTGCAGGATATGGCTGTGCCGGCTGGCTTTGTCGCGGGCTGCCTGGCGCTGCTGCGGGGTGGGTGTGCCGCCCCATGCAATATGCAAGGCCTTATTGTAGAACCGCTGCTGCGTGTTGTGGCGCAGCATTTTTGCCGTCCAGTGTTGGCCGCCCAGAATGTCGGCGTGGTCGATGGCGGCAAAGTCGCCGTGGCCGGTGCTGATGAGGTTGCCGGCGTTGCCGTCGATGGCCCATAGCCACTCGTGCAGCGCGATGCAGGTAGCGGTGTCTGGCCAGACGGCCAGCTCGTCGCCCCACGTCCATGCGTCCATCGCGTTGATGGGCATGCCTTCGATATGCTCGGTTGCCCAGCATAGCCATTCCTGATCGTTGCCGATATCGACTGCCGGAAAGAGCGTGGTCAATTCGTGACGGTTCAGTACGATCAGCCAGGCGCGGCGGGCGGTGTTGATGCCGGCGGCGTGGTGCAGCAGGTGGCCGGCCACTTCGTTGGCCAGGCCTTTGCTGTCGGCCGGGAAGGCTTTGATGTGGGCGTGTACGCGGTTGGCGTACTCATCCCGGATTAAACATGCTCTGTGAAGTTGGGCTGTGGTGTGGCTGGTGGGTAGCGGGGCGATGAGGTGTCCGGTGTCCAGCAGCTTTATCACGGTTACGGTCGGGGTGGTGGGGTTATGGCTCGTAAGAGCTGGGCGAGTATATCCGCCACCGCCGGATCTGGCGAGGAGGCTAGAAAGTTGCATGCTGCGTCCAGCAGCGGGTGCTGCTCGGTGAGGGTGTTGCTGTGCGGGGTGTCCATCCAGCCGGCGGGCAGTTGCAGGCTGTGTTCGATGTGGGTTGCCATCTTGTGGCTGATGGTGCGGCTGTGCTTGCCTGGCCAAGCCAGCCAGCGGCTGACTTGCGACGAGTCGCGGCCCAGCTGCTGCGCCAATGCCACCACGCCGCCGTGTCGTTCGACAAGGCGGCGCAGGTTTTGGTGGCGTATGGCGTGCTGGCTGTGCATGTCCGTGATTGTCTCCATCTCGCTGCCGGGCAGGAATGACCGGGGCGGTCATCTGCGGTAATGAGATGGTCACGGCGCTGCATTTGATGCGGCTGGCGTGTGCCAGCTGGATATTTATTGCGGTGGTTGCTGCTTGCGCAGTTGGTCGAGGGTGGATTTCATCTCGCCCGTTTCGGCCTTGAGGTCGTTGCTGGGGCGAGGTAGCAGCTCAAATGCTTGGGCAAATGCATCAATCGTTTGCTCTGTCAGGCTGCCACGCAAAAAAGCTTCTCTGGCAGATGTTGATAAGCGGCTAACCGGATCTTGTAGCAGATAGGTGTTTGCGGTTTGCTCTTGGAATGTCAGGTGCCCTGCAACCGGCTGAAGGTTGTATTTGCCCGCTGTGCTGGTTGGCAGTCGTTGTTCCAGATTCTCGTCCAGTAGGTCGCACGCTTTCATGCCGAATTTGGCGGCAATGATCTCTACGGTATCAATTCCTGCGGCGGACGCTTGCTGCCTGATGCGATTAATGGTGCCAAGCCCCAGGCCTGTAGTCTCCGCCAACTTGTTGTTGGTTGAGTACCGATCGTGCCGCTTCATCAGCAGTTCAAGGTTTTTAGCCAGCACGGCTTTGATTGACTTTTCCATAAACGGATTATTGCCGGATTTGCAAACCGTTTGCGGCTCGTGTAGGCTAACCGTATTCGGTTTGGGAAAGTCCGGAATGGAATATCCTCTCTATAGCGCAGTCCTTGCGCAGCTTGATAAAACTCGCGGCGATTGGCCGGCAGTGGCGCGTGGCAGTGGTGTTCCACTGCCTACAGTTCGCAAGATTGGCCAGCGAGTTGCCACAAATCCGCGAATCTGCACGATTGAGCAGCTCGCGGCTTTCTTCAAGATTTCATATCAGCCCGGCGGCACCTCTGATCGGGTGCTGTCGGCTGATTCGGTTCCCCTGTTGCAGCTCGATTCCCCAGAGTAGCTGCGGCTTTTTGCCCGTCCCCACGGGCGTTTTTTATTCCCTGGTGCACATCGTAGTGGTCGTGTTTATCGATATCTACGTGAATTTTGAGAGGTTTGACACATGGACCCACTGGCAGCGGCACGCATCATCTGCGAGAGCAAACCGCATAGCATTGCGGCGGTGGCCGGCATGTTGGGTATGTCGCCCAAGGTGTTGGCTAACAAGCTCAACCCGCATAACGACACGCACCACCTGCGGCTGGATGAGGCGGTGCAGATCTCTGTGGCCACCAATGACCCGGCCATCTTGTTTGCGTTTGCCGAGCGCCTGGGCTTCGTGTGCATGCCGGCGCTGTTTGGTCCTGGCTGCGCCACGTCGCCCATTCTGGCGCTGTCCGGCTTGATGGCGGCGCATGGTGACGTGGGCGAGGCGATTGGCCTGGCTGTGGCAGATGGCCGCATTGATTGCGCTGAGTTGGCTGATTGCGAGGAGGCGTTGATGCGGGCCATGACCAAGATAGGTGAAATGGCGCTGGCTGTACGGGCTGCGCACAAGCGCGGCAGGGTGGCGGCGTAATGTCCGGCCTGCGTGCGGTGCAAAGCCTGATGGCGCGACGGGCCTACCGCGTGAAAGCGGCGCCGCCGGAGCGCAAGCGGGAGGCGGGTAGCGCCTTGCTGCGCTCGCTTATCGCGCTGCTGGATGCCGAGGAGAGGCGCCGTGAACTGGATGCAGGTAAGCGGGGCCGTTGAGGCGGATGCCAGCTACCTGCTGGCACTGCATCGTGCTGGCTGGCGTGACTGGAAAAAGCGCGAGGAGGCGCGGCTGCGCGGGCTGTATTCGCCGGAGCACATGAAGGCGGTGCAGCGCATTTTGCAGTCGAACCGAGTGGATTTTGAGCCGTATCGGCAGCTGCCAACCAGGCAGTGGTATGGCCGTGGTGAGTAATGGAGGTGGGTTGTGGTAATCACGGATGATGAATTGGCGGCGCTGCAAGGGCTGCCGCTGGGTGCGCAGGTGTTGTACCTGCGTGAGCTGAGGCCGCGCATGGATTACGTTACCGGCACGGTTGGCCGCACTCACCGCGTTAGCTGGGCTGGCATGCGCGCCACACTTGAAGTAGAGTCGCATCCCGGCATTGCCGGCGAGCTGCCTAGCCGTGACCAGGTGCGCCGGCTGGCTGGGCATCTTGAGCGTGTTGGCCTGATAGAATTGATTTCCGACATGCAGGGCAAGCGGCTGATCATGCGCCTGCCGATGGCGGTTTACGACGCTAAAGCCGCGCATGTTGGGGAGTCGGTTGTTTTTGAGGGTGGCGAGACTGATCAGCATTATTGCGCGCAAAAAAAAGCCGCCCGTAACCCGCCCGTGGCGGGTTCTTCAAAAGCCGCCACAGATTATGATTGCCTGAAATCCAGCATTGGCGCGGGTTTTGCCGATATTGAACAAGGCAAAGCCGCCCGTAACCCGCCCGTGGCGGGTTCTTCAAAAGCCGCCAGACATCCGTTATCCGTAGATAGAGATGAGATGATTGACGCGGGCGCGAGTGTGGCAGGGGGTGCCGTGCCGACTGACGCCGGCGCTGTAGACGGCGGTCAGCCAGTGGGGGTGCTGTTTCGGCGGCTGCTGGGGCAAGACGGTGTGCCAACGGCGGCGCTGGCCAAAGCGGTTGGCCGTGTGGCAGCTGTGGCGCAGCAGCGGGCAGTAGGCGAGCAGGAAATGCTGGTGGCCATTGCGGATGCCCGTAGCCGGGGCGCGGGCAATGTGGCGGCTTATGCTGCCACGACAATCGAAAACGGGTCGCTGGTGCAGGCTCCGGCCAAGGTGGTGCCGTTTGCCCAGCGCGGGGCGGGCAAGGCTGCTGGTGGCGCGGCGTCGGTGCTGGATGCAGCCTTGGGGGCAATGGGCCATGGCAGCTAGAGACCTGATGTCGCCAGCCGCTGATGGCCAGTACCTGGCGCTGGCTGGCTATGTGCTGGTGGCGCTGACTGGCTGGTGGCCGGGCAAGGTGGCGCGTGATCTGGGCGACCCGAAGGTGCAGCAGCTGTTTCTGCAGACGCTGGCTGATGGCATGGCGCGGCGGCGGATTACGCGGGATTGCGTGAACGCCGGCTTGCAGCGCATCGAGGCGGAGGGCGCGGAGTGGCCGCCGTTGGAAGTGCCCAAGCTACTGCGCTACTTCTCACCGGTACCGGACTACCATGCGGCGTTTGTGGAGGCGCAAGGCCATGCCGTGGCGCTGCTGTACGGTGAGCCGGTGTCGCCTGGCAAGTGGAGTCACCCGGCGGTGTATTGGGCGGCTGAACGGTTCGACTGGTGGGAGCTGCGCAACGCTAGCTGGCCTGGTGCGGCCAAGCGCTGGGCGCAAAAGCTGGAAGAGGTGCTGGCGTGGGGTGAGTGGCCGCCAGTGGTGGTGCATGCTCTGCCCGATGAGCGGCGGTTGCAGACCCGAGAGGTGCAGCAGCGTGAGCTGGCAAAGATGCGCGCCATGCTGGCCGGCAAAGGGTTTTGACGTGGTATGATATCGGCACTTTGAGCCAGCCCGACAGAGGTTGGCCGACAGGGAAAACTGGTCTGGGGAGATCAGGAGCTTGTGTGAAAGTCGATGTGGTTCGTGCAGTACGTTTGGCATTCGAGCGTGTAGGGTCGCAGGGTCTGAAAGCGGCGGCTTCGTTCGGTGAGGTAAGGGGCGGCGAGTCGTTGCGTGGTCGTGAGCTGGCATTGATGGACGCCGGCCAGATCGTGGCGGCGGTGGTCGGTTTGGATGCGCGGTTTAACTTGGCGCTGATGGCCAGGGTGAACGATGGCAGCATGGCGTTTCTGCAGTCGGTGTTCGATGACCTGGTTTCGTTTGTCAGTCATCATGCGCCGGAGTCTCTGGTCTACGGCAAGTCAGGCTTGCAGTATTGGGTGCGGTACTGGTTGACGGGCATGGGATCGTTCCGCGAGTTTGGCCGCGAGTTTGGCATTCACCACGACACTGCGGCGGAGTTTTACCGCCGTCACATCGAGGTAGTGCTGCAGGGTTGGTTGCTGGCAGCGTGTGGCAGCCTTGAGCCGATGTTGCAGAAAATCTACGGGGTGGAACTTGATGCCGCTTGACAGTCGAAAAATCCGCCAATAACATGCCGTCAACACCGCCAGAGTTGCGTCCAGAGAAAGCCCAAGGTTAACGCCTTGGGCTTTTTGCATTGGGCTGGTGGTTTCTGTTTCTCCTCGTTTGTCCCTTGAGCGCCCTGGCTGTGACGGCTGGGGCGTTTCCTTTTCTGGATTCTGCCATGCCGAAGTCTGCCCCTAGTCCGTGCCGCCATCGCGGCTGCAGTGTGCTGGTTCGGGATGGTTCTGGTTATTGCGATGCGCACCGCAAGGCGCTACGCCGCGAGATGGATGAGCGGCGCGGGTCGGCTGCCAGTCGCGGCTATGACTCGCGCTGGACGAAAGCCCGAGACACTTTCTTGCGGCAGCGTCCGTTGTGTGAGTGCGATGAGTGTCGCCAGCTTAGCCGTGTGCTGCCTGCGACGGTGGTCGATCACATCAAGCGTCACGGTCTGAAAGAGGCGCTGGACTCTGGCGATGTCGAGCGTATCGCCCAGGCTCAGGCTTTGTTCTGGGATAGGGCCAATTGGATGCCGATGTCCAAGCAGTGCCATGACCGCAAGACGGCGCGGGTCGATGGTGGCTTCGGCAACCGGCGGGCGTGAGGTTGGCCGCAGGGGGAGGGGTGGGTCAAAGTCTGGCGCCCCTCGCCAAAGACCGCGTGCCTAGCCAAAGATTTTTATGGCCTCTGTTTTTAGAACAGGGGGGGGTTAAAAATGCAGGGCCTCTGACGCGTTTTCTGACGTGTCGGGGGCTTTTTTTATGGCCGAAAGGCCTTGGAGCGCACTATGGCCGATTCCAAGCCGCCATTCGCTGTCATTACGGGCGGGGCGGGCGCACCGCCTAAAAGTCCCGGTGATAAGCAGTCTGCTGCAATCGCATCACCATCTACGCCGCCTGGCGCCCAGCTGACCCCGCGAGAGCGGAAGGTCTGGGACTACATCTGCGAGTCGCTACGTGATGCCGGGCTAGAGCATTACACCTGCGGCCTGACGATCAGCATCATCTGCCGCACCTATGTCCGCTGGATCGATGCCGAGCTGAAGCTGAGTGAGGTCGAGCGTGATCAGGGCGGCACCTATTTTGTCACCACAGCCAATGGCTATGAGCAGCCGCACCAGGCGTTTCATGTTGCCCGCAATCTGAAGGGGGAGCTACTGAAATGGTTGCCGGAATCATGCCTGACGCTGCCGTCGGTAGCGACGGTGCGGGCGAAGCTGCCGGAGCAGTCGCCGCAGGACGATCTGTTCGACGGGCTCGTAAATCACGCAAGAAGCCACCCGTCAGCCGCCTCCGGCTGATACCGCCAGAAGACCAGTGGCAGGAATGGGATACCCGATACGGCATTCCCGTCCTGCGGGGTGAAATCACCGTCGGCAGGCTGGCCATGCTCGCGGTGGAACGCCACTACCGAGATCTGCAAACCGCGCACAAGCGCGGTTTTTTCTTTTCCCCTGCGCATGCCTGGCACTGCATCGACTACGTGCAGTGCCGCTTTGTGCATACCACGGGTCCGCTAGGTGGCCAGCCCATTTTGCTGGATGGCTGGCAGCTGTTCTGGACGGCGGTGCTGATTGGCTGGCGCGAGGTCGGTACCAAGCTGCGGCGCTTTCGCATCGGTTATGAGGAGGTGGCCCGTAAAAACGGCAAGTCCACCTGGATGGCGCCGATTGGCGCTTACCTCTGGATGATGGATGGTGAGCACGGCGCCCAGGTGTACACCATCGCCACCACGCGGCAGCAAGCCATGCCGGTGTTCAAGCCCGCGTTTGTCAATGTGAAGCGCTGGATTCGCCGCTCGCCCAAGCTCGGGCGCTCAGTCAAGGTGTACGAAGGGGCCAACCAGGAAAAGCTGGTGCTGTTGGGGGAGGAAAGCGAATCGGTGTATGAGCCGCTGGCGGCCAACGCGGAAAACCTGGACGGCAAAAACCCCTCAGCCGTGTTTGTCGATGAGCTGCACGCCCACAAAACCCGCGAGGTGTGGGATGTGATGATTTCCGCGCTGGGTGCGCGCCTTCACCCGCTTATCAACGCCATCACCACAGCCGGTTTCATCCTTGACGGCATCTGCATGGAGGTGCGCACCTACCTGGTAAAGGTGTTGAGCGGTGAAGTGGTCGATGACCGCATGTTCGGGGTCATCTACACCATCGACGAGGGCGATGACCCGTACAGCCCGGATGTCTGGATCAAAGCCAATCCCGGCTTGGGTAGTGCCAAAACCTACACCTACATGGAAGGGCAGGCCGCACAGGCCAAGGTGCTACCTAGCGCCCGCGCCAACTTCCTGACCAAAGACCTTAACGTCTTTGTCGGCGATGCGCTCAGCTGGTTCGACATGACGGTGTGGGACAAAGGCGGCAAGAAGTTCGACCGCGACATGCTGCTTGGCCGGCGCTGCTTTGGTGGTCTCGATCTGGCCAGTACCCGCGACATCACCGCCTTTGTGCTGCTGTTTCCGCCGCCAGATGGTGACGAAGACGGCGACTGGTACGTGCTGGCCTGGTGCTGGGTGCCGGAAGCCAAGCTGCGCGGTGATCAGGATGCCGGTTCCGACTACAAGACATGGTCGAAAAAGGGCTGGCTCACCGTCACCGAGGGCGATGTCACCGATTACGAGCCGGTCAAGGCTGCCATCGAGCAGGCGGTCAAGGATTACGACGTGCAGGAAATCGCCTTCGATACCTGGAACAGTACGCACCTGGCCAACCAGCTGCTGGAAAACGACGTGCCCATGGTCAAGCTGCCGCAGAACTTTGGCGGTTTGTCGCCGGGTGCCAAGCACATCGAGCGGCTGGTCTATAGCAAGCGGCTGCGCCATGCGGCCAACCCGTTGCTGCGCTGGTGCGCCGGTAACGTCACGTTGCTGATCGACAGCAACGAAAACATGAAACCGGACAAGAAGCGGTCGCAAGGCCGCATTGATCCGATTGTTGCTATGTGCATGGCCGCTACGCGCGCCATGGTGCATCTGGACGAAACATCCATCTACGAAGAAACCGGACTCAGGACACTCAGATGATCAATTTCAAGTCGCTGTGGCCTTTTGGCCGCAAAAGCGCCAGTGCTGGTCAGTTGGAGTCGGTGCTGGGTAAGTTCCTGGCGGATTACCAGTCTAAGACGGGCATGGCGGTAAATGCCGGCACCGTCATGCGCTTGTCGGCAGCCTATGCCTGCGTGCGCAACCTGTCCGAAGACATGGCCAAGCTGCCATTGCACCTTTACCAGCGCCGTGAGCGGGGCAAAGACAGGGCGGTAAATCACCCGTTGTACAGCCTGCTGAATGGTTCGCCTAACGACTGGCAGACCTCGTTCGAGTTCGTGCAGCTGATGCAGGCGTGTCTATTGCTGCGTGGCAATGGGTACGCGCGCATCGTGTGGTCTGGCAAGCGGGTATTGGAACTGCTGCCGCTCGATCCGCGCCGCATGTCGGTCAAGCAACTGGATGATTTCAGCCTGCAGTACCGCTATCAGGCGGCAAGAGGTGGCAGCATCGATCTTGACCCGCATGATGTGCTGCACTTGCGCGGCCTGACGCTGGATGGCGTGGTCGGCGTGACCCCTATCGAGTACGCACGCGAAGCCTTCGCGCTGGGGTTGGCTGCCGAGGAACATGGCGCCCGCATGTTTGGTGGTCGGGTTACCGGCCCTGGTGTGTTGGCTGCGCCTGGCAAACTGTCCGACACAGCATACAACCGGCTGAAAGAAAGCTGGCGAGACAATGGCGGCCTCGAAAACGCCGATGCGCCGGTGATTCTGGAAGAAGGCCTCAGCTGGGAGTCGCTGGGGCTCAAGCTGTCCGACCTGCAGTTTCTGGAAACCCGCAAATTCCAGGTAGAAGAAATCGCCCGCCTGTACCGCATGCCGTTGCACAAGATCAACAGCATGGATAAGGCCACCTTTAGCAATATCGAGCACCAGTCGCAGGAGTATGTCACCGATACGCTCATGCCCTGGGCGCGTCGCTGGGAACAGGCCATAGCGCGTGACCTGCTTCAGCCCGCCGAGCGTGGTCAGTATTACGCGGCGTTCCTGTTTAACAGCCTGCTGCGGGGTGATGCGAAGTCGCGCAGCGAGTTTTATCGCGCTCTGTTCAATAACGGCGCGCTGACGCCAAACCAGATTCTCGAAATGGAAGATATGGACGGCTACGAAGGTGGCGATATCCGCATGGTGCCGTTGAACATGGTGCCGGTGGATATGGCGCGGGAGTTGGCCGCATCTGCTGCATCCAAGAAAGGAGGCGACAGTGTCGCGCAATCTTGAAGTCAAGTCGGGCGAAGCGTCCGGGCTGAGTCAAAAAGACTTCAGTTTTCAGATCAAGGCCGTCAGCGATGACGGCCATTTTTCTGGCTACGCCAGTGTGTTCGACGTGGTGGACGGTGATTACGACATCGTCGCCAAGGGTGCCTTTGCCGACTCGCTGGATGCTTGGGCGGCCAAGAAGGCGCTGCCGGCACTGTTGTGGCAGCACCGCCAGTCCGAACCCATCGGCGTTTACACCAAGATGGCCGAAGACAGCGTCGGTCTGTATGTGGAGGGGCGCTTGTGCCTCGATTCGGCGCGTGGCAAAGAAGCCTACGCGCTCATGAAGATGGGGGCCCTGTCCGGCCTGTCCATCGGTTTTGTTTCCCGTGACGACAGTTACGACCGCGCTACCGGCGTGCGAACGCTCAAGAAGGTCGATCTGTGGGAGGTGTCCGTCGTCACGTTCCCCGCCAATGACGCCGCCCGCGTTAACGGCGTTAAAGCCCGTCAGGCCGAGCAGGCCAGCCTGGTGGCTTCTCTCAACAATCTGATTCAATCCATCCGGAGTGCATGCTAATGAACGGTCAACAACTGGTTTACCCGTCCAATATGGAGCGTAAAAACGCTAACCCTGGCGAACTGCCGCGCGTCATCGAAGAACTCGGTCGCGCTTTCAATGAGTACAAAAACGCCAACGACGAGCGCCTGAAGAAGGTAGAAAAGGGCGCGCCGACCGGCGATATCGAAGTCAAGCTGGCCAACGTCGATAAGGCGCTGACCGAGCTGACCGAGCTGAAATCCTCGGTCGATGAGCTGGCAAGGAAGTCTGCGCGTCAGGGGCTGGGTGGTAACGGCATCAGCGCGGAAGAGGCCGAGCACAAGCAGGCTTTTGGCAAGTTTGTGCGTAAGGGTGTTGACGATGGCCTGGGTGATCTGCAGGCCAAGGCTTTGCAGATTGGTGTAGATGGCGATGGCGGTTACGCCGTGCCTAAAGAGCTGGATACCAACATCATCCAGCTGCTGCGCAAAGGTAACCCGATGCGTGATGTGTGTAATGTCATCACGGTGGGCAATGAAACCTACTCGCGCCTGATCAACAAGGGTGGCGCCAACGCTGGTTGGGTCGGTGAGACTGATCCGCGTAATCCTACCAATACGCCGCAGCTGGCGCCGGTGGCGCCGTTCTTTGGCGAGCTGTACGCCAACCCCCAGGCGACGCAAAAGTCGCTGGATGATATGTACTTCGATGCTGAGGCATGGCTGGCTGATGAGCTGGCCATTGCATTTGCCGAGGCGGAGAGCGCAGCGTTCACCGTGGGTGATGGCATCAAGAAGCCCAAGGGCTTTCTGGCTTACGCTACCTCGCTCAATGCGGATAATGCCCGTGCTATCGGTACCCTGCAGCATGTGATGTCGGGTGCGGCCGCTACGATTCCTGCCGATGTGCTGATCGACCTGGTGTACTCGCTGAAAGCCGGCTACCGCAACAATGCGGCCTGGATGCTGAATAGCCTGACCATTCCGCTGCTGCGCAAGCTGAAGGACGCGGACGGCAATTATCTGTGGCGCCCTGGTCTGGATGCGGGCGAGCCGTCTACCTTGCTGAACAAGCCGATTGTCGAAAACGACGATATGCCGGTAGTGGCGGCCGGTTCGTTGGCTGTGGCGTTTGGCGACTTCAAGCGCGGCTATACCATCGCCGACGTATACGGCACGCGTGTCCTGCGCGACCCGTATAGCAATAAGCCGTACGTGAGCTTCTACACCACCAAGCGCATGGGTGGCGGTGTGATGGATTCCAATGCCATCAAGCTGTTGAAAATCGGCGCCTAATCAATCTTTTCAGCCGCCCCTTGTGGGCGGCGGTGGGAGCTTTAAATGGTAACGGTAAAGGTATTGAAGTCGTTCAAGTATTCACCGGACGGTATCGCGGTGGTGGAAGTAGAAAAGGGCAAGGCTGAACTCCCGTCCGAGTTCGTGGACATCGCTGTTACGGAGGGCTGGGTTGAGCCGATCAAGAAGGGTCGTGCGGCAGCGGAGGCTGCCGAAGTGGCAGACTCGGCTGATGATCAGCCGCCCTCCGCGCCGCCCGCCGACTAAACGGCCAAACCGAAACCCGCCGCTGGCGGGTTTTTTCATGGAGTGAGCCATGCAAGAAAAGCTGATCACCCCGCAGGACGCTGCCTCGCTGGTGCCGCTCGCCGACATCAAGGCGCAATGCCGCATCGATGCCGACATCCCCGAGGAGGACGCGCTGCTGCGGCTGTATCTGCAGGCGGCGGTAACCGCCTGCCAGCACGAGCTGGGGCGGCCCATCCTGCCGCAGACCTGGCAGCGCGAGTTTGAAGACCCGGCGCTGCAGCTGGTGCTGCATGCCGATGTGACGGCGGTAGCCAAGGTTACCGCCATCACGGCGGCCGGTGCCGAAATCGACCTGGCTGCTGACGAGTGGCGGCTAAGTAAAGGGCGCAAGCTGGTAGCGCTGGGTGGCTGGCCGTTCGGCACGCGCATGGTGCGGGTGCGCTATACCTGCGGCTACTGGCCGGACGCTGCGGCAGTCGATGCGGCGGTCAAGTCGTGGATTCTGCTGCGTGTGGCCACCGCTTACGCCGCACGCGAGGCGATAGCCGACCAGCGGCTGGTGCCGCTGGCGCGTACTTTCGTGGATGGCCTGCTGGACCCGTGGAGGCTGTACGCATGATCACGGCCAGTAGTCTGAATGACCGCATCCGCGTGCAAACCCCGTCGCCCACTCGCTTGGCGAGTGGCGAGGTGGTGAGTCAGTGGTCTGTGCCGTTCGCGCTGTACGCCAAGGTGGATGTGCTGGGTGCGCGCTCGTATACCGCGGCGCTGGCAGAGCAGACCGGCTGCAGCTTGCGAGTCACCATCCGCGAGCGGTCGATTCTGGTTGGCTGGCGGGTGCTGCATGCGGGCGGTGTTTACCGCGTCAAGGCGGTGCTGCCGCATGAGCAGCGCGGCTATCAGGTGTTGATGTTGGAGGTGGATGATGGCAACGGTTGATGGCATGCAGCAGCTGTTCGATGCGCTGGACCGAGTGCCGCGCAACCTGCAGCGCAAAACCCTGCGCCGGGGCCTGTACCGTGGTGCGGCGCTGATCCGTGACGAAGCGCGGCGCATTGTGCGCCGGCGTAGCGGCGCACTGGCCAAGCAGATCCGCGTGGCGTCGTCGCGTGGCTCCGGCCAACGTGGCGCGGTGGCATACCGCGTGGGGCTCACGCCCAAGGGCTTCTACGGCAAGTTTCTGGAAAACGGCCACGTCGCGCGCGGCCCCGGCGGCAAGATCAAGGGCGGCGAGGTGCGGCGCAAGGCGGCGCGGGTAGTACTGAAGGCCGAAGGGCGTTTCGTGCCGCCGTACCCGTTCATGCGCCCCGCCGCGCAAAAGCTGGGGCAGGCGCTCTCCGAGGTTGGCCGCGTGGTCGAGCAGGCCATTGATAGTGGCGAGGTAACGCGATGATCGGTGCTGCCATTGTCCAGATGCTGGCCGACCCTGGCATGGTCGCACTGGTGGGTAGTCGTGTTTACCCGGTGCGGCTGCCTGCCGAGCCGACCTTGCCCGCCATCGCGTACCAGATTGTCACCGAAAACCGCGCCCAGGCGCCGGCTGGTCGCCTGCCTTGGGTCAAAAGCCTGGTGCAGCTGTCTGTGGTGGGCGCAACCTACGACGAAGCCCACGCCGTGGCAGATGCGCTGCGGCAGGTGCTGGACCGTCGCCGGGGTGTGTTTGCCGGTATTGAAGTGCGTGGTGTAGTGGATGAGGGGGCGCACGATGAAGGTGATGATGCTGGCCCGCATCTGGTAGCCACTACCTGGCGTATTCACTGGAAAGAAACATGAGCAAAGCAAACGGAATCTGTGACGCCGTCGTGGCTGCCTTGTTGGCGGCGGGTGTGGCGGCAGGTCGTGTTACCCGCAGTCTGGATGAGGCGGACAGCTATCAGGATTTTCCGGCGGTGCTGGTGCATCTGGTGTCCGATGTTGAATCGCCAGAGCGCTCGCCGATTGACTTCGAGTACCGCTCGCTGACGTTGGAGCTGGAAATCCTGGGCGAAGGCGATGTGCCGCATGCGGCATGCGATGTAGTTCACCGCGAAGCCAATGGTGTGCTGCTGGCGCTGCCCTATGCCATCCAGCGCGGCGGCGTGCAGTGGGGCTACGACGACGAAAACCCCGCGCTTGGCATCTGCCGGGCGCAATACCTGGTCAGCTACCGCTGTCCGAAAGGTGAGCTATGAGCAAACAACAGGCGAAAGACGCCAAAGAACAGCCCGCCCCGGAGGCGGGTTTTTTGTCGCCCGCATGTCCGTATGCCGGGCAGGGCGGCAGTTATGTCATCAACCCGGAAAGCGGTGAGCGCGAGCTGGTAGAGCGCACCGAAGAGAAAGGCGAAAACCATGGCAATTGACGTTCTGCCGGTGCTGCTGGCCAAGATCGAGGCAGCTTACAACACGGATGCGGTACCCGCGGCGGCGGTGCTGTTGGTAGATCCCAAGTTTACCCCGCTGGAATCCGACAAGGCCGAGCGCAAACTGGTGCGTGGCTATATGGGTAACCCCGATAGCATTCCGCACAGCTTCCGCTGCAAGCTGGAATTCTCGGTTGAGCTGGCCAGCTCCGGTACCAAAGGTACAGCGCCGGCCTACGACGCGCTGCTGCGTGCTTGCGGCTTTGCTGCCACCACCACGGCGGGCGTCAAGGTGACCTATACGCCGGTATCCAAAAACTTCGAGTCGGCCACGCTGTACTACAACATCGGCGGCATCCTGTACAAGCTGCTGGGCTCGCGTGGCAAATGCTCGCTGGACATGAGCAACAAGGCCGTGCCCAAGCTCAAGTTCGAGTTCATCGGCCTGCACGGTGGCCGTGCTGACGCTGTACCAGGCGCTGCCGTGTTCACGGCGTGGAAAGACCCGCTGGTTTTCGAGAAGGCCAACGTGCCTGTCTGCACGCTGCATGGCTACAGTGTGGCCGTGGAAAGCCTGTCGCTGGATATGGGGCAAAAGGTGGAATACCAGTCCCGCCCGGGTGGTGCCGAGGTGGTGCGTATCACCGAGCGCAGCCCGTCCGGCAGCATCAAGATCGAGTCCACCAAGGTGGCCGAAAAAGACTGGCTGCCGTCGATCAAGGCCGCCACGGCTGGCGCGCTGCAGGTGCAGCTGGGTAGTGCCGATGGTGCCATTGTCGAGGTGGCGGCCAACGTGGTGCTGGGTGGTTACGACTACGACGAAAGCAACGGCATTTACCTGTCCACGCTGCCGCTCACACCCAAGCCCGTCAACGGCAACGACGAACTCTCGCTGACCTTCCGTTAAACACCACGCCCCGCCCAGTGCGGGGCGTTTGCATTGGGGAAACCATGCTCAAGATTGCCACCACTGACCGTACCACGGTTACCGCCCGCATTGCGGTGCGCAATGCCTCTGGTGAGGCTGTCATTGTCGAAATCAAGCTGACCGGCCTGCTGCGCAGCCAGCCGGATTGGGACGCGCTGTTCCAGCGCCACGCCCAGGCCAAGGGCGAAAAAACCGTCTCCGATATTTACCGTGCCAACGCCAAGCTGTACGCCGAAGTCTTCGACGGCTGGCAGGGTGTGGCGGATGAAAGCGGCCAGCCGCTGGCCTATAGCGCCGACGCGCTGGAAGTGCTGCTGCTGAGCGCCCACGGCCCTGCGGCCAACCGTGCGCTGATGCAGGCGCTGGACGATCTGCGTTACGGCGCGCTGGAAAAAAACTGATCGAGGCGGTGCGCTGGCAGTACGGCGGCAGTGGCCGTGCTGACCGCGACAAGCAGCGCCATGGCCTGGCCGTCATGGGCGTACCGCAAGAACAAATCGACGCCATGCTGCCGGCGGCGGCTGAAAGCGGGGTGCAGCTGTTCCCGGCGGCGGTGCCGGTGTGGCAGGTGTGGCAGGAAATGGGGCCGCGCTGGCGCTATGTGGACTGCGTGCCGCAGGGGCTGGATGCCGTGCAGCTGGAAAGCCTGTACCGCCTGCGCGGCACGCCGCGTAAGCAGCGCCAAGAATGGTGGCCGCTGCTGCTAGCCATGGAGCGCGAGGCGCTAGAGCTGCTGCGGCGCAAGGGTAATTAAGGGGGGGCTATGGCAACGCAGCAGGTAGGGTCGCTGATCATCAGCCTGGAAGCGCGCACGGCGCAGATCCAGCAGGACATGGCGAAAACCAAGCAGATTGTCGGGTCTGCGCTGGGGGATGTGCGCAAAGAGGCTGCCCGCACGGCGGACGCCATGGAGGAGATCGCCGACGTAGCCAAGCTGGGGGCTATCGGTGCTGGGGCGCTGGTGGCCGTGCAGGGGCTGGCCTCGCTAAAGGATGGCGTGATCGAGGTGGCGCGGGAGCTTAATCAGGCTCAGATCGCCAGCGAGAAGCTGCAGAAAACGCTGTTCTACGCCAACGGCGGCGATATCAAAGCCATCGGCAAAGATGTGGAGTGGCTTAGCCAGACGGCCAATCAGTTGGGGCAGGATTTTGGTGTTGTCTCTACCACCTATGCCCGCTTTGCCGGTGCTGTTAAAGGTTCCGGCCTTGAGGGGCATGCGCGGGAAATCTTCGAGTCCCTATCACTGGCAGGTAGTGCGTTTGGTCTGTCGGTAGAAGAGGCTGAAGGCGCCATGCGCGCCCTGGTCCAGATGTCGGCCAAGGGTATTGTGAGCGCCGAGGAATTTCGCGGGCAGCTGGCAGACCATTTGCCAGTGGCTTCGCAGGCGGCGGCCAGGGCGATGGGCGTCACCACGGGCGAGTTCAATCGCATGCTGGAAAGTGGCGAGATTATCGCTGACGATTTCCTGCCCAAGCTGGCGCGAGAGCTGCGCGGCATGTCCGCCGATGCGGCCAAGTTCGGCGGTGAGACGCAAAAGGCGACGGCGCAATTCAACAACGCTTGGGAGGGTATGAAGCGCGAAGTGGCGGCGTCGGGGGTGAGTGCCTTCATTAGTGGCCAGCTGTCCATCATGGCCGATGCCTTTAATGACTTTTCGGGGTCAATCCGCCGTGCGCGGGCGGAAGGCGCGGGCTTCTGGGGGCAGGCTGCGGCGGGTGGTGGTGCCGCGCTGCGGTTTCTCAATCCGCTAAACGCGGTGGACTACAAGGCCCAGTCGCAGGCGGCGCGTGCCGAGCAGCTCAAGGCGCTGATCGAGGACAAGCAAAAGAACCTCTATTCGTTTTCGTTTTCCGAGTCGCTCACCAGCAAGCAAGCCTCGCTGGCCGCCATGAAGAGCGAGCTAGCGGGTATCGAAAAACGCCTGGCTGCCGTGGGGACGGATGCGCGGGCGGGTGAAAAGAATGCAGCCGCAGCGGCGGCAAAACAAAAAGCGGCCGAGGCGCGGGCCGATAACTACGTCAACAACGGCAAAAACATGACGGCAGCGCAGCGCTACGCCAAAGAGTTGCGCGATGAGGAGGACGCGTTCAAGGGTGCTGTCGCAGGGTTGGGGAAGGGCAGCAAGCAGTACCAGGCCGCGCTGGTGGCGCACGAACAGCGCGTGGCCGACATCAAGGCCGACTATGCCAAGAAAACCGCGCCCAAGCGCGGTGGCCGTGCCGCGCAGTACGGCAGCGCGGAAGACCGCGAGCTGGCCGACCTGCGGGCGCGCATCCAGACCGAAAACCAGCTGGCCGTGGCACTGGTGGATTATGGCGAGGCGGTGGACAAGATCACGCCCGGGCAGAAGCTGCTTAACCAGCTGCGCGAGCAAGAGGCGGTCGCCAAAACGGCGGTGGCCAAGGCGCACATTCAGGCCAAGATCACGCTGGCCGAAGAGCTGGTGCAGAAAGAAAAGGCCAACATCCAGACCAAGGCCGGGCTGCAGCAGGCGGCGGAAGAGCGCAAGGCGTTCTTTGCCGACCTGAACCGCGACGTGGAAGAGTACGAGCGGGCGCAGATGGCAGCGGCCCAGCGGCTGCGCGACCTGTACGAAACGCCTTATGCCCGCGTACAGCGCGAAAGTGCGGCCAACCTGCGCGATATCGACAATAACCGCCAGCTGTCTGCGCCAGAGCAGGCGCAGATGCGCGGGGCGGAGGTGGCGCGGGCAGCGCAGGCTATGCAGCAGTTGCAGGGCGGTGTGCGTCAGGATCTGGGTATGGTGCCGGATGCTGAGCGCATTGTGCAGGCGCACCGTGACATGCAGCGGCGTATTGCCGAGGTGACGGCAGAAGGCACGGCCGAGCGGGTGGCGATGGAAATCGCCGCCAGTCGCAAGCTGGCGCAGGACACTCAGGCGCTGGAAATGCAAAAAGCCTCGCTGGTGCTGGGTATGGGGCAGCAGGTTTTCGACGGCATGGCGTCGTTGGTGGAGTCCACTGCCGGGCGCCAGTCGGCTGCCTACAAGGCCATGTTTCTGGCCAGTCGTGCGGCATCTATTGCCATGGCCATTGTGAATACCGAAGAGGCGGCCACCAAAGCGCTGACCATGGGCCCGATTCTGGGTGTGCCGGCGGCAACGATGGTGCGTGCGCTGGGTTATACCAGTGTCGGCATTATGGCAGCCCAAGCTATTCAGGGTATGGCGCACGACGGTATCGACAGCATCCCGCGTGAAGGCACCTGGCTGCTGGATCGCGGCGAGCGGGTGGTGGACGCCCGTACCAATGCCGACCTGAAGCAGTATTTGCAGCAGAGGAATGGCGGGGGCGGTGGAGGTATCACCGTGGTGATTAATGAAAGTAGCGCTGCGCAGGTGCGGGTGACGGAGGGTGTCGGGGCAGATGGTCAGCCGATGTTGACGCTTGATGTGGTCGAGCGGGTGGCTGACGGTGTGTATAACCGCAACCTCTCTCGCGATTTGCGCCCGGGAGGGGTGTTGAATGGCCGCTGAGACATGGGGCTGGGAGCCGGACTATGGCGGCCAGGTAGAAACCAAGCCGCGTATCAAGTCGGTGGTGTTGGGGGACGGTTACGAACAGTCGGTACCGGATGGCATCAATACCATGCCGGTGGTGCGTAGCCTGGTCTTTTCTGCCCGTAGCGATGCCGAAGTAGAGGCGATGGAGGCGTTCCTGCGCCGCCATGCCGGTGTGCGCTGGTTCTGGTTCGCCTACCCCGGCAAAGTGGCCATCCGCGTCAAGTGCCGGGGTGGCTGGTCGGTGGTGCCGGCTGGGCATGACCTCAATACGCTGACGTGTACGTTTGAACAGGTTTTTGCTGTGGGGGTGTAGATGCAGATCCAGCAAGAGTTGCAGCAGCTGGTGCCGGATGCGCTGGTGGAGCTGTTTGAGCTGCGCCCGCCGGCCAGCGTGCCGCTGGCGGCCATGTATTTTACTGCCAGCGGTTCGGGTGAGCCGGTGACGTTTGCTGGCCAGCGCTATGAGCCGTGGGCCATTGCGGCAGAGGGTTTTGCCGCGCTGTCCAATGGCTCGGCACCACGCCCAACCCTGAAGGTGTCCAACGTGGCCACCATGGACGATGGGCGGCAGGTGCAGGGCGTGTTTAGCGCGCTGGTGCGGCAGTATGCCGGGCTGGCGGGCTGGGTGCTGGTGCGGCGGCTGACGCACGCCAAGTTTTGTGGCGGTGGTGCGCTGGCTGCCCAGCCGGAACAGCATCAGGACGAAATCTGGCGCATCAACCGCAGGGTGGAGTCTGACGGCGCATCCATTACGTTTGAGCTGGTCAGCCAGCTGGATTTTGTGGGGGTGAAAGCGCCTGGTGTTATCGCCACGGTGGCTTGCCCGCCGTATGTGCGCTATCGCGGTGCCGAGTGCGCCTACAGCGGTGCGGCCATGTTCGATGTGAATGATCAGCCCACGGCCGACCCGGCCAAAGATGTCTGCAGCAAGCGGCTGTCTGGCTGCCGTTGTCGCGGCAATACAGAAAATTATGGTGGTTACCCCGGCATGCGCCGGTACGGATAGCCGCTAGATCAATAAGCAAACCCCGCCCTGGTGCGGGGTTTTTTCATTGGGGGTGGGTATGCGAGCGACGCCGGAGCAAATCAGCCAAATGCTGGCCTATGCCAGCCAGCAGCCGCATCAGGAAGTGTGCGGGTTGGTGCTGGATAGTGGCCGTGTCTGGTTGGGACGCAATGTGGCGTCCGACCCGTCATGCACCTTCGAGCTGGATGCGGCGGATTGGGCGGCGGCCAGTCAGCTGGGGGCGGTGGTGGGTATCTGGCACAGCCACCCGCAAGGCGGTGCCGAGCCGTCGATGATTGATCGCGCCATGTGCGAGCGCACGGCGCGGGCCTGGCATGTGGTCAGTGCGCCGGATGGCGATTACCGCCTGATCGAGCCCTGCGGCTGGCGTGCGCCACTGCTGGGGCGGCCGTACTGCTACGGCCTGTTCGATTGCTGGGAGCTGGTGCGCGACTGGCAGCAGCGCGAGAAAAGCATACACCTGCCGCGTATTGCGGATGCGCCGGACGGCTGGTGGTACCAGCGCGACCTGGTGCCGGCTTTGTGCGAGCAGGCCGGCTTGGTGCGGGTGGCTGGTGCGCCGCAAGCGGGGGATGTGGTGCTGATGCGTTGCGACCCGGAAAGCGTTGGGGCTGACCACGCAGCGGTATATGCGGGCGATGGCGACATCCTGCACCAGCTGCGCGACCGGCCATCGGAGAAAACACGCTATGGCGGCTACTGGCAGCGCGCCACGGTTGCCGTTCTGAGGGCGCAATGATGACGCAGCTGCGAAACGTGCTGCTGGCCGGCGAGCTGGCCGAGCAGTTTGGTGCCAGCCACCGGCTGGCGGTGGCGTCGGTACGGGAGGCGGTGACGGCGCTGGATGTGCTGTACCCGGGCTTTCGGGCGGCGCTGGCTGCGTGCATCGAGCGCGGCATGGGCTTTCGCGTGACGGTGGCGGATCGTGACATTACCGATGATGAAGTGGCGCTGGTTTCAGTCGGTGACATCCTGATTGCGCCAGTGGTGCTGGGTGCTAATGCCGGTGTGAGTGCCGTGCTGGGGGTGGGTTTGATTGCTGCCAGTTTTTACTTTACCGGCGGTACCGCCACGGCCTTGCTGATGGCGGGTGGCGGCCTGGCGATTGGTGGTGTGGTTGGCATGATGACCAAGATTCCGGCCGTGTCTGCTGGCCAGATCGAGTCCGGTGCCAGTCAGAAAAGCTACCTGTTCGGCGGTAGCCAGAATACCGGCGTGCAGGGGGTGCCGGTGCCGGTGGGTGTGGGCGAGATGATTTATAGCGGCATCGTGATTAGTGCCGGCATCGACGTGGAGGACATTGTCTGATGGGTGAGATGACGGTTTTTGGCGCGGGTAGCCCCAAGGGGTTGGCCAATGATGCGGCGGCGCGAGCCACGCCAGTAGAGGCGCCGGATAGTTTGCAGGCAGTTGCTACCGCGCGGATGCTTATGCTGATGGGTATGGGGCAGCATGCAGGCCCGCCAGCAGCGCTGGCGCAGTGCGTGTTCCTGGATGGTGTGCCGCTGGAAAATGCCGACGGCACGCGCAATTTCGAGCGCGTGGTGGTGGAGTGGCGCCCGGGTACGCAGTATCAAGAGCGCGTCGCGGGTTTTTCTGATGTGGAAGCCGAAGTGTCGGTGGCGGCCGAGGTCAAGGCAGCGACGCCTCTGGTGCGTCTGATTGATGATGTCACTGCCACGGCGGTGCGTGTCACGGTGTCTACCGCTGCGCTGTTGTCGATTGATGCTAGCGGCAATACCAATCCCACGGCGGTATCGCTGGCGGTGGATATCAAGCCGGCGGTGGGTGCGTGGGTAGAGGTTGGCCGCATCGATATCAACGGCAAGACGCGTAGCCGCTACCAGAAAGCGCGCCGCTTTGCCTTGGCGGGTACCGGGCCGTGGCAGGTGCGTGTGCGCCGCATCACGCCGGACAGCACAACGCAGAACCTGCAAAACGCCACCAGCTGGGACAGTTTTACCGTCATCAACGAAACGCCGCTGCGCTACCCGAATAGTGCGCTACTGGCGCTGAAGTTCGACGCCAAGGCGTTCAGCAGCATGCCGAAGATCGAAGCCCGGTGGCGGCTGAATCTGCTGCAGGTGCCCAGCAATTACGATGCGGCGTCGCGTACTTATAGCGGCCCATGGGATGGCACCTTTAAGCCGGCCGTGTCCAATAGCCCGGCTTGGTGGCTGTACACCTACCTGACCGACCCGCGCTTTAACATCGGCTTGCCCGATGGTGAATACAAGTGGGATTTGTACCGTATTGCTCAGTGGTGTGATCAGCTGGTGAGCGATGGCCAAGGCGGGCTGCGGCCGCGCTTTACTGCCAATATGGTGCAAACCGAGACGGCGGACCCGTGGGCGATAGTGCAGGACATTGCCAGCATTTTCTGCGGGCGTGTCATTCCGTACGCTGGCGGCGTGCGTGTCGTGGCGGATATGCCCTGTCTGTCGCCGCGCAAGCATTTTGTGCCGGCCAACGTCGAGGGCGGGCGCTTTGTTTATGGCGATAGCGAGCTGAAAGACCGGCATACATCGGCGGTGGTGACGTTCCGTGACAAAGCCGACCGCTACCAGAATGCTGTCGAGCTGGTAGAGCATGCCGACGGTTATCTGCGCTATGGTCATAACCCTGTCGATGTGGTGGGTGTGGGTATCGATAATCGTGCTCAGGCCCAGCAGCTGGGGCGCTACGTGCTGGAAACGGCGCAGGCCGAAACCGGCACCGTGTCTTTTGGCGCCGGCATCTACGCGCTGGATCTGTTGCCGGGTGACGTTTTCGAGATTGCCGACCCGGTAGAGGCGGGTGCCCGCTACGGTGGCCGCCTGATGTCGGTGGATGGTACAGCGGTGGTGTTGGATGCGCCGGTGGAGCTGGCGGCAGGGGTTGCGTACTCGCTGGAAGTGCCGCTGCCAGACGGCACGCTGCAGCGGCGTGGCGTCAATATGCTGCCCGGTAACTATACCGCGCTGCAGGTGGTGGCGCCGTTCAGCCAGCAGCCAGTCGAGGGTACTACCTGGTTGCTGGTGGCCACTACGGTACAGCCCACGCTGTGGCGCTGTGTCAGCAATGCGCAGGTGGGGGGTGATCCATTCCACCGCAGCATTGCCGGTGTGCAGCACGATCCTGACAAGTGGACGCGCATCGAGCAGGGTATTCGTCTGGCGCCCCTGCCGGTATCGAGCCTGCCAGACCCTTCATCGCCACCGGCGGTGGTGGGGGTGGTAGTGCGTGAAGTGGACTATCTGCGGCCGGATGGTGCGCGTGCCGTGCGGCTGGATGTGGATTGGCCGGCCAGCAGTTTTGCCTTCCTGCGCGGCTATGTTGTCAGCTACCGGCAGGCGGGTGGCAACTGGGTAGAGTTGCCGGAAGTGTCGGCCAACCACGACGAGATTGCTGATGTGCTGCCGGGGCAATGGCAAGTGCGGGTGGCGGCAGTGTCCGTGACGGGGGCGCGCAGTGTGTCTGCGCCGCTAGATGTGACAGCTGCTGGTAGCACGCGCAAGCCGGCCTTGCCTGCGCTGACGGCGTCGGGTGGTGCTATGCGGGTGGATCTGACCATCGGCTGGCCGTCGGCGGATTGTGTCCGGGCTGAGTTGTTTGGCAGTGCGTTGGCTTCTGATCCTGCGCCGGCCAAGCTCTGTGATTTGGCTTACCCGGCTAGTACCTGGGCGCATCTTGGCATGGCGACGGGCGTCACCATGTACTACTGGCTGCGTGTGTATAGCAGCTGGGGCGTAGCAAGTGACTTTGCGCAGGCTTCGGCCACCACCATCAAAGACCCGTCCATCCTGCTGCAGCAGCTGCAGGGCGCCGTCGGGCGTGGCGCGCTGGATGCGCTGGTGGGTGGCAGCATCGACCAAGTGCCGTCGCTCACCGCGCTGCGCGATGTCACCGTGCCGGCGCTGGCCGGCCAAATGTCGCAGCTGGCGCCGGCGCTGGCTGATCTGCAGCAGCGCGTCATCCCGCAGCTGAATGCCGCGGGTGAAGCTGCGGCCGAGGCGGCGTTGCGCCTGGTGCTGGATGCGGACAAGCGGGCACGGGAGGCACGGCGTAACCGGCGCGTGCTGGATGCCATCATCGACGTAGACCCGGCGACCGGTCAGATCCGGCTGAAGGCCACTGCAGAAATCACCACGGACGTTGATGCCAAAATCCGCGACGTACTGCTGCTGGCGGATGCGCTGGATGGCCGGCTGACCGGTACGGTCACCACCGTCAATGCGCACGGTGGCCGGCTGTCGGCCGCTGAGAGCCAGCTGCAGCTGCTTGAAACGCAGATCAGCCTGGGCGTGCAGCAGGCGCTGGCGTACACCGACACCGCAGTCAGCAGCAACGCCAACGGCCTGGCCGATGTCCAGCGGCAGCTGGGCACGCTGTCAGAGACGCAGCTGCGGGCGGCGCTGGCGGCGGATGAGCAGCGCCAGGCGGCGCGCGGGCTGAAAGTGTCGCTGGCGCAAGCCAAGCTCGACATCAAGGCCAATGCCGATGAGCTGGCAGCGCAGGCCAGTGCGACGCTGACGCTGGCCAGCCGGCTGGGTGCTGCAGAAGCCGGCCTGCTGGTCGAGCAGCAAGTGCGGTCGGCGGCCGACCAAGCCACGGCCAGTCAGCTGGGCGCAATGCAAGCGGTTATCGATAGTAACGGTGCGGCGATCAGCGATGAGCGCAGCGTGCGCGCCACGGCGGACGCGGCACTTGGCCAGCGTATCGATACCGTGCAAGCGGTGGCGGCTGACAATGCGTCGGCGATTACCGCCACTCAGACTGCGCTGGCCGACCAGGCCAGGGCACAAGCCTCACGCAGCGACGCCCTGCAGGCGGACTACACCCGGCAGGCCGATGCGGCAGGCAATGCCGCCCTGGCGGCTGCGCTGGCAGCCGACAAGCAAGCCAGCGCAGCGCGTGGTACGCGGGTGTCTGTTGCGTCGTTGACGCGGCAGCAGCAGGCTACGGCGGATGCCCTGCAGGCGGAAGTGGTGGTGCGTGAGCAGCTGGCCGCCCAGGTTGGTGCAGTGTCCGCTGCGGTGCAATCTGAGTCGGTAGCGCGTTCTACCGCGGATACCGCCTTGGGTCAGCGCATCGACACCGTGCAAGCGGCGGCAGCGGCCAACGCTGCCGCAATCCAGTCGGAGACGACTGCGCGGGCTACGGCGGATACCGCCTTGGGTCAGCGCATTGACACCGTTCAGGCGTCGGCTGCGGCCAACTCCGCTGCCATTCAGTCGGAGGCGACGGCCCGTGCTTCGGCGGAAGCCGCTTTGAGTCAGCGCATCGACACCGTGCAAGCGGCCGCCGCTGGTGCGATTGCGGCAGTGCAAGAGGAAGCCTCTGCCCGTGCTACCGCTGTCGGTGCTGAGGCGATGGCGCGTCAGCTGTTGGCCGTGCGCGTGGGTGAAGCCGAGGCGTCGGTAGCCGAGCAGGCCGAAGTGGTGGACGGCCTGAAAGCCCAGAAAACCCTGCGCGTTACCGCTGGCGGCAAGATTGCCGGCTGGGCCGCATACGCAGATGCCAACGCCAGCGCTTTTGACATCTTGGCGGATGTGTTCCGCGTCTCGCTGCCGAATGGTTCTGGTAGCCGGCAGGTGTTTACGGTGGGTTCGCTCAACGGCGGGCCCGCGGTGGGCATTGCCGGTGACCTGATCCTCGACGGTGCCATGGCGGCGCGGCATGTCAGCGCCGATGCGGCCAATTTTGTGCTGCTGCAGGCTAAATCGATCTGGGCGCAAACCGGCTATATCGGTGCGCTATCCGAGCTGACGGCCAATGCCGGCATCGTCATCAGCGGCCGTCTGCAAAACGGGCCCACGCTGGCCGCATCCACCGCAGTCATCGATCTGAATGCCCGTGGCAGCCAGCCTTTCCTGCAGGTGATCAACCGCGACAGCGGCCGGCAGGACGTGTTGGTGACAGCTGACGGCTATGTGCAGGTTGCGCGGCAGGTGGTGTCGGAGCCGGATATTCGTGCCGCAGCCCCGGTAGGGGTAGACAGCGGCTGGCTGGAGCCGGGGGCGGTGTGGTCGTACATCATCGACACCGGCTATCAGTCGTCAACAGTCTGGTCAGACGCCGCCAGCGAGCAGCTCGTCGGGGCGGCAACGATCTCGGGCGGTATGTCTCAGAACGGTGGCGGCACCGGGCTGATGCAGGTAGACGTGCTGACCGGCGATGGTTTGTCGCTCGGCGGCGGCGGTTATGTTGACGGGCGGGTTTATCTGAAAGTCACGTACCAGCATGCAGGTGCCGGACAGATCAGGATCACGCAGTTGAAATGGAAACTCGCCCGGGTGTAATGCCCGGGCTTTTATTTGGGAGACTGCTATGGCAGGACTTGGCTGGTTAC
This sequence comes from Vogesella urethralis, assembly GCF_007644045.2. GTDB lineage: Bacteria > Pseudomonadota > Gammaproteobacteria > Burkholderiales > Chromobacteriaceae > Vogesella > Vogesella urethralis. Next base: position 35,895 of record NZ_VMDW02000129.1, read on the forward strand.
GTACCGGCACGATTACCGTGACTAACGGCAGCAAAGCCGTGACGGGAACGGATACGATCTGGGGTGGTGGTGTCGTTAATCCTGGCGACATCATCCTGCTGCCGAACGGCGCACTGGGCGAAGTTGAATCAGTCGGCAGTAATACCGCACTGACGCTGAAGTTGGCGTACACCGGTGCCACGGCGTCGGCACAGCCGTACGCCATCATCCGTATGCTGCCGTCCGGCAACGTTGCGGCGGATCTGGCTGCCGCTTTGCAAGCGCTGATTCAGCGCTCCGGCAGCACGCTGGATCAGCTGTTTGAGCTATTTGATAGTTACGGTGCAGTGTCTTTTAGCGACGGCACGACCACGCTATCCGGCTTGCATGGTCTGCGCAAGTTGATGGCGGACATCGCTGCCCGTCCGGCGTATGACACGGCGGGTAATGTCGGCGTGGGCGCGGTACCTAGCCCATGGGGGGCAGATTTCCGCGCGATCGATATTGGGGATGGCAGCCGCGGTGCTGCAGTGCTGAGCGGGTTCTACTCGCTCACAGTAGCGCGGAACTGCTTTCGGGTAGCAGATGGCTGGCGTGCGAAGTACACGGCGGTTGAGCCGCCATCAGCCTATGTTCAGCCCTATGCGGGTGGGCATGAATGGCTTTCTGCTTCCGGGCCCGTCACTGCTGGCGAGGCTGTGGCCTTGCAAAAGGTGATGGCCCTCACCTCCACGGGTGCCTTAAGCGTGACCGGCCCTGTACGGCCTGGGCTTTATACACTCGGCACGCTGCCGTCGGCTAGCGCATACCCTCAGCACATCATTGTCGTCACTGATGCAAGTGGCGGTGCTGCGCAGTGTCTCAGCAATGGCGCCAGCTGGATCAACATCCGCACCAATGCACCTGTGAACTAAGGAAAAAACATGCCCATCATCGAAACGACCCGCGCTTATGAGACCCTTATCCGTCACCACGCCGACGGCAGCATCGGCGCTCATCATGTCCGCATCTACGAAGTCGTCAAAGACGGCCAGGTGCTGACCAGCCAGGTGCAGCCGCCGGTGCCGCTGTCTGTGGCTGGCGAGCAAGGTGTCCCGCTTGCCCAGGTACTGGGAGAGGCCGCCGCCGCCGCGCTGCTGGCTACTGAAAAAGCCCAAGCCGAACTGGCTGCGGTCAAGGCACAACTGGCCGCCGCCCAGTCGGAGCTGGAAAAGCTGAAAGGTGCCACTGCATGAAAGCCTACGAACTTGGCACGCTGATCATCGTCGCGCTGGCCGGCGCGCAGCTGTTGCAGCTGGGTGTTCAGGCGCTGACGCCGAAGCCCGCGCCGCAATGCATGGTGCAAGCCATCACCGCAGATGGCGCTACTGTCCAGCGCTGGCGCCCCTGCACGCCGGCCGAGCTGGCCGCCACCAACTGACCCGCTCCGGCGGGTCGTTTACTTTCTAGCCCGCCGCGCGCGGGCCATTCAATTTTATGAGGAGAGCGGTATGCCTGATGTGATGCCGAGTGCGGTTGCCTTCCCGAATTCTGGCCCGGCTAACGGGTTGCTAGCGATCTCGCCGAGCGACAGTGTAGACGCGGCCTACAAGGTGCGTCAGATCTACGTCGGCACCGGCGGGGACGTGCGTGTTATGCAGGGTGGTGTGGCGGTGACGTTCAAGAATGTGCCGGCCGGCGCAACGCTGGGTCCGTTTCTGGTGGACAAGGTGTTTGCTACCGGCACAACGGCGGCTGACCTGGTGGGGTTTCTGTAATGCAGATCGGTATCAGCATGAGGCCATCGCGCCAGCTGCCGCTGCTGGCGCAAATCATCGCCTTGCTGCGGAAGTCTGGCGGTGAGCTGTGGCTGGCTGACGGTGCGGGTATCGCGCTGGCAAGTGATGGCAGCGGACCGGCTGGCGATGGTGCCGTCGCTGGCTTCGCCGCTGGTCGTGTCGGCGGCGTGGCGGCCGTGCAGGCCACCAGCAGCCGCAAGCCGCTGCTGCAGCGCGTCGGCGGGCGGTGGCAGATCAAGTTTGACGGTGCAGACGACGCTTTAGCCACTGCTGGGCTGCCATCAGTGGCGGCGGAAACGTTCGGCTTTGTCTATACCGCGCCTGCCATTGCGTCCGGCCAGTTCCCGCTATCGCGGCGCAACGCTGCCACGAGCATTGGCAGTGCGTTCTACTTGAACGGCACCAGCAATGCAGTCTGCTTTATCAACGGCAATGGCGCGGCGGTAACGGGTGCGGTGGTGGCGCCGGGTGCGGTGGCTGTGGTGTCTGCCGTCGGCAAGGTCGGCACGCTGGCCGTGCGGGTCAACGGCGTGGACGGTACCGGCGTGGCTTACGGCAGTTACGCATCGGGCACAGGCGGGATCGTGCTCGGTAACTCGCAGGATTTTGCACGGCCGTTCGGTGGCGCGCTGCATGCGGCATGGTATGTGCCGGGGGTGCAGGCTGAGGCCGACCGCCGGCTACTGGATGTTCTTCTTGGCAGGCTATTCGGCGTGGGGGTCACGGCATGAGCGCATACGATCACATGGTCATCGTCACCGTCCCTGCGGGTCTGGGCGAAGTGGCCGCCGCAGTTGGCCGCGCGCTGGACCCGGACGTTGGCGGCGCTGACAGCTTTGTGCCGCAGCCGGATGGCACGCTGCGGGCGGCCGCATGGAGTGTGCGCGAGTACGCCCAAGCCTTGCCGTACCTGGTTGCCGATCCAGCCGCGCTGCACGCCAGCGTGGTGCTGGACTACCAGCAGCGCTGGCCGGCGCTGTCACCGCCGCCGCTTGCGGCGATTACCGACTTTTGCGCAGCTGCCGAGCTGCAAATCATCAAGCCCGCGTAAGCGGGCGTTTCATTTCAAGGGGGTGTGATGGGTGCTCGTATGAAAGCCAGCCTGTGGCTGGCGCTGGCGGTGGTGCTGGCCGGTGTAGTGGCGGCGATTTCCTTGCGTACCGTAGTTGCCGCTGCGGTAGCCACGGTGCTGGCCGGGCTGAGTGGGCTGGCGCTGGCTTCCGGTGGCGCGGGGAAGGGCGCGGCAGCAGCTGGTGCCGGCCTGCATCTGCCGGCGCTGGCCGGTGCCGTTGTGGGCGCGGTGTTGCAGTGGCGGCAGTCGGTAGGGCGCCGGTGGCCGGAGCGGCTTTTGCTGGCGGGCGTGTCGCTGGTGGCGGCGTATTTCGGCGGCTTGCTGGTGGCCAGTGCCTGGCCGGAGCTGGGTGATGGTGCTGTCGGGCTGGGCGGGATGATTGCGGCCAACCTTGCCGTGCCGCTGATCGATGGCCTGCGGGTGTTGCAGGCGGATGCCCTGGCCGCGCTGCGGGCGCTGCTGACGGATGTGCCGTGGCTCAAGCGGCTGGTGGGTGGCCGGCTGGGTTTGTCCACCGAAACGGTGGATAAGCCTGTCGATAACGCAGGCCCGCCGCAATAGCTGCCTGCCCGCTGTTGTAATGATCAAAATTTAATCAGCCCGCTGCGTGCGGGCTTTTTCTTTTGGGGGTGGGATGGCTTTGCTGCAAACTGAAGATCAGCTGCGGGTAATTTTGCCTGCGGCCAAGCCCGCTGCAGTGCGGGCTTTTTTGCGTCCGCTGATCGATGCGATGGCTGCGTATGACATCACTACGCCGGCGCGGCAGGCGGCATTCCTTGCGCAAGTTGGGCATGAGTCTGGCCAGCTGAACTACGTGCGCGAGCTGGGTAGTGATGCCTACCTGGCCAAGTACGATACCGGCAAGCTTGCGGCACGCCTTGGCAATACGCCGGAGGCGGATAGCGATGGCCAGCGCTACAAGGGGCGCGGGCTGATCCAGCTGACTGGTCGCCGCAATTATGAGCTATGCGGTTTTGCGCTGGGTGTGGATCTGGTCGGGTCGCCGGATTTGCTGGAAGACCCGCTGCTTTCTGCGCTGGCAGCGGCGTGGTTCTGGAAAAACGAAAGCCTGTCATTGCTGGCAGATGCCGGCAAGTTTGACGACATTACGCGCAGAATTAACGGTGGCCAAAATGGTCGCGCTGATCGCTTGGCGATCTGGTCGCGTGCCAAGAAAGTGCTGGGGGTGGTGTGATGATGTCGGTTTTGAAGCGAGCGGCAGCTGTGCTGCTGGCGCTGCTGGTGACGCACTCGGCGGCGTGGTGGGGTGGTGGCATGGTGGAGCGCCACCGGTGGGAATTGAGGGCGGAGCAGAAAAAAGCAGGGCAGGCCACGGCTGATCTGGCGGCATTTGTGGCTGAGTCGCAGCGCCTGCAGGGCGTGGCCGACAGGGTGCAGGCCCGTATCGATAACCTGGCTGCTATGCGGCCGTCTATTGTGGAGCGCTACCGTGAAACGATCCTGTCTAATCCGCTGCCTGCTGGCTGCCGCCCTGGCCCTGACCGGCTGCGCGACATCAATGCCGCCACCGACGCTGCCAACGCCGCAGCCTCCAGTGGTGCTGGTAACGCCATGCAGGCCGATTCCGCCGCTGGCCAGTGATGACTGGGACGCTATCGGCCGTGCTTATATCCAGCTGGTGCTGGATTATGGCGAGTGCGCGGCCAAGGTTGCCAGATGAGCTTGAACCCCGTGCTTCGGCGCGGGGTTTTTTGCTATTTCTGCTAATGCAAATGTGCTGAACTTATTCCTTATATATAGGCGAATTTCAGCGGCTCATTTTTGTGTGCCTAATTTGTGGCCCGCCGTTGTGCCATTTTTGTGCCGTAGTTGTGCCGTGGATTGCCTTATTCAACATTGTGGATGCGAAAAAAGGTAATTAAATCAATGGTGTTTATTTAATGCTACGAATTCGTAATGCGAAGGTCGGGGGTTCGACTCCTCTTACCGGCACCGTGCCAGATACGAAAAGCCCGATCATGCAGATCGGGCTTTTTCTTTTGAGGTTGCCGCTACGCTCAGTCTTCCATGACGTTCAGCGCGTTGATGCTGAAGCCGGCGTCAACGTAGGTGATTTCGCCGGTAATGCCGGAGGACAGGTCGGAGAGCAGGAAGGCGGCGGTGTTGCCGACCTCTTCGGTGGTGACGTTGCGGCGTAAACAGGACTGGTTGGCCGCCATGTTCAGCAGTTTGCCAAAGCCGGAGATGCCGGCTGCGGCCAGCGTTTTGATCGGGCCTGCAGAAATGCCGTTGACGCGAATACCGTCCTTGCCCAGGCTGGCTGCCATGAAGCGCACCGACGCTTCCAGGCTGGCTTTGGCCAAGCCCATCACGTTGTAGTTGGGTACCGCGCGTACTGCGCCCAGGTAGGAGAGGGTAAGCAGTGCCGCGTTACGGCCTTGCATCATCGGGCGTGCCGCCTTGGCCAGCGCGGGGAAACTGTACGCCGACACGTCGTGGGCAGTGTGGAATGCTTCGCGGCTGAGGGCGTCCAGGAAGTCACCTTCCAGCGCGTCGCGGGGTGCATAGGCGATGGCGTGTACCAGCCCGTCTAGCCCGTCCCATTCTTTGCCGAGTGCGTCAAACAGACGAGCGATTTCGTCGTCGTTCTGTACGTCACAGCGGTAAACCAGCTGGCTGCCGAAATCGGCAGCCATTTCACGCACGCGGTCTTCCAGCTTGTCTACCACGTAGGTGAATGCCAGTTCTGCGCCCTGGCGATGGCATGCCTGCGCGATGCCGTAGGCAATAGAACGGTTCGAGATCATGCCGGTGATCAGGATTTTCTTGCCTTGCAGGAATCCCATGTCAAATCCTTTACTTGTAAAGCAGCCGTGCATTATAGCCTTCAATCGACCGACCGTCTTGTAGCGCTGGCCGGCTTGCCATGCTGCGGTAAGGGTTGTCGGGGCGGGGGGGAGTTGTTACCATCGCTTGTAATTTGAAATATCGACACCCTACCGAGAGGAAAACGATGAGCGACCTGATTCTGCACGTAACCGACGATTCGTTCGAACAACAAGTCCTGAACGCCGAGAGCCCGGTGCTGGTGGACTACTGGGCAGAATGGTGTGGTCCTTGCAAGATGATTGCCCCGATCCTGGACGACGTGGCCAAGGAATACCAGGGCCGTCTGACCATCGCCAAGCTGAACATCGACCAGAACGAAGCCACCCCGCCGAAATTCGGCATTCGTGGCATCCCGACCCTGATGCTGTTCAAGAACGGCGAAGTGGCTGCTACCAAGGTAGGCGCCCTGTCCAAGACCCAGCTGATCGAGTTCCTGAACGCGCACCTGTAAGCGTCTGGCACCGGTAACGGATTGACAGATAATGCCTCTTGGACTATCTTCCCACTAGTCCTGTACGCGAGCGGCCAAGGCCGCTCGTTTCATATTTCCCTTCTATTTCTTTCCTCAGTCTCGGTGCGCATTGCCGCCTTGTTACATTCTTAGGCTGACCGTACATATATGCATCTATCTGATCTGAAGCGCCAACATGTTAGCGAACTTGTGGAAATGGCCATTTCCAACGAGATCGATGGCGCCAACCGCCTGCGCAAGCAGGACCTGATTTTCGCCCTGCTGAAAAACCAGGCCAAAAAAGGCGAAAGCATTTTCGGCGAAGGTACGCTGGAAGTGCTGCCGGATGGTTTCGGCTTCCTGCGCAGCCCGGATTCGTCCTACCTGGCTGGTCCGGACGACATTTACGTCAGCCCGTCGCAGATCCGCCGTTTCAACCTGCATACCGGCGACACTATCGAAGGCGAGATCCGCACGCCGAAGGAAGGCGAGCGCTACTTTGCGCTGGTGAAGGTAGACAAGGTCAATGGCGGTTCGCCGGAGCAGGCCAAGCACAAGATCCTGTTCGAGAACCTGACCCCGCTGTTCCCGACCGAGCGTCTGAACCTGGAACGCGACATCAAGGCCGAGGAAAACATCACCAGCCGTCTGATCGACCTGATTTCGCCCATCGGCAAAGGCCAGCGCGGCCTGTTGGTGGCGCCGCCGAAATCCGGCAAGACCGTGATGCTGAAGCACATTGCGCACGCGATCACCACCAACCACCCGGAAGTGGAAATGATCGTGCTGCTGATCGACGAGCGTCCGGAAGAGGTGACCGAGATGCAGCGTTCGGTACGCGGCGAAGTGGTGTCTTCCACCTTCGACGAGCCGGCTACCCGCCACGTGCAAGTGGCCGAGATGGTGATCGAAAAGGCCAAGCGCCTGGTCGAGCACAAAAAGGACGTGGTGATCCTGCTGGATTCCATCACCCGCCTGGCTCGCGCCTACAACACCGTGATCCCGGCTTCCGGCAAGGTGCTGACCGGCGGTGTGGACGCCAACGCGCTGCAACGTCCAAAGCGTTTCTTCGGCGCGGCCCGTAATATCGAAGAGGGCGGCTCGCTGACCATCATCGCCACCGCGCTGGTTGATACCGGCTCGCGCATGGACGACGTGATCTACGAAGAATTCAAGGGCACCGGCAATATGGAGATCCATCTGGATCGCCGCATGGCCGAAAAACGCATCTTCCCGGCTATCAACATCAACCGCTCCGGCACCCGTCGCGAAGAGCTGCTGATTCCGCAGGAACAGCTGCAGCGCATCTGGGTACTGCGCAAGCTGCTGTACCCGATGGACGACCTGGAGGCGATGGAGTTCATGCTGGACAAGCTGCGCGTTACCAAGTCCAACTTGGCCTTCTTCGATTCGATGCGCCGCTAAGCTGCCACGAAACGACTACCCCTACGCCAGGCCATGCGGTCTGGCGTTTTTGCATTTGAAACAGGAAGCAACAAACTATGCTGCAATGGTTGCTCGATCTGGATGGCTACTCGGTCATCGGGACAGTGGCATTTGCCATTTCCGGCTATTTGCTGGGGGTGCGCAAGCACCTGGACTTGCTGGGCATCATCATCGTGACCCTGCTCACCGCCATTGGCGGCGGCATCATTCGTGATGTGCTGGTTGGCCGCATGCCGCAAGTGTTTCTGGATAACACCAACCTGATCATCATCGCGCTCAGTGTACTGGCGGCGATGGCGGCGCGGCTGCACAAGCGCGAAAACGAACTGCTGACCACGTTGTTCATTCTCGCCGATTCGATAGGCCTGGTTGCGTTCAGTCTGGCAGGGGCTAAATTGGGAGTGGAGTACCACATCAATGCGTTCGGCGTCATCCTGCTGGGCTTTGTCACGGCAGTGGGTGGTGGCATCGTGCGCGACATGATGGTGAACGACGTGCCCTTCATCTTGCACAAAGACTTCTACGGTACGGTGTCGATCGTGGTGGCGGCGGCTTTGTACCTGCTGTCGCTGCCGGGGTGGGACCACGGCGTAGCTGTGCAGCTGGTCTTTGTCGGCGGTGTGGCCCTGCGGCTGTTTGCCCATTGGGGCGAGCTGTCGTTACCCAAGATCGGTGCCAATAAAAAAAGAGGCTGAATATGCAGATTGCCCGCGACGAGCATGCGTTGTCACAATTGATGCAGCAGTTGGCCGCCACGCCCTTGCCGGCGGACGGGGAGGGCCTGCTGCCGCGCGAACGCGGCTACAAGCCGGCCGCGGTACTGGTGCTGTGGCAACAGCTGGCCGACGGTTGGCACGTGGTGTTGACGCGGCGCACGCCGCATCTGCGCAGCCACGGCGGGCAGATCAGCTTTCCTGGCGGGCGGCTGGAGGACGGTGATGCCAGCGCTGCCGAGGCGGCCCTGCGCGAGGCGGAAGAAGAAATCGGTGTGCCACCCACTGCGGTGGCGGTGTTGGCCGAGATGGCGGAATACCAGACCGTTACCGGCTACGCGGTGACGCCGGTGCTGGGCCTGTTGCGTGAGGCGGTAACGTTCCGGCCTTCGCCGGACGAAGTGGACGAGGTGTTCTGTGTGCCGCTGACGCTGGTGCTGGACGTGCGGCATTACGAGCGCCACGCCTACGAGCGCGATGGGGTGCGTGGTCACTATTATTCGCTGCGCCACGGCGACTATTTCATCTGGGGCGCGACGGCGGCGATGCTGAGACGGCTGGCGCTGGCCTATCACCAGCATTATCCGCACTAAGCCGCAGCGTGCCAGACCGCGCTGCCGCGTGATAGCGAAAGAAAAGCCTGTTTGCAACGCAAACAGGCTTTTTCATTGCGACCAAGCCGCTACGTAAGGGGTGGCTGAAGACTGCCGTGCACGCCTACTGGCTAAAGCGCATCGACAGGTCGATGGCGCGGACGTCTTTGGTGAGCTTGCCGATGGAGATGCGGTCGACGCCGGTTTCGGCAATGGCGCGCACGGTATTGAAGTCCACGCCGCCGGAGGCTTCCAGCAGAGCGCGGCCGGCGCTCAGGTTCACGGCCTCGCGCATGTCGTCCAGCGACATATTGTCCAGCAGGATCAGCGTGCAGCCGGCGTCCAGCGCCTCTTGCAGCTCGGTCAGGTTTTCTACTTCCACCTGGATGCTCACCTGCGGCGGTGCCAGCTCGCGCGCGCGCTGCAGCGCCCGGGTAATGCTGCCGGCGGCCATGATGTGGTTTTCCTTGATCAGGATGCCGTCGTACAGGCCGATGCGCTGGTTGACGCCGCCGCCGACGGTAACCGCGTATTTCTGCGCCAGGCGCATGCCGGGCAGGGTCTTGCGGGTGTCCAGGATGCGGGCGCGGGTGCCGGTGATGATGTCGGCGTAGCGGCGGGTTTCGCTGGCGACGGCCGACAGTGTCTGCAGCAGGTTCAGCGCGGTGCGTTCGGCGGTCAGCAGCGCGCGCGCCGGGCCGCTGATCTCGCACAGTACGGTATCGGCGGCCACCTGCTGGCCCTCGGCTACCTGCCACCTTACCTGACAGCGGCCATCTACCTGACGGAAGGCTTCGTCGAACCAGGCTTGGCCACAGATGGTGGCGGCCTCGCGGGCAATCACGCGGGCGTGACCCGGCGTGGCGGCGTCGATCAGCAGGGCGGTCCAGTCTTGCTGGCCGATGTCTTCGGCCAGGGCCTGGCTGACCAGGTTGGCAATGTGATGGGCAGGGGGCAGGGTAAACATGCGTGCTCTCGTCTAAAGGTTGGCCGCATTTTACCGCAATGCACGGCTGGCGGGTTTTTGCGGCGGCGGGGCGGCTGTTATGATGGTGTTTGTATTGCGGTGCAAGGTGGAGCGGATGAATTTTCTGGCCGGGCAGTTTGCCCAGCCCTGGGTATGGGGCGCAAATCTGGTAGCGGGGCTATTGCTGTTGCTGTGCGTGCGCAAGGTGGCGTGGCGCGCCTTGCCGGAGGCCGCGGTGTCCGCCTGGTGCGGCGCGTGCGTGATATTGCTGGGTTTTGCGTTGGCGCGGGCCGGTTTGCAGCCCGGCTTGTCGTTCCATCTGCTGGGTGCCACCGTATTCACCTTGCTGATGGGGCCGTGGCTGGCCATGCTGGCCCTGTCGCTGGTGCTGGTGGCACTGGCGGCCGGCGGGTTTCTGGATCCGCTGGCGCTGGGGCTGAACCTGCTGCTCAGCTATGCCCCGGTGGTAGTGCTGACCACGCTGGTGCTGCAACTGGCGCGGCGACGACTCGCCCCTAACCTGTTTGTGTACGTGTTCGTCAACGCGTTTCTCACCGGCGCCGCCGGCATGCTGTTGGCCGCGTGTTGCGGTCTGCTGGCGCTGGGGCTGGCGGGTGCCTACGCGGCGGACCATCTGCTGGAAAACGCCTTGCCGTTCTATTTCTTGCTGGCCTGGTCCGAGGCGTTTACCAGTGGTTTGGTGATCGCCATTCTGATTGTTTACCGCCCGCACTGGGTGGCCACTTTTGACGACCGCCGTTATCTGGCGGGTTAGGAGTCAACATGCAGTTTGCGTTCTGGGCGGTACTGATCGCTGCCGTGTTGCCGGTGCTGTTTGCCGCGCTGAGCAAAAGTGGGGGTATGGATAACCACGCGCCACGCGCCGCGCAGGCCGCGTTGCACGGCTGGCGCCAGCGTGCACACTGGGCGCAGCAAAACAGCTGGGAAGCGTTTCCGGTATTTGCCGCGGCGGTGGTGGTGGCTTTTCTCAATCTGGTTCCAGCTGGCCGTATGGATGCGGCGGCGGCGGTCTTCGTGCTGGCGCGGCTGGCATATGGTGTGTGCTACGTGATGGACTGGCCGACGGCGCGTTCTTTGGTGTGGACCGTGGGTTATGGGGCTGTGATTTACCTGTTTCTGGCTGCAGCGCACCTGTTCTGATCGGCTGGGGCAGGGCGGGCAAACAAAACGGCGGCCAACCTGGCAAGGTTGGCCGCCGTTTTATCGTGCCTTGAGTGGGGCCTTACAGCACGATCGGTTCCGCCTCCAGCTGCACGCCGTAGCGTTGCAGCACGGTGGCGCAGACGTGTTCGGCCAGCGCGCGCATCTGGCTACCGCTGGCTTGGCCGTGGTTCACTAGTACCAGCGCCTGGCGGTCGTGTACGCCGGCGTCGCCGTCGCGGTAGCCTTTGAGGCCGGCTTGTTCGATCAGCCAGCCAGCGGCCAGCTTCACGCTGCCGTCGGCTTGCGGGTAGTGCGGCAGCGCCGGGTGGCTGGCCAACAGCGCCGCGGCTTGTTCTGCCGGCACGATGGGGTTCTTGAAGAAACTGCCGGCGTTGCCCAGTACTGTCGGGTCGGGCAGCTTGCTCTGGCGGATGCGGATAACAGCCTGGCTCACCTGCAGCGCGGTGGGCGCCTCGGCGCAGCCCATCTCGGCCAGCATGCGGCCGATGTCGCCGTAGCCGGTGCGCGGGGTGAACTGTTTGGCCAGCCGGAAGCGTACGGCTGTGACCAGGTAACGGCCGGCCAGCTCGCGCTTGAACACGCTGTCGCGGTAGGCAAAGCGGCAGTCGGCGTTACGCAGTACCACTTCGGCACCGCCTTGCTGCAAGTCGGCACAGACCACTTCGTGCAGCGTGTCTTTTACTTCCACACCGTAGGCGCCGATGTTCTGGATCGGGCTGGCGCCGACGGTGCCGGGGATCAGGCTGAGGTTTTCCAGCCCGCTCCAGCCTTGCTGCAGCGTGTACTGCACGAAGTGGTGCCACACTTCGCCGGCGGCGGCTTCGATCAGCACGTGTTCGTTGTTTTCTTCCAGCACGCGCAGGCCCTTCAGCGCGTTACGCACGATGAGGCCGGGGTAGTCGCGGGTAAATAGCATATTGCTGCCGCCGCCCAGCCACAGCACCGGGCCTTGCCGGTAGGCGTCGCTGGCCAGCAGTGCCGGCAGCTGCGAAAGCTGTTGCAGTTCGGCAAAGTGGGCGGCTTTTACGTCCATGCCGAAGGTGTTGAGGGCGCGGATCGGGTAGTCGTGATGCAGGGTAAAGGTCACGATGGTCTCTCAAACAGTTTGGCGATGCAGCCGGCGGCGGCTCTCGCGGGACAGGTAGCTAACCAGCAGCATGCCGGCCAGGGTAAGGCTGATTACCAGCGCCAGCCAGAAGCCGTGCACGCCCAGCGGCAGCGTGAGGCCGGGCAGGCTGGCGTGGCCCAGCCCCAGGAAGGTGCCCAGCCCCAGGCCCACTACCCAGAACGACACGATGTGGATCACCATCGGCATGGTAGTCACCTTATAACCGCGCAAGGCGGCCGAGGCGATGGTCTGCATGGCGTCGGTCAATTGGTAGAAGGCAGCAAACAGCATCAGCGTCATGCCCAGGCTGATCACCGCCGGGTCGCTGCTATAGGTGCGCATGATGCCTTCGCGGCCCAGCAGCACCCAGATCATGGTCAGCGTGGCCAGCGCCACGCCCAGCGCCAGGCCCACGCCGCAGACGGTGCGGGCGCCTTGGTAGTCGCCGGCGCCGACGCGCTGGCCGACGCGGATGGTCAGCGCCACGCCGATGCTCTGCGGAATCATGTAGATCACGCTGGAAAAATTCAGCACCGCCTGGTGGGTGGCCACCACGGTAGTGCCCAGTTTGGCGATCAGCAGTGCAATGAAGGAAAACAGGCTCACTTCCACAAAGAACGACAGCCCGATCGGCAGGCCCAGCTTGAAGAACGCCGGAAAGCGCGCCCATTGCGGCCAACTGAACTGACCGGTGAACGCGTAGCGGCGATAGGCGGCCTTGTGTTTGATCACCAGGAACAGTGCCAGCGCGTTGAACCACATCACCATGCCGGTGGCCCAGCCGCAGCCGGCGCCGCCCAGCGCCGGCAGCCCGGCCAGACCGTGGATCAGCGCGTAGTTGAGCGGAATGTTCAGCAGCAGGCCGCAAATGCTTACCAGCATGATGGGGCGGGTGTGGCCCAGGCTGGAGCTGAACGCGTACAACGCGCGGTGCAGGATGGCGGCCGGCATGCCCATGGCGCTGCCAGTGATGAACAGCATGGCCTTGTCTTCCACCTCCGGCGGCAGGCTCAGCCACAGCCGCAGCAGCGGCTGCATGGCCAACATGGCCAGCATGCCCAGCACGCCCAGCAGCAGGCCGAACCACAGGCCCTGGCGGGCGGTGTCGCCAATCTCGTGGCTGTCGCCGCGGCCAACCTGCTGCGCCAGAATGGGGTTAAGTGCGGAGGCGATGCCCATCAGCGTGACGTAGACGGTGATGAACACGCTGGAACCCAGCGATACGGCGGCCAGATCGTCGGTACTGACGTGGCCGGCCATGACGGTATCGACAAAGCCGGTACCCACCTGGGCAATCTGCGCCACCATGATTGGTAGCGCCAGTTTGCTGACGGTGAGGGCTTCGCTGCGCAGCGTGGCAGCAGGGGTACGGTTCAGATCAAACAGCATGCAAGGCGGGTGGGTACGGTCAAAACCGCATTATACGGTGCCGCTGTGGCCCGTGCCGCCAGCCATGCGACAGTTTTTTCAGCCAAAACGCGCCGGCGGGTCGCGGCGCAGGTGGCAGCTGATCAGCAGGTCGTGGCCAAAACGGGCATTGATGTTGAGGGCTTCGGTCAGCGACAGGGCGGCAATTTGCAGCGTGCCCTGGTGCAGGTGGATGTCCAGGCCGCGTTCGGTGGCGTAGGCCGCCAGCTCGGTCAGCTTGTGGCGCAGGGCAGGGTTGGCCGTGGTGGCGGTCAGCGAGCCGCTGAGGGCCGGGGCGGCCGGGCGCGGGGTGATGGCGAAATCGGTGTAGCGGTCTTCCTGGCAGTCGTACATGGCAGTCTCCGTTGCGGTGTGCGCGCCCGGTTTTGCTGGCCGAGCGACGCTTTAGCAGTATTTCGATGGCGCCCTGCAAGTTGTCGATTAACTCGGCGCATAAACCTTGGTGTGCGGATGGTGACTGCCAATGCAAAAACCCGCCGACGCAGCGTAAGCGTCCAGCGGGTGTGGGTACGCTTTAGCTGGTATTTGTCAGGCGCCCCGCAAGCAGTCACAAATCGGCGCAACTGAGAAATTAGAGCAGTCTATCGATACTGTCAAGCGCCGTCGCGGCGCAAAACTGGAGCCGGCATAAAATATCGGGCTATAATCCTCGCCTTGAATCCGGGCAGCGACCGCTGCCTCCCACCTTCTTCCAGATACTGTCCCTGATGATTCGCAAACTGATCAGTCGCGTTTTCGACCTGCCTGCCGGCATCAGCCGCAACAAACCCAAGCCGCGCGTGCTGTCGCTGGCACAGCACGGCGTTCGTCGCGATGCACTCAGCCAGGCCGCGCTGCGCGTGGTGTCGCGGCTGCAGGAGTCCGGCCACAGCGCCTACGTGGTAGGCGGTGCGGTGCGCGACCTGCTGCTGGGCGTGTCGCCCAAGGATTTTGACGTGGCCACCAGCGCCACGCCGGAAGAGGTGCACCATCTGTTCCGCCGTTCCCGCATCATCGGCCGCCGCTTCCGCATCGTGCACGTGATGATGGGCCCGGAAACCATCGAGGTCACCACCTTCCGGGGTGGCGAAGTGGGCAAAACCAACGAAACCGGCCGCATCATGGCCGACAACACCTACGGCAGCCAGATCGAGGACGCGCAGCGGCGTGATTTCACCGTCAACGCGCTGTTCTATAACCCCACCGATGAAACCATCATCGATTATCACCACGGGGTGAAAGACCTGCAGGCGCGCAAGCTGGTGATGATCGGCCAGCCGGCACGCCGTTACCAGGAAGACCCGGTGCGCATGCTGCGCGCGGTGCGCCTGGCGGCAAAGCTGGGTTTCGAGATCGACGAACACACCCGCAAGCCGATTGCCGCCCACGCCCACCTGCTGAAGAATGAGCCGCCGGCCCGCCTGTTTGACGAGCTGCTGAAGCTGCTGCATTCCGGCCACGCCTACGCCTGTCTGAAGAAGCTGCGCGATGAAGGCCTGTCGCGTGGCATCTTCCCGCTGCTGGACGCGGTGATGGACGAAGAGGGCGGCGAAGGCTTCCTGCAGCTGGCGCTGGCCAGCACCGACGAGCGCATCCGCGCCGACAAACCGGTATCGGTGGGTTTCATGTTGGCCGCACTGCTGTGGGCGCAGGTGAACAACCGCTGGAAGGCGCGCATGGCCGCCGGCGAAAAATCGATTGCCGCGCTGATGGCCGCCATGGCCGAGGTAGAGTCGCTGCAGGACGAAGACTTCGCCATTCCGCGCCGTTTCTCCGCCACCATGCGCGAGATCTGGTCGCTACAGCCGCGCTTTGAAAGCCGCACTGGTGCCCGCCCGTTCCGTTTCCTGGAGCAGCCGCGCTTCCGTGCCGCCTTCGATTTCTACTGCCTGCGCGCCGAAGCCGGCGATGTGCCGCGCGAAATGGTGCAATGGTGGGCCGAGTTCCAGCACGCCGATCACGACGATCGCCAGCTGCTGGTCGAAGAAGCGCGCCAGGCGCCGCAGCCCTCTGCAGCTGCCGACAGCGAGCGCAAGAAGCGCCGCCGTCGCCGCAAGCCGAATGCGCGCCCGACTGAAGGTGGCGCCGAGTGAGTCGTGCCATCATCGCGCTGGGTAGCAACCTGGACAACCCGGTGCAGCAGGTAGAAGCGGCCTTGCAGGCCATCGGCAAACTGCCCGGCGTCAGCCTGCTGGCGCGCTCGTCCTGCTACCGCACCGCCCCGGTGGGTTATGCGGACCAGCCGGACTTTATCAATGCCGTGTGCCAGGTAGACAGTGCGCTGGCGCCGCAGGACCTGCTGGCCGCCTTGCTGCAGCTGGAGCAGGCCTTTGGCCGCGTGCGCACCTTTCGCAACGCGCCGCGCGTGCTCGACCTCGACCTGCTGCTGGTGGACGGCGTCTGCCTTGCAACCGAATTTCTTACGCTGCCGCACCCGCGCATGCACGAACGCGCTTTCGTGATGCTGCCGCTGGCAGAAATGGCTCCCGATACCCTGGTGGGCGGGCACGGCCGGGCGGCAGACATTGCCGCCGCGCTGGACGCCGCCGGGGTGCAACGTTTGCCCTGAACAGGAAACGCCATGTCCCATTTGCGCTATGTTGTGGTGGAAGGCCCGATCGGCTGCGGCAAATCCGGCCTCGCCCGTCGTCTGGCCGATTACTGGCAGGTTCGCCTGTTGGCCGAAGAGGGCGGTCAGAACCCCTTTCTGGAACGCTTCTACCGCCACCCGCCGTACCACGCCCTGTCTACCCAGCTGCACTTCCTGATGCGTCGTGCCGACATGGCGCACGGCATGCTGGATGGCGACCTGTTGGCCGCGCCGCTGGTGGCCGACTTCCTGTTCGACAAGGACGCCATGTTCGCCGAGCAGACGCTGGACAAGGACGAGCTGGCGCTGTACCAGCGCATCGTGCAGCGCTTCCTGCCCGAGCACCCGGTGCCGGATCTGGTGATCTACCTGCAGGCGTCGCCGGAAACGGTCAGCAAAAGGTTGGCCGCACGCTCGGCTGCGGGTGAGACCATTGCCATGCCGGAAGGCTACGTGCAGCGCATGCACGAGGCCTACAGTACCTTTTTTCACGCCTACGAGGCGGCCCCGCTCCTGATCGTCAACACCGACCATCTTGATCTGGTTGAAGGTGAGGAAGATTTCGGGCTATTGTTGCGCTGCATCAGCGAGATGCGTGGCCAGCGCAGTTACTTCAACAAGGGCGCATGACGCCCTGGGCGCGCCCCGGCCACAAGCTGGGCAACGCGCAACCGGAAGAAGCAACAAGGATAAAAACACATGAAAGTCACCGTTAACACACTGCACACCATGGCGGCCGAGGGGCAAAAAATCGCCATGATGACCTGCTACGACACCAGTTTTGCCAGCCTGCTGGACGGCGCCGGTGTCGATATCATGCTGATCGGCGATTCGCTGGGCATGGTCATCCAGGGCGAAGACTCCACCCTGCCGGTGTCGCTGGACGAAATGGTGTACCACACCCGCTGCGTGGCACGCGGTGCCAAGCGCGCGCTGGTGCTGGCCGACCTGCCGTTCGGCGCCTACCAGGAAAGCCCGGCGCAGGCATTTGCCAGCTCGGCGCGCCTGATGCAGGCCGGTGCCCACATGGTGAAACTGGAAGGCGGTGCCTTCATGGCCGATACCGTGCGCTTCCTGGTGCAGCGCGGCGTGCCGGTATGCGCCCACATCGGCCTGACCCCGCAGTTCGTCAATACCTTTGGCGGCTACAAGGTGCAGGGCAAGAGCGAAAGCGACGCCGAGCGCATCATCGAAGAAGCGCGCGTACTGGCCGAAGCCGGCGCCAGCCTGGTGCTGATGGAGTGCGTGCCGGCAGCGCTGGCCAAGCGCGTGACCGAGGCGGTCAAGGTGCCGACCATCGGCATCGGCGCCGGCCCGGACGTATCCGGCCAGGTGCTGGTGTTGCACGACGTGCTGGGCGTGTTCCCGGGCAAGAAGGCCCGCTTCGTGAAGAACTTCATGGACGAAGCCCAGAGCATTCAGGGCGCAGTTGGCGCCTACGTCAGCGCGGTCAAGGACGGCAGCTTCCCGGCGCCGGAACACTGTTTCTGAGTCACCTGCTGCTGCCCGGCCACGGCCGGGGCGCAGCCTTCTCTGAGTGAGAACCATGCAAGTCATCCGTAGCATTGCCGAGCTGCGCGCCTGGCGCAAAACCGCCGGCCGCGTGGCCTTTGTGCCTACCATGGGCAACCTGCACGCCGGCCATCTGGCGCTGGTAGACGCCGCGCACCAGCATGCCGACAAGGTGGTGGTCAGCATTTTCGTTAACCGCCTGCAGTTCGGCCAGGGCGAAGACTTCGACGCCTACCCGCGTACTTTCGAGGCCGATTGCGCCAAGCTGGAAGCTGCCGGTGTGGACGTGCTGTTCTTCCCGGACGAGCGCGAGCTGTACCCGCGCATCAAGCAGGACTTCAACGTGGAGCCGCCGCATATCCAGAACGAGCTGTGTGGCGCCTTCCGCCCCGGCCATTTCCGTGGCGTGGCCACGGTAGTGAGCAAGCTGTTCAACATCGTGCAGGCCGACGTCGCCTGTTTCGGCAAGAAGGACTTCCAGCAGCTGCACGTGATCCGTGCCATGGTGGACGACCTGAACATGCCGATCGAGATCGTGCCGGTGGATACCGGCCGCGCCGAAGACGGCCTGGCGCTGTCGTCGCGTAATGGTTACCTCAGCCCGGAAGAGCGCGCCGAAGCGCCGCGCCTGTACCGTCACCTGTCCGCCATCCGCGACGCGCTGCTGTCGGGCGACAACCGCTACGCGGTACTGGAAAAAGCTGCCGCCGACGACCTGACGGCGCACGGCTGGCGTGTGGACTACATCGAGGTGCGCCAGGCCGACACCCTGGAAATCGCCCACGCCGGCGAAAGCCGTCTGGTGGTACTGGCCGCCGCCCGCCTGGGCCGCACCCGTCTGATCGACAATATCGAAGTAACGCGCTGAGTTAGCAGCGCCCGTAACAGGAAAAAACCATGCAGCGCTCCATGCTGAAATCCAAGCTTCACCGTGTCACCACTACCCACGCCGAGCTGCATTACATCGGCTCCTGCGCCATCGACGAAAACCTGCTGGAAGCGGCAGACATTCGCGAATACGAAGAAGTGCAGATCTGGAACGTGACCAACGGCGAGCGTTTTGCCACCTACGCCATCCGTGCCGAACGCGGCTCCGGCGTGATCTCGGTCAACGGTTCGGCCGCGCGCCGCGCCGCCCCCGGCGACCTGCTGATCATCGCCAGCTTTGCGGCCTACGAAGACAGCGAGCTGGCCAACCACAACCCGAAGCTGGTGTTTGTGGACGAGAGCAACGTGATCACCGAAGTAAAAGGCGCCACCCCGGTACAACCGGCCTGATGCCTGCCGCGCGTGGCGCGGCCAACACGCAGCCCCTGTCTGCCGATGCAGCAGGGGCTTTTTGTTGCCTGCTGGCAAGGTTGGCCGCGGCGGCGATCGGCAGTGCGGCAGGGCAGGCCATGGACATTTTGCAGTGCAGCGCTTTCGCCGCCGGTCTGGCTTGGCTATAGTGGCTAAGTGACGGATTTATCGACGAAAGGGGGGCTCATGCAAGGCAGATGCTTGTGCGGTGCGGTAAGTTACCGGTTTCGCGGCCAACCCTATCACGTTACCCATTGTCATTGTGCGTCCTGCCGCAAGGCCAGCGGCGCCCCGTTCGTTACCTGGTTCACCGTGCGCAGCATCGACCTGCAGTGGCAGGGAGAGCTGCGGTTGTACCATTCGTCGCTGGGCGTGAAGCGCGGCTTCTGCCCACAGTGCGGCACCACGCTCAGCTACCGTACCGAAGACGCACCGGACGAAATCGACATTACCGCCGCCACGCTGGACCAGCCTGAGTTGCTGGTGCCGGAAGACCATACCTGGACCGACCAGATGCTGCACTGGGTGCGCAGCAGCATTTTTCCGCTACTGCCGGCGCACCCGCGCCACCGTCAGGCTCAGAGCAGGGCCGTGGGCGAGACCAGTACGCCGTCTTCGTCGGCGTAGAGCCAGTGCCCGGGGGTGAAGTCCACGCCGCCGAAATTCAGCACCAGGTCGCGGGTGCCCTCGTTGCGCTTTACCGATTTCTTCGGGTTGGTGTCCAGCGCACGCACGCCCAGCGGCAGCGCCGCGATGGCAACCGAATCGCGGATGCAGCCGTAAATCACCACGCCTTCCCACTGGTTCTTCACCGCCAGTTCGGCAATCTGGTCGCCCAGCAGCGCGCAGCGTAGCGAGCCGCCACCGTCTACTACCAGCACCTTGCCGGCGCCGGCTTCGCTCAGTACCTCGCGCACCAGCGTGTTGTCTTCGTACAGTTTCAGGGTGACGATCTGGCCGGCAAAACGCGCCTTGCCGCCGTAGCTTTTCAGCATCGGTTGCAGCACGGCTACCTTGCCCTCATTGGCGTCGTACAGGTCGGTGGTCAGAAAGCTCATGGTTTCTCCTTTGTGTCATGATGTTGGCCGCCTGGCCGTGTGCCCGGCCTTGGCGGCGAAAAAAAAGCCGCCTGGCGGCGGCTGGAAATCAGTTCATGCGCAGCGGCACGAACAGTGTGCTGTCGCCGCGCCTTACCAGTAGCGCGATATTGCCGCGGGCGTCGTTCAGCGCTTTCTCGAAGCCTTTCACGGTGGTGACCTCGGTCTGGTTCAGGCCGATGATGATGTCGCCGTGTTGCAGGCCGGCACGCGCCGACAGGCCTTGCACCTTCTGCACGAACAAGCCGCCGCGGATGCCCAGCTCTTCGCGGTCGGCCACCGATAGCTCGGACAGGGTCAGGCCCAGTTTGCCGAACTGGTAGCTCTGCGGTTGCTCCGGCTGTGCCTGCTCCGGCTGCGCCTGGCTTTGCTCGGCGGCCAGCTCGGCCAGCGTGGCTTCCACGTTCTGTTCGCTGCCCTTGCGCCATACGCCCAGCTTGATGCGGGCGCCAGGTGGCTGGTCGCCCACCATGCGTGGCAGGTCGCGCGAGCTTTCCACCAGCTGGCCGTTCAGGCGCAGGATGATGTCGCCGATCTGGATGCCGGCGCGGCTGGCCGGGCCGGATGGCTCCACGCGGACCACCAGCGCGCCGCGGGCGCGGTCCAAGCCGAAAGACTGCGCCAGTTCTTGCGTCACTTCCTGGATATGCACACCCAGCTGGCCACGGCTGACCTTGCCCTTGGCTTTCAGCTGGTCGGCTACTTTCATCGCCAGATCGATCGGGATGGCAAACGAAATGCCCATGAAACCGCCGCTACGGCTGTAGATCTGCGAGTTGATGCCGATGACTTCGCCCTTCAGGTTGAACAGCGGGCCGCCGGAGTTGCCCGGGTTGATGGCGACGTCGGTCTGGATAAACGGCACGTAGCTTTCGTCGGGCAGACTGCGGCCTTTGGCCGAGACGATGCCGGCAGTGACGGTGTTTTCAAAGCCGAACGGCGCGCCGATGGCAGCCACCCATTCGCCTACTTTCAACTCGTCCGGGGTGCCGGTCTTGACGGTGGGCAGGTTGGCCGCGTCGATCTTCAGCACGGCCACGTCGGTACGTTTGTCCAGGCCCACCAGCTTGGCGCGCATTTCGCGCTTGTCGGTCAGCATGACCTTGATCTGGGTGCTGCCGGTGACCACATGGGCGTTGGTGAGGATGTAGCCGTCTTCGGTAAAGATGAAGCCGCTGCCGAAGGACACGCTTTCTGATGGTGGCGGCGTTTCCTGCTGCTGGTTGGGGTTGGGCATGTAGCGGCGGAAAAACTCGTAGAACGGGTCGTCTTCCGGTACCGCGTACGGGTTGTCGCTCTGGCTGGTGCGCGTTTCAGCGCGCATGGCCTGGATGTTGACCACGGCGGGGCCTTCGCGCTCAACCAGCTGGGTAAAGTCGGGCAATAGCATGGCCACGCTGCCGTCCGATTTGGCGGGTACGGCAACGGTGACCCCCTTGTCGTCCTTGAACAGGGCTTCGATTTTGCCGCAGCCTCCCAGCGAGACGGCTACGGCGGTGATGAGGGCCAAGCGTGTGCAGGCGTTCACCTGGGCAATCCTTTTCAATGCGTTGGTCGCGCCCGGCGGGCGACGACAGTAAAAATCAATCGGCAGGCGATCATCATAGCGGTTTTGCCGGATATTCGCAGAGGTCTGCAATCACGCAGCGCTCGCAATCGGGTTTGCGCGCCTTGCAGACGTAGCGTCCGTGCAGGATAAGCCAATGATGCGCGTCCTGTTTGTACTCGGCGGGCACAAAACGTAACAGTTTGTCCTCTACTTCACGCACGTCCTTGCCCGGCGCCAGCCGGGTGCGGTTGCTGACACGAAAGATGTGGGTGTCTACAGCGATGGTGGGGTGGCCAAAGGCGGTATTCAGCACCACGTTGGCGGTTTTGCGGCCAACCCCGGGCAGCGCTTCCAGCGCCTCGCGGTCTTCCGGCACCTCGCCACCGTGCTGTTGCAGCAGGATGCGACAGGTTTCGATGCTGTTCTTGGCCTTGGTACGGTACAGGCCGATGGTCTTGATGTATTCCTCCAGCCCGGCCACGCCCAGCGCGTACATCTTGTCCGGCGTCGGTGCTACCTGGAATAGCACGCGGGTGGCCTTGTTGACGCCGACGTCGGTGGCCTGCGCCGACAGCAGCACGGCGATCAGCAGCTGGAACGGCGTGGCGTACTCCAGCTCGGTGGTGGGGTGCGGGTTGTGGGCCTGCAGGCGGGCAAAGATTTCCTGGCGTTTCTGCTTGTTCATGGCGCGGGGCTCGCTTCGGCGTCGGGGGCAGGGTGGGTCGCGGTGGCGGCACGCTGGCGCGCACGGGCGTCCAGCACGTTCTTGCCGGCAATCAGCAGCGCCAGGCCAAGAAAGGCGCCCGGCGGCAGCATCAGCAGCAGAAACTGGTAATCCGGGCCGGCCAGGTGCAGCGTCAGCTGCTGGCCGATGGGGCCGAACAGCTTGTCGGCGCCGGCCAGCAGCGTGCCCTTGCCCAGCAGCTCGCGCAGCGCGCCCAGTGCCACCAGCACGCCGGTGAGGCCCAGCCCCATCATGGCGCCGTCCCACGCCGCCTCGCGTACCGGCTGGCGCGAGGCAAACGCCTCGGCGCGTGCCATCACGATGCAGTTGGTGGTGATCAGCGGGATGAAGATGCCCAGCACCAGATACAGCTCGTGCAGCCAGGCGTTCATGGCCAGGTCCACGCAGGTAACCAGGCTGGCGATGATCATGATGAACACCGGGTTGCGGATATCGTGTGGCACCCAGTGGCGCACACTGGATACGGTGGCGCTGGACAGCGCCGTCACCAGTGTAGTGGCCAGGCCCAGCGCCAGCGCGTTGACCATGTTATTGCTGATGGCCAGCACCGGGCACAGGCCCAGCAGCTGCACCAGGCCCGGGTTCTGTTGCCACAGGCCCTTACGGCTGATGTCTTGCCAGACAGAAGGGGTGTTACTCATGGTTGTCCTTGCAGCAGGCGCGCTTGCGCCGTGCGGTAGTAATCGCTGCAGCGTGCCACCGCAGCGCTGACGGCGCGGGCGGAGATGGTGGCGCCGCTCACATAATCGGTATCGCCGCCGTCCTTTTTCACCGCCCAGCGGCTGGTGGCCGGCTTGCCGGCAAACTGGCGCGCCCACGGGCTGACGGCCAAGTCGATGTAATCGCCCAACCCCGGCGTTTCGCGGTGGCTGACCACGCGCACGCCCTGCACCGTGCCGTCACGGGCGATGCCGACCAGCAGCTCGATGCGGCCACCGTAGCCGTTGGGGGCGGCGGCTTCCACCACCACGCCGCTGAGCTGGCCGTTACGGCGGGCCAGGTAGACGTTGGCCGCATCGCGCTGTGCCAGTTGCTGTGCGATGGCCGCCGGCAGCGCTACCGCGCTGGTGGCCAGGTTGTTGTCGAAACTGTCAGCCGGCAAAGCCTGCGCCAACAGCGCGGCGCGGGTGGCGGCTTCGTTGGCGGCCACTTGCTGGTGGGTGGCCAGCCAGGTGCCGGCCAGCAATAGCGTGGCCGTGGCGGCAAAGGCGGCTAGCGTCAGCGCACTACGGCGTGCCTGGGCAGCTGCATTACGCATGGCGGCCCCCTTTGCGGCCGAACACGCGCGGCTGGGTGGTTTGGTCGATGAAGGGCACCGCCATATTCATGATCAGCACGGCAAACGCCACCGCGTCGGGGAAGCCACCGAACACACGGATCACCACTACCAGCACGCCCACCAGAAAGCCGAAGATCAGCCGGCCCAGCGGCGTGGTGCTCCCGCTGACCGGGTCAGTAACGATAAAGCCGGCCGCCAGCAGGGTGGCGCCGTTGAGCAGATGGAATAGCGGGCTGGCGTAGTGTGCCGGCTGCCACAGCCACAGCGGCAGGCTGACGGCCAGCACGCCGGCCAGCATCGCCAACGGCGTGCGCCACGGGATCAGTTTCTGCTGCCACAGCCACAGGCCGCCCAGCGCCCACGCCAGCGCCACCCATTCGCCACCAGCATTGCCCCAATGGCCGAAGCGCGGCTGTTGCAGCAGCTGGCTAACCGTTTGCCCGCCCTGCAGCAAGCCGGTTTTCAATACGTCGAGCGGTGTGGCGCTGGAGATGGCATCCAGGCTACTGCCGGCGGGCAGCGTGTGGGTGAAGATCCACTGCAGCTGCGCCGTGGCGTCCAGTGCCGCCAACGGTGTGCCCCAGGCCGCCATCTGCGCCGGGAACGACACGATCATCACCGCAAAGCCGACCATGGCCGGGTTGAACGGGTTGTTGCCCAGCCCGCCGTACGCCTGCTTGCCCAATACGATGGCAAACAGCGTAGCCAGCACGATCATCCACCAGGCGCCCAGCGGCGGCATCGACAGCGCCAGCAGCCAGGCAGTCACCACCGCCGACAAGTCGGCCAGCGCCGGTGCCACCGGGCGGCGGCGCAGATGCAGCACGGCGGCCTCTGCCGCCAGCGCGGTAACGGTCGCCAGCAGCAGCTGCACCAGCACGCCGGGGCCAAAACAATAGGTGGAGACGGCAATGCCGGGCAGTAGCGCCGCCAGTACTTTCAGCATCACCCGCGACACGGTGACGGGGCGGGCGATATGGGTAGCGTGAATGCTCATGGTGCGGGGTCTTTCTTGGCCTCGGCAGCCGCCGCCTTGCGGGCGGCAGCGCGGGCCATCGCGGCTTCGATGGCAGCTTTTTTGGCGTCGTCGATGCCGGTTTGCGGCGCCGGGGCGGTGGCCGGGCTGTCGGGGTTGGCCGCAGTAGTGTTATCCGCTTGCGCTGCCTGTGCAGCAGCCTTGCGGGCGGCAGCGCGGGCCATCGCGGCTTCGATGGCGGCTTTTTTGGCGTCGTCGATGCCGGTTTGCTGTGCCGGGGCGGTGGCGGCGCTGTCGGGGTTGGCCGCAGCCGTGTTATCGGCTTGTGCAGCCTGGGCGGCCGCCTTGCGGGCGGCAGCATGGGCCATCGCGGCTTCGATGGCGGCTTTCTTGGCGTCGTCGATACCGGTTTGCGGCGTCGGCGCGGTGGCTGGGCTAGCCGGGTTGGCCGCAGCAGTGTTATCCGCTTGCGCCGCCTGGGCGGCGGCCTTGCGGGCAGCGGCGCGGGCCATCGCGGCTTCGATAGCGGCTTTCTTGGCGTCGTCGATGCCGGTTTGCGGCGCCGGGGCGGTGGCGGCGTGGTCGGGGTTGGCCGCAGTGGCGTTATCCGCTTGCGTGGCCTGGGCTGCAGCCTTGCGGGCGGCGGCACGGGCCATCGCGGCTTCTATCGCAGCTTTCTTGTTGTCGTCCAGTGCGCTGGTGTGCGCTTCCGGTAGCGGCTGGGCGGCTTTCTGGGCGCTGGCACGCGCCAGCGCAGCGGCAATGGCCGCTTTCTTGGCATCGTCGCCGGTGCCAGGGGTGGCCGCTACCGTGGGGGCGGCCGGGGTGCTGGCTGCCAGCTTGATGGCTTGCTCGGCGGCGCGGGCAGCCAGGCGCTCGGCTTTTTCGGTTTTGTCGCGTTCGATACGGAACTGGCGGAATTCGTGACGCTGGCGCGCCAGGGTGGCGCTTTTCTTGTCGCGCTCGGCGGCCCAGATCTCGCTCTTGGCAAAGCGGTAGTAGTCCACCAGCGGGATCTGGCTGGGGCACACATAGCTGCAGGCACCGCATTCGATGCAGTCGAACAGGTGGCGTTCTTGCGCTTTGCCGAACTGGCGCGATTTGGCAAACCAGAACAGGTCCATCGGTTGCAGCTCGGCCGGACACACGCTGGCACAGTCGCCGCAGCGAATGCAGGCTTGCTCGGCCGGGCGCGGCGGGAACAGCGCGGCGCTCTTGGCGATCAGGCAGTTGCCGGCTTTGGGCAGGCCGGCGGCCAGGTCGGGCAGGGTGATGCCCATCATCGGGCCGCCCATGATCACGTCGGCGTTCGGGTCGCTGATGCCGGCCTGCTGCAGCAGCCAGGCCAGCGGCGTGCCGATGGCCACTTCGTAGTTGGCCGCACGGGTGACGGCGCCGGTAACGGTGACGATGCGGCTGAGCAACGGCTCGCCGTGCAATACGGCGCGGGCGATGGCGTACAGCGTGCCTACGTTCAGGCACTGCACGCCCAGGTCGGTGGCGCGTGTGCCGTGCGGCACTTCGATGCCGGTCAGGATGCGGATCAGCTGCTTGGCGCCGCCGCTGGGGTATTTGGTGGGGATGGTCACCACGCGGTACGCGGTGCCGGCGCAGGCGGCCTGTATGGCGGCGATGGCTTGCGGCTTGTTGTCTTCGATGCCGATCAGCACCTCGCCGGCTTGCAGCGCATGCGCGGCGATGCGGATGCCGTCCACAATGCCGGCGGCGCGCTCGCGCATCAGCAAGTCGTCGCAGCTGATGAACGGCTCGCACTCGGCGCCGTTTACCACCAGCGTGGCCAGCTGGCTTGCGGCCAACTTCAGGTGGGTGGGGAACACCGCGCCACCAAGGCCGACCACACCCATGGCCTGCAGGTGCTGTCGCAGCGTGGCGGCGTCGGTTTGCTGCCAGTCCAGCGGCTGGCGCGGCAGCCATTCATCCAGCCCGTCCGGCTGCAGGGTGAGGGTGTCTACCGGCAGGCCGGAGGGGTGGGCAAACGGGTGCGGGCCGATGGCGATGATGGTGCCCGACGTTGGCGCGTGCACGGCGGCCGACAGGCGGCCATCCGGCTCGGCCAGGGTTTCGCCCTTGCGCACGCGCTGGCCCACGGCCACGGTAGGCCGCGCGGCATTGCCCACGCTTTGCGCCAGCGCGATGTGCAGCAGCGGCGGCAACGGCAGCGCCTGGATCGGGCTACCGGTGGCGGCGTCTTTGTGCTGCGGCGGGTGGATACCGCCGTGGAAGTCGTACAGCCGGCTCATGGCTTCACCGCCTTGATCGGAATGGTGGGGTAGCGCCATTTCCAGTTGGTGAGGTCGGTGCCGTGCGGAATCATGCGGATGCAGTCCACCGGACAGGGCGCCAGGCACAGCTCGCAGCCGGTGCATTCGCTGGCGATGACGGTGTGCATCTGCTTGGCAGAACCCAGAATGGCATCCACCGGACAGGCCTGGATGCAAAGCGTACAGCCGATACAGGTGGCTTCGTCTATCAGCGCCACCGCTTTCGGTTTGGGCTGCGCGGCGCCGGCGTCGAACGGTTTGAAGTCTACGCCCAGCAGCTCGGCCAGCTTGCGGATGCCGTCTTCGCCGCCCGGCGGGCATTTGTTGATGTCTTCCTCGCCGCTGGCAATGGCCTCGGCGTAGGGGCGACAGCCCGGGTGGCCGCACTGGCCGCACTGGGTCTGCGGCAGGATGTCGTCGATTTTGTCGACCAGCGGGTCGGCGTCCACCTTGAAGCGTACCGACGCGTAGCCGAGGATGGCGCCCAATAGCAGCGCCAGCGCCACCATCACCAGCAGCGCGTAAAGCAGGGTTGTCATCGTGTCAGGCCTCCGAAGCCCATGAAGGCCAGGCTCATCAGCGCGGCAGTAAGCAGCGCGATGGCGTTGCCCTGGAACGGCGCCGGGATGTCGGCACCTTCCAGGCGCTCACGCATGGCGCCAAACAGGATCAGGATCAGGGTAAAGCCCAGCGCGCTGCCAAAGCCGAATACCAGCGATTCGGCAAAGCTGTGCTGCAGCTGGGCGTTGAGCAGCGGAATGCCCAGTACCGCGCAGTTGGTGGTGATCAGTGGCAGGTAGATGCCCAGCACCTGGTACAGCACCGGGCTGGTTTTGTGGATCACCATCTCGGTGAACTGCACGATGCCGGCGATGATGACGATGAACGACAGTGTACGCAGGAATTCCAGGTTGGCCGCGATCAGCAGCTGGTTCACCAGATGGCTGCTGCCGGCAGCCAGCGTCAGCACAAAGGTGGTGGCGGCGCCCATGCCGATGGCGGCTTCCAGCTTTTTGGAAACGCCCATGAAGGGGCAAAGGCCCAGTATCCGGACCAGCACCACGTTGTTGACGAGCACGGTGCTGACCAGGATGAGCAGATAATGTCCGAGGTCCATTGCGGGGGAGGGGTGGCGTTAATGGCGGGATTATCCTAGTTCACCGGTACCGCTTCAACCTTCATTGCCGCAGGGTTGGCCGCAAGGTGTGCTGGCATAGGCCCTGCGTGCGCTGTCTGCCGGGCCGAAAAGAAAAATGCCGCGCGGTGATTGCAGCACGCGCGCGGCCAAGGAGGGTAAAACAGTACTTCTGCAAGGAACATCAAAAAAACAAGGGGTGGCCAACCCGCCGTGGCGGGCTGGCCAGGTACATCACACCGCGGCTTCCTGCAGTTGCGACAGGATTTGCGGGTTTTCCAGGGTGGAGGTGTCCTGGCTGATCTCTTCACCTTTGGCGATGGAGCGCAGCAGACGGCGCATGATCTTGCCGGAGCGGGTCTTCGGCAGGTTCTCGCCGAAGCGGATGTCGTCCGGTTGCGCGATCTTGCCGATTTCGTGCGCTACCCAGCTCTTCAGCTCGGCAGCCACTTTCTTGGCTTCTTCGCCCTGCGGGCGCGGGCCTTTCAGTACCACGAAGGCCACCACGGCTTCGCCTTTGATGTCGTGCGGTTTGCCCACTACGGCCGCCTCGGCCACCAGCGGGTTGGCCACCAGTGCTGACTCGATTTCCATGGTGCCCAGACGGTGGCCGGACACGTTCAGCACGTCATCGATACGGCCCATGATCCAGAAGTAGCCGTTTTCGTCGCGGTTGGCCGAGTCGCCCGCCAGGTAGTACTGGCCGTTGAATTCGTCCGGGAAGTAGGTTTTCTTGAAGCGTTCCGGGTCGTTCCAGATGGTACGTACCAGCGACGGGAACGGCTTCTTGATCACCAGGAAACCACCGCGGCCCGGTTCTACCTGGGCGCCGGATTCATCAACGATATCGGCGATGATGCCCGGCAGCGGCAGGGTGCAAGAGCCCGGCTTGGTGGGTACCGCGCCCGGCAGCGGGGCGATCATGGCGGAGCCGGTTTCGGTCTGCCACCAGGTGTCGACGATCGGGCAACGGCCGCCGCCTACCACTTCGTAGTACCACATCCAGGCTTCCGGGTTGATCGGCTCGCCTACGGTGCCCAGGATACGCAGGCTGGACAGGTCGAACTGCTTGGGCAGGTCGGCACCCAGCTTGATCAGCGAACGGATGGCAGTGGGGGCGGTGTAGAAAATCGACACCTTGTGCTGCTCGATCATGCGCCAGAAGCGGCTGGCATCCGGGTAGGTCGGTACGCCTTCGAACACCACCTGGGTGGCGCCGTTGGCCAGCGGGCCGTAGCAGATGTAGGAGTGACCGGTAATCCAGCCTACGTCGGCGGTGCACCAGTACACGTCATTCGGTTTGTAGTCGAAGGCCCAGCGGAAGCTGTTGATGGCGCCCAGCAGGTAGCCGGCGCTGCTGTGCTGGATGCCTTTCGGTTTGCCGGTGGAGCCGGAGGTGTACAGGATGAACAGCGGGTCTTCGGCGTTCATCCATTCCGGTTCGCAGTACTCGGCTTGGCCTTCGATCAGTTTGTGCCACCACACGTCGCGGCCTTCGGTCCAGTTGGCGCCACCATTGGTGCGCTGGTACACGATGACAGACTGGATGCTTTCGCAGCCTTCCATGGCCAGCGCTTCGTCCACGGTGGCTTTCAGCGGTACGGTCTTGCCGCCGCGCAGGCCTTCGTTGGCGGTGATGACGGCTTTGGCGCCGGCATCCTGGATGCGGTCACGCACGGCGCCGGCGGAGAAGCCGCCGAAGACCACCGAGTGGATGGCGCCGATACGGGCGCAAGCCTGCATGGCGACGATGGCTTCGATCACCATCGGCATGTAGATCACCACGCGGTCGCCCTTGGCAATGCCCTGGCTCTTCAGGCCATTGGCAAACTGGCACACACGGCGATGCAGTTCGGAGTAGGTGACGCGGGTAACTTCACCGTCGTCAGCTTCAAAAATCAGCGCAATCTTGTTGGCGTTGACGGCCAGGTGACGGTCCAGGCAGTTGTAGGACACGTTGAGCACGCCGTCGTCAAACCATTTGAAGAACGGGGCGTTGCTGTCGTCCAGCACGCGGGAGAACGGCTTTTTCCAGGTAATCAGTTCGCGCGCCAGGTCCCCCCAGAAGGACAGGTAGTGATCGTCGGCCTGCTCGCACAGCGCGTTGTAGGCATCCATGCCGGATACGGTGGCCTTGCGGCGGAAGTCTTCGCTGGGTGCAAAGCTGCGGGTTTCCTTCAGGATCGATTCGAGGGTAGACATAGTGGCTCCTTAATTATCTCTTCTTGGTTGGCCGCACCGCGAACGGTGCGGCCAGTGCTACGGGTAGGGCTTAGTGTTTGGACGCGCCGGAGGCACCGATACCGGTCATGGAGCGAACAAACTGGGCATCAAACTTGGCTTTTTCTTCTTCCGCTGCCTTGGAGGTATCCAGCACGGAGAACAACCAGGTGAAGAAGAAGGCCAGGGTCATCGAGAAGATGGCCGGGTTTTTGTACGGGAACGGGGCGGAGCCTTTGGCGTGGCCCATCACGTCTACCCATACTGCCGGCCCCAGGATGATCATCACTACTGCCGACACCAGACCGATGGCACCACCGATGACGGCGCCGCGGGTGGTCAGACCTTTCCAGAACATGGACAGGAACAGTACCGGGAAGTTGGCCGAAGCCGCGATGGAGAAGGCAAGGCCCACCATGAAGGCGATGTTCTGTTTCTCGAACACCAGGCCCAGCACGATGGCGATCACGCCCAGCGCCAGGGTGGTCATCTTGGAAACGCGCATTTCATCGGCTTCGTTGGCTTTGCCTTTCTTGATCACGGAAGCGTACAAGTCGTGCGATACGGCAGAGGCGCCAGACAGCGTCAGGCCGGCTACGACTGCCAGGATGGTGGCAAAGGCCACGGCCGAGATGAAGCCGTAGAACAGGTCACCGCCCACTGCGTGCGACAGGTGGATGGCTGCCATGTTGTTGCCGCCCAGCAGCTGGGTCACTTCCTTGCCGTCTTTCATGATGGTTTCCATGAAGGCCGGCTGGTTCAGTACCAGCACGATGGCGCCGAAGCCGATGATGAAGGTCAGGATGTAGAAGTAACCGATGAAGCCGGTAGCGTAGAACACCGATTTGCGGGCTTCTTTGGCGTCACTCACGGTGAAGAAACGCATCAGGATGTGCGGCAGGCCAGCAGTACCGAACATCAGGGCCAGGCCCAGCGAGATGGAGTCGATCGGGTCGGCTTTGGACGGTTCCATGATGGCAGCGCCCTTGGCGTGTACTTCCACGGCTTTCTGGAACAGCACTTCCGGGCTGAAGCCGACCGAAGCCATTACCATGAAGGCCATGAACGATGCGCCGGACAGCAGGATGACGGCCTTGATGATCTGTACCCAGGTGGTGGCCAGCATGCCGCCGAACATCACGTACATCACCATCAGCACGCCCACCAGAATGACAGCCGTGCTGTAGTCCAGACCGAACAGCAGCTGGATCAGCTTGCCGGCACCAACCATCTGCGCGATCAGGTACAGGGCTACCACCACCAGCGTGCCGGTTGCGGCAAAGGTACGCACCGGAGTTTGTTGCAGGCGGTAGGAGGCGACGTCGGCAAAGGTGAACTTGCCGAGGTTGCGCAGGCGTTCGGCTACCAGGAACAGGATCACCGGCCAGCCGACCAGGAAGCCCATGGAGTAGATCAGGCCGTCGTAGCCTTTCTCGTACACCATGGCGGAGATACCCAGGAAGGAGGCGGCAGACATGTAGTCGCCCGCGATGGCCAAGCCGTTCTGGAAGCCGGTAATGCCACCGCCACCGGTGTAGAAGTCGGAAGCGGATTGTGTGCGGCGGGCAGCCCAGTACGTGATGTACAGCGTGCCCGACACGAACAGCAGGAACATGATGATGGCCGTCCAGTTGGTGGCCTGCTTTTTCACGTCGCCATCAATGGCGCCGGCTGCCATGGCCAGGGCCGGCAGTGCGCACAGGGTGGCGAGTGCAGCGGTTTTCATCCAGCTTTTCATTGTTTCGCCTCCTCTACAATCTGCTGGTTCAGCTGGTCGAACTCGGTGTTGGCCTTGCGGACATACACACCGGTCAGTACGAAAGCCGACACGATGATGAAAATGCCGATGGGGATGCCCACCGTGGTCACGCCACCAAACAGCGATGCACCCAGGCTGGCAGGTGCGAAGGCGAGAATCAGGATGAACCCGTAGTAAATTGCCAGCATGACGATGCTGAGTAGCCATCCGAGGCTGGTTCTCTTGTGGACCAGTTCTGCGAACTTCGGATTGGCTTGCACCCGTTTCAGGATGTCCTCGTTCATTGTTTCCTCCTTTGTTTGTCGCGAACTGCCGGAAAACAGTAATCGCTGAGGGGACATTACGACTTTGGTGCAAGTGCCAGCCAATCGTTTTTTCTGATGTGGCAAATAAGGTTTGCCAAAGTGCGCGAAAAATATTGATAAATAACAAAGGCTTGCAGTCGAGCATTTGCTTTATTGATGCATGACATAAGCGAACATGATGCAGTTTTTTGTCGCATTGCCCTTGTCGCTGCGAAAGGCCTTGTACAGAATGGTGCCCCATATATCGAACCCGACACGCCCGCCCCGGCGGGTGCGCAATACAGAGCAGAGGGCAGTACAGGGATGGAAATCTATCAGCTGAGGACCTTTGTGACGGTGGCGCAGCAGGGCCACCTGACGCAGGCCGCTGAAGTCTTGCATCTATCGCAGCCGGCGGTGACGGCGCAGATCAAGGCTATCGAAGAAGAAGTGGGCATGCCGCTGTTCGAACGTACGGCGGGTGGTGTGGTGTTGACGCTGGCGGGGCAGGAACTGTTGCCTCAAGCGCAGGACATTCTGGCTGCGGCAAGACAGCTGCTGAATCATGCGCGTGCCCTGAAGGGCCAGCTTAGCGGCAAGGTGCAACTGGGCATTACGCTGACGCCGGATATGTTGCGCGTCGGCCCGCTGGTAGCCCGCATCAGCGAGCGCTATCCTTTGCTGGAGGTATGCCTGCACCAGGGTGTCACCGGCGATGTGTTGAACGCGGTGCGCAAGAAAGAACTGGACGGTGGCTTTTACCTGGGGAAAAACCCCTACGCCAACGTGCATACCTTGCTGCTGGATAGTCTGTCGCTACGTATCGTGGCGCCGAATGGTTGGCTCGCGCGTATCAATGCGGCCAACCCCAAGGAGTTGGGGCGTTTGCCCTGGGTGGGTATCTCTCAGTTCTCCAGTTTGTCCAAAATCGTCAGCGAGCTGTGGCGGGAGCTGAATATTTCTCCTAAGAAAATCTCCGAGTGCGATAACCTGTTCACGGCTATCGAGCTGGTGAAAGCCGGAGTGGGTTTGTCGCTGATCCGTGAGCAGGAAGCGCTGCAAGCAGCAGGGCAAGGCCTGCTGGAGGTGGTGCCTGGCATCGTGAAGTCGGCAGAGCTGCAGTTTGTCTTTGCTGCCGACAAGGCCGCAGATCCGCTGCTGGCGGTGTTGATGGAAGAGCTGTCGAACATCTGGCAGCTCACTTGAAGTGATCCACGCGGGAGTGTTCATGGACAAGGTGTGGCAGCAGTACCTGGACGTATGTCAGCGGGCGCAGCAGCGATGGATGGCGGCCCAGGCAGATTACCTGCGGCATTTCTATCCGCAGGCATCCGCCGCGCCATTCTGTCCGAAGCAGCTTGGTCAGCAACTGGAGGGCACCCTGCAGTCAGGCGCTGCCATGTTGCAGGTCTCGGCAGACCTGCATCACGAGCTACAGGTGCTAGGGGAGCGCTGGGTTGGCAAACAGCAGAAAGAGTGGCAACAGTATCTTGGCAGAACGCCCAGATCGCTGAGCTCCTGTTTGCTACCGCTTGATGCAGGCTTGTCCGGCTGCATGATTGCCAGTCGCGCATCGCGCCAGATTCACCACTTTGCATCAACGCAGTTTTCTACCGCACCGCTGAATGCCGTTCGCGGTGCACAGCGGGTGTATCGCCGCAGCTTGAAATAACCCTGTTGATGCCCGGTGTTTCTTATCCGGCGCCCGGTCTAGAATGCACGCCTTGCCACTGGTACGGCGTGCATTGTCATTTTCGGCCTGCCAGGCTGCCTACGATGGCGCCACTAAGGATCAGTGCTGCGGCCATCCAGCTGCTGCTGCTCATGCTGCCCAGGCCACTGATGGCCAGCATCAGTGTGGAAAGTAGTGGCGTCAGGTACGACAAGGCGCCGACTTGGCGTGGGTCCGCCTCTTTCATGGCGATGTTCCAGAAAAAGAACGACAGCCCAAGCGGCCCGATACCCATTGCCAGCAAGGCGGCCCATTCCGATCCCATTGGCAGGATGGCAGGCTCGAACAGCCAGTGACACAGCCCTGCCAGCATGGCTGACAGCAGGCAGAAACCGCCGACTGCGGCATTGTGGAATGGCGGCAAGCGACGGGTCTGCAGGCTGTAGCACGCCCAGGTGAAAGCAGCGGCAATGGCAAACAGGTAGCCGACCGGCAGTGCTTGCGGCAGGGTGATACTGCCTTTGGTCACGATCAGGGCGGCGCCGGTAAAGCCCAGTACCGAGGCCATGATATGCTGCCAGCGCAAGGAACCCAGTCGGAATAACGGGCTGAGCAACACGATCAGCAGCGGCCACAGATAGTTCAGCAGGTTGGCCTCTAGCGCCGGTGCGGTGCGGAAAGCGGTGAACAGCAGGCAGTGGTAGCCGAAGATGCCGCCGACGCCTACCAGCAAGGTCGGTAGCGGCACGCGCCAGTGACGCATATCCCGCAGGCCAAGCATTGCACCGATGCTTAGTGCAATGGCCGTAACCAGAAAGGGGGGCAGTCGCTGGGTGTAGGTGCCTAATGTCGCTAGCGAAGACCACAGTAAAATGGCCAGCAAGGCATAGGCCAGTGGTGGAATGCGTCGGGAGGGTGTGAAAGACATTCTCAGGATTTCTATTGTTGTGTGCCGGGGTATTCTGAATCGCCCGGGATGTAATATCAATATTGTTATGGAATTGGAAGGAAAAGCATGGAACAGGCTTTGAGTAGCTGGCTGGCATCCCATAATGCCACACTGAACGAGCGTGATGACTTGCAGCTGCCTGAATTCGACAGCCAATTGCAGGCTGTATCGGCAGGGCGGGCCTATTCGCCATTGACGCGCTTCGCGGTACTGGCAATTAGTGGTGAGGATGCCACTGCTTTCCTGCAAGGACAGTTTTCGTGTGATGTTGCCACGCTGGCGGGAAATGGCGTGACACTGGGCAGTTACTCTACTGCCAAAGGCCGTATGCAGGCCAGCTTTGTGCTGATGGCGACGGCGCAGGTTTATTTCCTGTTGGTGCGCAAAGATATTGCTGAAACATTCCGTCGCCGCCTGAGTATGTTTGTGCTGCGCGCCAAGGTGAAAATCGAAAATGTTTCAGCTGCGATGCAAGCCTGGTTAATGCAAGCGCCAGTCACCGGTAAGGCCTGCCTGCTTGCGACAAGCGAACAAGGCCTGAAGGCGGATACTGGCATGGGTGTGGCGCTGGTATTGTCCAGTGGCGATGCCCTGCCGCAAATCGATGCCGACATGCAGGCGGTGGGCAGTGAAGCGGCTGACCTGGTTTTCATTCGTGCCGGTTTGGGGTGGGTGTCGCAAGCGACCTATGAAGAGTTTGTGCCCCAAATGCTGAATCTGGAATTGATCGGTGGCATCAGTTTCAAGAAGGGATGTTATCCCGGTCAGGAAATTGTGGCCCGCACACAATATCTGGGCAAGGTGAAGCGGCGGATGTATCGTGCCCGTATCCGCAATGTGGAAGCCGTGGTCGAAGGTGCTGCGCTTATTGCTGCTCAAACCGGTGATCAGGTTATCGGACGTGTCGTACTGGCTTGCCGTATTGCCGCCAATGCGTTCGAGGTATTGCTCGTGATTCAGAGCGCTGCGTGGGAAGATCAGGCAAAGTTGCAAGATTGGCCGCAGGCCGATATTGAACAGCTCGATCTGCCTTATATGAAGCAGGATGCTGTTTGATTTTATTGACTTTCTCTGCAATATAATCTTGACTGTAGCGTGGCTGCTGTTTTATTTTGTCATCTAGTAGTTAATTTAATTTGGGGAGTCATCAATGGATCTGTCTACTTTCGATTTTTCCGACCTGCTGCAATTGCGTAATGATGTAGAGGCTGAAATCCGTCGTCGCGAGAGCGAAGAAAAAGCCAAGGCTGCCAAGCAAGTGCTGGAGCTGATTCGCACCCATGGTCTGGATATCGAAGATCTGGCCAGCAAGTCTGCCAAAATCGGTACCGCAGCTGCTGCCACCCGCAAGCCGGTTGAAGCCAAGTACCGTCATCCGGCCGATGCCAGCTTGTCCTGGACCGGTCGTGGCCGTAAGCCGCTGTGGGTGGTTTCCTGGCTGGACGAAGGCAAAGCGCTGGAAGATCTGTTGATCAAGTAAGCTTTTTGTCACGCAATACCGACGCCATGCAGTTTTGCATGGCGTTTTGTTTTTGGAGTGTGATCTGCTCGCGTATACTGCGCGTATTGTACTTACGTTGTCGGACAGGTTTGTCACCAGGCATCCGCATAATATGGTCAAGCTCGATTTTTTCTCTTTCGGCAGCAAGAAAGCCGCCCATCCGCTGGATTCGGTCAAGCTGATCAGTGATTGGTACGCGCCGGTTTCTCGAGAAACGGGAACGGTGGCGCACGACAAGGCTACCGAGTTACTGATGCAATTCAATGCCCAGAGCGAAAACTACAGCCCGGAATCGCTAGAGGCCGTGCTGGAACTGGACCGTCTGCTGAGTCAGCACCACCAGCAGTTGTGCGAGCAGTACCTGCTGAATACCCGCATGCCGAAAGCACTGGAAGCCCAGCTGCGGGCGCAGATTCTGGGCTACGGGCGACAGATACTGGCGGCGTACCAGCGGTTCATGAGTTTTGATCCCGACGATCACGCTGCGGTGGCCTTGCGCATGATGCTACCGCTGGTGATTGCGCGCATGATGCATTACCTCAGCGAGTTTGCCTTGTGGCAGTACTACCGCCACTTTCAGCCCGACGAAATTTTCTGGCGCAACGTGAACCAGCTGTTTGCCTATGCCGAACAGCATCACATCGATGCGGCGCCGGTGCAGCTGTTTCCGGACTGGCCCAGTACCACCATTCACGATCTGTACCTGTCGCTGCTGATGGTCTCCATGCTGACGAGTGGCAACCTCAGCATTCGGCAGATCCGCTTTGCCTATCAACTCACCCTGCGAACGTCCAATACCATGACGCTGGGGCAGGATTATTTGGGCGATGCCAGTTTTCTGGTCAATCTGTCTGCTGGTCAGCCGCCGGCGCGGGTGCGGGATGTGTTGCCCAAGGGCATGATCCGCGTTTGGCATACGGCAGAGCTGGTTGATCAGTTAACCCTTTGGGCGTCGGTATTCGAGTCGGGAGGGGTGCCCGGCGAGCTGAAGCCCATCATGACTGCCGGGGTGGATGCAGGCCTGTTGCGCTATCTTTGCAGAGAGTGGGCGGTCAAACCGTACCGTTTCGAGCGAGCAGAGCGTGTGCGCGTGCAAAGCCTGCAGGTGGAGGTGGCACAGCGTTTGCCGGTGTTGCACAAGCTGGTACGCGAGCTGGAAGAAAAGGTGCGTGATGAAACCCGGCGCGCCAGCGGGGTGGAAGAGGGGTTCGACGCGGCAGAAGAGGTTCGCATTTACGGTTTTGTTACCAGTAGACGCCGCGAGCGTCAGACGGTTGCGGCCATTCAGGTCAAGGAGCAGTTTCCGTTCTGGGATGTGGACAACAAGAGTGAAACCGGTCTGGGCCTGAATCTGCCTGCGCAAGGCAATGAGTGGGTTGCACTGGGGACCTTGCTCGGTTTTCGAGACCGTGGCGCAGACGAGTGGTCGCTGGGTGTAGTACGCCGTTTGCAACGCCCGGGTCAGGATCGCATCTACCTGGGGGTGCAGATTCTGACCAGTCGCCCGGTGGCGGCGGCCTTGCGTCAGGAAGAAGGTCGCCCGGTAGACCCGTCCATGCCCTCGGAGATGGTGTGGAACCAGGGCGAGATTGCCCTGTTTGTGCCCTTGCTCAAGGACGGCAAGAAACTGAATACTTTGTTGATCTCTACCGGAAGCTACGCCATGGGCAAGCAGTTCCATATGGTGGCGCGCGGCAAGATGTTCCTGATCAGCCTTGGCCGCGTCGTAGAGCGTGCTACCGAGTGGTGTCAGGTGGAGGTGGAGCTGATCAAGACCTTGTCCTGATGCGATTGCCGCCCAACAAAAAAAGCCGCGTCGAGCGGCTTTTTTCTTGGGTACAGTGGTGTGGCTTAGCGCAAATCCTTCAGCACGCCGTAGATAGCACTGAGCGTGGCCTCGCCCAGGCGCAAGCTGCGTTGGCCGTTCCAGCCGGTGTCATCATCCGGCAGGTTGTCGTTGTCCTTGAACGGCATTTCCAGTGTGTAGGCCAGGCACTGGAACTGGTTGCCTACCCAGGCGGTGGCCATAGACAGGTTGGCCGCACCCGGTTCGTCACGGTCGTAGCCGTGTTCGTCCTGGAAGTCGGGTGACGCCACCTTCAGCTGCTGCTTGAAGCTTTCTTCAAGTGCTGCGATACGCGGGCTGTAAGTGGGGACACCTTCGGTGCCGGCGACAAAGATGTAGGGAATGGTTTCGTCGCCGTGAATATCAAGGAACAAGTCAACGCCGGTTTCCAGCATCTTGTTGCGGACGTGGTAAACCTCCGGGCTGGTTTCCAGGCTGGGGTTCAGCCATTCGCGGTTCAGGTTGGCGCCGGCGGCGTTGGTGCGCAGGTTGCCCAGTACCGAGCCGTCCGGGTTCATATTGGGCACCACATAGAAGGTAGCGCGGTCGAGCAGGGCGCGCGAGGTGGGGTCCTGTGCGTCCAGCAGGCGGGTCAGGAAGCCTTCGACGAACCATTCGGCCATCGTTTCACCCGGGTGTTGGCGCGCGGTAATCCAGATCTTGAGGTCGGACTCCACTTCGTGGCCGATGGTCAGCAGGTTGATGTCCCGCTGCTGTACGGTTGCGCCCAGATCGCTGACCTGGCACAGGCCGGAGCTTTGCGCCATACCGATCAGGTTCAGATGCTGCTCGTGCGAATAGGGCTCGAAGTAGGCGTAGTAAATGCTGCCGGCCAGTGGCGCGTGCTCAATCACCAGCTCGTTGCCGTCCAGATAGGTGGGCACACGGAACCAGTTGACGCGATCGTAGGAGGCGACGGCCTGGTAACCATCCCAGCTCTTGGGGTAGGCAGTCTTGTCGATGTCCAGGAAACGGATGCGGCAGGTTTCGTAGGCGGCGCCTTGCAAGCGGAAGTAAAACCATTGGGCAAAGTCCGAGGCATTGTCGGGACGGATCCGCAACTGGATGTCGTCAAAGCCGTTAAGGGCGACTACGTCGATGCTGCCTGCGTCGAAGTTGCTGCTGATTTTCATGCTGCTTTTATTCCGGTTTCTAGCGTAATGCGCGCATTGTACCCCCTGACGGGGCATGCGGCCACGCTTGCGCCACAAAAGAAACATCCCCGCGCAGTGGCGGGGATGTGGGCTTTGTCAGACGATGCTGTCGATCAAGCAGTGCGCTTGGCTGCAGCTTTCACGGCATCGGCAGTGGCGCTGGTGGCGGCTTTCACGCTGCTGTCGGCGAACTCGGCGACTTGCTGGCCGGTCTTGCTCAGGGTGCTGAACGCAGCGGCAGAGGCGGCCAGACCGGATTTGAATGCATTGATGGCAGCTTCGGAGCCAGCCGGGGCGTTTTTACCCAGGCTTTCCACGTTGCTGATCAGCAGCTTGTTCAGGTCGCTGAAGTTGGTCTCGGCTACCTTGCCCAGCTCGCTCTGGGTTTGCGACACGATGTCGTACACGTTGCGGCTGTTGGCAACCGCTTGCTCCAGGCCTTGGGCGGTCAGTTTGTTGACGCGGCTCAGTGCTTCTTGCGGGTCTTTCACTTCGCTCAGTTCGCGGGCCAGCTTGACGTTTTCTTCCAGCGTCTGCTTGGACAGTTCCAGGCTCAGCTTGGCAAAGCGCTCGGCGCTATCCAGTGTGATTTGTGCAACGCGGAAAGCGGCTTCCAGGCCGTTTGCGGACAGTTTGGCGAATTGTTCGTTAGAAGTAGTCATACTGGTATCCTCGTAACACAATAGATGTAGATTGCATGGATGGGCACAGCAGCATTGTTTGATCGCTGTCTGATGCAGCGTTTTTGTGCGATGCACAATGATGAGCGAATGTTAGCTTGGTCGCAGATGTGTGACTAGGAGTTTTGCTCTAGGCTGTTGCATTTATGGTAATGTGGCGGCACACAACAAAACAGATAAGCTGGGAGAGTGTTTCATGAGCGTAGAAAAGCGGGTGATCAAGAAGTACCCGAACCGTCGTCTGTACGATACCGCCACCAGTTCCTACATCACGCTGGGTGATGTAAAGCAGCTGGTGCTTGATAATGTCGACATCCAGGTGCTGGATGCCAAAAGCCACGAAGACATTACCCGCGGCGTGCTGCTGCAGATCATCCTGGAAGAGGAAAGCGGCGGCTCCCCGATGTTCAGCTATGAAGTGCTGACTCAGTTCATCCGCTTCTACGGCCAGGCCATGCAGGGCATGATGGGCCCCTTCCTCGAGAAAAACCTGCAAATCTTCGTACAGTTGCAGCAGCGCATGCAGGAACAAACCAAGGCCATGTACGGCGACAACCCCATGCTCAGCAGCAAGCTGTGGGGGGATTTCCTCAACTTCCAGGGCCCGGCCATGCAGAACATGATGTCCAGCTATCTGGACCAGAGCACCAATATGTTTCTGGACATGCAAAACCGCATGCAGGAGCAGGCGCGTACCATGTTTAGCGGCTTCGGTTTCCCCGCCTACCCGCCGGCGCGGGACGATAAGGAAGAGCCGGGCAAGAAGTAGTTTTCTTCGCCGTTTTTTCTTATAATCCAGCCATCTAGCCGGGCGCTGATCAACACAGCGTCCGGCTTTCTGTCTTTATCGAACTACAGGGTTGACGTTTACATGTCGCATGTTGCACCGAAAGTAGGGTTTGTGAGTCTGGGCTGTCCGAAGGCGGCGTCGGATTCCGAGCAGATCCTGACCCGCCTGCGCGCGGAAGGCTATGAGATTTCTGGTACCTACGACGGTGCCGACCTGGTGGTGGTCAACACCTGTGGTTTTATTGATGCGGCAGTACAGGAATCGCTGGATGCCATCGGCGAAGCGCTCAATGAAAACGGCAAGGTCATTGTTACCGGCTGTCTGGGGGCCAAAGGCGACGTGGTGAAAGAAGCGCACCCGTCGGTACTGGCCATTACCGGTCCGCACGCCACTGACGAAGTGATGACCCACGTGCATACCCATCTGCCCAAGCCGCACGACCCGTTCGTCGACCTGGTGCCGGATATCGGTGTGCGTCTGACGCCCAAGCACTACGCTTACGTCAAGATTTCCGAAGGCTGTAACCACCGTTGCACCTTCTGCATCATCCCGTCCATGCGTGGCGACCTCGATAGCCGCCCGATCGACAGCGTGCTGGCCGAAGCGGCCAACCTGGCCAAGGCCGGCGTGAAAGAGCTGCTGATCATCTCGCAAGATACGTCGGCCTACGGCGTGGACCAAAAGTACAAGCTGGGCTTCTACAACGGCCGCCCGATCAAGACCCGTCTGCTGGAGCTGTGCGAAGAGCTGGGCAAGCACGGCATCTGGGTGCGACTGCACTACGTGTACCCGTACCCGAGCGTGGACGACATCATCCCGCTGATGGCCGAAGGCAAGATCCTGCCGTACTTGGATATCCCGTTTCAGCACGCCAGCCAGAAGATCCTGAAGCTGATGAAGCGCCCGGCCAATAGCGAAAACGTGCTGGGTCGCATCAAGAAGTGGCGCGAAATCTGCCCGGACCTGGTGATCCGCTCCACCTTTATCGTCGGCTTCCCCGGCGAAACCGAAGAAGACTTCGAAGAACTGCTGGCTTTCATCCAGGAAGCGCAGCTGGATCGCGTCGGCTGTTTCACCTATTCGCCGGTAGAGGGCGCAGCAGCCAACGAACTGGCCGACCCGGTGCCGGAAGACGTGAAGGAAGCCCGCAAGGAGCGCTTCATGGCGGTACAGGCGGAAATTTCTGCCGCCCGTCTGGCGGCACGGGTTGGCCGCACACTGACCGTGCTGGTGGACGAGATTGACGAAGAGGGTACTGCCATCTGCCGCAGCTACGCGGATGCGCCGGAAATCGACGGCCTGGTGTTTATCGAGGACGCCGACGATCTGAACGTAGGCGACTTCGTGCAGGTAGAGATCGTCGATGCCAGCGAGCACGACCTGTGGGGCGAGCGCGTGTAAGCGCACTGGCAACTCGGTAAAAACGGCGCCCGGTTCCCCGGCGCCGTTTTTTCATGCCTGCGTTGTGGCGGGCTCAGGCCTTGGCCAGCAGCACCGGTACGCCGCAATCACGCAGCCGCTGCAGCTTGTGCGGTTCGGCGTCTGCTTCCAATACCAGTTGGCCGATATCGGCCATGGCGGCCACCGAAAACGGGCTGGCGGTATCCAGCTTTTCATTGGTGACGCACAGCACCACTTGGCTGCTGTGGCGTACCAGCTCGCGTTTTAGTGCGGCTTCTTCCGACAGCGTGGTGCCGACGCCCAGTTCGATATCCAGCGAGCAGGTGCCCAGAAAGCAGATGTCCGGTCGCAGCGTCTGGATTTCCAGCATTGCACTGCTACCCATGGTGCCGCCGATGCGATGGTCCATACGGCCGCCCACCACCAACACCTCCAGCGCGCTGCGCCCCAGCAGCGCAGCAGCGATGGGGATGGCATTGGTGGCGATGGTCAGCGGCAGGCCGTCGGGGATGGCGCGGGCAATTTCCAGGTTGGTGGTGCCGGAATCCAGAAACACGAATTGCCCGGGGCGCAGCAACTGCACCGCGGCGGCGGCCAACCTGGCCTTGCGCGCGATGTTCTCGTGGCTGCGCTGGCTGAAGTTGCCGGTATTCGGCGTCATGGCGATGGCGCCGCCGTACACGCGCTGGCAGACGCCGCTGCTGGCCAGCTCGCGCAGGTCGCGGCGGATGGAGTCTTCCGATACGCCCAGCGTTTGCGCCAGTTCGGCAGCGACCACGCGGCCATCCTGCTGCAGGCGCTGGCGGATGTAGGTCTGGCGGTCGCTGGGCAGGCCGGTAGCGGGTTGAGTCATGGCGGGCAATCGGGCGTGGCAAAACGACATCGTGCAACATTCGGCAAGCCTAGGTCAATGTTTTGCCGA
This sequence comes from Vogesella urethralis, assembly GCF_007644045.2. Lineage (GTDB taxonomy): Bacteria > Pseudomonadota > Gammaproteobacteria > Burkholderiales > Chromobacteriaceae > Vogesella > Vogesella urethralis. The sequence continues at coordinate 79,086 of NZ_VMDW02000129.1, forward strand.
ATGTTGCGGGATTGAACGCCAGATTGCTTGCCTGTTTGTGCATGATTGTGCACAATGATGCCAGATTATTCGATGGGAGCCTGTGATGCTACGCGCCGTGATTACCGATCTGGATGGCACTTTCCTGGGGGCGGACTCGCAACCGCTGCCGGCCAATATGGACGCCCTGCGCCGTGCTGCCGCCGCCGGCTGCCAGGTGATGGTGGCCACCGGCCGCCATTACCCGTTCGTGCAAGCGTTGCTGCAACAGTTGGGCGTGCCGGCCTGGGTGCTGAGTGCCAACGGTGCACGGGTGCACGCGCCGGATGGCAGCCTGTTTGCTGCGGCCAACCTAGCGCCGGCGCTGGTACAAAAGCTGGTGCAGCCCGAGCTGGTGATGGGCGCCGAGATGGCTTTGTACCTCGATGATCGCCGGCTGGCCTGCCGCTATCACGGCGGCGGTCTGGACTGGTACGCGCAGGCGGCGGAGCAGCAGGACAGCCTGGCCGACTACCACGGCCGTGACGTGGCCAAGATCGTGTATTGCGGCGAACCGGCGCTGCTGGCGCGCATCGAGGCCGATATCCTGTACCGCTTCGAGGGGCAGCTGGCGCTGACCTATTCGCAGGACTGCTATCTGGAAGTGATGGCGCCGGGTGTTAGCAAGGGCAGTGCCTTGCTGGGTGTGTTGCAGCAGCTGGATATCGACCCGGCCGATTGCGCGGCTTTTGGCGATGCGCTGAACGATGCCGAGATGCTGGCACTGGTGGGCCACCCGCACGTGATGGCCAACGCCAGTGCGGCGCTGCGGCAACGGGTGCCACAGGCGCCGGTGATCGGCGATCACCGCGACGCGGCGGTGGCGCAGGCATTGGCGCGCTGGTTTTGATGCAGGCTATCCAAGGTTGGCCGCACGCCGCGCTGTGACGTGGCTGACAACAAAAAAGCCCTTGCTGTTGCGGCAAGGGCTTTTGCTTGTTTGCGGCGTGGCGGCAGCTCAGCCGGCGGCGTGCTCGCGCTCGATCGCTTCGATCTCTTCCTGTAGCAGCATCCAGTCTTCTTCCACGCTTTCCAGCTGGCTGGCCACCTCGCCCTGGCGGCGGATGCTGTCGGCCAGCTTGGCTTTGTTTGCGTCGCTGTACGCGTCTTCACTGGACAGGAAGGCATCCAGCTCGGCTTTTTCCTTGCCCAGCGTTTCCAGCGAGTTTTCCAGCTTGTTCAGCTTGGCCAGCAGCGGTTTCTTGGCGGCGGCCAACTTCTGTCGTGCCTCGGCCTCCTGGCGCTTCTGGTCTTTGCGGTTCACCGTTTGGGCGTCGCCGCTGGACGGGCGGTTGGCGTCGGCCAGCTGCGCCAGCCGCCACTGGCGGTAGTCTTCCAGGTCGCCGTCAAACGGCTGTACCGTGCCGTCGGCCACCAGCCAGAACACGTCGGTGGTGGATTCCAGCAGCGAGCGGTCGTGCGACACCACCACCAGCGCGCCGCCGAAATCCTGTAGCGCCAGCGTCAGCGCGTGGCGCATTTCCAGGTCCAGGTGGTTGGTCGGTTCATCCAGCAGCAGCAGGTTGGGCTTTTGCCACACGATCATCGCCAGCGCCAGCCGCGATTTCTCGCCACCGGACATCGGGCCCACCGGGTCGCTGACCATGTCGCCGCGGAAGTTGAAGCCGCCAAGGAAGGTGCGCAGCTCCTGCTCGCGTACCTCTGGCGCCAGCCGCTGCATGTGGCGCAGCGGGGATTCCTCGGGGCGCAGCGTATCCAGCTGGTGCTGGGCAAAGTAGCCGATTTTCAGCGTTTGCGCGCAGATCAGCTCGCCACTTTGTGGTGGTAGCTCGCCGGCCAGCAGTTTCACCAGCGTGGACTTGCCGGCGCCGTTGACGCCCAGCAGGCCGATGCGGCTGCCGGCTTCCACCGACAAGGCCAAGCGGTGCAGGATGGTGGTGGCACCGTAGCCAACGTTGGCCGCATCCAGTCGCAGCAGCGGGTTGGGCAGGTTGTCCGGTGTGTCGAAATGGAAGTCGAACGGCGAGGCCACGTGCGCCGGCGCGATGCGTTCCAGCTTTTCCAGCGCCTTGACGCGGCTTTGCGCCTGGCGCGCCTTGCTGGCTTTGGCCTTGAAGCGGGTGATGAACGATTCCAGATGCGCGATCTGGCGTTGCTGCTTCTCGTAGTCTCCTTGCTGGCGCGACAGTTTTTCGGCGCGCATCACCTCGAACTGGCTGTAGTTGCCGGTGTAGAGGGTGAGCGTCTGGCTGGACACGTCCACGATGTGGCTGGTGATGCTGTCGAGGAAGTCGCGGTCGTGCGAGATCACCAGCAGCGTGCCTTCGTAGGCTTTCAGCCAGTCCTCCAGCCACAGTACCGTTTCCAGGTCCAGGTGGTTGGTGGGTTCGTCCAGCAGAAGCAAGTCGGAGCGGCACATCAGCGCCTGCGCCAGGTTCAGCCGCATGCGCCAGCCGCCGGAGAACGTCGATACCGGGCGCTGGTGGCTGTCCGGCGCAAAGCCCAGGCCGTTCAGCAGCTTGGCGGCGCGTGACGGTGCGGCGTAGCCGCCGATGCGGTCCAGCTCACCGTGCAGGCTGCCGATGGCATGGCCGTCGCCGCTGGCCTCGGCGGCGGCCAGCTTGTGCTGCAGGCCGCGCAGTTCGGCGTCGCCGTCCAGCACGTAGTCGAGTGCCGATTGCGCCAGCGCCGGGGTTTCCTGCGCCACATGGGCCAGGGTCCAGTGCGGCGGTACGATGGCGTCGCCGCTATCGGCGTGCAGTTCGCCCTTCAGCAGCGCGAACAGGCTGGATTTGCCGGCGCCATTGGCACCGACAATGCCGGCCTTGTTACCGGGGTTGATGGTGAGGTTGGCCGCAATCAGCAGTTCTTTCAGGCCGCGGCGCAAGGTAAGGTTTTTTAGCTGGATCATGATTGTCTTTTGCCACCGCAGCAGACTGCTGGCGCGGCAAAAGTCAGCGCGCGTCAGGTTGGCATGGTGGAGAGTGTCGGGCTGACGCCGCCGGGGCAGCGTCAGCCTGTATGGGTGGTTGTGCTTAAACGGCCGGCAGGCTGGACAACTCCCAGCGCGGCTTCACCGTGAAGCCGCCGGCCGGCGTGGCGTATTTCAGGCGCATGGCGCCGGCAAAGGCGATCATGGCGCCGTTGTCGGTGCACAGCTTCAGCGGCGGGTAGAACACCTGGTATTTGCGGCGGCGGGCCGCCTCGTCCAGCGCGGCGCGCAGCTGCTTGTTGGCGCCCACGCCGCCGGCTACCACAATGCGCTGCATGCCGGTCTGTTTCAGCGCCTTCATGCACTTGCTGACCAGTACCTCGACGATGGCTTCCTGGAACGCGCGGCAGATGTCCTTGCGCGCTTGTTCGTCGATACTGCCGTGCTCGGCTTCCACTTGCTTGCTCAGCGTCAGTACCGCCGTTTTCAGGCCGGAAAAGCTCATGTCCAGGTTGGGCGAGTGCAGCATCGGGCGCGGCAGCTCGAAGCGGGCGGGGTCGCCTTCTTCTGCCAGTTTCGATAGTAGCGGGCCACCAGGGTAGGGCAGGCCCAGCAGTTTGGCGGTTTTATCGAACGCTTCGCCGGCAGCATCGTCCAGCGTCTCGCCCAGGATCTCGTACTGGCCGACGCCGCGCACGGCCATGATCTGGGTGTGGCCGCCGGAAACCAGCAGCGCCAGGAACGGGAAGTCCGGGCGCGGGGTGGCTAGCAAGGGGGATAGCAGGTGGCCTTCCAGGTGGTGGACGGCAATCACCGGTTTGCCCAGGCCGACGGCCAGTGCGTTAGCAAAGCCGGCGCCAACCAACAGCGCGCCGCCAAGGCCTGGCCCTTGGGTGTAGGCAATAGCGTCGATGTCTTGCAGGGTGACGCCGGCTTCGGCCAGGCAGGCTTCGGTGAGCGGGCGCACGCGACGGATGTGATCGCGGCTGGCCAGTTCGGGCACCACGCCGCCGTATTCGGCGTGCATGGCCATCTGGGAGTGCAGCTGGTCGGCAATCAGGCCGCGTTCGGTGTGGTACAGGGCAACACCGGTTTCGTCACAGGACGATTCGATACCAAGAACAAGCATGGGAGCCGTTTCAAAACTAAACAATCTTTCCATTTTACCGGTGATTCTTTGTCCGCCCAAATCGGCGATGTTAGGCTTGGGGTCTGTATTCCTCGGAGATAGGCATGAAAGCAAGACTGAAGTGGGTAGACGGCGTGTGTTTCATGGGCGAAACCGGCAGCGGCCACGCTGTGGTGATGGACGGCGCGCCGGAAGGTGGCGGGCGCAATCTGGGCCCGCGCCCGATGGAACTGCTGCTGCTGGGCACCGCCGGCTGCACCAGCTACGACGTGATCACTATTCTGAAAAAATCGCGCCAGGACGTGCGCGATTGCTGGGTGGAGATGGAAGCCGAGCGTGCCGATACCGACCCGAAGGTATTCACCAAGATCCACTTCCACTTTGTGGTGGTTGGCCGCAATCTGAAAGATGACACCGTGGCGCGCGCCATCAGCCTGTCGGCCGACAAGTACTGCTCGGCGTCCATCATGCTGGGCAAGACCGCGGACATTACCCACGACTTCGAGATTCGCGACGACGCGTAAGTTTTTGTTGTTGTCCGCATCCCGATAAACCCCGGCCTGGTGCCCAATGCCAGTCAGTTAAGCGAATATGCTTGGCCTTCAAGTAGGAGAGCGTGAGTGAAGCGCCCCATCCCGTTGGCGCGAGCCGGTCAAAATGGTGCGCCCCAGGTTTTAAGACGCCGATTTGTTTGAGTCCCGAGCCGTTAGCGAGGGGCGAGTTCGGCGGCGCCTGGGGCGTGCCATTTTGGACGGGGTTTCGAGCAGCCCCGGGTTGCGGGGGAATGAAAAGGGGGCGGCAATCCGCCCCCTTTCCCGTCTGCCGGGCGGAACCGGCATCTAATTATCGTCCGCATAGCGGACACATTAGCACTCTTCAAACACAACAATCCCCTAGCCAAAAAAACGCCAGTCAGCGCTAACTGACTGGTATTAGGCCTGGTGCCAGGGTTTTGCTTTTTTGCCGTGCTCGCCTGCTGTTGGCCGCTGGCCGGCAAGTTTTGCCGCTGTCTTTGCCGCTTGCCGGCGCTGTGGGCTGCCATTCGGCTGCAGCTCGGCTTTCTTTAGCCTTTTTTGCAAAAAAAAGCTGGCACGCTTTGTGCTGTAGAGGCGCATCAACGAGATTGACTGCCATGCTGAACAAAATTGCTAACCACCTCGACTTCTACCAGCGTTCGCTGAACCTGCGTGCCGCCAAGGCAGAAGTCATTGCCAGCAATATCGCCAACGCCGATACCCCTGGTTACAAGGCGGTGGATTTTGATTTCGGCAAGGCACTGAAAAGCCAGACCGATGCCCAGCAGGCTAACGCCATGGGTTTGGCTCGTACTGATGGGCGCCATATGGCGGCATCGGCCAGCGTGCCGCAAGAGGGTGGCTTGCAGTACCGCAGCGCGGTGCAGCGCAGCCTCGACGGCAACACCGTGGATATGGATGTGGAGCGCTCGGCCTTTACCGACAACGCCTTGAAATACCAGTCCACGCTGACGTTCCTGAATAAACGCATCAGTGGCTTGATGGAAGCCATCAAGGGAGGTCAGTAATCATGTCGCTGTCTAATGTTTTCAATATCGCCGGCTCGGCGCTGACCGCGCAGTCGATGCGTCTGAACCTGGTGGCCAGTAATATCGCCAACGCCGAGAGTACGGCGTCGTCCACCGGTGAGCCGTACCGTGCCCGCCACGCCGTGTTTACCGCGGTGCCGGTGAGTGCGCAAGCGCCGCAAGTGGCGGGTGTACGGGTGACTGCGGTAGCTGAAGATACGTCGCCGTTCCGCATGAAGTACGAGCCGGGTCACCCGCTGGCTGATGATAAAGGCTATGTGCGCATGCCCAACGTGAATCCGGTAGAGGAAATGGCCGACATGATCTCGGCTTCGCGTTCCTACCAGACCAACGTTGAAATCGTGAATACCGCTAAGTCCCTGCTGCAGAAAACCCTGCAGATGGGTCAGTAAGGCAGGAGTGTTAAGTCATGGCTACCAGTGTTGCCTCCACCAATTTTGACTACAGTTCGCTGAACCCGACGCAGTCGACCAGTACGACCGCTACCGGCAATTCCGCGACCGAAATCCAGAACCGTTTCCTCACCCTGCTGACCACGCAGCTGCGTGCGCAGGACCCGATGAACCCGATGGATAACAGCCAGATGACCAGTCAGATGGCGCAGATCAGCACGGTCAGCGGTTTGGAAAGCGTCAATGCGGCAGTGAAGGCCATGACCGAAAGTCAGGCTGCCAGCCAGTCGCTGCTGGCGACGATGCTGATTGGCCGTCAAGTGCTCAGCCCTAACAACACCTTGACCATGACTGACGGCAAGGCGGTGGGCACCATCGAATTTGCCAAGGCGGCTACCCAGGTAACGGTAACCGTCACCAATAGCAACGGTGCAGTGGTGGATACCTTCGAGATGGGCGCGCAAAAAGCCGGTCAGTTTGTCTTCAACTGGGATGGTAAAGGTGCCGATGGCAAGACCCTGCCCAATGGCGACTACACCTTCAAGGTGTCGGCAGTGGCTGACGGGAATACCGCAGTGGGTGCCACCATGATGGCGCCGAGCAAGGTGACCAGCGTGGCATGGGAAAAGGGTGTGCCGATGTTTGTGATTTCGTCTGGCGAGCGTGTGCCTGTCAGCAAGATCAGTCAGATTCTGTAATCTGCGGTGTGAAAGTTAGGAGAGAATCATGAGTTTTCAGCAAGGTCTGAGTGGTCTGAACGCCGCAGCGAAACAACTGGACGTTATCGGTAACAACGTGTCCAACGCCAGTACCGTAGGTTTCAAGGCCTCTCGTGCCGAATTTTCCGATTTGTACGCTACCAGCCTGTACGGTGTGAGTGACACCGAGTCCGGTATCGGCTCGCAAACCATCAAGGTGGCGCAGCAGTTCCAGCAAGGTAACATCACTGCCACCAAAAACCCGCTGGACATGGCAATCTCTGGCTCCGGCTTCTTCAAGCTGTGGAGTGATACCTCGGCCACGTCTACGTTCTATTCGCGTAACGGTCAGTTCAAACTGGATAAAGACGGTTATTTCGTCAACAACGGCAACTACCTGATCGGCGAGCCGGTAGGTGGTGGCGATGATGCACCGTTGAAAATCGATCGTGCCGGCCTGCCGGGTACGCCGTCTACTTCGCTGCAGTGGCAGTTCAACCTGGATGCCGACCAGAAGTCGCCGCTGGTGGACTACACCACGACGCCGAACACCATGAAAACGCCGACGCCGGCCATCAATCCGACCGACAGCACCACTTACAACTTCACCACCAGCATGCGGGTGTATGACAAGGTGGGTAGTGCCCATACCGTGTCGCTGTACTTCCAGCGTCAGGCCACTGCCGGTTCGCCGCCGGCGGTCAATAACACCTGGAATGTGTCCTACAAACTGAACAACAATGCCGTGACTTCGGCCGGCTCGGTATCGTTTACCACCGACGGTAAGCTCACCGCCCCGTTCAGCTTTACCATCCCGGGTGGTGCGGCCAACCTGCCGGTGCCCGGTCAGCCTAACCAGCTGAACGATGCCGGTATCGTGGTGGACCTGGGTGGGACTACCCAGTACTCGGGTAGCTTCACGGTGGCCAAAGCCAAGGTGGACGGCAATCAGAAGGGCGAGCTGGTTGGTGTTGAAACCGCCGATGATGGCAATATCATCGCCAAGTACTCGAACGGTCAGGCGCAAAGCGTGGGCCGTGTCCGTCTGTATACCTTTGATAATGCTCAAGGCTTGCAGCCTAACGGCGAGAATAACTGGGCCGCGACAGCCGCGTCGGGTGAGGCCAAGCCAGGCTTCCCGGGTGAAGGCAGTTTTGGCAAGTTGCAATCGTCTGCCATTGAAGAATCCAACGCCGATACCACGGCAGAGCTGATCAACATGATCGTCGCGCAGCGCTTCTATCAGGCCAATGCGCAGACCATCAAGACGCAGGATGCCATCCTGCAAACCCTGCTCAACCTGCGTTAATCACTGAACGGGTAGCGTGATATGGACAAGATGATTTACCTGGCGATGACCGGTGCCAAGCATGTGGAATTGCAGCAGGCCACCACCGCCAACAATCTTGCCAATGCGCACACGACGGGCTTCAAGGCGGAACTGAATGCATTCCGCTCGTTGCCGGTAGTGGGGGACGGCGCGCCTACCCGTATTTATCAGGTGGATAACACCGTTGGTCACGACCTGTCGCAAGGTCCACTGCAAGTGACCGGCAATAATTTCGACTTTGCCATTGCCGGTCCGGGTTTTTTTGCCGTCGAGTTGCCGGGTGGTGGCGAAGCGTATACCCGAGATGGCGGTTTTCTGCTGGATTCGACCGGAATTTTGCGTACCAGATCTGGCATGGTAATTGCTGGTGAGGGTGGTCAGCTGCAAATGCCGGAAGGCACGCTGCCAGACTTGCGTCAGGACGGTACCTTGTTTGCCATTCCGGCCAACGGTGGCGCGCCGCAAGAGATTGGCCGCCTGAAGCTTGTCAACCCGGCACAGAACGAGGTTTACAAAGGCGAAGATGGCTTGTTCCGCTTGCACAGCGGCCAGGATGCCGATGCGGACCCTGCAGTGAAGGTGCGCGCAGGGTATCTGGAAGGCAGTAACGTCAATGCTGTCGATAGCCTGGTGCAGATGATCAGCCATGCCAAGCATTACGACCTGAACGTCAAGCTGATGCAGACAGCTGAACAGAATGCCAAGTCGGCGACACAGATCCTGTCGCCGACCTAATGGAAAACGGATAACGGTAGGTAAGACATCATGATGCGTTCGCTTTACACCGCCAAGTCGGGTATGGAATCCAGCCAGTTTCGGCTGGACGTCATTTCCAACAACCTGGCCAACGTCGGTACCAAGGGTTTCAAGCGTAGCGCAGCCATTTTTGAAGATTTGATGTACCAGACGCTGCGTACGCCTGGTTCCCGTTTGCAAACGGGTGAAACCCTGCCTACCGGTCTGACGGTGGGTCTGGGTGCTGCACCGGTTGCGACGGCGCGTGTGCACACCGAAGGCGGTTTGGCAACGACGGGCAATGTGTTTGATCTGGCGGTGAATGGCCGCGGTTTTTTCCAGGTACTGACGCCGGATGGCCTGACTGCGTATACCCGTAACGGCCAGTTCCAGCGCGGTGCTACCGGGCGCTTGGAAACCGCTGAAGGTTACCCGCTGCAGCCGGAGATTACCGTGCCGGATGGTACGGCTTACCAGGTAACTGAAGACGGTGCTGTGTCATACCTGGCGCCGGGTGCGACCGAGCGTACCCAGGTGGGTCAGCTGGAGTTGGTGGATTTCATCAACCCGGCCGGTCTGGATGCCTTGGGCGGGAACCTGTACCGCGAAACTGCCGCCTCTGGCGCACCGGTTGCGGGTACAGGGGGGTTGCTGGGCTTTGGCAAGATCAAGTCTGGCTACCTGGAAGAGTCGAACGTCAATGTGGCCGAAGAGTTGGTCGGCATGATCCAGGCGCAGCGTGCTTACGAGATGAACTCGCGTGCGATCAAGACTTCGGATGAGATGCTGCAGCGTCTGACGCAGTTGTAATCGCATTCGGGATGACGGGGAGTAAGGCAATGGCAAAATGTGTCCGGGCGGTACTGGTGATGCTGGGCGGCTTGCTGCTGGCAGGATGTGCCACGCAGTCGGCGCCGATCACGCATCAGCCGATGTCGGTTCGGCCGCAGCCGCAGCCGATGGCCATGCCTTCTGATGGTTCCATTTTTCAGGTGGCCAACTACAAGCCTTTCTTTGAGGATCAGACCCCGGTACGGGTGGGTGACCTGTTGACCGTCACCATCAATGAAAGTACCAAGTCGTCCAACAAGGAAGACTCGGCCGGCCAGCGTAACTCGTCGGTGAATGGCAGTGTTGCCGCTAACCTGGCGCTGCCGTTTTTCCCGGGAGCGCTGGAGAAAAAGCTGGCAGGTACGACGCTGAGCGGTTCCGGTACGGCCAGTGAGCAAGGCAAGACCAGTAGTAACAACAGCAGCTCGTTCAGTGCATCGATCACGGTGACCGTCATTGATGTTTACCCGAACGGCAACCTGCTGGTGAGTGGTGAGAAGCAGATCAAGATCAATAGCGAGCACGAATTCGTCCGCCTGTCCGGCGTGGTGAATCCGCGTGACATCAAGCAGGGTAATACGGTGGAGTCCACCCGCGTGGCAGACGCGCGTATCGAGCAGATCAACGACGGTCGTGGCCGGGTGTACAACGACACGGGCTGGTTGCAAAAGATCTTCCTGTCGGTGTTGCCGTTCTAGGCGGGGTAAGGTGATGACGCGCATAGGCTTATTGTTGTGTTGCTGCCTGTTGGCATTGCCTGCCGCGGCTGCTCAGCGCGTAAAAGAGCTGGCGTCGGTAGCTGGGGTGCGTTCCAACCCCTTGCTCGGTTATGGCTTGGTGGTCGGCCTGGATGGCAGTGGTGACAAAGCCGGCTCCTCGCCGTTTACCAGCCAGTCTTTGGCCAGCATGCTGAACCAGTTGGGGGTGCAGGTACCCAGTGGTACCAAGCTGGACCCGAAGAATGTGGCAGCGGTGACGCTGACGGCGACCATGCCGGCTTTTGCCCGTCGTGGTCAGCCGGTGGATGTGACGGTTTCGTCGATCGGCGATGCCAAGAGCCTGAAGGGTGGCACCTTGCTGATGTCGCCGCTCAAAGGCGCGGATGGCATGATTTACGCCCTGGCGCAGGGTAATGTGGTGGTTGGCGGTGCTGGTGCGTCGTCGGGTGGCAGCAAAGCGCAGGTGAATCACCTGAGTGTTGGCCGCATACCGTCCGGTGCCACGATTGAGCGCGAGGTGCCGAATGGTTTTGCCAATAGTGAGGTCGTCTCACTGAATCTGCAGGAGTCAGATTTCACCACGGCTAACCGCATGGTGCAGGCGATCAACAAGCAGTTTGGCGCGGGTGCGGCGCGGGCGGTAGATGGTGGAACCATCGAAGTGCGGGCGCCGCAAGACAGTAATGCCCGGATACAGTTTTTGTCGCAGCTGGAAAATATTGCCGTCGAACCGGCAGAAGTGGCCCCCTTGGTCATCATCAATGCCCGTACCGGGTCCATCGTGATGAACCGAGCGGTCAAGATCGAGCCTTGTGCCATTGCGCACGGCAACTTGTCGGTAACGGTGAGTGGTAGTAGTAACGTAAGTCAGCCGCCGGCACTGAGTGGTGGTCAGACTACGGTAACCAATCAGGCTGATATTTCGATCAAGGCCGATAATGGCAAGGTGCTGAATCTGCCGGGTAGTGCTTCACTGTCGCAAGTAGTGAATGCATTGAATTCGGTAGGGGCAACACCGCAAGATTTGGTTTCAATTCTGCAGGCGATGAAGTCGTCCGGGGCACTGAAGGCTGACCTGCAGATCATTTGACACAAGTTGATAGGCACTCCGTTATTATGGAGTTTTGGTGGGCGATACCGACGGTATCGCCCTTTTTTTTGCTTCAGAGCACCTGGCCCGATTTTTGCTGTAAACAGGCGAGACCTACAGGAATTGCCGCCATGATCAACCCCAATGCTACCAATAACCGCCTGGTGATGGACCCGGACGCTACCCGCTCGCTGAGTGAGCTGGCGCGCAAGGACCCCAAGGCGGCGGTCAAGCAAGTGGCCGGGCAGTTCGAGGCCTTGATGATGGGCCAGCTGATGTCTTCGATGCGCGCTTCCACATTGAGTGACGAGGAAGACAGCCAAGAAATGGAGACTTACCGTGGCATGTACGACCAGCAGATGGTCCAGGCCATGGTCGGTGCCGGTGGCTTTGGCCTGGCGGAATCCCTGTCCCAGTACCTGCTGAAGGCCATGCCGGCCGAGCAGGGGGAGGCGGGCAGTGCCGAGTTGGCCGCAACCACCTCTCCGCTGCCGTCTGTGACTGCGGCAGTCCGCAAAGCTGTCGATACTTACGCCGCCATGTCACCGCAGGAAAATATTGCCTCTGTTGCCGGCAAGGATGACTTGCCGACCGGCAAGCAGGCTTTTGTTGATGCCCTGTTACCTCATGCCCGTCAGGCAGCGGCCAAGCTGGGCGTTGCACCGGAGGTGCTGGTGGGTCATGCGGCACTGGAGTCTGGCTGGGGGCAGCGTGCCATCCGTCACCCGGATGGGCGCCACAGTTACAACCTGTTTGGTATCAAAGCCTCGCCGGGCTGGAAAGGCGAGGCTGTGGCTACCCTGACCACGGAGTACGAAGGCGGTGTGGCGAAGAAGCAGGTAGACAGCTTCCGTGCCTACCCGTCGTTGCAGGCGGCGTTTGACGATTATGCCCGCCTGCTGGCTGATAACCCGCGTTATCAGCAGGCCCTGAACCAGGGCCAAAATGCTGCCGGCTTTGCCAATGCCCTGCAGCGCGGTGGTTACGCTACCGATCCCGCTTATGCGCAGAAGCTGCAAGCCGTGATTCGCACGGTCGCCAATGCTTGAGCTTCATTTATTGGCAATCGTGACGATAAACAGTATTAAGGAGAGTTGATATGAGCGGCAGCATTTTCGGCATTGCCGTTACCGGCCTCAATTCCGCCAAGGCGGCGCTGGAAGTCACCAGCCATAACATCGGTAACGTCAATACCCAGGGGTATACCCGGCAAACAACCACCCAGAAGGCCAGCGATCCGCTGTTCGAGGGGTATGGCTTTGTCGGTACCGGGGTCAATCTGACCGGGGTCAATCGTGTTTACGACCAGTTCACCGAAAAGCAGATGCGCGATGTCAACGCCAAAGTGGCATCACTGGATGCCCAGAAGCAATCGCTGCAAGACCTGGACAACCTGATGGCGGACTCCACCGCCGGTTTGTCTTCGGTGCTGCAGGGTTTTTTCAGCAGCATCCAGACCATGAACAGCCAGCCTTCGTCCACGGCGGCGCGGCAGTCGGTATTAAGCCAGGCGCAAGCTCTGGCTGGACGCTTTGCGGCGATTGGCGGCCGGGTGGAAGAGCTGCGCCAGGGCTTGGCGACGCAGGTCAACTCCAGTGTCGAGAGTATCAACGCTTACGCTGGCGAGATCGCCAGTATCAACCGCCAGATCGCCACCTTGCAGCAAGGGAATGGCCGCTTGCCCAATGACTTGCTGGATCGTCGGGATAATCTGGTACAGAAGCTCAACGAGCTGGTGAAGACCGATGTGGTGGTGCAGGATGACGGCAGCTACAGCGTGTTCATCGGCCAGGGGCAGTCGCTGGTGTTGGGTGATCAGGCCGGCAAAATGGTGATGGAGCGCGTCAATCCGGATGACCCGGATGCCATTTCCGTGGGGATCTCCATCCCCAATGTGACCGGTACCATCACCATCGATCCTGCCCGTATGGGAGGCGGCAAGCTGGAAGGCATCATGCAGGTGCTGGGTACCGATGTGCGACGCATCCAGACCGACCTTGGCCGTATGGCGGTAGAGCTGTCTGATGCGTTCAACCGCCAGCACTCGCTGGGCTATGATCTTAACGGTCAGCCAGCCACCGGTGCCCTGTTTTTCAACGACCTTACGGCAGAGCGTGCGGCCGCCGAAGCCACGGGCGCCAGCCCCGACAAGCAGGCATTTTACATGCGCCAGGCCTTGGACAAATTCGGTGTGGCCCTGACAGAGCCGTCCAAAATTGCCGCTTCGTCCGGGCTGCAGGCTACGCATACGGTTGACCCTGTTGCCGGCAAGCCCAGCATTGCGTCAGTCTGGCAGACGGCCAACCTGCACCAGTCCACCACGGCGGCACTGGACACCAACAAGACGCTTGGCCAGGTGTTGGGCCAGGCTACGCCGGCGGTGACCAGCCTGAATATCCAGTACGATCCCAGCCAGCCGATGCCGTATTCGGTGACGCCAGTGCCGGCGGGGTTGACTATCAGTGCTGTCAGCCTGTCATCGACACAGTCCGGCGTATATGAATTTACCGTGCAGAGCGGTAATGACAAGGTCAATATTTCGTTCAAACCGGAAGGCTCGGCCTCGACTATCCAGAACCTCACATTGGGGCAGCGCACACCGGGTACGCTGGCAGCGCAGAACAACGCCAATATGCTGGAAATGGGCAAGCTACAGACCAAGCCGCTATTGCGGCCAACCCCGACGGCCAGCAGTAATCTGGTACCGCCGCTGTCGGATACGCCTACCACCAACTTGCAGGCTTTCTATGGCCAGATGGTCAGCTACGTCGGTAACCGGGCCAATGTCGCCGATGTGGCCCTGACTGCACAGGAGGCGTCCAAGCAGCAGGTCATGCTGAGCCGCGAAGAAATATCCGGCGTCAATCTGGACGAAGAGGCGGCCAACCTCATTCGCTTCCAGCAGGCATACCAAGCGTCCAGCCGCGTCATCCAGGTGGCGCAGGACATGTTCAAGAACCTGCTGGAACTGCGTTGATAGGGAGATGAATCATGCGCGTCAGTAGTACCTCCCAGTACCTGTTAGGTACCTATGGCTTGCAAAGCAAGCAGGCCCAGCTCAACCATCTGCAAGAGCAGCTGTCCACGTTGCGGCGTGTGGTGCGACCGTCTGATGATCCGGTTGCCGCTACGCTGGCAGTATCGGTAGCACAGACGCAGTCGATGAACGAGCAGCAGGTCAAGAGTGCCAAACTGGCGTCCACCCAGCTGGCGATCACCGACACGGCGTTGCAAAGCGCTTCTACTACCATCGCCAGCATCAAGTCGCTGGCGATCCAGGCGGGTAACGGTGCGCTAAGCGACGACAACCGCAAGGCGATCCAGAATGAAATGCGCGAACGGGTGAAAGAGCTGATCGGCCTTGGCAATACGTCGGATGGGGCTGGCAACTACATTTTCGGTGGTACCCGCAAGGATGTGGCGCCATTCGTGCAGGCCGGTACCGCCAGTGCTACCTACCAGGGCAACCAGCAGCGGCAGGACGTACAGGTAGCCTCCGGGCGCGAGCTGGCGCTGACCGAGGTCGGTAATGACGTGTTTACCCCCGACTTGTGGAACAGTCTGGCTGCGCTGGATAGTGCACTGTCGCTGGGGCCGTCAGGTTCGGCTACCTATACGACTGACTTGCAAAGTGCGCTGGGTGGGCTGGATCGTGGTTTGGGTACCTTGCTGGCCGCGCAGGCTAGCGTGGGTGGCCGACAGCAGGAGATCGACGCCTTGCAGCAGCTGGGCGAAAGCATGGGCGTGCAATACGCTAGCCAGATGAGCAACCTGGTGGATCTGGATTTTGCCAAGGCTACATCGGAGTTTCAGCTGGCCATGACGGCACTGCAGACCAGCCAGAAAACCTACGCCCAGATCGGCCAATTGAGCTTGTTCAATCATATCTGATTCTGCTATGCGGCCAACCCCGGCTGCCGTACAATAGCGCCCCTCGTTTACCGGTGGGGCGCTTTGTTTTCCCTGCCATTTTCTGGAGTTGTCATGGAACCCGTACGCTTGTCCAAACGCATGGCCGAGATGAAGCTATGCTCCCGTCGCGAGGCGGACAGTTACATTGAGCAGGGCTGGGTACGTGTCAACGGCCAGGTAGCCGTGCTGGGGCAGAAAGTCACCCCGGAAGACAAGATCGAGCTGGACAAGCGCTTGGGCCAGGCGCAGGCGCAGCGCGTCACCATCCTGATCAACAAGCCGATGGGTTATGTGTCGGGCCAGGCGGAAAAAGGCTACCTGCCAGCAGCCGCGCTGATTACCCCGGACAACCTGTGGTCGGAAGACCGTTCCGGCGTGCGTTTTTCGCGCGACCACATGAAGGGCCTGGCGCCGGCCGGTCGCCTCGACATCGACTCTGTCGGCCTGCTGGTGCTGACACAGGATGGTCGTGTGGCGAAAGAGATCATCGGCGAGCGCTCCGATGTGGAAAAAGAATACCTGGTGCGGGTGGAAGGCCAGCTGTCTGCCGAAGGCCTGAAGCTGCTCAATCACGGCCTGTCGCTGGATGGCGACGCCTTGCTGCCGGCCAAGGTCTGGTGGCAGAACGAAGACCAGCTGCGCTTCATCCTGAAGGAAGGCAAGAAGCGCCAGATCCGACGCATGTGCGAGCTGGTGGGCTTGCGCGTGGTTGGCCTCAAGCGTATCCGTATCGGTAACGTCATGCTGGGGGATCTGCCCACCGGCAAGTGGCGCTACCTGGCGAGCGACGAGCAGTTTTCCTGAGCCCGCTCTGTAGCAAAGCAAAACCCTGCTGGTGAAAGCAGGGTTTTTTGTTGAATGCCGGTAGGCCGGGGGCTGTGTGTCAGGTGTTCCAGATCTTGATCAGGAAAGCAGGGCGCACGCCGGCTTCTTTCAGGGAGATCGGCTCGGCAATCGCATAGTCAGCCATTCGCGTGTTGCGCGGCAGCGGCTCGCCGTACATCTCACCCGAGGCCGAGCGCAAGGCGGCCACCTTGGGGTGCTTGGTATTGCCGTCGCCAGGGCGGTGGGTGACCACCGCGATTTCGCGGTTGGCCAAGCGCACAAAACTGCCGGGCGGATAAATGCCCAGCTCCTTGATCAGCAGGGCAATGAAGCGCGGGTCGAATTCGCTGAATTCGCCCTTGAACATGCGCCCCAGCGCAATGGAGGGCAAGCGGCCAGCGCGGTGCGCCTGGGTGACCAGTAGCGAGGTCAGTACGTCGGTCAGACGGATCAGGTGGGCACCGGGGTCGATTTCTTCCTTTTTCATGCCATAAGGGTAGCCAGAGCCGTTCCACTCTTCATGGTGTTGTTGCACCAGCAAGTGCCAGCGTTCGTCATCAATACCCAGGTCGCGCAGAATGGCGGACGACAACAAGGGGTGCGCGTACATATCGGCTTTCTGGCTGGCATCCAGCGCAGAATCCTGTTTGGTCAGGTCGGTATGCAGCTTGGTCGCGGCAATATTCATGGTCAGCGCCGCCGACAGCAGCACCTGCATTTCTTTCTGGGGCAGATTCAGGCGGCGACCCAGAATGGCCAGCATGGCCGCAGTGTGCAGGCTGTGCATGCTGCCGTAATCGGTGAATGGTACCAGCAGACAGGCCGCAATCAGACCATCCGGCTGCTTGTCGGCCAGCAGTAGCAGCTTGTTCACCACCAGCTGGATGTCGGCACTGAAGTGGGGGGCCTGGAAGTAGCGGTTCAGCAGGCTGCCTACCTTGTGTGCCAACTGGTCCAGTTCCACCAGCGGGTTGATGATCTGGGCTTCCGCCATGCGCCGTTCTTGCTCCTGCCGTTCACGGCGTTCACGCAGTTCCTTTTCTACTATCGCGGCCTTGGCACTGTTTTCCAGCTGGCCGTGCTGTAGCAGCTTCTGCTTCTGCTCCGGTGTCAGCACGTAGTGACCCTGCTTGACCAGCAGCATGCCGTTACGGTGATAGACATCCACCGGCAGCTGCTTGCCTACCATGATCATGTCTGCGGACAGTTTGCTCTTATCGCTCATGACGAATGATATTTTTTAAGAGTATATTCCATTATAGTGTATCACCGCTTGTGTTATTTATAAGTGGCGCTTCCAGATCGGTGTCGCGCCCACAAGCCCGCCAGATACTGCGGCCGGATACCGATCTGCTTCTGGTCGATCGCTTGCGTAATGCGGTACTCGCGCAAGCTGGCTTCACGTAACTGCGGCTTGTTGTACGGAGCACCATCGTTGCGGCGCAGAACGGCGACGCAGGGCTCGTCGGCACGGTCGCGCCGGCTCAGTACTACACCCATTTCCTGGTTGGCCAGCTGCACGAAGCTCCCCGGCGGATAGATACCCAGCTCTTTCACCAGCAGCGAGGTAAAGCGGTAATCGAACATGGCATTGGCTTCCATGAAGATCTGCGCCAGGGCCAGGTTGGGCTTCATCGCGGCACGATAGGTACGTGGTACCAATTTGGCGGCGGTAACGTCTGCCAGGTGCAGCAAGTGCGACAGCGACTCGATGTTTTCCTTGTCCAGCCGGTAAGGATAGCCTTTGCCATCCCACTTTTCGTGGTGAGTTTGTACCAGCAGGTGCCACAGTTCGTCTTCAATGCCCAGCTCGCGCAGCATGGCCGACGATAGCAGCGGGTGGCCTTCGATCAGGCTGCGTTGTTCGTTGCTGAGTGGCGAGCTTTGGTGGTGCAGATCATCCATCAGTGCCGCAATCGACAGGTTCATGGTCAGCGCCGCCGAGATCAGGCTGTTGCGGGCGGGCATGTCCAGCTCCAGACGGCGGGTCAGCACCGCCAGGATGATGCCGACGTGGATGCTGTGGGCGGACGAGTATTTGGCCAGCGGTACCAGCAGCAGCGAGGCCAGCATGCCGTCCGGGGCTTTTTCGGTGAACGCGATCAGGCGGTTGGCCAGTGCCCGGACCCGCTGTTCGAAGCCACGGGCCGACAGGCCTGCACCCAGCAGGTAGTCGAGGTGGCGTGCAGCGTACTGGATTTCCTCGAACGGGCTGAACTCGCCAATGCGGGTCAGGTCGCTTTCTACCGGCGGCAGCGCATTGGCAGGATGGGTCATGCCCAGCGCCACCAGCCGTTCGCGTTGCTTCTCGTTCAGAACGTAGTGACCCTTGCGCAGCAGTAGCAGACCGTTGGCCGCATAGATGTCCGTAGGCAGGGCTTCGCCTACCTTGACGACGTGATTCAGTTCTTGCGGTGTGGCCTGCTTGTCCATGTTATCCGGCTACGCTGTGTTGGGTGTTTTCTGGATTATCGATGCAAAAAAGGTGCCAGTCATCCTGCACACGCCCTTGCGTGACAACTGCCGGCAAAATGGGCTGCCTTACAACAACGCCGACCGGCAAGGGGCGTAGTCGGCACCGCAAGGCGCCCCTGTCTGGCTGGCAAACAGGGGCGGCGTCAGTGGTGTGAGATGGCCAGGCGGGAGCAGGCGGGGGTCAGACGCTACCGCGTGGCAGCTCGTCCCACAGTTTCTGCAGCCGTTTTACCGATACCGGGTACGGTGTTTTCAGTTCTTGTGCAAACAGGCTGACACGTAGCTCTTCGATGTGCCAGCGGAAGGCCTGCAGCTGCGGCGAAGGTTGGCCGCGTTCTGCTTCTTCGGCCATGCGCGCTTCCCAGCGCGCCCACAGCTCGCGGATTTCGGCGCCGCGCTGGCCGTCACGCTGGGCATTGGTCGGCTGTTTGTCCATGCGCAGACTCATCGCTTTCATGTAGCGCGGCAGGTGCGGCAGCTGGCTCCATGGTGTGGCTTGCAGGAAGCCCTTGTGTACCAGGCGCTCCAGCTGCTGCTTCAGCTCGTAGCCCAGCTTGTGCTTTTGCAGCTTGGTACTCAGCGGGCCGTACTCGCCTGCCACCTGGTTCAGGTAGCCGGTGACAGCCTGGGTCACCGCCGGCAGGCGGGTGCGGGCGCGGGCTTTCTGGTCGTTGAACGCTTTCTCGGTACGCGGCAGCTCGTCCTCGCCGATGAAGGCGCGGTCGCAGATAGCCGCGATGGCGTCTTGCAGCAGCTCGTCCACATTGCACACATTGCGCAGTTGCAGGCCCAGCTGCGTCATGCCCGGCAGGCCCTTGTTCAGCTGCTTCATGTGCTCTTTCAGCTGGTACTGCAACAGGCGGATCACCCCCTGGCGGTGGGCATGGTTGGCCGCAACCTCGGTATCGAACAGGCGGATGGCCACGTGTTCGCCCTTGGCGTCGGTTTCGATGGTCAGCGCCGGAAAGCCGGTGAGCTGCTGGCGGCCGCGGGCAAACTGGATGGCCTGCGGCAGCTCGCCAAAGTCCCAGGCCTCGACGTGGTCACGCTCGAACTCGGCGCTGGTGTCGCGGAAGGTCAGCTGTGCGGCCTGGCCAAACTGCTTTTGCAGCGCCAAGAGGTCGCGGCCCATGCCGATTTCCTGTTTACCGTCGTCCACAATACGGAAGTTGAACAGCAGGTGCGGCGGCAGCTCCATGGTGTCGAATTCCAGCGGGTCCACCTTTACGCCGCCGGTGTGGCGCAGGATGTAGTGCGCCAGCTGCGGCGCAATCGGCTTGCTGGTGTCGGGCTCGGTCAGCAGGAACTTGGTCACAAAATCGGGCACCGGCACGCAGCTGCGGCGGATCTGCTTGGGCAGGCCCTTGATCATGGCCTGCAGCTTGTCGCGGATCATGCCCGGTACCAGCCATTCGAACTCGGCCGGCTGCAATGTGTTCAGCACCGCCAGCGGCAGGTCGATGGTGACGCCGTCCAGCGGGTGGTTGGGTTCAAAGCGGTAGCGCAGGCGGCAGCGGCTTTCGGCCAGCTCGCGCCATTCCGGAAACTGGTTTTCCGACACATGCTCGGCGGCGTGGCGCATCAGCTCGTCGCGGGTGAGGAACAGCACCTTGGGGTTGGCCTGCTCGGCGGTCTTGCGCCATACCTCGAAGCTGGCGGCGTCCACTACCTCGCTGCCGATGCGTTCGGCGTAGAACGCAAACAAGGCTTCCTCGTCTACTAGCACGTCCTGGCGGCGCGCCTTGTGTTCCAGCTGCTCCACCTCGCGGATCAGCTGCTGGTTGCGCTGGAAGAACGGGGCGTTGCTGACGTATTCCATCGCCACCAGCGCGCCACGGATGAACAGCTCGCGGGCTTCTTCCGGTGCGATGCGGCCGTAGCTGACCGGCCGGCGCGCAATCAGCGTCAGGCCGAACAGTGTAACCCGCTCGCTGGCCACCACCTCGCCGCGCGATTTTTCCCAGTGGGGCTCGTAGTGATGCAGCTTCACCAGGTGCGGCGCCACGGCCTCTACCCATTCCGGCTCGATCTTGGCCACGCAGCGGCCGTACAGCTTGCTGGTTTCCACCAGCTCGGCCACCACAATCCATTTGGGGCGCGACTTTTTCAGGCCGGTGCCGGGGAACACCAGGAAGTTGCTGCCACGGGCGCCGGTGTAGTCGTCGCTCTCCTGCGACTTCATGCCCACGTTGCCTATCAGGCCGGTCAGCAGCGCCTTATGCAGGTTTTCGTACGCCACGGCTTCGGCCTGGCTGCGTTTCTTGGCGCTGGTCTCCGGGTTGGTCGGCGTCGCCGGCGGCGCGTAGGCCTTGTCCTTGTCGATCAGGCCCAGGTCGGCGGCGATGTCTACCAGCTGTGTGTGCAGCTCGCGCCATTCACGCAGGCGCAGGTGCGACAGGAAGTGCTGGTGGCAGGTATTCACCAGCTGGCGGTTGCTTTGTTTGTCTGCCAGCGCGGCGCTGAAGAAGTCCCACAGGTGCAGGTAGGACAGGAAGTCCGATTTTTCGTCGTTGAAGCGGGCGTGGGCGCGGTCGGCAGCCTCGCGTGCTTCAAATGGCCGCTCGCGCGGGTCCTGGATAGACAGGCCGGCGGCGATGATCAGTACCTCGCGTACGCAGGCAAAGTCGCGGCCGGCCAGCAGCATGCGGCCAACCTTGGGGTCGACCGGAATGCGCGCCAGCTCCTTGCCGACGGCGGTCAGCTGCTTCAGTTCGTTGACGGCGCCCAGCTCCTGCAGTACCTGGTAGCCGTCGGCGATCAGGCGTGCGGATGGCGGTTCGATGAACGGGAACTGGTCCACGTCGCCCAACTGCAACGCCGCCATGCGCAGGATGACGGCGGCCAGGCTGCTGCGCACGATTTCGGGGTCGGTAAACGGGCTGCGCGCGTTGAAATCGGCCTCGTCGTACAGGCGGATGCACACGCCGGCCTCCACCCGGCCGCAACGGCCGGCCCGCTGGCGTGCCGCCGCCTGCGAGATTTTCTCTACCAGCAGCTGTTCCACCTTGGCGCGCGGGCTGTAGCGCTTGATGCGCGCCAGGCCGGTGTCGATCACGTACTTGATGCCCGGCACGGTCAGCGAGGTTTCCGCCACGTTGGTTGCCAGTACGATGCGGCGGCCGCCGGATGGCTTGAAGATTTTCTGCTGGTCTTCGTTGGACAGGCGGGCAAACAGCGGCAGGATCTCGTAGTGGCGGATGCCGCTGCGGCGCAGCTTGTCTGCCGTGTCGCGGATTTCGCGCTCGCCGGGCAGGAACACCAGGATATCGCCGGGGCCGTGGCGCGAGATTTCGTCCACCGCCTCGACGATGGCGTCTTCCATCTCCATTTCGCGCTCGTCTTCGTCGCGCTGCTTCAGCGGGCGGTAACGCACCTCCACCGGGTAGGTACGGCCCGATACCTCGATCACCGGCGCGTTGCCGAAGTGGCGGGCGAAGCGGTCGGCGTCGATGGTGGCCGAGGTGATGATCACTTTCAGGTCCGGGCGACGCGGCAGCAGCTGCTTCAGGTAGCCCAGCAGGAAGTCGATGTTGAGGCTGCGCTCGTGCGCCTCATCGATGATGATGGTGTCGTAGGCGGTAAGAAAGCGGTCGGTCTGGGTTTCTGCCAGCAGAATGCCGTCGGTCATCAGCTTGATGACGTTGCGCTCCGATTGCTTGTCGTTGAAGCGCACCTTGAAACCGACGTGGGTGCCCAGCTCGCTGCCCAGCTCCTGCGCGATGCGGGTGGCCACCGAACGTGCGGCCAACCTGCGCGGCTGGGTGTGGCCGATCAGGCCGTAGACACCACGGCCCAGCTCCAGGCAGATCTTGGGCAGCTGCGTGGTTTTGCCGGAGCCGGTTTCGCCGCAGATGATCACCACCTGGTTGGCCGCAATGGCGGCTTTGATGTCGTCCAGCTTCTGGTTCACCGGCAACGCGTCGTCAAACGTTGGCCGCGGCAGGTGCTCGGCACGCACGGCGGCGCGGCTGGCGGAGCGCGCAATCTGCGCGGCGATGTCGGCCAGCAACTTGTCGGCCGGTTGCTGCTTGCGCAGGCGTTGCTCGGCATCTTGCAGCTTGCGTTTGAGGGCGTGGCGGTCGCGCAGCAGGCAGGTGGCCAGCGCGGCTTTCAGGTCGGACAGGGCGGGGGTGGTCATGCGCGGTAAAGAGCAGAAATTCGACAAGGCGGCAGTATAACAGAGCGCAGGCAAGGCAAAGCCCGCCACAAGGGCGGGCTGGGCGGGTGACGGCAGCCGGACGGGCTGGGTGCGTCAGGCGCTGGTATTGACGCCGGTTGGCGTTTTGGCCGGGCTGTCCGCTTTTTTCAGACTGACGCTGTCGCCGCTGGGGATGCCTTCTTTTTCCCAGCGGTCGAACTCGCCCATGATTACCTTGCGGGTGTCCTCGCTGATCTGCGGCAGTTTGCCGCCCAGTATTTTGGCGGCGTCGTCAAACCCTTTCTCGACCGCCTTGCGGAAGGTAGCGATTTTTTCCGGGTCGTCACCGATGCCCATCTTGGCAAAGGTCAGGATGCGCTCGGCGGTCTTGCGCACGCCGAATTCGCCGTCTTCGGACACGGCTTCCTTGGCTTTGGCGATGGTTTCGGCGTCGGCGGTCAGCTTCTGTTCGCCACTGACCAGCTTGCTCCACTCCAGCCCCTGCTTTTCCACCATGCCGCCCAGCAACTGCATGAACTCGTCCACCTTGCGGTTGGATTCGTCCAGCATGGTCTGCAGGTCGGGTTTGTCCTTGGCGGCGGCTTTGCGCGGGTCGGGGTAGGTGAGGGCCTCGTCGGGCGGGGTCTGGCCCAGGGCGACGGTTTCCTGCGGGGTAGCGGTAGCGGTGCTTGAGCTGGCCTGTGTTTGCTGGTTGCCGGCCGCAACGCCCACGGGCAGGGGCGGGCGACTGCTGATGCTGCTGATGTCCATTTGATTGGCTCCAGTCTGTATGTACGGATAGGCATCTGTGTTATCGGCACAAAGCAGCCGTGACATGAGCACAATCTTGTTGATGAATATTGAACGAGAACCAAGTGTTTTCTATTGCATCAAACGTATATGTGAATAAGATGTTGTAATATCTGACCTGGCGCAAGCCAGCGTGCCCTCGTGCTGTGTCACCCTTGGCGTTGGCTGGGGATGCCGCCGTTGTAACGGCTTTATTTAATGGTGTTTTGCATTAAATCAGCTGTTAAACTGTAACACTTGTTTATTTGTCAGTCTTCCGGAGCCCGGCGTGTCCTTATCGCATACCGTTGAAAGCATCGTGTCACGCAACGTTTTGTGTTGCCCGCCCGGCATGACCGTGGCGCAGGCGGCGCAAGCCATGTGCGAAGCGCTGTGCGGCTCCATCGTGGTGGTGGACGACAGCGGCACCCCGGTCGGCATCTGGACCGAAACCGACGCCATCAAGCTCGACCTGCGCCAGGCCGACAGCGCCAGCCGCACCATGGCCGAGGTGATGAGCGCGCCGGTGCTGGGCGTGGCGCTGGATTGCAGCCTGCCCGACGCCACCCGCATGCTGATGGAACACAATGTGCGCCACCTGATCGTGCGCAATGGCGACGGCCAGATGGTGGGCGTGGTGTCGGCCACCGACATCCTGCTGAACCAGGACGCCGAGCTGTTCCTGCGCATGAAGCAACTGGACAGCCTGGCGCGGCAATCGCTGGTGGTGATCTACGCCGAAGCCCCGGCTGCCGAAGTGATGCAGTGCATGCGCGACTTTTCGGTAGAGGCGCTGGCAGTACGCTACGCCGACGCCAGCTGGGGCATCATCACCCGTCGCGACATGGTGCGCCACCTGGCGCAGCCGGACCAGGCGCGCTGTGCGGCCGACCTGGCTAGTTACCCCTTGCGTTCGGTGCCGGCCACCATGACGCTGCTGGCCGCGCGCAAGGTGTTCATGGAATACCAGATCCGCCACCTGGGTGTGGTGGCCGACGACGGCAAGCTGCTGGCCATCATCAGCATGGCCGATATCCTGGCCTCGATCGAACAGGAATACCTGTCCGAGCTGCGCGCCGTGCTGCGCGAGCGCGACGAGGCCTTGCTGCGCTCGCGTGAAAGCCTGCAACTGGCGGACAAGGTGTTCGAGTCCACCATGGAAGGCATCCTGATTACCGACCCTAACGGCGTCATCCAGTCGGTCAACCCGGCGTTCAGCCGCATTACCGGCTACAGCCGTGACGAAGCGGTAGGCCAGACGCCGGCCTTGCTGAAATCCGGCCGCCAGGACGACGACTTCTACCGCCGCATGTGGGGCCAGCTCAAGGCGCAGGGCGTGTGGCAGGGCGAGGTGGTCAATCGCCGCAAGAGCGGCTTGTTGTATACCGAATACCTGACCATTACCGCCATTCCCGACGGGCACGGCGGTGCCCGCCATTACGTGGCGGTATTTACCGATATCACCCAGCGCAAGCAGGCGGAAGAGCGGCTGCACTTCCTGGCCAATCACGACGCGCTGACCGGGCTGCCCAACCGCACGCTGTTTGGTGAAAAACTGCAATTGGCGGTGGAGCACGCGCAGGAGCTGGAGCAGCAGCTGGCGCTGATCTTCATCGACCTGGACCGTTTCAAGCTGATCAACGACACGCTGGGGCACCAGGCCGGCGACGAGCTGCTGGTGAAGATTGCCAACCGCATCCAGAACCAGCTGCCGCCCGGTGCCGTGGCTGCCCGCCTGGCGGGCGACGAATTTACCGTGCTGCTGTCCGGCCCCTGTCAGCCCAACGCCGTGGCCAGCATGGCGCAATCGATGCTGGACAGCATTACCGGCGAAGTGGTGCTGGGGGCGGGCAACAAGGTGTTTGTCTCCGCCAGCCTCGGCATTGCCATGTTCCCGGACGACGGCAATACCGCCGACAGCCTGCTGGTGAATGCTGACGCGGCCATGTACCGCGCCAAAAGCCGCGGCAAGAACACCTTCCAGTTTTACACCGCCGACATGAACGCCAGTGCCATGGCGCGCCTGAAGCTGGAATACAGCCTGCACCGTGCGCTGATGAAGCAGGAGTTCCAGGTGTGGTACCAGCCCAAGGTGGAAGTGGCCAGCGGCAAGCTGGTGGGCATGGAGGCGCTGATCCGCTGGCAGAACCCGGAGCTGGGCATGGTGTCGCCGGCCGAGTTCATTCCGGTGGCCGAAGAGTGCGCGCTGATCGTGCCGCTGGGTAGCTGGGTGCTGCAGGAGGCCTGTCGCTTTACCAAGTCACTACTGGATGAAGGCGTCTTTGTTGGCCGCGTGGCAGTCAATCTGTCCGGCCGCCAGCTGAAGTTCGGCCATATTGTCGATACCGTGCGCGACGTGTTAGCCGAAACCGGCCTGCCGGCAGCCTGCCTCGAGCTGGAAATGACCGAAAGCACGGCGATGGATACCGACGTGGAAGTGATGAAGGCGCTGGAAGGCCTGCGCGCGATGGGGGTGACGCTGGCGATCGACGATTTCGGCACCGGTTATTCGTCGCTGGCCTACCTCAAGCGCCTGCCGGTACAAGTGCTGAAGATCGACCGTTCCTTCATCAAGGATCTGGACCACGACCGCGACGACGCCGCCATTGCCTCGGCCATCATCTCGATGGGGCGCAGCCTGGGCTTGTCGATCGTGGCGGAAGGGGTGGAGCGCCCGGCGCACCGCGACTTCCTGCAGGACGAAGGCTGCCACATGGCGCAAGGTTATCTGTTCGGCAAGCCGGTGCCGGCGCCAGCGTTCCGCGCCCTGTTGCAGCCGGCCCCCGCGCTGCCGGATTAAGGCCGCTATGCGTGCCTGGCCGTGCTGGCGTTGGCGCGTCTGCTGCTGAGTCCATGATTTGCTGTAACAACAAGCCCCTGTTTGCGGTGCAAACAGGGGCTTGTTCATGCCCGGCCGCTGCGTTGGCGCAGGCTGAGCGAGGGTTGGCCGCATGCGGCCAACCTGGTGCCATAGGGCTTAACCGCCGATCTTGTCGCGGCCGCCCATGTACGGGCGCAGCACTTCGGGGATGGTGACGCTGCCGTCGGCGTTCTGGTAGTTCTCCAGTACCGCCACCAGCGTGCGGCCCACCGCCAGGCCGGAGCCGTTCAGCGTGTGCACGTAGCGGTTCTTGCCGTCGGCGTCCTTGAAGCGGGCCATCATGCGGCGCGCCTGGAAGTCGCCCATGTTCGAGCATGAGCTGATTTCGCGGTAGGTGTTCTGCGCCGGCAGCCATACTTCCAGGTCGAAGGTCTTGTGCGAACCAAAGCCCATGTCGCCGCTGCACAGCGCCATGACGCGGTACGGCAGGCCCAGTTGCTGCAGGATCACCTCGGCGTGGCCAACCATTTCGTCCAGCGCGGCGAACGAGTGGTCCGGGTGGGCGATTTGCACCATTTCCACCTTGTCGAACTGGTGCTGGCGGATCAGGCCACGGGTGTCACGGCCGTAGGCGCCGGCTTCGGAGCGGAAGCACGGCGAGTGGGCGGTAAACTTCAACGGCAGTTCGTCGTGCTTCAGTACCGACTCGCGCACCATATTGGTCATGGTGATTTCCGAGGTGGAGATCAGGTACTGCGCCTGGGCGGCGGCTTCGCCACCACGCTCCACGCGGAACATGTCTTCGGCAAACTTCGGCAGCTGGCCGGTGCCGTACAGTACGTCGCTGTTGACGATGTACGGGGTGTAGGTTTCGCTGTAGCCGTGTTGTTCGGTGTGGGTGTTCAGCATGAACTGCGCCAGCGCGCGGTGCAGGCGGGCGATGTCGGCGCGCAGCACGGTAAAGCGGGCGCCGGACAGCTTGGCGCCGGTTTCGAAGTCCAGGCCTAGCGGGGCGCCAACGTCGACGTGGTCTTTGATGTCGAAGTCAAAGTTGCGCGGGGTGCCCCAGCGGCGCACTTCCACGTTGCCGCTTTCGTCTTCGCCGGCCGGAACCGACTCGTGCGGCAGGTTGGGGATGGTCAGCAGCCAGTTGTCCAGGCGGCTCTGCACCGCAGCGAAGGCGTCTTCGGCGGCTTTCAGCTCGTCGCCCAGGGTGGCAACCTGCGCCATGATGGCGGACACGTCTTCGCCGTTTTTCTTGGCAATGCCGATTTGCTTGGAGGTGCTGTTGCGCTGGGATTGCAGGTCCTGCATGCGGGTTTGCAGGGATTTGCGTTCGGCTTCCAGGGCGTTGAAGGCGTCCACCTCCAGCGTGTAGCCACGGCTGGCCAGGCGGGCCGCCACTTCATCGATATTGCTGCGCAGCAGTTGGATATCCAGCATGTTCTAATCCTGTTTCTTTGAATGGGCTTCGTCGTCCAGCTGGCGCAGAAAGGCCAGCTTGTCGGCAATCTTGCTCTCCAGCCCGCGCGGCACCGGTTCGTACCAGCGCACGTCTTCCAGGCCTTCCGGCATATAGGTTTCGCCCGCCGCATACGCGTGCGGCTCGTCGTGGGCGTAGCGGTATTCGTGGCCGTAACCCAGCTCTTTCATCAGCCGGGTGGGCGCATTGCGCAAGTGTACCGGCACCGGGCGCGAGCTGTCGCCTGCCACGAAGGCGCGGGCAGCATTATACGCCATGTAGCCGGCATTACTCTTGGCCGCGATGGCCAGGTAGATCACTGCCTGGCCCAGCGCCAGCTCGCCTTCCGGGCTGCCCAGGCGTTCGAAGGTGGTGGCGGCATCGTTGGCAATCTGCATGGCACGCGGGTCGGCCAGGCCGATGTCTTCCCACGCCATGCGTACGATGCGGCGCGCCAGGTAGCGCGGGTCGGCGCCGCCGTCCAGCATGCGTGTCAGCCAGTACAGCGCGGCGTCAGGGTTGGAGCCGCGTACCGATTTGTGCAGCGCCGAGATCTGGTCGTAGAAGGCGTCGCCGCCCTTGTCGAAGCGGCGGGCGTTGACGCTGAGCAGTTCGGCCAGAAAGGCGCTGTCGACGCGCGCGGTCTTGCGTGCCAGCGCGGCGGTACGGGTTTGTTCCAGCAGGTTCAGGAAGCGGCGGGCGTCGCCGTCGGCGTAGCCTGCCAGCGCATTGCGGGCGTCGGCGTCGATATCCAGCCCGTCCAGCGCGCCGTTGGCCGCCGCCCGCTCGAACAGCGCCTGCAGCTCGTCGGTGGCCAGCGACTTCAGTACGTACACCTGGGCGCGCGACAGCAGCGCGGCGTTGACCTCGAACGACGGGTTTTCGGTGGTGGCGCCAATGAAGGTAAGCAGGCCGGATTCCACAAACGGCAGGAAGGCGTCCTGCTGGCTTTTGTTGAAGCGGTGCACCTCGTCGACAAACAGGATGGTGCGGCGGCCGCTTTGCTGAAGCGTGGCGTGGGCGCGCTCCACCGCCTCGCGGATGTCCTTGACCCCGGACAGCACCGCCGACAGCGGGATGAACTCGGCGTCGAAGGCACGAGCGAGGATGCGTGCCAGCGTGGTTTTGCCGACGCCGGGGGGGCCCCACAGGATCATGCTGTGCGGTACTTGCGCCTCGATGGCCAGCCGCAGCGGTTTGCCGGGGCCGATCAGGTGCTGCTGGCCGATGACGTCATCCAGCGACGCCGGGCGCAGCGCCTCGGCCAGCGGTTTTTGCGGTTCGCGCGCAAACAGGTCCATCGCTTACTCGCTCACCACGTCCACGCCCTTGGGCGGCGTGAAGCTGAAGTTGGCCGCCGGCAGCGGCGGGTTTTTCCTGATGTCGCTAAAGCGGATGCGGGTGAGGTTGCCAAAGCTGTCGGTCAGCTCCATTTCCACCAGCTGGTTGCTGCTGAAGCCCATCTTGATCGATTCGAAGGTGTTGTCGGCCTTCTTCGGGCTGGCGGCCAGCCATTCCACGTCACCCTGGCGGCCCATTTCGCGCAGCAGGTAGTCGCGCTCGATGGCGTTGCTGCCGGCTAACAGGGCGGCGGGGCTGCTGCCCAGCGCGCCGGCCTGTTTGCGCTTGGTGATCTGCGCCAGTTCTTTGTCGTAAATCCACAGCGTGCTGCCGTCGCCGACAATCAGCTGTTCGAACGGCTTGCTGTAGGCCCAGCGCAGCTTGCCGGGGCGTTGCAGCTCCATCATGCCGCTGGCGGTTTCCTGTTTGCCCTTGCTGCTGACGGTCTGGCTGAAGTTGGCCGACAGCGTTTTGGTGCTGCCGACAAACTGTTTGAGCTGGGCGATGGCGGCGGCGTGGGCCGGGGCGGCGAGGGCGACGCACAACAGGGCGCTGGCAATGGTTTTCATGGTGTTCCTTGTGGGGTTGCAACGGTGGTGTGACCGCAGGGGCGGCCGCGGATTCGCACCGCTTAACAACGCTTAACACAGTGGCGGCCGGTGCCTGCCGCCTGGCGTGGTGCGGCCAACCTGGGGTAGCGGGGTTGGCCGCAACCGTTTTGCTGCGAGTAGCCGGCGCCTGGCGGCAGCCGGCAAGGCCTTAGCTGAAACGGTTGGTGATGGGGTAGCGCCAGTCCTTGCCGAAGCCGCGATGAGTAATGCGCGGGCCCACCGGCGCCTGGCGGCGCTTGTATTCGTTGATCTTCAGCAGGCGCACCACCTTGTTGACGTCGGCCTCGGCAAAGCCGTCGCGGATGATCTCGGCGGCCGACATATTGTGCTCCACGTAGCGCGCCATGATGGCGTCCAGCACCTCGTACGGCGGCAGGCTGTCCTGGTCTTTCTGGTCCGGGCGTAGCTCGGCCGACGGCGGGCGGGTGATGATGCGCTCGGGGATGATGTCGCCGACGGTATTGCGCCAGCGGCACAGCTCGAACACCAGGGTTTTGGCCACGTCTTTCAGCACGGCAAAGCCGCCGGCCATGTCGCCGTACAGCGTGCAGTAGCCGGTGGTCATTTCCGACTTGTTGCCAGTGGTCAGCACCAGCTTGCCGGTCTTGTTGGACAGCGCCATCAGCAGGGTGCCGCGAATGCGCGCCTGCAGGTTTTCTTCGGTGGTGTCCATCGCCAGGCCGTCAAATGACGGCGCCAGCGCCGCCATGAAGCTTTCGTACATCGGCCAGATTTCGATTTCGTCGTACTTCACGCCCACGCGCTGCACCATGTCGCGGCTGTCGTCCACGCTGATGTCGGCGGTGTAGCGCGACGGCATCATCACCGCGTGCACGCGGTCAGCGCCCAGCGCATCCACGGCAATGGCCAAGGTAAGGGCAGAATCGATGCCGCCGGACAGGCCCAGCAGCGCGCCGGGGAAGCCGCTCTTGCCGATGTAGTCACGCACGCCTACCACCAGCGCGCGGTACACGCTTTCCAGCTCGCCGGGCAGGGTGGCCTGGCGGGCGGCGGTGAAGTCGTGGCCGTCGTAGTCCAGCAGCAGCAGTTCGTCGTCGTAGGCGGCGGCCTGCGCCACCAGCTCGCCCTGCTTGTTCAGCGCGAACGAGCCGCCGTCGAACACCAGTTCGTCCTGGCCGCCGGTGAGGTTGACGTAGGCGATGGGCAGGCCGGTTTCCTGCACCCGGTAGCGCAGCATCTCGTGGCGGGTTTCGATCTTGTTGCGGTGGAACGGCGACGCGTTCAGCGACACGATCACGTCGGCGCCGGCGTCGGCGGCTTCGGCCGCCGGCTCGATCGACCACACGTCTTCGCAGATCAGCACGCCCACTTGCACGCCGTTCTGCTCGAATACCAGCGGCGCCGCGCCAGGGGTGAAGTAACGGCATTCGTCGAACACTTCGTTATTGGGTAGCAGCATCTTGTGGTACTGGCCCAGGCGGTGGCCGTCGCGCAGCACGGTGGCGGCGTTGAAGCGTTCGTTGCCCAGCTTGACCGGGTGGCCGATCACCAGTGTGATGCCGTCCAGTTGCTCCAGCTCGTCCAGGCCGGCGGCAATGGCGCGGTAGAAGTGGTCGCGCAGCAGCAGGTCTTCCGGGCTGTAGCCGGTGAGGGCCAGCTCGGGGGTGACGAGGATGTCGGCACCCTGGGCAATGGCCTGGTGTGCCAGGGCCAGGATTTTCTGGGTATTGCCGGCAATGTCGCCGACAACCGGGTTGAACTGGGCAAGAGCAATGCGCATCGTGTCTTTGGCAATAAGTTTTGCAATGCCGCAATTCTACCTGAAGGCAGCGCTGGCTGGCTGCCACCATGCGCCCGGCGCAGCTTTTGTTTGCCGGATCAGCCACTTGTGTCGTGGTGCTGGCCGGTGGGCGCGGGCAGGGCGCGGCAATGCATGCATTTTTTTGTAAAAAAGCTTGCCAAGCGCAGGGTCGTTCACTAGAATGCGCAGCCTCTGACGACGAAACGCCGCACGGCAAGTCGAAAAGAGCCATCTGGAGAGGTGGATGAGTGGTTTAAGTCGCACGCCTGGAAAGCGTGTTCAGGGTAATACCCTGACGGGGGTTCGAATCCCCCCCTCTCCGCCAGTTTTTACAATCTGCGCCCAGCCGGAGATTGCCGCAGCCAAGCTGCCAGCAACACATTCTGGAGAGGTGGATGAGTGGTTTAAGTCGCACGCCTGGAAAGCGTGTTCAGGGTAATACCCTGACGGGGGTTCGAATCCCCCCCTCTCCGCCAG
>NZ_VMDW02000081.1 GCF_007644045.2 Vogesella urethralis
GTTTGATCGTCTGCCTAAACTGCGCGGCGCGCGCTGGATTGCCGTTGGTCGTCTGGACGTGAATACATGCGGCCTGCTGCTGTTCACCACCGATGGCGAACTGGCCAACCGCCTGATGCACCCGAGCCGTGAAGTCGAGCGTGAGTACGCCGTTCGCGTTTTCGGCCAGGTGGATGATGATAAGCTGCGCCAGCTGTCGCGCGGCGTACAGTTAGAAGATGGTCCGGCAGCG
>NZ_VMDW02000102.1 GCF_007644045.2 Vogesella urethralis
TTGAAGACTCATCTTCTCCAGCGCCTGCTCGCGTTGCTCCGGTGTTACGCTGTCATTGTAGCCTTTTGACATTACGCGGCTCATATCATACATGGTGCTGGCAACGACCGCTTTTACGCGCTTATCCACGGCAACAGCGTTCAGGGCAATCCCCCCCATGCCGCAGATACCGATGACACCGATACGTTCACGATCCACATAAGGTTGTAGTCCCATAAAATCGACTGCAGCC
>NZ_VMDW02000046.1 GCF_007644045.2 Vogesella urethralis
GGGGTTTTCCGCTTGTGAACGCCAAGAAATCGATCCGCTGCACTGTACGGAGTACAACGTCACCCACGGCATTTTTCACGTATGGTCGGGTGCCACGGTTTCCCGCCTGCACCTGACCAGCATTTACGAGACAGGCAGCATGGCTGCCGCTCAATCCATGATCGACTGGCTCAGTACACAGTCTGTCGCGCGTATTCGCCGTGGTCGTCTTGGTGAATCACCGGTGATGTG
>NZ_VMDW02000085.1 GCF_007644045.2 Vogesella urethralis
GATGCAGGATAGGGCTAACGCCGCAAAGTGACGCCAATTGATTACTGGGTTCGGAATCCGAACTTAGGGTTTTGCGATCCGTAATACGGATTTTTTGACGGGACAAGATGTGTTTTTGGAGTACCGCCATCACGATGGCGTCACCAAAAACGATCCGTCAGGGCTGCGCCCCGACACCCTGCCAACACCTCACGCTGCCAGATTGAAATCTGTCAGCGTTCGCCGTTCCCG
>NZ_VMDW02000083.1 GCF_007644045.2 Vogesella urethralis
GCCGCTTCGCGCTCATAGCTGTTGGCATAGAGATAATGCACCTCACGCGGATCGTCCTGCCAGGCTTTACGGAAGCCCTGTTCGCGCAGGAAGCTCACCGACAGCTCCGGCAGCGCGCCGAGATAGAGCACCGTTTCGCCAGGAAACGTCCGCAGCTCAGCTGCGAGCATCTCGGCGTCATCCCGGTCAGCGCCAACCACGCTGGTGAAGTGCTCGCGATCGAGGGCGCGG
>NZ_VMDW02000155.1 GCF_007644045.2 Vogesella urethralis
GGTTTTCCCCGCCAGATGCAGGCCCGGATACTTCGCCCCCAGCTGACGCCCCGTACCGCGCTGCACCACCTGCTGCATAGTCCACAGCGTCATGTAGGCCGCCTGGGCAGGCACCGCGCGCTCCGCCTGCGGATAGCTCTGGTAGAGCACAGTGCCATCTTCGGCAATCACTGACCGCAGCGCGGAAAGCGGCGCACGGTTCCCACCGCTGGCGATGGTCTGGAAGGCCTG
>NZ_VMDW02000096.1 GCF_007644045.2 Vogesella urethralis
CCTCGCGGCGAGGCGGCGCAGACCGCCAGCGCCGCGAGGCGCCGACTGCAGCGGATGCTGCATAAAGTAGTTGCGTAAGCCGTTATAAATCGCCTCCGCAATCTGCTCCTGGTAATCATCGCTCCCCAGCAGCCGCTCTTCGCCGTTGTTACTGATAAAGCCCGTTTCCACGAGGATCGACGGCAGAATGGCGCCATAGCGTTGCGGCAACGGCACGCCATCAGAAGAAT
>NZ_VMDW02000134.1 GCF_007644045.2 Vogesella urethralis
GCCGCGCGCTTCGCGCTGTTCACCGCCGAAGCGTGGTTTGTCGAAGCTGCGTTCTTCGCGCTGGAAGCCGCCATCGCGACGCTCGCCGCCGAAGCGCGGTTTGTCGAAGCTGCGATCTTCGCGCTGGAAGCCGCCTTCGCGACGTTCGCCGCCGAAGCGCGGTATGTCGTAGCTGCGTTCTTCACGCTGGAAGCCTCCTTCGCCATGCTGGTCAGCCAAGACCGTGCGC
>NZ_VMDW02000057.1 GCF_007644045.2 Vogesella urethralis
GGCTTGCTCATGACACCTCCTTGTAGGGCCTAGTGTGAGGCTCACGAGGTATCTAGGAAAGTGAGGGCGATTCAGCGCACCAAGCGCCGCGAGGCCTTGGCCCAACTCGACCGTCTCGCGCAGTCAATTTTTGTGGAGATGTTTGGGGACGCAAGTTCACACGAGCAGAAACCGCTCCAAGACTTGTGCGACCTAATCACGGATGGCACTCACCAGACACCGACTTACGCCGATGAGGGCGTAATCTTTCTATCTGCCAAGAACGTCACGAGCGGTGAAATTGATTGGGAGCAAATCAAGTACATCCCGCAGTCCCTGCATCTTGAACTACACCGCCGATTGGCCCCGAAGGTTGGCGACATTCTCTTGGCTAAGAACGGCACCACTGGCGTCGCCGCTGTTGTTGACCGTGACTGCATCTTTGACATTTACGTCAGTCTTGCGCTGCTCCGACCACGTGCCGATGTGCTGCCCAAATACCTGCTTGCGGCCATCAATTCACCAGCCTGCAAGAAACAGTTCAATGGCTCATTGAAGGGTATTGGTGTGCCAAATCTCCATCTTAAGGAAATTCGACAGGCACTCGTTCCAAACCCATCACAGGATGAACAACGCGAGTTCGTAAGGCGGATGGATGCGCTAGCCACGCTAAAGACAAATGGGCGCGCCGCACTTACCGAGGCGGAGTCACTATTTTCCTCCCTCCAACACCGCGCCTTCCGGGGAGAACTCTGACCATGCAGCAGCAAAACATCCCCATCGGCACCTTGGTGGACATGTACAAGCGCGGTGAACTACGCCTGCCGGAAATCCAGCGCCATTACGTCTGGCAGGGAACGCGGGTGCGTGACTTGCTGGATTCGCTCTACCGGGGCTACCCCAGCGGCTCCATCCTGATGTGGGAGACCGACGAACCGGTGCCGACCCGTGACTTCGCGATTGCACAGGAGTCCAACGCCTTTGCTGGCCGCAAGCTGTTGTTGGATGGTCAGCAGCGCCTAACCTCGCTGACGGCGGTGCTGAATGGTGAGCCGGTCTCGGTGCGCGGGCGCAAGCGGCCCATCGACATCCTGTTCAATCTGGAACACCCGGACGGGCCGCCGACCGACATCGTGGAGGTGGAGAGCGACGAACCTTCGCCCGTTACACCCGACGATGAGGTCAGCGACGAAGGTGACGAGGCGGAAGACGGTGAGCAGGGCCTGCAGGAGAAGCTGAACCGGCGCACTTTCGTGGTGGCCAGCAAGAACTTGGCTTCGCAACCGCAATGGGTGTCGGTCAGTGAGGTGTTCCGCACCGCCAACGATGCGGAAATCTTGGAGAAGGCCGGCATCGAGTCGTTCAAGGACCCGCGTTTCCAGAAGTATTCCGACCGGCTGAAGAAGCTGCGGGCCATCAAGGACTACCAGTACGTGGTGCATGTGCTGGAGAGGGCCATGAGCTACGAGGAAGTCACCGAAATCTTCGTGCGGGTTAACTCGCTGGGGGCCAAGCTGCGTTCGTCCGACCTTGCGCTGGCCCAAATCACCTCGCGCTGGCCCAATCTGCTGAAGGAACTGGAAGCCTTTCAGGAGGAATGCGAGCAAAGCTGGTTCACCATCGAACTGGGCCACTTGGTGCGCGCCATCGTGGTGTTCGCAACCCAGCAGTGTCTGTTCCGCACGGTGGCCAGCACGCCGGTCGAGAAGCTGAAGGAAGGCTGGAAGCAGGCGCAGGAGGGGCTGCGTTTCGCCATCAACTTCCTGCGCACCAATGCCGGCATCGAGGACGAATCGCTGCTGTCCTCGCCCATGTTCATTCATGTGCTGGCAGCGGTGAGCCGCATCAAGGACAACAAGCTGACGGCGGATGAACAGAACGCGCTGCTGCACTGGTTGCTGGTGGCGAATGCCCGTGGCCGGTACTCACGCGGTTCGACCGAGACCTTGCTGAACGAGGACTTGGCCATCCTGTTCCGGGGTGATGGCATTGGAGCGCTGATGGAGCCAGTGAAGCGCCAGTTTGGACGGCTGCACATTGAAGTGGGCGATTTGGAGAAGCGCGGCGTGAACAGCCCGCTGTTCTCGCTGGCCTATCTGGCATTGAAACATGCCGGCGCGAAGGACTGGTACAGCGGGCTGGGCCTGTCGCTCACCCATCAGGGCAAGCTGCACTTCATCCAGTGGCACCACGTCATCCCCAAGTCGCTGCTGAAGGAGCGCAGCTACGAGACCGGTGAAATCAACGAAATCGCCAACATGGCCTTCATCACCGGCCAGACCAACCGCCGCATCAGCAACAAGGAAGCGACCCAGTATCTGGTGGACATCGTAGAGAAGCAGGGCAAGGAAGCGCTGGAAAGCCAGTGCGTACCGACCGACCCTGCGCTGTGGTCTACCGAGGCTTACCGGGACTTCTTGGTGGTTCGGAGGGCGGCACTGGCAGCACGTATGAATGCATTCATACAGGAGAAGGCAAAGCTGCCTAGCTACCAAAAAGGATAAGCCACGATATATGCCTACGCTCTGCTGCTATGGCAAAAATAGACAGAGCCTCGGCCATGAAGTTAAAGCTAGCAACTCACATAAATTGCAATGGCATTAATTATGCTTTGGCAATAGAATTTCCAATTCTCAGCATAATCGTTGTCTGGAAAACTTATGAGCAACTTCAGCTTCCTACGGGCCGAGTGGACCTTCTTGCATGAGGCCGCCTACAAGGCTGAGCAAACAGTCCATAGCGACCCACGTACCGCCTGCTTTTACGCCCGTCGAAGCCTGGAGCTTGGTGTTGCTTGGCTGTTCGCCCACGACAAAGCCTTCAAGGTGCCTTATCAAGACAACCTGAGTGCCTTCATCTTTGAACCAAGCTTCCGCAAGCAAGTTGGTGAAGCTCTGTTTGCCAAGGCCAAGCTCATCAAAGACCTTGGCAACATGGCCGTGCACAGCAACAAGAAGGTATTGGAATCCGATGCGCTGTCTGCCACTCGTGAGTTGTTTCACTTCTGCTTCTGGCTAGCACGCAACTATGGACGTACAACACGTCCGGCCCCAGGACTAAGCTTCGCACCTGAACTATTACCCAAAGCAGCTAGCGTTCCGGCATTAACCCAGAGCCAGCTTCAGAAGCTGTCTGATGAACTCGCAGAACAGAATGCAGCGCTGTCCATCCTACGCAACGAGAAAGCTGAGCTCGATGCAGAGTTGCAGCAACTTCGTGCCGAGTTAGCCAAGGCCAAACAAGCTAATGCGGCAGAACCAGACAATCACGACTACTCCGAAGCAGAGACTCGCAAGGCATACATCGACCTGCTGTTACGCGAAGCCGGCTGGAGCCTCGACCCAGAAACAAACTTCGAGTTTGAAGTTATCGGGATGCCCAATAACGAAGGTAAGGGCTACGTCGATTACGTACTCTGGGGCAATGACGGCAAGCCGTTGATGTTGGTCGAAGCCAAACGTACCACCAAAGACCCGAATGTCGGTCAGCAACAGGCCAAGTTGTATGCCGACTGTCTGGAGCAGACGTTTGGCCAACGCCCCATCATCTTCTACTCCAATGGTTACGAGCATTGGATGTGGGATGATAAGTCTTATCCACCACGAGCAGTGCAAGGCTTCTACAAAAAAGACGAGCTGGAACTCTTGATTCAGCGCCGCAGCAGTCGCAAGAAGCTGGCGGAAGCTGTTATCAACTCCAACATCATCGAGCGTTATTACCAGACCCGTGCCGTGCGACGCGTCGGTGAAACCTTTGAAGTAGATAACCAGCGCAAATCACTGCTGGTGATGGCTACAGGCTCCGGCAAGACGCGTACGGTGATTGCATTGGCAGATGTACTGATGCGCAGCAACTGGGTCAAACGTATCCTGTTCCTGGCAGACCGTGTTGCGCTAGTCAATCAAGCGGTCAATGCTTTCAAGACGCATCTGCCTGATGCAGCACCCGTCAACCTGGTGACCGAAAAGAATACGGATGGCCGGGTCTTTGTTTCGACCTACCCCACGATGATGGGGCTTATCGACGAGACACTGAATGGGCAGCGCCGTTTCGGCGTAGGCCACTTTGACCTCATCGTCATTGATGAGGCACACCGTTCGGTCTACCAAAAGTACCGAGCCATCTTCGACTACTTCGACAGCATGCTGGTGGGGCTCACCGCCACACCCAAAGATGAAATCGACAAGAACACCTATGGGCTGTTTGACCTAGAAACCGGCGTGCCAACCGATGCCTACACTCTGGAGCAAGCGATTGCCGACAAACACCTGGTCAAGCCTGTTCCCATCTCGGTACCACTGAAGTTCCAACGCGAGGGCATCAAATACAGCGACCTGAGCGATGAAGAAAAGGAACAGTGGGACTCGTTGGATTGGAATGATGAAGGCACGGTGCCCGCTGAGGTAGACCCGGCGGAACTGAACCAGTGGCTGTTCAACATCGACACCGTAGACAAGGTACTCGAATTGCTGATGACCAATGGCCGGAAAGTGGCCGGCGGCGACTGCTTGGGCAAAACCATTATCTTTGCCAAGAACAACGACCATGCCAATTTCATTGCTGAGCGCTTCAACGCTAATTACCCGCAGTACAAAGGCCATTTCGCGCGCGTGGTGACCTACAAGACCGAGTACGCGCAAAGCCTCATCGATGATTTTTCGAAGAAAGACAAGATGCCGCACATTGCCGTTTCCGTCGACATGTTGGATACGGGTATTGATGTGCCGGAAGTGGTCAATCTAGTTTTCTTCAAGTCCGTCCGCTCAAAAACCAAGTTTTGGCAGATGGTCGGCCGTGGTACCCGGCTATGCAAAGACTTGTTCGGCCCCGGCGAAGACAAGAAGGACTTTTACATCTTCGACTTCTGCAGCAATTTGGAATTCTTCGGCCAAAATCCTGATTTCACCGAAGGTTCTACAACTGAATCACTATCTGCCCGGCTGTTCAAAGCTCGACTGCAGGTCATCCTTGAACTCGACAAGAAACTCAAGCTAGCCCAGAGCCCATCAGAAGACGAGCAACATCAGGATGCCTACTCTTTTACCGAGGAACAGCTGCGTAAAGATATCGCCGAGATGCTGCACGAGAAAGTCCAAACCATGAATGTGGACAACTTCGTCGTACGACCGCAGCGTCGTTATGTGGAGAAATTTGCAGATGCCAAGGCATGGACCCAGCTGGGTCCCAATGAAGTTGAAGAACTGAACTCCAAATTGGCAAACCTGCCATCCACCGTCAACGATGACGATGAAGAAGCCAAGCGTTTCGACATGCTGGTATTGCGTACCCAATTGGCCATCTTGCAGGCCAAACCGGAGTTCGCATCGCTACGTGAACGCATCCAGCGCATCGCCATCGAGCTGGAGGGGCAGATGGCTATCCCTGCCATCAAGACAGAAGCCGAACTGATTCAGGCACTGGCTAGCGATGAATGGTGGGAAGGCGTAACCGTTCCCATGCTGGAAACTGTTCGCAGGCGGTTGCGGGCGCTAATCAAGCTTATCCCGAAAGGCCAGAAGAAGGTCGTCTACACCGACTTTCAGGATGAGCTAGGCGACGCCGCCATCATCGACTTGCCGCAGGTAACTGCCGGTCTAAACATGAGTAAGTTCAAGGAAAAAGCACGCGTTTTCCTGAAGTCACATGAATCGCACCTGTCGCTGCAGCGCCTCCGTCGAAACCAGCCAATGACGGAAACCGATTTGAGTGAGTTGGAAAAAATGCTACTGGATGCAGGGGGCACACCGGCGCTGATTACAGAAGCTAAAGAGCAATCGCACGGCCTTGGGCTGTTTGTACGCTCCCTGGTTGGACTTGACCATGAAGCTGCTATGAATGCTTTCAGTGACTTCATCAGCGGTTCAACAGCAACCCCGAATCAAATTGAGTTCATCAACCTGGTGGTACAGGAACTGACCCAGACCGGTGTAATGGAGCCGGAACGCTTGTTCCAGTCGCCATTCACCGACATGAATGCCCAGGGGCCAATGGGTATTTTTCAACCAACCAAGGTAACGCAGCTTGTTGATGTGCTAGCTGAAATTAAGATGAGGGCAACTGCATAGATAATGCTGATAAGCATATCGGAAAACTGACTGGCAATATTTGGGTGGGGCCGGCTCCTTCAGGGGAGGACACCAAGGATACAAACCCCTGCCGTTTGTATCGAGAATTTTATCAAGCAGTCCGGCCCAGCCTGCTCCTGTTTTCCTTTACTTACCTGATAATTTCCACACCACAGTATAGGCACGACTAACGCCTACTTCTTGCCGTGGTAAATTTTTTTCACAAAATTGGTAGACAGCACATTCTTACCACAGCTCAGAACACATCTTGGTGCTTCAAGGGCAGCACCTAAACAGCCCGGGCATATCCCGGGCGATAGAGACCATGTTACCTGCCCATCTTTTCCCAAAGTCTCTCGTACACGAAATCGACACTTTTGATTCGCTGACTGACTGGCATGTTATAGCCTAGCGATACTAGGCGGGTATGTACTTTCAACACCTGGTCAAGGGTCAGGCAACAATGCGAGTCATGCAAAAATAGGTCTTGAACCTCTGACCAGATATTCTCCAACTCGGTTTCTAAGTAATTACTTCCTGATACGACGGTCTCAATACGAGACAAGTAGTCTGAAACACTCATCGATTGATGTCCTCTTGAGGCAGCACATGCTGCATCAAGGTATAGCGCACCAATGGCAATTGTTTCTACTGCAGCCAAAGCAATCAAGATATCTACACAGACAAAAGCCCAAGGCACGTTCAAGGTTCATGCACATGGACCCATCTACAAGCGGAAACGATTGACCCTTACCTCAGACAAGTCAATGATGTCCGACTGCAACGTCTGTTCTTCATCGCGAACATCTCTCGTCCAGACTTTAACTTCACGCATTCCTTCATCCTTCTTACGCTCTCGATAAGCTTTCTGACGTGCCGCTGCATTAGCATATTTGGCCGGGCGACCACGTTTTTTGGCTGGCAACTGCATACCAGCGAGTTCAAGGGTCTGATTGTCATGCAAGTCTTTCATTGTGCTGCTCCTAGCAGTGGGGATGCTAGGTATAGCTCCACAAAACGTGCATGTTCGTGACCAAATGGCCAGCCCTACTTTTTGTTACGAAATTACCGTAAAAACGTAACGCCGTTACAGATATCATAAAAATTTCACAACGGCGTTACGAAATTAGTCGGCAATAGATAACACCACCAAAAATCAAGCAGAATTAGATAACGGCGTTATGCAATTCTAAACAGCTGACCAGTCACACACCTCCTCATGACCTTCTGCAATTTTATAATTTATTTTCACGCCATTGCCTTAAAAATCACACCACCTCCCAATAGCCGCACAAAATATTCTCAATTCTATCAAAGATTAAACTTATCAATCGCTGCTTTTTAGAAGATAGTCAGCCCATTGCTGAAGTAACTTTCGACGCTCAGGCGCATAATCCCAACGATTATAGGCAGCACGTACTTTATTACCAGGCTCGTGTGCAAGACAGCGCTCAATTACATCTTTATCTTCGTTTCGCTTATTGAAGTAGGTGCTAAATCCGGACCTGAGCCCATGTGGCGTGCCCTCTCCTTTTAGTCCATGCCGGTTCATAAGATTATTTAAAGTATTACCCGCCATTGGTCTCATCGGATTTCGGCGATTAGGGAAAACATATGGAGAGGCATTATTGGAGTAGATTCGCCAATCCTTAAGTAACGCTACTGCTTGAGTAGATAATGGAACCCAGTGCGCCACCCCGGATTTCATTCGCACGCCCGAAATAAACCATTCGCCCTCATCCAAATCAAACTCATTCCAACGTGCAGATGTCGCTTCTGATTTACGACACACCGTCAACATAACCAGTTTAGTAGCAACGATAGTTTTCATCTCGCTATTTTTATCTTGAGAAAGACTTGTCATAAATTCGACAAGCGCATCTTCAAATATCGCAGGGTGATGCCTTACTGGCCTTCTCTTGATATTCCGGCGAGTCGGGCAAGGATTGCTTTCCAAAACTCCATCATCAATAAGCGACTCAAAAATTGCCATAAAATATTGACGCAAGTTACGCGCCACTTCCACAGCAGTTTTTTCTACCGGTTCAATAATTTCTACAATATTCCTCCGAGTAATCTCAGTTACTGCCTTAGGGAGGAGTGATTTCGCATACTTCTCAATTTCTCTTTTGCGCTGAGAGACTGTTTTTGAATCAAGGCCATTTTCGGTAGCTGCCATCCACTTTTCATACGCAGCTTTGAAAGTGTCAGTCTTCTTGCGGAGCTCATCTTGAGCGACTTTGCGACGCTCGTCCTGGCGCACTAGGTTGGGATTGAATCCTTGACGCACGAGGTCACGGGCAACATTGCGACGGCGCCTTGCTTCGCGCAGCGAAAGCGTCGTTGGATGGTAAACACCTATAGCATGCGTGCTTTCTTTCCCAAGTATCTTGAAGCGGTAGTGCCATAGCTTCGTACCGTTCGGCTTAACAACCAGATAGAGGCCGCCGCCATCCGAGAGCTTATCTCCAGGCTTGGCTTGCTTGACTTGAATGTCAGTGAGGTGATTTTCGCTTCTCATACTGAAACGATACCCGCTTTGATACCCGCCATCAACCTTGGCTGCAGTTAGACAACGGCGGACTTCATCAGACTAAAAACAAACACAACCAATTGTTTTTTAAACAAATAAAACGAAAATCCATACAACAACAGAGTTCACCAGACATCAATTGACGTTCCAGGTGGCAAGTTGCATGGCAGGTACTCCGGTAGATAACAGGCCGACACCTTAGCGCGCAGGCGGCTGGCTGGCAACGCGGCTAAAATCACAAACACCCCATCACAAAACAACGCCTTAAAACCGGCACTTAGCGCGACGCAGTGATTAATAAATTAGACACAAAACTTGCCAAGCCGCTGTTGGCCCCCCTAGAATGGCCAGGTCGTCATTACCGGATGTTCAAATTGCTTTCCCGCAAACCGCGTGTCAACGCGCCCCAAATGGGTACTCAGTGCCCGACCCAAGCCGCTCATCGCGGTCGCCTGGCCCCCCTGGCCCAAAGCTTTGCCCTGCGCACCCCAAGCTACGCCCATCGTCATAGCCTGAATGCTGCCGCCGAACCGGACACCCAGTCCGAACCGCCGCGTTAGCGCCCCTCGCTGCCTGCCTCGCTGTCAATACCCGATTTCTGTCTGCCACCGGCCCTGACCGGTAGCAGCGCATCGCCTTGCCGCCGCCCGCTTGCCCTGCTTGCAACCGTCCCCTGACGTTTGCC
This sequence comes from Vogesella urethralis, assembly GCF_007644045.2. Classification (GTDB taxonomy): domain Bacteria; phylum Pseudomonadota; class Gammaproteobacteria; order Burkholderiales; family Chromobacteriaceae; genus Vogesella; species Vogesella urethralis. The sequence continues at coordinate 9,263 of NZ_VMDW02000057.1, forward strand.
GCCTGCCTGCGCGTGGCGCCGGGGCAGAACGAGACATGACCATGGATTTTCACAACTGGATGATGTACCTGGGCACCATCGTGCTCTTGATGCTGGCGCCGGGCCCCGGCCCGCTGCTGACCCTGTCGCACGGCGCACAACACGGTGCCCGCGGCGGCATTCCCAATGCGCTGGGCTTTTCTGCCGGCGCGCTTACCCTGATGGCGCTATCGGCGCTGGGCATCAGCGCCCTGCTGTTCGCGTCGCCTACCGCGTTCAATATCGTCAAGATGTTGGGCGCCGGCTACCTGGTGTGGCTGGGTGTCACACTGTGGCGCAAGCCGTTCAGCCTGCAAGATGGTAGCGGCCAAAGCAGCACCCGGCTGTGGAGCGGCTTCCGCCCGGCCTTCCTGCTGGCCGTCAGCAACCCGGAAGACACCGTGTTCTTCTCGGCGCTGCTGCCACGCTTTCTCGACCCGGCGCGCGAGCTGTGGCCGCAGTACCTGACGATGGCCGCAACCTGGGTGGTGGCCGACATGGTCATCGCCGTGATGTTGGCCGCCGCCGGTGGCCGCCTCGGTGGCTGGCTGGCACACGGCCAGCGCCTGCAGCGCTTTTCGCGCACCTCGGGCGGCCTGTTCGTGCTGGCCGGCGTGATGCTGGCCGCCGTACAGCGCTGATCGCGGCACTGCGGCCAACTTGCAGTAAAAAAAATGCCCCCGCGCTGGCGGGGGCAAACACAGTCAAGTTCGCTCGCTGTCGTGTCTGGGTGACATACAGGTAAAGCTGGGAGCACCGCAGGCGGAACTTGGTTCCCGCCGCACCGGCTTTTTGTCAGGCCACTGGGTAGACGCTGACCTCGATCAGGTTCTGGTCCGGATCGAGGAAATACACCGACTGGATCGCGCCTTGCGCACCGGTCTTGGCCACCGGCCCTTCGACAATCTCCACGCCCTCGGCCTGCAGATGGGCCACCACCTGCGACAGTGGCCAGTGCGTAATCAGGCATAAATCGCCTGACCCCACCCCAGCACGGTTGCGTGGCTCCTGCCCAAGCAGCTGCAAATTGATCTTCTGCTGGCCAAAGTGCAATGCGCGGCGGCCGTTGGCAAAGGTCACCGCCTCCATCAGCAATACTCGGCTGTAAAAAGCAACCGATGCTTCGATATCGGTAACAGTCAGTACCACGTGGTCGATATGGCTGATCATGACAGGCTCCGGCATGGGTAACGATGCCCCATGCTACACGCACGGCCACCGCGACAGCCAGCTTCACGCGCCCCTCCTCCCACCCCGCACTTGCCCCGACGCCACCAGCGCCCCTGGCCTGCCCGCCCGCCACAGTTTGCGCTAACGCAAATGCCAGCCATCTCACACTGGCCTGTGTGCCCAAACTGGGTAAAATAAAATTAACTTTCAAATGAACACCATCATCTAAAAGTTAGCGTTTAATATAAGACATGGCACCGTCACGGCGACAGGTGCCGTCCCCTTGGGAAGACCATCATGCGCGCCTTGTTTACCGCCCTCCTGCTGCCGCTGCTGCTTAGCGCCTGCCTGGGCGCGGGCGGGGCCGGCAGTCAGTGGCAAGCGCCAGCCTCCCCCGTAGCGGCCAGGAGCCGGGTGGCAGAAGACCTGCCGCGCCTGCTGACGTTCTCGCTGGAACAGCCTGCCGTCAGCGCGGTGATCGATGACGCGCGACGCACGGTCATCGTGACGGTACCTGCCTATACCTCGCTGAATGGCCTGGTGGCCAACTTCCGCGCCAGCACGGACAAGGTGCTGGTAAACGGTCAGCCGCAGTTCAGCGGCCAGAGCGCGCTCGATTACCAGCTGGCGCAGGAGTTCGAACTGCGCAGCGCGCAGGACAGCAGTTACTACCAGGTACAAGTACGCGAAGCCAGCCGGCTGACCCTGCAGCGGGCCACGGGAACCCTGAAACTGGGGAGTGAACAGGCGATGATCCAGGTACAGGACCTGGGTGGCGGCGCGCTCAGCGTGGACGTGAGCGGCAGCAGCCAGTGGCACGGCGATTTCCAGTTGCCGGCGCATACCCCGCGCCTGAGCCCCGGCAGCTACCCGGATGTCGCCCCCTACGCCCAGCAGGACGCGGCCGGCGGCATGAGCTGGCACGAAAACGGCCGCAGCTGCCAGCAAACCGGGGCCAGCTTCAGCATCCAGCAGGCGGTTTTCCAGCAACAACAACTGGTGCAACTGGACCTGCGCTTTGACCTGCATTGCGCCGATGACAGCCAGTCGCTCAGCGGCGAGCTGCACTGGCTGGCAAGCTAGGGCATACCGTCACGGACGCGGCGGTAGCTGGCTGAAGAAAGCCCAGAACGTGGCATTGGCATCCAGCGCCTGGCTGGGGCCAGCCTTGCCGCGCCGCGTGGTACCACCCCCCGGCCAACTGTGGCCACCGCTAGCTGTCACACACAGCTGCACAGCACCACCCGCCGCACAGCCGTCATAGCGCTCGCAGTAGGCGCCGGGCACCGCCAGGCTGCGCTGCGCATGCGGCAGGCACCGGTTGTACTGTTGCCAGTGCTGGACAGTAGCAGGCACCGAGCGGAAGTCGGTCACCTTGCTGTCGTCGCGAAAGGCACCCGGCCCGGCCCCACCGTCAAACAGCACATGGTCATCGTCCTGCGCATGGATATGCAGCACGGCCAGCGGTTGTGATGGCTGGCAAAGCCGGGTATTGTCGGTGCCGGCGACCGACGCGATACCGGCAAACACATCGGCGGCCTCGCACGCCAGCCGGTACGCCATCATGCCGCCGTTGGACATGCCCACCGCGTACACCCGGCCTGGCGTCACCGCGTAATGCTGCTGCACCCAGGCCACGACGGCACGCAGAAACGCCACGTCGTCCACCGCTTGGTCGCGGGCCTTGCCACAGCAACGCCCGGCGTGCCAGGTAGCCAGCTTGTCGCCCACGGCGCCGGTACCGTTGGGCAACACCAGCAGGTAGCCACTGGCGTTGCTGTGGCGGATCAGCCCGTAGCGACGGTCATCCGCCATCCAGTCCATGCTGCCGCCGCCACCATGCAGGGCCATCACCAGCGGCATCGGCTGTTGCGGCTGGTAACCGGGTGGTACGTGCAGCAGAAAGCGCCGCCCGTTGACGGTTAGCGACTGCGTCTGCCCTGCCTGAGACACCGTGGCAAGCGGCGGCGGCGCTTGGCGGAACGCCTCCCGCAGCGGGCCGGCACGCACCTCGTCAACGCCCAACACGCCATAGCACCAGGCCAATGCCAGGCTCAGCGTCAACAACAGGAAACGGACAAAACGCAGCATGGTAGCAACCCTCACGCTCAGTATCGATCCCAGCCATGCTGGCGCGAACGCACGCACATTTCAAAGGGCTATTGGTTAACAAATGCAAAGCTGCCCCCGCCGCTGGCAACAGCGCCGCGTGGTAACGCCGGCAAAAAAAACACCCCGCCGGCTAACGCGGCGGGGTTGGACAACAGCAGGCCGTAGCCTGGCAGGCGTCTAACGCGGTACGCAGTAAAAACCGCCATCCGCAAAAGGCTTGCCTTGCAGGTCCAGCGCTTGCGGGTGATAACCCAGCGCCCGGTAATGCACGCTCGCGCTATCGAGCGAGCCGCACACTGCTGCGCCTTTTGCCGCCACCGCCGCCGGCACCGGGCCAAACGCGGATGGCCGATCCCAGCCGATACGGCCGTCGTCACTACGCACCAGACGCGGCGGGATATCGCCAGGTTTATCACCCACACTCATCATGCTGGCGCAAGCCGTTGCCAGCAGCGTGGCAGGCAGAAGCATCCAAATCGATTTCATCGTCATTCTCCTTTGCGGCTATTTCCTCCGACCCATGCCCGAGGAACGTATCGCACCGTAACGTCATAAAAGAATTTCGATAAAACAATTCCCTTTTGCGCAGCATTGGATTATTAAATAAATACAAGGCTTCAATAATAATTAAAACCAATCACCAAACCATTTACGCTCACCAGCCACTGGTCGTGGTGTGGTGCTCAGTCGTTTTTCACCGGCTCTTTGCTTTTAACCTGTAACTTCACCACCCGCACATTGGACGGCTGCACCTTGTAATCGGGCCGCCGCGCCGTATACAGCCGGCTTTTGGCTTGCCGCGCGATACAGACCTTATCGTTCTGGTTGCCGCCAAGTACCAGATAATGGGTATCCGTTTCCCCGATGTACAAGCCCACGTGCCCGGCCCTGCTGCCGCCTGGCGTGGTGCGGGTGAACACCAGCACGTCCCCCAGCATCGGCGTGCTGACATGGTGGCCGAAACTGCCCCAGTTCAAGGCCCACAGCGGCTCCTTGACCACAACCTTGCCTGCCCGCTTGGCCACCACCGCCATGAACAGACCGCACCACGGCACCGCGTCGGCGTAGTAGACGCGGACCACGTCCTCACCCATTTCCTTGGCCCAAGCCATGATTATCGGGTTATTTTTATCCCCAGGCTGCTCGAAAACACCATACTCCTTGATCGCTTCTTTCACCATTTTCGGGCCGGGCTCGGCATTCAGCCATTGGTATTCTGCTGGAAGAGTCATTACCGCCTCCTGAATCAATGCTGCCAATTGCAGCTTATTCAGGCATACGCAGTCAGAGGCCAATACGCCAGCTGCATTTTGATGATTCCGGCAATAAAGCAGCATTTAATATCGATACTATTAAAACACGGTAATTTCTAAATATTGAATTAGCCGGTTTGCTGCCACGCGCCCATCCTGCCCCCGCTGAAATGAAAAACCCCCGCTTGCAATGCAAACCGGGGATGGCAAACCTGCCGGTACGGCTAGCGTCAGCCCAGGTCCGGCAGGCAAGCCGCCAGCCTGCGCCAGGCAGTGCGGCCGTGCGGCCGTGCGGCCAACCTTGCCCGGCGTTGGCCGCAGCAGCGCGTCAGGCAGCCACGGGCGTGCTCATGCCGCTATGGCGCAGCAGCGCGTCGATCTGCGGGTCGCGGCCGCGGAAAGCACGGAACGATTCCAGTGCCGGGCGGCTACCGCCCACTGCCAGCACTTCGTCCCAGAACTTGTAGCCCACCGCCGGGTTGGCGCCGCCGGCTTCCTCGAAGGCGGCGTAGGCATCAGCCGACAGCACTTCTGCCCACTTGTAGCTGTAGTAGCCCGCAGCGTAACCGCCGGCAAAGATGTGGCTGAAGCTGTTGGGGAAGCGGTTGTACGCCGGCGGGCGGTTGACCGCCACTTCGTCGCGCACCTGCTCCAGCAAGGCCAGCCAGTCGATGCTGTCGGGGTTGGCCGCGCTGTACAGCAGCATGTCGAACAGCGAGAACTCCAGCTGGCGCACAGTCTGCATGCCGCTCTGGAAGTTCTTGGCGGCCAGCATCTTGTCGTACAGCGCGCGCGGCAGCGGCTCGCCGCTATCCACGTGGGCGCTCATGCCTTGCAGCACGTCCCATTCCCAGCAGAAGTTCTCCATGAACTGGCTGGGCAGTTCCACCGCGTCCCACTCCACGCCGCTGATGCCGGATACGCCCAGCTCGTCCACGCGCGTCAGCAAATGGTGCAGACCGTGGCCGAATTCGTGGAACAGCGTGGTCACTTCGTCGTGGCTGAAGGTGGCCGGCTTGTCGCCCACCGGGCGGGTGAAGTTGCACACCAGGTAGGCTACCGGCGTCTGCACCTGGCCCCCTTTTACGCGACGGCCGCGCACGTCGTCCATCCAGGCGCCGGGGCGCTTGCCGTCACGGGCGTACAGGTCGAGGTAGAAACCGCCCAGCAGCGCGCCGTCCTTGTGGATCTGGTAGTAGCGCACGTCCGGGTGCCAGGTTTCGGCGTCGCGGGCTGCTACGCTGATGCCGTACAGCTTGTGTACCACGCTGAACAGGCCGGCCAGCACCTTGTGCTCGGGGAAGTACTGTTTCACTTCATGCTCGGAGAACGCATAGCGCGCCACGCGCAGTTTTTCGGCGGCGTAGCTGATGTCCCACGCTTCCAGCGTGTCCAGGCCTAGCTCGGTGCGGGCGAAGGCTTCCAGCTCGGCGCGATCCTGCTGCGCGTAAGGCTTGGCGCGGGCGGCCAGGTCGCGCAGGAAGTCGATCACCTGTTGCGGGCTTTCGGCCATCTTGGTGTACAGCGACAGCTCGGCGTAGTTGGCAAAGCCCAGCAGCTGCGCCTCTTCGGCGGCCAGCACCAGGCGCTCGCGGATCAGCGCGGTGTTGTCCTGCTCGGCCGGGCCGAACTCGCTGGCGCGCTTGGCGTTGGCTTCGTACAGTTGCTGGCGCAGCGCGCGGTTGTCGGCGTACTGCAGCACCGGGAACAGCACCGGGAACTGCAGGCCCAGCTTGTACTTGCCCGGCTGGCCGTCGGCCTCGGCCATGGCGGCGTACAGCGCCAGCGTGTCTTCCGGGATGCCGGCCAGCTCGGCCGCATCATCGATATACAGGCTGAAGCTGTCGGTAGCGTCCATCACGTTTTGCGAGAACTGGCTGGACAGCTCGGCCAGGCGGCTGGACAGCTCGGCAAAGCGCGCTTTCTGGGCGTCCGGCAGCTCGGCGCCAGACAGGCGGAAGTCGCGCAGGTCGTTGTCGATGATCTTCTTGCGCGCAGCGCTGGCGTTGGCAAAGGCCGGGTTGGCCGCCACCGCCTTGAAGCGCGCGTATAGGTCGAGGTTTTGCCCCAGCTCGGTAAAGAAGGCGGAAATGCGCGGAATTTCGGCGTTGTACACCTCGCGCAGGCCTTCGGTATTGCCCATCACGCTATTGAGGTGGCCCACCACGCCCCAGGCGCGCGACAGGCGCTCGGTGGCGTCGGACAGCGGCTCGGATACCGAGTCCCAGTCGTCGCCGCCGGCGGCGATCACCTGCGCTACCGCAGCGCGCGCTTCGGCCAGCAGCACGTCCAGCGCCGGGGTAACGTGTTCGGGTTTGATCGCGGCAAAGCGCGGCAGATCGCTAAAGTCCAGTAGCGGATTGGTGGTCATGTTTGGCATCCTGTGGAAAGTGGCGCAGCATCATCCGCGCATAGACAGACTGAAGATAAGGACAATTCCGTGAATCGCAATATCCGTTCCTACGACGGGCACCGCCCGCAAATCGACCCCAGCTGCTATATCGACGACGCCGCCGTGGTGATCGGCGAGGTAGCGCTGGCGGCCAACGTGTCGGTGTGGCCGTGTGCGGTGGTACGCGGCGACGTCAACCGCATCAGCATCGGCGAAGGCAGCAATGTGCAGGATTTTGCCATGCTACACGTTAGCCATCGCAAGGAAAGCGACCCGGAAGGCGCGCCGCTGATCATCGGCCGCCACGTCACCATCGGCCACCACGTCACGCTGCACGGCTGCACCATCGGCGACGAAGTACTGATCGGCATCGGCAGCATCATCCTGGACCGCGCCGTCATCGAAGACCGCGTGCTGATCGGTGCTGGCAGCCTGGTACCGCCCAACAAGCGCCTGGAAAGCGGCTACCTGTACCTGGGCAACCCGGTCAAACAAGTACGCCCGCTCACCGACGGCGAACTGGCCTACTTCAAGTATTCGGCCGAGCACTACGTGAAGGTAATGGACAAGCACAAGGCAAGCGCCGCCGCCGACGCAGCGCTGTAACGCATCTTTCACCGCACCTTAACAAGCGGCACCTAGGCTGGAAAGCGGGTGCCGCTTTCTATTGCCAAACGGATAGACTCCGCCTTGGTTACAAGCCTGCGTCATTCAGGTTAAGTGTCATCTGCCAGTAACGTTGGCCGCCTACACTGCGCCCAGCTTTAATAAGGATGGATTTAAAATGACGCTGGTCAAACGCTTGTGGCTTACGGTAATCCTCACCCTCGCCTGCCTGCTGGCGGTGATGCTGTTGAGCAGCCAGCAGCTGTGGTCGCTGCGCGCCGACTTCGAGCAATACCGCAGCCGGCAGCTGCTGTCGGCCAACCTGCAAACCTTGAAAGCCGACGTGCTGTCGCTGTCGCGCGCCGACCCGCTGCTGCCCGATACCGCCAGCCGCCTGGCCGCCGTCAACGGCAGCAGCCGCCAGCTGATTGCCGCCATCGTGGCCGCCCTGCCCGCCGCCGAGCGCGACAGCTTCGGCAAGCAGGCCAGCCAGCACTGGCAGGCCTACCACCAGAACCTGCAATCGGCGATCAAGATTGCCGAGACCTCGCCGGAAGACGCGCTGTCCATCCCCGAAGAAGCCTACAAAATGAGCCTGCAGCCGCTGGCCGGGCTGATCGACCAGCGCCTGGCGTCCGAACGCCAGCTGCTGGCGCAAGCCGAAACCGCCATGCAGGCCGCGCTGGGGCGGCTGGTGCTGCTGGTACTGGGCCCGCTGGGCCTGGCCAGTGCCATCGTGGTGCTGTCGCAAGTACTGTTGGCACGACGCCTGAAACAGCAGATTGCCGCCATGCAGCGCGCTGCCGACCAGCTGGGTGAAGGCGAACTGGCGGTACGGCTGCCGGTAGCCGGCGCCGACGAGCTGTCGCAAGCCGCCCGCCACATCAACCGCTTCCTCGACCAGCTGGCCACGCTGCTGGGCACCGTGCGCCGCACCGCCGCCGACAGCGAACGCGAAGCGCGCGGCATTCTGGCGCTGACCGGCCAGGTGATCCAGGTTACCCAGCAGCAGGCCGACAAGGCCGAAAACACCCGCACCGCCGCCGGGCAGATTGCCGACAGCAACCAGCGCATCAGCCAGGCACTGCAGCGGGCGATGCAGGACGCCGACCACGGCAGCGAGCGCACCGGCCACGCGCGCGGGCTGGCGACCGCCACAGCGCACACGCTACAGAACCTGTCCGGCCGCCTGCGCGGCGCCGTCAACGACGCCGAGCAACTGAAAACCGCCATCCGCGACATTGCGCAGATCAGCACGCTGATCCGCGACGTGGCAGAGCAAACCAACCTGCTGGCGCTGAACGCCGCCATCGAAGCTGCCCGTGCCGGCGAGCAAGGGCGCGGCTTTGCCGTGGTGGCCGACGAGGTACGAAAGCTGTCGGAGCGCACCGAAAACGCCACCGCCCGCATCTTCGACACCCTGCTGCGGGTAGAGTCGGCCAGCCAGGCGTTGGCCGCCACCATGGAAGAAGCCCACCAGGCGGGCGAGCACAGCATCGGCGCGCAAGAAACGCTTAACCAGGCGCTGCTGCAGGCCGACGACGCCATGGCCGCCTTCCGCCTGGCCATGCGCGACATCGAAGACGCGCGCCAGGCGCAGCACGCCGCCAGCGACAATATCGTTGGCCACGGCGACGAAGTGGCGGCCATGGCGGCCAGCATCTTCGGCCAGATGCAGACGCTGGCACCGGCCATGAGCCGGCTGACCGACGCCTCGCAACAGCTGAACCGCGACCTGGCCTGGTTCCGCACCCAGCCGCAAACCAAGGTTGGCCGCACCCCGCCCCCGGCCTTGCCCGGTGCCGGTGATGTACTGCCGTCGGCAGCCTGAGCCACCACCCACTCCCCTGCCGTACCCATAAAAAAAACCGGTCTGATGACCGGTTTTTTCATGGCGGGCGCAGCAGTACTTACAGCACGGCCAGCGCAGCGTCGTAGTTCGGCTCGTCGGCGATCTCGGCCACCAGCTCGCTGTGCAGCACCTGATCGTTTTCATCCAGTACCACCACCGCGCGGGCGGTCAGACCGGCCAGCGGGCCGGACGCCAGCTTCACGCCGTAGGCTTCGGCAAAGCCCGGGTTGCGGAAGGTGGACAGGTTGGCCACGCCCTCGATGCCTTCGGCGCCGCAGAAGCGCTTTTGTGCGAACGGCAGGTCAGCGGAAATGCACAGTACGGCCACGCCGTCACGGGCAGCGGCTTTCTCGTTGAACTTGCGTACCGAGGTAGCGCAGGTCGGGGTATCCACCGACGGGAAAATGTTCAGGATCTTCTTCTTGCCGGCAAAAGCGGCCAGGCCCACGTCGGACAGGTCGCCAGCGGTCAGGGTGAAAGCCGGGGCAGCAGTGCCAACGGCCGGCAGGGTGCCAGCCACGTCTACGGGGTTGCCTTTCAGGGTTACGGTTGCCATTGCAGGGTTCCTTTGGATAACAACAGTGGGTAATGCGCTGAGTGTGAGGCATGGCGGCGAAAATTCAACCCCGTTGCTAACAGGGTTGGCCGCCAGTGCCGCCTCAGGGCTGGCCTTCGTCCGGTAGCGACAACCCCAGCTCGGCCAGCACCTCGCGTGCGGCGCGGAACGCTTCTACCGCCGCCGGCGCGCCGGCGTAGACCGCGCAGTGCAACAGCGTTTCGCGGATTTCCACCAAGCTGGCGCCGTTGTTGATGGCGCCGCGGATATGGCCTTTCAGCTCCTGGCTACGCCCCAGCGCGGCCAACATGGCACAGGTCAGCAGGCTGCGGGTTTTCAGGTCGATACCGTCGCGCTGCCAGGTGCTGCCCCAGGCGTGCTCGTTCAGCCAGTCTTGTAGCGGGCGGCTGAAACCATCCAGACCGCTCATCGCCCGCGTGGCAAACGCCTCGCCCATCACTTGCGTGCGCCGCGCCAGCCCGGCCTGTTTGTCTTGTTCGCTCATCGTTTATCTCCTGTGGGAATAGGCTATTTACCCGCCCGCGTCGCCAGCACCACGCCCGACAGGATCAAGCCGATACCGGCCAGGTGGTACCACTGCAGCGCCTCGCCCAGAAACAGCATCGACAGCACGGCGCCAAAGCCCGGCATCAGGTGGATGAACATGCCGGCGCGCGCCGCGCCGACACGGGCCACGCCCAGGTTGTAAAAATAGTACGCCGCCACCGACGGCAAGGTGCCGACGTAGGCAAAAGTAGCCAGCGTGCCGCCGCTAAGCGGGGTATGGCGGCCGCTGGCCAGCTCGGCCACAAACAGCGGCACGATGCCCAGCAGGCCGATGGCCACCAGTACCGTCAGCAGGCCGATGCGGTCAAGCGCCGGCGGCAACGGTTTGAGCAACAGGGTATACAGCGCCCACGCCACCATGGCCAGGAACACCACCGCGTCGCCACGGTTAATGTCCAGTGCGGCCAACCTTTGCCAGTCGCCGTGCGCCACGATAAACAGCACGCCGATAAAGGAAATGCCCACTGCCAACGCCTGGCGCAGGCCGATTTTCATGCCGAAAAACAAGGCGCCAAACAGCACGATCAGGATGGGAATGAAGGAGTTGAGCAGCACCGCGTTGGTGGCCGCGGTGTACTGCAGCCCCCAATAGGCCAGCGAGTTGAAGCCGGTGACGCCCAACAACGCCAACAGCAGCAGGCGCCGCCAGTACGGCAGCCACAGCGCACGCTGTTGCCAGGCCGGCCGCAGGCCGAACGGCAGCAGCAGGCACAGGGCGATGGCCCAGCGGGCGAAGGAAAGCGTCATCGGGGCCACGCTGGCGTGCATGGCGCGCGCCAGCACGAAATTGCCAGACCAGAACAGCGCGGTCAGCGTCAGCAGCAGATAAGCAAGACGGGGGGAGGCGGTTTTCATGAAAACACCATGCCACGGCGCCGGCGTTGCCGGCAAGCGGCTGACGGCAACAAACTGTTCACGCAAAAAAACCGGGGCAGGTGCCCCGGTATCAGCATGACCCTGCTGCCCGACCCAAAGTCATGGTCCCCTGTCCGGCAGCAGGCAGAGCGATCAACCCGCCTGGGTCTGGGCGGCCGGCGCATGGCCGGCTTTCTGGCTTTGCTGCGGTGTCACCCGTTGTGGCAGCAGCGACCCCAGCAGCATGCCCAGCGCGCTCATCAGCAGGCCGGCCAGTTGCGGTGGCCAGAAGTCTGCGTCGGTAGCGGTCAGCTCCAGCGGAATCCAGGTACCTACGCCCAGCGCAATCGCCAGCATGGCACCTTGGGTAGTGGCACGCTGCCAGAACAGGCCGGCGGCCAAGGGCACAAAGGCTGCCACCAGCGTCACCTTGTAGGCATTGCCCACCATCTCGTAGATGGAGGCGTCGGAATACAGCGCAAACAGCGTGGTACCCACAGCGCAGATCAGGATCGCCGCACGGGTAGCCAGCAGGAATTCACGGTCGCTCATCTTCGGCTTGAAGTGTTTGAAGATGTTTTCCACGAAAATGACCGACGGTGCCAGCAGGGTGCCCGACGCGGTAGACATGATGGCGGACAGCAGCGCGCCAAAGAACATCACCTGGGCAAACAGCGGCGTTTCTTCCAGGATCATGCGCGGCAGGATCATCTGCGAGTCTTCCGCCAGCCATTTCTGTACCAGCGCCGGGTTGATCATCGACGCGGCGTAGATCAGGAACACCGGCAGCAGGCAGAAGGTGAGGTAGAACACGGCGCCGACGATGGTGGCACGCACCGCGATTTTCTCGCTCTTGGCCGACATCACGCGCTGGAACACGTCCTGCTGCGGGATGGAGCCGAACATCATGGTCACCGCCGCGCCGATGAAGGCCACCAGGTCACGTGGTTCGGTACTGGTAATGAAGGTGAACTTGCCCTCCCCCGCAGCCTTGGCAATCACCTTGTCGGCACCACCGGCCATGCCGCTGAACAGCCACACCAGATACAGCAGGCCGCCAACGATGATCACCATCTGGAAGAAGTCGGTCAGCGCCACCGACCACATGCCGCCAAACAGCGTGTAGACCAGGACGATGCCAGCACCGATCAGCATGCCTTGCGTGGTGGTGATGCTACCGTCGGACAACACGTTGAATACCACACCCAAAGCGGTGAGCTGGGCGGCAATCCAGCCCAGATAAGACATCATGATCGCCAGGCTGGTGATCACCTCGACGGTGCTGCCGTAACGCTGGCGGAAGAAGTCGCCCATCGTCAGCAGGTTCATGCGGTATAGCGGGCGGGCAAAGAACAAGCCCACCAGCATCAGGCAGGTAAACGAACCGAACGGGTCTTCCACGATGCCGTGGAAACCTTCTTCGATGAAGGTGGAAGGGATGCCCAGCACCGCCTCCGAACCGAACCAGGTCGCAAACACCATGGCCGCCACAATGTGGAACGGCATGCTACGACCACCGGCCGCAAAATCTTTCGCGTTTTTCACGCGTGTAGACGCGTACAGGCCAATCCCCACGGTCACGGCCAGATACATGACGACGAACCAGACAAGCATGTCTGAGTCTCCTTCTCCTAATGCAGTGTTTCGGCAAGTGCGGCCAACTATCCGGCAGGACACCGGGCCGCCCTCAATCAGCGTGTTGCTTTTGTTGTGCGGGCCATTATAGCCAGCAGCAGCAACAAGCCGAGCAATTTATTAAACACGACAAAAACCAAGCGGCAGCCAAGCTGCCGCCGATCCTGCCACTAAACCGCCAAAGCGCTGCTTAACACCCCCGTCATAAAGACTTAAAAAACAAGGCAATAAGCCAGCCAGAACAACAAGAAAGCCACCGTTTCACCCCTGGTAAACAGGGGGCAAAACGGTGGCTTATTGTGCCGCAAACAAGCGTTTACGTGTCGTAGAATATGTTAAACATACGCCACACTTTTGCCGGCAAGACGGGTTTTCAGTGAGCCAATTGCCGTAACTGCGGCAGCGGCCCCAGCGTACCGAAACGCTGCTTCTCGCCGTCCAGCCATACCGTGGCACAGGCCGTGGCCGGGTCGTGGGTAAAGAACAGGCGCCCGCCCGCAGCGGCCAACCGTTGCAGCAGCGCGCGCTTTTCGTCGATCAACAGTTCGGGGAAACGGTCGTAGCCCATAGTAATCGGCACGTGTACCCACGGCACGCCGGGGATCAGGTCGGCGGCAAACAGCAGCGGGCCGTCCGGCATCGGGATCTCGGTCAGCAGCATGCCCGGCGTGTGGCCGTGCGACACGGTAAAGCGCCAGTCCTGCGGCAGGCACGGCGGCGGCAGTTCGCCGTCCACCAGCACCAGGCGGCCGCTGGCCTCCAGCAAGGCGACCAGCTCCGGCACGAACGACGCCCGGTCGCGCGGATGCGGGTTCAGCGCCCGCTGCCAGGCTTCGCGCCCCACCACGAACTGCGCATTGGGAAACAGCAAGCGCGCCGGCCCGCCATCCCACGCGGCCAGCAGGCCGCCGGCATGGTCGAAGTGCAGATGCGACAGCACCACCACATCGACATCCTCGTGGCGTACGCACTGCTCTGCCAGCGCATCCAGCAGCACGTGGCCGTCCTGCTGCACGCCGTAGCGGGCGCGCAGCTTGGGGTCGAAGAAGGCGCCGATACCGGTTTCCAGCAAAATGCGGCGGCCATCGGCCTCTTGCACCAGCAAGCAACGACAGGCCAGCTCCACACGGTTGTCGGCGTCCGGCGCCAGCCAGCCGGCCCACATCGCGCGTGGCGCGTTGCCGAACATGGCACCGCCGTCCAGTTTTTGTGAATTGCCCAGCAAGGAAGTCAGGGTACGCATCGGCTTCTCCCGGAAAGATGACGCCACATTGTCGAGCAAGTGCTTGAATATGTCATGCCGCAGGGCAACAAAAAGCCGACCCGGCAAGCAGGGTCGGCTACTGTCCGCCACAGCCTGGCTTACTTGATCAGCTTTTCTACCTTGTCGGCACGGTCGCCGGCAGCCGGGTGGCTGGACAGCACGCTGCTGTCGTTGCCGTACAGGGCGGCCAGCTTGCGCAGCGCGGCCGGGGCTGCGTCCAGCTTGTAGTTGTGGCGCTTGAGGAAGTCCACTGCATAAGCGTCGGCGTCGCTTTCCTGCGATTGCGAGAACTGCGCGTGCAGCACTTGCTCGGCCAGATCGCCCATCTCGCTTTCCGAGAACGCAGCCAGCTTGGCGTTGCCGCTATCGGCCGCCGCCTTGCGCGCTGCCGACGCAGCGTAGGCCACCTGCATCGCCTTCTTGGTGTGGCCCAGCTTCACGTGGCCGATTTCATGGCCGATGACGTAGCGCACTTCGTCGTCGGTCATCTTGTCCAGCAGACCGCTGTACACGCGTACGGTGCCGTCGGCCATGGCGAAGGCGTTCACCTCTTTATCCTGGTACACCTTGAAGTTCAGTTTCAGGCCGTCTTCGTTATTGAGACCGGCAACAATCTTGGCCAGACGCTTGCCGTAGGCGCTGCCTGCCGGTGCCACCTTGGCTTGTTTGTCCAGCACCTTGCTGGATTCGGCGGCCATGGCCTGTACTTCGCTGTCAGACAGCGTAGCGGACTTCACCAGATCGGTACCGGCGCTCAACAGGTTGTTGAGGCCAAAAGCGTTGACCGGGCCGGCCACAGCCAGCGAAACCAGGGAAACCAGCAGCAGTTTTTTCATTTTCGATATGCCGTATGCAAAAAGAGCCGGCATTCTAGGCGCCACCCGCAGCGATGTCCATAGCATAAAGCGGCAAGCCGCGCAGCAAACTGCACAAAACGGGTAACGCCAGCAACAAAAAACCGCCGCAGCACAGGCTACGGCGGTGAGGGGGCGGCAGCGCTGACGCGCCTTACTCTGCCTGCGGCTGCTTGCGCCGCGTCTGCAGGATGGCCGGCGCCCACTGCTCGCCCGGCCGCTTCTTGCGCGTGGCCAGCGTCAGGCCGGATGGCGCAAAGATGTTGATGTTGTGCGTGTTGGGCGTGGTGATCAGGTACTGCGCCTCGGTGGCTTTCAGGAAGCCGGCCACGCGATCGATGTTGAAGATGTCGAGGTGGGCGAACGGCTCGTCGATGAACACGAAGCCGGACGGGTTGGCCTCGTCCATCATCAGGCCGATCAGCATGATCAGCGACTTCATCACCTGCTGGCCGCCGGATGCCTCGCCGTCGTTCAGGCCCATCAGGCCTTTCTGATCGAAGTTGAACTTCAGCACCAGGCCGGCCTGCGCCAGCACCGCGTCGTCGTTGCTGAGCGTCGGCAGCTCCACCTCCACGCCGATGCCGGCCAGCTCGCCCAGCCGCTTCACGTTGTGGCCGTAGGCCCGCACCGTGGCGCGCAGCTTGCCCAGATAGGCCTCGCGGGCGTCGCTGGTCAGGCCGGCGGCGCGCTCTACCTCGGCCTGGCGGCGCTGGCATTCGCGGGTGAGCGAGGTGAGGTCTTCCTGCAGCTTGTCTTTCAGCTGCAGCACCGCGTCGTCGCGCTCCCAGTCGCCGGCGGCCAACCTTTCTTCCAGATAGTTGATCTCGTGGCGCACGTCGGCGGCCGATTCGAACTCGTCGGCCAGCTGCGCCACAAAGGCGGCGTCCTGCGCGGCGGCTGGCAGATGGTTGCGACAGTCGCGCAGCTCGGCCAGATGGCGGCGCAGCGCACGGCGCGCCTGCTCCATGTCGGCGCGTGCCTTGTGCTCGCGCTGCAGGCTATCCTGCTCGCGCTGGCACACGCGGTCGTGGGCGATGCGAGCGTCGCTGTAACGCTGCTCGGCAGCGTCGCGCTCGGCCTGGGCTGCGGCCAACCTTTCGCCAGCCTCGGCCACCGCCTGCTTCAGGCTGTCGGCTTGCGCCGCCAGCGCGGCAAACTCTTCGGCACGGCTATCCAGCAAACGGATGGCGTCCATACCGGACAGGTACTCGGCCAGCTGCGCCGCGTCGCGGGTGCCGGCCACCAGCTGTTCCTCGTGGCGCAGGATGGCCACGTTCAGCGCTTTCAGCGCGTCGCGCAGCGCCTGCAAGCGGGCCTGGCGCGCGGCTTCGCCAAAGGCGAAATCGTGCGCAGGCACGCCGATGTGGCGCGCACCGCGGCGCTCGCGGAAGTAGCCTTCCGGCGTGATCCAGTCGCCGTCTTCGGCGGCACCGTCGGCCACGCTGGCCACGCGGCTGACGCGGTTCATCTGCTGGTACAGCCAGTCCGGCGCGTCGGCGGCAAAGCGCACCACTTCCAGCAGGCTGCCGCTGCGCGCCCGCGGCGCGCTGGCGGTTTCCGGCACCACGAAGTGGCGGTAGCGCAGCTTCTCGCCCAGCTGCCAGGCGGCGCGGCGGTCGGCGGCGTCTTGCAGCAATACCACGTGGCGGTACGGTTTGAGCAGTGCCTCGACTGCGCCTTGCCAGCGGCTGTCGGTCACTTCCACGATGTCGGCCAACATCTGGTGGCCGATGCCGGCTTCGTCCAGCGCGGCGCGGAAGTGACGCACGTCTTCCGGTGCCCGCGGCTTGCCGCCTTCCAGCGCGGCCAACTCGGCGCTGTAGCCATCGCGTTCGATCTTTTGCGCTTTCAGCGTGTCGCGCAGGCGCTCGTTGCCGTCGCGCAGCGCGGCCAGCTTGTGGCCGAGCGTGGCAGCGTCTTCGCCGTATTCGCGGCTGGCCAGCGCTTGCAGGCGGTCGCGCTCTTTCAGCTGGCTGGCGATGTCGCGTTCGGCGTCGCGCGCCTGCATGAAGGCGTCCTGCGCCTGCTTGCGTACGGTCTCGGCGGCGTTACGCGCGGCCAGCGCGCCGGCCTCGGCGTCGCGCAGCGTGGCCACCAGCTGCAGCGTGTCGCGGTGCTGGCGGCTGACGCCGAGGTAATCGGCCTGCAGGCGGCGGTAGTCCTGCCACAGCTTGCCGGTGGCGGCGCGGCCATCGATCAGGCCCAGCACCGGCAGCGCCTCGTCGCGCAGGCGGGTGATGCGCTTGTTCAGGCCCACCCACTCCAGGTAGCGGCCGGCGCGGCTTTTCATCATCTCGACGCGGCCTTGCAGCGCCTCTTCCTGCCGTGCCAGCGCGGCCAACTCGGCCTCGGCGGCTTTCTGCTCGTCGCGGGCGTGCTGGTAGTTGGCCAGCACGTCTTTATCGCCAAACACCTGGAACACCAGGTCCAGCAGCTGGCGCGGGCTGTATTCGGTGAGCTTGTCGGTATCGCCCTGCTCCAGCGCCAGCACCTCGGCCACGGCGGCGGTGAGGCCGGCGCCTTCCAGCCGGCGGCGGTACTCCTGCACCCCCAGCCACTGTACGCTGCTGTCGCCGATGGCCTGGTCCAGCGGCAGGTCGCCCTCGACGATGGCGTAGTGGCGCACCCAGTCGCCACCTTGTTTCTTGATACGGCACAGCAGGGTGACTTCCGGCTGCAGCAGCGGGAAGAACGGCGTCGGGTACAGTCCGCCCTGCAGGCTGCGCGGGTTGTCCACCACGCCTTTCAGGAAGGCGTACGGTTCGCGGTTGTTGCGCACGTAGCGCTTGTAGTCGCGCTTGCCGGAGCACTTGATGGCCAGCAGCGTACGCAGCGCGTCCAGCAGCGTGGTCTTGCCGGAGCCGTTGGGGCCGATGATGGTGACGATCTGCGCGTCCAGCGGCACGGTCAGGCGTTGCCAGAAGTCCCAGTGCACCATTTCTACCGATTTCATCTGGAACATCAGGCCTGCTCCTCGTGTGGCTTGTCTGTTTCTGCGCTGTCTGCGGCCAACCCCGGCGGGCCGTCCTGCAGCTGCTGCGCGGTAAGGTGCTGCGATAGCTGGCCGCGGCGGGCAAGCACGTCGGCCAGCGCGCCTTCGATGATGCGCGGCGCCAGCTGACTGTAGTCGATCAGTACGTCCAGCAGCGGGCCCTCTACCAGCCAGCGGTTACGCCGCTGCAGGAAGCCCAGGTTCACCAGCCGGCCCAGGTTGGCATTGAAGCGGGTACGGCCGCCCAGCTGCTTGCCGAAGTCGGCGTACAGCGCGTCTTCCGACACGCCCACCGACACGGTATCGCCGGTTTCCAGCGGCTTTTGCGCGCCGAACATGTCGTGCTGGCCTTCCTTGCCGGCTTCCACGCGCGATACCTGGCGTTCGCGCTTGGGCAGGATGATCAGCGCCCACACGATCACCAGCAGCGCCACGCCGTCGCGCGGCAGCGCCAGGTTGTTGTTGAGCCAGGCCTCGCCGCTGCCGAATACCGGCTCGGTGAGCGCCGGCAGCAGCGCCACGGTGATGTGCTCGGCGTAGGGGTTTTCTACCAGCTGCAAGCCGGCGGCGGCCAGGCGCTGGTCCAGCTCCTGGCGGAAGGTTTCGTCCAGCAGCGCGCGGCGCGCCAGCGCGTCGCTGCGCGGCAGCACGCGGTGCGCCAGCAGGCGCGCGATGAGGGTAGTGAGTTGTTGTTCCATTTACGGTTTCAGCGCTATCAGCCGCGCATCGGACAGCGTGGCGACTTCGGGGTGATCGGGAGTGATGACGGCGTCGCCGCCGGCCAGTTGCAGCGGCAGACGGGCCAGCGCGGCCACCACGCTCTGGTCGCTGCTGCTTTCCGGGTCGCCCAGCAACGATAGCAGCGACAGGCGGTAGGCGGTTTCGTTGTAGCTGTCGGCCAGTACCGCGTCGGCAATGGGGAAGCCGTCGCCGGCCGGCTGCGCGTCCAGCCCCAGCTGCAGCAGGGTGTCGTACAGCGCTTCGGCTTCCAGCAGGCGTTCCATCTCGGGCGCGTCGGCGTCTTCGGCACGCGCCGCCTGCGGCAGTGCATTGTCGGCGGCGGCCAACCTTTCGCGGCCCAGCAGTTCGAACTCGGCCACGTCGCCCAGCTCGGGGGTGGTCAGGAACGCGGGCTCCACGCCATAACGCAACGCGCCATCCAGCAGGCCGGCCAGCGTGGCGCTGCCCAGGTGGCGCAGCCAGTCGGCAATATCGGTAGAGGTGAGGCCGGAGCTGCCCAGGTGCACGCGCTGTGCGGCCAACTGCGCCAGGCGGCGCTCGAAGGTGCCGGCCAGCGCCAGCATGCGGCTTTGCGCCAGCGCAATGGCCTGCGCCTGTTTCAGCGTGGCCAGGCTGAGCGTGTCGTCGGCGGTGAGGCTGCGCACCACGTCGGTGGAACGCCCCACCCAGCGCCATACCGACTCCAGCCGGTGCTGGGCGGCGCGGATGCGGAATTCGGACTGGCTTTCCAGCGCATCGGCAAACTCGGCGTGCAGTTCGTTCAGGCGCGCCAGCAAATGCTGCATGGCCTCGTCCGACACCTGCCCCACCGACTGGCCGGCGGCCACCTGGCTGGTGAGGTAGCCCAGCTCCACGTCGTCGCCGGCAAAGTCGATCAGCGTGGCCAGCGCGGCCAAGGCCACGCGCGCGCCTTCGCTCAGCGCGTAGTGGCCGGCGTCGCTGTCGTAGACCAGCAGCTCGCCTTCGCGCAGGCGGCCGAGAATGGTGCCGAGTTTGGTGTCGTTCAGGTAGGCAAAGCGCTGGGCGATGTCTTGCGGCGTCCAGTACGGCGCGTCGGCACGGTTGCCAAGCTCGCGCAGCACCAGCAGGCGCATCAGCACTTCTTCGTCACCGCCGCGGAACAGTGTGACGAATACCGCCAGGTAGGGCCAGGCTGCGCTCAGGCGCGATAGCGCCGGCAGGCTGTCCGGGGCCATGCCCGGGCGGAAGAAATCGGAGAGGGAATCCAAGGAAACAATCCGGTCTGCAGAAACAGACCGGATTGTCAGAGCGGGATGACTTACTCGTCAATGGCGACGGTATCGCCGGCAGCATCGGTCACCGGGGCGCTGTCAGCCGGGGCCGGCTGGATCACGGCGGCAGCGGCCTTGGCCAGCTTCAGCGCGCGGGCGGCTTCTTCGGCCTCCTGGCGCGCCTTGCGTTCGCGTTCGCGCAGTACCTTGATGTACTCGTTCATCGCGAATACCAGGTCACGGGTGCCTTCGCCGGTCAGGCCGGAGATCACAAAGTAACGCTGCGCGTTCATGTCGAAGCCGAAGCGGTCGTCCGGCTGCTGTTGCGGCCAGTCGTAGGCTTCCAGGAAGGCTTTCACCTTCTCGTCGCGTTCTTCGTCCAGCAGCATGTCGACTTTGTTCAGCACCAGCCAGCGCGGCTTGTGGTACAGCTCTTCGTCGTACTTTTTCAGCTCTTCGACGATGGCACGTGCCTCGCGCACCGGGTCCACTTCTTCGTCGAACGGGGCCAGGTCCACCAGATGCAGCAGGATGCCGGTACGCTGCAGGTGCTTCAGGAAGCGGTGACCCAGGCCGGCGCCTTCGGCCGCGCCTTCGATCAGGCCCGGGATGTCGGCGATGACGAAGCTGGAGGTGTCATCCATGCGCACCACGCCCAGGTTGGGGTGCAGTGTGGTGAACGGGTAGTCGGCCACTTTCGGCTTGGCGGCGGACACGGAACGGATGAAGGTGGACTTGCCGGCGTTGGGCATGCCCAGCAGGCCGACGTCGGCAAGCACTTTCAGTTCCAGCTTCAGGTTGCGGATCTCGCCTTCTTCGCCACGGGTGAACTGGCGCGGGGCGCGGTTGACCGAGCTCTTGAAGTGGATGTTGCCCAGGCCGCCCTTGCCGCCCTTGGCCAGAATCACTTCCTGGCCGTTGTGGGTGAGGTCGGCCACGATTTCTTCGCTGTCGGCGTCGATGATCTGGGTGCCCACCGGCATGCGCAGGTAGACGTCTTCGGCGCCCTTGCCGTAGCAATCGGCACCACGGCCGTTTTCGCCGTGGCCACCCAGGTACTTCTTCACGAAGCGGTATTCCACCAGGGTGTTGATGTTTTCATCGGCAATGGCGATCACGCTACCGCCACGACCACCGTCGCCACCATCCGGGCCGCCGCGCGGCACGAACTTCTCGCGACGGAAACTGCAGCAGCCATTGCCGCCCTTGCCGGCACGCACTTCAATGCGTGCTTCATCGATAAACTTCATGGAACCTCCAGTATTGCCGAGGAGTCAGGCGCAAACAGCCGCCAAGGTTGGCCGCAGCCGCTTGCGCCTCACACCTCAGTAAGGTATGTCAAACAAAAAAGCCCTATCACAGGATAGGGCTTTTTTCCGTCAACGCGAGATTACTCGGCGTCAACACCGGTGTACGGAACAACGGTAATGGTCTTGCGGTTGAAGGAGCCTTTAACGGCGAATTCAACGTAACCATCCACCTTGGCGAACAGGGTGTGGTCTTTGCCCATGCCGACGTTTTCGCCAGCGTGGAACTTGGTACCGCGCTGACGCACGATGATGGAACCTGCCGGGATCAGTTCGCCGCCGTAAACCTTAACGCCCAGGCGTTTGGCTTCGGAGTCACGACCGTTGCGGGAGCTACCGCCTGCTTTTTTGTGTGCCATGTCTGTTTATCCTTACTTGGAAATCGCGTCGATGCGGATTTCGGTGAAGTTTTGACGGTGACCTTGGTGCTTCTGGTAGTGCTTACGGCGACGCATCTTGAAGATACGTACCTTTTCGCCACGACCGTGGGCAACAACGGTAGCTTGTACTTTTGCGCCAGCTACCAGCGGGGCACCTACGGAAACCTGATCACCGTCCACAACCATCAGCACTTCTTCCAGTACGATTTGGCTGTCGATGTCTGCAGGTATCTGTTCTACTTTGAGTTTTTCGCCAACGGCAACTTTGTATTGTTTACCGCCAGTTTTTACGACCGCATACATTCGTATAGCTCCTAATATTCTGTCCACGCGCGGTGTGCGCGAGGAACGCAGCACTATACGCAAGTGCCTGTTTGCTGTCAATTTTTTCTGTAAAACTACACGCCGCAACAGGCCGGCAATGGCAAGACCAGCGTGATATCTGCTAATATCGCGCGGTTTTCCAGCCAATTCCGATAAAGAACACGGTCGCGATGTCTTCTACCCCGCACTTCCGCACGCTTGTAGCCGGCGACATGAACACGGTCGATCAGGCCATCCGCCAGCGCCTGCACTCCGATGTTGTCCTGATCCGCCAGGTAGCCGAGTACATCATCTCGGCCGGCGGCAAACGCCTGCGTCCGATGCTGACGCTGCTGGCCGGCCGCGCGCTGGGTTACGGCGACAAGCACCTGTTCGAGCTGGCTGCGATGATCGAATTCATCCACACCGCCACCCTGCTGCACGACGACGTGGTGGACGAGTCCGACATGCGCCGTGGCCGCCAGACCGCCAACGCGCTGTTCGGCAATGCCGCCAGCGTGCTGGTAGGCGACTTCCTGTACACCCGCGCCTTCCAGATGATGGTGTCCACCGGCAGCATGCGCATTCTGGAAGTGATGGCCGACGCCACCAACATCATCGCCGAAGGCGAGGTGCTGCAGCTGCTGAACATCGGCAATGTGGACGTCAGCGAAGACGACTACCTGAAAGTGATCCAGTACAAGACCGCCAAGCTGTTCGAGGCCGCTACCCGCGTCGGCGCCATCATCGCCGCCGCCACGCCGGAACAGGAACAGGCGCTGGCCGAGTACGGCATGCACCTGGGCACCGCCTTCCAGATCATCGACGACGTACTGGATTACAGCGGCGACGCCGCCACCATCGGCAAGAGCCTGGGTGACGACCTGGCCGAAGGTAAGCCCACGCTGCCGCTGATTTACACCATGCGCCAAGGCCCGGCCGACGCCGCCACCGTGGTACGCGAAGCGCTGGAAGCGGCCAACCGCGAGCGTTTCAATGACGTGCTGGCTGCGGTACAATCCTGCGGCGCGCTGGACTACGCCCGTCACGAAGCCGAAAAAGCCGCCGAACGCGCGGTGGCCGTGCTGGCCCCGCTGCCCGACAGCGAACACAAGGCGGCGCTGGTGGAAATCGCCCGCCTGTCGGTAGCGCGCAACGCCTGACCGGGCAACGTTTTCTGGCTGTCCCTGTAGTTAAATGGATATAACGGCCCCCTCCTAAGGGGCAGTTCTGGGTTCGATTCCCGGCGGGGGCGCCACCCCGACCTGCACGCCACCCCGCCGGGTGGCGTTTGTCTTTCCGAACACGGAGTCATACACATGAACCTGCTGCAACGCCTTGCCCTGCTCGCCGTCATCGGCGTGGTACTGTCCGTCGCCATCCACCATTACACCCAGCCGCAAGCCGCGGCCAACGCTACCGCCAGCCAGGCGCAGTAAGCCCGCGCCATGCGCATGATCGCCCAGGGCTGCCTGCCGGCGGCCTTTCGCCCGTGGCCGGACCACCCGCTGTACCGCAGCCTGGCGCCGTGGCAGGCGCTGCAGCCGCAGGGTTGGCCGCAACAGGCCGACTTCGACCGCCTCACCGCCCACGCCCGGCAACTTGGCCAGCCGCTGCCGCCCGGGCTGCGCTTTGCCTGCGACCTCGACCCCGCGCTGTATTACGAGATGCACATCGGCGCCCACGGCGAGGTGCCTACCCGCACACAGAACTGGCACGACTGGTTTGGCGCGCTGGCGTGGCTAGCGTGGCCGCGCAGCAAGACCGAGCTGAACGCCCGCCACGTACGCGCCATCGAGCGCGGCGAGGTGGGCCGCGGCCCGTTCCGCGACGCAGCCACCTTGCTGGATGAATGCGGGGTGATCGTGCCGGTCGCCGACCCGGCGCTGGCTGCGGCGCTGCAGGGCATGGACTGGCAAACGTTGCTGGTGACGCACGCCGACGCCTGGGGCACGCGCATCGACACCCACGTGCTGGGCCACGCGCTGTTCGAACAGGGGCTGGCCATGCATATCGGCTGGTGCGGCAAGGCGCTGCTGCTGCCGGTAGACCCCGCCTTCTTTACGCTGGACTACACGCAGCGCCAGCAACAGCTGGACGCCCGCCTGGCCACCCTGCTGCAGGACGACAGCTGGCTGACCCGCCCGCGCGCACTGCTGCCGCTCCCGCTGCTAGGCCTGCCCGGCTGGTGGCCGCAACAGGATGCGGCCTTCTACGCCAATACGGCTTACTTCCGCCCCACGCGGCGGGCAAACGCCGCCACCGACACCTCGCCCAGCTGAGCCATTGCCGGGCCCAGCAAGGCCTCGACCTCGGCAGCGATGTCGTCGTCTTGCGCGTGCTGCTCCGGCCGGTACACAAACAGGCGGAACAATTCAGCCAGCGGAATCTGCTCGGCACGACGCAGCAGCGCCCAGCCATCGCGCGCGCCGCGCTGCACGTAACCGGCTTGCGCCAGCCGGTCCAGCACGCTGCCCAACTCGTCGTAGCCCACCTTCACCTCGCGGCGCAGGTCTTCCGGCCGCAGCGCGCGGCCTTCGTCCTGGGCGCGATCCAGCATCACCAGCACCTCCACCGCATCCAGAAAACGGCGGCGCGGCTCGTTACGGCGCTGCCAGGCCCCGCCTT
Organism: Vogesella urethralis; assembly: GCF_007644045.2. GTDB lineage: Bacteria > Pseudomonadota > Gammaproteobacteria > Burkholderiales > Chromobacteriaceae > Vogesella > Vogesella urethralis. The sequence continues at coordinate 33,983 of NZ_VMDW02000057.1, forward strand.
CCCAGTACGAGAACGACGCCGTCAGCACCGCCCCCGCCAGCACCACCAGCCACAGGCAGAACAGCCACAGCAGCAGGATCGGCACGCTGGCAAAGGCGCCGTACACCAGCTGGTAGCTGGCGATCTGGCCGATGTAAAAGCCGAAGCCCAGCTTGGTGATTTCCAGCAGGATGGCGGTGAGCAGGCCGCCCAGCATGGCGTGCTTTACCGGCACGTAGCGGTTGGGCACGATACGAAACACCAGCGACAGCACCAGCATGGTCAGCGTGACGCTGCCCACTGACTGCAGGGTCTCGTCCAGCAGCGGCGAAATGCGCTCGATATGCGTCAGCTTGAACAGCAAGCGCCAGCCCAGCAGGCCGCCGCCCAGCGCCAGCGGCCCCAGCGTCAGCACCGTCCAGTACACCATGCTCTGCTGCAGCCACGGCCGCGCGCGGCGCACGCCCCAAATGCTGTTGAAGGTGCGCTCCACGGTAGCCATCAGCATCAACGAGGTGGCACCCAGCATCACGATACCGGCGGCGGTAAGCTTTTCGGCGTTGTCGGCAAACTGGCGCATGTATACCGAAATCACCTTGCCGGCGAATTCCGGCACCAGCGTGGATAGCAGCATCACCTTGAAGCGGGTGCTGTAGTCGGAAAACACCGGAAACGCCGACATCACCGTCAGCGCGATGGTCAGCAGCGGCACCAGCGCCAGCAGCGTGGTAAAGGTCAGGCTGCCGGCCACCTGCATCACGCGTTGTTGCGCCAGACGGCGGCGCAGGAAGGCGGCAAAGCCCCAGAACGACAATGGCTTGGTCACGATAAGTCTGCAATATCAGGTAAAATTTTGAGATCCGCAATGTTAACCGATAGGAATGGCCATGCAGGAAATTCTGGTGCTCTACTACAGCCAGCACGGCGCCACGCGCGAGCTGGCACGCCTGATTGCCCGCGGCATCGATAGCGTGGAAGGCTGCCGCGCCCGCCTGCGCACCGTGCCCAAGGTGTCCACCGTGTGCGAAGCCACCGCCCCGGCGGTGCCGGACAGCGGCGCACCGTACGTGGAAGCGCAAGACCTGGCCGAATGCAGCGGCCTGGCGCTGGGCAGCCCTACCCGCTTCGGCAATATGGCCGCCGCGATGAAATACTTTCTGGACGGCACCGCGCCGCAGTGGATGCAGGGCACGCTGGCTGGCAAGCCGGCCTGCGTGTTCACCAGCAGCAGTACCCAGCATGGCGGCCAGGAAAGCACGCTGCTGACCATGATGGTGCCGCTGCTGCACCACGGCATGCTGCTGGTGGGGCTGCCGTACAGCGAGCCGGCGCTCAGCCACACCACCACCGGCGGCAGCCCCTACGGCGTGACCCACGTGGCCGGCAGCAACAACGCGCCGATCAGCGAGGATGAAAAGAAGCTGGCCATCGCCCAGGGCAAGCGCCTGGCCGAGATGGCAAAAAGGTTGGCCGCGTAAGCCTGCCGCTAACCAAAGCTAGCCGGGCGCTGCGTGCCCGGCTTGGCCACCGCGCCACGTACCTCGAAACGCACCCGCTCCACCACCTTGCCGCGGCCGTCGCGCAGCTCCAGCACGTGGCGCCCCGGCCACGGGAACCACGGCAGGCGCTCGCCGCGCCCCAGCAGGCGGCCGTCCAGCCACCACTGCGCCGCTGCTACGCCGCGCGCCTGCAGCAGCAGGCGCTGGTTGGCTGGAGGCACGTCCGGGTCCACCGCGTAGATGCTGCCGCCCAGCGGCGACACGATGCCCGGCGGCTGCGCGCTGCCACGCCGCTGGCCGGTAATCAGCGTGCGCTCGGTGCCAGCCAAAAAGTACTCCTGCCGCGTCGCCTCTTCGCCACCGGCGTAGCGCACGCGGCGCTGGCTCACCCCGGCCGGCGGCGTGGGCGGTAGCGATGGCCGGCCGCGCTGCAACCAGTCCATGACCCCCTGCCACACCGGCGCCGCCCCGTGCATGCCGGACACATCCCACATCGGTTCGCCGCTGGCGTTGCCCACCCACACCGCCACCGTGTAGTGGCGGCTGAAGCCGATGGCCCAGTTGTCGCGCATGTCCTTGCTGGTGCCGGTTTTCACCGCGCTCCAGTAGCGGGTGGACAGCACGCTTTCCAGCCCGAAGGTGCGCGCCCGCGCGCTGCGGTCGGCCAGCATGTCGCTGACGATGAAGCTGGACGCCGCGTCCAGCTGGCGTTGCAGCGTGGCCGGCGGCTGTGCCAGCGTCCAGCGCGGCGCGCTGTACAACCCGCCTTGCGCCAGTGTGCGGTAGGCGTTGGCCAGCTCGATCAGCCGCACGTCGGCCGCGCCCAGCGCCAGGCTGTAGCCGTAGTAGTCGCCGTCCTGCTGCAGGCTATGCAGCCCCAGCGCGTACAGGCGGTCGCGCAGCGCAGTGGGGCCGACCATGGTGATGGTGCGCACGGCAGGGATGTTGAGCGAAGCGCCCAGCGCGCTGCGCACCGACACCGGGCCCTTGAAGTCGCGGGCGTAGTTTTGCGGCGCGTACAGGCCGGCGGCGGTTTGCAGGTCCAGCGGGCTGTCGTCCAGCAGGCTGGCCGCGGTCAGGTAATGCTGCTGCAACGCCAGCTGGTACAGGAAGGGCTTCAGCGTGGAGCCGGCCTGGCGCAAGGCGGTAACACCATCCACGTTGGCCGCCGCCGACAAGGCCCCGCTGGAGCCCACCCAGGCCAGGATGTCGCCGCTGGCGTTGTCCAGCACCAGCAAGGCGCCATCCTGCACATTGCGCTGGCGCAGCGCCAGCAGGTGGCGCTGCAGCAAGGCGCCGGCGTAGCGCTGCAAGGCCGCATCCAGCGTGCTGCGCAGTACGCTGCCGGCCGTCTGCGGCTGCTGTTGCAATAGTTTCTGGGCGAAGTGAGGTGCCAGCTGCGCCTGTGTATCCACCACCGGCAGCCGGCGCGCCAGCGCCTGGCGGGTCTGGATGCTGGCGCGGTCGCAATCGCGCTGTAGCGTGGCCTCCGGCGGCGGCGGGCGGCGCTGCTGGCGGGCGGTGTCCAGCGCCATGTCGCGCAGGATGCCGCAGGCGCGGGCGGCTACCCGCTCCGGCCCGGCGTTGGGACCGCGCAGCAGGGCCACGATGATGGCCGACTCCTGCCGGTTCAGCCCCTGCGGCCACTTGCCGAACAGCGCGCGCGACACCGCAGGCAGCCCCACCAGCTCGCCGCGAAAGCTCACCAGGTTCAAGTAGGCCTCCAGGATCTCGTCCTTGCGCCACTGTTTTTCCAGCGCGCTGGCCGACCAGGTCTGGCCCAGCTTCTGCCACAGGCTGCGCCCGCCGCTGCCGGCTTTCAGGTCGGCGTCCAGCAAGCCGGCCAGCTGCATGGTGAGGGTGGACGCGCCACGGGTGCGGCTATGCCACAGATTGCCCCAGGCTGCCGCCGCCACGCCGGACCAGTCCACGCCGCTGTGCTGGTAAAAGCGGCGGTCTTCCGACAGCAGCAGCGCGTAACGCAGCGGCGCCGAGGTGTCGGCCAGCCGCAGCCAGTCCAGCCGCAGCGCGCGTTTGTCCTGCCGCACACGCTGCAGCGGCGTGCCGTGGCGGTCCAGCACGATCACGTCCGACGGCCGCCACGCGGCGCGTACCTCGGCAAAGCCGGGGTTGGCCGCCACCGGCTGGGCGGCGGCCAAGCCTGCCAGCCACAGCCCGATCGCCGCCTTAGCGCGCACCGGCCACCTCGAACGGCGCATTGGCCAGTATGCCGAACACACCCGGCGCGTACATCGCCTCGACCCGCGTCGGCGGCAGCTGGAAGCGGCCCGGCGTGTTCAGCCGTACCGTGTATTCCACCGTCAGCGCGCCGCGCGGCAGGTAGCGGTAGTAGGCGCGGTAGTTGCCCGGCAGGCGTTCGATAAAGTCGGCCCAGCCGTTGCCGCGCTCGCGCGCCTGCGCCACGGCGATGGCCGAGTCGTTGCCCAGTCCGCTGCCCAGAATACTGGCACCGGCCGGCACCGGGTCGTCCACCACCACCCAGCCCATGTCGGCCTGGGCGTCGATCTGCAGCGTCACCTTCATCACGTCGCCGGGGCGGTACTCGCCGGACACCTGCTGGCTGACCGGCGTCAGCGTCTTGCTGATGCGGTAGCCAGCGCTACGCTCGCCGCTGAACTTCACCGCGGCCAACGCTTCCACCGTGGCCCACGGCGCGCCGCTGCCCTGGTGCGCCAGCGTCAGCGTGCCCTTGCCGCCCGCCGGCCACGGCAATAGCGGCAATCGCTGCGGGGTATCGGTGGGGCTGAGGCTGACCTGACGCCCGCCCAGCGTGACGCTGCTGCTGCCGCTGACCGGCACGCTTTCGTACTGGCGCGAGAACTGCGCTACCGCCAGGCTGCCCCACAGGTTGGCGGTGGTGCCCTGCCAGTGGCCGCGCTGCTGGCGCGCCAGCAGGCCGGTGAGCAGGCGCGGCACGTCGGCCTGCCAGTCCGGCAACGTGCTGGCCAGCAGCAGCAGGCGGGCGGCGTTCTGGTTGGCGCTGCCCATCAGCCACCAGGCGTTGTCGTCGGCCTCGCTGCTGAACACCAGCCGCGTGCCCTGGTAGCTGAGGCGGCTGCGCAGCAGCTGGCCGGCCTGCGCCATGGCGGCGGCGCGGTTGGCCGCCGCCGGCGTGCGCTGCAGCAGCTCCAGCCAGTCGATCAGCATGGCGGTGCTGTAGCGCTGCGTCTGGCCGTCCAGCACCTCCAGCATGGCCGGCTGCAGTTTGCCGTGGCGCGCCAATGCCAGCATGGCCGATAGCAGCCGCGAGTCGCGATGCTGGCTGGCCAGCGGCAGCGGGCGCTGCAAACGGCCTTCCACAAAGGCGGCCAGGCCGGCCAGCATGCGCTGGCGCGGGCCTTCCGGCAGCGCTTGCCCGGCCTGATGGCTCACTTGCAGCAAGTAGGCTGTGAGTACGTCGCTGCCCCACGGCCCGCTGCCTTCCGACAGCGGGAAGTACGCGGCCAGGCCGTCGCTATCGAGGTAGAGCGGCAGCTCCTTGCCCAGCGCGTCCCACTGCGCGGCATTGGCGGTGCCCAGCGCACGCGACGCACGTTGCTCCAGGCAGCTGTACGGGTATTGCTCGAACCAGCGCTGCACCCCCGGCAGGCTGCTGCCCAGCCGCGATTGCAGGCTCACACTGACCCCGCCACGCCCCGGCAAGGCGCCGGCCGGCAGGCCCACCGGCAGCGTTTGCGCCGCGTCCAGCCGCAGCAGCGTGGCCTGTTCTACCGTCACCGGGACTGCCGGCGCCACCTGCTGGCGGAAGGCCAGCCGGTCGCTGCCCTTGCCGGCCACCGCCTGCGCACTGATCACCCAGTCCAGCGTGTCGATGCCGGCCGGTACCGTGAACGGCCAGCGCAGTTCGCGTGCCTCGCCCGCCGGCAGGCTGATGCGCTGCGGCGGCAGCTTCTGGCTACCGGCGCTGGCGGCCACGTCCAGCGTCAGCGCCTTGTCGCTGCCGTTGCGCACGGTGACGGTGGCGGCCAGCTGGTCGCCCTCGCGCACCAGCGCCGGCAGGCCGTTGCTGATCTGCACGTCTTGCACCACCTCCACGTCGGCCTGGCCGGTGCCAAAGAAATGACTGCCCACGTCGGCCACCGCCACCAGGCGGAAGCGGGTCAGCGCGTCGTTCAGCGGCACGTTAAGGTTGGCCGCACCGTTGGCGTCCAGCACCACCGACGGCCGCCACAGCAGCAGCGTATCCAGCAGCTCGCGCGTGGGCGCCTGGCCGCCACCGCCGCCCGGCGGCAGCGCCTTGCGACCGTAGTGGCGCTTGCCGACTACCTCCAGCTGCGCGGTGGCGGTGTCCACACCGTAGCTGCGGCGCTGGTACATCGCCTCCATCAGCTGCCAGCTGTTATTCGGTTGCAGGCGCAGCAGCGCTTCGTCCACCGCGGCAAACGCCACCTCGCTACCGGCGGGCGCCGGCTTGCCGTCCGGCATGCGTACCTGGATGCGCACCGGCACCGTTTCGCGAATGCCGTAACGGGTGCGCTGCGGCGTCACCGTTACCTGCAGCCGGCGCGCCTTGTCGCCAACCTCGATCTCGGCCACGCCGTATTTGAACGCCGGCCGCGACAGGTCCACCATGCTGGACGGCGGCGTGTAGTCGCTGCCTTCGTGCCAGTAGGCGTCCCACCACTCCACCGGCGTTTTCCAGCCCCAGGTAAAGAACGAGTACCACGGCACGTCGCGCACGCGGCCGCGCACCGCCAACACCGACACGTACACGTTCGGCCCCCAGCCCTCGCCCACTTTCAGTTCGACCACCGGCGACTTGCCTTCCAGCTGCAGCACGCGGGTGTCGATGATGCCTTCGCGCTCGATGGCCAGCCACACGGTGGCCTTGCGGAACGGCATGCGCACCTGGAAGCGCGCGGTATCGCCGGGGTTGTAGCTGCGCTGCTCCGGCAGCAGGTCGATGCGGTCGTTGTCGGCCACGTCGAACCACACCTCGTCGTGACGGCTGACCCACACCTGCTGCGCCGCGCGCGCGGTATGGCCCTTGTCGTCTTCGACTTCGGCAATCACTTCCAGATTGCCTTCTTCCTTGGGCGACAGCTCGCAGATCAGCAGGCCGCTGGCGTCGGTGGTGCCGCTGCACAGCTTGCCCTCGTCGCTGCGCTCGTGCGTGTGCTCCCAGGCGTAAAAACCGCCCACCAGCCGTTTGCGGCTGGACAGGTAATGGTGGCTAGCCAGGCGCAGCGTGACCTTGCGGCCAACTTGCGGCTTGCCCAGCGTGTCCAGCACCACGGTTTTGACGCTCAGCGTGCGGCCCACCGAGACCCAGTCGTCCACCGCCACCCCCACCTGCAACGCCGCCGGCCACAGCGGCACCATGCGCGACAGGGTCTGCGTTTCACCGGACGGGTCGCGCAGGCTGGCTTCGGCCAGCAACCAGTACGGGCGGTCCAGCACCGGCAGCTTGTCGATGGCCAGCTTGCCGTTGCCGTTGCCGTCCAGCTGCAGCGGGGCTTTGTCCAGCACCACTTTGCCGTCCAGCTTGTTGCGCTCGGCCTCGTCCTCGTCGCCGCCCTGCGGCGGGTTGAAGCTGAAACCGTTGTAGCCACGCGGCTGCTCGTAACGCGCTTGCAGCGTGGCGCTCACTTGCAGCGGCCAGTTGCGCGCCGCGCCGCCGTTGCCCCAGGCCAGGTTGACGCTGAGCGGTAGCCGCTCGGCAGCAATGCCGGCGCCGGCCGGGTAGCCGATGCGCCCGCTCATCACTGGCAGGCGGAACGCCTCCACGCGGAAGTTGCCGCTGTACAGCTCGTAGCCGTCCAGCGCCAGCGATGCGGCTTGATGGTCGCCGCTGCTGCGGCTGCCCTTGCGCAGCAGGTAAATGCTGTATTCGCCCAGCTTGGCGGCCTTGGGCAGGGTGAAGCTGGTCTCGGCGTAGCGGCCACGGCGCCATTGCAGCGGCAGCACGAACTCGTCGTCGCTGGCGTCGTGCTTGATGCGCACGCTTTGCGGCAGCTCGCCGGCTTTCAGCAGCGCCAGGCCGCGGCTGTTCTGCACCCGCAGCAGGTGCTTCATCGATACCGTCTCGCCGGCACGCAGCAGGCTGCGGTCCAGAATGCTGTGCGCCACCACCGACGGCTGCTCGCCGCTGCTGGTGGGGAACGGGAAGCGCCAGCTTTCGATGCCCCGGTTCCAGCCGCTACGCACGAAGGACACGTCCTCGCTGCCGTCGGCCAGTTTCAGGCGTGCGGTGACAAACAGGCCGTCCAGGCTTTCCGGCCCGTCGCACTGGGCTTCCGGCAGCGGCTTGGCGATGCGCGCCACGCCGTCCTTGCCGGTGCGGCCCTGCCACAGCAGCGTTTCGCGGCAGTCGTAGACGCTGACCAGCGCGTCGGCTTGCGGCACGGCGCGGTCCAGCGAGGTGACCCACACCGCGGCGTTTTCCGGCGAGCGCTTCAGGTGTACCGCCAGGTTGGTCACCAGCGCCGCGCTGCGCACGTACATCGGCGCCGCTTTGCCCAGCAAGGCGCGGCCCAGCAGCCGCGATTCGATTTCCACCACGTGCAGGCCACGTTGCGGCAGCGGAATGCCCACTACCTCGAACGGCCAGCGCCCTTTGGCGTCCGGCTGCGCTGGCAGCGACAGCTTGTGCGCCTGCGGCAGTTTTTTCAGCAGCGACAGGCGGCGGCTTTCCACCTCTTTGCCCTGGCCTTGCGGCAGCGTGCTTTCGTGGTAGCGCAGCACCTTGCCCAGCCAGCGCATCATGTTGCGGTCGTCGCGCGCCAGCACGCCCTGCCCGCTCAGCGATACGCTGCGCAGCGGCAGCGCGGCTTCCACGCCGCGCAGCGTCACCGGCAGGCTGGCGTCGCTGCCGGCTTCGATAATGCCGAACGGCGCGGCGGCAAACTTGGCCAGCGGCGGAAAGTCGCCAATGCGCACGGCCAGCGGAAACTTGGCGGCGTTCACCAGCTTGCGGCCAACCTCGTCCACCAGGCCGTCGGGCAACTGCAGCTGCAGCGTCTGCTGCGGGGTAAACGGCGGCTTGAACTGGATGCTGTCTACCGGCTCGCCGCGCTGGCCGTCCAGCTGCGGCGTACGGGCCTTGGCCTCGCCCTCCCCTTGCAGGCGGATGGCGGCGGCCTGCGCCGCCGGCACCGGCGAGCTGAACACCAGGCTGATCGGTTTGAACGGGATGCAGGCTCCGCGTGTGTTTTCGCGGGTGCAGCTGAGGGTGGCGCTAAACGGCGGGCGCACGCGGAAATCCAGCCGCTCGGCTTCGCCGGGGCGCGGGTTGTGCAGCGACACCTTGCTGTCGGCCGACAGACGTTGGCCGCAACGCAGCGTCAGCACGCTGGCAGCGTCTTTTTCCAGCTTCAGGTGCTGCAGCAGGCGCTGGCGCTCGGCGGCGGGCAGCGGCAGCAGCGGCAGGCGTTCGGCCAGCGCCGAGCTCTGGCAGTACAGGCCGGGCAGGCTGCTGCGACGGGCGTTCAGGCGCAGCACGAAAGCCTGGTCTTCCTCGATGCGCTCGCCATCCTGCGGCCAACTCTGCACGATGCTGGGCGCGCCGGTGGCAAACTGGTAGCTGGCCGGCGCCAGCGCCTCGCCCTGCGCGTCCTTCAGCCCGCTCTTGAGGCTGAAGCGGCAGCGGGTGTCGGCGTCCGGCACCGTGCGCAAGTCCAGCACCCAGCTCTTGTCGTCTACCCAGTGGCCGCTGCCGTCCAGCCGGCAGTCCCACTGCAGCGGCGCCGCGGCCTGGCTGTCGCCCAGGCGCACCATGGGGGTGCTGAAGCTGATGCGCACCTGTTGCGGCGCCTTCACCTCGCCTTGCGGGCTGAAGGTGGCCACGCTGGCGGCGTGGCTGAACAAGGAGGCCAGCAGCAGCGCGCCGGCAAGCAGGGTTTTCATGGTGGAGGCCCGGAAAATGCAGGCCGCCATTATCCCCGACATTCACCCGGCATGTGACATTTCGATAAGTAAAAGCCGGCTGGCGGGCAAGAAAATGCCGCCCGCAGGCGGCATCGCGCTTTGTTTGCCTGCGACAAGACGGGCTAATCGTCCAGCGCTACCGGCCCCTTGGGTACGTCCAGCGCCTGCACCCGGGCTTTCAGCCGCGCCAGCATCAGCAGGCCTGGCAGCGCCGCAGCGGTGGAGAACAGGAAGAACGCCGGCCAGCCTATGCTTTCGGTCAGCACGCCGGACAGCGGCCCCACCCACACGCGGCCAACGGCGGCAAACGCCGACAGCAGCGCAAACTGGGTGGCGGTGAATTTCTGGTTGCACAGCGCCATCAGGAAGGCCACGAAAGCGGCGGTGCCCATGCCGCTGGACAGGTTTTCCACTGCCACCGCGAACAGCAGCAGGTAGTCCACCTGGCTGCTGTCTTTCAGCGCCACGATCAACCAGTCGAAAGCCGGTAAGGTAAAGCTGCCCCACGCGCCCTTGCCCGACACCGCCACCAGCCAGAAGCCCAGGTTGGACAGCAGCTGCAGCACGCCGAACGCCATCAGCGAACGGTACAGGCCCAGACGCAGCATCAGCGCGCCACCGGCCAGCGCGCCGACGATGGTGAGCCAGATACCGATCACCTTGTTCACCACGCCGATCTCGGCCTGGGCAAAACCGGCCCCCTTCAGCAGAAAGGTGGTGGTCAGCGCGCCGGCAAAGGCGTCGCCCAGCTTGTACAGGATGATCAGCGCCAGGAAAGCGCCGGCGGCTTCCATGCTGAAATAGTTGCCCAGCGAGCGGTTCAGCGTATCGAAGCGCGCCTTCTGCGCCGCCCACCACGCCAACGGCAGGGTGAAGGCCATGCCCAGCAGCAGCGACAGCAGGTCTACCCATTTCTTCTGGTTAGGGTTGCCTTTCTTGTCGCCCTTGTCCGTCGCAGGCTTGGCTACCTCGGCGGCCTTGGCAGCCACCGCGCTGGCGACCGGCGTCGCAGGCACAGGGTTGGCCGCAGGGCCTGCCGGCGCTTCGGCCACCGCCGGGTAGAACGGTGCCACCACACGTTCTGCCAGCGGCGCCGCCACGTGGGCGGTGCACTGGTAACCGATGACCACCGCCAGCAACACGGCGGCAAAGCCCTTCAGGTCGTTGCGCGCGTCGCTGACCGGCGCCACATTGTCCTTGGGTACCGGCGGTACAAACAGCAGCGAGATGACGGCGGCGGCCAGCATGATGGCGGCCATCACCTGATAAACGGTGCCCCAGCTCCAGCCGTTGCCGTTGAGCGGGTCGGCCCACACCATGGCGATACCGCCGGACAGCACCATGGCCAAACGGTAGCCAAACACGCCCAGCGACGACGCCAGGCCGCGCTCGGCCGGCTGCACCACGTCGGTACGGTAGGCGTCGATCACCACGTCTTGCGAGGCGGACAGAAAAGACAGCAGCACCGCCAGCAAGGCAAAACCCTGCACGTCGCGGGCCGGCTGCATGCCGGACATGGCCAGCAGCACGGCGGCCAAGCCCAGCTGGGTAAGCACCAGCCAGCCGCGACGGCGGCCCAGCCACGGCGGCTCGAAGCGGTCCATCAGCGGCGCCCACAAGAACTTAAAGGTATACGGCAAGCCCACCAGGCTCAGGAAGCCGATGGTGGCCACGTCGATGCCGTCCAGCGTCAGCCACGCCTGCATGGCGGTGCCGGACAGCGCCAGTGGCAAGCCGCTGGCAAAACCCAGCACCCAGATCATCAGCATGCGCCACGCGCCCTGCTGCCGGATATCGCGCATCCGCGCCTCCCGTTTTTGTTGTTATCGATGAAAAATGGCGCCGAAGCGCCATGTCGGTTGCTGCCTAGCCGCGCGTGACGCGGTAAAACGCCAGACTGCCACGCAGATTGGGCAGGAAGGTCACGCGGCGGCCGCCGGTCATCACCACCCGCTCCAGCACACGCAGACCGTTCTTGGCGCACAGTTCGTCAAAGTCGCCGAGCATACACCAGTGGATGTTGGGGGTGTTGTACCACTGGTAGGGCATGTCGTCGGACACCGGCATGCGGCCCTTGAGGATCTGCCAGCGGTTTTCCCAGTAACCGAAGTTGGGGAAGGTAACGATGGCTTCGCGGCCAACGCGCAGCATTTCCAGCAGAATCTGCTCGGTGTTGTGCATGGCCTGGATGGTTTGCGACAGCACCACGTGGTCGAAACGCTGGTCGGCAAACTCGGCCAGGCCGGCTTCCAGGTCGCCCTGGATGGCGTTGACGTTGGCCGCCACGCAGCGCACCACATTGTTGACGTCGAAATCCACACCATAGGCGGATACCTGCTTGTGGGCCTGCAGCCAGGCCAGCAGGTCGCCCTCGCCGCAGCCCAGGTCGAGCACGCGGCTGCCGGGGCTGACCCAGTCGGCGATCAGTTGCAGGTCGGGACGCAGGGCGGAAACGGGCTGGCTCATGCGGCAACCTCCACGGCAACGCGCTGCAGGTAGGCACGCATCAGGTTCATATACGGTTCGTCGGTCATCAGGAAGGCATCGTGGCCGTGTACGGATTCGATTTCGGCGTAGGCCACGCGCTTGCCGGCGGCGATCAGCGCCTTCACCGTCTCGCGCGAGCGTTCAGGCGAGAAGCGCCAGTCGCTGGTAAAGCTGGCCACCAGGAAGTTGGCGGTGGCGCGCTGCAAGGCGGCCACCAGGTCGCCGCCGTAATCCTTGGCCGGGTCGAAGTAGTCCAGCGCCTTGGTCATCAGCAGGTAGGTATTGGCGTCGAAGTAGTCGGAAAACTTGTCGCCCTGGTAGCGCAGGTAGCTCTCGATCTCGAACTCGACGTCGTAGCCGAACTTGTACTCGCCGGAGCGCAGCATGCGGCCGAATTTCTCGCCCATGCCGTCGTCGGACAGATAGGTGATGTGGCCCAGCATGCGCGCCAGGCGCAGGCCGCGGCGCGGGATGGTGCCCTGGGCGTAGAAGTCGCCGCCGCAGAAATCGGGGTCGGTGATGATGGCCTGGCGGGCCACGTCGTTGAAGGCGATGTTCTGCGCCGACAGCTTGGGCGCCGAGGCGATCACCAGCGCGTTGGCCACGCGGTCGGGGTAGTTGATGCTCCACTGCAGCGCCTGCATGCCGCCCAGGCTGCCGCCGATCACCGCCGCCCAGCGCTCCACGCCCAGACGGTCGGCCAGGCGCGCCTGCGCCGTGACCCAGTCGGGCACCGTTACCACTGGAAAGCGCGAGCCCCACGGCTGGCCGCTGGCCGGGTCGATGCTGGACGGGCCGGTACTGCCGTGGCAGCCGCCCAGGTTGTTGACGCCCACCACGAAAAAGCGGTTGGTATCGATGGGCTTGCCGGGGCCGATCATGTTGTCCCACCAGCCGGCAGCTTTATCGTCGTCGCGATAACGGCCGGCGACGTGATGGTGGCCGGACAGCGCGTGGCAGATCAGGATGGCATTACTGCGCGCCGCGTTCAGCTCGCCATAGGTTTCAAACACCAGCTCGTAGCTGGGCAACACCGTACCGCCAGCGAGCGGCAGCGGTGTTTCGAACAGCGCGCGCTGCGCGCTGACAATACCGACAGAGGATGCATTACTGGACATGGTTGTCTCTTTGATAGTCGGCCAGGGGCGGGTAGCTTGGCTACAGGCGGCCTTTGCGGCTCTGCCACCCCTTGTTCAAGGCTTCTCCGGGCAATGCGTCGATTATATAGGCAACACCGGCTTGCGCACCTGTCCTGTCGCTGCCGATAATCGTGGCCTTCCTTTTACGGACCGTTCCCGATGATAGGCCGCCTGTTCCGCCTTGCCCTGCTGTGCCTGGTGCTAGTGATGGTGGTGCGCTGGCTGTTCAACCGCCGCCAGCGCGCCACGCTGCACGAGTTCGTGCATACGCTGGCCATTGCGCTGGTACTCAGCTCGGTACTGTTCTTTGTGCTGAACATGGCGGGCATCCATTTGTAAGAATCTTTTGCACGGGTAGCTGTCAGATCGCCCTCTCTGGCACGACTGACGTGCATGCCTACCCGGAGCCCGCCCCATGCTGATTCGTCGCCCCCCCGATATTGCGCCGTCGGAGATTACCCCGCACAGCGTGTACCTCAACCGCCGCCAGTTCATGGCCGGCAGTGCCGGCTTGCTGCTGCCGGTGGCGTCCATCGCCGCCTTGCCGGCCAGCAAAAGCCCTTACTCCGCCAGCGACAAGCCCAATAGCCGGCAGGAGATCACCAGCTACAACAACTTTTACGAGTTCGGCACCGGCAAGGACGAACCGGCGCTGTACGCCGGCCGGCTGAAGACGCGACCGTGGTCGGTGGCCGTGGGCGGCGAAGCGGCCAAGCCGCGCAGTTTCAGCATCGAGGAGCTGCTGAAGTTTCCGCTGGAAGAACGCATCTACCGCCTGCGCTGCGTCGAAGGCTGGAGCATGGTGATTCCGTGGGTGGGCTTTCCGCTGGCCAGCCTGCTGAAACAGGTGGATCCGACCAGCCGCGCCAAGTACGTAGCCTTCGAAACCGCGCTGCGCCCTGGCGAGATGCCCGGCGTGGCGCGCCGCGTGCTGGACTGGCCGTACCGCGAAGGCCTGCGCATCGACGAAGCCATGCACCCGCTCACCCTTCTGGCCGTGGGCCTGTACGGCGAGCTGCTGCCGGGCCAGAACGGCGCGCCGGTGCGGCTGGTGGTGCCGTGGAAGTACGGCTTCAAGAGCATCAAGTCGATCAGCCGCATCACACTGCTGGAAAAGCAGCCGCCCACCAGCTGGAATATGGCTGCACCAAACGAGTACGGCTTCTATTCCAATGTGAACCCGGCGGTAGACCACCCGCGCTGGAGCCAGGCCAGCGAGCGCCGCATCGGCGAGTTCCTGAAGCGCAAGACGCTGCCATTCAACGGTTACGCCGATCAGGTGGCCGGCCTGTACCGCGGCATGGACCTGGTGAAAAACTTCTGATGCGGCCAACCTTGCTCCACAACCCTTCGGCGGCCACGGTTGGCCGCATCAAGGCGCTGCTGTTCGTGCTGTGCCTGCTGCCGCTGGCGGCCAGCCTGTGGCAAGCCTTGAGCGGCCAAGCGGTGAACCCGGTAGAAACGCTTACCCGCGACAGTGGTAGCTGGGCGTTGAACCTGCTGCTGGCCGGCCTCGCCATTACGCCGCTGCGTCGGCTGGGCGCGCCGGGCTGGCTGCTGCGCCTGCGCCGCATGCTGGGGCTGTACGCCTTTTTCTACGCCAGCGTCCACCTGCTGATCTACCTGTGGCTGGACCAGCTGTTCGACTGGGCCGCCATCGTGCAAGACATCATCAAGCGCCCGTTCATCACCGTGGGCATGGCGGCGTTTGCGTTGCTGCTGCCGCTAGCCATCACCTCTACCGACGGCTGGCTACGACGGCTGAAGCGGCGCTGGGGCCAGCTGCACCGGCTGGTCTACCCGCTGGCGCTGCTAGCTGTGCTGCACTACCTGTGGCTGGTGAAGCGCGACCTGACCGAGCCGCTACTGTACGCCGCCGTACTGGCGGTGCTGCTGGGGATGCGGCTGTGGTGGCGCTTGCGGCCAACCTCTGGGCCGCGGGTACAATAGCGCCCTGTCTTACCCTGCCCTATCGATAGCTATGTCCAAGGAAAAAGCCCCGGTCACCCAGGCGGTGCGCATGCTGCGCGAACACCAGGTGGCCTATACCGAGCATCTGTACAAATACGAAGAAAAAGGCGGCACCCGCGTGTCGTCACGCGAGCTGGGCGTGGACGAGCATGCGGTGATCAAGACCCTGATCATGGAAGACGAGCAGCGCAAACCGCTGGTGGTGCTGATGCACGGCGACCGCGAAGTGGCCACCGGCATGCTGGCCAAGCAGATCGGCGCCAAGAAAATCACGCCGTGCGACCCGAAAACCGCCGACAAGCACAGCGGCTACCAGGTGGGCGGCACCAGCCCGTTCGGTACCAAGAGCAAGATGCCGGTGTACATGGAAGCCGGCATTGCCGAGCTGGCACGCATCTACATCAACGGCGGCAAGCGCGGCTTTCTGGTAGGCATGGCGCCGGCCGAGCTGCAGCGCGTGCTACAGCCGGTACTGGTGACGGCCAGCGCGTGATAAGCGGCTACACCGGCCGCTGGATGCGGCGGCGATAGGCGCTGCGCAGCACAAAGCCGGCCACCAGGAAGCCCAGCATGGTCAGCGCCAGGCTTTGCACGCTGCCCCACACCAGCGGTGAAATCACCCCGGCCAGCAGCGTGGAGAACATGGTCTGCACAAAGCCCTGCACCGACGACACCGTGCCGCGCAGGTGCGGGAACTGATCCATCAGCGTCAGCGTCATCGACGGCGCCGCCAGCGACATGCCGGTGGTGTACAGCGCCAGCGGCAGCACTGCCCACGGTACCGCCGGCGTGATCAGGAAGGCCTGCAGCAGGTTGGCCGCCGTGGCGGCAAACATCAGCGTGTAGCCGATATTGACGATGGTGCGGGTGTCGCGCCGCCCGGCCAGCTTGCCGGACAAAAACGCGCCGAACATGATGCCGGACACGATGGGGCCGAACATCCACAGGAAGTCGTTATGGCCCAGCCCCAGATGCTGCATGACAAACACTGGCGCCGACGGGATGTAGACAAAAAAGCCGGCAAAATTGCACGATACCGCCAGTGCCAGCAGCTGGAATTCGCGCTTGCGGCCAACCTCCAGGTAGTTGGCCAGCAACTGCCGCCAGGCAAACGGCGTACGTGCTGCCGGAGCGTGGGTTTCCGGCATCGCCCGCCAGCACACGGCAAACACCAGCAGCCCGAGCACAGCCAGAAACACGAAAATGGACCGCCAGCCCAGCGCGCCGAACAGCAAGCCGCCCACCAACGGGGCTACCGCCGGCGACAGCGAAAACAGCATGGTGACCTGCGACATCATGCGCTGCGCATCATGACCGTGAAAGGTATCGCGGATGATGGCCCGCCCTACCACCAGCCCGGCACCACCACACAGCCCCTGCATGGCGCGGAACAGCAGCAGCGTGCCCAGATTGGGCGCCAGCGCACAACCGATCGAGGCCACGGCAAAGGTCAGCGTGGACAGCAAAATGACCGGCCGGCGGCCAACGGTGTCGGAAATGGCACCGTGCCACAGCATCATCAGCGCATAGCAGAACAGGTAGATCGACAGCGTTTGCTGCATTTCGATGGGAGAGGCGCCCAGCGACTGCCCCATATCGTGCATGGCGGGCAAGAAGGTATCGATAGAAAATGGCCCCAGCGAAGCCAGTGCGGCCAACAGCAGCGCCAATACGCCAAAGCGGCGGCCGGAAGAGTCTGTCATGAGAAAACTACTTTCTGAAACACGAAACTGCGATATAAAAGTGACACTCTCGCAGCCTACGGAAAGCATCATGATTCGTTACTACCACAACCCGCGCTGCTCGAAATCCCGCGAAGGCCTGCAGCTGTTGCAACAGCACGGCGCCGAGCTGGACGTGATCGAGTACCTGAAAACCCCGCCCACTGCCGACGAGCTGGCCGCCATCATCGCCTTGCTGGGCGGTGACCCGCGCAGCATGATGCGCAAGAAGGAAGAGGAATACACAGCCCTGCACCTGGACGATGTGACGCTGGAAGACAAGCACCTGATCCAGGCCATGCTGGCCCACCCCAAGCTGATCGAACGACCACTGGCCGTGACCGACGGCAAGGCAGCCATCGGCCGGCCGCCGGAAAACCTGCTGTCGCTATTATAGAGAAAGCAGGCCGCCCCACGCGGCGGCCACCAGCAGCCCGGCGTACCTGCCTGGTACGCCGCACGGCGTAAAACCCTGCCGCTTCAACAGGATAAACAACAATCCCCGGCTAGCCGGGGATTGTTCTTGCTGACTGATTTCTGTGTTTCCTGCCCGTCAGAACAGCTGATCCTTCACGTTCTCCACCGCATCTTGCACCGGAGCCGCCGGCTCGTCAGCCGTGGCACCGGACGCTTCCTCAGCAGGCCCCTGGCCGCTACCCGGCACCGAACCACGGTTATTGATGCGAAGTTCGGGGTTGGTACGCTGGAATTCTTCCAGGTAGTACTCGTCATTGCCACGCAAGCCCGCACCCGGTTTCACCACCACGCCGGCGGGCGGCGGCAGCTCGACATCCGGCACACCTTTCAGCGCATTGCTCATGTAGTTCACCCAGATCGGCAATGCTGCGGTGCCACCATAACCGTAGCGGCCCAGGCTGCGCGGCTGGTCGAAACCGACCCAGGTCACCGCCACCAGATTGGGGTTGAAACCGGCAAACCAGGCATCGCGGAAATCGTTGGTGGTACCGGTCTTGCCGGAAAGGTCATTGCGGCCCAGCGCCATGGCACGGTTGGCCGTACCGTAGCGCACCACGTCTCTCATCATGTTGCTGATGATGAAGGCGTTGCGCGGGTCGATGGCCAGCGGCGCATTCTGGCCGGCAATCGCCGGCTGGGTACGCGCCAGCACGCGGCCGCTGGCATCCTCGATGCGATCGATGAAGTAGGCACGGGTGCGGAAACCACCGTTGGCGAACACCGAGTAGCCCTCGGCAATCTGCAACGGCGTGGCAGTACCGGCCCCCAGCGCCATGGTGAGATAGGCCGGGATGCTCTTGCCGTCAAAACCGAAACGCTGTACGTACTGCTGGCCAAAGTCGGTGCCGATCGACATCAGGATACGGATGGACACCAGGTTCTTCGACAGCGCCAGCGCACGACGCATGGTGATCATGCCGGCGTAACGGCCATCGTCGTTCTTCGGGTCCCAGCTCTGGCCGCCGATGGTCTGCGGGTCAACCGTAATCGGGGCATCGTTGATCATGGTGGACGGCGTAAAACCACGATCCAGCGCTGCAGAATAAATGAATGGCTTGAAGGTGGAGCCCGGCTGACGGATGGATTGGGTCACATGGTTGAACGGGCTGCGATTGAAATCAAAGCCCCCCACCAGGGCACGGATGGCACCGGAACGCGGGTCCATCGAGACGAAACCGCCTTCTACTTCCGGCATCTGGGTAATCTGCCAGTTGCCTTTGGCGTCCTGTACCACGCGCACATGGGCACCTGGGCGCAGGCGCTGCGCCGGGGTCACGCGCTCCGACAAGGCCGAACGGGCAAAACTCAGGCCGGTACCGGTAATGGCCACTTTCTTGCCGCCACGCAAATACACCGTCACCTTGCCGCTGTTGGCGGCCAGTACGATGGCCGGTTGCAGGTTGCCACTGTCGCGCACGGCGGCCAGGGCTTCGTCCAGCGCTTCTTCCAGCTCTTCTTGCGGAATGGCAGACAAATCGGTAAATGCTTCCGGACCACGGTAGGCTTGGCGGCGGTCGTAATCCATCAAACCGGCGCGCAAGGAATCGAATGCCCATTGCTGATGGCGGCTATCCAGCGTGGTATACACGCGATAGCCTTCGGTATAAGCCGCTTCTTTATAACGGCCATACATGGCCTGGCGCACCATTTCCGCCATGTATTGCGCCGGGAGGCTGGCTTCCAGTGTCGGCTTGGCCAATACCATGGGTGCCGCTTTCGCTTCTTCGTATTGCTCGGTAGTAATGAAACGCAGCTCGTGCATGCGACGCAATACATACAGTTGACGCAAGCGCGCGCGCTCCGGGTTCACCACCGGGTTGTAGCTGGACGGCGCCTTGGGCAGGCCGGCCAGCATCGCCATCTCGGCAATATTGAGGTTTGCCAAGGGCTTACCATAGTAAGCCTGGGCAGCGGCGGCAAAACCGTAAGCCCGCTGACCGAGATAAATTTGATTAAAATACAGTTCTAAGATCTGGTCTTTCGATAAAGTATGCTCAATTTTGAAAGCCAATAAAGCTTCATTGAATTTACGGGTGAAAGTTCTTTCACTCGATAAAAAGAAATTTTTAGCTACCTGCATGGTAATGGTGCTTGCACCAGAGTGCGTGCGACCGGATACTATATTGCCCACTGCAGCGCGTAATACACCGAGGTAATCGATACCACCGTGTTGATAAAAACGCTCGTCCTCCGCCGCCAGCAACGCTTGCTTCATATGCTGCGGCACGTCCTGGATGCGCGTGAACGAACGGCGCTCTTCGCCGAACTCGCCAATCAGGACGTTATCCGCCGAGTAGACGCGCAACGGCATTTTGGGACGGTAGTCGGTCAGGACATCCAGACTGGGCAGACGCGGGTAGGTAATCACCACAGCGATCAGCACCAGGCCTGCCACGATGATGGCCAGACCGGCAAGCAGACCGGCTGTCAGGGTAATAAAACGCTGGAGCATCTTGTTCTAGCCTATAAAAGTGATGGCGCATTATACCTGCAAGGCTGCGCCGCAAGACGATTAGCAACGCACAAGCCTGTGCCCTGCAACAAGGAGGTTGGTGGCCAACCCTAGCGTTGGTGCCAGATTATGATGCCTGGAGAAACAAGACGTTTCGATAGAAACCGCCTTCAACAGCTGTTCAGCAGCTGGCTCCCCTCCTCCCGCCACTCCATGCTGGGGCTGGATATCAGTTCCACTGCCATCAAGATGGTCGAACTCAGCCGCCACGGCCGCACGCCGCAGCTGGAACGCTACGTGGTGGAGCCGCTGGCCAAAGACCTGATTACCGAAGGCAACATCAACAATATGGACGAGGTGGCCGACGCCATCCGTCGCGCCTGGCACCGCATGGGCTCGCCGACAAAACGGGCTGCGATTGCCCTGCCAACCTCCATGGCCATCTACAAGAAGATCCTGGTCCCGGCTGGCGCACTGGGCGATGACCTTGAGCTGCAGGTAGAAAGCGAAGCCAATCAGTACATACCGTTCCCGCTGGAAGAAGTAAACCTGGATTATCAGGTACTGGGGCCGGCAAGCAACAGCGCAGACGATCTGGACGTGATGATCTGCGCGTCGCGCAAAGAAAAAGTGGAAGAACGCGTAGCAGTCGCGGAAATGGCAGGCCTGAAGGTGGAGATCGTCGATATCGACGCCTTTGCCATGCTGACGGCGTTCGAACAGATCCAGCAGCAACTGCCCGACCAAGGCATGAACCAGACCTTTGCCCTGTTCGATATCGGCGCCAGCAAGATCCACTGCTCGGTCATCCGCAACAACCAGCAACTGTACTACCGTGAGCAGGTATTCGGCGGGGTACAACTGACGCGCGATATCCAGCGCCGCTATGGCTATACCTACGAAGAAGCCGAAGCCGGCAAGCGCAGCATGTCGCTACCGGACGGCTACGAGGCAGAGCTGTTGTACCCGTTTGTCGATTCGCTGGCGCAAGAAATCCAGCGTGCACTGCAGTTTTTCTACACCACGGTCAGTGTGTCGCAATACCTGCGTGTGGACTACATCCTGCTGGCCGGGGGATGCAGCATGTTGTCCGGCCTGGACGATGCCATCCTCAACCGTACCCAGATCAGCACCATGATTGCCAACCCGTTCACGACCATGACCCAGGCACCCGGCATCCAGCTCAAGGAGCTGCTACTGGATGCACCGTCATTGCTGGTGGCCTGCGGCCTGGCTTTGCGGAGATTTGACTAAATGATCCGCATCAACCTGCTACCGCACCGCGAACAGAAAAAGGCAGCGCACCGGAAACGCTTCCAGACCCTGATGCTGGCCAGCCTGCTGGTAGCCATCGGCCTGACCTACCTGTGTTACTTGCAGCTAGAGGACGCCAAGGCAAGCCAACTGGCGCGCAACCAGCGGCTGGATGAAGAGATCGGCAAGATCAACGCCAAACTCAGCAATATCGAGTCGCTACGCCAGAAAAAAGCCGAGTTGCTGGCGCGCAAACAGCTGGTGGAACGCCTGCAGTACGATCGTACCCAGGCTGTGTACATTTTTGACGAGCTGATCCGCCTGATGCCGGAAGGCGTGTTTCTGAAGGACTTCCGCCAGACAGGCAGTAACATCGCCCTTAGCGGCGTCGCCCTGTCCAGTGCCCGTGTATCGCTGCTGATGCGCAGCTTGGCAGAATCGAATACTTTCGCCGACCCGGTGCTGATCGAAGTCAGCGCCACCAACGTCGACAAGATCCGTGCCAACCAGTTCAGCCTGAGCGTAACACTGAAGGCACAACATGCCGCCGCACCGCCGCAAGGAGCCGCCAAATGACCCTGGACGAATTGCGCACCCTTGACTTCAAGGACATGCCCAACTGGCCGCTGCAAGGCCAGTTGGCCGCCCTGCTCGTGATGATCCTGATGGTACTGGGGGCAGCTTACCTGCTTGTGTTTTCGTCCATACAGGATGAAATTGCCCAGGCCAAACTGAAAGAAGAAGAGCTGCGGCAGACCTTCGTCGACAAGAAGCGTCAGGCCAGCAACCTGGCTGCACTGGAAAACCAGCTCAAACAGATCGAAACCTCGTTTGGCACGCTGCTCAAGCAATTGCCCAGCAAGTCGGAAATGGACGCGCTGCTGACCGAAATCAACCAGGCCGGCATCGGCCGCGGTTTGCAGTTCGAGTTGTTTCGCCCGGCCACCGAAGTCAAAACCGACCAGATGGCCGAGATGCCGATCCAGATTCGCCTGACCGGCACCTATAACGAACTGGCAGCCTTTGCGACCGACGTTTCCCAGCTGTCGCGCATCGTCACCATCGGCGACATCTCGCTGACACCCGCCGATGCCAAAAACAGCCGCCTGGTGATGATGGCCACGGCCAAGACCTACCGCGCGCTGGAAGCGGAAGAGAAAGTCGCCGCACCGAAATGAGCACAATCACGATGTCTAGACTGTTTCCTGTCTTGCTACTGCTGCTGTCAGCCTGCAGCCTGACCGAGCAGGACGACCTGGAGCAATGGATGCAGCAGGCCGGTAGCGGCCTGCATGGTCAGGTCGAGCCATTGCCCCAGATCGAGCCCTACAAGCCCTACCAGTACCGTGGTCAGGACCTGGTCTCGCCATTCGACACCAACCGTCTGCAACTGGCACGCAAGAATGCCAGCAGCAACCTGCCTGACACCGGTCGCCCACGGGAAATACTGGAAAACTACGAACTGGACAAACTGAAGCTGGTGGGCACCATGCTGCTGCAAAAAGAACGCATCGGGCTGATCCAGACGCCGGAAGGGGGAATCTACCGGGTACGCATCGGTAGCTTTATCGGCCCGAATTACGGCATTGTGCGTGCTGTCAGCGAAACCGAAATCAAACTGGAAGAAACTGTCGAAGATGTAAACGGCGAGTGGGTAAAGCAGGATAACAACCTCTACCTGCTTCAGGAACAAGGAAAAGCACCATGAAAACAATGACCCTGACGCAGCTGGCCGCCGCCCTTACCCTTGCCGGCCTTTCCGGCCTGGCCATTGCGGCCAACAGCATTACCCAGATCGAACTGCTCAAGAATGCCCAGGAACAGCAAGTGCTGGCGGTGACCTTCAGCAACCCGCTGCCCGTCTCGCCCAACAGCTTTGCCATTTCCAATCCGCCACGGGTGGCATTCGACTTTCCCGATACCCGCAACCAGACCGGAAAGACCCAGCTGCCCTTTGCCGCCAGCCTGCTCAACGCCGCCACGGTGGTAGAAGGCCAGGGCAAGGCACGCCTGGTACTGAACCTGAACAAATCGACTGCCTATACCAGCAAACTGGAAGATAACAAGCTGCTGATCACGCTGAATGCCCCTGGCAGTGCCAGCCAGCCAGTCAGCGCGCCTGCCAGCCGCATCCAGGAAGCACCAACCGAAATCCTGCCACCGGTCTTTGCTGCGGCACCGAATGCCATTGCGCCGAATGGCGTGGTCCAGAACGTGGACTTCAAACGCGGCGACAACGGCGAAGCTCGGGTACTGATCGACCTCAACAGTGCCAGCACGCCAGTCGATATCAAGCGGGAAGGCAAGAACGTCGTGATCGACCTGGCAGGCGTCAAAGTGCCACGACATCTGGAACGCCGCTTGGACGTGACCGATTTTGCCACCCCTACCCGCCGCATTGATGCCACGAATCAGGGTGCGGGCAGCCGCATCGTGCTGCAATCCGAGGGCGATTGGGCCTACTCCTCCTACCAGACCGACAAGCGCCTGGTGGTGGAGGTACGCAAAATATCGGCCGAAGAAGTGGAAGCCGCACTGCAAGCGCAGGGCAAAGCCAGCTACAAGGGAGAGAAGCTGTCGCTCAACTTCCAGAACGTCGAAGTTCGCTCCTTGCTGCAGGTAATTGCCGAATTTACCGGCATGAACATCATCACCAGCGACTCGGTCAACGGTACGCTGACCCTGCGGCTGAAAGACGTGCCTTGGGATCAGGCACTGGACCTGATCCTGGCCCAGAAGAACCTGGAAAAGCGCCAGGTGGGTAACGTGGTGCGCATTGCGCCACGCGACGAATTGCTGGCGATCGAACGTCAGGCTGCCGAGTCGCAGAAGCAACGCGTCAATGCCGAGCCCATCATTACGGAAACCTTCCAGATCAAATACCGGGCGGCAGAAGAGATCCGCGAAGCACTCAAAGACCTGGCCGGCTTCTACAGCGAGAACGTCACCACCAGCCAGGGCAGCAGCAGCACGGGTACCAAAGCCGCTATTCTGGTCGACCCGCGCTCCAACAAGATCATCATCCGTGAGCGGGTGTCCGTCATTGAAGAAATCCGCAAGGTGATCCAGACGCTGGATACCCCGCTGCGCCAGGTACTGATCGAAGCGCGCATTGTCGAGGCCAAGGACAACTTCCAGAAAGACTTGGGCGTACGCCTGCAAGTTACCAAGGTAGGCGGGGACACCTCGGTCGGCAATCTGTCCAACGGCGGCAGCATACCCATCGGCCAATTGCCGTCTGGTGATGTCACATTCAACCCAAACGTCAGCCTGCCTGCTTCGCTGAGCGGTGCCTCGATTGCAGCTGTATTCAAGGGGGCCAGCAGCATCATCGGGCTAGAGTTATCAGCCATGCAGGCAGAAGACCGTGGCAAGGTCGTCTCCAGCCCGCGCATCCTGACTGCCGACCGTACCAAAGCCACCATTACCGAAGGTACCGAGATTCCGTATCAAACCACGGATAAAGACGGCAACTCGTCGACAACCTTCAAAAAGGCCAACCTGACCTTGGCCGTAACGCCGCAGGTAACGCCGGAAAACGACGTCGTCCTCAAGCTGAACATTACCAAGGACACGCCGAACACCAAGCTGAAAGTGGGCGAAAATCCTGCCATTGACAACAAGACCGTCGACACTGAGGTTCGGGTCGAAAATGGCGGTACCGTGGTCATTGGCGGCATTTACGTGCAAGAACAAAACACGGTAGAGAACCGCGTGCCCTTGCTGGGCGACCTGCCAGTAGTCGGCGCCTTGTTCCGCAACAATTCCAATACCAACAACCGTCGCGAACTGCTGGTTTTCATCACGCCGCGCATCGTGGAGAATGAGTTCATTCCCCGCTGAGCTAGCAGACATATCATGAAGTCATCCGATACAATGCCTGCCATGGAACTGGCAGGCAATTTTTTTCTGGTGGGCCTGATGGGCTCGGGCAAGACCACGGTTGGCCGCACGCTGGCAAAGCATACCGGCAAGACGTTTTATGATTCCGACCACGAAATCGAGCGTCGTACCGGGGTACGCATCACCACGATCTTCGACATCGAAGGCGAGCCACGCTTTCGCGAGCGAGAGCGCGATACCATCGCCGAGCTGTGCCAGATGCAGGGCATCGTTCTGGCCACCGGTGGCGGTGCCATCCTGGCACCGGAAAACCGCCAGGCGCTACGCAAGCACGGTACAGTCATCTACCTGCGCGCCCAGATCGACGACATCCTGGCGCGCACCCAGCACGACAAAAGCCGGCCACTGTTACAAACCGCCGACCCGCGCAGCAAGCTGGAAGAACTGTTCGCCATCCGCGATCCGCTCTATCGCGAGGTCGCCGACATCGTCATCGACACCACGCACCAGAACGTCAATGTGCTGGTCCACCGCCTGGAGCAGCGATTGCTGAGCCACCAAAGCAAGCACCCTGTCAAACCATGATCACGCTCAACCTTACCCTGCCCGACACCAGCTACCCCATCTACATCGGCGAACACTTGCTACCGCAAGCCGAGCTGCTATTGCCACACCTGAAGCAGAAAAAAGTGATGATCGTGACCAATACCACGGTCGCACCGCTGTATCTGGAAACCTTGCGTCGTGGCCTGCAACAGCACGGCGTCAGCGTACTGAGCGTGACCCTGCCAGATGGCGAAGATTTCAAGACCTGGGAAACGCTGAACCTGATCTTTGATGCACTGCTGGCCAACAAGTGCGAGCGCGGCACCACGCTGATCGCGCTAGGGGGTGGCGTCATCGGCGACATGGTGGGGTTTGCCGCCGCCAGCTACCAGCGGGGTGTGCCGTTCATTCAGGTTCCCACCACGCTGCTGTCGCAGGTGGACTCCTCGGTAGGCGGCAAAACCGCCATCAACCACCCGCTGGGCAAAAACATGATCGGCGCGTTCTACCAGCCCAAAGCGGTGCTGGCCGACATGACGCTGCTGGATACGCTGCCCGAGCGCGAGCTATCGGCCGGTCTGGCGGAAGTGATCAAATACGGCCTGCTGGGTGATGCCAGTTTTATCGACTGGCTGGAACAGAATATGGGCGCGCTGCGCGCCAAGAACAAAACCGTACTGGCCGAGGCCGTACGCCGCTGCTGTGCCATGAAAGCCGACATCGTGTCGCAAGACGAGCGTGAAAGCGGCATCCGCGCCCTGCTGAACCTGGGCCACACGTTTGGCCACGCCATCGAAGCCGGACTGGGCTTTGGTACTTGGCTGCATGGCGAAGCAGTGGCTGCGGGCATGATGCTGGCGGCGGAAGCCTCGCGGCTGCTGGGCTACCTCAGCGAAGACGAGGTTGGCCGCATCGAACGCCTGCTGCATGCTGCCGGCTTGCCGACGGTCAGTCCCGACCTTGGCGAGGCCGTCTGGCTGGAACACATGAGCCATGACAAAAAAGTGAGCGACGGCACCATCCGCTTTGTGCTGATGCAGCAATTAGGTCATGCCATTGTCGCAACGCTACCCGCAGCGGTGCTCAGCGCCACGCTCAACAGCCGCTTCGTGGCGAAGTAACTACGTAGATTTACTACGAAATTCTACGAATAGGCAGCCTGCCGCGCAGGCCTGACAATAGCGGTATCCGATCAGGAGACTGCCATGCTAGGCCTCGTCAAACAGCTTACCGACAAGATCCACGCCAGCCAGGAAAGCGGGCTACTCAGCCACGCCATGAGCCCCTGGCGTTATGTGCCGCCCCAGGAACGCCTGATCGACCCGATTGGCGAGGCGGAAGTTTTCCTCGCCTACGGCAAACGCCAGGAAGCGGTACGCGTGTTGCGCCATACGCTACGTCAGCAGCCCGACAACCTGGAAGCCAAGGTATTGCTACTGCAAGCACTGGCCTATCTGCGCGACAGCCAGGCCTATTGCACCCTTGCGCGCGAACTGGCGCCCATGCTGAGCGGAAAAGCCCTGTGGCACACCATTTGCCGCGAAGGGCAAGCGCTGGCCCCTGCCGACCCCCTGTTCCTGTACCAGGCCTGATCACGGCCAAACCCGGCATTGCCATGTTCCGCCCTCCGGTACGCAATGGCGCATGATGCCGGTAGACAACAGTTCGATGTAGCCCTCCTCCGGCGTACTCGCCGTCGCCCGCAGTACGTAGTAATCGGGATCGGTATTGCGCGGCGTACTGCCGAATGCCAGTGTGTAACTGGGTTGCGTGCTGGCAGGGTAATAAACGTACGGCAAGGCTGGCCACTGGGTGGCTGACAGTTTGTAGCTGCCCCTCTCACTATAAAAGCGCTCCAGCACCGCTGCATTTTCCTGCAGCAGGGCAGCCACCGCGGCGCGCTCGGCTTGATGCAAACTGGCCCGGTATTCTTGCACCGCCAGACTGGTGATGATGGCCACCAAAGTCAGTACCACCACCATTTCCAGCAACGTGAAACCTTGCCGAGCTAGGTGCACGGTAGCACCTGTCGGCTGCCACTACCGAATAGCCGTAACTCCCGGCAGTACCCTTCCGCATTTCTCGCCGTATACCGTACCAACGGTACCGATAGCATGCCACTAGGCGTGATCCGGTACTGTAAGACATTGCTGTGCAGCGTCACCGCCGATTGAGGCAACACCACGTCGCGTGCCTCCTTGCTGTCGTAACTGGCCACGCGGCCAGCAGGACTGTCGATGAAAAACAGCACGCCCTCTGCTGCCTGATAATGCCCACCTGAGGCCCTGGCAGGCAGACAACCTTGCACATCGAGATTGCGCTTCAGATTGGCCAGGCACACCTGCACGCTTTGGCTACGGGTAATAGCTTCGCTACGCATGCGCATGATCGCCGTCGCGACACGGGATAACTGCCCATCAACCGCCTGCCGGGCCATGAACTGGCGGTAGCCATCCAGATTCCAAAGCAGCACCATTGCGATGATGGCGAGTACCACCAGCAACTCCAGCAGTCCGGCTCCACAGCTACGTAATGACATGACAGACTCCCGATCACCATCGACCAAGCATGCACTCGGCATGACCATGGGAGCTTAGGAACATTCGTTGTCACATGTCAAACAGGCAAATTCAGCTGAAAATCCAGCCTAAAAGCAGCCCCATCCATTGATAGTAAAAGATTAAAAGCAATAAAAAACCGCCCTATCGGGCGGTGTGTCTGTTGCCACAAGCCAACCGTCAGCCTTCGGCAAACTGCATGCTGTGCAATTTGGCGTACATGCCGTTTTCAGCCAATAGCGACTGGTGCGTCCCTACCTCGATGACTTCACCCTGGTGCATCACCACAATACGATCAGCCTGCTCGATGGTAGACAGACGATGCGCAATCACCAGCGTGGTCCGGTTTTTCATCAGGTTATCCAGCGCGGCCTGCACCAGACGCTCGGACTCGGTGTCCAGCGCCGATGTCGCTTCATCCAGAATCAGCAGCGGCGCGTTTTTCAGCAGCGCACGGGCAATAGCCAGGCGCTGGCGCTGGCCGCCCGACAGACGGGTACCGTTTTCGCCGATTTCGGTATCGAAGCCTTCCGGTAGCGCCTCGATGAAGTCCAGCGCGTTGGCCGCGCGCGCGGCCTCGACGATCTGCTCGCGGCCAACCTTGTCCAGCACACCATACGCAATGTTGGCCGCCACGGTGCCATTGAACAGCACCACGTCCTGGCTGACCAAGGCAATCTGCTCGCGCAACGCAGGCAGCGCGTAGTCAGCCAGTGGTACGCCATCCAGCAGTAAACGGCCACTGTCGGGCTCGTAGAAGCGCGGCACCAGGCTGGCCAGCGTGGTCTTGCCGGAGCCGGAGGAACCCACCAGTGCCACCGTTTCACCCGCGTTCAGCGTCAGGCTAATCTGCTTGAGCGCCGGCCGCTCGCTGCCAGGGTAGCTGAATGACAGCTGCTGCAACTCGAGCTGGCCGCGCGTCTTGCCGGCCAAAGGCAAGCCGGCCTGCTTTTCTTCCGGCTCATCCAGAAACTGGAAAATGGTTTCTGCCGCCGCCAAACCGCGTTGCAGCGCCTGCGAGATGCCGGTGATGCGCTTGATCGGCGCAAACAGCAGCATCATGGCGGTGAGGAAGGACATGAAATCGCCAGCACTGAAACCGCCATGCTGCGCACGCAGCGCGGCAAAGTACAGGATGGCGGCCAACGCACAGGCAATCATCAGCTGGGTCACGCCGGTGTTGGCGGAGCTGGCCGCACTCTGCTTGACCTGGTTACGGCGCAACGCATCCGCCGCCTCATGAAAACGCTCGGCTTCGTACTGCTCGCCACCGTAAATCTTCACCACTTTACGGCCATCGATAGCCTCGCTGACTACCTGCACCATCTGCCCCATGCGCAGCTGGTTCTCGCGGGCCAGACCACGCAAACGCTTGCCGACAAAGTGCATGCAGGCGGTGACCGCGGGCATGACGACGAAACAGATCAGCGTCAGCTGCCAGTCGGTGTACAGCAGCAGCGCCAGCAGGCCCAGCGTGGTCACGCCATCCTTGACCGCCACGGTAATCACATTGAAACCGGCTTCGGTAACCTGATTGACGTCGCTCGCAATACGCGAAATCAGCCGGCCCGACTGCTCGCGATCATAAAAGCTCACCGGCAAGCGTAGCAGCTTGACGAACATCTCTTCGCGCAGGGTTTGCACCAGACGGCCGGTCAGCCAGCTGGCCGTATATTCGTTGATAAAGCTGGTCACGCCACGCAGCAGGAACACGCCGATAATCGCCAGCGGCACCCAGCGGATGGTTGCCGGGTCCTTGTCGACAAAGCCGCCGTCGATCAACGGCTTGAGCAAACGGGCAAACGCCGCTTCGGTTAGCGCGGCGATACACATCGAGACCAGCGACAGGCTCAGTACCTTCCAGTAGCGCTGGATGTAACGCAGCAGGCGGCGGTAAACCTGCCAGCTGTGCTTGAAGGAATCGTTCATGAATCAGAAGTCTCGGACGACAGCCCCGCCAGCGCCAACAGGCTGGCGGTATTGCTGCGGGGGGAAAAACGGCGCTGGACGTCGGCCTGGCCGGCCAGCGCCTGCGCTTGCACGGTGGCCGGGTCGGACAAGGCCTGCTCGATGGCAGCGGCCCAGGCAGCCACGTCGCCCGGCGGCAACAACTGGCCGGTCACGCCATCATGAATGGTTTCCGGGATGCCACCGGTGCGACTGGCCAGCACCGGCACCGTCAGGCTCAACGCCTCGATCTGCGACATGCCCAGCGGTTCGTAGCTGGACGGCATCAGCACCAGGTCCGCCCTGGCCAGCAAGGCTGCCACCGGCTGTACCATGCCGGCCAGCAGCACCTGTTCGCCCAGACCCAAACGCTGGATCTCGGCCTGCAAGCGCCCTGCCTCCGGCCCTTCACCGGCGATGATGTAACGCAACTGCGGCCAACGTGGCTGCAGGCGCGCCATCGCTTCCAGGATGGTCTGGTGGCCTTTCTCGCCACGCAACATGGCTGCCTGAACCAGCAACGGGCCAGGATGGGCATCACGCCACTGCTGTACGCTAGACGGCAAGTCGGTGCCGGCATCGCGCGCAATGCGCTCAAAATCGATACCCGGGTAGATCACGTGCAGCTTGTCCGGATGGATGGACGGGTTTTGCAGCAGACAGTCACGCAGGTAGTGACTGGGCAGCATGGTGGCGTCCACCAGCGTGTTATACGACCACGCCGAGGCCTTACCCGGCTGGTAGGTACGCGACCGCAGCAGGAACGGCCGCTGGCGCACCAGCCTGGCGGCAATGGCCAGGTTGTTGCTGTCGTGCCCGCTATGGCAAATGGCCAGGCGGGGTCGGTGTACCGTCAGCCAGCGCCGCAGAATGGCAATGGACGGCAGGTGCACGCTGTTACGGAAGCGCACCGGCAACACCGATAAGCCCTTATGCAGCGCCACCTGTTCTACCCGGCTACCGGGCCGGCAAGCCAGCACTGGCTGATAGCCGGCCGCCGCAAACTGCTGCATCTGCTGCATCAGTTGTAATTCCTGCCCGCCGACGTTGGGGGAGGATTCGGTGAACAGAATGGCTTTGCTCATGTCAGGCCCAACTCGCGTTTGCGACTAAAAATCATGCTGGCAAAAATCACCACACTCATGCCATAGAAAGATGTTTGCGAGACGATCCAGAAGTACGCATCAAACAGGCTAGCCACAAACTGGCAGACCACGACCAGCATGCCAGCCAGCGCGGCAAAGGCCAGTACTGGGTCCTGATGCGTCAGATAGCTGCGGAAGAGCAGGCCTGGTACCAGGAACAGTGCCAGCCCCAGGGCAATACCCACCACACCGAACTCAACCGCCAGATTCAGAATTTCATTATGGGGATGAGGAGCAGTACTGATCATGCGCAGCGGCGTCGGGTCATCCTTTAACTTGCTCACTTCTCGGTAATATCCCTGCTTCCCCACTCCAGTAAGCGGATGAGCCAATAGCAGTTGCCCACCGTACTGCCACATGCTCAAACGCAATCCCATTGATGTGCCATGACTAGACTCGTGATTGACAACCTCGGTCACCCCCTCTCGGAAACGGACACTGAAGCGATCCGGAGAAACAGCAACAAACAAAACAGATGCCAGCAGCAATGCAGGCACCAGCCATACCATAACTTGTGCTTTCACCTTATAAAAGTAGAGTAGCACCAGAATCAACAGCGGGAAGCAGACCAGCTGAGCTGCCCGTGTACCCGAATAATAGGCAGCAGCAAAAGCGGCAAAAGTAGCCACAACCTGCAGCACCAGTACCCACTGCCGATATTGAACTGGCACCATCAGTTGCCGGAATGGCAAAATCCACACCCAAAATGCAAACAGTGCCGAGTAGACACCAAACGGGATCGGATTGCTGAAGCCGTTCCAGCCACGGGTGATATCGGACCACGCGTAAGCCTGAACGTTGGTAGACAGCCAGCCCCACAAGCCGAGCCCCACGGCCCCTAGTGGAATACCCCATAGCGCGCGTATCAGGTAACGCGAAGGCACACGGCTTAGACTCCACAGGCCCAGACCGGCAAGGACAAAGCGCAAAGGTGCATCCAGTGCCTTGACCGTCACACCGTTAAACGCGACCACTAACTGCAGTACCGTTAATACAGCCGTGGCAGACAGGGCCCAGAAAACGAATCGCCGTGAAGGTTCCGGGTGGGCACGGCGCAATAAGGGTAATGACAGTAGTCCGATCAACAAAACCACACTATTGGCAGCGCCTTTCACCGTCATGGCTGTCGCAAAAAACAACGCGACCAGTACCGCAAAAAACCGTGTCAGCATCTTGTGTTACCAGAATCAAAACATTGTTGTAACAGTTGCAGCACCACCTCCGGCTTCACCGCTGCCATGCACTGTACGGTTTTGCAGCCGCCAGGCTGGTCGCCAGCAGGCCGGAAGCAACGCAGCGCCCAGTCCACCGGGCGGTGATGCACGCTGCGCTGGAAACGGCACGGAAACAGCGCCGGGCCGGCACCCAGGCAGGTATAACGGCGGAAAAAGTCGCTGCCGCCAAACAGCACTTCGCTGCCCGGCCCGAACAGCATCACCAGCGGCACCCCAGCCACCTTGGCCAGGTGGGCGATGCCGGTATCCGGGCAGACGCAGGCACGGGCCGCTGCCAGTACCGCACGCAGCTGCGGCAAGCTGAGCGTGCCGGCGATGACCGTATCCTGCGGCAACGGCTGCACTTGCTCGATCAGATGCCCCTCGCCCGGGCCGCCAGACCACACCACGGCCAGGCCGCGCGCGCGCAAACCCGCGGCCACGCTTTGCCAGTTGGCCGCCGGCCAGTAGCGCGTTGGCGAGCTGGCGCCCACATGCAGCACAACATAGTTGGCCGGTAATGGCGGTAGCTGCTGTACGCCCAGCGGCCAATCGGCCACGTCGAAAGGTGGTGGTGGCGGGCCATCCACCAGCCGTGCGGCAGTGTCGGTCCACGCTTCCGGCTGGTCGGCATATGGCACCGCCTCGTCGACTAGCCAGTTCTTGTACTGCGGCACTTCGCCGGCAAAACCGACAATCCAGCGCGCACCGATGGCACGCGCCAGATAACTCAGGCGGTTCTCGCCCATCAGGTACACCACGTCGAAACGCGGCATGGCAAACAGGCGCCGGATGCTGGCAAAGTCGCGCGGGTGCCACGGTACGGCACGCACGCCGTAGGGCCGGCTGTCGTACAAGCCCGCCTGCAACGGCGGGCAAGCCAGCACGATGTCGGCCTGCGGGTAACGCTGGCGCAGTTTGGCCAGCAGGCTGGTGGCCATCAGCGCATCACCCAACAGAAACTGGTGCAGCACCAGAATGCGCTGTACCGTCTGCGGCGGGCGGCGTAACCACTGCCAAGGCAGGCGGAATAACAGCGCGGCAAAAATCAGCACGCGGCCGGGAAAACGCCCTTTCATGCGGCCTCCCTAGCGTGCAGGCGACGAAACAGCGTCAGCATCTCGTCCACCATGCGCGCTTCAGTAAACGGCAGTACGGCACGGCGCGCGGCTTCGGCCATCAGTGGCCAGCCTTGGCTGGCGGCCAACCACAAGCCCACGTTGTGCTGCCAGTCTTCCTTGGTGTCAGGCGCGGCCAGCCAGCCGGTCAAGCCCGACTGTACCAGCTCGCCCCCGCCACAGCGGGTACTGGTCAACACCGGCAGGCCGCAGGCCATCGCCTCCGCCACCACCAGGCCGAACGGCTCGTAGATCGACGGCAGGATGAAACCATCTGCCATGCCGTAGTAACTGCGTACATCGCGCTGCGCACCGGCAAAATGCACCCGTTTGCCAACGCCCAGCTGCTGCGCCAGCGCCTGGTAACGACGGCTTTTCTTGTCGCTGCCCACCACCACCAGCTGTACCGCGGGGTGCGGCACAATGGCGTACAGCGCCTGCGCCAAGCCCTTGCGCTCAAAGCCAGAGCCGACGTACAGCAACACCGGCGTCTCGCTGCCAAAGCCGTACTGCTGGCGCAAGGCATCGCGTTGGGCACGCGCGTCCTGCGGATTGAAAAACGCGGTGTCGATGCCGTTGTAGATGACGTGGCAACGCTCGGCCGGCAAGCCGGTGTACTGCATGACGTCGCGCTTCACCATCTCGGAAATGCACACCACGCCGCGAAACGCCGGGTCGCGATACATGCGTTGCTCCATCGCCCGCATATAGTGGTGATAAGGGTTCAGCGCCATCGATACGCGCGCGGCCAAGCCGCCACGCTGGCGCCGCACATCCAGCCAGGCGGCGTGCACACCGTCGTCGGCACGGTAAACATGGCAGCCGGGAATGCGCTCGTGCGATAGCACCAGATCGGCCGGCAACTGCTGCCAGACGCGGCGGGCGGCACGGGCAAAGCCCCAGTCGCGCCACACGCTACCCAGATAAAACGGGTTGACGCTGCGCGCCTCGATGCCGGGCACAGGCTCCCAGCGACGGTTGATCAGCACCGGTTGCAGGGCCTGCTGCCCTTGCAGCTGACGCAGGATGGCGCTGACCACGCGCTCGGCACCGCCGGCGGGGTTGAATTTCTGCCGGATGATGGCGAGGTAGGTCATCGGCCTTGCTCCTGCAGGCTGTCGTAGGCGGCCAGCACCTGCTGCACGCTGATCTTTTCCAGGCATTCGCTGCGCCAGCCGCCGCCACAGCCGGCGTTGCCGCACGGGCGACACGGCACGGAGGCCGCCACGACGCGGTGCGGTACTTGCCACGGCCCCCACTCGATGTCACCAGATGGGCCGAACAGCGCCACACACGGCGTCTGTACGGCCGCGGCCAGGTGCATCGGCACCGAATCCACCCCGATGTAACACTTTGCCCCCGCAATGGCCGCGGCCAACTCTTTCAGGCTGAGCTGGCCGGCCAGGCTGGCCACCGGGTGTTGCAACTGGCCGGTAATGTCGGCCAGCATGGCCAGCTCGTCGGCGCTGGGCGCAGCCGTCAGCAAGATGCGTTCGCCACGGGCACTCAGGGTATCGATCAGCGCCGCCATCTGGGCCGGCGGCCAACTCTTGAACAGCCAGCGTGAGGTGGGGTGCACCAGAACGTAGCCACCGCGTTGCAAGCCCAAGTCCTGCAACTTGGCCGTTAGTGATGCTTCGGCCGCGTCACCGGGCACGATTTGCAGCGCCCGCTGTGCCGGCGTGGCGTAAATGCCGATGCGGCGCAGCGCATCGAGGTGGATTTCCACTGTATGCCGGCGGTTACCCGGCACCTGCAGGTAGCGGTGGGTAAAGCTCTTGCGGAAGAAACGGCCATACGGGCCATCGGGCCCGACCGACCAGCGCGGCTGCAGCAGGCGCGCTAGCCAGGCGCCACGGTTATGCTCGGTCAGCGTGATGACCAGGTCGTAGCAGCGCGCTTTCAGCGTGGCCAACAGGCGCCACTCGGCACGCAACTGGCCCAGCGGCCCCAGCTTCTTCCACTGGCGGTCGATGGTGTGCAGCTGCGACAGCCCCGGGTGACCGGACAGCATCTCGCGCGTGTCGTGGTACACCAGCGCGTCCACTTCGGCATGCGGCAGCTGCGCCTGTAGCGTGGTCAGCAACGGCGAGGTCAATAGCACGTCGCCGTGGTGGCGCAGCTTGATCAGCAATACGCGGCGCACGGCCGACGGGTCGATGGCATCTGTGAGCATGAAAAGAAAAAAGCCGGATCAGGCGTCCGGCCCGGCATTCAGTTGTTGCAACAAGTCTGCGATTCTATCAGGGTCTTCGCTGCGCAGGATACGCGCCACCAGCGGTGACAGCGTGTCGAGGTGACTGTTGAGCACATTCTGCTTCACGGTCAGCAGATTGGCCGGGTGCATGGAGAAGCGGCGCAGGCCCATGCCCAGCAGCAAGCGGGTCAGGCGCTCGTCGCCAGCCATTTCGCCGCACACCGATACCTGCACGCCGGCTTTGGTGGCGGTCTTGATGGTATGCGAAATCAGCTTCAGCACCGCCGGGTGCACCGGGTCGTACAGATGGCTGACCGAGTCGTCGTTGCGGTCCACCGCCAGCGTGTACTGGATCAGGTCGTTGGTACCGATCGACAGGAAATCCACGTGCTTGACGAAGCTACCCACCACCAGCGCGGCAGACGGGATCTCGATCATGGCGCCCACTTCCACTTCCTCGGCAAAGGCCACGCCTTCCTCGCGCAGCTCCTTGCGGGCGTAGTCCAGCTGCGCCAACGCCTGCTTCAGTTCGCCCAGACTGTTGATCATCGGGAACAGGATGCGGATCTTGCCGTAGATGCTGGCGCGCAGCAGCGCCCGCAGCTGGGCGCGGAACATCAGCGGCTCGGCCAGGCACAGGCGTACGCCGGTCAGGCCCAGCGCCGGGTTTTCGGCGGCACCGTGATTCAGCCAGCGCGGGTTCTTGTCGGCGCCCAGGTCCATGGTGCGCACGGTAACCGGTGCGCCGCGCATGGCTTCGGCCACCGAGCGGTAAGCCTCGAACTGCTCGTCTTCCGACGGCAGGCTGTCGCGCCCCAGAAACAGGAACTCGCTACGGAACAGGCCCACGCCCACCGCACCGGATTCCAGCACGTTGGCCGCATCCTGCGGCAACTCGATATTGGCCAGCAGCTCGATCGGGGTACCGTCCTGGGTGAGGGCATCGGTCTTGCGGATGCTGGACAGCTTGCGCCGCGCCTCGATCCAGTTGCGCTGCCGGCGGCGGTACTCGGCCAGTACCGTTTCTTCCGGGTTGATGATCAGCACGCCCTGCTGGCCATCAACTACGATCATTTCGTCTTCGCGGATCAGCTCGCGGGCGTGGTGCAGCGCGATCACCGACGGCAGGTCCAGGCTGCGGCCCAGAATGGCGGTGTGGCTGGTGGCGCCACCCACATCCGTCACAAACGCGGCGACGTTGGCATCCTTGAAGTACACCATGTCGGCCGGCGACAGGTCGTGCGCCACCAGGATGGCGTCTTCGTCCATATCGTCGGCCAGCTGCAGGTCGGTACTCTGCCCCGCCAGATTCTTGAAGATGCGCTCCACCACCTGCAGTACGTCGTGCTTGCGCTCGCGCAGGTAGTCTTCCTCGATGGCGTCAAACTGCTCCACCAGCGTGTCGCACTGCAGCTTCAACGCCCATTCCGCGTTGCAGCGCTGGCTTTCGATAAGGTCGCGCGGGTCGCGCGAGATGGTGACATCAGACAACAACATGATGTGCAGCGACAGGAACGCGCCCAGCTCGGCCGGCGCGTTTTCGGGGATGCTGCCCCACAGCAGCTCCAGCTGCTTGCGGGTTTCGCGTACGGCATGGTCGAAACGCTGCTGCTCGGCGGCGATCTCGCTGTCTTCCAGCGCCAGATGAACCACGTCATCCATGCTCTGCGTCAGCAAATGCGCCCGACCGATGGCCACCCCGCCGCCAATCGGTACGCCGTGCAACACGATACTCATGCTTGCTCCCCTGTCTGTCTATTTATTGTCGCGGGCGTTTATTCCGCCTCGTCGAAGCGGTTGTTGATCAGCTCGACCAACGCCGCCATGGCCAGATCCTCGTCTTCGCCATTGGTTTCCAGCTCTACCGTGGCGCCTTTGGCCGCTGCCAGCATCATGACACCCATGATGCTCTTGCCGTTGACGCGCCGCCCGTTACGGGCAATCCAGACCTCGGCCTTGAAACGGCTGGCAATCTGGGTAAATTTGCTGGACGCCCGCGCGTGCAGGCCCAGCTTGTTGATGATCTCAATTTGTTGTTTCTGCATGATTCCCCTCCGGAAGCATATAGAAGACCCCTTCCAGGCCTCCGGTAATGGCCTTGCTGACCACGATTTCCAAGGGCTGGCTGCTGT
The DNA here is from genome assembly GCF_007644045.2 of Vogesella urethralis. GTDB lineage: Bacteria > Pseudomonadota > Gammaproteobacteria > Burkholderiales > Chromobacteriaceae > Vogesella > Vogesella urethralis. The sequence continues at coordinate 71,549 of NZ_VMDW02000057.1, forward strand.
AGCTTAACGCCCGCACCAGCATGGGCAGGTTCACCCCTGCCACGGCCTCGACCTTGCCGGCTCGCACCAGTCGCCCGGTGATGTTGGCCGGCGTGCCACCTACCATGTCGGTCAGCAGCACCACGCCGTCACCCTGTTGCAGCTGGTCGATCAGCGCCTGTGCTTCCTGCCGCTTCTGCTCGGGGTCGTCGTGTTTTTCTACGCCCATGATGGCCAGGTTATCAGGCACCCGGCCCAGGACATGACGGGCGCACTCGGCCAGGCTGTGGCCGAGATTGCCATGCGAAATCAGTAATACACCAACCATATTTTCCACCCCGGCACCGGCCGGCTATTGCCTGCTGCATCAAACGGCTGCCCTGGCGGGCAGCTCCCGGAACGTGCTGTCAGCCTGCGGCCGCGGACTGATACCAGCCCAGCTGTGCCGACAGCGACACCACCTCACCCACAATAATCAATGCAGGTGAACTGATACTATTCGCACGAATCAAGGCAGGCAAGGTTTGCAGCGTGCCGATGACGGTACGCTGCTGTGGTGTGGTGGCTTGTTCCACCACGGCAGCCGGTGTATTTGCCGCTTTTCCATGACTGATGAATGTCGTGCAGAGTTCCTCTGCCATGGCCAAGCCCATGTAAATCACCACCGTCTGGTTATCCCGGGTGAGCGCCGGCCAGTCTAGCTGAATGCTGCCGTCCTTTTTATGACCTGTGACAAAGGTCACCGACTGGGCGTGATCGCGGTGGGTCAGCGGAATGCCTGCATACGCCGCCGCACCACTGGCCGACGTAATGCCAGGCACCACTTCGAACGGGATACGATGCGCAGCCAACAGCGCGATTTCCTCGCCGCCACGGCCGAAAGTAAACGGGTCGCCCCCTTTCAGCCGTAATACGCGCTTGCCTTCTTGCGCCAGACGCAGCAGCAAGGCGTTGATGTCTTCCTGCGGCAAGGTGTGATTAGCGCGTTGCTTGCCCACAAAAATACGCTCGGCGTCACGGCGTACCAGCTCCAGCAAGGCGGGCGCCACCAGGTTGTCGTACAGCACCACGTCGGCCTGCTGCATAAGCCGCAAGGCGCGAAAGGTCAGCAAATCGGGGTTGCCGGGGCCGGCTCCCACCAGGTAGACCGCCCCTGCCGGCGCCGTATCGGCGGCGGCCAACCTGCGCAACATGTCATCACGTGCGGCGTCTTCGTTACCGTTCATCACCTGCTCGGCCAGCGGGCCTTCCAGTACAGCCTCCCAGAACGCGCGCCGTTCTTCCACATTGCCGAAACGGGCCTTGACCTGGTCGCGAAAGCCCGACGCAAACCGCGCCAGGCGGCCGAACCCCGCCGGAATCAGGCTTTCCAGCCGCGCCCGCACCAGCCTGGCCAGTACCGGCACACCGCCACCGGTCGACACCGCAATCACCAGCGGCGAGCGGTCGACAATAGCCGGCGTGATGTAGCTGGACAGCTCCGGGTCGTCCACCACATTGGCCGGGATGCCCAGCGCCTGCGCGGTGTCCGACACCAGCCGGTTCACCTCGCGCACGTCGGTCGCGGCCACCACCAGCTTGTGGCCGGCCACCTGGCCGGGCTCGAAGTTGGCCGCAATGTGCGTCACCTCGCCACGTGCGGCCATTTGCGCCAGCTCCGGCGCCAGCGCCGGTGATACCACGGTGAGCTGTGCGCCGGCAGACAGCAGCAGGCGCGCCTTGCGCAAGCCCACTTCACCACCACCCACCAGCAAACAGGGCTGCCCCTGCAAACGCATGAAAATCGGAAAGTACTCCACCTTAACCTCCTGGCAATCGCTGCCGCAGCATACCATCCAGCCGCGGCACAACACGATTGCGACACCACTGCACATGAAAAAAGCATGGCGGAGGCACGCCGGCATGACAGGCTGGCATTTATCGCTACAATCCAGAAGAGAACACGACACACCCCACTGCCATCGCCCCGGAGACCACTGTGGCCGCCCTTGCCTCCCTGGAAAAAGCCCTCAGCGCGCTGCCCGGCGGCTACTTGCTGCTGGACCGCAGCCAAGCGGTCTGCTTCGTCACGCCGCGCTTCATGCAGCTACTGCATTGTGCGGCCCCGGTACCCGGGCAGGCCTTGCCGGCCACGCTGCTGCCGGAAGGACTACACGCGGCGCTGGCCAGCAACAACAGCCTGGCACTGCAGCAGGTGTACGGCGGCCAACTACTGGACTGGCTGCTGACGCCACTACCGGAGGGCACACTGGTCAGCGTGCGCGAAGACCGCCAGACCTTCCGCAACCTGGTGGAAAACTCGCCGGACATCATCAGCCGCTACAACGCCGAGCTGGTTTGCCAGTACACCAACAGCGCGCTGTCGCGCTATTCGGCCATCCCGCCTACCCTGCATATCGGCCTGACACTGGAAGAACGCGGCCTGCCACAGCACGTGTGCGATGCGTTCCGGCATGCCAGCCAGCAGGTGCTGCAACTCGGCAAACCGGTGGTGTTCGAGAACCAGCTCAATCACCAGGGCCGCCACCATGTGTTCGAGTCGCGGCTGTTTCCCGAATTTGATGGTGCCGGCAACATCCAGTCGCTGCTGTGCATCGACCGTGACATCAGTGAAGAGCACGCCATCCGCCTGTGGCAAGCCGACGAGAACCGCCTGTTGGAAATGATTGCCAACGACCGGCCGATGCAGGAAGTGATGGTATGGACCTGTCGCATGATCGAGTCGCAGATCGACGGCGCGCTGTGTTCCATCATGCTGCTGGATGAAGCCGGGCAGCACCTGTCGGTCGCAGCCGGCCCCAGCCTGCCCGTGCGCTACCTGCAACAGATCGACGGCATTTCCATCGGCCACAGCATCGGCTCCTGCGGCGCAGCGGCCTTTACCGGCGAGGCGGTGATCGTCACCGATATCGCGCAGCACCCGTTCTGGGCCGACTACGCGGCGCTGGCTACCGGCTACGGTCTGCACAGTTGCTGGTCCTACCCGATCAAGGCGCACGATGGCAGCGTACTGGGCACCTTCGCCATCTACTTCAACCAGTGCCAAGCGCCCGACGAGCACAGCGAGTACATCACCCAGCGCACCTCGCACCTGATGGCGATTGCCATCCAGCAAGAGCGCCGCGCTAACCAGCTGTTCCAGCTGGCCACGCAAGATGCGCTGACCGGCCTGCATAACCGCCGCCACTTCATGCAGCAGGCGCAAGCCGCGTGCGACACTGCCGGCAGCCAGCGACTGCCGGTTTGCCTGTTGATGTTCGACCTTGACCACTTCAAGCAGGTGAACGACCGCTACGGTCACGCTGCCGGTGACGATGCGCTGGTGGCGTTTGCCCGCGTGTTGCAAGACAGCTTGCGGGTACAGGACCTGCCGTGCCGCATGGGCGGCGAGGAGTTTGCGGCCTTGCTGGTGGGGCTGACGGCAGAAGAGGCCCTGCCATTGGCCAGGCGTATCGGCAAACAGCTGGCCGACACGCCGGTACTCAGCCACGGCCAGACTATCGCACTGACAGTCAGCATCGGCCTGGCCAGCCTGCAGCCGGCACAGGCCCTGGGCGACCTGATGCGCGATGCCGACAAGGCGCTGTACCGCGCCAAACACGAAGGCCGTAACCGGGTGTGCGTAGCCGACGCCCCCGACGCTAAGCAGGCGTGACGATACGGTTGCGCCCGCCCCGTTTGGCCTCGTACAGCAGGTCGTCGGCCTGGTGCAGCAGTTTTTCCGGATTGATCTCCACGTTGTCCCAGCACACCAGCCCGGCCGAGAACGTGCAGCGCAGCGCCGGTTCGTGCGCCAGCAATACCTCGGCAGCGAAACCCTCGCGCAGCTGCTCCAGTTTACGGCGCGCGTCCTCCAGCGATGCGCCGGGCATCAGCACGCAAAACTCCTCGCCGCCATAGCGGGCAAACACGTCCTGAGTGCGCAGCGACTGGCGGAAATACTGCGCCAGCCGCCGCAGCACCTCGTCACCGGCGGCGTGACCGTAGCGGTCGTTTACCTGCTTGAAATGATCGACATCCAGCATCGCCATCGCCACACAGGGGTACAGCGGCATGCCTTGCTGCAGTTGCATCAACGCCTCGTCCAGCCCCCGCCGGTTCAAGGTGCCGGTCAGGCTATCCTGCAGCGTCTCTCGCACCAGGCGCTGGGTACGCCGGCGCAGGATCACCAACAGAAAACCAAAGCAACCATAGATGGTGGCGGTGGTGGCAAACAGGTACAGCAGCGGCTCGGCCACTTCCATCCATATGCCGTGCTCGTCATGCACCGCCAGCAAGCCCACCCGCAGGATGAATGTCAGCCCGCCCAGACTGTACAGGGTGGTCAGAATCCGGTAGCCCTGCGGAATCAGCCGCTCTATCTGCCAGTGCAGCCAGGCCAGACGGAAAAACACCAGCCCCAGTGCTGCGGCATTGCCTATCTCGGCCCACGCCAGCGGTAGCAAGGGGGTATTGACGGCGACCGTCAGCAGCCACAGGCCTACCCCCGGCGCAAACCAGCTGGGCCTGTTCTGTAACAGCGACAGCACCAGAGAGAACTGCAGATAGCCGCCCAGCAACAAGCCCATGCTCAGCGCGTCCAGACTGCGCCAATGCACCATGGGCTGGGCCTCGATCAGCAAGCCGACGGCAATGCACAGGCAACCTTGCAGCCACAGGCGCCGCTCCCAGGCAAGCTCGCTGTGGCCAGCGGCAAAACGCCAGCTACTCCAGCCCACCAGAATAATGGTGAGGGCGATGGGCAGGATGTGGATATCGAACATGCCTGTCTCCGTACGGCAGTGTTACCTCGTTATAGCGCAGCCCCGACAGGCATTGCGGCCAACCTGGGTGCACCGGGAGCCCGGCAGGCCAGGTGCCACATGTCGTGCGATTGCCCGTGCAGGCAGAACGACTGCTCGCTGTGGCCATACTGGGCAAAGCCGTTGCGCAGCAGCACCGCGCGCGAAGCCGGGTTGTGCTGGCCTACGTGCGCTTCCAGCCGCCACAAGCCCAGCGGCCCGAACGCCAGCTGCTGCAGCTGGGCGACCGCTGCCGACGCCCAGCCGCGCCCGCAGGCGTGCTCGGCCAAGCGGTAACCCAAGGTGGCGCGGTTGAAATACGGTCGCTCGACGGCGGTAAGGTTGATGCGGCCAACGATGGCGTCTTGATGCAGGATCAGGAAAGCATAACCGTGGTCGCCGGCGGCGCCTTGCTGCAAGGCCAGGATGCTATCGGCCACCGCGTCTGGCTGATAGAAGGCCGGGGCACGGGCGTTGATCCAGCATTCGAAGAAGGCACGGTTGGCCAATTCGAACGCCAGCAGTTCGTCCACGTCGTCCAGCGTAGGCGGACGGAGTTGTATCTCGGACATGGCGTGTCCTTCGGTAGGTTGCCACCGTGCGCGGGGCGGCGACGGCGAAGAAAAACCCTGGCTGTCGGGTAACCAGGGTGCGGTGTAAAGGTGCAAGGCCGCCCGCCGGGCGGCCTTGCTCGCAGGCCTGCGGCCAACCTTGTGCGCGGGTGCGGGCTTAGTGCGCGGCCTCCCAGCTGTCGCCCACGCCCACTTCGGCCAGCAGCGGCACTTTCAGCGCCGCCACGCCCGCCATCAGTTGCGGCAAACGGGTACGCACCAGTGCCAGCTCGTCCTGCGCCACTTCCAGTACCAGTTCATCGTGTACCTGCATGATCAGGCGGCTACGCAGGCCGTCCTGCAGCAACCAGCCCTGTACCGCGATCATCGCCAGCTTGATCAGGTCGGCGGCCGTGCCTTGCATCGGCGCGTTGATGGCGGCGCGCTCGGCACCGGCACGACGCGCCTGGTTGCCGGCACGGATGTCCGGCAGATACAGGCGGCGGCCAAACACGGTTTCCACATAGCCCTGCTCGGCGGCCTGCTCGCGGGTACGCTGCATGTAGTCGGCCACGCCGGGGTATTTGCGGAAGTAGCTGTCGATGTACAGCTGCGCCGCGTCGTTGGTAATGCCCAGCTGCGAGGCCAGGCCGTACTTGCCCATGCCGTAGATCAGGCCGAAGTTGATGGCCTTGGCGGCGCGGCGCTGCTCGCTGCTGACCTCGGCCAGCGGCGTGCCGAATACCTCGGCGGCGGTGGCCTTGTGGATGTCCTCGCCGCTGGCAAAGGCGGCCAGCATGCCTTCGTCGGCGGACAGGTGCGCCATGATGCGCAGCTCGATCTGCGAGTAGTCGGCGCTGACAATCACGAACCCCGGCTCGGCGATGAAGGCCTCGCGCACGCGGCGGCCCTCGGCGGTCCGTACCGGGATGTTCTGCAGGTTGGGGTCGCTACTGGCCAGGCGGCCGGTAATGGCCACCGCCTGTGCATAAGTGGTGTGCACGCGGCCGGTCTGTGGATGAATCAGCGTCGGCAGCTTGTCGGTATAGGTAGACTTCAGCTTGGCCAGGCCGCGGTACTGCAAAATCAGCTTCGGTAGCGGGTGGTCCAGCGCCAGTTTTTCCAGCACTTCTTCGTCGGTAGAGAAGCCACCCGACGGCGTCTTGCGCACGCCCTTGGTGGGGATGCCCAGCTTGCCGAACAGGATTTCCTGCAGCTGCTTGGGCGAATTCAGGTTGAACGGCTGGCCGGCCAGCGCGTAGGCCTGCTGCTCCAGTTGCAGCATCTCGCTACCCAGCTGGTGGCTTTGTGCGGCCAACTTGTCACGGTCGATCAACACGCCGGTGCGTTCCATCGCAAACAGCACCTCGGCCACCGGCAGCTCCATGTCGCGGTAGACGCTGCCCAGCGCACCGGCAAGCTGCGGGGCAAAGTGCTGCGCCAAGCGCAAGGTGATGTCGGCGTCTTCGGCGGCGTAGTTGGCCGCCACGTCCACCGCCACTTCGGCAAAGCCGATCTGCTTGGCGCCCTTGCCGCAGATTTCCTCGTAGGTGACGGTGGTTTCGCTCAGGTGACGCCGCGCCAGGTCGTCCATGCCGTGGCGTTCGTGGCTTTCGATCACGTAAGAAGCCAGCAGCGTGTCGTCCACCACCCCGCGCAAGGTAATGCCGTGGTTGGCCAGCACGTGGCGGTCGTACTTCAGGTTTTGCCCCAGCTTGGGCCGACTGGCGTCTTCCAGCCACGGCTTCAGTTGTGCCAGGGTACTATCGAAATCCAGCTGTTCCGGCGCGTCCGGGCCGCAGTGTGCCAGCGGCAGGTAGGCGGCTTCGCCGGCCTGCACGGCAAAGCTGAGGCCGACAATGCGCGCCTGCATCGGGTCCAGGCTGGTGGTTTCGGTGTCTACCGACACCACCTCGGCCGTGGCCAGCTTGTGCAGCCAGGCGTCCAGCTGGGCCTGGGTCAGGATGGTTTCATAGCGGCGCTCCACCGCCGGCGGCGGCGCCAGTTGCGGTTCGATGCCGGCAGCCAGCGCAGACACGGAGTCCAGGTCGTCGCCAAACAGGCTGCCGCTGACGTGCAGCGGCGCTTGCACCGGCGCCGGGTTGGCCGCCACCGCCCCACCCAGCTTGTCGTTCACTTCACGCAGGAAGGTGCGGAAGCCGCACTGGGCAAACAGCACCGCCAGCTGCGCATACTGCTTGCTGCCGTGGCGCAGGCTGTCCATACCCTGCGGCAGCTCGTGGTACAGCTCTACGTCGCACTTGATGGTGATCAGCTCGCGCCCGCGTGGCAGCCAGTCCAGCACCGCGCGCAGGTTTTCGCCCACCTTGCCGCCCACGTTGGCCGCATTGTCGATGACGGCGGCCAGCGAGCCGTACTGCTCCAGCCATTTCACCGCCGTCTTCGGGCCGCATTTGTCCACGCCCGGCACGTTGTCCACCTTGTCGCCGATCAGCGTCAGGTAGTCGATGATCAGGCTGGGCGGCACGCCGAATTTTTCCTTCACGCCGGCTTCGTCCAGGTGCTCGTTGGTCATGGTGTTGACCAGGCTGACCGCCGGCGTTACCAGCTGCGCCATGTCCTTGTCGCCGGTGGAGATGATCACCTGCATGCCGGCCGCCTCGGCCTGGCGCGCCAGCGTGCCGATCACGTCGTCCGCCTCCACGCCTTCCACCATCAACAGCGGCCAGCCGCTGGCGCGCACCACGTCGTGCACGGTGTCGATCTGCGCGGCCAGCTCCGCCGGCATCGACGGGCGGTTGGCTTTGTATTCCGGGTACAGCGCGTCGCGGAAAGTCTTGCCCTTGGCGTCGAATATGCAGGCGCTATAATCGAATTGGACTTCCTTTTCCAAACGGGCCAGCATGTTCACCATGCCGTAGATGGCACCGGTGGGCTCCCCCTGCGGCGAACGCAAGTCGGGCATCGCGTGAAAGGCGCGGTACAAATAAGAAGAGCCATCGATCAATAACAGGGTTTTCATAATCAAAAAGGGCTAAGGTATGGGCTTGCACGATAAATTACCGCAAACAAGCGACCGTTACGCGATGATGCAACGCTTCCGCGCGCGCGAGGCGTGGCACGTGATGAAGATTTTGTCGGAATTCGTCGAATCCGCCGAAGAGCTGCAGACCATTACCCCGGCCGTCAGCATCTTCGGCAGCGCACGAACCCCGCGTGACCACCCGTATTATAAGCTCACCGAGGACGTGGCCCGTCTGCTTTCCGACGCCGGCTTCTCGGTAATCTCCGGCGGCGGCCCCGGCATCATGGAGGCGGCCAACAAGGGCGCCTTCTACGGCAAGAGCCCATCGGTGGGCCTCAACATCGTGCTGCCGCACGAACAGCGCCCCAACGAATACCAGGACCTCAGCCTGAAATTCGACCACTTCTTCAGCCGCAAGGTGATGTTCGTCAAGCACGCGCTGGCGTATGTGGTGATGCCGGGCGGCTTCGGCACGCTGGACGAGATGTTCGAGGCGCTGACGCTGATCCAGACCGGCAAGAGCCGCAAGATGCCCATCATCCTGTGCGGCAGCGCCTTCTGGGGCGGGCTGCTGGATTGGGTACGCGAACGGCTGGCCGGTGAAGGCATGATCAACCCGGACGACCTCGACCTGCTGCAGCTGATCGACGAGCCGAAGGAAATCGTGGAAACCATCTTCCGCTTCTACGAAACCCGTGGCTTCGACACGCTGCCGGAAGAGCGCGAGCAGCTGCTAAACCTGTAGAATGAGGGCGACAGAGGGGGCAACAGCCCCCCGCCCTCAAGCCCAGGACCAAGGAAACCCCTCATGCAGCGCCTTTTGCTGGCCACCTTGCTGGTGGCCTCGCTGACGGCTTATGCCGACACCCCGGCCGTTGTGCCGCCCCCGCCACCCCTGAAGCCGGCCACCATCAGCGGCCCGGAACCGGAAGTGAAAGTGTTCCAGAACGGCCCCGATACCGTGGAAGAGTACCGCATGAACGGCAAACTCTACATGGTGAAGGTCAGCCCGCAGGGGGCACCGGCCTACTACCTGCTGGACAACGAAGGCCATGGCACGCTGCAGCGCGTCTCCCCCAACCAGCCGCCGCGTACCCCGAGCTGGGTGCTGATGACGTTCTGAGGAGCCCGCCGTGTCCGTTTACACCTCTGTTACCGATAGCGAGATGCGCAGCTGGCTGCAGCGCTACGCGCTGGGCGAGCTGGTCGAGCTCAAGGGCATCGCCGCCGGCATCACCAATACCAATTACTTCGTTACCACCACGCACGGCCGTTACGTGCTGACGCTGTTCGAAGTACTGAAACTGGAAGAACTGCCGTACTTCCTCAAGCTGAAGAGCCACCTGTCGCGCCACGGCGTGGCCTGCCCGGCGCCGATTGCCGACCATACCGACAGCTTTGCCTCGCTACTGGCCGGCAAGCCGGCTTGCCTGGTCAGCTGCCTGCACGGCGGCGACGTCAGCGCCCCGAATGCCGCGCAATGCCAAGCCGTCGGAGAAATGCTGGCGCAAATGCACCAGGCCGGCCAGACCTTCCCCCTGCGCATGGACAACCCGCGCGGCCCGGCGTGGTGGAGCCACACTGCCGCCGAACTCTACGCGGCCATGCCGGCTGAAGACGCCGCCACGCTGCGCGAGGAAATCGCGTTCCAGGGTAGCCACCGCTTCGACTTCCTGCCGCAGGGCGTCATCCACGCCGACCTGTTCAAGGACAACGTGCTGATGGACGGCGACCGCATCGCCGGCTTCATCGACTTCTACTACGCCTGCAACGACATCCTGCTGTACGACGTGGCCATTGCGCTGAACGACTGGGCGCGCCTGCCGGACGGCAGCATCGATGCCACCCTGGCGCGCGCACTGCTGGCCGGCTACCAGTCGGTACGCCCGTTCAGCGCCGACGAGCTGACCGCGTGGCCGGTGATGCTGCGCGCTGGCGCCCTGCGCTTCTGGGTATCGCGCCTGCTGGACTTCCACCGGCCGGCAGCGGGTGAACTGACGTTCACCAAAGACCCGGGCGTCTTCCAGCGCCTGTTGGCCGCACACCGCGAACGCCAGGATTTCTGGCTGTAATTGCAGTAATAATTTATCGAAATAACGGGTCGCGCCTAAGCATACAAACTGCATATTGCGACCCGCCGTGCTAGCCACTACCATGCAGCACTCACTCAACGCACGGAGAACCGACATGAAAAAGTCTCTGGCCCTGCTGGCTCTGCTGGCACCGCTGGCTGCCCACGCCGTAGATAGCAGCAAAGACGAATACATCGGCGGCAACCTGTCGCTGTCGCGCCACAGCGTCGGCATGGGCAATGCCACCTACAATACCCACACCAAATCCGATAGCAACGACACCGGCTTCGGTCTGCGTGCCGGCTTCTACAGCCACGACAACCTGTCGTGGGAACTGGATTACCAGGACTACGGCAAAAACGTTCGCAACTACAGTGGCGGCGGCAAAGTCGAGTCCACCCTGAGCAGCGTCGGCATCAGCGCCATCGGTCACCTGCCGCTGAGCCAGCAACTGGGGCTGTACGGCCGCGTGGGTCTGGCCCGCGTGGAAAGCAAGACCACGGCCAGCGGCAGCATTACCAATACCAACTTCAAGGCCCGCAAGACTGTTCCGGTCATCGGTATCGGTCTGGAAAGCCAGCTCAGCCCGGAAATGCGCGGTTACGTGGAATACACGCAGACCGGCAAGGTAAAATCCACTACCGGCGGTGCCGAAGATACGCACTCTGCCTCCCGCCTGAGCGCCGGCGTGACTTATCATTACTAAGCCGCCCGTTGTGCACGCAACAGCCCGCGCCGCGGGCTGTTTTGTTTTGTTACCCCAGCCACCTACACGCGAGATTCCGTATGTCCCCACGCCTGCTACTCGTCGAAGATGACCAACGCCTGGCCGACCTGGTCAAGGTATATCTGGGCAAGCACGGCTACGACGTGCTGCACCACGGTCGCGGCGATACCGCGGCCGATGTCATCCTGGCGGAAAACCCCGACCTGGTCATTCTGGACGTCATGCTGCCAGGCAAGGACGGCTTCGAGGTTTGCCGCGACATCCGCCCGCGCTACCACGGCCGCATATTGATGATGACCGCGCGCGACGAGGAAATCGACGAAATCCTGGGCCTGGAGCTGGGGGCTGACGATTACCTCACCAAACCGGTCGAGCCACGGCGTCTGCTGGCGCGTATCCGTGCGCTGCTGCGCCGTAGCGACAGCGATGCCGGGCAGGCCAGCGAAGATGGCCGCATCGTGTTCGGCCAGTTCAGCATCAGCCAGGCCACCCGCGAAGCCGTGCTGGGCAGCGACGCGCTGGAGCTCACCACCGCCGAATTCGACCTGCTGTGGCTGCTGGCCAGCCACGCCGGCGAAATCCTGTCGCGCGACGACATCATGAACGCGCTGCGCGGCATCGGCTTCGACGGGCTGGACCGCTCCATCGACGCGCGTATCTCGCGCTTGCGCAAAAAGCTGGGCGACAACCCCGACACCCCCACCCGCATCAAGACGGTACGCGGCAAAGGCTACCTGTTCTCGCGGAGCGACTGGGAGTGAAGCCGCCTGCCACCCTGGCCGGGCTGTTTGCGCGTTATTTCGTGCAAACCATGGTGGTGCAGTTCGTACTGCTGCTGGGTTTTGTCACCCTGCTGATTTTTCTGACCTCCGGCGCCGACCGCGACCGCATCGAGCAGCAGATGGACGGCACCGTGCGCATGATCCAGCGCGAACTGCTGAGCCAGCCGCCAGCCCGTCGTCAGGCTGAGCTGAACAGTATCCGCGAGTTGTTCACCTACCCGGTAAAACTGCTACCGGGCCTGCCTGCCGAGCTGGATGACAATGCCCGCGCCCGCCTGGCCAGCGGCCACAGCTGGCTGGACTACGGTAACGAGCTACTGTACGCGCCGTTACCGGGCACACGCCAGGTGCTGCAGCTGGGGCCGCTGAACCAGGGCACCGAACAGCACAACTTCCTGCAAAGCGAGTGGGGGCTGTTCCTGCTGTGGTTCGTGTTCTTCGGCGTGCCGATGGCGGCGCTGATTTACCTGAACCTGCGCCCGCACTGGCAGTCGCTGCTGGCGCTGCGCAGCACCGCCACGCAACTGGCCGAAGGCGACCTGTCAGCCCGTGTCGGCCAGTTGAACAGCCCGCTGTTTGCACCGCTGTCCACCGTCATCAACGACATGGCCACCCGGCTGGAACGCCAGGTGGAAACGCGGCAGGCATTGGCCCACGCCGTGGCACACGAACTGCGTACGCCGGTGGCACGGCTGCGCTTCGGGCTATCGATGCTGGACGAGGCCGAAGACGACAACGAGCGCCAGCACTACCGCGAAGGCATGGAACGCGACCTGACCGAGCTGGACGAGCTGCTCAACATCAGCCTCAGCTACGCGCGGCTGGACCGCGGCGAAGTGAGCCTGCAATACGAAACCGTCGACCTCAACGAATGGTTTGACGACCTGATCCAGCTGATGCAGCCGCTCTGCCCGCCGCACCTGACGCTGGGCCTGGACTGCGCCGCAGGCAGCACCACCTTCGACCGCAAACTGATGTACGTGGCCACCCGCAACCTGCTGCTGAACGCCTTCAAGTACGCCACCAGCCGGGTACAGATGACGGTGCGGCTGGAAGGCGGCCAACTGCAGATTGCGGTGGAAGACGACGGCCCGGGCATTCCGCCAGAAGAATGCGAGCGCATTTTCGAACCGTTCCAGCGCCTGGACCGCTCGCGCGACCGCGCCACCGGCGGCCACGGCCTGGGGCTGTCGTTCGTGCGGCTGATCACCCTGCACCATGGCGGCAACGCCCGCGCCGGCCGCGCCGGCCTGGGCGGCGCCCGCATGGCACTGAGCCTGCCGCAGCACCCGCCCCGCGCCGACGCTTAAGCGCACTGCCTGCACACGACCCGCCCCGCCACTGCGCGGTGCGGGTCTTTTTCATGGCGCCCGGGTTGCCGGGCCCGCGCCAAGCGCCGCCGTCACACACCGTCACACAGCGGCATGCGGGCCGCACATTCCACCCACGCAAGCGACATAGTGTTAAGCCCTGCCGCTGGGCACAATGGCTCCATCGACTTCACCAATACCCCCGACAGGAGCTTCACATGAAAAAGCTGATTCTTGCCTCCATCCTCGCCGCCGCTGGTACCACTGCCTTCGCCGCCGACACCGGCACCTACGTGTTCGGTAACCTGGGCGTGTCTGCCAACCAGTGGACCCTGAAAGACGGCGCTGCCGCCAAAGCCGGCGTAAGCGACAAGAAAGTGAACAACGACGATGCCACCTCCGGCATGGCCGAAATCGGTGTCGGTCAGCGCATCAACGACAACTTCGCCGTTGAGGGCAGCTACCTGAACCACGGCGACGCCACCGAGCTGAAAGGTGCCGGCAAGCTGGACTACGACGCCTTTCGTGTCGCTGCACTTGGCATTATCCCTGTGAACGACCAGTTCGAAGTGTACGGCAAGGTTTCCGCCAGCCACATCCGCAGCAAGTTCACCAGCACCAGCGCGGCGCTGCAGAACAGCAAGGACAGCACCTTCAGCGCCGGCCTGGGCGTGGGTGCCAACTACAAGCTGAACAAGCAAGTGAGCCTGCGTGCCGAGTACGACGGCATCGGCAACATCAAGCACAAGGACATCACCGACACCGCCCCGGTTGGCGCGCTGAAAGTGGGTGTGACCTACCGCTTCTAAACGACAACAGGCTGGCCGCATAGGCGGGGGCCAGCCTGGTTTTACCGTAGTGCCCTGTTTCTCCAAACCTCGTGTGTATTCCCTGCCCGCCATGGCGGTGGGCTTCTCCTTAGTGAGTGCTAGTGCGTTGCTTGGCCCGTCCCTTGGACGGGCATTTTTTTTGTCAGACCGGCAGGCTCTCGGGCTGGCGCCGCTGACGGATCCAGTGCTCGAACTGCAGTGGCGGCAACGGTCTGGCGTACAGGTAGCCCTGGCCCAGTACGCAGCCACGGTTGTTCAGGCACAACTGGTCGCCTTCGGTTTCGATGCCCTCTGCCACCGTGGTCAGGTTCATGCGCTTGGCCAGCTCGATCACGCTGTGCACCACGTTTTCCAGGTGGGTCTTGTGGCTGATGGACTGCACCAGCGACTGGTCGATCTTGAGCTCGGTAAACGGAAAGCGCACCAGCTGCTGCATGGTGGCGAAGCCGGTACCGAAATCGTCGATCGACAGGCCAAAGCCCGCCAGCCGCAAACGCGCAGCCACCCCCATCGCGGCGGCCAGATTGTCGGCGACCGCCGTTTCGGTAATCTCGAAAATGATGTAACGCGGCGGCACCTTGCTGTGCGCCACCTGCTGCTCGATGCGGCCAACCAGTTCGTCGCCGTTCATCGACAGCGCCGACAAATTGATCGACATCGGCAGGCGCAGGCCGCGCCGCGCCCACTGCTGCCATTGCTGCAAGCCTTGTTGCAGCATCTGCAGCGTCAGCTCGGTACTCCAGCCGCAGGCCTCGATCACCGGAATGAAACGCGCCGGCGGCAACACCTCGTCGCCTTGCTGCCAGCGCGCCAGCAGCTCCGCGCCTTTCAGCAACTGCCCGTGCAGCGTTACCTTGGGCTGGTAATACGGCGTGATCGCGCCCTGATCCAGCGCCAGCCGGATGTCGCTATCGGAACACAAGGCCTGCTCATCGTGGCCGGGGCGATCCTGATACGCGCGACTGACCAGATCCTGCAGTTCGGTTAGCTCGATCGGCTTTTTCAGGGCACCCAGTACCGGCAAGCCCAGCTCCCGCCCCATCAGCTCCACCGTGGCGATCAGCATCGGGTCTTTCGCCGATGCCACCACCACCGGCGTCACCAGCCCCTCGCGAGCCATGCGCTGCAGTACCTGCACGCCGTCCACCTTCGGCATTTCCAGGTCCAGCAGCAGCAGGGACGGCAGCTGCTGCCGCATCAGCGCCAGCGCCTCCTCGCCATTACGCGCGGTCAGCACCCGGCTGAACGGCATCTGCCGGCACAGTTCGCTCAGCGCCAGCAATTGTGACGGGCTGTCATCGACGATCAGGACATCGTGCAGGGTAAATTTGGGCATGGACTGCCACCTACTCGGCAAAGTTGATTTTGCGCAGCAACGCCTGGCATGCCGCGCCATTTCGATAATCAACTATTGAACACAAGCCACTGAAAAGCAAGGACAAACAGATATGACACCGCGCCGGATCGCACGCGGCAGGCTGCGCCCCCTGCCGCGCCTGGCGCTGACAGGCACGCCAGCAGGGATCGGGCCCGCCCTAGTGCTTGCTGATGGCAGCCGGCAACGCGTCCAGCGACATCACCTCGCGCGCGGCGCCCAGCTTGATGGCTTCCTTGGGCATGCCGAACACCACGCAGCTCTGTTCGTCCTGGGCGATGGTGTGGGCGCCGGTATCGTGCAGCTCCTTCAGGCCCTTGGCGCCGTCGTCGCCCATGCCGGTCATGATCACGCCCAGCGCGTTGCGGCCGGCAAACTTGGCAGCGGAGCGGAACAGCACGTCCACCGATGGTTTGTGGCGGCTTACCGGCGGGCCGTCCACGATTTCCACGTGGTAAAAGGCGCCGCTGCGCTTGATCATCATGTGCTTGCCACCGGGGGCAATCAGCGCGCGGCCGGGAATGATGCGATCGCCGTTGGCCGCCTCTTTTACCTCGATGGCGGACAGCTTGTTCAGCCGTTCGGCAAACGACGAGGTAAAGCGCTCCGGCATGTGCTGCACGATGGCCATGCCGGGGCAGCCGCGTGGCAGCCGGGTCAGGATATGCTCCAGCGCCTGGGTGCCGCCGGTGGAGGTACCGATCACCACGATGCGGTCGGTGGTACTGAACATCTCGCGGCCGGTGGGCGCATCCAGCACCGCGTCGGCCGACAGCTTGCCCGGTACGCCGGGCAGCGGCGGCTTGCTGCCCGCAGCCGGGCTGGCGGCTACCGCCTGCGATGGCCGCACATTGCCCATGCGTGCCGATGCCGCCGCTTTTACCGCCTGTACCAGCGCGTTGCCATTGGCTTCCAGAAACGCCTTCACGCCGCCGGTGGGTTTGGCGATCACCTCTACCGCCCCGGCCGCCAGCGCGTTCATCGCCATATCGGACCCCTTCTGCGTCAGCGACGAGCAGATCACCACCGGCGTTGGCCGCGTGCTCATGATCTGCTTCAGAAAGGTAATGCCGTCCATGCGCGGCATTTCCACGTCCAGCACGATCACGTCCGGCCAGCGCGCCTTCATTTTTTCCATGGCCATGATCGGGTCATGCGCCACATCGGCCACTTCAATGCCCGAAGCCTGGGTAAAGACCGCCGTGAGCACCTGGCGCACCACGGCGGAGTCGTCTACCAGCATCACGCGGATGGTCATTTTGTTGCCTTTCTTCTGCTAGGGGTTGGCGTTGGCCGCGGTACATCGCGTTCGGTACTCTGGCGTACCCACACGTCGCCACAGGCCACGTCGAACAACACCAGCCGGGCGCCGGCACCGCCGAAATCCTCGGCTTGCACGCTCAAGCCCAACTGGGCGGCCAGCAACCTGGCCATCACGATGTTTTCGCCCGGCACGTCGGTCACATGCATCTCGCGCTCTACACTGGACAGCACCGAGGCACCGCCGATCAGCTTGGCCTGGAACTCGCGCAGCGGCCGGCCGCTGCGCAGCGCCTCGCGCACCAGCAGCAACATGGCCTCGTCGGCATAACGGCCGCTGAGCATATCGCTGCGCTCGCCGTTCTTGCGCTGCGCCAGCAGGTAATGGCACATGCCGCCTATCTTCAGCCGCGGGTGCCACAGCGTGATCGACACACAAGAGCCCAGCAGCGTCTTGATCAGCGACTCTTCGCCGCCGAAATGCCACTCGCCGGGCTTGAGGAACACTTCGGTCCGTTGGTGCGATTCGCTCATGACAGTTTCCGGTAGATGCCGGGTGCCACCAGCTGGATGGGCAGCGGCAGGCCATGCAGGCTTTCCGAGTGGCTGACCAGCAAAAAGCCGCCCACCGACAGCCGGCCCAGCACCCGCTCCACCACTTGCAGCTTGGTGGCGGCATCAAAATAAATCAGCACATTGCGCAGGAACACGATGTGGAACGGGCCGATGGATGGCAGGGTTTTATCCAGGTTGATCAGCTGGAAATTCACCTTGGCGCGCAGCGTCTTGTTCACCAGAAAGGTGCCGGCGTGCTGGCGCACCCCTTTCAGGCAGAAGCGCCGCATATAGGCCTCGGGCATGCCTTCGCAGCGCTGCAGCGCGTAATGCGCCTTTTGCGCCCGCGCCAGCACGCCCTGGCTGATATCGCTGCCCATCAGCGTCCAGTCGCCGTCGATACCCAGCACGTCGGCCAGCAGCATGGCAATGCTCCACACCTCCTCACCGGTGGAGGACGCGCCGCTCCATACCCGCAGCGTGCCCACCTGCGGCTGCTCGCGCAGGTGCTTTTGCAGCCAGTGGAAGTGCTTGGGCTCACGGAAGAAAAAGGTTTCGTGCGTGGTCAGCAGGTCGATCGCCGTTTCGCGCTCGTCCAGCTCGGCCGGGTCCTGCAGCAGGCGGAAATACGCCTCGAAGGTGGCTACATTGCGTGCGGCCAACCTGCGGGTAAGGCGCTGGTGCACCAGCGTTTTCTTGCCGGGCGGAAAATGCACCCCGGTCTGCGCCTTCATCCACACCGCAAAGCGGGAAAACGTGGCATCGGACAGTTGCATGGCACCCCCTCGCTTTCAGGCAGTCCGCCCCGGTACCAGGCGCGCCGGCCCGGGGTCTGTGATCGGTGGCGGCAACGCGCCACGCTTATTGGGTTTCTGCCTCGCGAACGTCCGGCAGCTCGTTGCCCCCCAGCGACGACAGCGCGGCCATTTCCTCCACCGACAGCACTTTTTCCACGTCCAGCAGCACCACGAAACGGTTATCCACCTTGGCCATGCCGGAGATGAAATCCACGCGGATGCGGCTGCCGAACTGCGGCGGCGGCTCGATGTCGGCCGCGCGGATGGCCAGCACCTCGTGCACCGCGTCCACCAGAATGCCGATGTACTGCTGCATGTCTTCGCAGGTGACCTCAATGATCACCACGCAGGTACGGCGCGAAATGCCCGTTTCGCTGCGGCCGAAGCGCACCGCCAGGTCGATCACCGGCACCACCGCTCCGCGCAGGTTCATCACCCCGCGGATGAAGGCCGGCATCAGCGGCACCTGCGTCAGCGTGGTGTACTCCAGAATCTCCTTGATCGACAGGATGCCGATGGCGTAAGTCTCCCCGCTGAGCTGGAAAGTCAGGTATTGCAGGATGTCCTCGTGGACCTCCTCCACGGGGGCGGCGTCGCGCCCCCGGCGTAGGGTCAATGCGCCCATGGTCACCTCCCGGCTCAGAAGCGCACGAAGTCGTTCTCGTCCGGCTCGCCGGCGCTGCCGTGCGAGCTGGGGGCACTGCTCACCACCGGGCTGCGCGGTGTGCCGCGACGGCGGGCGATACCCGAGGTTTCAATGCGGAAGAACGAGATCAGGTCTTGCAGGTTCTCGGCCTGGCCGCTCATCTCCTCGGCGGTGGACGCCAGTTCCTCGCTGGACGACGCGCTCTGCTGCGTGGCCGCGTTGATCTGCTGTACCGAGGCGTTGATCTGGCCGACACCGCTGGCCTGCTCCATCGACGCCGCCGAGATTTCCTGCACCAGGTCGGCGGTTTTGGAGCTGGAGCGCACGATCTCTTCCAGCAGCTGGCCGGCGCGTTCGGCCATCGACACGCTGCCGCTGGCCACTTCGCCAATCTCCTGCGCTGCTACCTGGCTGCGTTCGGCCAGCTTGCGCACCTCGGCGGCCACCACGGCAAAGCCCTTGCCGTGCTCGCCGGCGCGGGCGGCTTCGATGGCGGCGTTCAGCGCCAGCAGGTTGGTCTGGTAGGCGATGTCGTCGACGATGCTGATCTTGTCGGCAATCTGGCGCATGGCGGTGACGGTCTGTTTCACCGCATCGCCGCCCTCTGCGGCCTCGCGCGCGGCCTTGGTGGCAATGCTTTCGGTGAGCTTGGCGTTGTCGCTGGTCTGGTTGATGGACGAGGACATTTCTTCCACCGACGCCGACGTTTCTTCCACGCTGGCGGCCGACTCGCTGGCGCCTTGCGCCAGCGACTGGGCGGTGGCGCTCACCTGCTGCGAGGCCGACGACAGGTTGTCGGCGTTGCTGCGTACCTCGGCCATGATGCCGCGCAGCTTGTCGATGGTCATGGCAATGGACGAGGCCAGGCTGGTGGTGTCACCCGGTTTCACGGTGATGTTCACCATCAGGTTGCCGTTGGCCACTTCACGCATCATGTCGGCCACGTAGTGCGGCTCGCCACCCAGCGAGCGGGCAATATTACGGATGATCAGGATGGCCACCACGATGCCCACCACCAAAGCGATGATGGACACAGTCAGCATCTGCATGAAGGCGGCTTGATATTTCTCGTCCGCCTCTTTCGCCATGTCCACACTGAGCTGGGTTTCGAACGCCGCCAGCTCCGAAATCAGGCTGCGCAGCTTGCCCATCGCCGGGTTAGCCTGCGACTGCATCAGGGCAGCGGCTTCTTCGTTCTGGTTGGCCGCCCCCATTTGCACCACGCGGTCCACAATCGGGAACGCCACCGCTGCCTGCGCCGCAATCTGGTTCATCAAATCGCGCTCTTTCTCGGTCATCGGCTCCACCTGGCCGGCAAACAGGTCTTGCAACTTGCGGTAAGCGTCGGGGTATTTGTTCTTGTTGCTGTTATAAATTTCCACTGCCTTGCTCAGCTCGGCAGTGTCGGTAATGATGATCACGTTGCGGTACTGCACGCGCATTTCCTGCACCGCATCGTTCATCGCGTTGATCTGCACCAGCTCCGGGCTGTTCTCCTTGGTGATGGCGCTCATCTGCACATTGATCTGCCTGAAGCCGTTCATGGCGATCAGGAACACCAGCAGCATGAAGAAAATCACCGCGCCAAAGCCCAGCCCCAGGCGCATGGCCACCGACATCTGTTTTGTGCTCATTTCTGTGCTCCCCCGCAGCCTGCCGGCTGCTGTGCTTGGTTAATAGTTGCCGTGGCCGCCGCGCCCCTGCGCGGTGTCGGCGTGGTGGACGAAACGCTCGGCTTCCTGCGCGCAGGCGTACTGGATCAGGGCCGGAATATCGAGGATCAACGCCACCTCACCCGAACCCAGAATGGTGGAACCGCTGATGGCGCGCAGGTGACGGAACAAACTACCCAGCGGCTTGATCACGGTCTGGAACTCGCCCAAGAGCTCATCCACCACAATGCCGGCCTTGCTGTCGCCGTAACGCACCACCACCACGTTCTGGCGCTTGCCCGGCGGCTGCGCCAGTTCCAGGAACTGGTTCAGCCCCAGCAGCGGCAGCACTTCGCCGCGCAGGTTCAGGCAGTTGTGGGCGTCACCTTGCAGCGCGTTGCCCGGCATTTCGATGCATTCGATCACCGTTTCCAGCGGTATCACGAAGGTGGCATTGCCGACCGACACCAGGAAGCCATCGATAATGGCCAGCGTCAGCGGCAGGCGGATGCGGAAGGTGGTGCCCTCGCCCACTGCCGATTCGATATCGATGGTGCCGCGCAGCTGTTCGATACTGCGCCGTACCACGTCCATGCCCACGCCGCGGCCGGAGATGTTGGTCACCTGCTCGGCGGTGGAAAAACCCGGCTCGAAGATCAGCTTGTACACCTCGCCGTCCGGCAGCACCGCGTCGGGCGATACCAGGCCATTGGCCACCGCCTTGGCCAGGATCTTGTCCTTGCGCAGGCCGGCGCCGTCGTCGGCCACTTCGATCACCACGCTGCCGCTCTCGTGGTAGGCGTTCAGCCACACATTGCCCTCGGCCGGCTTGCCGGCGGCCAACCTGGCCTCGGACGATTCGATGCCGTGGTCGATGGCGTTGCGCACGATGTGCATCAGCGGGTCGCCCAGCTTGTCCACCATCGATTTGTCCAGCTCGGTGTCGGCGCCGGACACATTCAGCTGGATGCTCTTGCCCAGCTCTTTCGACACGTCGCGTACCACGCGCGGGAAGCGGCTGAAGATGTCGCCGATCTGCACCATGCGCATGCTCAGCGTGCCGGCGCGGATCTGTTCGATCAGGTTGGCAATGGCGATGGTGGATTCCACCAGCGCGCCCTGCGCCGAGCGGCGGGCCATCAGGTTGGCCGCAGCGCCGGCGATGACCAGCTCGCCGATCAGGTTGATCAGGTTGTCCAGCTTGGCCGCTTCCACCTTGATGAAGCGGCTTTCGGTGCCGCGCGGCTGGCGCACGTCCGCCGGCGCTTTGTCGGTTTTATCGGCCTTGTCGGCGCTGCTGGCGGCCACGCTGACGACCGCCACCGGGTCAGGCGCGACGTCGGTTTCGGCTTCGGTACTGGCCGTGGCGGCCTCGGTCGGCAGCCCCAGCGCGCGCCAGGCAGCGGCCACGGCAGCCTGTTCGGCCTCGTCGCCGAGGGCGGCCACCTGCGGCCAGTGCTGCGCGGCCTCGCTGACCGGGAAGATGTGGATCTGGCTGTCTTCGCGCACGAACTCGAATACGTCCAGCAGCATTTGCTGGCTGGCGTCGCTGGAGAACAGCACCTCGAAGCGCAGGTAACAGGTTTCCGCGTCGAAGCGCTCGGCAGATGGCAAACGGCTGACTACCGGCTGCACTACCAGAAACTCGCCCAGCAGCCGCAGGTAGCGGAAGAAGGCCGACGGGTCCATGCCGTTACGCAGCACGTCGTCGCCAAAGCGCAGCGACAGCACCCAGTCGCGCAGGCCGCCTTCCATCACCGCATCGGCGGGCGCGTCTGCTGCTGCCCCGGTGGCAGCCGCCTCGGTAACCGCCGGGCTGGCGTAACGGCGCAGCTCGTCCAGCAGCGGCGTCTGCAGCATCTGCTGCATGGCGGCCTTATCGTCCACCACCACCAGCATGGCCTTTACGTGGTCGTGGCAGCGCAGCAGCAGGCCGGACAGGTCTTCGCTGAGCGTCAGTTGGCCGCTGCGCAACAGGTCCACCACGTTTTCGGCCTCGTGGGTGAAGTGCACCACTTCGTCCAGGTTGAACAGGCCGGCCGAGCCCTTGATGGTGTGCATGGCGCGGAACAGCGCGTTGAGCTGCTCGTCGGTGGTGGCGCTGGCTTCCACGTCCAGCAGGATGCGCTCCATGTCTTCCAGCAGCTCGCGCGCTTCTTCCAGAAAGGTCTGGCGTGCCGAATCAAGATTCATCGCGGCCATCCTCCTCGTCTTTGATCGGCAACAGCAGCAGCAGGCCCAGCAGCGTCAGCAGCTCGCGGGCAGCGGCAGACAGCCGTACCAGCTGCAACGGCTTGTCCAGGCGGCGTGCTTCGCCCGCCAGCCACAGCAAGATCTGCGCGGCCGAACAGTCCATTTCGTCGATGGCCGACAGGTCCAGCTGCAGGCCGTCACCGGCAACCAGCGCGTCCGACAGCTGCTGACGCAGCTGGGCGGCCTGGTAGATGGTGCATTCTTGTTCCAGGGTGATGACGGACGGCATGGCTTCCTCCGGCAACAATCAGCGCCGCCGCAGCGGCAAGGCCCTGCCTAGGGCAGGATCAGCTTGGAAATGGCGGCCAACAGGATGGGCGGCTGGAACGGCTTCACCACCCAGGCTTTGGCACCGGCCTCTTGGCCGGCTTTTTTCTTGTCGTCGCCGGTTTCGGTGGTGAGCATGATCACCGGCGTGAATTTGTACGACGGGTGCTGCTTGACGTTTTTCAGGAAGGTAATGCCGTCCATGATCGGCATGTTCACGTCGGACACGATCAGGTGGATCTTGCGGCCGTCCAGCCGCTGCAGCCCTTCCTGGCCGTTACCGGCTTCGATCACGTCGTAACCGGCGTCCATCAGCGCAATCTTCACCACCTGCCGCAGGCTGGCAGAGTCGTCCACGATCAATATGGTCTTGGCCATGTGCTTGCTCCCCGTTAATCAGAAAAAGGTGACTTCGACGCTGGCACCACCGCCAGCGCCCCCTTGGGCGCCACCGCTGGCATGGCTGTGCAGCGCGTGCTGTTCGTGGGTGGTGTAACTGCGCTTCAGGTCGGCCAGCCACTGCCGGGTGTCCGGCTTGGGCGGCAGCTGCCCCGCCGGCGCTTGTACCGCCTCGTTCAGCATGGCTTCCAACCGCTGCATGTCGGCAATGATGTGGCTGAGGATCTGGCTGACACGGTCCTGGAACTGCAGGTTGACCAGCACGTCCTGGATCTCGTCGCGCACCTGGCCCCCGCTAGCGGCCAACTGCTGCTGGCTGTCTTTCAGCTCGTGCGTGATCTGCTGGTAGGTGTGGATGACGTCGGTCACCGAGCCGGCGGCGTCGTTCATCAGCGACTTTTCCTCCTGGCCCAGCTGCTGCGCACGCTGCGCGGTGGCTTCCAGCTCGGCCACGATCTGGGCCACGGAGGTGGAAATGTTCTTGCCGGTATCGTTGGACTGCATCGACAGTTTGCGCACTTCGTCGGCCACCACGGCAAAACCGCGGCCAGCCTCGCCGGCGCGGGCGGCCTCGATGGCGGCATTCAGCGCCAGCAGGTTGGTCTGGCCGGCAATGTAGGACACTGATTCGGCCATGCCCTGCAACTGGCTGGTATGCGCCTGCAGCTGGCCGATACGCTCGATCAGCTGGTTGCGCTTGTCGACCGACTCGTCCAGCAGCCGCAGGATGCTGAGCAGCTTTTCCTCGGCTTGCGCCATCTTGCCGAAATCGCCGCCGCCCTGGCCGTCGCTGAGCGACTGGCGGATCAGCGCGTTCATGCTGGCAAAACGGTTGGCCAGGTTGCCGATGGCTTCCTCCACCTGGCTGGAAGCCAGCTGGGTCTGGCCGGACCATAGCGGCAGCACTTGCGACACCAGCTTGCCGGCTTCTTCCCAGTACGGGTCGGGGGCCGGCGCGGTAGCCACCGGCGCCTCGCTGTCGTTGCCTTGCCGGGCCGCCCCCGGCCACGCCAGGCCGGCGAGCAGCGGCACCAGCAACAGCACGACCAGCAGCCACCAGGCGCTACCGGCCAGCCAGGCCAGCACCGGAAACAGCACGGCGGAAGTGAGCAGATACACCCGTTCGGTGCGGTGAGTTTTTGGGCTTAGCACAGCATCCCCTTTTTCGTCTTATGGATGTCAATAGTGCTATAGCCAGCCTTTTTTATAGTTTCAATGTAAAATTCGAGCCATTACGTGCCTCGATTGCGCCAGATCATTCATTTGTTTTACTTATATTGAGTACCTTTTTGTTAGCTGCTATCAAATAGCCGCCGTCATCATGCCGCTGCTATACGCTGCCAAATGGATATTTTTGACGAAAAATATCCCGACAACGGGTAATGCGCACCTTTTCTGGCAAGGATTTACGTAGGCTGAATAGCCGGATGTCAGCTTCGTTAGCACAACAGTTCACCGATTCATAAGATGTTGTCGCGCATCATCTTATAGCAAATGCTTTTCAATACTGGCGACGGCAGGGCTCTCGTCGCTCGGCGGCTTTGCCATTACAATCCGGCTAGACTTTTGTATACGGAAAACGCGCATGAGCCACCCGCACGCTCACCAGGTAAAACAGTTTCTTCTGGACCTGCAGGACCACATCTGCCTGGGCCTGGCCGGCGCCGACGGCGCGGCCAACTTCATCGAGGACAGCTGGCAGCGCCCGGCAGGAGGCGGTGGCCGTAGCCGGGTGCTGACCGGCGGCGCCGTGTTCGAGCAAGCCGGCGTCAATTTCTCGCACGTGTCCGGTGAGGCGCTGCCGGCCAGTGCCACCGCGCACCGCCCGGAGCTGGCCGGCCGCCGCTTCGAGGCCATGGGCGTGTCGCTGGTGATCCACCCGAAAAACCCTTATGTGCCCACCAGCCACGCCAATGTGCGCTTTTTCATTGCCGAAAAAGACGGCGAGGCACCGGTATGGTGGTTTGGCGGCGGTTTCGACCTGACGCCCTACTACGGCAACGTGGACGACGTGGTGCACTGGCACACCGTGGCGCGCGACCTGTGCGCACCGTTCGGCGCCGACACCTACCCCAAATACAAAAAGTGGTGCGATGAATACTTCTACCTGAAGCACCGCGGTGAAGCGCGCGGCGTGGGCGGCTTGTTCTTCGACGACCTGAACCAACCGGATTTCGATACCAGCTTTGCCTTCATGCAGGCAGTAGGTAACGGCTTTACCGACGCCTATCTGCCCATCGTGGCGCGCCGCAAAGACACGCCCTGGGGCGAGCGCGAGCGCCAGTTCCAGCTGTACCGCCGCGGCCGCTACGTGGAATTCAACCTGGTGTGGGACCGCGGCACGCTGTTCGGCCTGCAGACCGGTGGCCGTACCGAATCCATCCTGATGTCGATGCCGCCGCTGGTGCGCTGGGAATACGGCTACCAACCGGAAGCCGGCAGCCCGGAAGCGGCGCTGTACACCGACTTCCTGCCGCACCGCGAGTGGGTATGAGCCTGCTGCGGCCAACCCTGCACCAGCTTGTGGCGGCGCTGATGCTGCTAGCGGCGCTGAGCAGCCATGCGGCCAAGCCGCTGCCCGCCGAGGTCAAGGCCACGCTGCCGGCCGGCCAGACTCTGCTGACCTGGGAGGCGGCCGACCTTAACCGCGACGGTCGTGTCGATCTGGTTACCGTCAGCGAAGCCAGCGCCCAGCAAGACGATGACGGCCCCCGGCTGCTGCAGGTGTGGCTGCGCCAGCCCGACGGCAAACTCAAGGCCGTCGCCCGCAGCGAACGCGCGGTGATGTGCCGCCAGTGCGGCGGCGTGTTTGGCGACCCGTTTGAAGGCATCCAGACGCAGGCAGGTGGCTTTACGCTGCTGCACTACGGCGGCAGCAACTGGCGCTGGCGCGAGGACTACCGCTTTGCCTGGTCACGCCGCGACCAGACCTGGCAGCTGGTAGCGGTCGATAGCCTGAGCTTCCACACCAGTGAACCAGACAAGCAAACCGCGAAACACGCCCGCCCGCCACGCGATTTCGGCCTGATCAACCTGGCCGACTTCGATTATGAAAACTGGCAAGGGCGCGGCCAACGTTAAGCCCGCAAAGGACACCCCATGCACTGTGAACTGTGCCACCAGGACGGTGGCGACATCCTGTACCGCGACGACAAACTGCGCGTGATTCTGGTGGCCGACGCCGACTATCCGGCGTTCTGCCGCGTGATCTGGCACGGCCATGTGAAGGAAATGACCGACCTGGCCCCGGCCGACCGCGCCCACGTGATGGACTGGGTGTACCGCACTGAAGCCGCGCTGCGCAGCCTGCTGAACCCGGACAAGATCAACCTGGCCAGTTTCGGCAATATGGTGCCGCACCTGCACTGGCACGTGATCCCGCGTTTTGCCGACGACAAGCACTTCCCGCAGCCGCTGTGGGGCCAGGCGCAGCGTGACGGCGTAGCGCACGGCATGCCACAGTTGGCCGCCGCACTGCGCGCCGCGCTGGCCGGCTGAAGCCCGGCCGTGCTATGGTGGTCAACGTTTAATATTTCAAACAACGCTTGACCACCGTCAACGGCAGCCCGTCTGCCAGGACGCCTTGCGAAGCCGGCCACCGGCTGGCTTCGCAAGGTGCCCAAGCGTGTGCAAAGGAGAACCCCATGTACCGTACCCTGATCAGCGCAGACGCCCTGCTGCAGCAAGACACCGCCGACCTGGTGCTGCTGGACTGCCGCTTCCAGCTGGCCGACCCGTCCTACGGCCCCACCGTTTACGAAGCCGGCCACCTGCCCGGCGCCCACTACCTGCACCTGGACTATCACCTGTCTGGCGCCAAGAACGGCAATAACGGCCGCCACCCGCTGCCGGACGGCCAACGCCTGGCGGTGAACTTCGGCGCGCTGGGCATCGGCCCAAATACCCAGGTGGTGACCTACGACGACGCCGGCGGCATGTACGCGGCGCGCGCCTGGTGGCTGCTGCGCTGGCTGGGTCACGAGGCCGTGGCGGTGCTGGACGGCGGCTTTCAGGCCTGGCAGGCCGCTGGTGGTGCCGTCACTACCGACGCACCGGAGAAAAACAGCACCCGCTTCGTGATGCGCCCGGCGCTGGAGCAGCTGTTCGACGCCGATATGGTGGCGGCCAACCTCGACAAAGCCGAACGCGTGCTGATCGATGCCCGCGCCCCCGACCGCTTTGCCGGCCAGAACGAAACGCTGGACCCGGTAGCCGGCCACATCCCCGGCGCGCGCAACCGTTTCTTCCAGCTCAATATGCAGGATGGCCGCTTCAAGCCGGCCGAGGTGCTGGCTGCGGAATGGCAAGCGGTACTGGGCGATACCGCCGCCAGCGACGTGGTGCTGTACTGCGGTAGCGGCGTCACCGCCTGCCATAACCGCCTGGCCATGGCCCACGCCGGCCTGGACGGCGCCGCGCTGTACGCCGGTAGCTGGAGCGAATGGTGCAGCGACGATAGCCGCCCGGTAGCGACCGGCGCCTGATCGCTGCCCGCAGCAAAACAAAAAGGTTGGCCTCATGCGGCCAACCTTTTTTACGTCTTAAGCCCGCGTCAACCCAACATCAACTGCTGGATCAGCTTCTGTCCGGCCTTCCAGTCGCCCAGCCCGCTGTGGCTGCCCATATGGCCGGCGCTGCCGGCATCCAGCAGCTTAACGCCCCACTGCGCGGCCATCGCCTCGCTCGTGGCGTAATCGCAGAACAGGTCATCGCGGCTGGCCACCATACGCGTGGGGACGGGAATGCGGATAGCACGTGGCGCAGCAAAGCCGTCAAACGCCGGTAGCGGCGCGTCGTCCGGCAGCTCGCCGCTGGCACGCGCCCGCGCCTCGGTAATCGGCAGTGCCGGCGGCGCTACCAGCAACAGGCCCTTGACCTTGCGTTGCTGCAACAGGCTGGCCTGGCCCAGCCACTCCACCGCGGTATGGCAACCCAGGCTGTGTGCGGCCAACACCACCTTGCCGCTACAGCCGTCTACCGTGTCGGCCAGGCACTGCACCCAGGCATCGCGGCTGGGGTACAGCCAGTCGTCCTGCTCCACGCGGCGCGCCAGCGGGTACAGCCGTTCCCAGTAGCTCTGCCAGTGTTTGGGGCCGGAGTTGCCCCAGCCTGGCACCGTAATCAGGAAAATATCGTCGTCATCCCACATTACAGGCTCCGCTCGTAGTCAACGGTCAGCGGGGCGTGGTCGGAAAACTTCTCGTCCTTGTACACGCTGGCAGCACGAGCCTGCGCCATCAGCCCGGGGCTGACGATGTGGTAATCGATCCGCCAGCCCACGTCCTTGGCGTAAGCCTGGCCACGGTTGCTCCACCAGCTGTAACCCGGCGCGTCTGGGTACAGCGTACGCCACACATCGCACCAGCCGCTGCCCAGCAATTGCGTCATCCAGGCGCGCTCTTCCGGAAGGAAACCGGAGTTTTTCAGGTTGCCCTTCCAGTTCTTGAGGTCGATCTCGTTATGGGCGATGTTCCAGTCACCGCAGATCACCACGTCACGGCCGCTGGCGCGCAGTGCTTCCATATGCGGCATGAACACGTCGAGGAAATCGAACTTCACCTGCTGGCGCTCGTCGCTGCTGGAGCCGGAAGGCAAATACAGCGACACCACCGACAGGTTACCGATATCCAGCTGCAGGTAGCGGCCTTCTGCGTCGATCCAGTCTACGCCCAGGCCGGTAATCACGCGGTCCGGCGTGTGGCGGGTGTAAATGCCGACGCCGCTATAGCCCTTCTTCTCGGCGTAGTGAAAATAACCGGTCATACCGTCCGGGTTCTGCATGCGCGGGCTGAGGTCCCCCGCCTGGGCTTTCAGCTCCTGCAGGCAGACAAAATCCGCCTGATGGCCCGCCAGCCAGTCGAAAAAGCCCTTCTTGTCGGCCGAGCGGATGCCGTTGAGGTTGGCGGAAACGATTCGAAGCATGGGGTCTCCCGTGGTATCCTTGCGGCAATTTTTCAGCCACGTCAATGCGTTAAGGTAGGGGTATAGAAATGAGCGATTTTCGCCAGGATTTTATTCGTTTTGCGCTTAAGAAGCAGGTACTGCGTTTCGGTTCCTTTGTGACCAAAGCGGGCCGCACTTCACCCTACTTCTTCAACGCCGGCCTGTTCAACGATGGCGAAAGCACGCTGCATCTGTCCCGTTTCTACGCCAAGTCTATCAGCGAGAGCGGCGTCGCATTCGATATGATTTTCGGGCCTGCCTACAAGGGCATCATCCTGGCCGCCGCCACCAGCATGGCGCTGGCAGAAGATGGCCGCAACGTGCCGTTTGCCTATAACCGCAAGGAAGCCAAAGACCACGGCGAAGGCGGCACCCTGGTGGGCGCGCCGCTGCAAGGCAAGGTGCTGATCATCGACGACGTGATTTCGGCCGGCACCTCGGTACGCGAGTCGGTACAGCTGATCCGCGCCGCCGGCGCCGAACCGGCTGGCGTGGCCATCGCACTGGACCGCATGGAGCGCGGCACGGGTGAACTGTCGGCAGTGCAAGAAGTAGCACGTGACTATAATTTGCCTGTTATTGCCATTGCCACGCTAAAAGACTTGCTGGGCTTCCTTGAAGGCAGCCCGGAACTGGCCGACAATCTGGAAGCGGTGCGTGCCTACCGCGCCCAATACGGAGTCAACGACTGATATGCGCTACCACCTCGCCCTGCTGCTATTCGCCTGTGCCCTGCCGGTACAGGCCGAAGGTCTGTACAAATGGACAGACGAGCGCGGGGTGGTGCACTACAGCGACTACCCGCCGCCTACCGAACAGAAGAGCGGCGTCAGCAAGCTGAACAAGGAAGGCATCCTGCTGCGCAAGGGCGAAAGCGAAGCCGACAAGCGCGCCCACGAGGCCGAACTGGTGCGCAAGAAGCAGGAGCAGGAACAGCGCGCCGAACAGCTGCGCTACGACCGCGCACTGCAGGAACGCTACCGCTCTACTGCCGATATCGCCGCAGAACGCGACAAGCAGATCAAACTGCTACAAACCGGCCTGCGTACGCTGGAAAGCCAGTTGCGCATGGCCAGTGCCCAGCTGAATGATCTGAACAACGAAGCCAATAAACTGCGGCAGAGCGGTAAAACTATCTCGGATGGCCTGCGTAGCCAGCTTGCCGAGAAACAACGACTGCAAAACGAAACCACCGCCCTAATCCAGTCGCGGCGCGCAGAAATCGAACGGCTACGCGTCAAAGCCGCCCAGGACATGCTGCGGCTGCAAGAACTTAACAAGCCGGCAGCCCCGGCCAATCACTAGGCTTACTGCCCTTCCTTCTGCTGCCAAGCGTCCTTCAGACGCTGTGTGGCTTGCTGCATCACGGCATCGGCAGCTTGCTTGTCGGCAGCCGCTTGCGCCTGCTGCTGCTGTGCTTGCTGCAAGGCTTGCTGCGCATCCGCCAGACGTTTTTCTGCCAGCTTCAAATCATCGTCTGCTTGCTGTAACTGGCGTCGCGCCTGCTCCTGCTTGCCATCCGCCGCTTGGTACGCCATCTGTGCGGCCAGCAACTGGGCATCCACATTACTGCTGTTTTGTGCCAGCACCGGCGCGGCCAGCACCACCAGCAAGCATGCTGCGAATCGTTTCATCAGAATCTCCCTCTCGATAATGCAACAAGGTTACCCGATCCTGACAGGGCATGAAACCTGGCGGTTCCCACTGCAGCGACGTCCACCCCATCTTGAGTAGCGCGTGACTTTAGCGTCCAATCCACCATGACAAGGAGTTGGACATGAAGAA
>NZ_VMDW02000019.1 GCF_007644045.2 Vogesella urethralis
ATACTACCCTGTTGAGGTCAGCAGGGTTGCAGGGGAACTCACATCGGGGAAATCTACGTACACGCATGACAAAAAAACCACATAAGTATTTCTACCTATGGCGTTAGACAACGCCATGTCCGATGCGTTTTACATAAGGCCGAATTATACGACGTAAATACTAAACCCCTTGGGGGGCTTTGGAGCCTTCAACTGGGCTCATTAGCG
>NZ_VMDW02000097.1 GCF_007644045.2 Vogesella urethralis
GCTGGCGTTCGACACAGGGTACGAAACGCTTCACCGTTAAACGACTCCCCTGCGGCAGTGGCAGCGCCAGCGCCGGCAGAACGCTGATGCCAATCCCCGCTTCGACCATCGGGAAGAGCGTGGCAGGATGCCCGATCTCCTGCACAATGGTTGCCTTAACACCCTGCGCGGCCAGTGCGGCATCTTTCAGCGGACGGCTGCCTGATGCATAATCCTGTAACACCAGGTT
>NZ_VMDW02000006.1 GCF_007644045.2 Vogesella urethralis
GGAAATCAATACAAATATTTTCGATGGTGATAAGCCCGGTGCCGCCTTTGGCCCGCAGTTCGTAGTATTCCAGCTGTTCCTGCGACACCTCGCCATTGAGCGTGGCCATATTGGTGCCCATAGGGGGCATAATAATGCGGTTTTTTAACGTCATACCGTTGATGGTCAACGGACTGAAAAGGTGCGGATAGTGGCTCATCTCTTCTCTCCACAGGAGGCCGGGAGGCCG
>NZ_VMDW02000141.1 GCF_007644045.2 Vogesella urethralis
CTGAAAACGAAATCACTTCAGGGATGAGCGCCAGGGCGGTGAGCACGCCGGCCAGCACTTCGCGCGTCAGTAAAGACGGGGAGCGGAGGATGGGACGCAGGTTGCCGGAAGCGGCGGGGTCAGAAACTGGGGGCATAAAAAAAGTTCGCAGCTTATAAAAAAAGAGGGAGCGGTGTCAGGCCCTGCTTCCGTGCGGTCTGTCACAAAACCAGGGATGATAGCGCGGAAT
>NZ_VMDW02000119.1 GCF_007644045.2 Vogesella urethralis
GTCAGCATCTCGTGGTTAGCGGATAGCCCGGCCGCATGCAGCTCCGGATAGCCGCCGCCGAGCCAGATCATCTGGCAGGCCGGCAGCTGGCGATCGCGCAGCGGGCTAAAGCGCACCATCTTCACGCCGCAGCGCGCCAGCAGCGCCAGGTTATCGAGGTAATAAAAATTGAAGGCCTCATCGTCGGCGAGGGCCAGCGTCAGTCCTTCGCCGGCATCGGCGGCAAGC
>NZ_VMDW02000130.1 GCF_007644045.2 Vogesella urethralis
GGGCCGGGGCGTCATCCGGGACGCTTCTTTGCCGGTAAATCCGCGCCGGATGGTCAGCACGGCGTTAACCTTGTACACCTTGAAGATGTTATCGGTGCAATAGAGCTGCTTTTACAGGCTCCGAAAGGGGGGCACATCTATAATATATGTGCGCCTTCGCATCCGCCACGCAGCACCTTTTATCCGATGATGGCGCGCCAGCTGGGTCTGGCGCCGCCGGTGTTCAG
>NZ_VMDW02000132.1 GCF_007644045.2 Vogesella urethralis
CGCGCTTGAGATCTTTAATCACGTTAAGCAGCACGCCTACCAGAAATACCAACACCAGAATCCACCAGTACTTTGAAAGCCAGTCCATTCGCTAATCCTCTTTAAGCACCCGTCAGGCGACGAGTTGCTCCATAATACGTTGATACATGCGGGCCAGCAGTTGTAAATCGGCAGCGTTCACGCATTCATTGATTTTGTGAATCGTCGCGTTAACCGGACCCAGTTCG
>NZ_VMDW02000062.1 GCF_007644045.2 Vogesella urethralis
GCCTGGCCGAGCAGATCCACGCTGCCGCGCCATTCGCGCTGCAATCCGGCCAGCACGCGCAAAATCGTCGATTTGCCGCAGCCCGAGGCGCCGATCAGGCTGAAGGTTTCCCCGGCGTCGACACGGAAACTGGCGGCGGAGACCGCCGTCTTCGCGCCGAATGTAACCTGTAAATCCTGAAGATTAACGACCGCCCTGGGCTGTCTCCGTAAAGTCCTGGGTTCTGT
>NZ_VMDW02000094.1 GCF_007644045.2 Vogesella urethralis
GTTAAGTTGGGGACGATCGAAATCGCGTCGGCAATAGGCTCCCCAAGTAAACCAGTCAGGGGCAAAGGCATATTCATACTCTTGCCTCTGGACAACATGCGTAGCATGGGGGAAGCGACCAATTGCTCCCGTATGATCAGAGTGCAAATGGGACAGGACCACATAGCGGATATCCTCAGGAGCAATGCCAATCCTCTTAAGTTGTTCCACGCAACCCTGTTCTTCT
>NZ_VMDW02000061.1 GCF_007644045.2 Vogesella urethralis
AATTACTGGCGGAGAAATCAGGTAAATTAGCCTTGGACTCTAAAGCGTAGTGCTACTGAGATTGGGGGGACGTCGGTAAAACGCTACCTAACGCAGTTCTCGCACGCACTCAAGCACAGTTGAACTTCATCCAGCGCCGCTTTGTTCTTGAGAACCTCCCCGCATTACAGGGCATCGAGTTCAAGACAATCCACGCATCGAAGGGACTCGAATACCACAACGTTGCTATCGCGTGCGGTTCACGCTCTGAGCGTGAAGAGTCTGACGACTTCCCGAACCTTTCATATGTCGCGATTACTCGCGCCGAGAATGATCTTATGATTACGTCTCAAGGTGCATTTCCGCAAATCATCGAGAACGCTCTTGAGCACTGCAAAGCATTCCAGAACTTACCCGCACCCAGCGTCAATTAGTATTGGTGGGCTACGTTGAAAGAGAATGACAGCCCGCCCGCCTGCCATCCCTTGCCAGCCGGACGGACTGCCATTGTCTGAAACGGTCCACACCTAACAAAAAAAGCCCCGCTAGATGCGGGGCTTGGAATTAAGCTTAATTCAGTTTTGGTCTATTGACTGTCGGGAATCATTCGGGAAAATGAAACAGCCTGAACACTTTCTTGATCTCACCTTGATTGATTAAGTCTTACCGCTATTACGCAAGAGCATTAACTTTCCGTTTAGTGCATCTAGCTTATTTGCTTCGTAAAGCATTTTTTGGCAAATATTAGTTTCACCGTGAATCAAGATTTTGTTGCAATGCTTAACCAGAGTTGAGCATTGCATTAAGAATTTCTCAGAATCTCTCACGTTTAAAGCAACAAGAACTCCCAAAGTATAGACACCATTTTTTCGTTTCTTCACCGCAAACATGTCAAATTCTTTTAATTCTTCGTCTACCATGAATAATGCAAATTGCCCCATAACTTCGAAATCATTTTTAGCTAAGTTGCGGGCTACTTCGCTAATACAGCGTTTTCTATCAATAGTGGACATGACAGACAGATGCCCGCCATATCTTGCAAATGCTCCAATTCCCTGTTCGTTCAAGTCATCGTTGCAACGTCTTGCCCCTGACTCTTGCAGATAATACCAGTACCCGAAGCGGCTTTGTTTCCTACCAACTTGCTTAAGCGTCATCAACCTAGCAAGCGTTCTGTTTGCCATATTCAATGCTGACGCATCACTGCCTGCGTTTTTAAACGGAATAGCCGCCACATCTTTAGCCATCAATATCCCGAACCTTGCAATCGCTTCCAAGGTTCGCAGTTCATTCTGAACCGCTTTGTCATTCGTGTTCGTTGTCATTTTGTTCACTCCAAACGGTGTTTATCGTGAACAGTGTAGCTATCGGGCTTACAACGTCTCTGACGTTGTAGCCACCTGTCTAGCCCCCCTGTTAAGCTCATTGTAATGAGCTTAACAACGTCAAAAGCATTCGGCACAGCCCCTAAAAACAGCCCGCTAGGGCGGTCTAACGGGGCTTTTCGGGCTGGACGCCCTCAACCTCACCACAAGCAGCCGCCCCCCAGCTCACGCTGGGGCAACCCCCCTCAATTCCCCCGTCTTTGCCCTTTCTTTTTGATACTCAAAAAGTAGGGAACCCGCGCCGGTTGACCGCTCCCTTTGACGTTGTCCAAGGTTCACTATTGAGGGGGGTTGCCCCACCGCTCCGCGTGGGGGCGGGGGTTTCACCCCCGTGCCCCTGCCAGCCGCTGGGGCGGCTTCTGGTGCGCTGTTCAGCGCACGCAGCACGGTGCACGGCTCCCCCACGGTGGGGCACTGGGGTGCCCCACTGGCTAGGCTGAACGCCTAGCCACCCTTCGGGCTTTTATGCTATCGTCTCTCTTACGGATTATTTGAAAGATATATATGCTTCTCTGGATTGCATTATTTTCTCTTGGCTTTTTCTTTGGCTATATTTTTAAGCTTGTTTTTCCGTACGTTTTTATTTATCTGACCACTGCCGAGATCCTTAATATCGCTGGAACCTGGCTATCAAGCATAGGCACTATAGCTGCCGTTCTCGCCACTGTTCGCTATGCCAATAAATCTATAAACTCAATGATTCCCTCTTTAGAAATAAAGCCACGTCTTGAATTAAAACGAGGTCAATTCATTGATGATATCGTGTTGCAATTGGAATTTATGAATAAATCGCAAGCACCTGTACAGCTACAATCTGTATTGCTAAAGGATGGAAACTATACTTTAGAAGAATTGACAGAGTCTTTTAAATCTTCAACCGATCGCCAAACTTTTCAAAATCCTCTTCTTTTTTTAGGCCAGTCATCTCAAGTTAATTTTAAATTCCAACCCTTTTCAGCCTCTCTTTTAATTAGTAAAAACAGTGATGTAAAAATAATAGTTGTCGCTAGCGGAAAGACATACTCTCTTCCATTCCCTATGAAGCATTATATTGCCCTGGAAAATAGACAGCAAAAAGGCTAGGGACGCAACCCTAGCCTTTTCCCCGCCTCTATCTTTAACTACTTCCTAGCCTTGAATACTTGCATTGCTAGTTCAATCTGATCACGGGTTAAACCTTTCTTCTTAAGCTCATCTCGCATAGCCGCTTCTGCTTGTGTCTCTGCCACCTTATCTAGCGTATTTCTTAGATTTTGAGACGTCGCCAAAGCTTGATCATATATTTCTAAAGCTGCTGTGGTTCCATGTCCTGTCTGCTTCTTTATCGACATAATGGGCACTTCGCTTTCGATCAACCTACTGACAAACTCCCGCCTCATCGCATGCGCGTGAAAATCATCTTTCAGCACACCATTGGCCTTTAGCGTCTTGACACTTTGAGTGTAATTAAACGCTTTCCATTCACCTGTTTTTTTACTTAGCGTAGAAAATAGATAATCTGACTTGCCGTCTGTCTTATGCTTGTTATGCTTTATCTGGTCAGCTACTAAATCACACGCAGGTTCTACCAAGTGAGCTTTCCGCCAGTCTCCGTTTTTTGTATCCTCAAAGAGAACACTCCGGTCTTGTAAGTCTACGTTCTTCCACTTCGCACTGGCCAGCTCCCCAGGTCTGCACCCCACATGGAACAAGAGCATCATAAAGCGGCAATGTTCGTGCAGTTCCCACCCTCTTTTGTCGCTTAACCATGTCTCAAGCTCCCCTATTTCATCCTCCCCCACACGTCGCCGCCTGACATCCGTTTTAGGGCGTTTCCTTATCCCCCTAGATGGATTTCCTGAGCTAATCCCTATGTCTTCGGCAAACTTGCATAGCGTCGAGAACAGGGCAAGCTCAAGGCGCAGGGATGTGCCGGAAGGCACTTTGCCTGTCCTGCCTGACTTCTCTTTTGACCGTTTTGCCAGATACTCGCTAATGATGGCTTTGGAGGCTGTCAGCTGCTTCATCTCCAGCTTACCCAACTCACGCAAGAGTGGCCCACTCCTGACTTTTTCAGTCTGCTGCGTTGATGGCTTCTTGCTGTTGAATTCCAAGCTCTGCAGGTAGCGTTCCCAGACGTCCGCCAAGGTCTTAGCGGTCTCTCTTGGTTTAACTCTACCTAGAGCTACTGCCTCCGCTTGAGTCGCTTCTTTCTTCGTGTCAAAGACCTTATCCAGCTTTAAGTCTTTCCGCCTGATCTGTACTCGCCACTTACCGCTAGCCAGTTGTGTGATAGCCACAGCGCATACTCCGTGTGCAATTCATGTGCAATCATTTTGCACACTGAACACTCTGAACAGCAACAAAAAAAGGCCCCCAGCGATGCTGAGAGCCTTGATTTACTTGACTGGTGCCCCGGACCGGAATCGAACCGGTACGCTAAAAGCGAGGGATTTTAAGTCCCTTGTGTCTACCAATTTCACCACCGGGGCACAGACAGGGTGCGGATTCTAGCCGAAAGCGGGCCTTGCGGCAATGCCGGCGGCGTGGGCTGCGGCCAACCCGGGCTGCGCTGGCCACCCTGCCCTGCGCTAAATCGCGTCACCGCTTAGCGTTCCAGAATGGCGGTAACGCCCTGGCCGCCGGCGGCGCAGATGCTGATCAGGCCACGGCCGCTGCCTTTTTCGGCCAGCAGTTTGGCCAGCGTGGCCACCACCCGGCCGCCGGTGGCGGCAAACGGGTGGCCGGCGGCGATGGAGCTGCCGTTTACGTTGAGGCGGTTGCGGTCGATGCTGCCCAGCGCGGCGAGCAGGCCCAGCTTATTGCGGCAGAAGTCGTCGGACTCCCACGCCGCCAGCGTGCACAGCACCACGGCGGCGAAGGCTTCGTGGATTTCGTAGAAGTCGAAATCCTGCAGCGTCAGGCCGTGCTTTTGCAGCATGCGCGGGATGGCGTAGGCCGGCGCCATCAGTAGGCCTTCGCGTTCGTCGATGTAGTCGACGGCGGCCACTTCGCCGGCGGTGATGTAGGCCAGGATGGGCAGGTTGTGGGCGCGGGCCCAGTCTTCGCTGGCCAGCAGTACGGCGGAGGCGCCGTCGGTCAGCGGCGAGGCGTTGGCCGCGGTGATGGTGCCGCCGTTGCGGGCAAAGGCCGGCGCGAGCTTGGCCATTTTGTCCAGGCTGCTATCGGGGCGCAGGTTGTTGTCGCGCTGCAGGCCGTGGTAGGGCATGACCAGGTCGTCGAAGAAGCCGCGGTCGTAGGCGGCGGCCAGCTTCTGGTGGCTGGCCTGCGCCAGCGCGTCTTGTGCCTCGCGGGTAATACCGTAGCGCTGGGCGGTGATTTCGGCGTGCTGGCCCATGCTCTTGCCGGTGCGCGGCTCGGCGTTGGCCGGCAGCTCGGGCTTGAGGTTGGCCGGGTTCAGCAGGCGTGGCAGCAGCTTGAGCTTGTCGGCGGTGCTGCGAGCGGCGTTGATGTCCATCAGCGCGCGCTGTAGGCCCCGGCTGACGGCTACCGGCGCGTCGGAGGTGGTGTCGGTACCGCAGGCGATGCCGGCATCGATCTGGCCCAGCGCGATCTTGTTGGCCACCAAAATGGTGGCTTCCAGCCCGGTGCCGCAGGCTTGCTGGATGTCGTAGGCCGGGGTGTGGGGGTGCAGGCCGCTGGACAGTACGCATTCGCGCACCATGTTCCAGTCGCGGGCGTGTTTCATCACCGCACCGCCCACCACTTCGCCAAGCAGCTGGCCTTGCAGGCCGCATTTTTCCACCAGGCCTTTGAGGGTATCGGTGAGCATGGTGCGGTTGGACAGCTGGCTGTAGGCGGTGCCGGAGCGGGCGAAGGGGATGCGGTTGGCGCCGACAATGGCGACTTTGCGCGGGGTACCGTGCAGCATGGGAAATTCCTCGTGTTGGTGTGGGCGGGGGGCTCTGCGGCCCTTGCCGGCTGCCGTGGCGGCAGCGCTGGCCCACAGTTAAACACGCGTTTGAATTTGCCTCAAGCCCCGTGCATGGCCAGGGCCTGGCTGGCCGCGCCACCTTTTATAGCGTAGCCGGTAGCCACGCGCTTAGCTGTCGCCAGCTGGCGACAGGCCGGCGCTACCCAGCCGGTGCAGGATGGCAATGGCCTGGCCGGTGGGCTGCGCTACCACGTCGGCCAGCGTGTAGCGGTCCAGCACGGTAAAGAAGGCGGCCAGCGCCTCGTCCAGCACGCCTTTCAGCCGGCACTGGCCGCGCAGCGCACAGGGCGGCTCGGCGCAATCGATCAGCACCGTGACCTGCTCCAGCTGGCGGATTACCTGCCCCAGCCGGTACTGATCGGCCGGCATGGCCAGCGCCAGGCCGCCCCCCTTGCCGCGCGTGGTGGCCAGCCAGCCTTGCTGCGCCATGGCGTGCACCACCTTCATCAGGTGATTGCGCGAGATGGCAAAGCGTTCGGCGATTTCGGCGATAGTGACGGGCTGTTCGCGCTGCGGGTAGCTGAGGTACATCAGGACGCGCAGGCCCAGGTCGGTAAACTGGGTAAGTTGCATAACGGTAGGCGGCGTGGAAACAGTGCGCAGCATACGCTGCCCGCTGCCGGCTGACAAAACCCGGCGGCGGGCAAGGCCGCTTAGCCCAGGCCGTTACCGCCAGTGCCGAAGGCCTCGGCGTGGATGTTGGCCGCAGGCACACCCAGCGCCAGCAGGCTGGCCTGCTGCGCCTGCATGAAGGCCAGCGGGCCGCACAGGTAGTAATGCGCAGCCGGCAGCACGTTGGCCGCAGTCAGTTGCATGCGGCCAACGTGGCTGGCCTGTGCGGCGTGGGCTGGCAAGCTGTCGGCCTGCTCGTACCACAGTGCCAGCTGCAACTGCGGGTATTCGGCCGCCAGATTGGCCAGGTGCGCGCCAAAAGCCTGTACCGACGGGCTGCGGCACGCGTGCAGAAACTGCACCTCGCGCGGCTGGCCGGCCTGCAGCAGCGCGTCCAGCATGGCCATCATCGGGGTAATGCCGACGCCGGCGCTGATCAGTACCACCGGCGTGTCGGCGGCGGTATCCAGCCAGAAGTCGCCCATCGGCGGCGCCACGTCGATCAGCGCGCCCTCTTCTACCGTATCGTGCAGCACATTGGACACCATGCCGGCCGGGCGGTCAGCACCCGCCGCTTCGCGCTTGACCGAAATGCGCAGGGCGC
This sequence comes from Vogesella urethralis, assembly GCF_007644045.2. Taxonomy (GTDB): domain Bacteria; phylum Pseudomonadota; class Gammaproteobacteria; order Burkholderiales; family Chromobacteriaceae; genus Vogesella; species Vogesella urethralis. Next base: position 6,515 of record NZ_VMDW02000061.1, read on the forward strand.
TGCCACCCGGTGCCGACGACAGGCTGTACTGGCGCGGCTGCATGATGCCCAGCTGCGGCACCGCCACGCGCACGGTAACGTACTGACCAGGCAACCACGCCGGCAAGCTGCCGCCATCGGCCGGCTGCAGGTAAAACGACGTGATCTCGCTGCTTTCCGCCACCTTGCGTACCACACGGCAGGCGCGCCATCCGCTCCAGCCCCCCGCCTGCGTGGCGGCCTGCTGGTACAGCGCCGCTTCTTCGGCAATCAGCAGGTCGGCCAGTTGGCCGTAGGCCGCGCCCCAGGCAGCCAATAACGCGTCATCGGCCGTGTCGCCCAGCACTTCGGCAATGGACGCCAGCAAGTGGCGGCCAACGACGGGGTAATGCTCGGCGCGAATGCCCAGGCTTGCGTGCTTGTTGGCCACCAGCGTCAGTACCGGCGCCAGCACCGACGGGTTGTCGATATGCTCGGCGTAGGCAGCCACCGCCATCGCCAGCGCTTGCTGCTGGCTGCCAGCCTGCTGGTGGCCCTGGTTGAATAGCTGCTTCAGCTCCGGATTGTGCTGGAACATGCGGGCATAAAAATGACGGGTAAGCGCAACCCCGTGGGTTTTGAGTACCGGCGCGGTGGCTTTGACGAGTTGACGGGTGGCGAGATCCAGCATGGCGAGCTCCAATAGATGAACACAAAATACATCTTTAAGGGTAAAAAACCGGCGCCACTACCAAACGGGCGCCTGCGACATTAAGATGTGCAAAATATACATCTTTTAGATTGGCAATACAAGCACCCAATACACAGCCAGAGACAGGCTCCTTCCCCGCCGCATTTGCCCGAAAGCCCACCGCGGCCATGTAACACGGGCGTGGCAGCCCATCGCCGGCACGCAGCGAGGCCCTGGCAACGCTCCGATGACAACATCGGGCCAGACGATCATTTGGGGAGAGTGAAATGAGAAAAGCCCGACAGATCATTGATCTATCGGGCTTTATCTGGAGGCGCGGTCCGGAGTCGAACCGGACTGACCGGATTTGCAATCCGGGGCATAACCGCTTTGCTACCGCGCCAAAACTTGATTGCCTGAAGGGTAACACATTCAAACAATTTGAACAATCTGTGGAGCGGGAAACGAGGCTCGAACTCGCGACCTCAACCTTGGCAAGGTTGCGCTCTACCAACTGAGCTATTCCCGCATAAAACTTGGTTTTTCTCAGAACTTCGCGGCGTCTTGTTTTCGCTGCGTCGTTAAGAGAAGGCGAATTATAATGATCTTTTCGGGGGTGTCAACACTCAAACATCAATTTTTTTGCCTGAAAATTCACGCGCCGCCATCTGCAAGTAATAAACCATTGACCACAAAGTCAAAATGACAGCGACAACCATAAACAATTTTCCGGCGATCATGGTATCCAGCCCCGGCAGCAGCGGGCCGGCGTACAGCAGCAACAGAATGGCCACCATCTGGGCCGCCGTTTTCAGCTTACCGATATAGGCCACCGCCACGCTGCCACGGCGCCCCATTTCGGCCATCCACTCGCGCAGCGCCGAAATGGCGATCTCGCGGCCGATGATGATCATCGCCATCCAGCCTTCCAGACGGCCCAGCTCCACCAGCAGGATCAGCGCGGCCGCCACAATCAGCTTGTCGGCTACCGGGTCCAGAAAGGCACCAAAGGCCGAGGTTTGCCCCAGGCGGCGTGCCAGGTAGCCATCCAGCCAGTCGGTGGCGGCAGCCAGGCCGAAGATGAAAGCGCCCAGGCTGTTCCGATGGTGCTGTAGCAGCACGCTGTCCGGCAGGAAAAAGACCGCCACACAGACGGGGATAAGGGCTACGCGCAGCCAGGTCAACAGGATGGGGAGGTTAAAGGGCATGAGTCGGCTCTGTAGTGCTAGTGCAGGGCATTATGGATTTTTTCGGCCAGCGCGCGGCTGATACCGTCTACTTGCGCCAGGTCGTCGATACTGGCAGCCACCACGCCGCGCAGCCCGCCAAAACGGGTGAGCAGCCGCTGCCGGCGCGTGGGGCCCACGCCCGGGATGTCTTCCAGTGTGGAGGTGGTACGCGCCTTGGCGCGCCGCGCACGGTGGCCGGTAATGGCGAAGCGGTGCGCTTCGTCACGAACGGTTTGAATCAGGTGCAGGGCGGCGTGGTCGTGCGGCAATTGTAGCGTCTTTTGCAGATGCGGCACGATCAGCGTTTCCAGGCCGGGTTTGCGCTCTTCGCCCTTGGCGACGCCGACGATGGGTACGTCGACGCCCACTTCGGCCAGCACGTCCAGTGCCACCCCCACCTGCCCCTTGCCACCGTCGATCAGCAGCACGTCGGGCAAGCGGCCGTCTTCTGCGGCCAGGCGGCTGTAGCGGCGGGTCAGCGCCTCACGCATGGCGGCGTAGTCATCGCCGGCGGCGGCAGTTTCAATATTGAAGCGACGGTACTCCGATGGCTGCATGCCGCCACGGTCGTACACCACGCAGGACGCCACGGTGGCTTCCCCCAGCGTATGGCTGATATCGAAGCACTCCAGCCGCGCCACCTGCTCCACTTCCATCAGTTCGGCCAGTGCGGCCAACCTGCCCTGCTGGCTGGCGGCGCTCAGCAAGCGCTGTTCGATAGCCAGCGTGGCGTTCTTTTCGGCCATTTCCAGCCACACGCGCCGCTCGCCGATGGGGTTGCCCACAAACGCCAGCCGCTTGTCGGCCTGCTCCACCAGCGCCGCTTGCAGCTCTGGCGCCACCTGTTCGTTATGAATGATGACGGCGGGCAGGCTGGCACCCAGATAATGCTGCGCCAGGAAGGCTTCCAGGTTGGCCGCAGCGCTGCTGTCGTCGGCATTTTGCGGGAAGAAGCTCTTGTCGCCCAGGTGGCGACCGCCGCGAATCATCACCAGGTTGACGCACACCAGCCCGCCACGGCACACGATGGCGACGACGTCGGCGTCCAGCTGGCTGGTATTGCTGCTGATGAACTGTTTTTCCTGCACCCGCGCCAGCGCCTGGATCTGGTCGCGCAGCTCGGCTGCCTGCTCGAAGGCCAGCGCCTCGGACGCCGCCAGCATGCGTTCGGTGAGGGTATCGATCAGCTCGTTATGCTTGCCTTGCAGAAAGGAGACGGCGCCACGCACGTCTTCGCGGTAGGCTTCGGCACTGATCTCGCCGGTACAGGGGCCGGAGCAGCGCTTGATCTGGAATAAAAGGCACGGCCGCGAGCGGTTGGCAAACACGCTGTCTTCACAGGTGCGCAGCCGGAACACCTTCTGCAGGATCTGGATGCTTTCGCGCACCGCGTAGCCGTTGGGGTACGGGCCAAAATACTGGTGCGGTTTTTTGGGTTCGCCACGAAAGTACGCCAGCTGCGGCCAGGCGTGGCCCGACATCATCAGATAGGGGTAAGACTTGTCGTCGCGGAACAGGATGTTGTACTTGGGGGCCAGCGCCTTGATCAGGTTGTTTTCCAGGATCAGCGCTTCGGCCTCGCTGCGTACCACGGTGGTTTCGATGCTGGCGATCTGCGCCACCATCAACTGGATGCGGGGGCTGAGATCGTTCTTCTGGAAATACGAGCTGACGCGCTTCTTGAGGTCGATGGCCTTGCCGACATAAAGCACATTGCCCGAGGCATCGAACATGCGATACACCCCGGGCAGATTGGGCAAGCTGGCCAGTACCGGCCGGTAATCAAACGGGCTTGGCTGCATTTACTTGCTACACCAGATACGCACTTCCTCGCGCGCTCGCTTCAGCATGTCCTCGCGCCGGGCGTCGGGCTTGCTGCCGGCGCGGTCCAGCGCCGCCAGGTTAGCCTGTGCGGTCTGGCAGTTTTGCTGCTTAACGTCCTGGTTGTGCTTTTCAATACGCTCGTTCAGGTTCTTGATGTCGGCATCCAGATTACCGCTGCTGCCACCGACGCCACCGGCAGCCGGCGCGCCCAGCGGTGCCGACGCGGCGCGTGCCGCACTGCTGCCGCCCGGGTAGACCTTGATCTTGTCCACTTTCATGCCGGGCTTTTGTGCCGGCGGCGGCTGGTCGGAAAACACGGTGCGCCCGCTGGCATCTACCCACTTATACACTTCTGCGTGCGCCAGGGAGCAGGCTGCCAGCAACAGCAGCGCTATCACTTTGTCTTTTTTCATAAAAACCGTCTGTCAGTCCATGCTGCAGGCCACTTTATACACCGAGGCACAGCCGCAGGCAAAAGCGGCGCATCCGGTTTTGCACTTGCGCGGCCAGATCGGTATAATGCGTTTTTGCCGCCTAAGGAAACGCCAAGATGCGCATCATCGAGAAAGCCTATACTTTCGACGACGTTCTCCTCGTCCCGGCCCATTCTGCTGTACTGCCGCGCGACGTTGCCCTCCACACCCGCCTCACCCGCAATATCACCCTGAATCTGCCGCTGGTATCCGCTGCCATGGATACGGTTACCGAATCTCGCCTGGCCATTGCCATGGCGCAGGAAGGCGGTATCGGCATCATTCACAAGAACATGAGTGCCGAAAAACAGGCGCTGGAAGTGTCCAAGGTGAAACGCCATGAAAGCGGTGTGGTAAAAGACCCGATCACCATCGCCCCGGACATGCTGGTACGCGACTTGGTACTGCTGACCCGCCAGCACAAGATCTCCGGCCTGCCGGTGATCCAGGATGGCAAGGTAGTCGGCATCGTCACCAACCGCGACCTGCGCTTCGAAACCCGCCTTGACCAGCCGGTTTCCAGCATCATGACCCCGCGCGAACGCCTGGTTACCGTCAAGGAAGGCGCCAGCATCGAAGAAGCCCGCGAACTGATGCACACCCACCGCCTGGAGCGTGTGCTGGTGGTGAACGACGCGTTCGAGCTGCAGGGCCTGATCACCGTCAAGGACATCATCAAGACCAGCGAACACCCGAACGCCAACAAAGACAGCCAAGGCCGTCTGCGCGTGGGTGCTGCCGTGGGTACCGGTGCCGATACCGACGAGCGCGTCAAAGCGCTGGTGGCCGCCGGCGTGGACGTGATCGTGGTGGATACCGCCCACGGCCACAGCCAGGGTGTACTGGACCGCGTGAAGTGGGTGAAAGAAACCTACCCGCACGTTGACGTGATCGGCGGCAACATTGCCACTGCCGAAGCTGCCCTGGCCCTGGTGGCCGCCGGCGCCGACGGCGTGAAAGTGGGCATCGGCCCCGGCTCCATCTGCACCACCCGTATCGTGGCCGGTGTCGGTGTACCGCAGCTGACCGCCATCCACAACGTGTCCGAAGCGCTGAAAGGCACCGGCGTACCGATGATCGCCGACGGCGGCATCCGCTACTCCGGCGACATCTCCAAGGCCCTGGCTGCCGGCGGTAACGCCGTGATGCTGGGCGGTATGTTTGCCGGTACCGAGGAAGCCCCGGGCGAAGTGGAACTGTACCAGGGCCGTTCGTACAAATCGTACCGCGGCATGGGTAGCCTGGGTGCGATGAGCCAGGGTTCGGCCGACCGCTACTTCCAGGACAGCTCCAACGCTGCCGACAAGTTCGTGCCGGAAGGCATCGAAGGTCGCGTACCGTACAAGGGCCCGATCGCCCAGGTGATCCACCAGCTGATCGGCGGCCTGCGTTCGTCGATGGGCTACCTGGGTTGCCCGAGCATCGACGTGCTGCACGAAAAAGCCGGCTTCGTGGAAATCACCTCCGCCGGCATGCGCGAATCGCACGTGCACGACGTACAGATCACCAAAGAAGCCCCCAACTACAACGCCGGCCGCTAAGCCGCGCCAAGGTTGGCCGCACAAAACCCCGCAGCACGCTGCGGGGTTTTTCTTTTGCTCCGGCCTGCCTGCACCGTGCTACACCAGCGGCGCCCAGATCTCGGTCAGCAGGTCTTTCGGCGCCGTATCCTGCGGCGAATTCAGGTACGCCTCCACGCACGGCCGGTCGGCCAGCTGCTCGCCACTCGCCGGCAGCCACACACCATACAACCAGCCGTAAGCCTGCTCCAGCTCGCAGTACGGGCCGCGATGGCAGATCACCACATAGCGGCCGGCCTCGATACGCCACGCTTCCAGCCCGGCCGGCAGGCTGACATCGGGCGGCAGCGTCAGGCAGGCGGCCGAACGCAGCTGTTCGGCCGGCACCGCGCGCGGGTCGTCCAGATAGATGCCGTACCAGCGGCTCTCAGGCCCCAGCCACGGGCGGGCGATGGCGCCCAGGCGCTCGAAGGCCTGGCCGATCTGCATGTAATCGCCGTGGTGCGGCAACGCCGCCAGCTGGATGGCGTGGTTCAGGGTGCGGAATTCGGGGGTGTACATGGCGTTCTCCAAACAGGACAAGTATTGCAGGCGCTGGACACAGTGCTGACGATAGCGACCCGGCGGCATGCCGTACGCCTGGCGGAAGGCGCGCACGAAAGCGGCGGCGCTGCCGTAACCTGCCCGCTGCGCCACCTGCAGCAGCGGCGAGCCAGGCTGACGCCGCAGCGCCAGTGCGGCCAACTGCAGGCGCAGGCGCTGCCGGGTATCGCTGACGCTCTCCCCCATCACCGCCACATAGGTACGGTGAAAGTGATACGGCGAAAAGTGCGCCATGTCGGCCAGCACCGCCAGCGGCGTTTCCTGCTGCGGGTGCTGCCACAGGTAGTGCACCACCCGCAGCACGCGCTGCACGTGACGCTGGTAAGTGTCGCGGCTCGTCATCTGTATCCTCCTGTGCGTACACTAGGCGTCCCCGATTGATCCAGGTTGCGATTCTGCATGAGCCTCACCTCCCCCTACCAGCCCCTGCACCTGCCGCGCAGCGAACAGCACACCTTCAACGGCCACGCCTATCACGTCCGGCGCTGGGGCCCGCACGACGCCCCGCTGCTGGTGATGCTGCACGGCTGGATGGATTGTGCCGACACCTTCCAGTTTGTCGCCGACCATATGGCCGGCAGCTGGCAGATCGTGGCGCCCGACTGGCGCGGCTTCGGCCACAGCGCGTGGAACAGCGGCAGCTACTACTCGCCCGACTACCTGGCCGACCTGGACGCGCTGCTGCAGCACTACAGCCCGCACCGTGCGGCCAACCTGGTGGGCCACAGCATGGGCGCGATGGTGGCCGGCCTGTACGCCGGCATCCGCCCGGAACGCGTGGCGCGGCTGGCACTGGTGGAAGGCTTCGGCCTGGCCGCCACCCGCCCGGCCGAGGCCCCGGGCCGCTACGCGCGCTGGCTGCGCGAAAAACAGCAGGCGCCGGCCTTTACCGCCGTCAGCGGCCTGGACGACGTCGCCGCCAAGTTGCAGGCGCGCAACCCGCGCATGGCCCCGCCCTACGCGCAGCACATGGCTGCCGCGCTGTGCCGGCAGCAGAACGGCCAGTGGCAATACCGCGCGGACCCGCGCCACAAGATGGTGAACCCGGTGCTGTACCGGCTGGAAGAAGCCAAGGCTTGCTGGCAGCGCATCAGCGCGCCGGTGCTGTGGGTGATCGGCGGCGACATGTGGGACCACCCGATGGCCAAGGGCGTATTCGATACGCTGCCCGAACGCCGCGCCTGCTTTGCCAACCTGACGGAAACCACCATCGCCAACGCCGGCCACATGATCCAGTGGGAGCAACCGGCCGCGCTGGCCGATACGCTGGCTGCGTTCTTTGCTTATGCATAACCGGCATGGCACGCCGCCGCGTTTTGCCTTAGTGTCATGCCATCAGCTTTTATGGATACCGCCATGCCACGCTACGCCCGCCACCTGCAAGACGTCACCATCGCCAACCCGTTCCCCGGCCTGCCCAAGCTGGAAGCCCTGATCGGCCGCCGCATCGACAGCCGCATCGGCTCCAACGAAAGCATGGCCATCGCCGGCCATAGCGTCAGCCAGCAATGGGGCGAGGCGCTGTACGAACTGGCGCGGCTGTACCCCGACCCGTACGCCGGCGCCATCCGCCAGCGCGCTGCCGTGCTGAACAGCGTGGATGCGGCCAACGTGGTAGTCGACGCCGGTGCCGACAGCCTGATCGGCCTGTTCCTGCGCGCGCGGGTGTCGCCCGGCGACGTGGTGGTGTGCACCGCCGGCACCTACCCTACCTTCCGCTACTTTGCCGAAGGCGTGGGCGCCCGCGTGGTGGAAGTGCCGTACGCACAGCACGGCGACAGCCTGGTGAACGACCTGCCGGCGCTGCTGGCCGCCGTGCAGCAGCACCAGGCGGCGCTGCTGTACCTGGCCAACCCCGACAACCCCACCGGCAGCTATCTGCCGCTGACCGACATCACCGCGCTGCGTGCCGCGCTGCCGGCAGACACCTTCCTGCTGCTGGACGAAGCCTATATCGACTTCTGCGACCAAGCCGAGCACCAGGGCACGCTGCCCGACACCGCCCGGCTGCGTACGCTGTCCAAGGCACACGGCCTGGCCGGCTTGCGCATCGGCTACGCGCTGGCCCCGGCCGAGTGGGTGGCCAAGGCCGACCAGATCCGCACCCAGTACGGCACCTCCAGCGTGGCACAGGCTGCGGCAGTTGCAGCACTAGACCAGCCGGCCTGCAGCCAGCGCCTGATTGCCGACACGCTGGCGCTGCGCGAGCAGTTGCAGCAAGCCTTGCAGCAAGGCGGGCTGCGCGTCATCCCGTCGCATACGAACTTCCTGGCCATCGTCTATCCGGACGCCGATGCCGCGCTGGCCAGACAAAAAGCCCTGTGGGCGCAAGGGGTTGCCGTACACCGCCCGCCGCACCCGGCCATGCAGCACGTGCTGCGCGTCACCGCCCATCCGGACGCACTGCAAAAAAAGGTGCTGCAAACCCTGATTTCTCCATGAAATAGGCGGGCGTCACTGCTAGAATGAGTTGAAATTCGATAATCTAGCCCCTACCGGATCCTTAGCAATGAAGGTCCCTCAATTCGACGCCAGCACCACCGCAGACCTGGTACGCAATCTGGTCATTCCGCCCCGCCCTGCCATGCTCGACAAGCTGGTTGCCCTTCGCGGCAATCCGGACATGAGCCTGATGGACGTGGCAGACGTGATCGGTAGCGACCTCGGTCTGTCGGCCGCCATCCTGAAGGCGGCCAACAGCCCGTTTTTCGGCAGCGGCCGCACCCTCACTTCCATCCTGCAAGCCGTCAACCTGCTGGGCGAGCGCAATATCGTCCAGCTGGTACACGGCCTGCTGCTGCGCCTGACGCTGACCAGCAATTCGCCGCCGGTCATCGAACAGTTCTGGGAACGCACCATGCACGAGTCCGCCATGGCGGCGGCCTTGTGCGAAAAGCTGGGTCGCCCCAGCGACGAGTGCCAGACCTTTGCCCTGTTCCGCGGCTGCGGCATTGCCGTGATGTTGATGCGCTACCCCAACTACGAGCGCACGCTGCGACTGGTCACCCAGGCGCGCGACCGCCAGATCAGCAAGATCGAGCAGGAATTCCACGGCACCAGCCACGACGTGGTGGGCTACCTGGTAGCCCGCACCTGGAACATGCCGGACAACTTCTGCCAGGCCATCCTGCTGCAGCACAACCCCGAACTGTTCAGCGACAGCGACGACGCACTGCTGGACCACGACCACAAGATGATGGTGGCCGTTGCCCGCGCCGCGCAGCACGTGTGGCGCACCAGCACCGACCAGAACGGCGACCCGGGCTGGAAAGACCGCTCCGAGGAACTGATCGCCTACTTGGGCATGCACGAAGTGGAGTTTGAAGACTGGGTGGATGAAATGCACGACCGCATCCACGCCGGTGTTGGCTTGTAACTGCCAGCCCTTGCATGACAAACCCGCCGCACGGCGGGTTTTTTGTTGCCTGCGGCCGGGCGGCAAGGTTGGCCGCAACAATGGGCGGGCATGAAAAAACCCGCCAGCAGGCGGGTTGTCTTCAGCGCAGCCGGCAGGCTTAGTGGCGTTGCTGCTCGGTACGCACCGCGTTGATCACGTCCATGCCGAACAGGGTGTTGACGTCTTCGTCGTCAAACACGTAGCGCTGGCCGCAGTATTCGCAGCCCACTTCGATGCTGCCCTGCTCCAGCACCACACTGGCCACTTCCTCGCCGCCAAGCAGCTTCAGCATGTTGCCGACGCGCTCTTCGCTGCAGTTGCAGGCAAAGCTCACCAGTTCCGGGTCGAACACGCGTACCGCTTCCTGGTGGTACAGGCGGTACAGGATGTCCAGCGCGTCCAGCGACAGCAGCTCGTCCTGCTGCAGCGTTTGCGCCAGCGCCTGTACGTGCGGCCAACCTTCGGCGTCGCCGTGGCCATCCGGCAGGCGCTGCAGCAGCAGGCCGGCGGCGGTCTGGTCGTTACAGGCCAGCAGCAGCATGGTTTCCACCTGCTCGGAGCGGCGCATGTAGTTTTCCAGCATCTGGCTGATGCTGTCTCCCTCCAGCGCCACAATGCCTTGCCACGGCTCGCCGTCCTTGGGCTCCAGCGTCATCACGAAGGTGCCACCCTCGCCCAACAGCTCTGCCAGCGGCGCGTCGTGGATACCGTCGTCGTAGCGGGCAGAGGCACGCACGGTGCGTTCGCTGGTGCACTCGGCTACGGCCAGGCGCAGCGCGCCCTTGCCGTGCAGCTGCATGATCAGCGTGCCGTCGAACTTCAGGTTGGCGGCCAACAGGCTGCTGGCGGCCAGCATCTGGCCCAGCACGTTCTGGATGGCGGCCGGGTAGTTATGGCGCGCCAGCACTTCCTGCCAGGCGCCGTCCATGCGAACCAGCGCACCGCGTACCGGTATGCCGTCGAACAGGAAGCGTTGCAGTGTATTGTGTTGGCTCATGAATGGGTGTCCTTCTCTTTTTCAAGGGTATACAGGGTAAGCGGCAGCGAGGAGCTGGCGTCGAACTCGCAGCCGGCGCGGATGGCCGCCTCGGCAATGCCGGCCGCGTCCAACGGGCTGTCGTACAGCGCGTGCATGGCGCCCATGGCGAACTTGCGGCCGGAGCCGATGGCCCAGAAACGCGAGAACTGGTACACCTCGCGCATCGGGTACACGCCGAAAATGCCGTGACTGTTGGCCACCAGCACCATCATCTGGCTGGATTCGTACGGGTCGTCTTCTTCCTCTTCCGGCCGCAGGTAGAAATGGTCCTTCAGCTTGGGATGAATCTTGCGGAAGGTTTCAAACAGGCCGGCACGGCTGCTGAAGTCGCGCGACTTCATGCCTTTCAGCGCCGCTTGCAGCACCAGATCGTGCGCGGCGGAGCCGGCAATGGCCAAGTAGCTGTCGCCCACACGGAAGATCTTGTTGCTGTACGCATCGTAGGCGGCCAGCAGTTTCTGGTCGTCACCGAAGGTGGTCTGGCTGTCCGCGGCAATGGCAATCTGCTTGCCCTTGCTTACCACGACGATGGTTGTCATGCCTTGCCTTTCTGCGCTGCCGGGTAGCACATTGCTACCAGAGGGTCTGATATCGGGATTTTCTCACAAATCACAAGCCCGCCCAACGCTGCCACCGCAGCCAACGGGCTTGGCGCTGCCGGCAACGCGTGGAACAATGGCTGCATCAACCACCCGAGATTCCGCCATGTGCCAGCTTTTGGGCATGAACTGCAATACGCCCACCGACATCCTGTTTTCCTTTGAAGGTTTCCACCGCCGTGGCGGCCTGACCGACCACCACGCCGACGGCTGGGGCATCGCCTTTTTCGAAGGCCGCGGCGTGCGGCTGTTCCTGGACGACAAACCGTCAGCCGATTCGCCGGTAGCGGCACTGGTACGGCAGTACCCGATCAAGTCGCAAAACGTCATCGCCCACATCCGCAAAGCCACGCAGGGCGAAATCAACCTGGCCAACTGCCACCCGTTCCAGCGCGAAATGTGGGGCCAATACTGGATTTTTGCCCACAACGGCAACCTGGTAGATTTTGCCCCGGCAGCCGGCTGCCACTATCAGCCGGTGGGCAGCACCGACTCCGAAGCCGCGTTCTGCTACATCATGGAGCAGCTGCGCCAGCGCTGGTGCCAGCCGCCGTCGCTAGACGAACTGTTCGAGGCCATCGAAGGGTTGGCCGCCACGCTACGCAGCTACGGCGTGTTCAACTTCATGCTGTCCAACGGCCAGTGGCTGTTTACCCACTGCTCTACCAAGCTGCACTACATCGTGCGCCAGGCGCCGTTTCCCACCGCCCACCTGGTGGACGACGACGTGACAGTGGACTTCTCTACCGTCACCACCCCCGACGACCGTGTGGCGGTGATCGCCACCGTGCCGCTGACCGACAACGAAACGTGGACCGCCATGCAGGACGGCGAGTTGGCGCTGTTCGTGGATGGCAATGTACACCGCCGTAGCGTGACGCTACCGGCTACCCGACCGGCCAGCTGCTGCGGGAATGACGCAACGGCGTCTGATCCAGCGCAAAGCTGACAGCATTGACCCTGCCGGGTCTGGTCACGTGTTTCGATAGCACCGTATGCTGAAGCCATCAGTCACTGACCGGACCTGCCCGCATGAGCCGCTTCGACTTTACCCATCCGCCGTTTACCCACCTTAGCCCGCACGAGCGCCTGGCGCTGGAAAACGCCGCAGACATCGTCTTCTTCGATAACGACGAAGTCATCATGGCCCCCGGCGACAGCGTGGACACGCTGTACGTGCTGATCAAGGGCGTGGTACGCGAGATGGCCGACGACGAAGTACTAGCCGTCTACCATACGCAAGACACCTTCGACGCCCGCGCCATGGTGGCTGGCCAAGCCACACAGCGCTTCGTGGTACACGAGGAGGCGCTGGTCTACACGCTGCCGCGCAGCGTGGTCATGCAGCTGACCGAAAGCAACCCGCGCTTTGGCGCCTTCTTCTACGCCAGCGTGTCGCAGAAATTCGGCGCACTGGCGCAAAGCGCCGGCACCCGCGAACTGCAAACGCTGATGACCGCCACCGTGCGCGACGCCTGTAGCCGGCTGCCGGTGTTTGTCGACGGCCAGGACACCATCCTTGATGCGGCACGCATCATGAAGCAGCGCAAGAGCAAATCCATCCTGGTCCGCCACATGGGGCAACTGGGCATGTTTACCACTACCGACTTCCGCGACACCCTGCTCAACGGCCTCACCCCGGATACGCCACTGCACCAGGTGTGCCATTTCCAGCTGATCACCACCGACATCGACGGCTTCCTGTTCGATGCCCTGCTCACCATGACCAAGCGCAATATCCGCCGCTTGGTGGTGATGGACAAGGGCGAGCCGGTGGGCATTCTGGCGCAGGTGGACATCCTGTCTTACTTCTCCAACCACTCGCACCTGATCGCGCACAAACTGGAACGCGCCGAATCGCTGGACGAGCTGGCCGACATTGCCGGCCAGATCACCCGCCTGGTGGGCATGCTGTCCAGCCACGGCGTGAAAGCGCCGCAGCTGGGCCGGCTGGTGCAGGCGCTGAACGCGCGCCTGTTCGAGCGCACCTGGCAGCTGATTGCCATGCCGGAAGTGGTGAACAACAGCTGCCTGATCGTGATGGGCTCCGAAGGCCGCGGCGAACAGATCCTGAAAACCGACCAGGACAACGCACTGATCATCCGCGACGGCTTCGACCACCCCACGCTACACGGTGCTTGCCAGGCCTTCAGCGAGGCGCTGGCGCGCTTTGGCTACCCGCCATGCCCTGGACGCATCATGGTGAACAACCCGCAATGGTGCCAGCCGGAGCAAGGCATGCGCGACCAGCTGTACCGCTGGCTGTACCTGCCCGATGCCGACTCGCTGATGAACCTGGCCATCTTCGTGGACGCCGAAGCGGTGGCCGGCGACCACGCGCTGCTGGCGCAGTGCAAACACTACCTGCACAGCCTGCTGTCGGATGACGAAAGCTTCTACGCCCGCTTTGCTCGCGCCATCGAACAGTTCGATACACCTTTAGGCTTCTTTGCGCAGTTGCTGACGCGGGAGAAAAACGGCGAAGCCACGCTGGACATAAAAAAGGGCGGCATTTTCCCCATCGTGCACGGCATCCGCTCGCTGGCGCTGCGCCACGGCATTGCCGCCTGCAACACCTTCGACCGCCTGCAACGGCTGGCCGAACTGGGCCATCTGGAGCGCGACTTTGCCAACGACATTAGCGAGACGCTGGCCTTCCTGCTGGGCTTGAGGCTGAGCCACGGCCTGGCCGACCTGGCCGACGGCCGCGCTGCCAGCAACCTGATCCGGCCGGACCGGCTGTCCACACTGGAAAAAGACCTGCTGAAAGACGCGCTGGGGCTGGTGAAGAAGTTCAAGAACCTGCTGCGCCACCAGTTTCGCCTGGGAGCGGTGGCATGATCGGCGCGCTGAAACGGCATTGGGCCGCCCAGCGCCTGAAAGACCCGCGCTTTGCCGCCTTGCTGCAACCACAGGAAGACGAACTGGTCAGCGTGGACTGCGAAACCACCAGCCTCAACGTGCGCGAGGCCGAGCTGCTGTCCATCGGCGCGGTGAAGATACGCGGCCAACGTATTGTCAGCAGCGAATCGTTCTACGTGCTGGTAAAGCCGGAACGCATGCCGGACGCCGGCAGCGTGCGCATCCACGGCCTGCGCCCGCGCGACGTGTCGGCAGGCCTGGCACCGCAGGAAGCGGTGGCGCAGTTGCTGGACTTCATCGGTGGCCGCCCGCTGCTGGGCTATTACCTGGAATACGACGTGGCGGTGCTGAACAAGTACGTACAGCCGCTGACCGGCATCAAGCTGCCCAACCGCCAGATCGAGGTATCGGGCCGCTATTACGATTACAAACTGCGCCAGCAGCCGGACAGCCATATCGACCTGAAGCTGGCCACGCTGATCGACGACCTGAAGGTACCGGCCCTGCCGCGCCACGATGCGCTGAACGACGCCATCACCGCCGGCATGCTGTACCTGGCGCTGAAAAAGCGCGGTTTCGGCTAAGCGCCTGTTCAAGGACTTTTAGCGACTGCGCTGGCCTGGCAAAGGGTCAGATACCAGGCGGACGCTGCCGGCCTTGGTCATGCCAAGGTCAAGACGGCCAACGCCGTGAAAAGACTTTGCACAGGCGCCAAGGTTGGCCGCACGAAAAAAGGGCGTGCTTGCGCACGCCCTTCAATTCAGCCGGTACGGTGGCGCACTGGCTGACACTGCATCGATCTCTGCCTTCAGTAGCTCAACGACTCGTGACGGGTTTCCACCAGCTGCCCTGCCGACAGTGACATCATCAGCAGCGCAATACGCTCGTGCATGATGACGGTGTGGGTATTGCCGGCAAACTGCATGAAACGGCGCAGGTCTTCGCGCACTTTGCGCGAGCCGGTCAGGTCGATAATGATGTCTACTCGCTCGCCTTGCTCGGCCAGCTCGATGAAGTTATCCGTTACCGGAATGCCGCGTTCGCGCGCCAGCGCCACACCCGGCAACGCCATATTGAGCTCGGCTACGCCGATCAGCTCCACGTACGGCGCATCCAGCAGCTGACGCAACAGTGGCGTGGCCGTTTCGCCCGCCCCCACCATGGCAATTCGAATCTTGTTCATGAGCATCCTCGCTTGGTGCCGCATTATGGCACGCATTGAAGCAGGTACTTTAGCAAGCTCTATCGAACCCGACTTGCGCCAGATCAAATGCTAATTGATTGTATCCAGCCTGCCCGAATGGCAAGCCGCAGGCGCAAAAAAACCCGCCAGGCATGGGCGGGCCGGGGTGGGCTGACGCGGCCGCTCAGTGCAGGGCTTGCCGGCTGAGAAAGCGGATGTAGCCGACGCTTTCTATCCAGTAAGCGCCGTCTGCCAGCGGCGTGGCATCTTCCAGATCAGCCACCGTCAGCACGATATCGGCCTCGCTGAGGTGGGCTTCCAGCGCGATGTCGTCATCGTCGGCGTAGTCTTCCGAGGCGTACATGAATTCGGGTTTGACCAGCTGGTTGTTGACCTGAATGTAATCGGACTGGTTCATCAGACGCAGGATGTTCATGGCTTGCTCCTTGTGCAGCGGCCAGACCGGCTGACCGTACCACCACCGCAACGGCAGCCAGGTGGCCACCGCTACACCCATCCACGCTCCGCCAGTGATTCGGCGTGCGCACCCGTTACCACGATATGGTCCAGCAAACAGATATCGACCAACTGCAAAGCCTGCTTGAGACGGACGGTGACGGCCTGGTCTGCCGCCGACGGCTCGGCCACCCCGGACGGGTGGTTGTGTGCCACGATGACCGCCGCCGCATGGTGAAACAAAGCCCGCCGCACGACTTCCCGCGGGTAGACACGGGTTTCGGTCAACGAGCCACGGCTTAACTCTTCGACTGCCAGCACCCGGTTTTGTGCCGACAGGAACACCACGTAAAACACCTCTACCGGCTGCTGGCCGATGGTCAGTCGTAAATAGCGGCTGACCGCCTCGGGGCTATCCAGCACGTCGGCGTCGGCCATTTGCTCAGCCAGCAGGCGGCGTGCCAGCTCGTGCATCGCCATGAACTGCACGTACTTGGCCGGGCCCAGCCCCGCCTGCTGTTGAAACGCTTCCGGGCTGGCACTCAGCAACCGCCCCAGGCTACCAAAGCGTTGCATCATCAATCTGGCCATATCAACAGCCGAGCAACCCTTGATGCCTGTTCTTAAGAATATCGCCAGCAATTCGGCATCTGACAAGGTATGAGCACCATGTGACAACAGTTTTTCGCGCGGACGCTCGTCCGCTGGCCAGTCGCTGATCGGCATTGCACTCTCCGGCATGACAACAGCAGGCAGTGTGCGTGGCGAGCGGCTATCGTTAAAAACCGGGTTTGACGCCTGCCAGCACGGGCTGGGTGCAGGTGCAGCATTAGGCTACAATTACGCCTCGCATCATGACAGGCAGGCAGCAACATGGCTCAGAAACGCATCCTTCTTGGCATTACCGGCGGCATCGCTGCCTATAAATCGGCAGAGCTTACCCGGCTGCTGGTCAAGGCTGGCCATCACGTAGAAGTGGTGATGAGCGAGGCCGCTACCCGCTTTGTGACCCCGGCCACCTTCCAGGCACTGTCGGGCAACGCGGTCTACAGTGACATCTGGGACCCGCGCCCGCATAACGCGATGGCGCATATCGAGATGTCGCGCCGTGCCGACGTGTTCCTGATCGTACCGGCCACTGCCGACTGTATTTTCAAGCTGGCACACGGTGCGTGTGACGACCTGATCAGCACCATGGCCGCGGCCCGTACCTGCCCGCTGGTGGTAGTGCCGGCAATGAACCGGCAGATGTGGGAAAACCCGCCAAACCTGCGCAATGTGGCCCAGCTGCAGGCCGACGGCGTACAGGTGTGGGGCCCGGCGCACGGCGTGCAGGCCTGCGGCGAGACCGGCCCCGGCCGCATGCTGGAGCCGGAAGAAGTGTTCGACCTGCTGGGCGGCGTGTTCAGCAGCAAGCCGCTGGCAGGCAAGAAAGTGTTGCTGACTGCCGGCCCGACGTACGAACCGATCGATACCGTGCGCGGCATCACCAATATCAGCTCCGGCAAGATGGGTTACGCGCTGGCCCGCGCCTGCCGAGACGCCGGTGCCGAGGTGACGCTGGTCAGCGGCCCCACCGCCCTGACACCGCCGACGCTGGTGCGCACCATCGCGGTACAGAGCGCGCAGGACATGTACCAGGCCGTGCTGGGCGAGGTTGGCCGCAGTGATATCTTCATCAGCGTGGCGGCGGTGGCCGACTACCGGGTGAAGAACCGCGCCGAGCACAAGATCAAGAAAGGCGAAGGCCTGCCGGTGATCGAACTGGAAGAAAACCCCGACATCCTGGCCACGGTGGCCGGCCTGCCGGCGGCACCTTTCTGCGTGGGCTTTGCCGCAGAAAGCCAGAACCTGCTGGCCTACGCCGACCAGAAACGCCGCCGCAAGAAGGTGCCGCTGCTGGTGGCCAACCTGGCACAACACGCGATGGGGGCCGACAGCAACAGCGTGATATTGCTGGATGATGCCGGGCACCATCCGCTCCCCGATATGCCCAAGGCCGAGGTAGCGCACGCCATCGTGCAGCACATGGCCCGGCTTTTACCCCACAAGGAATGAAAAACGCATGAAACCCGTGATCGACGTCAAGATTCTGGACGCCCGCCTGAAAGACAATCTGCCGGCCTACGCCACCTCCGGTTCCGCCGGCCTGGACCTGCGCGCCGCCACCGAAGCCGAGATGGTGATCCAGCCTGGCGAAACCGTACTGGTGCCCACCGGCATGGCCATTCATCTGGCTGACCCGGGCCTGGCAGCGATGATCCTGCCGCGCTCCGGCCTCGGCCACAAGCACGGCATCGTGCTGGGCAACCTCACCGGCCTGATCGACTCCGACTACCAGGGCCAGTTGTTCGTGTCGGTATGGAACCGTGGCAATACTGCCTTTACGCTGGCACCGATGGAGCGCATAGCACAGATGATTATCGTGCCAGTGGTCCAAGTAGGGTTTAATATCGTAGAAGAATTTATCGATACAGAACGTGGCAGCGGTGGCTTCGGTAGCACAGGCCGCCAATAACAGACGACGCGACATGCACCCCTCCTTACCTCCGGCCAGTATCGCCACGCTGATGGAACAGATGGCGAAGCTCACCTCGCAGCGAGAACAGCGCGAGCTGGAGCGGGCATTGCTGGAGCTGCTGGGCGGCTTTCTGGGAAGTGTCAGCATCTCGCTGTTCGCCGTGCGTTATCCGGAGACGCTGCCCGAACTGAAACTGCTACAAGTCAGCGACGATCACGGCCAGCTGATCACGCCGGAAGGCTGCGGCTGGATTGCGGCCGGTGACGACGCCCGCAAGGCCATTGCCATAGGCCTGGAGCAGCGCGAGCCTTTGCAATACGCCGGGCATATCTGGCAAGTGATCTACCAGAAGAATGCCATCATTGCCCTGCTGCAAATCGAACACAGCCCGCTCACCCCGGACGAAGCCGGTTTTCTGAGCGGCATGGTACGCATCCACGAAAATTACCTGCGCCTGCTATACGACGCCGAGCGCGACATGCTGACCGGCCTGCTGAACCGGCGCTCGTTCGATGCGCGGTTGTACGAACTGCTGGCCCAGGGCAACGGGCAGCCAACCCTGGCGCTGGTGGACATCGACCATTTCAAGCTGGTAAACGACCGCTACGGCCACATCGTCGGCGACGAGGTGCTGCTGCTGGTCGCGCATCACATGGAGCAGATCCTGGGCCCCTACGCCCAACTGTACCGTTACGGTGGCGAGGAGTTCGGCATCATCCTGCGTGACGAACCGGCACTGGCCCAGACGCGGCTGGACACCCTGCGGCAGAGCATTGCCGCCTTCAGCTTTCCGCAAGTTGGCCACGTCACCATCAGCATCGGCCATGTCGGCATCCAGGGCCAGATGCTGCCGGCCAATGTGGTGGAGCAGGCCGACCGCGCGCTGTACTACGCCAAGGAGCACGGTCGCAACCAGGTATGTGCCTACGACCAGCTGCTGCAACAGGGCAACATTACGCCGCAAGTGTCACACGAGGGGGATATCGAGCTGTTCTGAGCGGCTGCGGCCAACCTTGCCGTCACACAAAGCCCCTGCCATCCGGCAGGGGCTTTTGCTTGGTGCCAGCCAGGCACGACGTAGCGCAAAACCCACACCCACCCATAAATAATGCAAAATGCATTTTATCAACATGATCAGCCGCTGCATGCTGGGCAGTCATCTCACCACCTGCAGGAACGCAACCATGCCCATCATAGCCACCCTTCATTCACTCAAATACGCCTGCCTTCTCGGTCTCTGCTGCCTGCTATCAAGCCTAACCGCACAGGCCAAGAGCTTGATTCTCATCCTGGATGATGGCTCAGTACAGGTAGTGAATAGCGTTACAGACAACACCCGCATCACCGCAGGGCAAGTCAGGATCATCGATGGTGTGAGTATCTTTTACGATGCCCCGCAGGTATCACCGCCAGCCAGCATCACCCCCGCCAAAGTGGTCATTCTCACGCCCTGACAAATCGCATCGCTATCAAAAAAGCCCCTGCCATCCGGCAGGGGCTTTTGCTTGGTACCAGCCTGGCATCAGGCCGCGCTGGTGCGCGTCTTCTCGGCCCGGCCACGCAACCATTCCAGCGTCAGCAGCAAGGCGATGGAGAACAGGATCAGCACCGTGGCCGCGGCAGCAATAGCCGGGCTGATGTTTTCCTTGATACCGCCAAACATCTGGCGCGGCAGCGTGGTTTGCTCCGGGCCGGCCAGGAACAGCGTTACCACCACTTCGTCGAACGAGGTGGCAAAGGCGAACAGCGCACCCGAGATCACGCCCGGCGCAATCAGCGGCAGCACGATGCGACGGTAGGTGGTGACCGGGTTGGCACCCAGACTGGCACTGGCGCGGATCAGGTTGGCATTGAAGCCGCGCAGCGTGGCCGACACGGTAATCACCACAAAGGGCACGCCCAGTGCGGTGTGTACCAGGATCAGCGCCAGGTAGCTGTTGGACAAGCCCAGCGGGGCGAAGAACAGGTAGGCCCCTACCCCGACGATCACCACCGGCACCACCATCGGCGAGATCAGCACGCTCATCAGCACCGACTTGCCGGGGAAGTCCGACGAGGTCAGGCCCACGGCGGCCAGCGTGCCCAGCGTGGTCGCCAGCAGCGTGGCAGCCGGTGCCACGATGAAGCTGTTCTTCAGCGACGTCAGCCACACGCCGTTGCCGAAGAATTCCTCGTACCAGCGCAGCGAGAACGACTTGATCGGGTACAGCAGGAAGGTATCGGCCGAGAACGACAGCGGCACGATCACCAGCAGTGGCGACACCAGGAAGATCAGGATCAGCACGCAGAAAATGCGGAAGCCCCAGTACCAGATGCGCTCGATAGGCGAAGCATAAGTTGGCAGCATGTCTTCTTACCCCAGACTCAGTTTGTTGGCACCCACCAGCTTGCTGTACACCGCGTACAGCGTCATGGTGGCGATCAGCAACAGGCTGCCCAGCGCGGCGGCCATGCCCCAGTTGATGGTGACGTTGGTATAGAACGCCACGTAGTAGCTCACCATCTGCTCTTCCGGGCTGCCCAGCAGGGCCGGGGTGATGTAGTAGCCGATACACATGATGAATACCAGCAAGGCACCTGCAGCCACACCGGCAACCGTCTGTGGGAAGTAGATCTTCCAGAAGGCGGCAAACGGGTGGTCACCCAGCGAAATGGCAGCGCGCATATAGGTTTGCGGAATACTCTTCATCACGCTGTAAGCCGGCAGGATCACGAACGGCAACAGGATGTGCACCATGGCGATGTAAACGCCGACCCGGTTGAACGCCAGCTGCAGCGGCTCGCCAATCAAGCCCAGGTTCATCAGCGCGCTGTTGATCAGGCCTTCGCGTTGCAGCAGCACGATCCACGACGCTACACGCACCAGCACCGAAGTCCAGAACGGCAGCAGCACCAGAATCATCAGCAGGTTGCTCTGACGGGCAGGCAGGTTGGCCAGCCAATAGGCCAAGGGGTAACCCAACAGCAGGCAAAATGCCGTCACCCAAAAGCTGATCCACAGCGTACGGCCGAAGATGCTGACAAAAGCGCGCTCCTCTTCCGGCGCCAGTTCCGGCGTACCGGCCTTGGTTTCACGCAAGTCCAGCGAGCTGTACAGATAGTACGGCGTCCACGACTTGGCGTTCTTGGCGATCACGTGCCAGTGGTCGGGGTCGCCCCAGCGCTCGTCGATCTGGATGAAGCGGTCGCGCATGCTTTCGCCTGCGGCCAACTCCAGCGGCATCTTGCGCGCGGTTTTCTGGATCAGCGAGCGGAAACCGCTGATGTCCATGTTCAGGCGCTTGGCCACTTCAGAAACGGTTTTGGCTTCTTTGGCCGCGGTCAGGTCGCGTGCCATGGCCTGGAACACATCTTCCGACGGCAAGGCCCGGCGGTCCCAGCTGGCGATCAGCTTGCTGGTGGCCGGCAGGTTGGTGACCACCTCCGGGTTATCCACGCTGCGGCCAAGCAGCATGAAAATGGGCACCAGAAAGGTCAGCAGCAGAAAGATGGCCAGCGGTGCAACCAGGGCAACGGCCTTCAACTGCTTGTTGCGGCGCTCGCGCGCCAGTTTCACGGTCAACGGCTCGCCATCGGCCGCCGTCAACGGTGTTTTGACGGAAAGGGTTTGGGACATGGTGGGTATCGCTTCCGGCAAAATCCCGCCAGCCCGGTGGGGCTAGGCGGGATGGTTCAGGCAACAGGCAGCAGCTTAGCGGGCAGCCCAGGCGTTGAAGCGCTCTTCCAGCTCTTCACCATGCTCAACCCAGAAGTTCACGTCCAGGGCCAGCGCGTTTTTCAGGTTGGCCGGCCAGGTCGGCAGGTTGGTCGCCGACTTCGGGTCTACCTTCTGGATGGCTTTCAGGTTGGTCGGGCCGTAGGCGATCTTGTTGGAGTACACGGCCTGGTTTTCCGGCAGGCTGGCGTGCTTGATGAAATCCATCGCCTCTTTCAGCTTCGGCGAACCTTTCGGAATGGCCCAGGAGTCAACGTCGTACACGCTG
The DNA here is from genome assembly GCF_007644045.2 of Vogesella urethralis. Taxonomy (GTDB): domain Bacteria; phylum Pseudomonadota; class Gammaproteobacteria; order Burkholderiales; family Chromobacteriaceae; genus Vogesella; species Vogesella urethralis. The sequence continues at coordinate 28,853 of NZ_VMDW02000061.1, forward strand.
CCGGTCCACACCACTTTCAGGTTCTTGCCTTCTTTCTGCGCGGTGTCGATACGGCCGTTGTAGGCCGAGCTCATCACTACGTCGCCGGAGGCCAGGAACTGCGGCGGCTGGGCGCCGGCTTCCCACCACTGGATGTTCGGCTTCAGCTGGTCCAGTTTCTTGAAGGCACGGTCCACACCAGCCTTGGTGGCCAGCACTTTGTATACGTCAGCCGGTTTCACGCCATCAGCTTGCAGTGCGAACTCCAGCGTGTACTTGGCGCCCTTGCGCAGACCGCGTTTGCCCGGAAACTTCTTCACGTCCCAGAAATCGGCCCAGGTTTGCGGCGCGGTTTTCAGCTTGTCGGCGTTGTAGGCCATAGCGGTGGACCACACGAAAATGCCCACGCCACATTCGGAAACAGCCGCCTTCACGAAGTCCGGTTTCTTGCCCACTTTAGCCCAGTCGATCTTCTCGAACAGGCCTTCTTCGCAGCCGCGCAGCAGCTCCGGCGATTCCACTTCCACCACATCCCAGGTCACTTTCTTGGCGTCGACCATGGCCTTGATCTTGGCCATCTCGCCGTTGTAGTCACCGGCGGTGATCTTGTGGCCGGTCGCTTTCTCGAAAGTCTGGTAGTACGCCACGGCTTGCGCATCCTTGTTGGCGCCACCGAAAGAAATGACGGTGAGGTCCTTGGCCATGGCCGGCGCGGCCAGGGCAACAGCAACGGACAGGGCAATCAGACGCGGGGTGTTTTTGTTCATGTTCATAACTCCTCTGGGGATATCGCTTTGCAGGACGTTGAATTCGCCCGTTTGCTCGGGCTTTTTTAATGCGTATAAACGGAAGCATCCAGCGCGCGGATGTCACGCGCCATCCAGCCGATGTCGAGGCTGTCGCCTACCTTCCAGCTGCTGTCCAGCTCGCCGGCCGGCACTTTCACCATGAAACCGGTCTGGCCAGCCACATCCAGCCGCAAGCGGACGTGATCGCCGAAGTAGATGAACTCGGCCAGCTTGGCTTGCAGGCGGTTCTCGCAGGCTTCGGCGTGGCGGTTCAGACGCACACGCTCGGGGCGGATGGACATCGAGGTAGCGTCGCCGGCCTGGTTCACGCAAATGGCCGACGCTTGTACCGTCTGGCCATTGCCCAGGCGCACGGTACAGTGCTGGTCTTGTACCGCCACCACTTCACCGTGCAGGGTGTTGTTCTCGCCAATGAAGTTGGCCACAAAGGAGTTGACCGGCTTTTCGTACAGCACGTTGGCCGCATCGATCTGCTGGATGATGCCGTCCTTGAACACCGCCACGCGGTCGGACATGGTCAGCGCCTCGCCCTGGTCGTGGGTAACGTACACCACGGTAATGCCCAGGTTTTCGTGGATGTGCTTGATCTCCAGCTGCATGTGCTCGCGCAGTTGTTTGTCCAGCGCGCCCAGCGGCTCGTCCATCAGCACCAGCTGCGGTTCGAATACCAGCGCACGGGCCAGCGCCACGCGTTGCTGCTGGCCGCCGGACATCTGGCCGGGGTAGCGGTTGGCCAGCGCGTCGAGCTTCACCATGCCCAGCGCTTTCTTCACGCGGTCGGCAATCTCGGATTTGCTCATCTTGCGGATGGTCAGCGGGTAGGCCAGGTTCTCGGCCACCGTCATGTGCGGGAACAGCGCGTAGTTCTGGAACACCATGCCGATGTTGCGCTTGTGCGGCGGCACGTGGTTCAGCAGCTTGTCGCCGAGGCGGATCTCGCCGTGGGTGGGGGTTTCGAAACCGGCCAGCATCATCAGGCAGGTGGTCTTGCCGGAGCCGGACGGCCCCAGCATGGTCAGGAATTCGCCCTTGCGAATGTCCAGATCCAGGTTCTTGACGATCAGGGATTCGCCGTCATAGCTCTTCTGCACCCCGCGAAAACTGACGAGGGTGTCGGAGGCCGTGTGTTTCTCGCTCATCATGTCCTTCCTGAGTAGTTCCGCTATGCGGAATATTGTTTCGTTTTTATCAGATTAACCAGCATCTTTAACGAAGTAAAGCGCTAGGGCACGACCCTGCCCTGTGGTTTGTCTTCCTGTCTCTGTGTACAGGTGTCCATTAATTTAATCGCCCCGTTTAATAAAACAAACTACCTAACGCAGCTTTTTTGCAAAACACTGCAAGCGACTGATACGACAAAGATTGCGCGCACCCGCACAGTGCATGCTTATTGCATTTATTGAAAAGAATCTGCCGGTTTTGCCGTCTGTTCGGCATGGAAGTGCACCAAAGGGCGGCAGGCATGCACAGCCATGTCAAACGCTTGTTTGTCGCGCGCCGACAACAAAAAAAAGCCGACCTTGCGGTCGGCTTGTAAGGGAGTAATGCGAAACGGGGTGGCTTAGGCGAGCAGGTGGTTGTTCAGCTCGCGCATGCCGGCGGACAACATGGCCAGATCCAGCGCTTCGAACGATTGCAGCTCGGCAAACATCTGCTGGCAAGCCTCGACGTCGGTCGCACGCTGTTTCAGCCATTGCGGCACGAAATCGGCGTCTTGCGACACCGCCATCGCGCTCTGGGTCAGCGAGCGGTGCTGGCGGTACAGGTCGTCACGCAGCGCGCTGCGGGCCAGCGATTGCCAGCGGTTGTCGCGCGGCAGCTGGGTAATGGCGGCACGCAGCCAGTCCAGTTGCAGGTCGCGGCCCAGTTGCAGGTAGTTGGCCGCCACGTCGTCCAGCGACAGCGCACTGCCCTCGCCGATCTCGATGATGTCCATCAGCGGTACGGCAAACTCCAGACGCGCCAGCACACTGGCCAGATCGGCCGGTACGTTCGGCTGGTTCAGGCGTTTTTCCAGACGCGCTACCTGGCTGTAAGCCTCGGCACTGACCAGCTGCGGCAGCTTGGCCAGCAGCGCCTGCACCTTGGCAGCGTACTGGGCAATGACCGCGTCCACCGAACCGGCGTTGCGGCGGTTGCGCAGTACCCAGCGCACCACGCGCTCTACCAGGGTACGCACCATCACCATCATCTCTACCTGCAGGTCGGCAGACACCAGGTTGTCCAGCTGCTCGATGCGGGTCCACAGGCTTTCGGCGTCGAACACGCGGCTGGCAATCCAGAACGCACGGGCGATGTCGGCCGCCGAGAACGACGACTCTTCCTGCAGGCGGAACACGAAGGTGGTGCCCATGCGGTTGATGATGAGGTTGGCCAGCTGGTTGGCGATGATCTCGCGCTTCAGGTGGTGGCGCTTCATCTGCTCGCCAAAGCGTTGCTGCAGCGGCTGCGGGAAGTAGTTCACCAGCACCGGCAGGAAGTCGGCATCGTCCGGCACATCGCTACGCAGGATGGCCTGGTCCAGCGAAATCTTGCTGTACGCCAGCAGTACGGCCACTTCCGGCGGGGTCAGGCCCTGACGCGCCAGACGACGCTCGTTGATCTGGGTGTCGGTCGGCAGGTACTCGATCTCGCGGTTCAGCTCACCGGTTTTTTCCATGTGCGTGATCATGCGGGCGTGGGTGCTCAGCATGGACGCAGCATGGCTGCGGTTGATGGCCAGGATCTGGGTCTGCAGATAGTTGTTGCGCAGTACCAGGTGGCCCACTTCCTCGGTCATCTCGGCCAGCAGGTCGTTACGCTGCTTCAGCGTCATGTCGCCGGCCTGCATCACGGCGCCTACCAGAATCTTGATGTTCACTTCGTGGTCGGAGCAATCCACACCGGCCGAGTTGTCGATGGCGTCGGTGCAGATGCGGCCGCCGGCCAGGGCAAACTCGACACGGCCCAGCTGGGTGCACGTCAGGTTGCCGCCTTCGGCTACCACTTTGACCTGCAGCTGGTTACCGTTGACACGTACCGGGTCGCACGCGCGGTCGCGGGCGTCGGCGTGGCTCTGGGTAGACGCCTTCACGTAGGTACCGATACCGCCGTTGTACAGCAGATCGGCCTTGGCCTTCAGCAGTTCGTGGATCAGCTCGTTCGGCGCCATGCTGTCCTTGTCGGTTTCCAGCCATGCCTTCACTTGCGGCGACAGCGGGATGGACTTGGCAGAGCGTTCGAAAATACCGCCGCCTTCCGAGATCAGCTCGCGGTTGTAGTCCGCCCAGCTGGAACGCGGCAGGTTGAACAGGCGGGCACGCTCGGCAAAGCTCACCGCAGCGTTCGGCGTCGGGTCCAGGAAGATGTGCAGGTGGTTGAACGCGGCCTTCAGGCAGATGTGCTCGGACAGCAGCATGCCGTTACCGAACACGTCACCGGCCATGTCACCGATACCGATCACGCTGAAGTCCTGCTCCTGGGTATTGATGCCCAGATGACGGAAGTGGCGTTTTACCGATTCCCACGCGCCGCGGGCGGTAATGCCCATGCCTTTGTGGTCGTAACCGGCAGAGCCACCGGACGCAAACGCGTCACCCAGCCAGAAGCCGTAGGCTTCGGAAATGCTGTTGGCGATGTCGGAGAAGGTTGCGGTGCCCTTGTCGGCAGCCACCACCAGGTACGGATCGTCCGGGTCCAGGCGACGCACGTCGGCCGGCGGTACGATCTGGCCGTTCACCAGGTTGTCGGTCACGTCCAGCAGCGCGGAAATGAAGGTCTTGTAGCTGGCGATACCTTCGGCCATGAAGGCTTCACGGTCGCTCGGCGCCGGCAGTTGCTTGCCGACGAAACCGCCCTTCGAGCCCATCGGCACGATCACCGAGTTTTTCACCATCTGGGCTTTCACCAGACCCAGCACTTCGGTACGGAAGTCTTCCATGCGGTCGGACCAGCGCAGGCCGCCGCGGGCTACTTTGGAGCCGCGCAGGTGCACGCCTTCCACACGCGGGCTGTACACCCAGATCTCGAACATCGGACGCGGTTGCGGCAGGAAGGAGATCAGGTTGGATTCCAGCTTGAACGACGCGTACGACTTGAACTCGCCGCTGCTGTCTTTCTGCCAGAAGTTGGTACGGCGGGTCGCCAGAATCACCTGCAGGAAGCCGTTCAGGATGCGGTCTTCGTCCAGGTTGGCCACGCCGTCCAGCAGGTCTTTCAGCTCTTCCTGCAAGGCTGCGGCACGCGCGTCGTCAAACGCGGTGGGGTGCAGGCGGGCAGCAAACAGCTGTACCAGGCGACGGGTGATTTCCGGGTAATGCGCTACGCAGTTTTCGATATAGCTCTGGCTGAAGGTCAGGCCGCCCTGACGCAGGTACTTGGCCAGTGCGCGCACCAGCGTGATTTCACGCCAGTCGAGGCCTGCTACCACGGCCAGGCGGTTGAAGCCGTCGTTCTCGACGTGCTTGGCAAACACGCGCGACAGCAACACCTGGAAGTTTTTCTGGATGGCTTCGTCCTGCATCGATTCGGCAGCACCGCCCAGCTCCAGGCCGAAGTCGCTGATCCACACCGTGGTGTCGTTCAGTTCGATACGGTACGGATGCTCGTCGCGCACCTGCACGCCCATGTTTTCCAGGATCGGCAGGCTGGCAGACAGGCCCAGCGGCTCACCGCCACGGAACAGCTTCAGGTTGTAGCCCTGGCCGCGGTGGAACGCGCGGTACAGCTTCATGCTGATGCCTTGGCCGGCAGCAGCTTCTTCGATCAGCTGGATGTCCAGCACGGCATTACGGGCCGCAAATTCTTCGCGGTAAGCCACCGGGAACGCGCCACGGTAACGGTTGAACAGCAGGTTGCCCTTCTCTTCGCCGTGGGTTTCGATCAGCTGGTGATGCAGCTCTTCCTGCCAGCCGCGCACCACGCGGGCGATGTCGGCTTCCAGCTCGTGGGTACGGTACTGCGGCAGGTGGCCGCCCTGGGTGCGGATAATGTAGTGCACGCGCGCCAGGGTGCTGTCGCTGATCTGCACGCTGAACTCGGCCGATACGCCGTTGAAGGCATTCATCAGCACGCGCTCGATCTTGAGGCGGATTTCGGTGTTGAAGCTGTCACGCGGTACGAATACCAGGCAGCTCACATAGCGGTGGTAGCGGTCGTTGCGGGTGAACAGGCGCACACGCGGGCGCTCCTGCAGGCTGACGATGCCTTCCACGATCGGGGTCAGGGTCTCGGCCGGGATTTCGAACAGCTCGTCACGCGGGTAGCTTTCCAGCACGAAGCCCAGGGTCTTGGCCTTGTAGCTGTTGTCCACGTAGTCGCACGCCGATACCACGTGGGCCACTTTTTCGCGCAGCAGCGGAATGTCTTTCGGCGACTGCTGGTAGGCGCTGGCGGTGTACAGGCCCAGGAAACGGCGCTCGCCGATCACCTCGCCCTTGCTGTTGAAGCGCTTGATGCCAACGAAGTCCATGTAGGCCGGGCGGTGCAGCACCGAACGGGACTGCGATTTGTTCAGGATCAGCAGCTGCGGCTGGTGCGCCAGTTCGCGCAGGTCTTGCGGCAGGGCTTCGAAGCTGGCGGAGTATTCCTTGCTGCCCTGGTCTTTCAGGAAGCCCAGGCCGGAGTCCTTCACGATTTTCAGGCTGTCGTTGCCGTCGCGCTTCACCAAGTCGTAGTCGCAGTAGCCCATGAAGATGAAGTGATTGGCGGCCATCCAGTCCAGGAAGGCCACCGCTTCGGCGGCTTCGCGCTCGCGCTCGCCCTTGATGGCGGCCAGGTCGGCGCGCAGGGCGGCCACGACTTCACGCATCTGCGGCTCGTCGTCAACCACGCGGCGCAGGTAGGCCAGTACGTTGTTCAGGTCTTCCTGCAGCGCCTTCAGTACCGCCGGGTCGCTGACGCGGTCTACCTGCACGTGGATGAACGATTCCAGCGGCAGGCTGCGGTCTTCGGTGCGCTTCAGTTCGGCGATCTGGCCGGCGGCATCGCGGCCAACCGACAGCACCGGGTGCACCAGCAGGTGCAGGTTCAGGTTATGGCGTGCCAGCAGCATGGCCAGCGAATCGATCAGGAACGGCATGTCATCGTTCACGATCTCAATCACGGTGTGGGTGCTCTGCCAGCCGTCACGCTCGAAATCAGGGTTGTAAATACGGGCTTTTACCTGGCCGCTGCTGCGCTTTTTGGCAAAGTCGAAATGGGCCATGGCAGCGCCGAACAGGTCTTGCGGCGAGAAGCTCTTCAGATCGGCGTGTTCGGATTCTTCGAAGTAGAGCGGCACAAAGGCACCCAGACTTGCGGCGTCCTGCGCGGACAGCTTCTGTTCTGCTATCGCCTGGATATCTTCGATCAGGCTCAGGAATTCAGTCTTGTTGGTAAGCGACATGTTGCTTCTCGTATTTGTTTTGGGAACACAGGTGTTGTGTGAGGCGCATTGTAAGAGTGCCCACACCCTAGGGATTTCCTTATTGCGACATCAACGTACACATTCGATAACTGCAGTGCACAATGCCATAAGCATTAAAGTTGCCGATTTGACAATTCTTGCACTTTTTGCCTTATAGCAATGCGACGGCAAATTACAAAATGAACAGGCGTAAAAAAACGGCAATACGTCATAAAAACAGCCTAAGCAATTGTTTATTAACGCATTTCCCTCCAAAAGAAAAAGCCAGTAGAATGCGCCCCCTTCAGACGGTCTGCGGCAGCCTGGTGCGTGGCGGATTGTGCCAGCCCGGCATGCATGCAAAGATTTCGCCGTCCCTCCGCCAGAGAGGGCGCGAAAACAACAAATTGCAACCAAGGTTAGGCCCGCACCGGACTGTGTTCTGTTGTTGCCCTGCAGCAGCATCAGACCCGATCCCGGCTACCGGGGTTCACCATCTTCAAAGTGAGTTATAGCAGCATGAAAAAAGTACTCTTCCTGGCCGCCATGGCCCTGTCCGCTGCCGGCATGTCGGCACAAGCTGAAACCCTGCGCTTTGGTATCGACGGCAACTACCCGCCGTTTGCCAAGCAAGGCGCCGACGGCAAGCTGCAAGGCTTCGACGTGGATATCGCCTACGCGCTGTGCAATGCGATGAAAGTGACCTGCCAGATCGTGCCGCAAGACTGGGACGGCCTGATCCCGGCGCTGAATGCCAACAAGTTCGACGCCATTCTGTCGTCGATGTCTATCACCGAAGAGCGCATGAAAGCGGTGGACTTCACCAACAAGTACTACCACACCCCCAGCCGCATGATCGCCAAAGACGGCACCAAGGTTGACCAGAGCAGCTTCAAGGGCAAGAAGATCGGCGTGCTGCGCGCGTCCATCCAGGAAAAATTTGCCAAAGACTTCTGGGCCAAGAACGGTGCCACCCTGGTGGCCTACGGCAAAGTGCCGGAAGCTTTCCTGGACCTGAAGTCCGGCCGTATCGACGGCGTGTTCGTTGACTCGGTGGTGGGCGATACCGACTTCCTGAAGTCGTCGCAGGGCAAGGGCTACGCCTTCGTGGGCCCCGACTACAACGACCCGAAATACTTCGGCCGCGGTGCCGGCATTGCCGTGAAGAAAGGCAATGGCGCCCTGACCGAACGCCTGAACAAAGCCATCGAGCAGATCCGCAAGGATGGCAGCTACAAGAAAGTACAAGACAAGTACTTCAACTTTAACGTTTACGGCAATTAACCCTGCCTGCCCCGCCCTGCCTCCGCCCGGAGGCAGGGTTTTTCACCCCCAAAACCAGAAAAACACATCACCGTGCCGGAGAGAAACATGAAGAAGCCCTTGCTTGTGCTGGGTGCGCTTGCGCTCGCCCTGACCACTGCCAGCCACGCAGAAACCCTGCGTTTTGCCACCGACGCCAGCTACCCGCCGTTCTCCAAACAGGGGGCCGACGGCAAGATGACCGGTTTTGATCCGGACATCGCCCAGGCGCTGTGCGCGGCGATGAAGGTGCAGTGCGAAGTGCTGCCGCAGGACTTCGACGGCATCATCCCGGCACTGAACGCCAAGAAGTTCGACGCCGTGATCGCCTCGATGAACATCACCGAAGAACGCAAGAAGGCCGTGGATTTCTCCGACAAGTACTACAACATGGCTAGCCGCCTGGTGGCGCGCGACGGTACCCAGATCAACGACGCCTGGTTCAAGGGCAAGAAGATTGGCGTGCTGCGCTCTTCCATCCAGGAAAAATACGCCCGCGAACACTTCGTGAAGCTGGGTGCCAAGCTGGTGAACTACGGCAAGGCGCCGGAATCGTTCCTCGACCTGAAAGCCGGTCGCGTGGACGCGGCGTTCGTGGACGCAGCCGTGGGTGACGTGGACTTCGTCAAGACGCCGAATGGCAAGGGTTTTGCTTTGGTCGGCGCAGATTACAACGACCCGAAGTACTTCGGCATCGGCTCCGGCATTGCGGTACGCAAGGGTGACAAGGCCCTGCTGGAGCGCATCAACAAGGCGCTGAAGCAGATCCGTGCCGACGGCAGCTACGACAAGATCCAGAAGAAGTACTTCAGCTTCGACATTTACGGCAAATAACAGGCGGCAACCGTAGCCAACGCTGCGGCCGGCCTGCCCGGGTTGGCCGCATGCCCCATCAGGCAGGAACAACGGAGTAAGACAATGTTTCTACAGGGTTATCTTCCCAGCATTCTGGAAGGCACCGTGCTGACGCTGCAGGTTGCAGTAGCGTCGCTGGCGGTTTCCGTGGTGCTGGGGCTGATTGGTGCCATGTTCAAGATGGCACCGTCCAAACCGCTGGTCTGGCTGGCCGAGCTGTACTCCACCGTGGTGCGCGGCGTGCCCGACCTGGTGTGGATGCTGCTGCTGTTCTTCGGCGGCCAGATGCTGATCAACGATTTCTGTACCCGCATGGGCTGGCCGGCACCGGAGATCAACTCCTTCTTCGCCGGCGTGATGACCATCGGCTTCATCTTCGGTGCCTACATGACCGAAACCTTCCGTGGCGCCATCATGGCGGTACCCAAGGGGCAGATGGAAGCCGGCCTGGCCTACGGCATGAGCCCGCTGCGTGTGTTTCTGCGCATTACCTTCCCGCAGATGGTGCGCTTTGCCCTGCCCAGTTTTTCCAACAACTGGCTGGTACTGGTGAAATCCACCGCCCTGGTATCGGTCATCGGCCTGAACGACGTGATGTACCGCGCCGACACCGCCAAATCGATTACCCAGGAACCGTTTACCGTGTACGCCGTGGTGGGTGCCATTTTCCTGGCCATCACCAGCGTGTCCGACTTTGCCCTCAAGCGTCTGGAAAAACGCTACTCGCTGGGCGTACGGGAGAGTGAACTGTGATCGACTTCAACCTGATCGTGGAAAAATTCCCCGCCTTCCTGGGCGGCGCCGACGGCGCGCCGATGCTGTCCACCAGCGACGGCCTGCAACTGACGCTGGAGCTGCTGTTCCTGTCGCTGGCCTGCGGCCTGCTGCTGGCGGTACCGCTGGCGCTGATGCGCGTATCGAAAAACCGTGTGGTTGCCGGTGCGGTATGGCTGTACACCTATGTGTTCCGCGGCACGCCGCTGCTGGTGCAGCTGTTCATCATCTATTACGGCCTGTCGCAGTTCGACTGGGTGCGCGATAGCTGGGCGTGGGAATACCTGCGCGAAGCCTACGCCTGCGCCATCCTGGCATTCACACTGAACACCGCGGCTTATACCACCGAGATCATTGCCGGCCAGATCCGCAATACCCACTACGGCGAGATCGAAGCTGCCAAGGCCATGGGCATGAGCAAATGGCTGATGATGCGCCGCATCGTCATCCCGTCGGCGCTGCGCCGCGCCCTGCCCGCCTACAGCAACGAGGTGGTAATGATGATGCAGTCCACCTCCATTGCCGGCCTAGTGACGCTGGCCGACCTCACCGGCGTGGCACGCCGCGTGTTCAGCGACACCTACATGCCGTTTGAACCGTTCATCGTGGCGGCCTGCTTCTATCTGGTGCTGACCTTCATCTTCGTCTGGCTGTTCAAGCTGGCCGAGCGCCGCTGGCTGGCCTACCTGGCCCCGCGCAAGCACTAAGGAGACCGGCATGCAACGACAGGATCACCCGCTGCTGTCCCCCAGCCTGACCACGCAGCGCAGCATCAGCAGCTTCCATTTCGGCACCCCGGGCAGTGGCCAGAAGGTCTACATCCAGGCCAGCCTGCACGCCGACGAGCTGCCGGGCATGATGACCGCCTGGCACCTGAAGCAAAGGTTGGCCGCACTGGAAGCCGAAGGCCGCCTGGCCGGCGAGATCATCCTGGTGCCGGTGGCCAACCCCATCGGTCTGGACCAGAACCTGAACGGCGTGGCACTGGGCCGCTTCGAGCTGGGCAGTGGCCAGAACTTCAACCGTTACTACCCGGCCTTCGCCCGCCAGCTGTTCGCACTGCTGCGCGAGCAACTGGGCTCGGACGCAGCAGCCAACACCCGTCTGGTGCGCCAGCACCTGCGTAGCATGGTGGCCGCCATCGAGCCGGCCAGCGAGCTGGCAGCACAGCGCAAGACGCTGATGCTGCTGGCCTGCGACGCCGACGTGGTACTGGACCTGCACTGCGACCTGGACGCCGCGCTGCACCTGTACACCGGCACCCCGCTGTGGCCGCAGTGCGAGCCGCTGGCGCGCTACACCGGTGCCGCCGCCACGCTACTGGCGGAAGACTCCGGCGACAACCCGTTCGACGAAGCCTGCAGCCAGCTATGGTGGCAACTGCGCGACCTGGTGCAGGAAGCCGGGCTCGACGCCGCCATCGACATGGCCTGCCTGTCGGTTACCGTGGAGCTGCGCGGCCAGGCCGACGTCAGCCACGCGCTGGCAGCGCAGGACGCCGACGCACTGCTGGCCTTTCTGACCTACCGCGGCATCATCCGCGGCGACGTCGCCCCGCTGCCGGCGCTGGTATACCCCGCCACGCCGCTGGCCGGGTCGGAAAGCCTGCTGGCACCGCACGCCGGCGTGGTGCACTACCACGTTACCCCGGGCACCGAGGTGGCACCCGGCCAGCTGCTGGCCGAAGTGATCGACCCGATCAACGACCGCGTCACCGCACTGCGCGCCAACCGTGGCGGCATGCTGTACGCCACCGATAGCCGTCATTACGCCATTGCAGGACAGTGGCTGGCCAAAGTTGCCAGCGCCGAAGCCTTCAAAACCGGAAAGTTGCTCTCAGCATGAACCAGACATCCAACATCAAACTGCAAGTGCAGGACCTGCACAAAAGCTACGGCAGCCACGAAGTCCTGAAAGGCGTGTCGCTGACCGCCCACGCAGGCGACGTGATCAGCATCATCGGCTCTTCCGGCTCCGGCAAGAGTACCTTCCTGCGCTGTATCAACATGCTGGAACAGCCGAACAGCGGCAGCATTGCCGTCACTGGCGAGCAACTGGCGCTGACCACCGACAAGCGCAACGGCGCGCTGAAGGCCGCCGACGCCAAACAGCTGGCACGTATCCGCACCAAGCTGGCCATGGTGTTCCAGCACTTCAACCTGTGGGCGCATATGACGGTGCTGGAAAACATCATCGAAGCGCCGGTCCACGTGCTGGGCGTGCCGAAGGACGAAGCCATCGCCCGTGCCCGCAAGTACCTGGACAAGGTTGGCCTCAAAGGCGTGGAAGACAAATACCCGTCGCACATGTCCGGCGGCCAGCAGCAGCGTGTGGCCATTGCCCGCGCGCTGGCGATGGAACCGGAAGTGATGCTGTTCGACGAGCCGACCTCGGCGCTGGACCCGGAGCTGGTGGGTGAAGTGCTGCGCGTGATGCAGGACCTGGCCCGCGAAGGCCGCACCATGGTGGTGGTGACCCACGAAATGGGCTTTGCCCGCGAGGTGTCCAACCACGTGATCTTCCTGCACCAGGGCCGCATCGAAGAGCAAGGCAACCCGCGCGAAGTGCTGGCACAACCGAAGAGCGAGCGCCTGGCGCAGTTCCTGTCCGGCAGCCTGAAGTAAGCCCGGCTTGCCTCCCCCGCGCCATGCAGGCTACAAAACCTGCATGGCGCCGTTTTTTTATGGCATCGCGCCACGCCGGCTGCTTTTTGCGCAGCGCGTATTGCCTGCTACCGGCGCGCAAGACACAATGCGCGCTTGATTCACCCCGCTGCCCCGGCACGGTACCCAGCTCACGGATATGGCCACCAATACTGCCCAGAACAAACCGGTCCGCTTCGGATTCCTGCTCCTGCCCCATGCCTCGATGGCCGACCTGGCCATCGCCACCGAGGTGCTGACCCGCGCCAACCAGCTGGCCGAACGGCGCGCCTACGAATTCCTGCCGCTGTCGCTGACCGGTGAGATGGTCACCATGAGCAACGGCATGCGCATGCCGGTGGACCTGCCGCTGGCGCACGCCCCCAAACTGGACGTGCTGGTGGTACTGGCCGACGAAGTGGGCATCGACGTGTCTGCCGACGAGCTGGCCAAAGCTATCGGCGGCCAACTGACCGAACACATGCTGCTGGCAGGCGTGGGCTGCGGCAGCTACTGGCTGGCGCGCGCCGGCCTGATGGCCGGGCACCGCGCCACCATCCACTGGCAGGAAATCAGCCGCCTGACCGACGAGTTTCCCGACGTCATCGTATCGTCCAATCTTTTTGAACAGGATGGCCAGCGTTTGAGCTGTGCCGGCGGTGCCGCCACCTTCGATTTCATGATGGCGCTGGTAGCGGCCAACCTGGGCCAGGAATTTGTAGCCACGCTGTCCGAAGTGTTCAGCATGGAGCGGCTGCGCCCGGGCAGCGAGCGGCAGCGCATTCCGCTGGCTACCCGCATCGGCGGCAGCCAGCCCAAGCTCACCGAAGCAGTCAGCCTGATGGAAGCCAATATCGAAGAACCGCTGACCACCGACGACATCGCCTACTACGTCGGGGTATCACGCCGCCAGCTGGAGCGGCTGTTCAAGCAGCACCTGGGCACCGTGCCATCCAAGTACTATCTGGAGCTGCGCCTGAGCCGCGCCCGTCAGCTGCTGCAGCAAACCAGCAAATCCATCGTGCAGATCGGCCTGGCATGCGGTTTTTCCAGCGGCCCGCACTTTTCCAGCACCTACCGCAGCCATTTCGGCATCACCCCGCGTGAAGAGCGCGCGCAACGCGGCACCGCCGCCTAGCCGTAACGCCCCCAAAGCAAGCCACCGCAAGGTGGCTTTTTGCTGCCCGCTTGCCTCGCCCAAAGCCGACAAAGCTTCTTCAGTTTTACTGAAATTGTTTTGCAGAAAAGATTGATTTTTTTTTAGTACTAACTGGAACTATCCTACACAGAACTTACTCGGAGACGCGTCAGATGACACAAAAGACCGCCCTGCACCGCTCGATTCCGCTGGTACGCGAACTGGTTCGCACCTACCAGGCGTTCGAGCAACTGAGTACGCAACGCATCCGCCTGCACGGCCTGACGCACCCGCAATTCGACGTCATCGCCACGCTGGGCAACACCGCAGGCATGAGCTGCCGCGAGCTGTCGGAACGCACGCTGATCACCAAGGGCACCCTTACCGGTGTGCTGGACCGCTTGCTGGAAAAAGGCCTGATCACGCGCACTGTACCGGAGCACGACCGCCGCAGCCTGTTTGTGGCACTGACACCGGCTGGCGAGGCCGTATTCAACGAAGCCTTCCCCGACGTGATTGAACACTGCGGGGCGGCCATGGATTATCTGGACGACGCCGAACTGGCGCACCACATCACGCTGCTGGCAGCCCTCCGGGCCGCCATCGGCAAGAAACTGGAGCAAGCAGAATGACGCAGAACACCCGTTACCACCCGCTGCAAATCGTGCTGCATGGCCTGATGGCCGTGTTGATGGTCTGTACCTTCGCCTTCGGCAAATACGTACACAGCCTGCCGCTGTCGCCGGCCAAGTTCCAGCTGATCAGCTACCACAAGTGGGCCGGCATGGCCGTGCTGCTGCTGGTGGCCATCCGCATCGTGGTGCGCCTGGCCAAAGGCGCCCCGGCGCTGCCGGCCAGCATGTCCGCCGCCGCCCGCCTGGTGGCGCACGCCGGTCACCTGCTGCTGTACGTCTTGATGATTGCCATTCCGCTGTCCGGCTGGCTGATGAGCTCGGCCTACGGCATTCCGGTGGTGATGTTCGGTGTATGGCAATTGCCCGACCTGATTGCGGCCAACCCGGAGCTGGCGCCACAGCTTGGCCAGATCCACGGCCTGCTGAATACCGTGCTGCTGCTGGCCGTACTGGGCCACGTAGCCGCCGCGCTGAAACACCATTTTATCGACAAGGACGGCCTGCTGAGCCGCATGAGCCTGCGCGGCTAACCCCGCGTGGCACACACAGGAACCCACCCATGAAAAAAGCACTCCTTCTGCCGTTGGCGGCCCTGCTGGCTGCCCCGGCCTTCGCCCAGCCGGTCGACCTGACCAAGAGCCAACTGGCCTTTACCCTGAAACAGATGGGCGTGCCGATGTCCGGCAGCTTCAAGAAGTTTGCGGCCAACGTGGACTTCAACCCGGCGCAAGCGGAAGCCGGCAAGGCCGACATCAGCATCGACGTAGGCAGCATCGCGTTGCCCACCGGCGAAGCCAGCGCCGAAGCGCGCAAGAAAGAATGGTTCAACGCCGCCCAGTTTCCGCAGGCCCGTTTTGTGTCCACCAGCATCAAGTCGCTGGGTAACAACCGCTACCAGGTGAACGGCAAGCTGACGCTGAAAGGCATCAGCCGCGACGTCAGCGCCCCGTTTACCGCCACCGCCCAGGGCAAGACCCTGACCGTGGACGGCACGCTGCCGATTTCGCGCCTGGCGTTCAAGATCGGTGAAGGCAGCTGGAGCGATACCGGCACCGTCGCCGACAACGTGGACCTGAAATTCCGTCTGGTGCTGGTCAACCCCTGATACCCGGAACCCGCATCAACCGTTTTTGTACTGATAGCCCCACCCTACTCTGGAGAGAGAACATGATCCGTACCGCCCTGTTTGCCGCCCTGTTCGCCACCGCTGGCGCCGCCTTTGCTGCCCCGGTTTCCTACAACGTTGACCCCACCCATACCTACGCCAGCTACGAAGTGAACCACCTGGGCCTGTCCACCCAGACCGGTACCTTCACCAAGGTAGCCGGCAAGCTGACCGTGGATGAAGCCGCCAAGTCCGGCAGCGTGGACATCACCATCGATGCCGCCTCGCTGCAAACCTTCCTGGGCGACCGCGACAAGCACCTGAAGAGCGCCGATTTCTTCAACGTGGAAAAATTCCCGACCCTGACCTACAAGTCCACCGCAGTCGAGTTCAAGAACGGCAAGCCGGCTGAAGTGAAAGGCAACCTGACCCTGCTGGGCGTGACCAAGCCGGTCACCCTGAAGCTGGTGAACGTGACCAAGGCCAAGCACCCGATGACCGGTACTGAATCCTGGGGCGCCAACGCTGTGGCGACCATCAAGCGTAGCGAATTCGGCATGAAAACCTTCATCCCGGCGATCAGCGACGAAGTGAAGCTGAACATCGCACTGGAAGCCGCCAAGGCCGAATAAGCCCGAAGCACGTAACAAGGGCGTCTGCCAGGCAGACGCCCTTGCTATATCAGACAGCGCCGGTTTGCCTCGTCAACCGGCGCTGTTTTTTTACCGGCCGGTCGGGCATGCTCGTGCCGCACCTAGCCCGCTGGCGGCTGCCATACCGCGGCGGTTTGCAGGTGCACACTGGCAGACAGCGGCAGCAGCACGGTAAACACCGAACCGTTGCCCTCACTGCTTTGCACACTGATTTCGCCGCCGTGCATCTGCACCAGCTCCCTCACCAGCGACAGCCCGATACCACTGCCAGGAATGCCCTGCGAGGTGCTGGCACGGAAGAAGCGGGTAAACAGCCGCTCCTGCTCCGCTTCCGGAATCCCCACCCCCCAGTCGCGCACGGCCACCCGTACATGACCGCCATCCAGGCCGGCATACAGGGCTACCCGCTGCCAATTGGGCGAATACTTGATGGCGTTGTTCACCAGGTTGGAAAAAATCAGCCGCAACAGCTCGGCGTCGCCATCCACCGTCAGCGGCGCGTCGGCGCGGGCCTCCAGCTCGATCTGACAATCGGGGTAGATGTCGCGATGCAGCTCGATCAGCTCCGACAGCAAGGGCAACAAGCGCACCGGCTGCAGCTCCACCGTAATCTGCCCCGACTCCAGCCGGCTCAGCGTCAGCACGCTGTCGGTGAGCGTGACCATGTGCTTCACCATATCGCGCGTGCGCTGCATGCGCGCCAGCAGCTGTTCGCCGCTGAACTGTGCCGGGTTGCGCAGGATGCGCTGCGCAATGCCGTCGATCACCGACAGCGGCGTGCGGTACTCGTGCGACACCATCGACACAAATCGGCGCTGCATCTCCAGCAGTTCGCGCTCGTGCAGCAAGGTGGTTTCCAGCGAGCGCTCGCGCTCGCGGATATGCGAGATGTTCAGCACGCTGGCCAGTACGCTGGGAATGCCGCGATAGTCCACCAGGCAGCTGGTCAGGCTGGCCTCGAAACGCTCGCCCTGGCGGTCGCGCAGCACGGTCTGGAAGTCGGACACCATGCCTTGCAGCATCAGCAGATCCAGAAAGCGCTGGCGGTCTTCCGGCTTGTCGTACAGCGCCACCGACACCGGCGTCAGCTCGCTGCTGCTGCCCAGCCACATGCCGTACAGCTCGATCGCCAGCCGGTTGGCGTAGCGCACACGGCCACCGTCCAGCTCGGAAATCACCATTGGTAACGGCAGCGCATCCAGAATGCTTTGCAGCTCTTCGCTGCGCTCGCGCTGCAATTGCAGCAGTTTTTCGCGGTCGCCCACGTCGTGCTGGCTCACCAGCAGCGCCGGTTCGCCATTGGCCGGGTCGGTCACTTCGATCATCTGCATCTGGTGCCGCGCCTGGCTACCGTCGGCCAGGTGCACGTCCACGATGCGCCGCACGGCGCGGCTTTCCGATACCGCCGAGCGCAGCTCGCGCGCCAGGCCCTCGTCCTGCAGGTTGGCCGCCAGCGCGTCGTCGGCCGCCGGCAGATAGTTACGCGCGGCCGGGTTGCGTAGCAGCACGCGGCCGTGCAGGTCGTACAGCGACACCATCTCGCGCACATGGCGCAGCATTTCCAGCGCGCGCGAGGTATCGCTTTCCTGGTCTTGCAGGCAAGCTTCCACCTGCATCAGGTCGGGGGTATCGGGCCGGAACGGCGAGCAATAGCAGTTGATCTGTACCGGGCGGCCACGCGGATAGATGGTCCAGCTTTCGCGCAGCACTTCGTCGCGGCTAAACGCATCGCGATACGTCGCCAGCCGCAGCCGCGCTGCCTCGCTGCTGGCGCTGAAATCGCGCTGTTGCAAGGCGTCCAGATCCGGCGCGTCCCATAGCTGCAAGGCCGCGCGGTTGGCCCAGACTATGGTCTGGCGGCTGAACTGGTACAGCCAGATCGCCGTTCCCAGGCGTTCCAGCACCGGCAGGGCGGCCTGCCAGTCTTCAGGCAAGGTCATCATGGCGCCTCCAGCAAGGCAAGCAGGTCGGCCAGTGCCATCGGCCGGTGGAAATGGTAGCCCTGGGCATAACGGCAGCCCAGTTGCTGCAGTGCGTCGGCCTGGTCGGCGTTTTCCACGCCTTCGGCCACCACGGTGCAACCCATGGCGCGCGCCAGGCCGATCAGCCCTTCCACGATCTGGGCATCGATGGCTTCGTGCGCGATATCGGTGACAAAACTGCGGTCGATCTTGATCACTTCGGCGCGCAGGCGCTTGAGATAGGCCAGCGAGGCATAGCCCATGCCGAAGTCGTCCACCGCCAGCTTGGTGCCCATGCCACGCAGGGCGGCCATGGCGGCTTCCACTTCCGGCGTCAGGTGCGCCATCGAGGTTTCGGTGACCTCGATCTCCAGGTTGGCCGCCAGCGCCGGCAGGCTGCGCAGGCAGTCGCGGATGAAGGCCGGCACCCCGGCGTCCAGGCTTTGCCCGGACAGGTTGAACGACAACACCAGCTGCGGCCGGGCGGCCACCAGCTTGCCGGCGGCAGCGACAATGTGGGTAATCACCCAGCGGTCCAGTTCGGCGGCCAACCCCATGCGCTCGGCCGCCGGCACAAAGAAGCCTGGCGACAGCGCGCCAATGGCGGAACCAGGCCAGCGCAGCAGCGCCTCGGCGCCGACAATGCGGCCGCTGGCGATATCCACCCGCGGCTGGAACACCAGCTCCAGCTCGCCACGGCGGATGGCCTCGGCCAGGTTGCGTTCCGCGTAGCGCGAGGCCTCCAGCGCGTGGTAATCGGCGTCGCCCAGGTCAAGGAATCGGCGCGCGTTGCCGGCGCTAAGAAAATTGAGGTGGACAGCGCACGCCTCTACCAGCGCACTGGCGTCCAGACGGCGCAGCGCCGGCGACGTCCAGTCCACCCGGATGCGCAGCATGCTGAAGGTGTAGTTCACCGAAACGCCGGCCACCACAATCTGGTGCCGCTGCAGGCTGGCCGGTACCCGGTTGTCGGCCAGCTCGTCGCGTTCTACCAGCGCCCAGCAGCCGTCGGTCCAGCCGTAGACCTTGCCGTCTTCGGCCAAGGTTTGCAGCTGGGCGGCCACTTGCTGGCGCAGCAGCTGCTGCTCGGCCAGCGACAAGCGGATGGACAAGCCCAGGTAGCTGTCTATCTTCACCAGCAGCAGGCTGACCGGTGCCACCACCCGGCGCGCCGATTCCAGCCGCTCCAGCAGCAGGTTGCGGGTAAGGAACAGACTGCCGGCACCGGCATACACGTCGCTGCGCCGGCGGCGCTGGATGCGCGAAGCCACCGACGCCAGCAGCAGATCGAAATCCACCGGTTTGACCAGGTAATCCACCACGCCCAGTTCGCGGCCGCGGATCTGGTTCTGGCGGTCGCCCAGCGCGGTCAGCATCACGAACGGTACCGGGTCTTCGCTGCTGGCGTTCACCGCCTCCAGTAACTCGAAGCCGCTCATGCGCGGCATCGATACGTCGCACACCACCAGGTCGGGCTGCTGTTCGCGGATGACGATCAGCCCTTCGGCACCATCGCGCGCCTGCAGCACGCGGTAGCCGGCAAAGGCCAGCTCTTCGCACAGCAGCATGCGGATGGTGTTGTCGTCCTCGACACAGAGGACGGTTTTTTGCTCAGACATCGTCAGCTCCCGCTTGCGGCAAACGCACCGTCACGATCAGGCCGTGGCCGTCGGCGGTGTCCAGTTGCCATTGTCCGCCCATTTCGGTGACAAAGCGCGCCACCATGGTCAGCCCCAGGCCGCTGCCATCGGCACGCTGCTGCGCGCCGCGATAAAAAGCGTGTGCCAGGTGCGGTAGCTCGTCGGCCGGCAAGGCCGGGCCACTACCGCTGACTTGCAACTCCCAGGCGCCGTCGTGCTGCCGGCTACGCACGTGGATCGGCCCGCTATCGTGCCGCACAGCGTTGGCCACCAGCTCTTGCAGCACCGCCTGCAATAGCGAAGCGCGCAGCGGTGGCGTCAGCTCGGCGTCGATCTGGCGCTGCAGCCGCTCGCCGGCGGCGGTGGTCTGCGCGATCTGGTCCAGCAGCGGCGACACCGCCACGCGCTGCTGCGGTTCGCCATTGTCGGCCACCGGCAACAAGGCCAGCAGGCTGCGGTCCAGCGTGGCCGCCAGCCGCTCGCCGGCGTCACGGATCAGCTGTACACGGCTTGCCAGTACCTCGGCGTCAGGCTGGCGGCGCTGCAGGGCTTGCGCGATAGAGTCGATCTGCGCCAGCGGCGTGCGCACTTCGTGCGACAGCACCTCGATGAAATGCTGTTGTTGCTGGTTGATGCGGCGCTCGGCCGACAGCGCCAGCTCGGTGCGGTGGCGGGCCTGCTCTTCTACGTTGGCCGCTTGCGCCAGG
Organism: Vogesella urethralis; assembly: GCF_007644045.2. Classification (GTDB taxonomy): domain Bacteria; phylum Pseudomonadota; class Gammaproteobacteria; order Burkholderiales; family Chromobacteriaceae; genus Vogesella; species Vogesella urethralis. Next base: position 49,417 of record NZ_VMDW02000061.1, read on the forward strand.
CGGTCGCCCATCTGGCGGATATGGCGGCCCAGCTCGTCCAGTTCGGTAATGCGCTGGCTGGCAATCGGCGCGTGGTAATCACCGGCACCGATGGCGGCCACTGCCTGCTGGAAGTCGGCCAGCGGGGCGACCACCTGCTGGCTCATCTGGCGGGCTCGCCGCGCCAGCAAGGCAAAGAACACCACGTAGAACAGCAGCAGCCCGGCCAGCATCAGCCAGCCGACGTCGGTCATGCGCTGGTGCAGGCGGGAAGCCTCGGCCAGGATGGCCGGCTCTTCCGCTACCATCAGCAAGGTCCAGCCCGGCCCCGCGACGCGCGACCACGCCACCATCTCGCGCTGGCCGTGCGCCAGCTTGACCGATAGCAAACCGCTGGCTCGCTGCTTGATGGCCAAGGCCAGCGGTTTACCCTCCGGCTGCAAATCGATACGGAAACGTTCCGGCTTGAACACGTTCTGGCGAATGGCTTCGGTGTAGCTGTGCTTGCCCAGTTCTTGCAGCGCCCAGTCGTGCTCGCCTTGTGGCGGCAGCGCCAGAATGGTGCCGTCGCGGCCCAGCAGCATCACGTAGGCGCCCCATGGCAGGTCCAGCTTCAGCAGATCGTCCACTACCGTCTGCAGCGTGATGTCGATGCCTACCACGCCGGCCAGCGTATTGCCCTGCCATACCGGCGCAATCGACGACACCATCCAGCCTTGGCCGGCCGGGTCCAGATAGGCATCGGTCCATACCGCCTTGCGGCCGGGGTTGTGTTTGGCGTCGGCTTCGTAATAGAAGTTGTACGACGGAATATCCATCCGCGGCGGGTACTGGCCCTTGACGTCGAAGTACGGGTAGATGCGGTTGAAGGAATCTTTGGTATTCAGGTACAGCTGCGCGATCAGCGGGTTGCTGGCCTTGGCGTCACGCATGAACGGGTCCAGCTGTACGCTGCGCTGGATTACCTGCTGCTGCGCGGCGCCCAGCGGCACGATGCCGCTGTAGAAAGCCGCAGCGCCGCCATTGTCACGAGTCGTCACCACGCTGCCATCGGCCTGCGGCGCGTAGCGTGCCAGTTCGGCGGCGGTGGGCTGGTACGGGGTGTCCAGCGCATGCTGCGCATGGGCGGCAAACAGGCGGGTCACGCCGGCAACGGCGTCCAGCCGTTCGGTCAGCGCTCGGGCCTCGGCCTGTACCGTGCGCGGCAGGAACGCCTTGGACACCTCGCCCACGGTGCGGCTGTTGTCCTGGTAGATCATCTGCGCACTAAGCCAGTAAATCAGCAGAAAACCCAGCTCGATGAACAGCAGCGGCAACAACGCCGTGCGCAGGAATGAGCGCCAGAACCAGCTGTCCAGCCTGACCTTCACCGTCATACCGCCCCCGCTTGCATTATCCATTTACAAATACGCCGGTCGTTCTTAAACAACATTATCAGTATGGCGTAGTTGTTGCCAGTGCGCCGCTTTATTTCGCGGCCGGCATGGCCTGCCTCAGCGCAATTCGCCGGCAGCCAGCGCGTCGGCCACCCGCTGCGGCAGGTTGGCCGCATCGACCGCCGCACCGAAATCCAGCCGCTGTCGCAATTCGCCCAGCTGGTAATCGACGCCGAAGCAGTCCAGCCCCAGCGGCTTGGCACTGCCGCTGCTGGCGGCCAGTTCGTCCAGCAGCCGCGTCTCGGTGGCCAGGTCGAAAGCCGGCAAGGCGTGCCATTCCTGCGCCGACACCCAGCCCATGCGGCCGAAACCGCCAATAAAGCGGATCGCCTGCAGTTGCAGGCGGTAGAAGCGGAAATCGCCCAGTGCCAGGCAAGACTGGAACGCGGGCGCGTAGCGCAGCAAGCGCGCCAGCAGCGCGTCGTCCGGGGTCTCGGCGTGCAGGTCGCCACTGAGCGTCATCCTGGCCTGTTCCCAGACCTGGCCAGCCGGCGGCTGCAGCAGCAGGCTGACGCGCGGGTCGGCCTGCACATTGCGGCAGTGCTCGGCCAGGCCGCTCATCAGCAACCACGGGCTGTGGTCGGGCCCGATGGCGAACGGCAACACCGTGACAAACGGGTAGCCGGGCAAGGACAGCGAGTGGGTTGCCAGCGCGGCCGACTGGCAGCGGTGCAACAGCGAGAGACAATCGCCCAAGGGAATGATCATGACATTTGCCTGAAAAGAAGTCTGCCTACAGCTTAGGCAGCGAAGCGCGGCCCGGCAACCGCCTTCACGCTGCCAGCGACGCCACATTGATTACTATTGATCATGCTTCTTCGTCATGCATTGATAAAAGGCACTTAACGTAAAGCCGGCATGATGCTAACTTCAATGCCCCTGGCCTACATTGCCCCCAACGATGAGCACTCGCCTGCTTGCCCTGCTGCTGTGTTGCCCTGCCCTGAGCCAGGCGGCCAGCGTGCTGGCCGTCACCACCGAGTTTCCGCCGTTCCAGAGTGCCAGCCCGCAACCGTGGGGCCTGGCGCTGGATACCGCCCGCGAGCTGGCAAAACGCAACGGCGACACGCTGGACGTGCAGTTTCTGCCATGGGCCCGCGCCTACCAAACCGCCGAAACCACCCCCGGCGTGCTGATCTTCTGCCTGGCGCGCACCGCCGAGCGCGAACACCGCTACCAATGGCTGGGGCAGATCGCCAGCGGCGACGTTACCGTATGGCAGTTGGCCGCACGCCGCGACCTGAACGCCCGCACGCTGGAGCAGGCACGGCGCTGGCAGCTGGGCGCCACCGTCGGCGACATGAAAATGCAGTACCTGCTGCAGCAGGGTTTTGTCATCGGGCAGAACCTGCAGGAAAGCGGCGACGACCTCAGCAATATCCGCAAGCTGTTTGCCGGCCGCATCGACCTGCTGCCGTTCAGCCACCGCCAGGTACTGCAATACCGCAGCGCCCAGGCCGGGCTGGACTTCGCCGCGCTCAAACCGGCCTTCAACCTGCCGGCGCTGGCACAGCCCTTGTACCTGGCGTTCAGCCCCGGCAGCGACAGCGCACTGGTGCGCCGCTACCAGGCCAGCTTTCGCCAGTTGCAGCGCAGCGGCTGGCTGGCGCGCCAGCAGCGCCACTACCAGCAGTTGCCGGCCGGCACTGCAAACCTTCCTTCCACCCAGCCACAGCAAAACGACAACAAACTAACCATTCCTGCTAACCCGCCTGCCGCGCCAGCCGCCAGAAGCCAATAAAATCAAGGCCCTGCGCGCCCCGGCATGCAGCGCCTGGCTGGCACGGCCTTTGTATATGTAACGCCCTCCGTAACACACCGGGAAGGCAAACATGTCAACGCCACACATCGTGGTACTGGGTCTGGGCAATCTGCTGTGGGCCGACGAAGGCTTCGGCGTGCGCTGTGCCGAGGCGCTGTACGCCGGCTACAGCCTGCCCGCCAACGTAGAAGTGATCGACGGCGGCACCCAGGGCCTGCTGCTGCTGCCCTATGTGGAAGCGGCCGACCATCTGCTGATCCTGGACGCCATCGATTTCGGCCTGCCGCCGGCCACGCTGCGAGTCTTCCACAACGACGCGGTACCCGCCTACCTCACTGCCAAGAAAATGAGCCTGCACCAGACCGGTTTTTCCGAAGTGCTGGCGCTGGCCGAGCTCAAGGGTGCCCTGCCGGCCAACATCACGCTGATCGGCGTGCAGCCGGCCGAGCTGGAAGACTACGGCGGCAGCCTGTCGCCGGCCGTGCGCGCCCGGCTGCCCGAGGCGCTGGCCATCGCCGTACAAACCCTGGCTGCATGGGGCGTGCAGGTACAGCCCGCCAGCGGTGACGGCGCACGCCTGAACGACGCCAGCCTGGACATGACGCGCTACGAAAGCGAACGCCCCAGCGCCGACAGCGCCTGCCGCGTCGGCGACGCCCGCGTGCTGTTTGACGGGGAGCCCGGCTGATGTGCATGGGCACCCCGATGCAAGTGGTCAGCCCCGGCTGGTTCAGCGCCCGCTGCCGCGACCGCGACGGCAGCCTGGTCGACATCGACACCCGCCTGCTGGGCGAAGTGGCCACCGGCCAGTGGCTGCTGGTATTCACCGGTGCCGCGCGCGAGCTGCTGGACGAGCAGCGCGCCGCCGACATCCTTGCCGCCATCGCCGCGCTGGAAGCCGCGCTGGCCGGCAACTACCAGCCCGAGCAGCACTTTGCCGACCTCTGCCACCGCGAGCCGCAGCTACCGCCGCACCTGCAGGCGCTGCTGACACCCGATACCCCATCAAGCTGACAACGCAAGGCCACCCACCATGCAATCGTATATCCCTACTTTCGACAGCGTCGCCCTGCGCCTGGACGCACTGGGCTACAGCCAGACCGACGCGGCCAAGCTGGACGCACTGGCCGCCGAACACCCGCAACTGGTGCTGATGCTGAACGCCGACCCGCACCAGCACCCCGAGGTGGCCGACAACGCCATCATCGTGCCCGAGGTGCTGAAAAGCCTGCCCGGCGCCACGCCGCACGTGTGCTGGGCCGACCCCGCCGCCAGCCGCACGCTTGCCAGCCGCTTTGGCGTGCTGAAGTACCCGGCACTGGTATTCCTGCGCGGCGGCCAGTACACCGGCGTTATCGTCGGCCTGATGGACTGGCCCGACGTGGTGCACCGCTTTGCCGAACTGTTGGCCGCACCGTCGCGCCGCCCGCCGTCGGTGGGCATTCCTGTGACCAGCCCCACCAGCGGAGCCTGCCAATGAGCCAGTTCATCCTGCCCAAAGCCTTCCCTATTCCGGTGGTCGGCATCGGCCCCGGCTCGCAGCCGGTCGACCCCGACCTCAACTACCTGCCGCTGCCGCGCGAGCTGGACGGCTTTGACATGCCCTACCTGCCCACCGCCGAAGAAACCGCCCACCTGGGCGATGCCAAGGCGCTGGTGGCCGAGCTGATCCGCCGCATGCAAGCGTGGGACGGCACGAGCGAACCGTACCCGTCGCTACTGCTGAACGGGCTGGACAGCGACGGCCGCACGCTGATCAGCCAGCTGCTGGGCGAAGGCGAAGTCAGCGCCCGCGTGCGTTGCCTCAACGGCCACGAGCTGCTGATCCAGGAGTCGGTATTTGCCGGCGTGTGGCGCGTGCTGGAAACCGACGCCGATGGCCAGCCGCTGGCCGACCGCATCGAAGCCTGCGCCATCCCCGCTGCCGTGTGGCAGCAGGCCCGCGCTTTCGGCCGCCGAGAACTGACGCCGTTCGACCCGGCTGGCGTGGCGCTAATGAACGCGCCGGCGGTGCTGGCCGAGGTCGCCGAGCGCGCCGCCGCCTACCAGGACGGTGACGAAGACCACGTCATCAACTTCAGCCTGCTGCCGATGACGCCGGAAGACCTGGCCTATATCGACGCCAACCTCGGCGGCGGCAACAGCGGCGTGTTCTCGCGCGGCTACGGCAAATGCCGGGTGATGGCCACCAGCCTGCAAAACGTGTGGCGGGTGCAGTACTTCAACGGCATGAACAGCATCCTGCTGGATACGCTGGAAATCACCCGTATGCCGGAGGTAGCACTGGCCGCCGCCGACGACCTGGCCGACGCCATCGACCGGCTGCAGGAGGCACTGGACTGGCTGACCGGGGAGCAAGCGGCATGAACACCTTTGAAGGCAGTTACCTCGGCAAACCTGGCGAGCTGGCCGACGACGCGCGGCTGGAGTGCAAGATCTGCTGGTGGGTGTACGACCCGGCGCAAGGCGACAGCGTTTGGCAGATACCGCCAGGCACGCCATTTGCCGCACTGCCCGCGCACTGGCGCTGCCCGGTATGCGACGGCGCACACGAACAGTTCATGGTGCTGCCATGAACGCGCGCCACAGCAGCGCCGGCTGGCTGCAGCACCCCGGCGCCGCGCTGGAGCAGGCCTATCGCCACATCCAGCACACGCGCATGCAGGGTATTCCCATCCTGAACCCGGCCATCAGCGTGGAAAGCGTCGGTTTCCGCCGCTATCAGGGCTGGTGGGCCGGCGTGCTGATTACGCCGTGGTTCATCAACCTGATGCTGCTGCCCGCCGACGCGCCGCTGCCGGATGGCGCGGCCGGTGAAGAACAGCTGGTGGCCCTACCGGAAGGCATCATGCCGTTTCTGCCCGGCAGCGAAGACAGCATTGGCCCCTACCTGATGTGCTCGCTGTTTTCGCCGCTGCCGCAGTTTGCCGACCAGCAATCCGCGCGCGACACCGCCAGCGAAGTACTGCGCCTGCTGTTCGAGATTCCGGCGCCGCCAGCGGCGACGCCAGCCGGGCCGGACCTCAGCCGTCGCCGGCTATTCGGGCTGGGCGGCGCATGAACGGCATCACCTTGCAGCGCCAGCACGGCCAGGTGAGCGTGCACTGGCCCAGGTTGGCCGCCGAGCAATTGTTTGTCGGCCGCACGCCGGCCGAGGCCATCGCGCTGGCGCCGCAATTGTTTTCGCTGTGCGGCCACGCCCAGCAACTGGCCGCTACGCTGGCGCTGGCGGCTGCCAGCGGCCAGCCTGCGGTAGCCGATACGCAGGCGCTGGCCGCCGTGCGGCTAGAAGCCATCCGCGAAACGCTGCGCCGCTGGCTGCTGGACTGGGCGCCGGCCTGCGGCCAAACCGTGGACCCTGCCGCCCTCGCCGCGCTGGGCCGCGCTGTCACGCTGCGCGATTACCGCCAGTTGGCCGCGTTCTGTATCTTCGGTACCGACCCCAGCATCTGGCGCCAGTATGGTCTGGCCGGCTGGCAGCAATGGGCGGCCAGTGGCGACAGTGCCGCAGCTCGCGTCTTGCAACAACTGCTGACGGCGGCGCCGGAAGCCGTGCCCGCCCTGCAATGGCTGCACAGCGCGGCCAACCTGGCGGCCAACCCGCACTGGCTGGCCGGCCACACCCCGGCCTGGTACGGCCAGGCGGTAGAAACCGGCGCGCTGGCGCGTTACCAGCCACTGCTGCAACCCTGGCTGGACGCCGGCCACGTCAGCGCCGCCCGCCTGCTGGCGCGCTGGCTGGCACTGGCCGCCTGGCTGGGCGAGGCCGAAGCGGGCAGCGACAGCTGCACGCTGGCCGGCAGCGGTCTGGCGCTGGTGGACACCGCCCGTGGCCCGCTGCTGCACCTGGCCACGCTGGGCGGCGACGGCCGCATCAGCCATTACCGCGTGCTACCGCCCACACTGTGGCACTGCCACCCGCAGGGCTGCATGGCGCAGGCTGCAGCCAACGGCACTGCCGCGCAAGTGCGGCGCAGGCTGTTGCTGATCGACCCCTGTGTAGCCTTTACACTTGCCGGTATCGAAGAAGAGGAATGCCACCATGCATGAAATGTCGCTGGCCGAGGGCATCGTGCAGCTGCTGGAAGAGCACGCACAGACGCAGCAGTTTCGCCGCGTCAAACAGATCTGGCTGCAAGTGGGCGAGCTGGCCGGCGTCGAGCCGGAAGCGCTCACCTTCTGCCTGGACGTAGTACTGCGCGGCAGCCTGGCCGACGGCGCGCAGGTACACCTGCTGCGCGAGCCCGGCCGTGGCTGGTGCCTGGCCTGCAGCCAGGAAGTGCCCATCCACGCCCGCTTTGACGCCTGCCCCAGCTGTGGCCGCCATCAGGTACAGGTTACCGGCGGCGAGGAGCTGCGCGTGGCGGAGCTGGAGGTGGAATAAGCCCTGCCAGCACCGTTACCGCCCGCACAAAGAAAAACACAACACCGAACAGAACAAGAAAGGACCCCACCCATGTGTACCGTCTGTGGCTGCGCCGAAGGCAATGTCAGCATCGAGGGCCAGAAACCGGCCGTCAAATACCCGTACCGCCCGCGCCGCGCCGGCGGCCACGCGCATGGCCATCACCATCATCATGACCACGATCACAGCCACGCTCACCCACACCAGCATGATCATGATCACGGCCACGCACACGCCCAGCCGGCCGCGGAGGCAAGCGACGCCGCCGACAGCACGCCGGTAACACTGGCCGACGGCAGCCACCACTACGGCCACGGCCCGGCGCACGCCCACGCGCCGGGGCTGAGCCAGGCGCGCATGGTGAAGATCGAGCAGGACATCCTGGGCAAGAACAACCAGTACGCGGCGGCCAACCGCCGCCGCCTGGCCGAGCGCGGCATTTTCGCGCTGAACCTGGTGTCCAGCCCCGGCTCCGGCAAGACCACGCTGCTGACCGAAACCGTGCAAAGGTTGGCCGCCTCCACCCCGCTGGCGGTGATCGAGGGCGACCAGCAAACCGCGCACGACGCCGAGCGCATCCGCGCCGCCGGCGCGCCGGCCATCCAGATCAACACCGGCAAGGGCTGCCACCTGGACGCGCACATGGTGGGCCAGGCGCTGGACGCGCTGGCGCTGCAGGACGACAGCCTGCTGCTGATCGAAAATGTCGGCAACCTGGTGTGCCCGGCGGCGTTCGACCTGGGCGAGGCGCACAAGGTGGCCATCCTGTCGGTCACCGAGGGCGAGGACAAACCGCTGAAATACCCGGACATGTTTGCCGCCGCCAGCCTGATGGTGCTGACCAAAACCGACCTGCTGCCGCACCTGGATTTCAACGTCGATGCCTGCATCGCCTACGCCCGCCGCGTCAACCCCGCCATCGCGGTACTGCAGCTGAGCGCCCGCAACGGCGACGGCATGGACGCCTGGCTGCAGTGGCTGGCCGGCGGCCTGATCGAAGCCCGCGCCCTGCGCGCCGAGCGGGTAGCCCAGCAAAACCAGCTGGCCGAGCTGAAAGCCCAGGTCGCCGCGCTGGAAGCCCGGCTGGCGCAGGGCTAAGGCATGACGCTGCAACGCCGTTGCTTCACCGCCCGTGGCCGCGTACAAGGCGTGGGTTTTCGCCCGCACGTGTGGCGCGTGGCCAGCAAGCTGGGGCTGGCCGGCCACGTGGCCAACCACGCCAGCGGGGTGGTGATCGAGGTGGAAGGCCCGCCTGCGCAGCTGGACGCCTTTGCCGTGCAGCTGCTGGCCGGCCTGCCGCCGCAGGCGCAGGTGGATAGCCTCACCAGCCACGCGCTGCCGCCACAAGGCGGGCAGGACTTCACCATCGCTGCCAGCGCAGGCAACACGGCGCAGGTGAGGCTACCAGCCGACAGCGCGCCGTGCGACGCTTGCCTGGCCGAGCTGTGCCAGCCGGCTGGCCGCCACTGGCGCCACGCCTTCATCAACTGCACGCAGTGCGGCCCGCGCTACAGCGTTACCCGCGCCCTGCCCTACGACCGCAGCGCCACCACGCTGGCCGGCTTTGCGCTATGCGCGGCCTGCCAGGCCGATTACCAGCAGCCGACCAGCCGCCGCTTTCACGCCGAACCCACCTGCTGCCCGGCCTGCGGCCCGCAGCTGAGCTACCTGGGCGCGGAGGGTGCGCCGCAAGCCGGCGACCCGCTGGGGCTGGCGCTGGCCACGCTACAAGGCGGCGGCATCGTCGCGATCAAAAGCAGCGGCGGCTTTCATCTGGCCTGCGACGCGCGCAACGCCGGCGCCATTGCCCGCCTGCGCCAGCGCAAGCGACGCCCGGCCAAGCCCTTGGCGCTGATGGCGGCCAACCTGGCCAGCCTGCACGGCGTGGTGCAGCTGGATGCCGCCGCTGCCACGCTACTGGCCAGCCCGGCGCGCCCCATCGTGCTGCTGCCGCGCGGCGACGTGCCTCTGCCGGACGCGCTGGCGCCGGGCCTGGCCGAGCTGGGCGTGCTGCTGCCACCCACGCCGCTGCACCTGCTGCTGTGGCACGAGGCCGCCGGCCGCCCGGCCGGCACCGGCTGGCTGGATGATGCCCAAACCATGCTGCTGGTGATGACCAGCGGCAACGCCAGCGGTGCACCGGTGGCCATCGATAACGACGAAGCGCTCGCCGCGCTGGCCGGCATCGCCGACGGCTTTCTGCTGCACGACCGTGCCATCCACGCCCGCAGCGACGACAGCGTGCTGCGCATCGACGCACTGGGCAGCGCCACGCTGCGCCGCAGCCGGGGCTACCTGCCGGACGTGCTGCCTTTGGCCAGCGACGGCGCCACCGTGCTGGCCACCGGCAGCTACCTGAAAAACGCCCCGGCGCTGCTGTACGGCAACGCGGCGCTGCCCGGCGCCCACGTCGGTGACCTGGCGCACCCGGCCGCCTGCGTGGCGCTGGAGCACGCCATCGCCGCGCTGCAGCTGCACGCCGGCCACGCGCCGCAGGCCATCGCCTGCGACAACGGCGAGCACTTTGCCAGCCAGCTGGCGGCGCAGTTGGCCGCGGCGGCCAACCTCCCGCTGCTACGCATTAGCCACCACCACGCCCACATCGGCGCCGTGTGTGCCGAACACCAGCTGCACGGCCCGGTACTGGGGCTGGCGCTGGACGGCCACGGTGTCGGCGACGACGGCGGCGCCTGGGGCGGCGAGCTGCTGCGGGTAGACGGCGCGCACAGCCAGCGCATCGGCCATCAGGCGCCGCTGGCGCTGCCCGGCGGCGACACCGCTGCGCGCGAACCGTGGCGCGTGGCCGCCGCCTGGCTGCTGCAGCACGGCCATGCCGACGAAGCCGAACGCCGTTTTGGCCACCAGCCGGCGTGGCCGCTGCTACAGCAGCAGCTGGCACGCGGCATCAACACGCCGTACAGCAGCAGCATGGGCCGCTATTTCGACCTGGTCGCCGCACTGGCCGGCGTGTGCCTGCAGCAAGGCTACGAAGGCGAAGCGCCGCAACGGCTGCAAGCGCTGGCGCAGCCCTGCGCGCCGCTGGCCGAGGCTTGGCATATCGATGCGGCCAACGCGTTGCACCTGGCGCCGCTGCTACGGCAGCTGCTGGCCCGGCCCGACGCCGCCGCCATCGCCAGCCTGTGGCATGCCACGCTGGCGGCGGCACTGGCCAGCTGGGTGCTGGCTACCGCGCAACAACACCACCTCGGCACGGTGGCACTGGGCGGCGGCTGTTTTGCCAACCGCACCTTGCTGGCCGCGCTGCTACCGCGATTACAACAGGCCGGACTGGCCGTCTACCACCCGCAGGCCTTGCCGGCCGGCGACGGCGGTCTGGCCGTGGGCCAGGCCTGGGTAGCACGGCAGCTACTGGCCAACAAGGAGACTGACCCATGTGCCTGGCCATGCCGGTGAAAGTAACGGAGCTACTGGCGGGCGATAACGCCCGTGTCGAGGTGGACGGCGTGATGCGCAACGTATCCATCGCCCTGGTGCCGGGCGTGCAGCCCGGCGATTACGTGATCCTGCACGTGGGTTACGCCATCGGCCGGCTGGACGCCGCCGAAGCCCAAAAAACGCTGGCGCTGATGCACGAGCTGGCCGCGCTGCCGCAGGAGGGCCAGCCATGAAATACGTAGACGAATTCCGCCGTGGCGACGTGGCACGCGGCTTGGCCGCCCGCATTGCCGAGGCGGTACAGCCCGGCCGCCACTACCGGCTGATGGAGTTTTGCGGCGGCCATACCCACGCCATTGCTCGCTACGGCCTCACCGGCCTGCTGCCGGCGGCGGTGCAGCTGATCCACGGCCCCGGCTGCCCGGTGTGCGTGCTGCCGATCGGCCGTATCGATTCCGCCATCGAGCTGGCGCTGCAGCACGGCGCCATTGTCTGTAGCTACGGCGACTGCCTGCGGGTGCCAGCGAGCAACAAGCTGAGCCTGTACAAGGCGCGGGCGCAGGGCGGCGACGTGCGCATGGTGTACTCCACCGCCGACGCGCTGCAGATCGCGCGCGACAACCCGGCGCGGCAGGTGGTGTTCTTTGCCATCGGCTTTGAAACCACCACCCCGCCCACCGCGCTGGCGCTGAAAGCCGCCCGCGCCGAAGGGCTGCGCAACTTCAGCGTGTTCTGCAACCATGTGCTGACCCCGCCTGCCATGCAGCACCTGCTGGCTGCCGGCGACGCGGTGCAGCTGGATGGCTTCATCGGCCCGTCGCACGTCAGCACCGTGATCGGCAGCGCGCCGTACCAGGCGGTGGCCGACGCCTACGCCAAGCCGGTGGTGATTGCCGGTTTCGAGCCGCTGGACGTGCTGCAATCGGTGCTGATGCTGGTGGAACGCATCAACCGTGGCGAGGCCGGCGTGGCCACCCAGTTCACCCGCGCCGTCACCACCGACGGCAACGCCACCGCCCGCGCCGTGGTGGCCGAAACGCTGGTGCTGCGGCCAACCTTTGAATGGCGCGGCCTGGGCCAGGTGCCGCAGTCGGCGCTGGCCATCCACCCCGACTACGCCGACTTCGACGCCGAACGCCGCTTCGGCCTGCCCTACCGCCACGTGCCGGACCACCGCGCCTGCGAGTGCGCCGCCATCCTGCGCGGGCAAAAGCAGCCGCAGGACTGCAAGGTGTTCGGCATTGTCTGTACCCCCGACAACCCGCTGGGCTCCTGCATGGTGTCCAGCGAAGGCGCCTGCGCCGCCCACTACCACTACGGCCGCTTTACCGCGCCGCAGGAGCAACCGGCATGAGCCACTACCCCCGCAAGCTGGACCTGGCCCACGGCCGCATCGACATGACCCACGGCAGCGGCGGCCGCGCCATGGCGCAGCTGGTAGACGAGCTGTTCGCCCCGGCCTTTCGCAACGACTACCTGGCGCAGGGTAACGACCAGGCCATCCTGCCGCCGCCCGGCGGCCGCCTGGCCATCGCCACCGACAGCCACGTGATCTCGCCGCTGTTTTTCCCCGGCGGCGACATCGGCAGCCTCGCGGTGCACGGCACGGTGAACGACCTGGCGATGGGCGGCGCCACGCCGCTGTACCTGAGCGCCGGCTTTATCCTGGAAGAAGGCCTGCCGCTGGCCGACCTGAAGCGCATCGTGGACAGCATGGCCGCCGCCGCCCGGGACGCCGGCGTGCGTATCGTGACCGGCGACACCAAGGTGGTGGAACGCGGCCATGGCGACGGCGTGTACATCAGCACCACCGGCATTGGCGTGGTGGCCGACGGCGTACAGCTGTGCGGCAGCCAGGCGCGGCCGGGCGATGCGATTCTGGTATCCGGCACGCTGGGCGAGCACGGCATGGCGGTGATGAGCCAGCGCGAAAACCTGGGCTTTGCCAGCCCCATCGTGTCCGACAGTGCCGCGCTGCACACGCTGGCGGCGGCGCTGATGGCGGCCAGCCCCGGCCTGCGCCTGATGCGCGACCCCACCCGTGGCGGCCTGGCCACCACGCTGAACGAGATCGCCCGCCAGTCCGGCGTGGGCATGCAGCTGCAGGAAGACGCCATTCCGCTGCAACCGGCGGTGCGCGCCGCCTGCGAGTTCCTGGGCCTGGACCCGCTGTACGTGGCCAACGAGGGCAAGCTGATTGCCGTCTGCCCCGCCGCCGAAGCCGACGCCGCGCTGGCCGCGCTGCGGGCGCACCCGCTGGGGCGCCATGCGGCCAACATCGGCCAGGTGGTGGCCGACCCGCACCACTTCGTGCGCGTGCGCACGCCGTTTGGCGGCGAGCGCCTGCTGGACTGGCTGGCCGGCGAGATGCTGCCGCGCATTTGCTAGGCCCCGCTACAATACGCCCATGCTACAGAAAGACACGCCATGAGCCCCCAAGCTACCGTTTTGCTGGTGGACGACGAAATCCGCTCGCTGGAAGCGCTGCAACGCACGCTGGAAGACGACTTCACGCTGTTTACCGCCAGCAGTGCCGACGAGGCGCTGGCCATCCTGGAAAGCGAGTTCATCCAGGTGATCGTCACCGACCAGCGCATGCCGGACATGACCGGCGTGGCGCTGCTGCGCCGCGTGCGCGAGCGCCACCCGCAGGTGGTGCGCATCATCCTGTCCGGCTACACCGACAACGCCGACATCATCGCCGCCGTCAACGAAGCCGGCATCTACCAGTACCTGCTGAAGCCCTGGCACCCGGAAAGCCTGCTGCTGACCGTACAGGGCGCCGCCGAGCTGTTCCGCCTGCAGCAGGACAACGAACTGTTGAACGTGGAGCTGAAAACCTCGGCGCCGTGGCTGCAAGGCCGGGTGGACGGCAAGCGCCGCGAGCTGAAGGCCCGTAACGCGATGGCCAACATCACCCGCGCCGCCGGCAGCCCGCTGGACAAAGTGTGCGAGCTGCTGGAGCGCGTGGCCGGCTTCGACATTGCGGTGCTGATCGAGGGCGAATCCGGCGTCGGCAAAGAGCTGCTGGCGCGGGCGCTGCACTACGCCAGCCACCGCCGCGACCGCCCCTTTGTGGTGGAAAACTGCGCCGCCATGCCGGAGCAGCTGCTGGAAAGCGAGCTGTTCGGCCACAAGCGCGGCGCTTTTACCGGTGCCTATCAGGACCACATCGGCCTGTTCCAGCAGGCCGACGGCGGCACCATCTTTCTGGATGAAATCGGCGAAACCTCGCCCGCCTTCCAGGCCAAGCTGCTGCGCGTGCTGCAGGAAGGCGAAATCCGCCCGGTGGGCAGCCCGCGCCCGCTGAAGGTGGACGTGCGCGTGGTGTCGGCCACCAACCGCAAGCTGGCCGAGCTGGTGCGCGAGGGGCGCTTCCGCGAAGACCTGTACTACCGGCTGTCGGCGTTTGCCGTCACCGTGCCGCCGCTACGCGAACGGCCGGCCGATATTCCGCTGATTGCCGAAAAGCTGCTGGACGAAGCGCGCCGCCACTACCAGCGCCCCGGCCTGACGCTGCTGGCCGACGCGCAGGACGCGCTGCGGCTGTACCGCTGGCCCGGCAATGTGCGCCAGCTGCGCAACGAGCTGAACCGCATGCTGGTGCTGGCCGACGGCGACGCGCTGGGCGCCGAGCTGCTGTCACCCGAGGTGCTGCAGGCCGCTGCCGAAGAACAGGTGGCCGAGCTGGCGTTCCTGGCCGGCATCGAGGGCGACCTCAAAACGCGGCTGGAGGCGCTGGAGAAGCGCATCCTGAAAGAAACCCTCACCCGCCAGCGCTGGAACAAGACCCGCGCGGCAGAAGAGCTGGGCCTGTCGCGGGTAGGCCTGCGCAGCAAGCTGACGCGCTACGGGCTGGAATGACATGACGAGCAAAACCCTGGTCTGGCTGCAAAGCGGCGGCTGCGGCGGCTGTACGCTGTCGGCGCTGTGCGCGGAAAGCCCCGACTTCTTTACCGCACTGGCCGATAGCGGCATCCGCCTGGCCTATCACCCGTCGCTGACCGAAGCCAGCGGCGACGAGGTGGCACCGCTGCTGGCAGGGTTGGCCGCAGACGGCATCAACATCCTGTGTCTGGAAGGCTCGGTCATGCTGGGGGCGGACGGCCGCTTCCACATCAGTGGTAGCGAACACCAGCCGTATTACCGGCAAATCGCCGCGCTGGCCGCCCGCGCCCGCTACGTGGTGGCGGTGGGCACCTGCGCCGCCTACGGCGGCATTACCGCCGCCGGCGACAACCTCACCGGCGCCACCGGCCTGGCGTGGCAGGGCAGCCAACCCGGCGGCCTGCTGGGCGACGGTTTTGCCGGCAGCAGCGGCCTGCCGGTGGTCAACATCAGCGGCTGCCCCACCCACCCCGGCTGGGTGCTGGAAACGCTGGCGCTGCTGGCCGCCGACGCGCTGGCCGCCAGCGACCTGGACCCGCTGGGCCGGCCACGCTTCTACGCCGACAAGCTGGTGCACCACGGCTGCGACAAGAACGAGTTTTACGAATTCAAGGCCAGCGCCGAAGCGCCCGGCCAGCAGGGCTGCCTGATGGAGTTTGTCGGCTGCAAGGGTACGCAGGCACACGCCGACTGCAATATCCGGCCGTGGAACGGCGAAGGCTCCTGCCTCACCGGCGGCTACCCGTGCATCAACTGCACCGCGCCCGACTTTGCCGACCCCGGCCACGCGTTTTTCGACACGCCCAAGATTGCCGGCTTCCCGGTAGGGCTGCCCACCGACATGCCCAAGGCCTGGTTCGTGGCGCTGTCCACGCTGTCCAAATCGGCCACGCCGACGCGGGTGAAGGTCAACGCCACGCTGGACCGCATGACCATGCCGCCCTCGCTTCCCAAGAAAAACACCCCATGACACGACGCATACTGGGCCCGCTGGGCCGTGTGGAAGGCGACCTGACGCTGACGCTGGAACTGCAAGACGGCAAGGTAGCCGCCGCCGAAGCCACCAGCGGGCTATTTCGCGGCTTCGAACGCATTCTGGTGGGCCGCCAGGCGATGGACGCACTGGCCATCGTGCCGCGCATCTGCGGCATCTGCTCGGTGTCGCAGTCGGTGGCCGCCGCCCGCGCACTGGCGCAGCTGTACCACGTGACGCCGCCGGCCAACGGCGAGCGCGTCACCAACCTGATCCACGCCGTGGAAAACGTGGCCGACCACCTGTCGCACTTCTACCTGTTTTTCATGCCGGACTTCGCCCGCGACGCCTACGCCGGCCACCGCTGGCACGCCGACATCCGCGCCCGTTTCAAGGCAGTGGAAGGCAGCGCCCACGCGCCGATGTTGGCCGCACGCGCCACGCTGATGCGCTTCATGGGCACGCTGGCCGGGCACTGGCCGCACACCATGGTGATCCAGCCCGGCGGCGTCAGCCGCACCGTCAGCGCCGCCGAACGCGTGCGGCTGGGGCAATGGCTGGCCGCTTTCCGCCGCTTTCTGGAACAGCACACCTACGGCGTACCGCTGCCCGAGGTGGCTGCCTGGGACAGCCCGGCGGCGCTGGCCGACTACGTGAGCCGCCAGCCACAGGCTGACCTGGCGCGCTTTCTGCTGCTGGCAGACAGCCTTGGCCTGGCCACACTGGGCCGTTGCGACGCGCCGCTGATTGCCGGCCCGGCCTATCTGGAAGGCGAAGGCAGCAGCGCGTGGGCGCCCGCCGGCGTGTGGCGGCAGGGCCGCCTTGACGTGCTGGATACCACGCAAATCCGCGAACACAGCCGCCACGCCTGGCTTGTGGACTACGGCCCCACCCACCCGTTTGACGACGACACGCTGCCGGTGCCGGACAAAGCCGACGCCTACAGCTGGAGCAAGGCGCCGCGTCTGGCCGGGCAGCCGGCGCAAACCGGCGCCATCGCCCGCGCCCTGCTGCGCCGCGACCGGCTGACCACCACGCTGGTGCAGGCGCAAGGCAGCACCGTGTACACCCGCGTACTGGCCCGGGTGCGCGAAATGGCGCTGCTGGTGCTGCAGATGCAGGCGTGGCTAGCCGCCATTGAGCTGGACGCGCCGTTCCAGACTGCGCTACCGGCGCACCCGCTGTACGCCCGTGGCGAAGGCCTGACCGAAGCGGCACGCGGCATGCTGGGCCATTGGGTGACGCTGGACGGCAGCCGCATCCAGCGCTACCAGATCATCGCCCCCACCACCTGGAACTTCTCGCCACGCGACAGCGACGGCCAGCCCGGCCCGCTGGAAGCCGCCCTGCTGGGCACCGTGGCCGACGACGCACAGGCGCTGGCAGTGCAGCACATCGTGCGCAGCTTCGACCCGTGCCAGGTGTGCACGGTGCAGTAGGACAGGTTTTACCCCATGAGCGAATACAGACACCTTAGCCACGTGCCCCATCCCGTTGGCGCGAGCCGGGCCAAACGGTTTGCCCCAGGTTTTAAGACGCCGATTTGTTTGAGCCCCGCGCCGTTAGCAAGGGGCGAGTTCGGCGGCGCTTGGGGCGGGCCGTTTGGCGCGGGGTTTCGAGCAGCCCCGGGTCGCCTTTTCTTTGGGTACTTTCTTTTGGCGACGCAAAAGAAAGTACCCCGTCCGCCGGGCGGAACCGGCTATGTTCATCACCATCCGCAACGCGGATTCACTATCGCCCGTCCACCCTCCGGCCCTATTCACACGGCTCGCAGAACAAGCTGATAGACAGAGAAACGAGCAAAGCCATGCCCGACAAACTCAGCAGCAGCGCCGAAGCTACCCGCCTGGGCGGCGAGCTGGCCGAAGAAGCCTGGATCGACGTGATACGCCGCATGGACCAGGTGTACACCGAGCTGGTGCAATCGCAGGAAACACTGGAAGCCAAGCACCGCGAGCTGGCCGACGCACACCGCTTTACCGAAGGCGTGCTGGAAGCCATGACCGACGTGATGGTGGTGTGCGACACGCTGGGCCAGGTGCGGCAGGTAAACCGCGCCATGGTGTCGCTGACCGGGCTGAGCGAAAGCCTGCTCACCGCCTGCAAGCTCACCGACCTGGTGCCGGGCGAGGCCGAGCGCGAGCTGCTGCTGCAACGGTTGGCCGCCGGCAACGCCGAGGGTAGCGATATCGAAATCGCGCTGATCGCCCACAATGGAGAGGCGATACCCGTCACCTGGAACGTCAGCGCGTTGTACGACGGCGAACGCCGCTACAGCGGGTTTGTGGCCGTGGGGCGCCCGGTGGGCGAACTGAAGAAAGCCTACGCCGAGCTGAAACAGGCGCACGAGGCGCTGAAGGCGGCGCAGGCGCAGCTGGTGCAGGCCGAAAAGATGGCGTCGCTGGGGCGGCTGGTGGCCGGCGTGGCGCACGAGCTGAACAACCCGATCAGCTTCATCGTCGGCAACACCCACGCCATGCAGCGCTACGCCACCAAGCTGCAGCAGTACCTGGCCGCCGTGCACGCGGCCAACCCCGACGCCGCCGCGCTGCGCCAGCAGCTGAAGATCGACCGCCTGCTGGCCGACCTGCCGTCGCTGCTGGACGGGCTGATGGAAGGCGCGCAGCGCAGCAGCGCGATTGTGGACGCGCTGAAACGTTTTTCTGCCATCGAAACCGACACCCGCCAGCGCGTGAACCTGGCCGAGGCGGTGCAGCGCGCGCTGCACTGGGTCGGGCAGGCAGCACCGCATCGTGTGAGCGTGCACTGCCACGGGCTGGATGACGCGCAGTGGGTCACCGGCTCCGCCAACCAGCTGCAGCAGGTACTGGTGAACCTGATCCAGAACGCCTACGACGCGGTGGAAGCGCAAGCGGCCCCGGCACTGACGCTGACGCTGGCCTGCGAGCAGGGCCGGGTGGCGCTGAGCGTGGCCGACAACGGCCCCGGCATTGCTGCAGCCAACCTGGCGCGCATCTTCGACCCGTTCTTTACCACCAAGCCGGTGGGCAAAGGCACCGGCCTGGGCTTGTCGATCAGCTATGGCATCGTGGAACAGCACGGCGGGACGCTGTCTGCGGCCAACCTGGCAGAGGGCGGCGCCTGCTTTACGCTAACACTGCCGGCTGCATGACAAACGCCCCTGGCGCTGGGCACGCAGGGGCGTTTGGGGATGGTAAGGCGCTTATTCGCTAGCCGGCTTGGCAGCGGCTTTCTTGCTGCGGCTGCGCTTGGCGGCCGGTTTCTCTGCCGTGACGGCGGCTTCTGCTACTGGCTCGGTGGCCGGCGCGGCAACCGGTGCGGCTGCAGGCTCGACAACCGGCGCGGTGGCGGCCGGGTGCAGCTCGGCTTCGCTGGGCAGCATCAGCTCGGGGTACTCCCCAAACAGGCGCTCCATCAGCTTGCTGCGGGCATCGATATGGTGCCCCAGGCGCCAGTCTTCCAGCAGTTGCATGGCAATCTGGAAAAACGGGTAATCGATGTCGTACAGGCGGTGCAGCTCGTACGGCTGTTTCAGCTGCAGGGCCAGTACCAGGTGCTTCAGGGTTTCCAGTTGATGCGGGGCGGCGCCAGCATCCATCAGCTTCTTGATACGTTTGGCAGCATTCATCAGGCGTTCCCTCTGTTTGGCTGAAAAATCACGTTAACATAACCACCGGCAAACCGTGTGCCAAGTTGCCAGATCAAAGCCCGTGCAAAAAAAATGCCCGCTGGCGCGGGCGGGTCTACAGCATCAGGACCAGGATGATAAGGAGAGCAGCAACAGCCAAAGCTGTTGTATGGCAGCACTGTAAATGCACAACATGACATCACCGTGACGGTTTTTATTGCCATTGCGGCCAACCCTGGCGCCTCCCCCATGCCCGCATCCCTCACCTTCCCGCCCGCCGGCAGCGACGACCTGACTGCCATCGAAAGCCTTGTCCGCAACGCGATGGCCGAGCACTACCAGCGCCATCAGCTGGCCTGGGACAGTGCCGCCTTCCGGCTGCGCGCCGCCGGTACCCGCTTCCACTGGCTGCAGCTTGGCGACGCGCGCGTCGGTATCATCGGCTACCGGCTGGAAACCGCTGCCGTCTATCTGGCCGAGCTGCACCTGCTGCCCGCGTGGCAAGGCCGTGGCCTGGGTGCGCAGGCGCTGGGCTGGCTACGGCAGCAAGCCGCCGGGCGGCGCGAGCTGCGACTGCGTACCTTTCACGATAGCCGGGCGGTCGCTTTCTATGTGCGCGAGGGGTTTGAGGTGGTTCGCCAGGACGGCGTCTTGCTGGGGTTGGCCTGCCCGTTGCCGCCGCTGGGGTAGCAAAAGAAAACGGCCTGCATGGCAGGCCGCACAAGGCAGAAACGCATCGGGACAAAACCTGAAGAACGGCGGCCACTGTAGCGCCCTGGCGTGACAGCGCGATGACACCCGCCAGCAAAGCCGGCTGCCAGCCGGCGGGCCAGAGTGCAAAGCTGCTTGCCAGCTGCTGTAACCGCCCCCGTTACAGCCAACCGCCATCCCTTGAAGAATCAGCCACTTGCCGCTGCCGGCGGCAAACTGGCATGTTTCCTGCAAGCGGCTAGCTCCAGCCGCCGCGTGCGGTACAAGACAACCTACCGGAGACACCGATGACCCCCACCCGCAGCCTGCTGGCCGTCGCCCTGGGCGCCGCTGCCCTGCCCGCGCTGGCCCACACCGGCCACGACCACGCATTCAACCTGTATTCCGGCCTGGCCCACCCGGTAGGCGGGCTGGACCATCTGCTGGCCATGGTAGCCGTCGGCCTGTGGGCGGCCAGCCAGCCCGGCAAGCTGCGTCTGGCAGCGCCGGCCACCTTCGTGCTGACCATGCTGGCCGGTTGCCTGCTGGGTGCCGGCGGCGTGGCGCTGCCGGCGGTAGAGCCGGGCATTGCGCTGTCGGTACTGGTGCTGGGCCTGATGGTGGCCGCCGGTAGCCGCGTGCCGGCCAGCATCGGCCTGCCGCTGATTGCCGCCTTTGCCCTGGTACACGGCCATGCCCACGGTGCCGAAGCGCCGGCCGGCAGCCTGGCCGGCTATATGGCCGGTTTCGTGCTGGCTACCGCCGCGCTGCACGCTGGCGGCCTGGTGGCCGGCAACACGCTGCTGGCGCGCGCCAGCCTGTGGCTGCGTGCCGGCGGTGCCGCCATTGCCGCCTGCGGCGCCTGGCTGTTGGCGTCCAGCCTGTAATTCTGTTCCCGGCCGGGCTTGAAAACGGCCGGCACAGGCTTATCTAACCCGAACTGCCAGTACATCGCGCGCAGCGCTTGCCCGGCGAGCGCTGCACGAGTGGTATTGCCGCTCGCACTCCTCCATCCAAACCTGGTTGTACCGCATACAACAACCGGGCCGGCTCCCCCCTGTGCCGGCCCGGTATTTTTTTGCCTGCCCGCCAGCACACCCGCCGCACAGCCGGCAACCAGTTGGCCGCACCCACTGCAAAGCCGCTTACCACCCCGCCATTCGGCACGCCGCAAAGTCGTTACATAACAAGCACTTGCCCACCCCGCCAAGCTGGCACGCTTCTTGTAACAGGGCGCCACCCATGTTGTTACCACCCCCCTACAAAACAGAATAAGGCAGAGACCACGATGGAGACTTTCTACCAGGCCATGCGGCGCCAGGGTGTTACCCGCCGCAGCTTTCTGAAGTTCTGCAGCCTCACCGCCACCTCGATGGGCCTGGGCTCGGCGTTTGTGCCGCGCATCGCCCAGGCGCTGGAAACCAAGCCACGCACGCCGGTGATCTGGCTGCACGGGCTGGAATGTACCTGTTGCACCGAATCGTTCATCCGTTCGGCGCACCCGCTGGCGAAGGACGCCATCCTGTCGCTGATCTCGCTGGACTACGACGACACCATCATGGCCGCTGCCGGCCACCAGGCCGAAGCCATCCTCGAAGAGATCATGGCCAAGCACAAAGGCGAGTACATCGTGGCCATCGAGGGCAACCCGCCGCTGAACGAAGACGGCATGTTCTGTTTCCCCGGCGGCGAGCCGTTCGTGGAAAAACTGAAGCGCGTATCGGCTGACGCCAAGGCGCTGATCGCCTGGGGCTCCTGTGCCAGCTGGGGCTGCGTGCAAGCGGCCAAGCCCAACCCCACCCGTGCCACGCCGGTACACCAGGTGATTCTGGACAAGCCCATCATCAAGGTGCCGGGCTGCCCGCCCATCCCGGAAGTGATGGCCGCCGTCATCACCTACATGGTGACCTTCGACCGTATTCCGGAGCTGGACCGCCAGGGCCGGCCCAAGATGTTCTACGGCCAGCGCATTCACGACAAATGCTATCGCCGGCCGCACTTCGACGCCGGCCAGTTCGTGGAAAGCTGGGACGACGAAGGCGCACGCAAGGGCTACTGCCTGTACAAGGTGGGCTGCAAAGGCCCCACCACCTACAACGCCTGCTCCACCGTGCGCTGGAACGGCGGCGTGAGCTGGCCGGTACAAAGCGGCCACGGCTGCATCGGTTGTTCGGAAGACGGCTTCTGGGACAAGGGCTCGTTCTACGACCGCGTTACCAGCATTCCGCAATTCGGCATCGAGGCCAACGCCGACCAGATCGGCCTGACCGTGGCCGGCGGCGTGGGCGCCGCCATTGCCGCCCACGCGGCGGTAAGCGCCATCAAGAGCACGGTGCTGAAAAAGCAGGACCTGAAGCCGCTTGACGACACCCAGAACAAGAACAAGGAGAACGTGTAATGGCCTACCAGACCCAAGGCTTTACCCTGGACAACAGCGGCCGCCGCGTGGTGGTAGACCCGGTTACCCGCATTGAAGGCCACCTGCGCTGCGAGGTGAACCTCGACAGCAATAACGTGATTACCAACGCGGTATCCACCGGCACCATGTGGCGCGGGCTGGAAGTGATCCTGAAAGGCCGCGACCCGCGCGACGCCTGGGCCTTCGTGGAGCGCATCTGCGGCGTGTGCACCGGCACCCACGCGCTGACCTCGGTGCGCGCCGTGGAAGACGCGCTGAAGATCAATATCCCCGAAAACGCCAACCTGATCCGCAACCTGATGCAGGCCGCGCTGTACGTGCACGATCACCTGGTGCACTACTACCACCTGCACGCGCTGGACTGGGTAGACGTGGTATCGGCGCTGAAAGCCGACCCCAAGAAAACCAGCGAGCTGGCGCAAAGCCTCTCCAGTTGGCCGCTGTCCAGCCCCGGTTACTTTCGCGACCTGCAGTCGCGGCTGAAACGTTTTGTGGAAAGCGGCCAGCTGGGCCCGTTCCGCAATGGTTACTGGGGCCACCCGGCGATGAAACTGCCGCCGGAAGCCAACCTGATGGCGGTGGCGCACTACCTGGAAGCGCTGGATTTCCAGAAGGAAATCGTCAAGATCCACACCATCTTCGGCGGCAAGAACCCGCACCCGAACTGGCTGGTGGGCGGCATGCCGTGCGCCATCAACGTGGACGACACCGGCGCGGTAGGCGCCGTGAACATGGAGCGGCTGAACCTGGTGAAACAGGTGATCGACCGTACCATCGAGTTTTGCGAGCAAGTGTACGTGCCGGACGTGATCGCCATTGCCGGCTTCTACCCGGAGTGGTTCAAGATCGGCGGCGGCCTGGCCAGCCAAAGCGTGCTGTCGTACGGCGACTTCCCGGCGCGCGCCAACGATTACAGCGAGGCCAACCTGCTGCTGCCGCGTGGCGCCATCATCAACGGCAAGTTCAGCGAGATCCACCCGGTGGATTTGTACGCGCCGGACGAAATCCAGGAATTCGTCACCCACAGCTGGTACAGCTACGGCGACGACAAGAAAGGCCTGCACCCGTTTGACGGCCTGACGCAGCCCAAATTCGAGCTGGGGCCGAACCATAAAGGCACCAAGACGCGCATCGAGTCGCTGGACGAGTCCGCCAAGTACTCGTGGATCAAATCGCCGCGCTGGAAAGGCCACGCCATGGAAGTGGGCCCGCTGGCGCGCTACCTGATCGGCTACCACCAGAACAAGCCGGAGTTCAAAGAGCCGGTAGACGCGCTGCTGAAGCACTTCAACGCACCGCTGGAGGTGATGTTCTCCACCAATGGCCGCACCGCCGCCCGCGCGCTGGAGTCGGTATGGGCCGCGCGCCAGATGGCCAGCTTCTACGACCAGCTGATCGCCAACATCAAGAACGGCGATACCGCCACCGCCAACGTCGAAAAATGGGACCCGGCCACCTGGCCCAAATCGGTGAAAGGCGTGGGCTTTACCGAGGCGCCGCGCGGCGCGCTGGGCCACTGGCTGAAGATCGACAACACCAAGATCGACAGCTACCAGTGCGTGGTGCCCACCACCTGGAACGCCGGCCCGCGCGATGACAAGGGCCAGATCAGCGCCTACGAGGCCTCGCTGATGGGTACCAAGATGGCGGTGCCGGACCAGCCGCTGGAGATCCTGCGCACGCTGCACAGCTTCGACCCGTGCCTGGCCTGCTCTACCCACGTCATCGGCGATGACGGCGGCGAGCTGGTAAAGGTACAGGTGCGCTAAGCGCGAGCGGTTGGCCGCATGCGGCCAACCTGTGGTCCCCAGACCCGGCTGCCGCCACCGCACACCCCGGCGGCGGCCGGATCGCCGGAATGGCCCGTGGCGGGGGCTGCACTCCCCCGCCACGGTGCTGCCGGTTCTTTCAGCGCGGGTTCACGACCGCATTGCCCTGGCTGGCAGCCAGCGGGGCATCGGTCGCCACCCCAGACGCAGGAGCAAGCGATGAAAAGCTATGGTTTTGACGGCAACGCCCCGCAGGGGCTGGGCCGCAAGGTAACGTCGGTTTACGTGTACGAAGCGCCGGTGCGGCTATGGCACTGGGTCACCGTGCTGTGCATCATCACGCTGTCGGTAACCGGCTACTTTATCGGCAAGCCGCTACCCAGCGTGCCGGGCGAAGCCACCTACCAGTACGTGATGGGCTATATACGTTTTGCCCATTTCACCGCCGGCTACGTGCTGGCCGCCGGGCTGCTGGGCCGGCTGTACTGGGCAATCGTGGGTAACCACCATGCCCGCGAGATCATCCTGGTGCCGGTATGGGACAAGGCGTGGTGGAAAGAATTTTTCTTCGAGATCCGCTGGTACCTGTTTCTGGAGCGCTACCCGAAGAAGTACATCGGCCATAACCCGGTGGGCCAGATTGCGATGGCCAGCTTCATCTGGGCCACGCTGTTCATGTGCGCCACCGGCTTTGCGCTGTACGGCGAAGGCACCGGCGAAGGCAGCTGGGCACATACCGCTTTTAACTGGGTGATCGTGGCATTCGGCAACAGCCTGGACGTACACAGCTGGCACCGGCTGGGCATGTGGGCCATTTTGCTGTTCGTGATGATCCACGTGTACGCCGCCATCCGCGAGGACATCATGTCCAAGCAGAGCATGGTCTCTACCATGATCAGCGGCTTCCGCATGTTCAAGGATTAGTACCCGTCAGGCGGCGATGGCACACGACACCATCGCTGGACGATTGTAGTAAGAGTGTGTGGGTAAGTTTGGGCCGGGGGCGACCCCGGCCATTTTTTCGCGAGGTTGGCCGCATGGCACGTCACCCCCTGAACACCCGAACCCCTATCGCCCCCGGCCGCTTTCTGTACAGCCGCTTTCTGCGCCCGGCCGGGCTGACGCAAACCGACGCCGCCAGCCAGCTGGGGCTATCGCGCCGGCGCCTGAACGAAATCATCCAGGGCCACCGCAGCATTACACCGGATACCGCGCTGCGGCTGTCGCGGCTGTTCGGCCTGCCGCCGCGCTTCTGGCTGGACCTGCAAGGCGACTGGGACCTGGCGCAAGCACGGCGCAAATTCTGCACCGACACCAGCGCCAGCACCGCCCGCTAGCCACGCCGTGCCGTACCGGCCTGCAGCGCCGTCATCGCCTCCGGCCCGGGCTGGCAGAACGGGTACAGGATGGTTTCTTCTTTCACATTGTGCTGCTGCAGCAGCAATTGCAGGCTGGCCGTCAGCTGCTCGAACTGCACCGGGTTGGCCGCAGCCACCGCCTGGTAAAGCGCCTCCATCAGCTCGCGCATCTGGTCGTGCTCGTAACGCATTACCTCGGTCGGGCCTTGCGGCATGGCCGTTGCCTGCTCGAACAGCGGGTAGACGATTTCTTCTTCATCGGTAAAGTGGCTGTCCATTTCCACGCAGAAAGCGCGGCAATGGTGCTGGGCCGCCGCCCAGTCGGCACAAGCAACCAGATGACAGAGTTCGCCCAGCAGCAGGCGGCAACGGCGGTGGGAGGCAATCAGGTATTCATGCAAGTTCATGGCGGTGTGCTCTCTGGCTCTGGCCGCCGCCGTGTTGCCGGCGGCGGCAGGTCTTGGTGTTTTTTCCAGTATCTGCCCCGCCCAACCGTACCGACATGACGCCGGTCAAATGCCTGCCGGACGCCCATATGGCATGCACCGGCGCAAAAAAGCCCGTCTCGGGGACGGGCTGCTTACCTGAGCCTTGCCTGGCCTAACTTGGGCTGACCGGCGGACGGCTCTGCACACTGCGGCCTTCTACCGGCACGGTGGCTTGCTCCTCTTTTGCCGGCTCTTCCACACTCAGCCAGCGCTTGCTGCTGAGCGCGCCGGTGATGGTGGCGCTGTCGGCATCCTTGCACGACAGGCAAACCGGCTTGCCGGTACGCTCGCGGATAGCCAGATCCACCCGTTTGCCGTGCAGTACCTTGCCGTTTTCGGTTTGCCACTGCAGCAAGGTATTGGCCAGATGGCGGTACGACGGGTCTTTCATGCCGTAGATGTCACGGTAGGCCGTCAGCCACAGCTCGCCCGCCTCGTCTTCGTTCAGCAACAACGGCTGGTAGGCAATGGTAACCTGCGCCCCGTTAGCCACCCAGTCGGCCAACGCCAGCGCGTTTTCGTTTTTCAGGCGCACGCAACCGTGGCTGCGCACACCGGGCACGCTACCGGGCTGGTTGGTACCGTGAAACCCCAGCCCCAGCCGTGGCTCGCCAAAACGGATGAACACCTTGCCCAGCGGGTTGTCCGGCCCTGGCGGTACCTCGGTTTTTACCGGCTGCCCTTTCTTGGCCATTTCGGCCTGGATGGACTTGGGCACATGCCAGGTGGGGTCACGGTGAATGCCGGTAATGCTGTAATTACCGGTAGGCGTACGGGTAATCTGCTTGCCCACCGCCACCGGGTAGCTGCGCAGCAGCACCCCGTCCTGATATAGCAGCACGCGGGTTTGCGGCAGGTTCACCACCAGGTGCTGGCCGACCGGGGCGATCTCGACGTCCGGCTCCGGCGTAGCGGCCCAGACCGGGCTGCACAACAAGGGAAGCAGGACAAAGCTGGCTTTCATCGTCAATTTGGTCATTCGTACAGGTTGCATTGGGGCGATGTTAGCAGATGACGCGTCATTTGTTGCATTGCCATAGCCATGCCATGGCGCCGTGCGTTTTGCTGTGGTTTCTGCGACAATTGCCGCCTTTGCCACCGCATTTTGACTTTAAAAAACAATGACTCAACAGCAACACATTGCCCAGATCGAATCCCTGGACCATGAAGGACGTGGTGTTGCCCACGTCGAAGGCAAAACCATTTTTATCGAAGGCGCACTGCCTTACGAAGTAGTTACTTACAGCAGCTTCCGCAAAAAACCCAGCTACGAGAACGCTGTAGCGGTAGAAGTGTTGAAAGACAGCTACATGCGCACCGAGCCCTCCTGTCCGCACTACGGCGTATGCGGTGGCTGCTCGATGCAGCACGTGGAATTCACCGCCCAGGTCGCCATCAAGCAGCGCGTGATGGAAGACAACCTGGCGCGCATTGGCCGCGTCAAGCCGGAAGTGGTGATGACCCCGATCGCCGGCCCGGCCTGGGGCTACCGCCACCGCGCCCGCCTGTCTGCCCGCCTGGTGGAAAAGAAAGGCGGCGTGCTGGTGGGCTTCCACGAGAAGCGCTCCAGCTTCATTGCCGACATGAACGAGTGCCACATCCTGCCCAAGCACATCTCGGCGCTGATCACCCCGCTGCGTGAAATGATCATCAAGCTGTCGATCAACAACCGCATGCCGCAGGTGGAAGTGGCCGTGGGCGCCGAAGTGGACATCCTGGTGTTCCGCAACATGGAAGCCATCACCGATAACGACTTCGCCATCCTGAAGGCGTTTTCCGACGCCCACAGCCAGCCTGGCCGCCCGCTGCAGGTATGGCTGCAGCCCAAAGGCCCGGAAACCTGTTACCCGATCTACCCGCTGGACGCGCCCAAGCTCACCTACCGCCTGCGCGACTTCGACGTGGAAATGCCGTACTACCCCACCGAGTTCACCCAGGTGAACCCCGACATCAACAACGTGATGGTATCGCGCGCGCTGCGCCTGCTGGACCCGCAAGCCGGCGAACGCATCGCCGACATGTTCTGCGGCATCGGCAACTTCACCCTGCCCATCGCCCGTAGCGGCGCCACCGTGCACGGCATGGAAGGCAGCCACGCGCTGGTAAAGCGCGCGGTGGAAAACGCCACCCACAACGGCCTGCAAGACAAGGTGAGCTACGAGATGGCCAACCTGTTCGACGTCACCGAAGAATCGCTGGCCGCGCTGGGCAAGTTCGACAAGATGCTGATCGACCCGCCGCGTGACGGCGCCATCCAGCTGGTGAAGGCCTTCACCGAAGAAACCGCACCGCAGCGCCTGGTTTATGTATCGTGCAACCCGTCCACGCTGGCCCGCGACGCCGGCGTACTGGTGCACACCAAGGGCTACACGCTGAAAGCCGCCGGTATCGTGAACATGTTCCCGCACACCGGCCACGTGGAGTCCATCGCCTGGTTCGAAAAAACCAGCCCGTGCATGACCCGCGAAGAAGTGGACGCCATGGAAGCCGCCGAAGAAGCCGAACGTGCCATCGCCCGTGAAGCCGCCATCGCCGCACGCGAACTGCGCGAAGCTGAGCTGGCCCAGATCAAGGCCGCCGAAAAGGCCGAGAAGCTGGCCGCCAAAGCCGCCCGCACTGCGGAGTTCCAGGCCCGCACTGCGGCCAACGCGGAAAAGCGCGCCGCTTTCGAAGCCCGCCAGGCTGGTGGTGATGCGGGTAGCGAGCAGGCGGAGTAAACAGCCAGGCCGACACCGGCGCGCCCGGTGTTTCGCTGTAACAAAAAAGACAGCCCCGTTTATCGACGGGCGCTGTCTTTTTTGTTGGCCGCAACCTGCGGCCAACACGGCGCTGGCATCAAGGCTGGATGACTTCGCGCCAGCTGACGCGGGACACCACGCGGCCCAGCACTTCGTCCAGCTCGCCGCCGGTACCGCCGGAGGTTAGCGACAGCGCCAGCGAGAAGCGGGTGCCGGACTTGATGCGGGTGCGGCCCAGCGAGCCTGGCGTGGCTTTGCCCACCACGCGGCTGGCACGGCTGCCGGGCTTGTTCAGGTCGGCTTTCAGCAGCGGGTCGTCGAAGCGCGGCTTGCTGAAGGTGCCGCCATTGCGGTAGTTCAGCCGCAGCAGGTAGCCGCTGTCCTTGCCGACTTCGCAGACGTTATCGGAGACGGCCGCCGGAATGTAGGTCTGCACTTCCAGCCGCTTTTTGTAGTAGTCGAGCGCGCCGACTACCCGCTCGTCCCGGGATGGCAGGTCGATGTACCAGCCCAGCCAGTAGCCGCCGCTGGCTTCGCGCTCGCTCTGGGGTTTATCGAACGCCGGGAAGGCGTACAGCTTGTCGATGCGGCCATCGGGCAGACGGGTGTGCACCGCGCTGCGCGGCTGGCCATTGCTGACGCAGTCCGGCCCGCTGACGCCGTCGGGCGGGTAGTTCAGCGTGTGGTTGCTGACCTCGCGATACGCGCCGCTGGCGGCGCCGGTAATGCTGACGCTGGACAAGTACTGTGGCAGCAGCTCCTGGCGCCGGCAAATGCGGCCGCCGTAGTCCCACAGGCCGTACACGCTGCGGGTGCCGTCTTCGTCCTGGCAGCTGCCGCCGGCCTTGTCGCAACTGTCCAGATAACGGCCGGTACCCACGTACACCATCAAGCCGGGGCGGGCTGCACTGCGGCGGGTATCGGGGTAGTCGGGATGCGGTGCCAGTGCCGGCGCGGCGCTGATGGGCTGTACCTTGCCGCCCGGGCCCCGCGCCTGGTACAGCAGCACCGGGCTGGCCTGCGCCCACTGCTCGGGGCCGGTGCCGGACAGGTCGAACTTCCAGACATTGCCCAGCGCGTCGCCGGCGTAGACCAGATCGATGCGGCCGTCCGCGTTCAGATCATAAGGGGCCAGGTCGGACAGGCCGTTGCCGCTACCGGCCACTGCCTGTATACGCCAGTAGTTGCTACCCTCCTGCCAGCTGTCGATGCCGCCACGTACCGGCAGGATGAACAGCGAGGCGCTGCCTTGCGCGCTGTTGTAGCCGTTGGGAGCCAGCACGTAATCCTTGCCGTCGTTCAGGCGTACGATCTGCGGCGTCAACCCGTGCTGTTTACCCAGGTGCGCACTGTGCTGGCTGGTGAATTCCCAGCGCACCAGCTGGCCGGCGGTGCTATCACTGACGTTTTCCGGGCGGGTAATGTCCAGCAGGTACATCGCCTCGCCACCGCGGCCCAGCGTGCCGGCCAGGAAGGTGGCACGCTTGCCGTCGTCCTGCCCTACTGCCTCGGCGGTAGCGCTCAGGCCGTCGACAAAATAACGGTGGCGGTCTTTGTAGTCGAAGGTAGCCAAGTCTTTCAGGCGCGGCAGCAGCACAGACGGAATATAAGCAAAACGCTCTTCGCCGCTGGCCGCGTCAAAGGCGTGCAGCATGCCGTCGTTGGCGCCGACATACACCATGGCGGGCCGGTCTTTGGCGGCGGCCAGGTCGGCAGACGGCGCACCAACGTACAACGGCGCGGCGCCGATGATGTCGCCCAGCAGCGTGGTGCGCTGCCGGTAGCGGCTGCCTTCGCCGGCGCTGCTGCCGCGCAGGTAGGCCACCAGATCGCTATCCAGCCCGCTGCCAAGCCCGGCGGTCTTGAGCGGGTCCCAGCGGAATGGTTGTGCCTGCTTGCCGGTGCCACCGCCACCGGTCAGGATGACGCGCACCTTGTCCTGCAGCAGCTTGTCGGCCGCATTCCACAGCGCGTTGCCGACCGTGACCGAGTTACCGCTATGGTTGAGCTTGAACGCGCGCAGGGTGCCGCTCCAGTTGTCAGAATCGAAACCGGCCTGGAAATACAACGCACCGTCGCTATACGCCTGCTGGCTCATGCCGCCGGCGGCTTGTGAGCCGGCCATCTGGGTGATTTCGTTCAGTGCGTCCAGCAGGCCTTTGCGGAATTCGTCGGGGTTGGCCGCCGCCACAAAGCGGCCGCGGCTGTTGACGGCGGCGTGTAGCAGATCGTCGATCTTGTGGCTGTCCGAGGCAAACGGGTCGGGCCAGCTTTTCTTGCCGGCCGCCAGCAGCGGCAGGTCGGCTACCGGGTCCAGCTTGCCTTTCAGGCCCAGCGACAGGCTAAAGGTGGTCATGTGCTGCCAGGTGGCCGGGTTTTGCTGCGTGGGTCGCACGGTGTCGGGCTCGGTGCTTAGGTCATCGCGCCAGTACTTCATCGCCACGTCGGCCAGCGTATTGTCTACGCTGTCCGCATACGGGGCCTTGCTGTCGCCATCGACGTTACCGACCCGGATATCTTCTGCGCTCCAGTAACCATCGGTGGTAAGAATGGTGAACGCACGCCGGCAGCTGACGCCATCGTTCCAGTAGTTCTTCTTGAAGTTCGCGCCCGACCACTGCAGCGCCGAGCGTAGGGGCGTACCGCGCTGGTAAATCAGCAAGTCCAGCAGGGTATCGAAGAACTGGCTGCGGTTGACACCGCTGAAGCCGCCGTCAGACGGCATCGGAACATAACTGCCATTGTCCAGGCCGTTGATGGTGGAAAACCCCACCCGGTATTCCGAACCCAGCTCGGAAAACGCCAGCGCGGTACTGGCCTTGGCCGCCAGGATGCGCGAGCGGTAGTACTGGAACCAGATGGCAAAGTTACGCGCCTCCTGCGCCACGCTGCGGCCCCAAGGGAAGGTGGTGATCTGCTGCGCCTTGCTCTCGTCGTCTTTCCTGCTGCTTACCTGGGCCAGGTCGGTCTGGTAAGCCTGGTCGCCGCGAATCTGGTAACGGACGTAGTTTTTGCGGTCCTGCGCTGAACCACTGCCCTTGTAGACGTAGAACGTGATCGGCCAGTAGCCCTGCCAGGTCTGGACGTTGGCGTCCGACACGTCGCGACAGTCGTAGTGCGTCTGGCAATAGCCCAGACTGCCTTCGCCGTGCAGGGCATTCTTGAAATACCAGCGCCCCCAGTGCTCGCGGTAACGGGTGAGGTCGATGCGCTCGGCGTCGCGGTACGCCGGGTTGAAACTGGCATCCTCCGGCTTGTCGGCCGGCCCGTGCGGGGAATAGGTCTGACCGGAGGCATCCACCCACGGTTTGTAATTCTGCTGCGGGTTGTAATACACCGCATTGTTACGGGACGAGCGCAGGAACACGTCGTAGATATTGAGACCGCTCTGCGCTGGCAGATAGTAGTTGTGCAGCGACGCATAGTTTCTGCCGCCATACACCGTATTGCTTTCGACCGGCGCAAACAGGTAGCCACTGGCGCTGCCTAGCGGCATGTAGCTGTCCGGCATGATGTCCCACATCATCGAGCCGGAATCGTCGATCTGGTACATGATCAGCGGCTGGATGCTGCGGGTGGCCGTTAACGGCGCATTGGGAATGTCCAGATTACGCGCCACTACCGGCGCGACAAGGCAGGACAGGCTGAGCAACAGGCAGGACAGGCGCTTCAAATGCATGTGGAATGGCAGCGGGCGGTGCTGATGACAAACGATTGATCGTGACATCATACCATTCACTACTATATAAATGGCATTTCATGTATCAATAAAAATACATTGGGTATAATCCTTCCCGACAAAAAAAGGCCGCGGTTGCGGCCTTTTGTTTTTGCTTTGCACAGGGCAAAACTAGTCCTGGATTACCTCACGCCACGACACCCGCTTGATGCTGCGCGACGTACCACAAGCCACCGGACCGATCACCGTGCCGTTGTAGCTGATGTAGCACTGGTTGCCTTGCTTGAAGGTATTGCGCCGGATCAGCCCGTACGAGCCGGACAGCGACATGCTGCCCGGGCCGCCAATACCGGCGGCCAACTCGCGGGCCTTGGCGTCGCTATAACCACGCGCTTTCAGCGTGGCCACCAGGGCTGCGGTTTCTGCTGTGTCCGGCGGGTTGATCACCCCGGCCAGCGGCTTGCCGGTCAGACTGAAATTGTCGTACGGGTAGGTGACGTATTCAGACTCGCAGGCATCGGCAGTGGATTTGCGGTAATCGGTCTCGAAAACAACGCGCGTCTTGCCGAACGCTTCCAGGTTGACCACGTTCTCGAATGGCAGCTCCAGGTCGTGATAGAAACCCAGCTTGTAACTGGACAGGCTGTACGTGCTCTTGCCGTCCGCACTGGACAAGGTGCGAGAGCCGCTGGTGGTGCAGGCTACCGCCGCATTGCTCACCCCGCTGCCCGGGTAGCCTTTGCTGTCGTAGTCAAAAACGTGACGGGTTTTCGGCATGGTGTCGGGGAAGTGCTCTACGCCCACCACGCCCAGCTCGCTGCGGTTGCAGATGTAGCCGCCAAAGTCCCAGATGCTGTACATGCTGCGGGTGGTGGATTCGCCGCTACAACCGGCAGAATCCTTGTCGCAGGCTTCCAGGAACTTGCCGCCGGCAAACGTCAGCACCAGATTGGGTGCGGTGGCACTGCGCGGCAGGACAAGCGTCGGGTGCAGCGACAGCTGCGGCGCCAGCACCACCGGCTGTACCTTGCCATCCGGCCCGGTGGCCACAAAGATGCTGCTGGCCGTCCACTTGCTGGTATCGCTGCTGCTGACGTTGAAGCGCCAGATATTGCCTTTCAGGTCGCCGGCGTAGATCAGGTCGACCTTGCCGTCCTTGTTGAGGTCGTAATAGGAGAAATCGGACAGGCCGTTGGCCGCCGTGGCTTGCTCCACCACCATTTTCTTGTAGTTGGACGAGGTCCAGCTGGTGCGGGCATCAACCGGCAGGAAGAACATGGCCGCACGGCCACTGCTGCTGTTGTAGCCATTGGGCGATACCACGTACCAGTTGCCGTCGTTCATCTGCAGGATCTGCGGCTGGGCAAAGGTCAGGCCCAGGTCGCTGTCGTCGGACGAAGTGAACTCCCACTGCACCAGCTCGTTGGCCTTGGACTCCAGCAGGTTGGCCGGCGCCGTCACGTTCAGCAGGAACAGGCTGCGGCCGCCACCGCGCAAGCCACCGGCGAGCAGGGTTTTCCAGCTGCTGTCGGCCCAGGCGGCGCTGCTGTGCAGCTGGCCGTCCACGAAGTAACGGTGGCTGTAGTTCTGCTCGGTCAGGTCGATCAGCGGCGACTGCCCGACGGTGGACGACAGGAACACCTTGGGAATGAAGGCAAACTTCTCCACCCCGCTGGCAGCATCAAAACCGTGCAGCATGCCGTCGTTGGCGCCCACGTACAGCATCGGCGCCCGGCTCTTGTAGTTGCTGTAGAAGCTGCTGTAGCTGCTGTCGCTGCGGAAGCCGCTGACCGGTGCGCCGACATAGGCACCACGTGAATGCAGGATGTCGCCCAGCTTGGTGCGGCTGCGAACGCGGAATTTGCCGGTGGTAGTGCCCTCGTTGGCGGCGCTACCGCGCAGGTAGTCGACGCGGTTAATCGCCACGCTGTTGCTTTCCACGCTTTCGCGCAGCGACGGCAGCAGGTTGTAAGCGGGCAAGGCCAGGCTGGTGCTGGTAAACGGAATGGCCTTCACCGAACTGTTGCTGACACCGGCGATGATCTGGCGCGAGCTGCTGGCCGGCAGCAACTCGGCGGCCGACCATAGCGTGGTGGCAAACTTCTTCTGCGTCTCGTCGTATTTCTTGGCCACCAGGCTGCCCGACCAATCGGCCGAATCGTAGCCGCCGGTGTATTCGGCGGTATCGGTTTCCAGCTTGCTGCTGCTACCCACCGCCGGCACCAGGAACGGCGCCTGCTGCTGGATGGTATTGAAGATGCGGTCCAGCTGTTGTTCCAGTTTCAGCGGGTTGGTGGCGGATGCGTAAGCATCGGGCACACCGTCACCGTCAGCATCCCATTGGCTGGTTTCCAGCAGGGCATTGGCGTCGCTGCCGGTCTTGGCGTCGGTATAGCCGCCGTACTTGGCCATGTACCACAGCGGGGACTGCAGCCGCTCTACCGTGGAAGCGCCATTGCTGACAGTAAAGATGCGGTCAAAATTCTCCGGCAGGATCGGGCAGTTGCTGCGGCGCGGGCTGTTATACAGGCCGTACAACAGGCTGTAGTAAGGCTGGCTAGTGGCAATGCACTCGATACTGGTGCCCTTGTAGCCGTTCCAGGTCAGCGCCCACGGTTCGTCTTCCTTCTCGCGGATCACCAGGTAAGGGCCGGTCTTGTTGCCATCGGTCGCCCCACTGAGCGGGCTGACGCCGGAGATGATGAAGCCGGCGTAGGTCTGCGCACCGTTGGCCGCGTAGAAGGTATCCACCTTCACGCGTACCGTACTGCTACTGTCCTTGCTGATGCGGTAATCGACGATGTGGTCGACGTCCCAGTCGCTGCCGTCTTCGGAGTTTTCGAAGTTCACCCGGAAGCGGTAGCAGTCTGGCCAAGTGCAGCTGGTATCGCTCTTGAACAGGTAGTAGTCGACAATCGACATGGTGTTGCTGCCGGAGCGTGCATACGGAATGAAAGTGACCGTCTGCTGCGGAAATTTCAGCTCCACCTTGGGCAAGGAGTTGGACAGCGCAATGGCAAAGGTACGGATGGTGGGTTTGGTCTTGCCACTGGGCACGGACACATCCACCAGCG
The DNA here is from genome assembly GCF_007644045.2 of Vogesella urethralis. GTDB lineage: Bacteria > Pseudomonadota > Gammaproteobacteria > Burkholderiales > Chromobacteriaceae > Vogesella > Vogesella urethralis. The sequence goes on from NZ_VMDW02000061.1 coordinate 85,081, forward strand.
GCGTAGTGCGCGCGTAATAAGCTGCCATGGCGCCATAGAAACCGCCCTCGCGGGTAGGCTCTTCCGGCGAAATGCCGCGCACGTTGAACGAGCTGGCCGACTTGCCGGTAGGCAGACCCACGCTACTGCTGCTGCCGCTGACCTGGCCGATCATGATGGTTTTCATCACCCCGGCGAATTCCTTGTTCCACAGCGTGGTGGCCAGCGTGCCGACATTGAGGTCGCTCATGCCGGACTCGGTGGCCATGCTTTCGAACGGCGAGCCGGGCAGCTTGCTGTCAAACGACGATACCGCATCGCTTACCACGGTAATAAACGGCTTGGAACACCAGTACTTGCCAGCGTACGGTTTGTAGCTGGACCAGTTTTCCAGGAAGTTGATGCCGATATTGTTCTTGTCGATGGTGCTGCTGCTACCGGCCGTGAAGTAGGTAGGGCCACTCTTGCCGGCGTAGTAGCGCAGTGCCTCGTAATACATCTCGGCCAGCGGGTTGCCCCAGTTGCCGTCCCCGCCGCCGTTGTAGCCGCCACTATTGGGCTTGTAGATCATCAACGCGTCCAGCGTCTTCACGATACCGCCAGCGGCAAAATCGCCATTGGCGTCGATCTCGCTGGCAAAACGGCGCATGGCGACACGCAAGGCGGCGCCACTCTTGGGGCTGGCATAAATACTGGTGAACAGCGCGAACTCCATATTGTTGTCCACGCTGTACTTGTGCAGCAGGCCGGTCGGCTTGTAGGTGCTGCCGTACAGCCGGCAGTTGGCGTTCTTGCCCAGTGCCTGCGCAGCCTGCAGATCGTAGCTGGTGCACGACTGTACCTTGGCCACCATGCCGGTCATCGAACTGAAACGGGAGTTGTTGAGGTTGGCGTTGGCCTCGCTGCTGACCCACTGGGTAATGTCGACGCCGCTGCTGGCCGAGGCCACCTTGATCACCGGTGTGGTGCCGTCGTCGGCGTTGGCAAACACCAGCGTATGGCCCAGGTCCAGCCGGCTCTTGAGGGTGTTGGCACCACCGGATGCCGTCACGCACAGGTTGCTGTTGCTGGCATCGGTACAATACCCCAGCGTGCCGACCATGAAATTGGAGGGTACGTAATCCAGCAGGCTGCCCTGCCCCGACAGCGTGGCAGTAAGTTGTTTGCCCCAGGCATGCGCATCACGCGGAATGCGCGAACGCACCAGCACGGCTGAAGTCCCTTCGCGGGTACCGCCGTACAAAGACTTGCGCAGCACGTCGGCTCGCGACATCGCCACGTAGTTCAGCAGATTGCCAGACCAGTAGCTGCCACCACATTTCTTGTCGGCCGTGTACTGCATGGCCTCGAAACGGCTGTTGGTGGTGGAGTACGCATAGCAGACGTTGCTGTTGAAGTAGCCGTAGTAATCGATGGACGGTTTGAATTCCACGTCGTACACGCCGTCGTCGTCCAGGTCGGTGGCGTCGTTGTAGGCTTCCACAAACATGTTGCGGTCACGCCCCACCACCAGCACGTTCAGCGGTGGCTGCGACACCGACGTTCCCACCATCGGCAGATTGGGCACCACCAGCGCCATGGCAGGCAGGGCCTGGCATGTCAATATTAGATATTTAAAACTATTGACCAATCTATTCATTTTAAACCTCAACAACCAATACGGGGGTACGGCCAAATACTCGGGCAACACCACGATGCGATAGAACAATATTACCGATAGCAATATCTCATGGCGATATAAAAATTATAAAATAAAATTTTGCCGGCGTTTGCCCCAATCGGCACCTGCTTGGCCATCACCTCTCCGGCGCTCATTTAAGCAATCGACGCCACCACCCTAATAAATCACAACAAGATATTGCAATATCATTTTAATAGCAAAAAATAAAATACATAGGCATAATGATAATTCACTACCAAGTATCAATCCGCCACCTAACCACCCTGGCACCTACCCTTCAAACAGCGAGCGCAGCGCAAGCCTGACAACGCCGCAGTGGGAAGCTTACCGGGCCTGCCCTTCGGGGCAGGTGCAAAGCGCAGCACTGCCTTGTCAAACCGTGCGAGCAGGGATCGTCCTGCTGCGCCCGGTTTTTCGCGCATTGCCGCCGTCAAACAAGCGCCGCCGCATCAAAAATAGCGTTAACAGGCCCTGAACGAGCAGGCCGGGTTTGCTGTGGCGTGACGTCCAACCACGGCGCGAGCGTATGAAGCCACTCGTTGAACCTAACGGGTTATCACTATTTTCCGGGCAGAAAAACCTGCAGCTGCACCTCAACAGATAACACAGTGAGTGGTCTACAACAGCAGGTGGACAGTACCGCAACGAGAAAACGGGCCTAGCCATCTAGAAGACAAAAGCATGCTGCTGGTCACCGACACCAATAGCGCAAGCGGTAACGGGATATGGATAGGCGGACGACACAATCCGGGTGATGGGCGTGGCCGACAATCGCGCCGGAGACGCCACCAGGCAGCGCTTATCCGGAAGCAGAGAGACTGGTCACCATGACGACGGATGGGGGGGGGGACGACACATGCCAGCGTTGTGCCGCGCTGGCAGGGCCCAAGCTTCAGCCATCATTACCCCATATCTAAACGGCCACGTCTGGAAAGGGAGTTCACGAGACAATCAGGCCCCGAATGCATCGCTACACGCAGTGAAATACGTGAAGGGGAGATTCTGGAAAAGTAGCATGACTGCCATTGCCTTAGCCTTGCCGAATCGAGGATACACTGCTTCAGATTGCTGCCAACAGCGTCAAGCCTCGGGCGTTGAACGGCGGGTACAGTCGGATTGATGCCGCGATTCGGCATCGCTTTACGACACCGGGCAGGCCGCACGCCCCCTGACAGGGATAAGTCCATCGGCGAATTGGGGATAATTCGATCTGTGCCTGATTTGTACACCAACACCGTTCTTTATGAGCAGAAGTTCGAATCAATCCAAAATGATCTCGCGCCAACTGACGCGACGCACCACGCGACTACGACTGCCCAGCATCTGACAATCAACATTGCCACTGACGCCGGTATGACACAACGCTTGCTTGCCGTTGGGCAAGGTTAACAGCAGGGAGCCACCGTAGTTGAGACCTGTCTTCAGTAACTGGCGATTGGCTTGGCTATCCTGGCTGGATACCTTGCCGTCGCCATTGGTATCCATCAGTACCCTATCGGGAGCTGCACCATTACTGAGGTTGACGATGGTACGGAACGCGGCCTCGCCGCCGGCTGCGCACTCCTGTCGCAGGCGAATGCTGTCTACTACCACCAAGTCCTTTTTCTTCAGTGACAGATAGAACGGTGACGACACCACCTGCTCATTACTGGTCAGCGGGATGTACCAGCCCTTCTGGTTGGCCGCAACGCTACTGGTAGAGGTGCGCGAGAAGCCGACATCAGCAGAAGGAACCTCCTGAGCCAACAAACTGCGCGGGTCGGCAATCTGCTGATTATTGTCGTAAATACCGTAAATAGCCTGACCACTGGTGGCACGGTCGGCCTCGGCGTAGTTGATGCCGGTACCGAACACCACCATCTTCTGCCCACTAGCCGTTTTCATCAGAACGGGTGCTGCGGTAATCGGCTGACGCTTACCCAGCGTACCATCACTCATTTCGTAAGCGGTAAACAGTGGCTGGCCAGCGAGCGCTACGCGCCAAGCGGCAGGCAGGGGCGTGCTGATGTCGAACTTCCAGACATTACCATTCAGGTCGCCAGCGTACAGGTAATCGGCGGTACCGTTGTTGTCGTTGTCGTAGGTACTGACGTCGGTAATACCGTTGGGCGCATACAGGGGCGCGCTGCGGGGGCTGACGGTCAGGCGGAAATAATTGCTGCCCAGCACCCAGGGGGTGCCGGGTGCCTTATCCAGCATCAGCAAGAAGACGCCGGCGTTGCTGGCCGTCTGGTTAATGCCGTTACCCAGTACCGCTGCCCATTTGCCGTTATTGAGTTTCACCAGCTTGGGCAGCGTCATCATATTGCCCAGCAGGCTATCGTTGCTGGACGAGAACTCCCAGCGCACGCTGTCGGCGTTCATGCTGGTTGGCGTGGTAACGTCGATGGCGTAAATGCTGCTACTACCATAGCCGTCACTCCGGGTAATGCCACGGCCGGTAGAGCCGATCAACAATGTGGTGGCGGTGTTATTGAGGCACACGTCCTTGATGACCGGGCTACCATCGTGCAGGCGAACGTAGTCGTAGTCTTTGGCGGCCAACCTGGCCGCTTGCGGGTACACCGCAGACGGCATGAAGGCAAATAGCTCCTTGCCCTTGTCCGCGTCATTCTTGTTGCCGTAGTTGAAGATGTGCAGGAAGCCGTCGTTAGCGGGTACCGCGTAGATGGCTGGCCGCCCCTTGGCGTTGCTGCTGAAACTGCCGCAGCCGCTGATGTCCGCCGGTGCACCATTGAACGCCACCTTGGCCAGCTCGATCGGCCCCAGACGGTAGCTGCGCGCACGATAGGCTCTGCTGCCACTGTTGCCGGCATTGGTATTGTCACCACGCAGATAGGCCAAACCCGCCGCATTGAGGCCGGTCTGAGTTTGCAGATAACTGCTGCCGGTGTCGAAAACCATACCGCGCTCGGCGCTCTTGTTATGGGCGTACACATTGCGGCCACTGGCCGTGGTGCCAAGCTGGCTTTCCAGAATGGTTTTGGTACTCCAGTCCAGTGCCAGCGAGTTGCTGTTCAGCGCATTGCTGCTGTTCAGCGTCACCTTGTACGCCTCGATGTCACCATACCAGTCTGCGCCGCCATCGCTACTGTTGGCAGACGAGCGTTCAAACGTGGTGCGGAACAGGTGGTTGCCGGTGCCGACACTGTTATTGCCAGACGACACGCTAAGGCCGGACAGCGACGGTTTGACCGCCAGCGCCGCATAACTGAACGCACGGTTCAGCGCCCGGATCAGCGCCTCCGGGTTGTTAGCCGGGGCGTAGTTGTCTGGCACACCGGTAGGGAACGCGCCGATGGTTTGCAGATCGGTTGACCATTCCGACTTCACATCCGGCGTCTTGTTGCCGTTACTGTCGTCAAAACCACCCCACTTGGCTGCCAGATAGAAAGCGTTGGTAGTTTCGCTCTTGTAGTTGCCACCTTCCACCACATCGATCATGAAAGCCTTCACCCGCTGCTGACCAAGCTTATCGCCGCGAATATCGAACATATTGCCCCAGTAGGCCAGCGCGGCAATATAACCCGGTGAGTGGGTAGAGCCGATGTTGCTGGTACCGCCATTGCGCACGGTATTAAGCAAAGTGCTGACGTTGATTTCGCTATCATCGCCAGGAGGGCGCGTGGGAATGTCTGTCCAGGTAGAACCCGGCAAGTCCACATCGCGGTGAACGTTGACATCACCAAAGTAGAGAATGAAGTTATTTTGGTCAGAATACGTCAATGGGTCCTCCCAGTCGGTAATGACCGGGAAACGGTCTTTCTGTCTATCATCGGTGATAGTCGAATACGCACTGTCATCACCTTTATTACGTAAATAGCGCAAGGCGGCGTAGTACAGCTCGGCCCCTGGGTCCAGCGTCTTGTAGCCCAACTCTCCGAAACGGTTCAGATAATTGACCACCCCGCTGTCGCTGACGCTGCTGTTGCTGGCGTCGGTTGGGTCGGGGTTGGGGTAGAAGGCCCCGGTTTTCGGGTCCCACTCCTGGCCCAAGGCAATACTGTTACCACTATTGGTGGTTACCGTCTGGTAACAGCCAGGGTACTTCAAGCGCGCACGCAGCACGCCGCCATCGCGGTTTTCAGCATCGTCGAGCAAATAGCTCAGCACCCCCACCCGCATGGTTTTGGCGTATTTCTGAATCAGGCCCTCCGGCTTGTAATCCACCACCCCGGCAGAGGGCGTGTATAAGGTGCAGTTACTGGCCATGCCAAATCTGGTGGATTTCACACAGGCGCGCACATTCAGGTCGAAGGTGGTAGTGTCGTTGTACTTCACCCAATTGCATCCTCTACCGCATTCTTCACGCTGGTAATTGCGAGTCAGTGTGAGAGAAAATGGCGAAGCAGTTGGCCGCAATAGCGTCGCAGTGACATCACGGTAGCGGGCAGTACTGCCGTGGCCGATTAGCAGCGGCAGATAACCTTGAAAATCGTCGTAACTGCGCGAGTCATCGCCATAGCCGTGGCGCGACATGCGTAAAATGGTCTTGCCGGTCGCCTCCCGAACCCGGTAACCACCGGTCAGCGTCTTGCGAAAGATGTCGGTAGCGGTGCCGGTCGCCCAATTGAGAAAGTTGCCCGACCACAAGCCATCGTTGCAGGTACGCAAGCTGGCGTTATTGACCGCACTGACCGGGTTGAAATAGTTGACACCCGCACTGTTGTCGTTGGTGACATAGCTGTAGCACAACCCGGGCTCGAAATAGCCCAAGTATTCATTAGTGGTGGTATAGCCCGTCTGGTAAGCCCAGCCGGCAGTGGGATATTCAATCGAAAGTGCCAGCAGCACATTGACCCCATCCGCCGCAGTTACGCCCGCCAACGGTGCTGTACTCGTCGGCACCAGCGCATAGGCCATAGCAGAAAAAATCATATAGGCAGCGACAAACCACCCAATCAAAAGCTTCTTCATAGCAAAACCAGGGCGAATGTTTGAATAAGCAAACATTCATCTTAATTGACAGAGAAGCCATTGAGAACAATAGAGAATTTCTTATTTATATCGAAATCACAAATCAAACAAAAATAGACATTTCAATTAAAAATTGGATTATCGATTATAAAAAAGAGTAAGGCAGCAATAAATAAAAACCGCCACACTGCCTAATTGGCAATGCGGCGGTTTTTTTAGCTTCGTTTAAACTTGCTACTTCTTACTTGCGCTCTACCTGCGACACATCACGCACTGCGCCGGTGTCGGCGCTGGTGGTCATGGCGGCGTAGGCGCGCAGCGCCGGGCTGACCACACGCTGGCGGTCCAGCGGCTTCCACGCCTGCGCACCGCGGGCTTCCTGTGCGGCGCGGCGTGCGGCCAACGTTTCAGCGCTGACGGCCAGATGGATGCCACGGTTGGGGATGTCAATCTCGATGGTATCGCCCTCTTCCACCAGGCCGATGGCGCCGCCTTCGGCAGCTTCCGGCGACACGTGGCCGATGGACAGGCCGGAGGTACCGCCCGAGAAGCGGCCGTCGGTCAGCAGCGCGCAGGCCTTACCCAGGCCCTTGGACTTCAGGTAGCTGGTGGGGTACAGCATTTCCTGCATGCCGGGGCCGCCTTTCGGGCCTTCGTAGCGGATGACGACCACGTCGCCGGCTACCACCTGGTCAGCGAGGATGGCGGCCACAGCGTCGTCCTGGCTTTCAAACACGCGGGCGCGGCCGGTGAACTTGAGGATGGAATCGTCCACGCCGGCGGTTTTCACGATGCAGCCGCGCTCGGCGATATTGCCGTACAGCACGGCCAGGCCGCCGTCTTGCGAGTAGGCGTTGGCCTTGTCGCGGATGCAGCCTTCGGCGCGGTCGTCGTCCAGCGTCGGGTAACGCATGCTCTGGCTGAAGGCGATGGTGGTCGGCACGCCACCCGGTGCCGCGCGGTAGAAGCGGTGCGGCTCGCTATCCGGGCCATGACGCATCACGTCCCAGGCTTCGATGCCGGCGCCCATGCTGGCGCTGTGCACGGTGGGCACGTCACGGTGGATCAGGCCGGCGCGGTCCAGCTCGGCCAGAATGCCGATCACGCCACCGGCGCGGTGCACGTCTTCCATGTGGTACTTCTGCGTGGCAGGCGCCACCTTGGACAAGCACGGCACGCTGCGCGAGATGCGGTCGATGTCGGCCATCTTGAAGTCGACACCGGCTTCGCTGGCGGCCGCCAGCAGGTGCAGCACGGTGTTGGTGGAGCCGCCCATCGCCACATCCAGGCTCATCGCGTTCTCGAACGCGGCCTTGGTGGCGATGCTGCGCGGCAGCACGCTGAAGTCGTCCTGCTCGTAATGGCGCTTGGTGATCTCCACGATCAGGCGGCCTGCTTTCAGGAACAGCTCCTTGCGGTCGGCGTGGGTGGCCAGCAGGCTGCCGTTACCCGGCAGCGAGAGGCCCAGCGCCTCGGTGAGGCAGTTCATCGAGTTGGCGGTAAACATGCCGGAACAGGAACCGCAGGTCGGGCAGGCGCTACGCTCTACCTTGTCTACCTCGGCGTCGGACACGGCGCTGTTGGCCGCTTCCACCATGGCGTCCACCAGGTCCAGCTTGCGGATCTCGTTACCCCACTGCACCTTGCCGGCCTCCATCGGGCCGCCGGACACGAACACCACCGGGATGTTCAGGCGCAGCGCGGCCATCAGCATGCCGGGGGTGATCTTGTCGCAGTTGGAGATGCACACCAGCGCGTCGGCGCAGTGCGCGTTTACCATGTATTCCACGCTGTCGGCGATCAGGTCGCGGCTGGGCAGGCTGTACAGCATGCCGCCGTGGCCCATGGCGATGCCGTCGTCCACGGCGATGGTGTTGAATTCTTTGGCGACGCCGCCGGCACGTTCAATCTCGCGCGCCACCAGTTGCCCCATATTGTGCAGGTGCACGTGGCCGGGTACGAACTGGGTAAAGCTGTTGGCAATGGCGATGATGGGCTTCTGGAAGTCTTCGTCCTTCATGCCGGTGGCGCGCCACAGCGCACGGGCACCGGCCATGTTGCGGCCTGCGGTAGAGGTTTTGGAGCGGTATTGCGGCATGGCTTGATCCTTGGTTTCTCTTTGCCCGCCCGTGGGCGGAAGTAACGTGTCCCGGGGCGCGGATACCGCTTCTGTGAGCAGCTGGCAGGAACTTCCGGGTGCGTGAAGTTTCTGTGAATGACAACATCCCGTCATGATCGCGTCGGGACGCCATCGGGCGCTTTCCGTATAATTTCGATCTTCCTTTTACCGCAAACGCACATTACTGACAAATGCTGATCCATCCTCAGTTTGACCCGGTGGCCATCCACCTGGGGCCGCTGGCCGTGCACTGGTATGGCCTGATGTACCTGCTGGGCTTCGGCCTGTTCCTGTGGCTGGGCAATCTGCGCGTGAAAAGCCAGCCGTGGAGCGGCTGGAGCGCCAAGGACCTGGACGACTTCCTTACCTGGGCAGTGCTGGGCGTAGTCGCCGGCGGCCGCCTGGGCGAAGTGCTGTTTTACCAGCCCGGCTACTATCTGCAGCACCCGGCCGAAATCCTGATGGTGTGGAAAGGCGGCATGAGCTTCCACGGCGGCTTCATCGGCGTGCTGGTGGCCATGGCGCTGTTTGCGCGCAAGAAAGGCAGCAGTTTCTGGCAGGTGGCCGACTTTGTCGCCCCGCTGGTACCCACAGGGTTGGCCGCCGGCCGCGTCGGCAACTTCATCAACGGCGAACTGTGGGGCCGCGTAGCACCGGCCGACCTGCCGTGGGCGATGGCGTTCCCGCGCGTGGACATGCTGCCGCGTCACCCGTCGCAGCTTTACCAGGCACTGCTGGAAGGCCTGGCGCTGTTCGTCATCCTGTGGCTGTTCTCGGCGCGCCGCCGCCCGGTAGGCCAGGTATCGGCCGTGTTCCTGATCGGCTACGGCAGCTTCCGCTTCATCGCCGAATACTTCCGCACCCCGGACGCCGGCATCTTCGGCCAGTCCGACGTGATCAGCATGGGCCAGTGGCTAAGCCTGCCGATGATCGTGGCCGGTATCGCGCTATACCGCTGGGCGGCGCGCCAGCCGCAAACTGTTTGAGGAGCCTGCGATGAAAGCCATCGTTCCCCTGCTGCTGTGCAGCCTGCTGGCCGGCTGCGCCACTTACCAGTGGCGCCACGGCGACGGCACCCGCAACTTTGACGCCGAAAGCTACCCGTGCAAGCAGGAAGCCGCCAAAGCCTTCCCGCCGGACATGCGCGAACGCGTGGCGCGCGCCGCCTCGTTCCAGCCGCCACGGCAGATCTGCGGCGCCAACAACCAGTGCACCTGGACACCGGGTTACTGGGAGCCGGAACGCCGTGAAAGCTACGACGCCAATGCCGAGCAACGCGAGGACATGTACAACAGCTGCATGAAGGCCAAGGGCTGGGCGTACATCCGCGTGGATTAGCGCCTGCCGCCAAGGTTGGCCGCAAAGCACAAGGCCCTGCCATCCGGCAGGGCCTTGCTGTTTTATGTGGCGCCACGCTGCCCGGCCGCCACCGCCTAACGCGGCGGGCACACCGGCCGCGCCGACAGCGGCGTGGACAGAATGATGCTGGTGCGCGTCTCGCCCAGATCGTTCAGGTGCGACACCAGCAGCTCCAGATGCTGCACGTCGCGCGCCAGCACGCGGAATACGTAGGAATCCACCCCGGTCACGTGGTGGCACTCCTGTACCTCCGGCATGGCGGCCAACCTGTCCAGCAGCGTTTTCTTGGCCGGCTGCGGCACGGTAATGCCTACCAACGCCGACAGCGCATACCCTGCCTTCAGCGGCGCCACCACCGCGTGGTAGCCGCGAATCACCCCCGACTCTTCCAGGCGTTTAACACGCTCCGACACCGCCGGCACCGACAGCCCCACCGCCTGCGCCAGCTCGGTCAGCGACTGGCGCGCGTTGTCCTGTAGCGCGGCCAGAATGGCCCACGATTTGGCATCCACTTCCATTTGTTAAGCCTTTCTGCCGTTTGGCCTGAATTTCTTAAGCCAGCATAGCGCATCGCCTGCATCACGGCATGGGCAGCGGCAGCGCGCCACGCCACACTATGCAGCAGCAAAGGAGAACACCATGAGCCTGTTTCTGGAAGCGGCCGCCATCGGGCTGGCCATTGCCGCACCGGTCGGCCCCATCGGCCTGCTGTGCATCGAGCGCACGCTGCGCCGTGGCCCGGCCACCGGTTTTGTCACCGGCCTGGGTGCTGCCAGCGCCGACGGCCTGTACGCCAGCGCTGGCGCTGCCGGCATGGGGACGCTGCTGCACACCCTCAGCACCATCGCCACCCCGCTGGCGCTGGCCGGCAGCGCGCTGCTGCTGTACATGGGCGTGGGCACGCTGCGCCGCGCCGCGGCCAACCATGCCGCCCGCGCCAGCGAAGGCGGCGGGCTGGCCATGGCTTATCTGTCGGCGCTGGGGCTGACGCTGAGCAACCCGATGACCATCCTGTCGTTTATCGCGGTATTTGCCAGCCTGGCAGGCGGCCAGCCACCGGCGCCAGCCGACGCGGCGCTGATGGTGGCCGGCGTGTTTACCGGCTCGGCGCTGTGGTGGCTGTTGCTGGCCTACGGCGGCGGGCGCCTGCTGGCGCGGCTGGGGCCGGCCGGGCAGCGGCGCATCAACCAGCTGTGCGGCGTGTTGCTGATCGGCTTTGCCGTACTGATGGCGTGGCGCACGCTGGCCGGCTAGGCGCAAGCGGCACTATGGCGCCAGACCGTCCAGCTGCAGAAAGGCGCGCATGCTGCTGCCGGGCGCCTTGTCGCGATGGCGTATGCACCACAGCGTGCGCTGTAGCGGCGGCAAGGCCGTTTGCAATGGCACCAGCGCGCCGCTGTCCAGCAGTTCGGCCACCACGCGGCGCGACAAGCAGCTCACGCCCAGCCCGGCCGCCACCGCCCGCTTGATGGCCTCGGAATCGCCCAGCTCCATTTCCACGTTCAGGCTGCCCAGGTGCGGCAGCAACACGCGCTCCACTTCCTCGCGGGTGCCGGAACCGGCCTCGCGCAGCAGCCACGGCGCAGCCGCCAGCTCGGCCTGGCTCACCTGCCGCCCGGCCAGCGGATGGTTGGCCGCCGCAAACACCAGCAGCTCGTCCTGCTGCCACGGCAGGCTGTGCAGCGCCGGGTGGTGGCACGGGCCTTCGATCAGGCCGAAGTCGGCTTGTAGCGCCGCCACCGCCGCCACGATGTCGCGGGTATTGGCCACCTGCAGGCTGACGCGGCATTGCGGCCAACGCTGCCGCAAAGCGGCCAGCCGCTGCGGCAACAGGTAGTTGGCAATGGTGGTACTGGCCCCCAGCCGCAACGACAACGCCGCCTCGCCGAACAAATCCTGCAGCGCCGCCGCTTCGTCCAGCAACGCCCGCGCCCGTGGCAATAGCGTGCGGCCGTGTTCGTTCAGCTGCAGGCCACGGCCGATGCGGTCGAACAAGGGCACGCCCAGCGCCTGCTCCAGCTGTGCCAGCGCTTGGCTGGCGGCCGATTGCGACAGCGCCACCTCGGCGGCAGCGCGGGTGACCGACTCGCAGGCGGCCACGGCGGCAAACACTTCCAGTTCGCGCAGCGATAGTTTTAGCGCCATGATTAATCGGTTTTAGTGATCGGTACCATTCATATTATCCGTTTTACCACTGAATAGCAGCCCACTAAGCTTGGCTTATTCATGGAGGTAATAACGATATGAAGATTCTGGATAAGCAACACGGCCTGCTGCTGGCACTCGCGCTGGCGCTGGCCTCGCTGTGGTTGGCCACCCTGACGTGGCTGGCCGCGCACGGCGTATCCGCCCTCACCGTGGCCATGCTGCTGGGCATGCTGGCGGCCAACCTGGGCCCGCGCCATACCCGCCCCGACCCGCACACGCTGGCGTTTTGCAAAACCACCGTGCTGCGCACCGGCATCGTCCTGTTCGGCCTGCGCCTGACGCTGGGCGAGCTGGGCCAGCTGGGCCCCACCGTGTGGCTGATTGACGCCGCAGTATTGGGCAGCACCTTCGCGCTGGCGCTGTGGGCTGGGCCGCGCCTGGGGCTGGACCGCGAAAGCAGCGTGCTGATCGGCGCCGGTAGCGCCATCTGCGGCGCCGCCGCGGTGATGGCGGCACAGCCGGTGATCCGCGCCAGCGGCGAGCGCGCCAGCCTGGCGGTGGCCGGCGTGGTGCTGTTCGGCAGCCTCGCCATGCTGCTGTATCCGGCAGCCTACCCGCTGCTGGCCAGCCTGGGCGTCAGCGATACCGCCTACGGCGTGATGACCGGCTCCACCCTGCACGAAGTGGCGCAAGTGGTGGCCGCCGGCAAGGCGGTAAGCGACCAAGCGGCCAACGCCGCCGTGCTTACCAAAATGCTGCGCGTGATGATGCTGGCGCCGTTCCTGTTGCTGCTGGCGGCCTGGTGGCAACGCCGCCAGCCGCAGGCGGACGGCCAGCGTGGCCGCATCACCATCCCGTGGTTTGCTTTTGGTTTTGTGGCGATGGTGGCGCTGAACAGCAGCGGCTGGCTGCCGGCCGCCGTGGTGGCACCGCTGCAGCAGCTGACCACCCTGCTGCTGGCCACCGCCATGGCCGCGCTGGGGCTGGACACCCGCGCCAGCGCCATCCGCGCCGCCGGCTGGCAACCGCTGCTGCTGGCCGGGCTGCTGTTTGGCTGGCTGATGGCGGGCGGCGGCCTGTTCAACTGGCTGTTGGGGTGAACTGTTTGAAAGCACGCAGGATGGGTGCAAGCGCTTGCGCCGTAACCCATCGCCTCAATCGCATAATACTGATGGGTTACGCTGCGCTGCACCCATCCTACCTCTCCGCTACGAAGCGGCTCACCGCCAGCTCGTAGGATGAGTGTAGGCGCTTGCGCCGTAACCCATCACCTCGATCGCGTCATACTGATGGGTTACGCTGCGCTGCACCCATCCTACCTCTCCGCTACGAAGCGGCTCACCGCCAGCTCGTAGAATGGGTGCAGGCGCTTGTGCCGTAACCCATCGCCTCAATCGCATCATAATGATGGGTTACGCTGCGCTGCACCCATTCTACATCACCGCTACGAAGCGGCTCATCGCCAGCTCGTAGGATGGGTGCAGGCGCTTGCGCCGTAACCCATCGCCTCAATCGCAGCATACTGATGGGTTACGCTGCGCTTCACCCATCCTACCTCTCCGCTACGAAGCAGCTCACCGCCAGCTCGTAGGATGGGTGTAGGCGCTTGCGCCGTAACCCATCGCCTCAATCGCAGCATACTGATGGGTTACGCTGCGCTTCACCCATCCTACATCTCCGCTACGAAGCGGCTCACCGCCAGCTCGTAGGATGGGTGCAGGCGCTTGCGCCGTAACCCATCACCTCAATCGCAGCATACTGATGGGTTACGCTGCGCTTCACCCATCCTACCTCTCCGCTACGAAGCGGCTCACTGCCAGCTCGTAGGATGGGTGCAGGCGCTTGCGCCGTAATCCATCACCTCAATCGCATCATAGTGATGGGTTACGCTGCGCTGCACCCATCCTACCTCTCCGCTACGAAGCAGCTCACCGCCAGCACGTAAGATGGGTGCGGGCGCTTGCGCCGTAATCCATCACCTCAATCGCATCATAGTGATGGGTTACGCTGCGCTGCACCCATCCTACATCTCCGCTACGAAGCAGCTCACCGCCAGCTCGTAGGATGGGTGCAGGCGCTTGCGCCGTAAGCCATCACCTCAATCGCATCATACTGATGGGTTACGCTGCGCTTCACCCATCCTACATCTCCCCTACGAAGTGGCTCACCGCCAGCTCGTAGGATAGGTGCAGGCGCTTGCGCCGTAACCCATCGCCTCAATCGCAGCATACTGATGGGTTACGCTGCGCTGCACCCATCCTACATCTCCGCTACAAAGTGGCTCACCGCCAGCTCGTAGGATGGGTGCAGGCGCTTGCGCC
>NZ_VMDW02000092.1 GCF_007644045.2 Vogesella urethralis
GGGATATGTATGATCAGCCGATGATTAGCGATATCCAGCTGTTGCTCTGCCTGGCGGATCATACATATCCCTCAGCAATATATTGAGCACTATCCTCGCGACTATGTTTCCCCCATGCGCTTTGATGAAGGTATTAACGCTGCTTTCGTCAACTACAGCTATTCTACCGATGCCAATAATGGCGACGGGGGCAGCCACCAGTACCAATATCTTTCGCTAAACAGCG
>NZ_VMDW02000143.1 GCF_007644045.2 Vogesella urethralis
CGTTAATCAGCGGCAGCGGTCCCGGTACATCAATATGCAGGTTCACCTCGCGCGTGCGGGCAGTTAATTCAAACTTCTGCGCCACGTCGGAAATCAGCTCCCCCATCGCGAAACGCTCGCGCTGCGGCTTAATGCCTCCATGCTCCAGTCGCGCCAGCTCAAACAGCTGCTGCGAAAGATGGCGCACTTTGTTGCCCTGGCGCAGGGCGATGGTGAGATACTGCCT
>NZ_VMDW02000065.1 GCF_007644045.2 Vogesella urethralis
CTGAGCGTGGGCGAGACCAGCCAGGTCACCATCACCTTCAGCGAAGCGGTGACCGGCTTTACCAATGCCGACCTCTCCATCGCCAACGGTACGCTGAGTGCGGTCAGCAGCAGCGACGGTGGCACCACCTGGACCGCTACCTTCACGCCGACGGCCAACCTGACGTCCACCAGCAACGTCATCACGCTGGCCAACAGCGGCGTGACCGACGCGGCCGGTAAC
>NZ_VMDW02000032.1 GCF_007644045.2 Vogesella urethralis
CTACCGGGGCTTCGCTGAAGGTGAAGGTGACGTTCGATACCTTGTCGGCCACGTTCAGCGCGGCGTCCACGATGTTCACCACCACGCTCGGTGCGCCGGTGTCGACGCTGTAGCCCTCGGTGTCGGTGGCGGTGGTGCTGTTGCCGGCCGCATCGGTGGTGGTCACTTTGGCGTCGATCACCTTGTCGGCGTCGGCGGCCAGGTCGCTGCCGGCCACGTTG
>NZ_VMDW02000093.1 GCF_007644045.2 Vogesella urethralis
GCCGCCTGGGCACAGGCCAGGGCCACCAGGGTGGCCAGGGGTTTGTTGCTGAAAGACATGTAGACACACTCCGTAGGGACAAAAAGGGAGTGCGGAGAAATAAAGGACACGGCACAGCGGCAACGGTAGCGCTGCCGGCGGCTGTCAGATCGCCTCCCCGCGATACTCCAGCTGAGCGCGATTCCGCCGCGCTCGTCGCAGGCCGGTCTCCGGG
>NZ_VMDW02000113.1 GCF_007644045.2 Vogesella urethralis
GGCGGCATCCACGCTGCTGACGGCAAACATGGCATTGAAGCCCTTGTTGCCCGCATGCAGGCGGTGGGTCTTCTGCCGGAAGTTGTTCAGGATGTACTGGGTAATCTCGCGGATACGCTCTGGGTGCAGTAGAGCCTGCTTGTTCTCGGCTGCGCTCAGTTTCTTCTCGTCCTTCTCGGTCTCGATGTCCTTGAACTGCGGGCGCACG
>NZ_VMDW02000045.1 GCF_007644045.2 Vogesella urethralis
TTCTAACCCACAGGTGACCACCATGAAGATCCTTCGCATCAAACAAGTAATCGAGATGACTACACTTGGACGCTCCACCATCTACAAGTACATCAAGGAGGGAACCTTCCCGAAGCAGATCAAGATGGGCGCGCGAGCATCAGGTTGGCTGCAAGCTGACGTCGAAAACTGGATCCTTACTAGGCGATGTGGAGGTCAGGTGCTT
>NZ_VMDW02000150.1 GCF_007644045.2 Vogesella urethralis
TGAGGCCCAGAAGAACCTGTGCAAGAAGTTCAAGAAGTTCTGCCAATTCGGCTTCACTGGCACGCCCATCTTCCCGGAGAACGCCTTGGGTGCCGAGACCACGGCCAGCGTGTTTGGCCGTGAGCTGCATTCGTATGTGATCACCGATGCCATCCGCGACGAGAAGGTGCTGAAGTTCAAGGTGGATTACAACGACGTGCGCCCG
>NZ_VMDW02000106.1 GCF_007644045.2 Vogesella urethralis
ATTACTGGCGGAGAAATCAGGTAAATTAGCCTTGGACTCTAAAGCGTAGTGCTACTGAGATTGGGGGGACGTCGGGGGATATCAGGAGAACATCGTACACGCCGGCAGGGCACGGTCGCGGTCGCGGTGTTGGCCGCCCCAATGCACAAAGCCCAGCTCGTTTGAGCTGGGCTTTGTCTTAAGGGAGTCTGGCGGTGTCCTACT
>NZ_VMDW02000054.1 GCF_007644045.2 Vogesella urethralis
CAAACGGTCCGCATGGGATAGATCTGCCCGGGGATTGGGGTAGCTCGACCTGCAGCTGATTTGTGCAACAAAGCCCTGCCGTGGCGGCACTGAAGGCGCACATCAGCGGTGTACCCAATGTGCTGGCCGATCCGGGTGTCGAGGTGGAAATCCTCGAGTTCAACCTGGTCGGCCCGGTACTGGCCGTCCGTCCGTACTGCCATAACGACCACTACTGGCAGGTGTACTTCGACACCAACAAGGCCATTCGCGACACGCTAGGCAGCCAGGACTTCCCGGCACCGATGCCAGCCCAGGTGGTCTACGTCAAACAGTAAGCCCCCGTCGCCGGCCTGCCCCGCAGGCCGGCTTTGCAAGCCGGCGCTTTACACGCAAAATGGCAATAAACTGATTGCCATGCTCATGCGCTACCCGACACTGCTCCCGCTTTCCCTCATCATCCTGCTTGGCCTGGCTGGCTGCGCCAGCAACAAGGCCCGCGAAGAAGCCGACCGCGCCCGCGTGCAGCTGTCTGCCGACGGCAAACGCCTGATCTACAACGGCAAGATCAAGGCGGCCACCGTCGACGAGGCGCTGGCGCTGTACAAGGCGGCCAACCCCAAACCCGACACGCTGGACATCTCCAGCCAGGGCGGCAGCCTGTACGACGGCATCCGCCTGGGCACCCTGGTATACAAGCAACAGCTGGACGTGCGCATTTTTGGCGAGTGCGCGTCTTCGTGCGCTAACTACATTTTCCCTGCCGGCAAGCGCAAGTTCCTGCTGCCCAACAGCCGCCTGCTGTGGCACGGCGGCATGCTGCAACCGGACTGGCACGCGCGCATCGATAAGCTCTACGCCAAGCCGGACGAGAAACTGGCGGCGCTGGAAGATCACGAATGGATGCTGCAGCGCGAAGCGGCTTACTTCCGCATGATCGGTGTCGACCCGCTGCTGACGGTGTGCGGCCAACATGAAGCCTTGCGCGAGGCGCACCCGGACACGCACGGTTTCGATTACACGCTGGAAGATCTGGCCCGTTTTGGCGTGACCCAGGTGCAGACCGTGGGCCGCCCGTGGCGCCCCAGCGGTGACGACGGCAAGATCTTCCGCGCCAGCTACTGCACGTCGGCGCCGGCACAAACCCAGCAGTTACTGAAGAACGCCAGCAAGTATTCGTCCGAAGACGACTGATAGCGCCTTGGCGGCAGGGGTTGGCCGCAGGCACACAGCACAAGGCCCGGCTGCTATCGCAGCCGGGCCTTGTGTCATGCGGGCACCCTGCGTCCTCAGTCGTGCGCCTGCGCTACCTGCTGCCCGCTCAGTCTGGCCAGCAAGCGGCGGATACGGCTGCGCAGCCCGTCCATACAGGTGTACACCACCGGCACCACGATCAGCGTCAGCACCGTCGAGGTAATCATGCCGCCGATGATGGCGTGCGCCATCGGCCGCTGCGTCTCCGACCCGGCACCGCTGGCCAGCGCCAGCGGCAGCATGCCGAAAATCATCGCCAGGCTGGTCATCATGATCGGGCGCAGCCGCACGCGGCCCGCCTCCACGATAGCGTCCAGCCGCGACATGCCCTCGCGCCGGCTCTGGTTGATGAAGTCCACCAGCAGAATGCCGTTTTTCGACGCCAGACCCATCAGCATGATGATGCCGATCACCGAGAACATATTCAGCGTGGAGCCGAACGCCAACAGCGCCACGAACACGCCGACAAAGGCCAGCGGCAGCGCCACCATGATGGTGATGGGCAGGGTGAAGCTGCGGAACTGCGCTGCCAGAATCATGTAGATGAAGATCACCCCCATCGCCAGCGCCTGCACCGCGTAGCCCAGCGACTCCTGCATGTCCTGGCGCTCGCCCTGCTGCGACAGCACCACGCCCGGCGGCAACTTCAGCTGCTTCAGTAGCTTGTCCACGTCGGCAAACACCTCGCCCGAACTGCGGCCGCTGATATTGGCGGTAATGCTGATCTCGCGCATCAGGTCGGTGCGCTCGATCTGGCGCGGGCTGGTGGCCGGGCTGATCGCCGCCACCTGCGACAGCGGCACCATCTGCGCCTCGCCACCGTCGGCGCGCTTGCCCGGTACCGTCAGCACGTCCAGCAGCTCGGCGGCGCGTTCGTCACGCGGAACCTGCAGCCGCACGCTGTAGTTTTCGCCGTCCGGTGCCTCCCAGGTGGTGGCGGTACTGCCACCCAGCAGCACCGACAGCGTAGTGCCAACGCGGGCCAGGTCCACCCCCAGGTTGGCCGCAGCATCGCGTTGCAGCTGCACGTTCAGCGCCGGGTCGGCGTCGCTCAGGCTGGACGCCACGTCGCTGACGCCTTTCACCTGGCGCAGCGCGGCCATCAGCTGGTCGGTCGCCTGCTGCAGCTGCTGCAAGTCGCTGCCACGCACGCCCAGGTTCACCGGCTTGCCCGGCGGGCCGTGCTGGCCGGTTTCCTCCACCGAGTCCACCTCGATGCCGGCTACCTGCAATGCGGCCTGGCGGGCCAGCGGCATCAGCGTGAACAGCGTACGCTCGCGCTGCTGCTTGTCGCCCACATTGATGCTCAGCCGGGCCTCGTTGCGACCGGCGCCAAAGCTGCCGCCGCCGATCTTGCTGTCGATGGTTTTCACTTCCGGCATCACGGCACGGATGCGGGCCTCCACCTCGCGCGCCTTGGCCTCGGTGTAGTCCAGCGAGGAGCCGGCCGCGGTTTTGAAGGTCAGCCGGAACTCGCCCTTGTCGGCCGCCGGCATGAATTCGCCACCGATGACCGGCACCAGCATGAAGCTGCCCACCGTCATTGCCAGTGCGCTGGCCACCACCGTTTTGCGGTGCCCCAGCGCCCAGCGGATGGCGCCCACGTAGCGTTCGGCCAGCCGGTCCAGCGACGCCTCGAACCAGTCCAGCAGGCGACCGACCGGGCCGCGGTGCTTGTCGCCGTGGTGATGCGGGTCGTGCCAGATCGACGACAGCATCGGGTCCAGCGTAAACGACACCAGCAGCGAGATCAGCACCGCCACCGTCACGGCCAGGCCGAACTGGTGGAAGAACTTGCCGATGATGCCGCCCATGAAGCCCACCGGCAGGAACACCGCCACGATGGTCAGCGTGGTGGCCAGCACCGCTAGGCCGATCTCGTTGGTGCCGTCCAGCGCCGCCTGGAAGTGGGTCTTGCCCAGGTTGGCGTGGCGCACGATGTTCTCGCGCACCACGATGGCGTCGTCGATCAGCAGGCCCACCGATAGCGACAGTGCCATCAGCGTCATCATATTGAGGGTGAAGCCCATCGCCTGGATGGCAAACAGGGTGCCGATCATCGAAATCGGCAGCGTCAGCCCGGTAATCACCGTACTGCGCCAGCTGCCCAGGAACAGGAACACGATCAGCACCGTCAGCACGGCGCCTTCGATCAGCGTTTTTTGTACTTCGTGCAGCGAACCCTTCACGTCTTCCGACTTGTCGTACGTGAGCCGCAACTCGGTGCCGGCCGGCGCCTGACTGCGGTATTCGTCGATGATGCGTTTGACGCCCTCGGCCACTTTCACCACATTGGCGCCACGCGCGGCGCGGATGTCCAGCCCCACCCCCGGCTTGCCGTCGATCAGCGTCACGCTGTTGCGCTCAGCTTCACTGTCTTCTACCGTGGCCAGGTCAGACAGGCGGATGTCGCGGCCGTCCCGGCTGGCAATCACCAGGTTGCGGAAGTCATCTATCGTCTTGAGCTTGCCGGCCACGCGCACCGCCAGTTCGTTACTCTGGGTGCTGACCTGGCCCGCCGGGTAGTCACGGTTGGCCGCCGCAATAGCGTCCGATACCTCGCTTACCGACAGTCCCAGCGCCTCCAGCCGGTACGGGTCCAGATTGACACGCACTTCGCGCTTGCTGCTGCCCACCAGCTTCACCTCGCCCACGCCGGCCACCGTCTGCAAACGCTTCTTCAGCACGTTGTCGGCCCAGGTGGACAGCTCGCGCTGGCTGCTCTGCGCAGAGCTGAGCGTGTACGACATCAACGGGTCGTCGTTGGGGTTCATCTGCGAAATGGTGGGGGTATCCACCTCGCGCCGCAGGCTGCCCTGCACCGCGCCCACCTTGTCGCGCACTTCCTGCAAGCCCTGCGCGGCGTCAGTGGACAGTTCGAACTCCACCACCACCACCGAGCTGCCTTCAAACGAATAGGAGCGGATGTGCTTGACGCCGTTGATGGTATTCACCGCTTCTTCGATGGGGCGGGTGACGTCACTTTCCACCACCTCGGGCGACGCGCCCTGATAGCTGGTGGAAACCACGGCCACCGGGAAGCGGATATCGGGAAACTCCTCCACCGGCAGATTGCGCCAGGCAAACAGGCCCAGCACCGTCAGCAACAGCATCAGTACGGCGGCGAAGTACGGGTTTTGCACACTGACACGGGTCAGCCACATAGCGGGTTACTCCTCAAGGCTTGGGCAGGGTGACGGCGTCACCCGGCTTCATGCCCAGCAAGGCCGCGGCCAACACGGTCTGGCCAGCGGCCACCCCCTGTACCGCGAAGCGGCGGTCGGTATCGGAACGCAGCACCACCGTCACCGGCTGCTTCACCAGTTTGCCGTTCTGCACCAGCAGCAGCCACGGGTTGGCGCTGTCGGCCTGCTGCACCGCGGCCTGCGGCACGGCGATGGCGTCGGTCACTTCGCGCAGCACGATGCCGCCCTTGGCAAACTGGCCGGCTTTCAGGCGGCCGTCGGCGTTGGCCACGCGGATGTAGGCATTGAAGGTACGGGTAGCGCTGGCAGCAACCGGGTTGATGCGTACCAGCTCGCCACGGAACTCGCCGTCCTGGCCTTCCACCTGGAAGCGGGCTTGCTGGCCGGGCTGCAAGCGCGACACCAGCCGCGCCGGAATGCTGGCACTGCCTTCCAGTACCGACAGATCGGCAATGGCGAACAGCTTCTGGTTCTTGCTGGCCTGCTCACCCGGCTGGGTACGGCGGGCGTACACGGTACCGGCCATCGGCGCGCGTACTTCGGTTTCGCCCAGGCTCTTCCTGGCGCGGGCCAGCTGACTACGGCGAGCGGCCAACTCGCCTTCGCGGATCTGGTAGTCGTTTTCGATTTCATCGAACGCCAGCTTGGAGATGAAGCCCTGCTGGTACAGCTCGCGCTGCTTGTCGCGCTTGAGACGCGCCAGCTTCAGCCGCGCTTCGTCGTTGGTCAGCTGGGCCTGCATTTCCAGCACGTTCTGGCGCAAAGCTTCGCCGTCGATGCGCGCCAGCAGCTGGCCTTTCTGTACCGTTTCGCCCTCGCGCACCAGCACCTCCAGCACGCGGCCTTCGGCCTCGGCGGCCACTTCGGCGCTGTTGAGCGGGTTCAGCGTGGCGGTGAACGGCAGCAGCTCGGCCACCGCGCTCACCTTGGTCAGCAGCAGGTCCGCCGGCGCCAGGGCGCGGCTGGGCGCGGCGGCGGCCGGGCTGCTGGCCGACGCGGCAGCGTCAGCATTCTTGTTGCTGCAGGCAGTAATGCCCAGCGCGGTCGCGGCCAGCAAGGCCAGCCACAGCGGGGCGCGATGCAATGTATGCATGGCAGGTTCGTCCTTGGTCTGGCGCGGCCAACTGTGCCGCGCCGGCGTCAGTCAATCGGTATCAGGGGTTGGCCTGCGGCTGCAGGCCACGCGGCCACAGCAGCCACAAGCGGCCGCTTTGTTTCATGCGGCCGGCGTACAGCCCGGCTTCGGTGCCGAAGCCGAAGAAAAAGTCGGCGCGTACGCCGCCACGAATGGCGCCGCCGGTGTCCTGGGCGTTCACCAGGCGGTTCAGCGGCTTGGCCGGGCCGTCGAGCGGCCAAGTGGTAGACAGGTACACCGGCGCGCCCAGCGGAATGTAGCGCGGGTCAACCGCAATGCTGTACCCGCCCAGCAGCGGCACGCCCAGCGCGCCCAGCGGGCCGTTGTCGTCGGCCGGCAGCGTTTTGAAAAACACGTAGCTGGGGTTGGCGTTGAACAGCTCGTCCTTGCGCCCAGGGTTGGCCGCAATCCATTCCTTGATGCTTTGCATCGACACATCCGACAGCTTCATCTGGCCGTTATCCACCAGCCAGCGGCCGATGGACTTGTAGCCGTGGCCGTTCTGCTCGGCGTAACCGGCCCGCAGATAGCGGCCGTCTTCCAGCTGGATACGGCCGGAGCCCTGCACCTGCAGGAAGAACAGCTCGGTATCGTTTTCCACCCAGGCCAGTACCGGCGCGGTGTTGACGCCCTTGCCGGCGTTGATCTCGGCGCGGGTGTAGTACGGGCGCAGCCGGCCCTGCTCGATGCGGCCTTTCAGCGCGCGGGTGCGGCTATCGATGACGAATTCTTTCGGGTACACCAGCAGCTCGCCGGCATCGGCGCGGGTCTTGCCCGGCACCACTTGCAGGCGGTTGCCGCCAGCGGGCTTGGCCACCACCACCTCGGCACCCAGCTGAGCCGCGCTGGCGTCCAGCACACGCAAGTCGGCCGGCACGCCGTATACCGGGTACGGCGTCTGCGCCGACTGTTGCACGCCGCCAGCCAGCAGCGGCTCGAAGTAACCGGTGATCAGGCCGCTGTCCTTGCCCTGCTCGCTGATTTGCCACGGCGTAAAGCGGGTTTCGTAAAAGCGGGTCACCGTCGGCAGGTTGGCCGCGTCCAGGCTGGCGGCTTCGGCACAGATGTCTTTCCACGCCGGGCGGCCCTGCAGGGTACGGCAGCTGATGCGCAGGCCTTCCAGGCTCTGGGACGCCATGCTGTTGCCCCAATCGGGCAGGTCGCTGAAACGGGCTTGCTGATAGCGCACGTTGCTGCTGGCGGAGGAACCCGATGGTGGCGACACGGTGGAACAGGCGGCCAGCAACAGCAGTGCCGACAGGGGCAGGAAAGTCTTGAGCATGGTGGTATGTGGGTGCGACGACGCCGCAATGCATGGTAAGGATGGTAGCCGGCTGACAATGGCAAAACCGGCAAGTTCAGATGGTACTGAACCGCCGGTCAGGTAGGCAAATGACAGTTGGCTGACTGTGGCAGCTTCTGCCCTGTTATCCAGGCAAGGCTAGCGCGGCAGGGCGGCGCCGACGGCCTTCAGGAACTCGGCCGAATCGGGCCGCGTCAAGGAGCTGAAGGCGGTGACGGTCTTGCCGTCGGCCGAAATCACATACTTATAGAAATTCCACTTCGGCGTGGTGCCGCTGGCCTCGGCCAGCGCTTGGTAAAACGGATGAGCGTCGCTGCCGCGCACTTTTACCCGGCTGGACATCGGAAAGCTGACACCGTAATTGCTCTGGCAGAAGCTGGCCACGTCGGCATCTTTGTCCAGCTCCTGGTTGAAGTCGTCACTGGGGAAGCCCACCACCACCAGGCCTTTGGCGCGGTAATCCTGCCACAGCTTTTGCAGGGTTTTGTACTGCGGGGTAAAGCCGCATTCGCTGGCGGTATTCACCACCACTACCGCCTTGCCGCTGTACTCGCACAGGTTGAGCTTGCCGCCCATCAGTGCCGGCACCTGGTGATTCAGCAACGGCGGACAGGCCGCCACCGCCGCCAGCGGCGCCGCCCACAGCAGGGCAAACAGGGTTCGCTTCATGATATGACTGTCCTTGTTGATCTCGGGTCTGGCTGACACGGCGCCATGTTGGCCGCATCAGGCTCAGACCCGCTGCGGCGGTGCAGGTTCGCGCCGCCACCGGTGCTCAGTCTTGCTGCGCGGCGATCTCGGCGCGCACTTTGTCCATGTCCAGGTCGCGGATGGCCTGGATCAGCTGCTCGAACTGGCCGGCCATCATGGCACCCGCCTGGTGGAACACCACGATGCCGTCTTTCAGCGCCATCAGCGTGGGGATGGAACGGATCTGGAAATGCGCGGCCAGTTCGCGCTCGGCTTCGGTGTCGATCTTGGCGAACACGATGTCCGGGTGCTTCTGCGCTGCCGCCTCGAACACCGGGCCGAACATCTTGCACGGGCCGCACCAGTCGGCCCAGAAGTCCAGCATCACGATGCCTTCACGCTCGGCGTAGTCGTTGAAGGTATCGGCGGTAAGGTTGATATGGCTCATGAGGATTTCCTGATCGGTTAAACGACGGCGCTGCCGTCCATAGCCTGCAAGATGGCTACCTTTGGCGCCGAATACAAGCGCGAAGGGATGGTATTTTTTTATCGAGGTGATAGCGGGCGCTGCGGTGCGACGATGAATGTGCCAGGTTGGCCGCAACGGGTAGGATGGGTGTAGGCACTGACACCGCCACCCATCGATCCATCAACGCACCACGATGGGTTGCGCTGCGCTGCACCCATCCTACGAGCGGCGTTCTTCTGATCAAGTTGGCCGCAACGGTCCATCTGCGGCCAACCTTACCGTGATAGCTAGGCGTAGTATCAGGCGCGGTGGGTAATGCGCCAGCACTGGTGAATTTTCTTGTTGCGGAAGTCTTCCGGCACCGATTGTGCGCTGATGTCGCGCACGGCATAGTCGGCTACCAGTCGTTCATCCAGCGTGAAGCTGCGCAGGTTATTGCTGAAGTACAGCACGCCGTCCGGCGCCAGCAGGCGCATGGCGCCGTCCACCAGTTTCAGCTGGTCGCGCTGCACGTCCAGCTCGTCCATCATCTTCTTGCTGTTGGAAAAGCTGGGCGGGTCCATCACGATCAGGTCGAACTGCTTGCCCGCTACCCAGGCGTCTTCCAGGTACTGGAACACGTCGTCGCGGATCAGCTCATGCTTGGCCAGGTCCAGGCCGTTGAGCTCGAAGTTGCGGCGGCTCCAGGCCTGGTAGGTGTTGGACAGGTCCACCGTCTCGCTGGATACCGCACCGCCGCTGGCGGCGTAGCAGGTAAAGCTGCCGGTGTAGGCAAACAGGTTCAGAAAACGCTTGCCGGCGGCTTCTTCGCGCACGCGGCGGCGGGTGTTGCGGTGGTCGAGAAACAGGCCGGTATCGAGGTAGGCGTCGAGGTTGACCCAGAAGCGCAGGCCTTGCTCTTCCACGATGAAGTCTTCGCCTTCGCGGCCGGTTTTCTCGTACTGGTTTTCGCCTTTCTGGCGGCGGCGGGTTTTCAGCGAGATCTGCCACAGCGGCACACCGGTAACCTCGGTGATCACCTGCTGCACGGCGGCCATCCAGGCCTGGTAGTCGGCGTCTTCGATCTGCCAGCCGGTATCATATTCCTGCAGGTGGATGCGTTCGCCGTACAGGTCGATGATCAGCGGAAACTGCGGCACGTCGCGGTCGTACACACGCCAGGCGTCCAGGCCGTTGCGGCGTGCCCACTTGCTGTAATGCTTGAAGTTCTTGGCCAGGCGGCCGGCAAAGGCCGATACGTCTACCATGTTTTACCTCTCTGAAATGCAGCGCGCCGGAGCGTGTCCGGCGCGACAAAATACGGAATGGCCAGGGTTGGCCGCAGGCCTCAGCCTTGTTGCTGGTAGTAGTTTACCAGCTTGCGGTACACCGGCTCCGGCACGTACTGGCGGATCATCTGTTCCCAGCCATTGGGGCCCATCAGGCCTTTGACCATGGTGGACGATACTTCGGCGTACTCGCGCGGCGGCAGCAGGAAGATGGTGGTGATGTCGGCGTGCAGGTCGGAGTTGATGTAGCGCATGGTGCGCTCGTACTCGTAATCGCTGGCGGTGCGGATGCCGCGAATGATGTAGTTGGCGTCGATGCTTTGCGCGTAGTTCACCAGAAACTGGTTTTCGAACACTTCTACCTTCAGCTTGGAAAAACCGCGCGTCACCGCACGCAGCATGTCCAGCCGCTCGTCCACCGAAAAGGTACAGCGCTTTTCCGGGTTGACGCCGATGGCGACCACCAGTTCGTCGAACAGCTCGACCGCTTCGCGGATCATCCACAGATGACCGTTGGTGACCGGGTCGAAACTACCGGCGTAGACAGCTCGCTTCAATTGGCGCTTTCCTTTGTGGGTATGAGGCATAGCGGAATGTATCCTGCTTGAAGCCGGTGAAACAAGGCATTTATTGCTGCAGTGCAGAAAAAAGCGCCGCAGCGGTGTTTTTCACCACTACGGCGCATTTTAGACCAGCCAGCATCAGGCGTTGATGGTTTCCGCGTGGTGGCAGGCTACCTCACGCCCCAGTACGGTGCGCAGCTCGGGCACGTCCTTGCTGCAACGCTCGCTGGCGTACGGGCAGCGCTTGTGGAAGGCGCAACCGGTAGGCGGGTTAAGCGGGCTGGGCAGCTCGCCCTGGATCTTGATCTTCACGCGGCGGTCTTCTTCGTGAATCGACGGCGTAGCCGACAGCAGCGCTTGCGTGTACGGGTGCAGCGGCTTGTCGTAGATCACTTCCTTGGTGCCCACTTCCACCGCGCGGCCCAGGTACATCACCATCAGGTCGTCAGCCACGTGTTCCACCACCGCCAGGTTGTGCGAGATGAACACGTAGGCGGTCTGGAACTCGTCCTGCAGGTCCATGAACAGGTTCAGCACCTGCGCCTGGATCGACACGTCCAGCGCCGAGGTCGGCTCGTCGGCCACCACGATTTGCGGCTGCAGCATCATGGCGCGCGCGATGGCAATACGCTGGCGCTGGCCGCCGGAGAACATGTGCGGGTAGCGGTAGTAGTGCTCCGGGCGCAGGCCGACGCGCTGCATCATGGCACGCACTTTTTCTTCGCGTTCCTTGGCGTTGAGGGTGGTGTTGATCAGCAGCGGCTCGCCCAGCTGGTCGCCGATTTTCTGGCGCGGGTTCAGCGAGGCGTACGGGTTCTGGAACACCATCTGCACCTTGCTGCGCAGCGCTTTCAGCTCGGCCTTGCTGGCCTTGGCGATATCGACGCCGTCCAGCACCAGCGAACCGGCGGTGGGAGCTTCGATCAGCGTCAGCTGGCGCGCCAGCGTGGACTTGCCGCAGCCGGATTCACCCACCACGGCCAGCGTTTTACCGGCTTTCAGTTCGAACGAGACGCCGTTCAGCGCCTTCACCACGGCCTTGGGTTTCAGAAAGCCCTGCGACACCTCGTAGTGACGGGTCAGATCGCGAGCCTGCATGACGGTCTGGCTCATGAGGCCTCCTTGTCGAACAGCGGGTAGAAGCAGCGCACGGCACCGTGCTGATGCGGGGTAATGGACGGGCGGCTGTCACGACAGGCTTGCTGCACGTGCGGGCAGCGCGGGCTGAGCAGGCAGCCTTTCGGGCGGTCGTACTGGCCGGGCACGATGCCGGGCAGCGTGGACAGGCGGTGTGCGCCTTTGCTGTGCTCGGGAATGGACGACAGCAGCGCCTGGGTGTACGGGTGCACCGGCTGGCGGAACAGCTGCGGCACCACGCCCTCTTCGGCCACCTGGCCGGCGTACATCACCGCCACGCGGTGTGCCACTTCGGCAATCACGGCCAGATCGTGGGTAATCATGATCAGCGCCATATTGCGCTCTTTCTGCAGGTTGACCAGCAGGTCCATGATCTGCGCCTGGATGGTGACGTCCAGCGCGGTGGTGGGTTCGTCAGCGATCAGCAGCTTGGGGTTACAGGCCAGTGCCACGGCGATCATCACGCGCTGGCTCATGCCGCCGGACAGCTGGTGCGGGTAGGCTTCCAGCCGGCTCTTGGGCGCCGGAATCTCCACCAGCTCCATCAGCTCCAGCGCCCGCGCTTTCAGCTCGGCACCGCGCAGCCCCTGGTGCACCTTCAGCACCTCCATGATCTGGTAACCCACGGTGTAGCTGGGGTTCAGCGAGGTCATCGGGTCCTGGAAGATCATGGCGATGTCTTTGCCAACGATCTGGCGACGCGCCTTGGGTGTGATGGTGAGCAGGTCTTTACCGTCAAATTGCAGCTTGTCGGCCACAATGCGGCCCTGCCCTTCCAGCAGGCCCATCATCGCCATCATGGTGACGGATTTGCCGGAGCCGGATTCGCCGACGATGCCGACGATCTCGCCCTGGTTGACGGTGAGGTCCAGGCCTTCCACCGCACGGAACGGGTTGGCCGCATTGCCGAACTCGACCGACAGGTTCTTGATTTCTAGCAGACTCATGATTTCCCCTTACGCAGCGCGCTTCATCTTCGGGTCCAGCGCGTCACGCAGGCCATCACCCATCAGGTTGATCGACAGCACGGCCAGCAGGATGGTGAGGCCAGGCATCAGCACCACCCACCAGGCGCTGGTCATGTAATCGCGGGCGCCGGACAGCATGGTGCCCCACTCCGGCGTCGGCGGCTGTACGCCCATGCCCAGGAAGCCCAAGGCCGAGATTTCCAGAATGGCAGCCGAGAAGCTCATGGTGGCGTGCACGATCAGCGGCGCCATGCAGTTGGGCAGCACGGTGACGAACATCAGGCGCAGCAGGCCGGCGCCCGACACGCGGGCGGCGGTCACGTAGTCGCGGTTCAGCTCGGTCATGGCCGAGGCGCGCGTCAGGCGCACGTAGCCCGGCAGGCCCACCACGGCGATGGCGATCATCGCGTTCACCAAGCCCGGCCCCAGAATGGCCATGATGGCGATGGCCAGCAGCAGCGACGGCAGCGCCATCATGATGTCCATCAGGCGCATGATCAGGCCGCCCATCACCTTGGGGAAAAACGCGGCCAACAGGCCCAGCACCACGCCAGGCAACAGCGACAGCAGCACCGAGATCAGGCTGATCAGCAGCGACATCTGCGCGCCGTAGAACAGGCGCGCCATGATGTCGCGGCCCAGCTCGTCGGTGCCCAGCAGGAACTGGGCGCTACCGCCGGCTACCCACGCCGGCGGCGTCAGCAGGTGGTCGCGGTACTGTTCCAGCGGGTCGTGCGGGGAGATCAGCGGCGCAAACAGCGCACAGAAGATCACGATGGTCATGAACACCAGCCCGGCTACCGCACCCTTGTTCTGGCGGAAGCTCAGCCAGAACTCTTTCAGCGGGGACGGATAGCTCAGCGCCGGATCCTCGTTGGCCGCCACTTGCGGCGAAACATTCACATTAGCCATAGTGCTACCTGCTTATTTGGCGTGACGGATACGCGGGTTGGCGATGCCGTACAGGATGTCGACGATGAAGTTGGTGAGGATCACCAGCGTAGCCACGATCAGGATGCCGTTCTGCACCACCGGGTAGTCGCGGCGGCCGATGGCCTCGATCAGCCACTTGCCGATACCGGGCCACGAGAAGATGGTTTCGGTCAGCACCGCGCCACCCATCAGCGTGCCCACCTGCAGGCCGATCACGGTCAGTACCGGAATCAGCGCATTGCGCAGGGTGTGGATGAAGATCACGCGTGCCGGCGACAGGCCTTTGGCGCGGGCAGTACGGACGTAGTCTTCGCGCAGCACTTCCAGCATCGACGAACGCGTCATCCGTGCGATGGTGGCCAGCGGGATGGTACCCAGCACCACGGTCGGCAGGATCAGGTGCATCACCGCGTCCTTGAAGGCACCGGCGTTGATGTCCGGGTCTGCCACCTGGGCACGCCAAGCGTCAATCAGCATGAAGCCGGTTTGCGGCGCCACGTCAAAAGCCAGGTCGATACGGCCGGATACCGGCGTCCAGCCCAGGTACACAGAGAAGAACATCACCGCCAACAGGCCCCACACGAAAATGGGCATCGAGAAGCCGGTGAGCGACAAGCCCATCACGCCGTGGTCGAAGATGGAGCCGCGCTTGATGGCGGCAATCACCCCGGCCAGCAGCCCGAACACAGTGGCGAACACCAGCGCGCACAGCGCCAGCTCCAGCGTGGCCGGGAACAGGGTGGTGAATTCTTTCCATACGCTTTCCTGGGTCTTGAGCGAGGCGCCCAGGTCACCGTGGAACAGCTTGGACAGGTAATCGAAGTACTGCACGTACAGCGGCTGGTCCAGGCCCAGTCGCTTCATGGCGGCAGCGTGCATGACCGGGTCCAGCGAGCGTTCGCCCACCATGACCTCGATGGGGTCGCCAGGAATCATGCGGATCAGTGCGAACGTAATCAGCGTAATGCCGAAGAAGGTGGGGACGAGTACACCCAGCCTGCGCAGAATGAAGGAAAACATGTTGAATGAGTCTCCCGTGCACGCCCTTGTGGGGCATGACGTGTACAGCCAGAAACGCAGACAAACGGGGAAGTACGACAACAGCAGAAGGGGAAGCGAGGGGTGCCGGGCAGCTTGCAACTGAACCACCCACCTATACCAGCAACAAGGCCGCCACGGCAGAACGCACTTTACGCGCCCCGGCCCTGCCCTGCCTTGATACAGATCAACCCGTCCTAACGCTACCTATCGATAAATTCCCGTTTGCATAAACGGCCAGCCAGTGAGCAAACAAGGAGGCCGAAGCCTCCTTGTCCCAACAGGGGGCCGCAGCCCCGTGCTACCAGCTTACTTGACGCTGACACCCGCGAACGAGTAGTCGCCGAACGGGCTGATCTTGAAGCCGTCCACTTCCTTGCGCATCGGCTGGTTCACAGTCGAGTGGGCAATCGTGGACCACGGCAGGTCTTTCTTGAAGGTTTCCTGGGCTTTCTGGTACAGCGCAGTACGCTCTTTCACGTCGGTGCTCTTACGGGCTTTCAGTACCGCAGCGTCGAAATCCTTGCTGCAGTAGCGCGCGTAGTTGGAACCGCCGATGGCTTCGCAAGTCAGCAGCACGCCCAGGAAGTTATCCGGGCTGGCGTAGTCGCCGGTCCAGCCGATCAGGCCGGTGTCGTGCTCGCCGTTCTTCATGCGCTTCAGGTACTCGCCCCACTCGTAAGTGGTGATCTTGGCTTTCACGCCGATCTTGGCCCAGTCGGCCTGGATCATTTCGGCCATCAGTTTGGCGTTCGGGTTGTACGGACGCTGAACCGGCATCGCCCACAGGGTGATTTCGAAGCCGTTCGGGTAGCCGGCCTTGGCCAGCAGTGCCTTGGCCTTGGCCACGTCTACTGCCGGGTTACGCAGCTTGTTGTTGTACGACCACAGCGAAGCCGGGAACGGGTTGGCCGCTTCCTGGCCCTGGCCTTGGTATACCGCATCGATGATGGCTTTGCGGTTGATGGCCATGTCCAGCGCCTGGCGCACTTCCAGTTTCTTCAGCTGCGGCTTTTCAACGTTGTAAGCCAGGTAGCCGATGTTGAAGCCCGGAGCGGTGGTCACTTTCAGTGCCGGGTCGGACTTCATCGCCGGCAGGTCCTGCGGCTTCGGATAGGACATGATGTGGCACTCGCCAGCCTTCATCTTCTGGGCGCGTACCGAGGCGTCAGTGGTGATGGCGAAAATCAGGTTGTCGACTTTCACATCGCCTTTTTTCCAGTACTGCTTGTTGGCTTTGTAGCGGATCTGCGCGTCTTTCTGGTAGCGCACCAGAATGAACGGGCCGGTACCTACCGGCTGCTGGTTGATCTGGGCAGCTTTGCCTTCTTTGACCAGCTTGTCAGCGTACTCGGCCGACTGGATGGACGCGAACGGCATGGCGATCTTGGCCAGCAGGTCGGCATCCGGGTCTTTCAGGGTGAATTTGACGGTGTTGGCGTCAACTTTCTCTACCTTCACGATATTGCCGTCCAGGCCGGTATCGGAAGCGTACGGGAATTCAACCGGGTAAGCCTTGTTGAACGGGTGGTTCTTGTCGGTCATGCGGCCGAAGGTGAACACCACGTCGTCAGCGGTGAAGTCGCGGCTGGGGGTGAAGTAGTCGGTGGTGTGGAATTTCACGCCCTTGCGCAGCTTGAAGGTGTATTCCTTGCCGTCCGGGGACACGGTCCAGGACTCGGCCAGACCCGGGATGGTCTTGGTGGAGCCTTTTTCGAATTCAACCAGACGGTTGAACATGGCGTGGCCGGCAGCGTCGAAGGTGGAACCACCAGTGTACTGGGCGGAGTCGAAGCCTTCCGGGCTGGCTTCGGAGCAGTAAATCAGTGTGCCGGCTGCGTGAGCGGCGGTGGCAGCGGCGGTCAGGCCGGCTGCAAACAGCAGATGTTTGGCAACTCGCATGGTTTCTCTATTCCCTATTTCTACTTTGATGGAAGTGATGCCTGGGCATCGCACGTCTCGTGATGCAAATGCCGTGCCGGTGTTAGCCCCGGACGTATACATTATGCAACGCACTAGAACGACAACAAGCTCGGCTTGTTATTTTTCACCACAAAGCATGAGCCAGGCAGTGCGCTTGTTGTGTTTTAGGCGCTTTCCTGATGCAGATCACGCCTTTTTATGACGTGATGTTGCAACGGATGTAGACAGACTGCAGCTCAAGCTGTCGGACAGTGTGCCTGTCCGATCGCGGCTGAGTATTTCACAGCTTTTCTTATCACATCCACTGAGTAAAATTGATGTTCTATGTGATTTTGTTATAGGCTGCTGCGCACTGCCGCTTGCGGCCAACCTTGCACGTTGATAGATAAAAATGATTCGTTTTCGCCAGATCGAGGCATTTCGTTGCCTGATGAGCTGCGGCACCACGGTGGCCGCCGCCCGCCGCATGCACATCACCCAGCCCGCGATCAGCCGGCTGATCGCCGATCTGGAAGACGACCTGGGCTTCCGCCTGTTCAACCGCGCCAAAGGCCGGCTGGAACCCACCACCGCCGCCATCCGCTTCCAGCGCGCCGTGGAAGAAAACTTTCTGGGCCTGGAGCGCTTGCGCCAGGTGGCGGAAACCATCCGCAACGAGGAAAACGAAGGTCTGGCCATCGCCTGCATGCCGGTGCTGTCTACCAGCCTGCTGCCGCAGATCCTGAAAGAATTCTTCAAGCTGCGCCCCGAGGTGCCGGTACGCATCGATACCGTCGGCAACGCCGAAGTCACCGTCAAGCTGCAGGATCTGAAAGTGGACGTGGCCATCAGCCTGGCCTTTCCGGCCATCGCCGGTATCGAGGTGGAACCGCTATTGGAGGCCGACGTGCTGTGCGCACTACCGGCCGACCACCCGCTGGCCGAACGCGACTACATCACGCCGCAAGACCTGGCCGAAGAAACCATCATCGGCTGGCTGCCCAACTACCCGCTAAGCCAGAACCAGGAGCAGAAGTACTTCGGACACGCCGGCGTCAGCCCGCGCTACAACATCCGCACCCACGCCTCGCACACCCGCTATGCGATGGTGGCCAACGGCTTTGGGGTATCGATCGTGGAACCGTTTGCCAGCGAACTGTGGGCCACGCAAGGCGTGGTGACGCGGCCGTTCCAGACGCCGGCCAAGCACGAATACGTGCTGGCCTATCCGTCCAGCGGCAGCCGCTCTGCCATCCTGCAAGATTTCCGCCTGGCCACGCTGCGCGTGGTCAATGACCCCGAGCTGGTGCCGTGGGGGCGGGCACTGACGCGGGAATGAAAAAAGGCGCCGCAAGGCGCCTTTTTGAT
This sequence comes from Vogesella urethralis, assembly GCF_007644045.2. Taxonomy (GTDB): domain Bacteria; phylum Pseudomonadota; class Gammaproteobacteria; order Burkholderiales; family Chromobacteriaceae; genus Vogesella; species Vogesella urethralis. The sequence goes on from NZ_VMDW02000054.1 coordinate 17,214, forward strand.
GCCTGCGGCCAACGTTTAACGCTTGCGCAGGATGACCGAGCCTACCGAGTAGCCGGCACCGAACGACGACAGCACGCCGATATCGCCGCTTTGCAGGTCGGCATGGTGCAGGTGCAGCGCAATCACGCTACCGGCGGAGCTGGTATTGGCGTAGCTGTCGAGAATCACCGGGGCTTCGCTGCCTTCGGCGTCGCGGCCCAGCACGCGGCGGGCGATCAGCTGGTTCATCGACAGGTTGGCCTGGTGCAGCCAGAAGCGCTTCACGCCTTGCGGCTCGATGCCGTTGGCCTGCAGGTGCGCCACAATGTGCTCGCCTACCATCGGGCACACTTCTTTGAATACCTTGCGGCCTTGCTGCACGAACAGCTTGTCCAGCTGGCCGATACCGCTTTCGTCGCAACGGTTCAAGAAACCGAAGTTGTTGCGGATGTTATTGGAGAACACAGTAGCCAGCTTGCAGCCCAGCACGTCGAACACGTTGGCCGCAGTGGCGGTATCGGCCGCTTCCAGTACCACGGCGGTGCAGGCATCGCCGAAGATGAAGTGGCTGTCGCGGTCGCGGAAGTTCAGGTGGGCGGAGCAGATTTCCGGGTTCACCATCAGCACCGCGCGCGCCTGGCCGGCGGCGATGGCGTTGACGGCGGTCTGGATGCCGAAGGTCGCCGACGAGCAGGCCACGTTCATGTCGAAGGCGTAGCCATGGATGCCCAGTGCCTGCTGCACTTCGATGGACACCGCCGGGTACGGGCGCTGCATATTGGAGCAGGCCACAATCACCATATCGATATCGGCAGCGCACTTGCCGGCGTTGGCCAGCGCGTCGCGGGCGGCGGCCACAGCCATCTCTGCCTGGATCGACAGTTCATCGTTGCTGCGCTCCGGCAGAAACGGCGTCATGCGTGCCGGGTCCAGCACACCCTCTGCGTTCATCAGGTAGCGCTGCTTGATGCCGGACGCCTTTTCGATGAACTCGGCGCTGGACTCGGCCAGGGCCGCGATGTCGCCACGGGCGATGGCGTCCTGGTTGGCCGCGTTGAAGGCGTTTACGTAACTATTGAAAGCGACTACCAGCGCTTCGTTGCTCACCGCATGCGGCGGCGTGAACAGGCCGGTACCACTGATCACCACGTCTTTCATGGCTTCATCCTTCCTCTGGGCAGAGGGCCTGCCCGCAATTCAAACAAGTGTTTGCGCGAATCATACACCAAGCCACCGGCGCTTCGGGCATTTTGCCTGCCACGCCGGGCGCCGCCAAGGCAAAAAACCCTGTCAAACTAGGTAAATACGGGTAAAATATCCGACCTTTCCGTTTGACCTTTTGGCACCTTCCGCGTGCCTGCCATTCCCCTGCCCTGCGCCGTGAACTTCCGCCTGCAATACTTGACCAAATTACTCGGGATTGAGTTATAATCCGGTCAACCACCCAGGGAGCCCACACGATGCGCCTCACCACCAAAGGCAGATTTGCCGTTACCGCCATGCTTGACCTGGCCCTGCGCGAGGCCAACGGCCCCGTCACGCTGGCCGGCATCAGCGAACGCCAGGGTATTTCCCTGTCCTATCTGGAACAGCTGTTCGGTAAACTGCGCCGCGCCCAGCTGGTAGACAGCGTGCGTGGCCCCGGCGGCGGCTACACGCTGGCCCGCACCATCGAAGAGATTTCCGTGGCCGACATCATTGTTGCCGTGGACGAACCGGTAGACGCCACCCAGTGCGCCGGCCGCGAGAACTGCCACGACAACCACCGCTGCATGACGCACGACCTGTGGACCGACCTGAACGTGACCATCTTCGACTACCTGTCCAAGATCAGTCTGGCCAGCCTGGTCGCCAAGCAGCGCGCCAAAGAAACCACTGTAGTACAAGATCAAAGAACCCTGCGTCGCAACAGTCCCTGTAGCGAGGCTGTCGCCGGCAACGCACTCTGAGCGACACCTGGAGAACCCGATATGAGCGAGCTGAAGCAACCGATCTACCTCGACTACTCTGCCACCACGCCGATCGACCCGCGCGTGGCCGAGGCCATGATCCCGTACCTGACCGAGCTGTTCGGCAACCCGGCCAGCCGCAGCCACAGCTATGGCTGGACAGCCGAGGAAGCGGTAGAGAATGCCCGTGCCAACGTGGCGCAGCTGGTGAACTGCGATCCGAAAGAAATCGTGTGGACTTCCGGCGCCACCGAATCGAACAACCTGGCCATCAAGGGTGCCGCCCAGTTCTACAAGAGCAAGGGCAAACACCTGGTGACCCAGCGTACCGAACACAAGGCCGTACTGGACACCATGCGCGAGCTGGAGCGCCTGGGCTTTGAAGTGACGTACCTGGACGTGCAGGAAAACGGTCTGGTCAGCCTGGCCGACTTTGAAGCTGCACTGCGTCCGGACACCATCCTCGCCTCCATCATGGCGGTGAACAACGAAATCGGCGTGGTACAACCGATCGCCGAGCTGGGCGAGCTGTGCCGTGCCCGCGGCGTGCTGTTCCATGTGGATGCCGCCCAGGCAACCGGCAAGATCGACATCGACCTGTCGGCGCTGAAAGTGGACCTGATGAGCTTCAGTGCCCACAAGACCTACGGCCCGAAAGGCATTGGCGCGCTGTACATCCGCCGCAAGCCGCGTGTGCGCCTGGAAGCGCAAATGCACGGTGGCGGCCACGAGCGCGGTTTCCGCTCCGGCACGCTGGCCACCCACCAGATCGTGGGCATGGGCGAGGCGTTCCGTATTGCCCGCGAGGAAATGGCCAGCGAAAACGTGCGCATCGCCGCGCTGCGTGACCGCCTGTGGGCCGGCCTGCAAACCATCGAGGAAACCTACCTCAACGGCGACATGCAGCAGCGCGTACCGCACAACCTGAACGTCAGCTTCAACTTCGTCGAAGGCGAGAGCCTGATCATGGCCATCCGCGACCTGGCGGTATCGTCCGGATCGGCTTGTACTTCCGCCTCGCTGGAGCCGTCCTACGTGCTGCGCGCCCTGGGCCGCAACGACGAGCTGGCACACAGCTCCATCCGTTTCTCCATCGGCCGCTTCACCACCGAAGCCGACATCGACTACGCCGTGAACCTGCTGCAAGGCAAGATCGGCAAGCTGCGCGAGATGTCCCCGCTGTGGGAAATGTTCAAGGACGGCATCGACCTCAACACCATCGAGTGGGCCGCCCACTAATCACCGTTTAGACGAGGCGGCCAGGGTTGGCCGCACGCAGGAGAACCGATCATGGCATACAGCGACAAGGTAATGGACCACTACGAAAACCCGCGCAACGTGGGGGCTTTCGACAAGGGTGACGACTCGGTAGGTACCGGCATGGTCGGCGCACCGGCCTGTGGCGACGTGATGAAACTGCAGATCAAGGTAGGCGAGAACGGCGTAATCGAAGACGCCAAGTTCAAGACCTACGGCTGTGGCTCCGCCATCGCCTCCAGCTCGCTGATCACCGAATGGGTGAAAGGCAAGTCGCTGGACGAAGCGCTGGCGATCAAGAACACCGACATCGCCGAAGAGCTGGCGCTGCCGCCGGTAAAAATCCACTGCTCCATCCTGGCCGAAGACGCCATCAAGGCCGCAGTGGCCGACTACAAGCAAAAGCACGGTCAATAACAGACGGCGGGCTGTGGCCCGCCAGCAGCACAAGGCAGACGCATCATGGCAATCACGCTCTCTGAAAGCGCAGCAAAACACGTCAGCAACTTCATCGCCAAACGCGGCAAGGGCCTGGGCATCCGCCTGGGGGTGAAAACATCCGGTTGCTCCGGCATGGCCTACAAGCTGGAATTCGTCGATGTCGCCACCGATGACGACATCACCTTCCAGAGCCACGGCGTGACCGTGTTCACCGACGCCAAGAGCCTGGCTTACCTGGACGGCACCGAGCTGGACTACACCAAGGAAGGCTTGAACGAAGGCTTCAAGTTCAATAACCCGAACGTGAAAGACGAGTGCGGCTGCGGCGAAAGCTTCAACGTCTGAGCCCTGCCTGCCACCGGCCCTGCCCGCCAGCGTGCGGGCAGGCCGGTGTTGTCGTTTCATCCTTACCCGGTTTTTGCAGAAAGCGTTCATGAGCACCGACTTCACGCAGGATCACTTTGCGCTGTTCAACCTGCCGCGCCGCTTCGGCATCGACCTGGCGCAACTGGATAGCGCCTGGCGCACCGCCGCCGCCGAAGTGCACCCCGATCGCTACGTCAGCGCGCAGGACGCCGAAAAGCGCGTGGCCCTGATGCGCGCCACCCGCGTGAACGAGGCCTACCAGACGCTGAAATCGCCGGTAGACCGCGCCCGCTACCTGCTGCAGCTGGCTGGCGTGGATACTGCCGAAGAAACCAATACCAGCATGCCGGCCGCTTTCCTGATGGCGCAGATGGAATGGCGCGAAGCCATTGGCGACGCCCGCGCCGCGGCCAACGTGGACGCGCTGGAAAGCCTGTTGCGCCAGCTGCGTACCGACGTGAAGGCGCTGGAAGCCGAGCTGGCCGACGTACTGGATAGCCAGGCCGACCACCAGGCCGCGGCACTGGCGGTACGCAAGCTGCGCTTTCTGGAAAAACTGGATCAGGAAATCGGCGACGCCATCGAAGCGTTGCTGTACTAGAAAACCCAGCCGGCCCGCGCCGGTAAACGCATAGAGTAAGCAAGCAGCCATGGCCCTACTGCAAATTGCCGAACCCGGCATGTTCGCCGCCCCGCACCAGCACCGACTCGCCGTCGGCATCGACCTGGGCACCACCAACTCGCTGGTGGCCACCGTCAAGAGTGGCTCCGCCACCGTGCTGCCCGACGACCACGGCCGCAGCCTGCTGCCGTCCGTGGTGCGTTACGTGGGCGAAGGCGAAGTGGTGGTGGGCTACGACGCCCAGGCCGAACAAAGCCGCGACCCCAACAACACCATCGTATCGGTGAAGCGCTTCATGGGCCGGGGCCTGGCCGACATCCAGGACGTTGGCCGCAGCCCGTACCGTTTTGTGGATGCGCCGGGCATGGTGCAGCTGGTAACCCGCGCTGGCGCCAAAAGCCCGGTAGAAGTCTCGGCCGAGATCCTGCGCACGCTGCGCAGCCGCGCCGAAGCCAGCCTGGGTGGCGAACTGGTCGGTGCTGTCATCACGGTGCCCGCCTACTTTGACGACGCCCAGCGCCAGGCCACCAAGGACGCCGCACGGCTGGCCGGCCTGAACGTGCTGCGCCTGCTGAACGAACCCACCGCCGCCGCCATCGCCTACGGCCTCGATAACGGCGCCGAAGGCACCTACGTGGTGTACGACCTGGGCGGCGGCACCTTCGACGTGTCGGTGCTGGCGCTGAGCCGCGGCGTGTTCGAAGTGCTGTCCACCAGCGGCGATTCTTCGCTGGGCGGCGACGACTTCGACCACCGCATCTACTGCTGGATTCTGGAGCAAGCCGGCCTGCACGGCCTGAGCGCCGGCGATACCCGCCTGCTGCTGACCCGTGCCCGCGAAGCCAAGGAAGCGCTGACCGAACACGTCGAAACACGCATTACCGCGCTGCTGTCCGACGGCCTGACCATCGACCTGGTGCTCAGCCAGGCCACCTTCCACGACATCAGCAAAACGCTGATCGACAAGACGCTGCTGCCGGTCCGCAAGGCGCTGCGCGACGCCAAAATCGGCGCCGAAGACGTGAAGGGCGTGGTGATGGTAGGCGGTGCCACCCGCATGCCGCAGGTACAGAAAGCGGTCGGCCAGTTCTTTGGCCAGACGCCGCTGACCAACCTGGACCCGGACAAGGTGGTGGCGCTGGGCGCCGCCATCCAGGCCAATGTGCTGGCCGGCAACAAGGGCGAAGACGAGTGGCTGCTGCTGGACGTGATTCCGCTGTCGCTGGGCATCGAAACCATGGGCGGCCTCACCGAGAAGATCATTCCGCGCAACAGCACCATTCCGGTAGCGCGCGCGCAGGAATTCACCACCTTCAAGGACGGCCAGACCGCGATGTCGGTACACATCCTGCAGGGCGAACGCGAGCTGGTAAGCGACTGTCGCAGCCTGGCCAAGTTTGTGCTGCGCGGCATTCCGCCGATGGTGGCCGGCGCGGCGCGTATCCGCGTGACCTACCAGGTGGACGCCGACGGCCTGCTGTCGGTCACCGCCCGCGAGCAGACTTCCGGCGTGGAAGCCAGCATCGAGGTGAAGCCCAGCTACGGCCTGTCCGACGACGAGATCAGCCGCATGCTGACCGACTCGCTCACCCACGTGCAGGAAGACATCGCCGCGCGCAAGCTGCGCGAAGCCATCGTGGACGCCGAAGGCCTGATCGCCGCCACCGAGGCGGCACTGGCCAGCGACGGCGACCTGCTGGACAGCGACGAGCGCAGCGCACTGGACGCGGCCATCGCAGCCCTGCACACCGCCATCGCCACGCAGACCACGCGTGACGTGAACGCCGCCACCCAGCGCCTGAGCCAGGCCACGGAAACCTTTGCCGCCCGCCGCATGGACCGCAATATCCAGCAGGCGCTGAAGGGCAAACACATCGGCAACCTGTAACCCCGCGGCGGCCCTGGCCGCCGTGTTGTAAAGTACTGAAAAGGAAACCAACATGCCGCGCATCATCGTGCTGCCCCACGCAGACCTGTGCCCGGAAGGCGCCGTGATCGACGACGTCGCTGCCGGTACCACCGTGTGTGACGCCCTGCTGGGCTGCGATATCGAAATCGAACACGCCTGCGAGATGTCCTGTGCCTGCACTACCTGCCACGTCATCGTGCGCGAAGGCTTCAACTCGCTGCCGCCGTCCGACGAGCTGGAAGACGACATGCTGGACAAGGCCTGGGGGCTGGAAGCGCAATCGCGCCTGTCCTGTCAGGCCATCGTCACCGACGAAGACCTGGTGGTGGAGATTCCGCGCTACACCATCAACCACGCCCGCGAGCATCACTGAGGAGCCTGGCCATGAAGTGGACCGACATCAACCAGATTGCCATCGAACTGTACGACAGCCTGCCGGACGTCGACCCGAAAACCGTGCGCTTCACCGACCTGCACAACTGGGTGGTGAACCTGCCGGAGTTCGACGACGACCACAGCCGCGGCGGCGAAAAGGTGCTGGAAGCCATCCAGCAAGCCTGGATCGACGAAGCAGAATAAGCCCCACGCCCTGCCCGCCGCAGGGCGTTTTGCCGTCTGCCGGCAGCCAAAGGTTGGCCGCAGCACGAATCGTGCACGACAGCCGCATGATGCGCCGCAAAATTGCGGGCTGGTTGACAAAAACAGTGGTCTGACGCGCGCCAAGTCATTAGAATGGCGCGTTTTTTCGCTTTACAGGCAAGGGATTATGTCGACTCCGTTCATCATCGGCGTCGCTGGCGGCAGCGGCAGCGGCAAAACCACGGTGACCCGCAAGGTGCTGGAAACCATCGGCACCGAGATGGCGGCCGTGATCGTGCAGGACTATTACTACCGCGACCAGAGCCACCTCACTTTCGAGCAGCGCCTGGCCACCAACTACGACCACCCGCACGCCTTCGACTGGCCCCTGCTGATCGAACATATCGACGATCTGCGTAACGGCCGCGCCATCGAGATGCCGGTGTACGACTTTGCCAAGCACACCCGCAGCGAAGCTACCGTCACCGTGCAACCGGCACCGGTGATCGTCATCGAAGGGCTGTTCCCGCTGTACGACGCGGCGCTGCGCGAGATGATGTCGCTGAAAATCTTTGTCGATACCGACCCGGACGTGCGTTTCATCCGCCGCCTGAAGCGCGATATCGCCGAACGTGGCCGCACCACCGACAACGTGATCGACCAATACCTGAGCACGGTGCGCCCGATGCACAACCAGTTCATCGAGCCGACCAAACGCTTTGCCGACGTGATCCTGCCGCACGGCGCCAACGACCCGGCGGTAGACATCATTACCACCAAGGTAGCCAGCCTGATTACCCAGGCAGGCTAACCTTGTTTTGCCACGGCAGGCCTCGCGCTTGCCGGGCACCACGGCCGCCTGCGGCCAACCTTGCGGAGTGAGCATGACCACCATCAAACCGCGCAACCCGTTTGCGCACAGCCCGCTGCTGAAGAAAGGCGGCGCCCACCAGCGCAGCGCCAGCAGCGCACGCTTTGCCGGCCGTCAGCAACTGCTGGCCGAGCTGGACGACTGGTATCACGACAGGGACGACGGGGTAGACACCCAGCAGCCCTCCAGCAAGGAGGACGCTGCCGGCAAACCGGGCTGCGGCCCGGTTTTTTTACGTCTAGGCATCCGGTACGGTGGCCGCCCGCTGGTACGGCCGCTGCGGGCTGGCTAAGATACTGGCCCCACCACCTTCCTGCCACATCATCATGCCTACCCGCAAACACGCGCTGCTGTTCGCCCTGTTCATGTCCGGTTACATGGCCTTTTTCATGTCCGGCATTCTCACCGCCATCAATACCGGCCTCGATAACGGCTTTGTCAGCCGCTGGCTGCACGCCTGGCTGCTGGCCTGGAGCTGCGCCTTCCCGCTGGTACTGATCGGCGCACCGCGCGTACGCGCGCTGGTGACCCGCCTGTTCGGTAACTGAGCCCCTCGCCGCCTGCAACCCAGTTTCGCGCCACCTGAATACCGCCCCCTATCCTGCTGTCGGTATGGCCACCACAATGGTTGGCCGCCACCACACCGTTTCATTATCGAACAATTAATTTCAATATCAGCAATCTGGCAAGTTAAATCATTGCTTTTGCTGTCATTTTTTTCATTTTTGAGCGCATACAATCGACAAATAAGCTATTATGGCGCGCCTCGAAAGAGCTTGATTCTCTATCGAATAAAACCAAGACCATCGTAATGGCGTTCAACAACACCTTCATTCTTGAGGAGTCCCGCATGGAAGCTCTCCATAGCCTGATCAACGCAGGCAATGACCTGGTTTGGGGCCAGCTGCTGATCTATATCCTGATCGGCGTCGGCCTGTTCTTCACCGTACGCATGGGTTTCATGCAAATCCGCCTGCTGCCGCGCGGCTGGCAGGAAATGCTGGGTGGCCGTGGCCACAACAGCGAAGGCAGCGACATTTCGTCGTTCCAGGCGTTTGCCACCGGCCTCGCTAGCCGCGTGGGTACCGGTAACGTGGCCGGTGTTGCCACCGCCATCGCCCTGGGTGGCCCGGGTGCCGTGTTCTGGATGTGGATGACCGCGCTGCTGGGCATGGCCAGCGCCTTTGCCGAATCCACGCTGGCACAGCTGTTCAAGGTGAACCATCACGATGGTACCTTCCGTGGCGGTCCGGCTTACTACATCCAGAAGGGCCTGGGCCAGCGCTGGCTGGGCATTGCGTTCTCCATCTCGCTGATCATCGCTTTCGGCCTGGTGTTCAATGCAGTACAAGCCAACTCCATCGTGGCCGCTACCGAAGGGGCCTGGGGCTGGGACAAAAACCTGGTCGCTGTCGGCCTGGTCCTGATCACCGCACCGATCATCTTTGGCGGTATCCGCAAAGTGGCCCAAGTGGCCGAGTGGATGGTACCGGTGATGGCTGCCATCTACCTGGGCATGACGCTGTTCGTCATCTTCACCAATTTGTCTGAAGTACCGGCCATCTTCATGCTGATCGTGAAGAGCGCCTTCGGTCTGGAGCAGGCTGCAGGTGGCTTTGCCGGCTACGCCGTGAGCCAGGCGATGATGATGGGCATCAAGCGCGGTCTGTTCTCCAACGAAGCCGGCATGGGCTCGGCACCGAACGCCGCGGCTGCGGCAACCACCGCTCACCCCGCTAGCCAGGGCATCATCCAGATGTTCGGTGTCTTCATCGACACCATCATCGTGTGCTCCTGCACAGCCTTTATCGTGCTGCTGTCCGGTGCCTATGTACCGGGTGCCGAACTGAAAGGCGTACAACTGACCCAGGCCGCACTGAGCGCCACACTGGGCAGCTGGGGTGGCCACTTCCTGGCCGTTGCGCTGTTCCTGTTCTGCTTCAGCTCCATCATCGGTAACTACGCTTACGCAGAAGGTAACGTCGAGTTCATCAAGAACAACAAGGGCGTGATGCTGGCCTTCCGCCTGCTGGTACTGTTCATGGTGGGCTTTGGTGCTATCGGCAGCTCGCCGCTGGTATGGGACATGGCCGACCTGGCCATGGGCGTGATGGCGCTGATCAACCTGTTTGCCATCGTGATGCTGTCCAAGTACGTGTTCATCCTACTGAAGGATTACCAACAGCAGCTGAAAGCCGGCAAGGACAAACCGGTGTTCGACGTGAAGCAGTACCCGGAAATCCAGGCCAAGATCCACAAGGACGTGTGGAAGTAATCGCTGCCACGTGACCGACATTTGCGCCCTGCCACCCTGGCAGGGCGTTTTTATTTGGCAGCCCGGTTGGCCGCAGGCGTAAAAAAACCGGCCGTAGCCGGTTTTTTTGCTTCAGTACAGCACTCAGGCCGCTTCGATGGCGGCAGCGATACGGCTGGCCCAGTCATTCGCCAGCGCGGCATCGTCCGCCTCCACCATCACCCGTACCACCGGCTCGGTGCCGGACGGGCGCAGTACCACGCGACCACGCCCGTGCAACGCCGCTTCGGCCTCTTGCAGCGGGCCGGCACTGGCGGCCTTCCAGTCCTGACCATTCAGGCGCACATTGATCATCTTTTGCGGGAACGGTGTCCAGTCGGCACAGATGGTAGCCAGATCAGTACCCAGCTCCTGAACCGCGGCCAACACCTGCAGGCAGGAAATGATGCCGTCGCCGGTGGAGTGCTTGTCCAGGCACAGGATATGGCCGGAGGCTTCACCGCCAACCTGCCAGCCATGCTGCCCCAGCAGCTCCAGTACGTAGCGGTCACCTACCTTGGCGCGGGCAAACGGCACGCCTTGGCGCTGCAGCGCCAGTTCCATCGCCATATTGGTCATCACGGTACCCACCACACCACCCGCCAGTTGGCCACGCGCAGCGCGCGCCTTGGCTACCACGTAGATCAGCTGGTCGCCGTCGTACAGATTACCGTCACGGTCAGCCATCATCAGGCGATCACCGTCGCCGTCCAGCGAGATGCCGAAGTCGGCACCGTGCTCGCGAACCGCCTTGGCAACCGCCTCCGGGTGAGTGGCACCGACGCCATCATTGATGTTGTAACCATTCGGCTGGTTACCGATGGCAATCACCTCGGCACCCAGCTCGTGAAATACCTGCGGTGCGATGTGGTAAGTGGCACCGTGGGCGCAATCCACCACCAGTTTCAGGCCTTTGAGGTCCAGCTCGTTGGGGAAGGTGCTCTTGCAGAATTCGATATAACGCAGGTCGGCACCGTCAATGCGCTTGGCGCGGCCCAGCTCGCGCGACGTGCTGGTCTGCATCGGCTGGTCCAGCATGGCTTCGATCTGCAGCTCCAAGGCGTCGTCCAGCTTCTTGCCGCCTTTGGCAAAAAACTTGATACCGTTATCCTGGAACGGGTTGTGCGAGGCGGAAATCATCACCCCGGCAGACAGGCGCAAGGCACGGGTAAGGTAGGCGATACCCGGCGTCGGCAGCGGGCCAGTCAGCAGCACGTTGACACCGGCTGCGGTGAAACCGGCTTGCAGGGCGGCTTCCAGCATATAGCCGGAGATACGGGTGTCCTTGCCGATGATGACGGTAGGATGTTCTTCATGCTCATGGTCGACCAGCACTTTGCCAGCGGCATAGCCTAGACGCAGAGCAAACTCCGGCGTGATCGGAAACTTGCCCACTTCGCCGCGGACACCATCGGTACCAAAATACTTGCGCGTCATCGCACGTCCTTCGATAAAGAAATTTGCCTGATTCTACCGCTATTGCTGCAATGTGTCGTGATGCTATGCAGATAACGCGTCACAAGCGGCCAGTACCTGCATGGCCTGCACCGTGGCTTTCACGTCATGCACGCGTATGATGCGCGCCCCGCCCTGCGCTGCCAGCAACGCGGCAGCCACGCTGGCACCCAGTCGCTGGTCTGCTGCCTGTTCGCCGGTAATGGCACCCAGCATGCTCTTGCGTGACAACCCCGCCAGTAACGGCACCCCGCTACGGGCGATCAACTGCGGCAAGGCACGCAGCAGCGCCAGGTTGTGGGCTAGCGTTTTGCCAAAGCCAAAACCGGGGTCAATCAGCAACCGATCACGCGCCATGCCGGCATCGACACACACTTGCACGCGGCGAGCCAGGTAATCGCCCACTTCATCCACCACGTCCAGGTAATCAGGCCGCAGTTGCATGTTGTCCGGGTTGCCTTGCTTGTGCATCAGGCACACGCCAACGTTGGCCGCCGCCAGCAAGGGCAGAGCCCCCTCGTCTTCCAGTGCCGACACGTCGTTGATCAAGTCCACCAGCCCTTCCGCCAGAGCCGCCTGCATCACAACGGTACGGCGGGTATCCAGCGAAAGCGGCACCTGTAGCGCTACCAGCTCGCGCAAAACCGGCATCACACGCTGCAGCTCTTGCTCCGGGCTGACATAGGCGGCACCTGGGCGCGTGGACTCGCCGCCGATATCCAGAATATCGGCGCCCTCGGCCAACAGCTGCCTCGCGTGTGCCACCGCCGCCGCCACGTCGTCGTGACGACCACCATCCGAAAACGAATCCGGCGTCACATTCACAATCCCCATCACCAGAGGGCGGGACAAATCCAGCGTAAAACGGCCGCAGGCAAAAGCAGACATGGCAGACATCCACACAAACAAAAGAGCCGCAGCTTAAGCTGCGGCTCTCGGGTGCGCAATAGCGCTTACAGTTCCTGGGCCGGTGTGGTGCTGACTTCCGGCGCAGGCGGTGCCGGCGGTTTGGTTTCCGGCGGGGCAAAACCACCACCCGGCTTCGGCGGGCGCGGCGGGCGGTTTTCCATGATGTCGCGAATTTGCTCGCGATCGATGGTTTCCCACTCGATCAGTGCCGCGGTCATCGCTTCTACCTTGTCGCGGTTTTCATCCAGCAACTTGACGGCCAGCGCGTACTGCTCGTCCAGAATGCGGCGGATTTCTTGGTCTACCTGCTGCATGGTGGCTTCGGACAGGTTCTTGTGCGTGGTGACCGAGCGGCCCAGGAACACTTCGCCTTCGTTCTCGCCATACACCATCGGGCCCAGCTTGTCGGACATGCCGTAGCGGGTCACCATGTCGCGGGCAATGCTGGTAGCTCGCTCGAAGTCGTTGGAGGCCCCCGTGGAAATCTGGCCGGTGAACAGGTCTTCGGCTACGCGGCCGCCGAACAGCATGGTGATCTGCGCCAGCATCTGGTCTTTGTACAGCGAGAAGCGGTCTTGCTCCGGCAGCGACCAGGTCACACCCAGTGCACGGCCACGCGGGATGATGGTGACCTTGTGTACCGGGTCGCAGCCGGGCAGCAGCTCGCCGATGATGGCGTGGCCGGACTCATGGTAAGCGGTTTTCTTCTTGTCGTCGGGCTGGATGATCATGGACTTGCGCTCGGCGCCCATGAAGATCTTGTCCTTGGCATCTTCAAAGTCCAGCATATCAACCAGGCGCTTGTTGCGACGGGCAGCAAACAGCGCCGCTTCGTTCACCAGGTTGGCCAGGTCGGCACCGGACATGCCGGGGGTACCGCGTGCCAGAATGCCGGCTTCGACGTCGGCCGCGATCGGCACCTTGCGCATGTGTACGTTCAGGATCTGCTCACGGCCACGGATATCCGGCAGCGGCACCACCACCTGGCGGTCGAAACGGCCAGGACGTTGCAGCGCCGGGTCCAGCACATCCGGACGGTTGGTGGCGGCGATCACGATGACCGTCTGGTTGGTCTCGAAACCGTCCATTTCCACCAGCAACTGGTTCAGTGTCTGTTCGCGCTCGTCGTTGCCGCCGCCCAGGCCGGCGCCACGCTGGCGGCCAACCGCGTCGATCTCGTCAATGAAGATGATGCACGGTGCGTTTTTCTTGGCCTGCTCGAACATGTCGCGTACGCGGGAGGCACCGACACCGACGAACATTTCCACGAAGTCGGAACCGGAGATGCTGAAGAACGGCACCTTGGCTTCGCCGGCGATGGCCTTGGCCAGCAGCGTTTTACCGGTACCCGGGCTGCCTGCCAGCAGGATGCCGCGCGGGATGCGGCCGCCCAGGCTCTGGTAGCGGGTAGGGTCGCGCAGGTAATCGACGATCTCCTTCACCTCTTCCTTGGCCTCGTCACAACCGGCCACGTCGGCGAAGGTGACGGTGTTGGCGTCCTGGTCCAGCATGCGCGCCTTGCTCTTGCCGAACGAGAACGCACCGCCCTTCCCGCCGCCCTGCATCTGGCGCATGAAGAAGAACCACACGCCGATCAGCAGCAGCATCGGGAACCAGCTGATGAAGATGTTCATCAGCATCGACGGTTCTTCTTCCGGTTTGGCCGAGAAGCGCACGTTGTTCTGGATCAGCACGTCTACCAGCTTGGTATCCAGCGGCGCATAGGTGCTGAACTGGGTGCCGTCGGTACGCTTGCCACGAATGATCTGCCCGCGCAGCGGGTTGCCCTCAATGGTCAGCGCTTGCACCTTGCCGGTTTCAACGTCGCTGATGAATTGCGAGTATTCGAGCGCGTTTTGCGGCTCACGGGTCTGGAACTGCTTGAAGACCGTCATCAGTACCAGCCCGATGATGACCCAGATTGCGATGTTTTTACCGATATTGTTCACAAGAGCGTGCTCCTATGTGCCCTGGCTAGATGATGTGGTTGGTTTGATTGTAACCCCCGCATGGCAGGCTGTCAGCGACGGCCCTTGCCTAGCAGGTAAATTTCACTGGAGCGATCACGGGAGGCCTTGGGTTTGCGCGTTACCACATCGGTAAACAACTCGCGCATGGACTTCAGATAAGCCTGGAATTCGCTGCCCTGAAACACCTTGACCAGAAAATGGCCGCCGGGTTTCAGGTGATCACGGGCAAACTCCAGCGCCAGTTCGGTCAGGTGAAAGCTGCGAGCCTGATCCATGGCGCTCATTCCGGAGATATTGGGGGCCATGTCGGAAATTACAAGGTCCAGTTGACGGCCGCCCAGCAAGGTAACAAATTCGTCCAGCACTTCCTGCTCGCGGAAGTCGCCCTGGATGAAAGACACGTCGGCAATCGGGTCCATCGGCAGGATGTCCAGTGCAAACACCTTGCCCTTGTTGCCCACCAGCCGCGCCGCCACTTGCGACCAGCTCCCCGGAGCAGACCCCAGATCGGCCAGCACGGTTCCCGGGCCGATCAATTTATCTTTTTCGTTGATCTCCAGCAGCTTGTAGGCTGCACGGGCACGGTAGCCGTCTTTCTTGGCCATGTGCACGTAGTGATCGTTGACGTGTTCCTGTAGCCAGACATTGCTGGAAGTGCTGCGCGCCATGCTTGTTTCCTGTTTTCTGTCGCTTTCCCTATCGGGAACTATAAATACAATACGCCCGAATGCCAGCTATAACGGCACTCACGGCCAAGCCGGGGCAGGGAATGCGGTTTAACCCTGTGAACCAACCCCGTTTTTTAGTAAAATCGTTTTTTAATCTGAAACTTGAAGCGTTACATGAAAATTGAACTGACAGCCGTCGAGCGTACTTATCTGAAAGGTCTGGCCCATTCGCTGAACCCGGTGGTAATGATCGGCAACAACGGCCTGACCGACTCCGTGATCCGTGAAATCGCCATCAGCCTGGACGCCCACGAGCTGATCAAAGTCCGCGTGCTCGGCGACGACCGCGATGCCCGCGTTGCCATGTACGAACAGATCTGCAACGACCTGAGCGCGGCACCGGTGCAACACATCGGCAAACTGCTGGTGCTGTACCGCCCGTCGGACAAAAAGCTGATCGATCTGCCCAAGAGCAAGAAAGCGCTGAAGGCCCGCCCGTAAGCCGGCCCGGCAACTCAGCAAAAAGCGGTGGCATGCCACCGCTTTTCGTTTGCGCGTCAGTTATCGCTGCGTAGCAGGTACGCGAGGCCCATCAGGCTCTGCACCAGATAGATCAGGCTGGAGATGGCGTGCCAGGTAGCGAAACCGCCGCCAAATAAACCCTCGGCCGCCTGGTTCATCTGCGCCTTCAGCGCCGCAATCATCGGCGTCACACCGAAGTGATTGATGACGATGCAGGCCAACATGCCCAGCAGCAGCCAGAACGGTGCCTGTTTCAGGCCGCGTGCGCCCTGACGCATGACGTAATCCGCCATCAGGAACACGCTGCACACCAGGCCCACCCAGGCGATGGCAGCAAACAGCCTGCCCGCCACCATGCCGGCGGTCACTTTATCCAGTGCGGCAAACAGCACCGGCGTCACGATGATGCCGATGACCCACATGCCCCCGATCCAGAAAGTCCGGGCAATGGCGCGCAAACCGTTCATGCTTTCCCCTTGATCATGCTTGCTCAAGGTTGGCCGCACGCAGCGCGGCCGGCCTCAGGCTCAGATGTACAGTACGTCCAGGATTTCGTATTCGCGGATGCCGCCCGGGGCCATCACTTCGGCCACGTCGCCGGCTTCCTTGCCGATCATGGCGCGCGAAATCGGCGAATTGATCGACACTTTGCCTTCCTTGATGTCGGCTTCGTCGTCGCCCACGATCTGGTAGGTCACTTCTTCGTCGCTTTCCAGATCCAGCAGCTTGACGGTGGCGGCAAACACCACGCGGCCGTCAGCGTTCAGCTCGGTCGGGTCGATGATCTGCGCGTTGGAAACCTTGGCTTCCAGCTCGGCGATGCGGCCTTCCACGAAAGCCTGGCGTTCTTTGGCGGCTTCGTACTCGGCGTTTTCCGACAGGTCGCCCTGGGCACGTGCCTCGGCGATGGCCTCGATCACCGACGGACGCTCTACGCTCTTGAGGCGTTGCAGCTCGGCCTTGAGCATTTCGGCTCCACGTACGGTCAACGGGACTTTGATCATGTGTCTATTCTCCGGGGGCCTCTGGCGGCCCCATGATAAAAGCGTAAGCCGCCGTACGAGACGGCGGCTTGGCAGGACGTTGGTGTCAGCCGGAATTGTAACGGGATTTCACGTGCGGTTCAAAGGTTGGCCGCACGTGACGCCGTATCAACCCTTCAGGCTGGCGTGCAGCTGCTGCACGCTGTACACATCGAAGGCGTCCACGTGGGCCAGACCGGCACACGCGGCCTTGGCACCGGCCAGCGTGGTGTACTGCGGCACACGCATCTGCAGCGCGCTGCGGCGGATGGCATGGCTGTCCTGGATCGCCTGGCGTTTTTCGTCCACGGTGTTCACCACCACGTCGATTTCGCCATTCTTGATCAGGTCCACGATGTGCGGACGGCCTTCGTTCACCTTGTGCACCACTTGTACCACGATGCCGGCATCGGCCAGCGCCTTGGCGGTACCACGGGTAGCACACACGCCGAAGCCGCGCTGTTGCAGTTCACGCGCCACTTCCACGCCGCCTTCCTTGTCGCCTTCACGCAGCGACAGGAATACCTTGCCGGTACGCGGCAGCTTGTCGCCGGCCGCCAGCTGGGCCTTGACGTAGGCTTCCGCGAAGGTGCGGCCAACGCCCATCACTTCGCCGGTGGACTTCATTTCCGGCCCCAGGATGGTATCCACACCCGGGAACTTGATGAACGGGAACACCGCCTCTTTCACCGCGTAGTACGGCGGTACCACTTCCTTGGTGAAGCCCTGCTCTTTCAGGCTGATGCCGGCCATGGCACGGGCAGCAATCATCGCCAGCGGCGCGCCGCTTACCTTGGACACAAACGGCACGGTACGCGACGCACGCGGGTTCACTTCCAGCACGTAGATGGTGGTGCCCTGGATGGCGAACTGCACGTTCATCAGGCCCACCACGTTCAGCGCACGCGCCATCGCTTCAGTCTGGCGGCGAATCTCGTCTTGCAGCTCGGCCGACAGGCTGTACGGCGGCAGCGAGCACGCGGAGTCACCAGAGTGCACACCGGCTTGCTCGATATGCTGCATGATGCCGCCGATGACTACGTCGGTGCCGTCAGACAGGCAGTCCACGTCCACTTCGATGGCGTCGTTCAGGAAGCGGTCCAGCAGTACCGGGCTGTCGTTGGACACTTTTACCGCTTCGCGCATGTAGCGTTCCAGGTCGGCCGGCTCGTGCACGATTTCCATCGCGCGGCCGCCCAGTACGTAGGACGGGCGCACCACCAGCGGGTAGCCGATTTCTTCGGCCAGACGCATGGCGTCCACCGGGTTACGCGCGGTGCGGTTCGGCGGCTGTTTCAGGCCCAGGTCGTTCAGCAGCTGCTGGAAGCGTTCGCGGTCTTCCGCAGCGTCGATCATGTCCGGGCTGGTACCGATGATGGGCACGCCGTTGGCTTCCAGCGCACGCGCCAGCTTCAGCGGGGTCTGACCGCCGTACTGCACGATCACGCCGAACGGTTTTTCGATGCGGCAGATTTCCAGCACGTCTTCCAGCGTCAGCGGCTCGAAGTACAGGCGGTCGGAGGTGTCGTAGTCGGTGGACACGGTTTCCGGGTTGCAGTTGACCATGATGGTCTCGAAACCGGATTCGCGCAGGCTCAGTGCAGCGTGCACGCAGCAGTAGTCAAACTCGATACCCTGGCCGATACGGTTCGGGCCGCCACCCAGTACCATTACCTTCTTGCGATCGGTCGGCTGGGCTTCGCACTCTTCCTCGTAGGTGGAGTACATGTAGGCGGTGTTGGTCGCGAACTCGGCGGCGCAGGTGTCCACGCGCTTGTACACCGGGTGCAGTTTCAGCGCCCAGCGGTGCGCGCGTACGGCGGCCTGGTCGGTGCCCAACAGCTCGCCCAGACGGCGGTCGGAGAAGCCCTTGCGCTTCAGGCGACGCAGCTCGTCGTAGCTCAGGCTGTCTACCTTGCGGCCGGCCAGCGCTTTTTCTTCGCCCATCAGGTCTTCGATCTGCGCCAGGAACCACGGGTCGATCTTGCTGATAGCAAAGATCTCGTCGCGGCTGAGGCCGATACGGAAGGCGTCGGCCACGGCCAGGATGCGGTCCGGGCCAGGGGAGCCCAGCTCGTGGCGGATGGCGGCTTCGTCGGTGCTGCGCGGGTCGAAGCCGGACAGGCCGGTTTCCAGGCCACGCAGGGCTTTCTGCATCGATTCCTGCAGCGTGCGGCCCATGGCCATCACTTCGCCTACCGACTTCATCTGGGTGGTCAGACGGTCGTCAGCCTGCGGGAATTTCTCGAAGGCAAAACGCGGGATCTTGGTCACCACGTAGTCGATGGACGGTTCGAACGAGGCCGGGGTCGCGCCGCCGGTGATGTCGTTCTTCAGTTCGTCCAGGGTAAAACCCACAGCCAGCTTGGCGGCGATCTTGGCGATCGGGAAGCCGGTAGCCTTGGACGCCAGTGCCGACGAACGCGACACGCGCGGGTTCATCTCGATGACGATCATGTCGCCGGTGTCCGGGTTCACCGCAAACTGCACGTTGGAGCCGCCGGTATCCACACCGATTTCACGCAGTACCGCCAGGCTGGCGTTACGCATGATCTGGTATTCCTTGTCGGTCAGCGTTTGCGCCGGGGCCACGGTGATGGAGTCGCCGGTGTGCACGCCCATCGGGTCGAAGTTTTCGATCGAGCAGATGATGATGCAGTTGTCGTTGCGGTCACGCACCACTTCCATCTCGTACTCTTTCCAGCCCAGTACCGACTGCTCGATCAGCAGTTCGTGGGTGGGCGAGGCTTCGAAGCCGCGCTCGCAGATGGCCAGGAATTCTTCCTTGTTGTAGGCGATGCCGCCGCCGGAACCACCCATGGTGAACGACGGGCGGATCAGGGTGGGGAAGCCCACCTTGGCCTGGGCTTCCAGCGATTCTTCCATGGTGTGGCACACGAAAGACAGCGGGCAGGACAGGCCGATCTTGGCCATGGCTTCCTTGAAGCGGCCGCGGTCTTCTGCCTTGTCGATGGCGTCTTCGGTGGCACCGATCAGCTCGACGTTGAATTTTTCCAGCACGCCGTTACGCGCCAGGTCCAGCGCGCAGTTCAGCGCGGTCTGGCCGCCCATGGTCGGCAGGATCGCGTCCGGGCGCTCCTTGGCGATGATCTTCTCTACCACTTGCCAGGTAATCGGCTCGATGTAGGTCACGTCGGCCATGTCCGGGTCGGTCATGATGGTGGCCGGGTTGGAGTTCACCAGGATGACCTTGTAGCCTTCTTCGCGCAGCGCCTTGCACGCCTGGGCGCCGGAGTAGTCAAACTCGCAGGCCTGGCCGATGACGATCGGGCCAGCGCCAATGATGAGAATGCTCTTGATATCAGTACGTTTCGGCATGGTTATCGCTCAATTCAATTCAATTATTCAATTCACAGACTGGCTGCGGCCAACTTGGCGCCAAAGCCGATGAACATCGCCCCGACCGAGCCGCCCATGGCGGCCGACAAGCGGCGGCGGCGGCGGAAGGCGTCGGCCAGATGACTACCGGCCAGGATGATCATCGTCAGGTACAGCAGGCTGAAGCACTGCACGATGGTGCCCAGCACGGCAAACGTCAGCGCCGGGTAGGCATAGGCCGGATCGACGAACTGCACGAAGAACGATACGAAAAACAGGATCGCTTTCGGGTTCATCAGGCTGATCAGCAGCGCCTTGCGGAACGGGTTGGCCGCATCGACCTGCCGCGCTTCGGCCGCCGCCTGCGGCTGCGCAGCACGGCGCCACGCCTGCCAGCCGCCTTTCAGCATGTTCAGGCCGATCCAGGCCAGGTAGCCGCCACCCAGGTACTTCACGATGGCAAACAGCGCCGGGTTGGTCTGCAGCAGGCCGGCAGCACCGGTGGCTGCCAGCGTCATCAGGATCAGGTCGCCGGTAAACACCCCGGCGGCACCGGCAAAGCCGGCGCGCGCACCACGCTGGGCTGCGACGGACAGCACGTACATCGAGTTGGGCCCCGGCAGCAGGATGATGAAAATGGTGCCGAGGATGTAGGTGGTGAGGTCGGTAATGCCCAGCATGATGGTCTCCCGATCAGGCGCGTTCGGCCATGGCGGCGATGAAACGGTCAAACAGGTAGGCGACGTCTTCCGGGCCCGGGCTGGCTTCCGGGTGGCCCTGGAACGAGAACGCCGGGCGGTCGGTCAGCGCAATGCCCTGCACGGTCTGGTCGAACAGCGAACGATGCGTCACGCGCACGTTGGCTGGCAGGCTGGATTCGTCCACCTGGAAGCCGTGGTTCTGGCTGGTGATCATCACGCGGCCGCTGTCGAGGTCCTGCACCGGGTGGTTGGCACCGTGGTGGCCGAACTTCATCTTGGATGTCTTGGCACCACTGGCCAGACCCAGCAGCTGGTGACCCAGGCAAATGCCGAATACCGGCAGCTTGGTGTCGAGGATCTCGCGGATGGCGGTAATCGCGTAGTCACACGGTTCCGGGTCGCCCGGGCCGTTGGACAGGAACACGCCGTTCGGGTTGAGCGCCAGCACGTCCTTGGCCGGGGTTTGGGCCGGCACCACGGTCAGCTTGCAGCCACGCTCGGCCAGCATGCGCAGGATGTTGTGCTTGACGCCGAAGTCGTAGGCCACCACGTGGAACGGGGTGTCGGTCTGTTCGGTGTAGCCCTGGCCCAGGCGCCACTCGCGCAGGTTCCAGCTGTAGCTTTCCTTGCAGCTCACCACCTTGGCCAGATCCTGGCCTGCCATGCTGCCAAAACCGCGGGCCAGTTCAACGGCACGGGCTTCGTCGATGTCACCGGCCATGATGCAACCGGCCTGGGCACCTTTTTCACGCAGGATGCGGGTGAGTTTGCGGGTATCGATGTCGGCAATGGCGACAACGTTGTTCTTCACCAGATAATCGGACAGCGAGTCTTCTGAACGGAAGTTGCTGTGCAACAGCGGCAGATCGCGAATGATCAGGCCGGATGCAAAAACGGCGCCGGACTCGGTATCTTCCGAGTTGGCGCCGACGTTTCCAATATGGGGATAGGTCAGAGTGACGATTTGCCGGGTATAGGACGGATCGGTAAGGATTTCCTGATAACCGGTCATGGCGGTATTGAATACCACCTCTCCGACGGTGTGGCCGCTGGCTCCGATGGCAACGCCTTTGAAAAGGGTGCCGTCAGCCAAGGCTAGAATCGCGGGTACGGTTGTCACTGGCTGGCTCCTGAATAATGGTCTTTTGAATCGCTTTATATAACAAACGGGACACCACGCCGCAGCGCTTGTCCCGTTCGGTTAAACTTTTCGATTATAACCCGATTTTCTGTTTTTTCAATGGTTTTTCCGGAACAATTTTTCGCTTATCAACAAAAACAGGCACTTGCTGCGGCCAACCTGTCCGGCAGGCACAGTTGACGAAAACGTCAACGCAGCTGCCAGGCCACGCTGGTGGGGCCATTCGGCTGACCCAGCATCAGCAATACCGGTTTCAGCGCCTCATAATCGCCAGATTCGCTAGCGGCGGTGCCGGCAAACTGCAGGCCGTTACCACTATAGCTGCCCTGCCCCTGCATTTGCAGCGGGCCGTGCACGGTACGCAGGGTCAGCAGCACCTGGCTGCCCTGCCCTTGCGCGTCCAGCGCATAGCTGCCAAACGGCTGCAGTCGCGACAACGGCGAGCTGGCCGCCTGCCAGCCCAGCATGGCCGCGCCTTGCACCTGACCACCGGCCAGCAGCCACTGCGGTACGTGCAGCTGCAGCACGCCGCCCAGCCGCGCGCTGTGCCAGCGTGGCGAAAAGGCGGTCACCGCCGCCACCGGCACCTGCAGCTGCAGGTTTTCCACCGTCACACCGCCCCACTGCAACCGCGCCTGGGCTATCGTGCCGTCGCTATCGATCTGCCAGCCCAGTGCCAGCTGCCGCAAGGCGGTCGGTTGCCAGCGCCACGCCAGCCGTGACATCGGCAGTACCTCGCCGGAGGCGGCCACGTACATCAACTGCCCCTCGCCCTGCCACACAGTGCCACTGGCCGCCGCCAGCCGCCACCGCTGGCCGGTAGCCGCCGCCAGCCGTGCGTCCAGCAGGCTAGCCGGCAGATGGGCCAGTAAAGAAGCGCTGCCCACCAGCAGCAGCATCAGCCACGCACCACGCCTCATGCTTCCCCCCCGGCGTGCGCCAGCACCGCATCGAGTTTCACCCGCCCCGGGCCGGCGGCATCGGCTTGCAAGCGCAGAATGCGCACCTGTTGTGCCGCCAGCGTGCCGGTGGCTTTCACCCAGTCGTCAAACGCTACCTCGCCGCTGACGCGCACGCCAAAACCGCCCTCTTCCGCCAACTGCAAGTTGCCCAGCCCGGCCTGCTGCAACAGCGGTTGCAGCATCAGCTTGAGCTCGGCGGCGGCCAACGGCGCCACTTCGGCTTGCGGCTTCAGCCCGCGTGCCTCGCTGGCCAGCGTCGCCACCAGCTGTTTCTCGGCCTGCAAGCCGGCGACCGAGGCGGCCAGCCTGGCCGACTGGCGGTGCGCCGGCTCCCATAGCGCCACATAGAACAACGCGCCGCCCAGCACGATGGCCATCAGCAGCAACAGGCGCTGCTCGCGCTGCGACAGCTGCTGCCAGCGCTGCCGGCCTTGATTGATCAGGTTCTGCATTACGGCTTCCTTGTCAGTATCCACTCGCGCTGGCCCTGCTCGGTTTGTGCCGAGCTCAGCAGCCACTGCCGCGCCGCCAGTTGCTCGCGCCAGCGCGCAGCCACCTCGGGTGCCAGCGTCGGCGCCACGAACGCCAGACGGCCGGCCTCATACCGGAGCTGGGCCAGCTGCAGTTGGCCGCCGCTGACGGCAGCCAGCTGCGCCATGGCCGCCACCGCATCGTCGCGCGCCGGCAGGCCGCGGCTGAGCCGGAGGCGGTCGACTGCGCGCAGCATCGGCAAGGCGCTGCTACCGGCCACCGCCTGCGGCGCCCACGGCTGCACCAGCTGACGGATGTCCTGCTGCAGGCTGCGCTTTTGCCACGCGTACCAGCCCCACTGGCCGCACACCAGCGCTGTCTGCGCCAGGATGAGCGCGCCCAGAATCAACCCACTGCGGCGCAACAGCGGCGCCAGTGCACGCCACTGGCGGTCTGCCGCCAGCTCGCCCTGGGCAAAATTGACGCCCTGATGGCGCCCGAGCTGCCACTGCCAGCGCGGCAGCGCTTGCACCTCGACCGCCGGCAAACCGGCCGGCGCCTCGCCCAACAGCGTAATGCTGGCCGGGGCCGGCGCGGCGGCCAACCGGGGCAGCAGCAGGCCGACGCTGGCCGCCGGCAAGAAGCCGGCCTGGCCGTACGGCTGCCGCAGCAAATAGCCGTGCTCGCCCTGCGCCAGCACCCAGCCGTCGGCAGCGGGCACGGGCAGCAGGTGTTCTTCCGGCACGATGCGATCGGCCAGCCGGCCCAGCTGGCGCAGCATGGCCACCGCGCGGCGCACCGGCGCCGCCTCGCACACCCCCACCACCCGTTTGCCATCCGGCAGCCGCTCGCCCGGCGCGTACAGGTTGGCCGCCGGGTCGTTGCCCAGCTGTTCTTCCAGCGCGTAGCCGATCACGGCCGGCTTCAGCTCGCGCCCGGCCGGCAGGCTGGCGGCGATGAACAGCGTGCGGCCAGCCGGCAACACCAGCTCCAGCTGCTCGCTGCGCGGCCACGCCGACGGCGGGCCGTCGCCCTGTTCGCGGCACTGGCCGTGGCGGTCCAGCAAGGCCCACGGCAAGCCGGGCTCGCTATCAGGCCAGCCCGGCCGCCAATACAGTCTCAATACACTCATGGTTCCCCCGCGCCTGCTGCTGCGGCCGGCACGACGCCTTCGTCGCGCCACCACACCTTGCTGGCTTGTTCGTTACGCTGCAGCAGCGCCTGCACCCGCAGCACGCTGCGCGGGTGACGGATGGTGCTGTCCAGCAGGAAGAAATCGCTGCGCACGCCGTAGTCCACCGCCAGCGGGGTCAGCCCGCCGGTGAGACGCAGGCCGAAATCGGCGCGATCCTTGAAATAGTTGCTCTGCCGCTGATTCGCCAGCGCCTGCGCCTGACCGCGCCCCAGGCCCGGCACCAGCGCCATCAGCAGCGGCAGGCTGGCGGTGTTGACGTTGATGGCGGTGCGCTGCGGCAGCACCGCCAGGTGCGGTGCCAGCGTGGCCAGCACCTGCGGCGTATAGCCCTTGACCCAGCGCAGCTGCTCGACGCGGCGCAGGCTGGCCAGCGGCGGAATGGCGTACGGTGCGGG
Source organism: Vogesella urethralis (assembly GCF_007644045.2). GTDB lineage: Bacteria > Pseudomonadota > Gammaproteobacteria > Burkholderiales > Chromobacteriaceae > Vogesella > Vogesella urethralis. The sequence continues at coordinate 42,230 of NZ_VMDW02000054.1, forward strand.
CAGCGCAGCGTACCAGTCGGCCTCGGCGCCTTGGGCGCGGGCGTCGTTATCGTCGTCCAGCCAGTCCAGCAAGGTGTCGGCCAGCGCCGCCGGCAATTGCAGCTGCTGCAACAAGCGGCGGTAGAGCTGGGCTTGCAGCTCGTCCGGCTTGCCGTCCTGTTGCATCAGGTTGCGCACGTTGAAGCGGCCTTGCGCGTCGGACAGTTGGCCGCTGATGCGGGTCTGCTCGGCTTCGGTTTGCGGCAGCGGCTGCGCCCACAACTCGCCCGGGTAATCCACCGCACCGCTGCTGCGCGCGTCGAAGGCCAGGATGTCGCCAGCCCAGCCGGTACCGGCGTCGGCAATCAGGCGGATATCGGCACGGGCACGGTCGTTGTCGGCCTGGCGCCACCACAGGCTTTGCTGCCATAACACCGTCGCCGCCGCAGTAGCGGCCAGCGCCACGATCAGCAGCGCCATGATGATGGCCATGCCCTGTTGCTGCCGCTTCATGGCAAGGCCCAGACGCGGCGCACCGCTTCGTCGCCCGGCAGCGCCACGCGCATTTCCAGCGCCCGCGCCTGCGGCCGCTCGCTGATCACGGCCGGCGGCCACTGCGTGTGCCACTGGCCGTTAGCCGCCAGTACGCGCCAGCTGATGCGGTAATCGCCGGCCAGCAGCGGCAGGCTACCCGCCGCAGGGCTACTGCCGGACGGGCCGGCCAGCCACTGCAAACCGGTGCCGGCGCGGTACCACACGCGTTCCTCGCCGTCCGGGTAGCGCTGCGACGCCAGCTGCAACTGCAGCGCCTGGCCCTGGCCATCGCCCTGCAGTTGCAGCACGGCCTGGGGTTGGCCGCTGTCGTCGGAAGCCGGCTGCCGCGGCAGGCGCTGCAGGTCGGCCTCGACGCGGCGCAACACCCGCGCCAGCTGTATCCAGCGTTCGCCGGTCTGCATGATGTGTTCGCGCGCGTTCAGCAGGTTGCCGAAGGCGCGGTAGCCCATCACGGTGAGGATGGCCAGCAGGCTCATCGCCACCAGAATCTCGATCAGGGTCAGCCCGGCTTGCCGCTTCATGGTTGCACCGCCGGGTTGCGCACAAAGCCGGTCATCTCGGCCAGCACGTAGCGCTGGGCGCCGGGCTGCAGCACGCGAATGATGACTTTGCGGAAGTTGCCGTTGGGGGTGTCGCTGATTTCGCGCTCCCAGCGCAGGCGGCGGCCGTCGCTGTCGGTTTCGCCTTGCTGCAGGCCGGGGCCGGGCCATTCGCGTTGCGCCTGCAGCAGCGCCAGCTGGTTTTGCGCCTCCCAGCTGGCGATCATGCGCTGCTTCATCTGTTCGCTGTTGTCTGCGGCCACGCCGCCGGCGCGCAACAGCGCCGACAAAGCCACCGCCATGATGGCCAGCGCCACCAGCACCTCGAACAGGGTGAAACCGTGCTGACGCCTCATGGCGCAGCCTCCACCGTGACGGTACCCACCGGCGACAGCTGGATGCTGCGCGCGCCGTTTTCGGCACGCAGCTGGATGGCCAGCGCCGGCGGGCGCCCGTCTTGCCACAGCAGGATGGCGCCACTGGCCGGCTTGCCGTCCAGCAGCAGGCCATCACCACGCAAGCCCTCCGGCAACGGGCGGTCGGCAAAGAAGGCGTCGCGGCTGGGCTGCCAGCCGCCCTGGCTGTCGGCCACGCGCCAGTGCGCGCCGTCGGCTTGCCAGTCCAGCGCCAGCGCCTCGCCCATTTCGGCAGCGTCCACGGCTTGTTCCAGAATGCGGGCCAGGCGGTAGCTTTCGTCTTCCAGCTGGCGGTGGCTGTCCGGGCGCAGGCTGAAGCTGACCGTGGTCGCCATCACGCCGATGATGAGCAACACCACCATCACCTCGATCAGCGTGAAGCCGCCTTGCGGCCAACGTTGGCCGCAGCCTGCGCACAGCATGCCGGTTTACAGCGCCCAGGAGCCGATATCGGCGTCGTTACCCTCGCCGCCCGGCTCGCCGTCGGCGCCCAGGCTGAGGATGTCCACCTCGCCGTGGCTACCCGGCGACGCGTACTGGTAGGGGTTGCCCCACGGGTCGTTCGGCAGGCGCTCCAGGTAGCCACCCGGCTTCCAGTTTTTCGGCGCCGGGCCGCTGGCCGGCTTGCTCACCAGCGCTTGCAGGCCCTGTTCGGTGGTGGGGTAGCGGGTATTGTCGAGCCGATAGAGCTTGAGCGCCTGCATCATGGCGCCGATGTCCTGCTTGGCGGCCACGATGCGCGCCTCGTCCGGGCGGCTCATCACCTTGGGGACCACCAGCGCGGCCAGCACGCCGAGGATGACGATAACCACCATGATCTCGATCAGGGTAAAGCCGCGCTGGGCGGCGGGTTTGAGGCGTTTCATGTTAGCTCCCTTGTGCATAGATGGCCGGCAACGGTGGCCGGCCTGATATTAGTTGCGGTGCGCCGCCGTATCCGGCAGCAACACCAGCAAGTCGGTGACGCCCACGTCCACGCCAGCCTGGCTCAGCAGGGTGCTGGCCTGGCCACGATGGTGGGTCTGGTGGTTGAAAAAATGCAGCAGTACGCCGCCCAGCGCCTTGACGCAGGCGTCGCCGCGCATCGAATGGTAGGCCAGGTCTTGCGCCAGCACGCGCTCGTCCAGTGTGGCGGCCCATTGCTCGATATAGCTATCCAGCTGCTGGCGCAGCGCGGCCAGCTCTGCAAGGTTGGCCGCAGGCCGAGCGTCCAGTGCCGCCGGTTGCGGCCACGCCAGCAGCGGCTGCAGCACGTCGGCGCCGAAAGGCAAGCTGGCGAAGCGGCGCAGCCAGACGGTATCGCCCACCACGATGTGGCTGAGCGTGCCGAATAGCGAGCCGAAAAACGCACCACGTTCGGCGTGCAATACCTCGTCCGGCAGGCTGGCGGCAGCCTGGTACAGTTTGTCGTTCATCCAGCGGTTATAGGCGGCCAACTGGCGGGCAGCGGCGGGGGTCAGCATGGCGTGGCTCCGGTATAGCGTTCGGCCAGCTGGCGGCGGCAAGCGGCCAGCTGCGTTTGCTGGCGGGCATAGCGCTGCCAGCGCCACAACCGTAACGACAGCCGCACCGGCAACGGCAACAGCAGGGCCAGCAAGGCAGACAGCGGCACACTTGCCGGCGGCGATACCGCCTCGGCCAGCAGCCGTTGCTCCTCGGCCAGCAAGCGGCCGGTACGTTCAAGGTCTATCGGGTTCATGGCCTTACCTCACCATCTGGTTCATGTCGATGATCGGCATCATGATGGCCATCACGATCAGCAGCACCAGCCCGCCCATCACCAGAATCAGCAGCGGCTCCATCAGCGTGGTGAAGGTGGCCAGCTTGCGTTCCACTTCCTGCTGCTGCTGGACGGCGGCGCGATCCAGCATGTCGGCCAGGCGGCCGCTGGCTTCGCCGCTGCCGATCAAGTGGATCAGCACCGGCGGAAACTGGCGCGTACTGCCCAGCGCCCGCGACAGCGCCGTGCCCTCGCGGACTTTGTTCATGGTGTCGGTCAGCGCGTCCTGCATCGGGATCAGGCTGACAATGCCGCGCGCGGTGTCCAGCGCAGTCAGCAACGGCACGCCGGAGCCCACCAGAATGGACAGCGTGCTGGCCATGCGTGCGGTGTTGAGCGCCTGCAGCAAGCGGCCAAGCACCGGCAGCCGCAGCAGGCGGCCGTGCCAGGCACGGCGCAGGGCGGGCACCTGCAACAGGCGCCAGCTCCCTGCGGCGGCAGCCACCAGCAGCAACAGCAACACCACGCCCCAATCGCGCAGGAAGTGGCTGCTGGCCACCAGCATGCGCGTCAGCAGCGGCAGCGTCTGCTTGCTCTGGGCAAACACGCTCACCACCTGCGGCACCACGTACGCCATCAGCCCGCCCACCACCAGCAGTGCCACCACGGTGACTACCGCCGGGTAAGCCATGGCCAGCGCCACTTTCTGCTGCGTGTGCTGGCGCTGGTCCAGGTAGTGTGCCAGCTTGGCCATCACCTCGCCCAGGTGGCCGGATTGCTCGCCGCCCTGCACCAGCGAGCGGTACAGGCTGTTGAACACGGCTGGCGCGCCGGCCAGCGCCTGCGCCAGCGATTTGCCTTCCAGGATGTCGCTGCGCACCTGGGCCAGCACGGCACGGGTGCGCGGGTGCTCGCTTTGCTCGGTGATGGCGGCCAGCGCGCGTTCCAGCGGCAGGCCGGCGTCCAGCAGCGTGGCCAGCTGCTGGGTGAACATCACCAGCTCGGCACGCGGCAGGCCACGCGCCAGCAGCGAATGGCCGCTACGCGGCGCGGCGACGCTATCCACTTCCAGCGGCAGCAGGCCGCGCTCGCGCAACTGGGCACGGGCGGCGCGGGCGGAGTCGGCCTCCAGCAGGCCGCTGTGCTCCTTGCCGGCGGCGTCGAGGGCGGTGTACTTGAATGCGGCCAACTCAGCTCCTCGTCACGCGCAGGATTTCTTCGAGGCTGGTTTCGCCGCCGCGTACCCAGCGCAGACCGTCGTCGCGCAGGCTGCGCATGCCGCACGACAAAGCGTGGGTGCGCAGTTCGGCTTCGCTGGCGCGGTCGTGGATCAGCTTCTGCAGCGTGTCGTCCACTTGCAGCAGCTCGTACACGCCGTAACGGCCGCGATAGCCGCTATTGCTGCACGCCGGGCAGCCGGCCGGGCGGTAATGCAGCACGCCCGGCGCACCGTCCAACGGCAGCGGGTGCGGCTGCTTGCACTGCGGGCACAGGCGGCGCACCAGCCGTTGCGCCATCACGCCCAGCAGGCTGGACGCCAACAGGAAGGGCTCCACGCCCATGTCGGTCAAGCGCGTAATGGCGCTGGCAGCGTCGTTGGTGTGCAGCGTGGCCAGCACCAGGTGGCCGGTGAGCGAGGCTTGCACGGCGATCTGTGCGGTTTCCAGGTCGCGGATTTCACCGATCATCACCACGTCCGGGTCCTGGCGCAGGATGGCGCGCAGCGCCTTGGCAAAACTCATGTCGATCTTGGCGTTTACCTGCGTCTGGCCGACGCCGTCCAGGTGGTATTCCACCGGGTCTTCTACCGTCATGATGTTGGTGTGACGCGCATCCAGCCGCGATAGCGCGGCGTACAGCGTGGTGGTCTTGCCGGAGCCGGTAGGGCCGGTGACCAGCAAGATGCCGTGCGGCTGGCGGATCAGGCCGTCCACTTGCTGCAAGGTATCGGCGGCCATGCCCAGCGTGGCCAGGTCCAGCCGCGCCGCTTCTTTATCCAGCAGCCGCAACACCACGCGCTCGCCGTGGCTGGTGGGCAGCGTGGATACCCGCACGTCCACCGGGCGCCCGCCCAGCCGCAGCGAGATGCGGCCATCTTGCGGCAGCCGCTTTTCTGCGATGTCCATGCTGGCCATGATCTTCAGCCGCGACACCATGGCGGCGTGCAGCGCGCGGTGCGGCGTCACCACGTCGCGCAGCGTGCCGTCCAGCCGGAAACGCACCAGGCTGCGGTCTTCGAAGGCTTCGATGTGGATGTCGGAGGCGCCGTCGCGCAGCGCCTGCGTCAGCAGCGCGTTGATCATGCGGATGATGGGCGCGTCGCCTTCGGACTCCAGCAGGTCTTCCACCTCGGGTAGGGAGTCCACCATGGCGTTCAGGTCCAGGCTGTCGCCGATATCGTCTACCACGCCGGCGGCGCCGTCGCTGCGGTTGGCATACAGGCTGGACAGGCGACGGTCCAGCTCGTCGGCGGCCAACGTTTCAACCTGATCGGGCGCACCGTGCAGGCGCAGCACCTCGCTGATGGCGGCTGGCGGCGTGGCGTCGTCCAGCAGCAGGACGCGGCCGTCGGGGCCGTCTTCCAGCACGATGCGCTGGCTGCGGGCAAAGGCAAAACCCAGCACCGGGTGGCGGGCCACGCTCATGGCGCTACCGTGCCGCTATTGCCCGGCAGCGGCAGTTGGCCGCGCTGCTGCAGCTGTTGCAGCAGGCCGCCGGCCGGGGTGGACTGGTAGGCATCGGCCGCATTCAGCGGCAGCTTGCCGTCCTGGCGCTGGCGCTCGCCGATCACGTAGTCGTAGCGGTCGCCGGCCACGTTTCGCGCGGCGGCGTCATCGCGCAGGATGGTGGGCTTCAGGAACACCATCAGGTTGGTTTTCTTGCGCTGCTTCTGCTGGTATTTGAACAGCCAGCCCAAGACGGGAAGGTCGCCCAGCAGCGGCACCTTGTTTTCGCCATCGCTGACCGACTCCTGGATCAGGCCGCCGATGGCGACGATGCTGCCGTCGTCTACCGTCACTGTGGTTTCAATGGCGCGCTTGTTGGTGGTCAGCCCGGCCGGGTTGTTGCGGCTGGTTTCGTCCACCGACGACACCTCTTGCAGAATCTTCATTTTCACCAGGCCGCCTTCGGAAATCTGCGGCGTCAGTTTCAGCGTCAGGCCCACGTCCTTGCGTTCGTAGGTCTGGAACGGCGACGACACGCTGCTGTTACCGCCGCTACCGTTGCCGGTATTGCTGTAGCTGCCGGTGAGGAAAGGCACGTTCTGGCCGATGACGATCTTGGCTTCTTCGTTGTCCAGCGTCATCAGGTTCGGCGTGGACAGCACGTTGCCGTCGGCTTCTTTTTCCAGCGCCCGCGCCAGCAAACCTAGGTTCAGTACCTGGCCGACGCCCGGAATATTGACCGTGCCCTTGCTGATGCCGATGGTCATGCCGCTGCTGCCGGCCAGCGCGCTGATGCCGGCAGTACCACCGGTAGCCACGTTGAGGATGCCGGGGTTGCTGGTGCCGGGGAAGTTGGTGCCGCCGATAACGCTGGTGCCGCCATTGCCCAAGCCGGACAGCGACTGCCACTGGATACCCACTTCCTGCGCCCGCTCGGCGGATACCTCCATCACCAGCGCCTCGACGAACACCTGGGCGCGGCGACGGTCCAGCATGTCGATGACGTTGCGCAGGTTCTGGTACATGGCGTCCGGCACGTTCATGATCAACGCGTTGCTGGCGCTGTCGGCCTGGATCATATTGCCCAGCGGGCCGCTATTGTTGTCGGCGGCCTTGCTGGCCTGCGCGGTGTTGTTACCGGCGTTGGCCGCCGGCGTGGTTGGCGCCTGGCTGCTGCCCGCCTCGCTGGACAGCAGGCTGCGCAGCGTCTGCGCTACGCGGCTGGCTTCGGCGTTGCGCAGGTACACCACGCGCACGTTGGCGCCGGCCTGGCTGGGCTGGTCCAGCAGTGTCAGCAGGCTGCGGATCTTGCCCAGCCGCCCGGCGGTATCGGCACGCACCAGCAGGCTGTTGCTGCGCAGGTCGGGCACGATGGTGACACGGCCGCCGTCAGCAGCGTTGGCCGCACCGGTGCTGGCTTCCTGCATCAGCTTGTTCAACTGGCTGGCCATTTCCACTGCCGACGCGTACTTCACCGGCAGCACCACGGTATCGGCGGCGCTGGCGCTTTCAATGCTGTCGATGATGGCTTCGATGCGGCGGATGTTGTCGGCGTAGTCAGTCACCACCACGGCGTTGGCCTGCGGCATGGCCGCCACGGTGTTGTTGGGCGAAATGAGGGGGCGGATTACCGGCACCAGCTGGTTGGCGCTGCCGTGGCGCAGGATGAACACCTTGGTGATCAGGCGGTCGCCGTCACCGCGGCGCGCATTGCCCACGCGGGCGTGCAGCTTGGCGTCGGCCTCCGGCACGATCTTGATCACGCCATCGCCTTCCACCGCCGTAAAGCCCTGCATGCGCAGGCTGGACAGCAGAATCTGGTAAGACAGTTCGCGTGGCACCGGCCGGGCCGACACGATATTGACCGTGCCCTTTACCCGCGGGTCCAGCACGAAGTTTTTACCGGAGATATCGCCGATGGCCTTCACCACGGTGTCGATGTCGACGTTGACGAAGTTCAGCATTACCGGCTCGTCCGGCGCGGCATAGGCTTGGCAAGCAAACACCAGCGCCAGGGCACCGGCCAATCGGGCTATCTGCATCATGAGTGTTGTCGTTGTTGTTTGTGTTGTATCAGTACGGTAAACAGTCACCGCGCCAGCGGAAGCGACAGCCTAACGCCGCACCGGGGTTTCGATAAACCCTCGCGCCGCAGTCAATCCTTGTTGATGGGTTCGGCGCGTGGTGGTGACGCCTGGCTGCCGTCAACCGGCGCTGCCTGCAGGTACTGAGGGGGGACCACCGGCACAGTTTGCTGCGGTGGCGATATCGGCACCATGCTGCTACTGGTAGCAGGCAGCGTCTGCGGTACAGCCGTGGCAGGGGTTCGCTCCAGCGCCACCCTTACCTCTCCGCCCCCCTGCTGCTGAATGACGATGCCGCGGCCATCCACCTTGCGCAGCCACCAGCCGCCGGGCGACTGCTCGCCCATGCGCAAAGGCAGCATCTGGCCGTTTTCCAGCACGATGGCAAAGTCCTGCTGCGAGCCGTGGCCGCCGCCCAGCACGCCCAGTACCTGCAACGGCGGCGCAGCCTGGGCCACGGCCTGCTGACTGCTACCGAACCAGGCTTGCTGTGCCACGCTGCCAGCAGCGGCCTGCGGTTGTGGCATGTCCAGCGTACGCAAAGCAGGCGCAGACGGTGCCAGCAGCTGGGTGGCGGTGGCGACCAGCCACCAACTCGCCAGCGCAGCAGCCAGTAGTGGCAAGCCGGCAGGCAACTGCCGCGCAAGACTGCGAATGTTGTGTATCGGCATCATGTCAGGGCGATCACAAGGGGAAACAAAACAGAAAGAGTAATGAAGACAGCATGGATGGGCAAGCATCCTACACTGGCCGCATTGCCAGCAGATGAAAACGCCGGTGCGCTCGATAGCAATCGACCATGAAAAAGCCCCGCCGGCAAACGGCGGGGCGGTGTCGGTGACGGTGTGGCTGTCGCGGCTTAGAACAGGGCCTCGTCCAGTGCCAGCACGCTATCGGCGCCGTGCAGGATGGCCGCGGCCAAGCCACCGGTTTGCGGCAGCAGGTGCTCGGCGTAGAAACGCGCGGTCACTTGCTTGGCGGCCAGGAAATCGGTATCGGCGTCTTCCTCGCCCTGCTGTGCTTTGGCGATCAGCGCGGCACGGCCCATCATCCAGCCGCCCAGCGTGATACCCATCAGCTTCAGGAACGGTACCGAACCCGCAGCGGCCAGCGCGGGCTGGCTGCCGAAGGTGCCAACGATGAAATCGACGCAACGCTCGGCGTCTTTCGCCGCCGCTTCCAGGTTGGCCGCGATGCTGTCGAAGCCGGCTGCGGCCAGCTTGGCCACGGTGCTGCGTACTTCTTCCAGCAGCCAGCGTGCGGTGGCGCCGTTTTCACTGGCGGTTTTACGGCCGATCAGGTCCAGCGCCTGGATGCCGGTGGTGCCTTCGTAGATGGCGGTAATGCGCGCGTCGCGGCAGTACTGCGCTACGCCGGTTTCCTCGATGTAGCCCATGCCGCCGTGGATCTGCATGCCCAGGCTGGTGATTTCGTTGGCCTGCTCGGTGTTCCAGCCCTTGACGATCGGGATCAGGAAGTTCACCAGCGCCTGGTTGCGCGCGGCTTCGCTGGCCACCGGGTGGCGGGCAGCGCGGTCGAGCGCGGCGGCAGCGTAAAAAGCCAGTGCGCGTTGCGCTTCGATCTGGGCGCGCATGGTCATCAGCATGCGGCGTACGTCGGGGTGGCGGATGATGGCCACACCGGCCGGGTCCGGGCTGCCGACGGCGCGGCTTTGCACGCGGTCGCGGGCGTATTCCACTGCCTTCTGGTAAGCACGCTCGGACACCGCCATGCCTTCGATGCCCACGCCCAGACGAGCGTGGTTCATCATGGTGAACATATAGCCCAGGCCCTTGTTGGCCTCGCCCACCAGGTAGCCGATGGCGCCGCCTTCGTCACCGAAGCTCATCACGGCGGTGGGGCTGCCGTGGATGCCCAGTTTGTGTTCCAGCGACACGCAGCGCACGTCGTTACGTTCCCCCAGGCTGCCCTCGGCATTCACCAGGAACTTGGGCACGATGAACAGCGAGATGCCTTTCACGCCCGCCGGGGCGTCGGGCAGACGGGCCAACACCAGGTGGACGATGTTGTCCGCCATGTCGTGCTCGCCCCAGGTAATGAAGATTTTCTGGCCGCTGATCTTGTAGCTGCCATCGCCTACCGGGATGGCCTTGCTGCGTACCTGGGCCAGGTCGGAGCCCGCTTGCGGCTCGGTCAGGTTCATGGTGCCGGTCCACTCGCCGGTAGACATGCGCGGCAGGTAGACGGCTTTCAGTTCTTCGGAGGCGTGATGATTGATGGCCTCGATGGCGCCCAGCGTCAGCATCGGCGCCAGCGAAAACGCCAGGTTGGCCGAGCACCACATTTCTTCTGCGGCCAACGCCACCAGCGCCGGCAGCCCTTGGCCACCGAATTCGGCCGGGGCACGCAGGCCCACCCAGCCGGCTTCCACGTACTGCTGCCACGCTTCCTTGAAGCCTTCGGCGGCGGTAACGGTAAAGTCCGGCGACCACTTGGCGCCCTTGTCGCCCTGCTTGTTGATCGGGGCCAGCACGCCTTCGGCGAACTTGGCGCCTTCTTCCAGAATGGCGTCGACCAGCTCGACCGAGCAGTCTTCGTAGCCGGGCAGGCTGCACACGGCCGGCAGCTCGGCCAGCTCGTTCAGGGCAAAACGGATTTCCTTGGCGGGGGCCTTGTAGATCATGAGATTACTCCTCGATTAACTCGTCATCGTGCAAAAAAACCGGCAACCGATCCGGCTGATGGCAAGCCCGCGCTGCAAGCAGCGCGCATTTCCCCAGACGAACCGGTACACCGGTTTTCTTGTGTGGCGTGGCACCGTAGCGCCACGCCTTGTTTTATTGATACAGCTTGCTAGTGCGTCTTACTTGGACAGCTCGGCCATCAGTTCCGGCACCACGGTGAACAGGTCACCCACAATGCCGTAGTCGGCGATCTGGAAGATCGGCGCTTCTTCGTCCTTGTTGATCGCCACGATCACCTTGGAGTCTTTCATGCCGGCCAGGTGCTGGATGGCACCGGAGATGCCCACCGCCACGTACAGCTGCGGGGCCACCACTTTGCCGGTCTGGCCAACCTGGTAGTCGTTCGGCGCGTAGCCGGCGTCAACCGCAGCGCGCGAGGCACCCACGGCCGCGCCCAGCTTGTCGGCCAGCGGCTCGATGACGGCTTTGAACTGTTCTTCGGAGCCCAGCGCGCGGCCACCAGACACGATGATCTTGGCAGCGCCCAGTTCCGGGCGGTCGGACTTGGTCAGTTCCTGGCCCACGAAAGCAGACAGCGCGGCGTCGGCAGCGGCGGCCACGCTTTCCACGTTGGCCGCACCGCCTTGTGCCGCCGCTTCGAAAGCGGTGGTACGCACAGTGATGACCTTGATGGCGTCGGCAGACTGGACGGTAGCCAGCACGTTACCGGCGTAGACCGGGCGGACGAAGGTGTCAGCGGACTCGACAGCGATGATGTCGGAGATCTGGGCCACGTCCAGCAGCGCAGCCACGCGCGGCAGCAGGTTCTTGCCGTAGGAGGTAGCCGGGGCCAGCACGTGGCTGTAACCACGGGCCAGGTCCACCACCAGCGGCGCCAGGTTTTCGGCCAGGCCGTGAGCGTAGGCGGCGTTGTCGGCCAGCAGTACCTTGGCCACACCGGCTACCGCCTTGGCTGCGTCGGCGGCGGCAGCGGCGTTGTGGCCGGCTACTAACACGTGTACCTCGCCCAGCTTGGCAGCGGCGGTAACGGTATTGAGGGTGCCTGCTTTCAGGCTCTGGTTGTCGTGTTCAGCGATAACGAGAATAGCCATGGCTTACAGCACCTTTGCGTCGTTTTTCAGTTTGGCTACCAGCTCGGCGGCATTGGCAACCTTGATACCGGCGGAGCGCTTGGCAGGCTCGGCCACTTTCAGGGTTTTCAGACGCGGGGTCACGTCCACGCCCAGGTCGGCCGGGGTGGTTTTGTCCAGCGGCTTTTTCTTGGCGGCCATGATGTTCGGCAGCTTGACGTAGCGCGGCTCGTTCAGGCGCAGGTCGGTGGTCACCACCGCCGGCAGACGCAGCTTGACGGTTTCCAGACCGCCGTCCACTTCGCGGGTCACGTCCACGGTTTCGGCGGACAGGTCCACTTTGGACGCGAAGGTACCCTGACCCCAGCCCAGCAGCGCGGCAGCCATCTGGCCGGTCTGGTTGGCGTCGTCATCGATGGCCTGTTTGCCCACGATCAACAGCTGCGGCTGCTCTTTGTCGGCAACGGCTTTCAGCAGTTTGGCTACCGCCAGCGGCTGCAGCTCGGCGTCGGTTTCCACCAGAATGGCGCGGTCGGCACCCATGGCCAGTGCGGTGCGCAGGGTTTCCTCGCACTGCTTCACGCCCATGGACACGGCGACGATCTCGGTGATCTTGCCGGCTTCTTTCAGACGCACCGCCTCTTCCACGGCGATCTCGTCGAACGGGTTCATCGACATCTTGACGTTGGCCACATCCACGTCGGTGCCATCGGCCTTGACGCGTACTTTCACGTTGTAATCGACAACGCGTTTCACAGCGACTAGAGCTTTCATATTCCTCCAGCAGACTCTTCAGGTTTCAACGACTCGCCCCGAGCGGGCAGCGGTTGCATTGTAGCGCGCCGCCAAGTCAAACGAGCGTTTAATTGGTAAACTGACCACAAAAAAAACATGCAGTACAACAGGGGTGTGCAGATATTACGCCATTTCCCCGCAATTTGCATTTGGGGCAAAGCGTGTCAGAATGCAGCGCAACATTGAGCATGTCATAAGCAGAAAAACAGGCAGGAACACCTTGAAAGTGGCGCCGGCGCTGGGCTGGCGTTGCATACCGCCTTCCGCAAAGGAGTTGTGATGACAGTCTATTTCGAAGACATCCAGATCGGCGATTCTGCCGAGTACGCCAAAACCATTACCGAAGCCGATATCCTGATGTTCAGCGCCGTATCCGGCGACGATAACCCGGTACACATCAACCAGGAATACGCCGAAAGCTCGATGTTCCAGACCCGCATCGCGCACGGCATGCTCACCGCCAGCCTGATCTCCACCGTGGTCGGCACCCGCCTGCCGGGCAACGGCACCATCTACCTGTCGCAATCCACCAAATTCAAAGCCCCGGTCAAAATCGGCGAAACCGTCACCGCCCGCGTCACCGTCACCGAGCTGGACCCGGCCAAAAAGCGCGTGAAGTTTGCCACCGCCTGCCTGGTAAAAGGCAAAGTGGTGCTGGAAGGCGAATCGCTGGTGATTGCCCCGTCGCGCCCGGCCTGATGACCGCGCTGGACATCGTGCCGCTGTGCGACGACAGCGGGCGCATCCTCCGCGCCGACCTGGCCGATACCTTGTGTGTGCTGCATCGGCAATTGCGACCGATGCTGCCGGATAACGGCGCCGCCTACCTGGCCAAGATGCAGCGTGTCTGCCACTACGGCGCGCGCCTGGTGGCCGCGCTGGACAGTGACGGGCGACCGGTCGGCATGGCGCTGTACCGGGTGTACGAAAATACCTACGAGGACCTGCGTCTGTACGTGGACGACCTGGTCAGCGACGAGGCCGCCCGCTCGCAAGGCGTGGGCAGCCAACTGCTGGCGTGGTGCGAGGCGCAAGCGCGCACGGCCGGTTGCCGCTTCATCGTGCTGGACTCCGGCACCTGGCGCACGCAGGCGCACAAGCTGTACTTCCGCCTGGGCTTCAGCATTACGTCGTTTCACTTCACCAAACCGCTGTAAGCACCACAAGGCCTATCACCGCCTGAAGCTTGGCCCGCTGCGGCCAACCTTCAGGCTTTTTGTTGCTGTTGCTGCAAGGCCCAGGCCACCGATTCACGCACGATGTCGGCCGCGTCGTCGGCCCTGCCCTGCAACGCCTGGACAACCTCGGCGCTGTACGGTGCATTGCCCAGCGCAATGGCAATATTGGACAGCCACTTGGCATAGCCGATGCGATAAATGGGGCTGCCCGCCATGCGCTGCTGGAAGTCCTGCTCATGCCAGGCAAACAGCGCCAGCAGGCTGACGTCGTCCAGGCCGTGTCGCACGGCAAAGTCGGCCTCGCGGCTGGGCACCACGAATCGGTTCCACGGGCACACCAGCTGGCAATCGTCGCAACCATAGATACGGTTGCCGATCAGCGGGCGCATCGGTTCGGGGATGGCGCCTTTCAGCTCGATGGTGAGGTAAGAGATGCATCGCCGCGCGTCTACCGTGTACGGCGCCACGATGGCGCCGGTAGGGCAGGCGTCGATACAGCGCGTGCAGCGACCGCAATGGCCGTCTTCGGCCTCGTCTTCCGGCAACGGCAGGTTGGTGAGGATTTCGCCTAGAAAAAACAGCGACCCCTGCTTCTTGTTCAGCAATAGCGTGTGCTTGCCGCGCCAGCCCTGCCCGGCTTGCGCCGCCAGCGCCACCTCGGCCAGCGGTGCGCTATCGGTAAACACGCGGAACTGGTGCGCCGGTACCGCGGCACTGATCTGCTCCGCCAGCTTCTGCAGCCGGTTGCGCAGCACTTTGTGATAGTCGCGCCCCAGGGCATAGCGCGAAATGTAGGCCTGCTGCGGTCGCGTCAGCACCTGCTCGGCGTCGGCGGCGGACTCGGGCCAGTAATGCATGCGCAGGCTGATGACACGCAGCGTGCCGGGTACCAGCTCGGCCGGGCGAACCCGCAGTGCACCATGACGCGCCATGTAGTCCATCTCGCCGTGGTAAGCTGCGGCCAACCATGTCGCCAGTTGCTGTTCGGCCTCTGGCGGCAGCTCGGCGCGGGTGATACGGGCCTCGGCAAAGCCCAGATCCTGCGCCCAGCGCTTGATTTGGCCTGCCAAATCGCGATAATTCTCGTTTTTACAGGATATTTCACTCATGGCCATGGATGATACCAGTGTCGCAAGCGGCCACCTGGCCGACGAAGCCGCCACCCTGCAACTGGGTAGCCGCATCGCCAGCGTACTGCGCGGCGGCGTACAGTTGCAGCTGCACGGCGACCTGGGGGCCGGCAAAACCACCTTTACCCGTGGCCTGCTGCAAGGCCTGGGGCACCAGGGGCGCGTAAAAAGCCCCACCTATACCCTGGTGGAAAGCTATCCGCTGCCGATATTCAGTGTGCACCACTTTGACTTGTACCGCTTCAACGACCCGGAAGAATGGTACGACGCCGGCTTTGCCGATTATTTTGCCGACGATACCGTCTGTATCATCGAATGGCCAAACAAGGCCGCCGGCGTGCTGCCGGCGCCCGATCTGGTACTGGAACTTGACGTGGCAGGCGATGGTCGCAACTACCGCCTCCATGCCCACAGTGAAACAGGACAAGCATGTCTCAATCGCTTCATGACCCACTGCGCCGCAAGCTGATCGGCGCCGCAGCGGCTACCTTCCTGCTGACCGTCAGCCGCGCCGGCCTTGCCGCCGGCAGCCAGGTGGTGGCGGTACGGGTGTGGCCGTCGTCCACCTACACGCGGCTGACCATCGAGGCCAGCAGCGAAATCCGCTACAAGCACTTCAGCCTGGCCAACCCCAACCGGCTGGTCATCGACCTGGAAGACGTGCAGCTCACCGGCGTGCTGCAGGATGTCAGCGGCCAGATCCAGTCTGCCGACCCTTTCATCCGCACCGCGCGCGCTGGCCAGTTCAACGGCAATACCGTGCGCCTGGTACTGGACCTGCGCAATGAAGTAAAACCGCAGATCTTCTCGCTGAAGCCGGTCGCCGAGTATCAGCACCGGCTGGTGGTCGACCTGTACCCGGCCAACGGGCAGCAGGACGACCCGCTGCTGGCACTGCTGCAGGACTACAACAAAGGCCAGCTGGACAATAACGCCCCCCGCGGCAACAAGGGCAAAACCGACCCGGCGCGCCCGGTGGTGATCATGATCGACCCTGGTCACGGCGGCGAAGACCCTGGCGCCATCGGCCCCAGCGGCACGCGCGAGAAAGACGTGGTGTTACGCATCGGCCGTCAGCTGAAGAAGCTGATCGACGCCGAAAAGAACATGAAAGCCTACCTCACCCGCGACGAAGACGTGTTCCTGCCGCTAGGCGTGCGGGTAGCCAAGGCGCGCAAGATCGGCGCCGACCTGTTCATCTCGGTGCACGCCGACGCGGTAGAAAACCGCACAGCCCGCGGCTCGTCGGTGTTTGCGCTGTCGGAAAACGGCGCCACCAGTGCCATGGCGCGGCTGCTGGCCAAGTCGCAGAACGAGGCCGACATGATCGGCGGTGTAAAAATCGCCGGCAAGGACAAATACCTGGCGCATACGCTGTTCGACCTGACCCAGACCGCCACCATCAACGACAGCCTGAAGCTGGGCAAGGCGGTACTGGGCAAAATGGGCGACCTCAACAAACTGCACAAGCCCAAGGTGGAGCAGGCAGGGTTTGCCGTGCTGAAAGCCCCGGATATCCCGTCCATTCTGGTGGAGACGGCCTTTATCAGCCACCCGGAAGAAGAACGCAAGCTGGTCGACCCGGCGTTCCAGCAAGACATGGCCGAAGCCATCCTGTCCGGCGTACGCACCTACTTTGCCCAAGGGGCCGTTATTGCCCGCACCTGAGCCGGTGTGCGGCCAACCTTGCGCCCAAACAAAAAGCGCTGCCATGGCAGCGCTTTTTGTTTGGGCAATACCAGGCTAGAGAGAATCCAGCTCGCGCATCGGGTCGTCGCCCGACACCGGCACACGGTAATCTTCGTTGGCCCACTGGCCAAGGTCGATCAGGCGGCAGCGCTCGCTGCAGAACGGACGGTACGGACTTTGCGGGCCCCAGGGCACCGCTGTCTTGCACTGCGGACAGGGCACGATACGGGGTGTGGTGGTCATGATCAGAACTTGCAATAGGTCAGGGAAAATTCCACGTCGTCTTCTACCTGGCGGGCACGTACCTCGCCGGTAGCGGCATGGATGAAACGTACATTGATCGCGTATTTGTTGGCCGATACTTCCGGCACCAGCGGCAGCCCGCTTTCGAAACCGATACGGATCAGCTGCACCACCTTGCCGCCGGACATCTGCTGAAACGCACCTCGGCGCGCGTGGTACTGGTGCGTCTTGCCGCTATCGCGCAGCAGCTTGAGCAGGATGTTGGCCGCACGGGCGGTCGGCATCAAGGGTGCCGCCCAGCGTTGCAGGTCGGCCCGGCGCTGCTCGCTGTCCCGCTGCAACCACAGGTGGTAGGACGGCAAATCAAACTGGCAGGTACCGCCAGGAATGACGGCACGCTGCTTGATGGTCATCAGCCATTCGTTTTCACGCAGGTGCTGGCCGAACTTGCCGGTAATGTCGAGCAGGCTGGCCATGGTGCGCTCGATTTCATCGAGCTGCTGTTCCAGCACGTCTTGCTGCACCACCGGATTGTCACGCAGGCTTTCCAGCCCCAGCTTCTGCCGCTCCAGCTCCTGTAGCAAATCGGACTTCAGCTCGGTACGGCCCGCAGCCTCCAATACCTCGAACAGCGCCATCAGTGCCGCGTGGTGGGAATAGGTTTCGTCCTGCCCGATGAAAAACACCAGACGCTGGTAGACCTGCTCCAGGCGGAGCAAGGTTCGCGTACGTTCGACAAGGGGAAACTCGAAACTGGTCACAGCGGCGGTCCGTGGTTGAAATGTCATGCCGGCGCGGCAAGGCCAAAGCAGGCTAGATAATAACGGTGTTTGGCGTCGACTTGAAGCGCCAATGCATCGAGATCGGCATCGTTGCTGATCACGTCGTCAGCCAGCAATAAACGCTGCTCGCGCGGCATCTGCGCCGCAATGATGGCGCTGACTTGCGGTGCCGGCAGGCCATTGCGTGCCATCACTCTGGCGATCTGGGTTTCCGTCGGACAATCTACCACCAGCGTTCGTGCCACCAGATCGCGGTAACGTGCACTTTCGAACAGCAAAGGTACCGCCAGCAAACGGTAAGGGGCGTCCAGTGCGGCCAACTGCCGCAGGCTTTCCTGATGGATCAGCGGGTGCAGAATGGCTTCCAGCTGCTGCCGAGCGGCGGGCTGCGAAAATACCAGCGCGCGCATGGCGCCACGGTCCAGCGCGCCGTCTTGCTGGCGCATGGCGGGGCCAAACCCCGCCACAATGGCCGGCATGGCAGCGCCGCCTGGCGCGGTGAGCTGGTGCGAGACGGTATCGGTATCGATGCAGGGAATGCCATGCCCGGCGAACAGGCGGGCCACCGCGCTCTTGCCGCTGCCGATGCCGCCGGTCAGACCAACAATCGGGCTAGCCACCCAGATACCAAGCCACAATGGGCTTGCCCCACACGAAGGCGATCATGCCAGCCGCCGCCAGGTACGGGCCAAACGGCATGGTCTGCCCGGCGCGATGGCGCTTCAGCGCCATCATGGCGACACCGAATACGGCCCCGACCAGCGATGACAGCAGCACCACCAGCGGCAACAGGCTCCAGCCCAGCCAGGCGCCCAATGCGGCCAACAGTTTGAAGTCGCCGTAGCCCATGCCTTCCTTACCGGTGGCCAGCTTGAACAGCCAGTAGATCGACCATAAGGACAAGTAGCCCGCCATCGCGCCGACCACTGCATCGGCCAGCGGCACGGTCACGCCCAGCAGGCTGAACAGCAAGCCAGCCCATAACAACAGCAAGGTGAGATCGTCCGGCAGCAGCTGGGTTTCGGCATCGATCAGCGTCATCGCCAACAGCAGCAAACAAAACACACTGGCGGCCAACCATGGCAGGCCCAGCCCCAGCTGCCAGGCAAACCCGCCCAGCAACAAGCCGGATACCAGCTCTACCAGCGGGTAACGCCAGGCGATAGCACCGCCACAGCTGGCGCACTTGCCACGCTGCAGCAAGAAACTGAATACGGGGATGTTCTGCCAGGCCCGGATCGGCGTCTGGCAATGCACACAGGCAGAGGGCGGGTACAGCAGGTCGTAGCGGGCTTGCACCTCGGGCGTTTGCCCTTGCAGCACGGCGCACTCCTGCTGCCATTGTCGTTCCAGCATCAGCGGCAAGCGGTGGATGACGACATTGAGGAAACTGCCTAACAACAGGCCAAGTAACACCGCGACACCGGTTTGCCACGCCAGTGGCAACATTTGCAGATTCTCCAGCATCAACCCACCACCTGACCCATCTTGAAAATCGGCATGTACATGGCCACCACCAGGCCGCCGATCAGCACCCCCAGAATCACCATGATCATCGGTTCCAGCAGGCTCGACAGCGCCGCTACCGCGTTGTCTACCTCTTCTTCGTAAAAGTCGGCCACCTTGTCCAGCATGTCGTCCAGCGCGCCGGACTCCTCACCGATCGCGGTCATCTGCAACACCATATTGGGGAACAGGTTGCTGCGTTGCATGGAGAAGTTCAGCGTAGAACCAGCACTGACGTCGGCCTGAATGACCTTGGTAGCATCAGCATACACCTGGTTACCAGCCGCGCCGGCGACCGAATCCAGCGCTTCCACCAACGGCACGCCGGCGGTAAACAGCGTCGACAAGGTACGCGACCAGCGCGCAATGGTAGCTTTGCGGACGATGTCGCCAATGACTGGCATGCGTAACAACAAGCGATCCATGCCGACTTGCATGGCCGGGGAGCGCTTGTACGTGGCCACCAGGGCCCAGATGCTGCCCCCAATCCCGCCAAAGATGATCCACCAGTACTCGACGAATAAATCGGATAGCCAGATCACCATTTGTGTCGGCGCCGGCAGGTCGGCACCAAAGCTGGAGAACAGCTCCTTGAACGCCGGAATGACGTAGATGAGGATGACTGCGGTAATAACAAAGGCGGTGACGATAATGGCGGCAGGGTAAATCATCGCCGACTTGATCTTGCCCTTGATGGCGATGATCTTTTCTTTGTAAGTGGCCAGCTTGTCCAGCAGCGAATCCAGTACGCCACCAGTCTCACCGGCAGCAATCAGGTTGCAGAACAGGCTGTCGAAATACAGCGGGTATTTGCGGAAAGCATCGGCCAGGTTGCTGCCGGTTTCCACCTCGGAACGCACATCGAGCAGGATCTTGGTAAAAGCGGCATTGCTGTGGCCTTTGGCGCTAATATCGAATGCCTGCAACAGCGGTACACCCGCCTTCATCATGGTGGCCAGCTGGCGGGTAAACAGCGCAACGTCGCGCTCGGTAATGCGCTTGCCGAAACCCGCGCGCTTCTTGGTTATCTTGGTGGCATTAACGCCTTGGCGCCTCAGTTGTGCCTTGGCTACCGTTTCCGATTCTGCACGGATTTCGCCACGCATCACCTTGCCGGTTTTATCCTTGCCTTCCCAGCTCCAGATGGCGGCGCTGGGTTTTTTCATGACTTCAGCCATGCTCTGCCTGCTTTCGCTTATTCGTTGGTAACGGCTTCAATCTCGGTCAGCGACGTGATACCGCGCTTTACCTTCAGCAAACCGGCATGACGCAGATCTACCATGCCTTCCTTGCGCGCCAGATCGGCAATATCCACGGCATTACCGTCAGACATGATCAAACGCACCATGGCGTCGGTGATCGGCATCACTTCATAAATACCGGTCCGCCCCTTGTAGCCGGAGCCGCGACATTCATCACACCCCACCGGCCCGTAAGGCTGCCAGCTACCATCCAGCTCCTCTTCGGCAAAGCCAGCGCGCAGCAGGGCCTCGCGTGGAATCTCCACCGGTTTCTTGCAATGCGTACACAATTTACGCGCCAGCCGCTGCGCCATGATCAGCAGCACCGAGCTGGCAATATTGAAAGGCGCGACGCCCATGTTCAACAAGCGGGTCAAGGTAGCCGGGGCATTATTGGTGTGCAAGGTAGAAAACACCATATGCCCGGTTTGCGCCGCCTTGATGGAAATGTCGGCGGTTTCGTAATCGCGGATCTCACCCACCATGATCACGTCCGGATCCTGGCGCAGGAAAGAACGCAGCGCCGAGGCAAACGTCAGCCCGGCCCGCTCGTTGACGTTGACCTGGTTGATGCCGGGCAAGTTAATCTCAACCGGGTCTTCGGCAGTGGAGATATTGGTATCGGGCTTGTTCAGGATATTGAGGCAGGTGTACAGCGATACGGTCTTACCGCTACCTGTTGGGCCGGTAACCAGCACCATACCGTAAGGACGGGCAATGGCACGCAACAACAGCGCTTTTTGCTCCGGCTCGAAACCCAGCTGTTCGATGTCCAGCGAAGCGGCTGAAGCGTCCAGGATACGCATCACGATTTTCTCGCCGAACAGGGTCGGCAAGGTACTGACCCGGAAATCCACCGCTTTGGTGCTGGATATCTTGAGTTTCAAGCGGCCATCCTGCGGCACACGCTTTTCCGAGATATCCATTCTGGACACCACTTTGATACGCGAGGCAATTTTTTCCTTGATCGCCAGCGGCGGCTGCACCACTTCTTTCAGGTTGCCGTCAATCCGGTACCGTACCCGGTAAAAACGCTCGTACGGCTCGAAGTGAATATCGGACGCGCCACCATTGATGGCATCCAGCAGCACTTTATTGACGAACTTCACCACAGGCGCATCGTCGACATCCGGCATGCCATCCGACGCCGACTCCGCATCCGGGTCGGCGATTTCCAGTTCGCCAAACTCGTCTGCCGCCATGTTATTGAATGCGGTGACCGCGGCATTTTCGGTGTAGCGGCCAACCAGCTTGGCCAGTTTGTCGTCTTCCACCACTACTACGTCCACGGTCAGACCGGTTTTGAACGTTATGGCATGGAAAGCTGCTGACTGCGTGGGGTCCGAGGTGCCGACAAACAAGCGACTACCTCGCTTGAACAGCGGCAACAGCCGCTTGCCCGCAATCAACTCGTCATCGATAACGCCCTTGGGCAGGCTATCGGGGCTGATCGTTGCCAGATCCAGCAAAGGTAAACCGAACATGCCAGATGCAAATTTGGCAATCGCCAGTGGCGTCAGCTTCTTGCTGAGCACCAGCTGCTCGACAAATGAGATATTGGAGGCCTGCGCCTGCCGCTGAATACTTTCTGCATCCTGCACCAGCAGATGTTCACTCTGCACCAAGGCACGACCCAGACCGGAAATCGAAGCAGCATCCATAAGCATCAATACTTAAAAGTGAGTTAAGCCGATTATACGGCTGAAACGGTCATTTGATGAGCCGCCATTCCTTACTTTAACGCAAAGAATACGTCGATTCTGCAATAAAAAAAGGCTGCCGAAGCAGCCTTTTCGCAGTTAAACCGTTTGCAAGAAACGATTAGAACTTGGTACCCAGGTAAACGGTAGCAGTGCGCTTGTCAGCAGTAGCCGGAGCGTCGAAGTTAGCTTTGGCAAACTCAACACCGGTACGGGTGCGCTTGGACAGTGCGTACTCTACGCCCAGAGCGTAAGCTTTGTGACCGTCGTTAGCAGTTACGCCGTTGGTTTTGGAGTCGCCTTCGCGCCAGTAGCCGAACTTCGGCGTTACATTGCCCATTGCGTAGGAAGCAGCAACACCCCAGCCTTTAACTTTCTTGTTGGTGGACTCGTTTTTGCCGGTAGCGTAACCAGCTTGCAGAGTCAGGGCATCCAGCGCTACGGAACCGTTCAGTTCATGCAGCTTGTTTTTCTTGCCTTGAGCGTTCAGTTTTTCGCTCAGGTTGTCGTAGGACAGGGAAACAGCGCCGATTTCGTAAGCCAGGCTCAGCGCATCAGCGTAGTTCTTGGCTTGCTCGTTAGCGGAGCTGGAGCCGAAAGAATGCTGAACGGTAGTAGTCAGGCCTGCGAAAGCCGGGGCTTTGTAGGAAATGGTGTTGTTGTAGCGGGTGCCTTGGTCGTAAATAGCAGACTCAAAGGTAGCGCTGTTGTTTTCGAAGATCGCCATGGCGCCGGAAGTCGGCATCAGGTAGATGTTACCCAGGGTAACGCGACCGAAGGAACCATCCAGACCTACATAGGAGTCACGACCAGCCCACAGGTTGTCGCGAGCGTTATCAGACTGAGCAGACAGGTTGATACGGCTAGCGATCTGCCATACAGCTTTCAGGCCGTTACCCAGGTCGTCGGAGCCAGCAAACTTGATTTCGCCGTTGGTGCGGTTTTCGGTATTGATGGAGCCTTTACCGGTTTCTTTGGTGTTTACTACGCCAACAGCCAGGTTACCGGAGATGGTAACGTCAGCCATTGCAACAGCCGGCAGAGCAGCCAGAGTAGCCAGTACGATCAGCTTCTTCATGTGTGTTCCTTTCGAGGTCATGTACACTGCCCGATTAGTGGCCGGCAAACTGTTTCACAGCTGCCGGGCGGGCTGTCTTGACCACCGGTGAACCGGCGGTATCTGGGCTGGACTATAAATGCACCGTTGCGAAAATACAAAGGTTTGCTGCGGTTTTTTTGGTCTCTGAAGTTTGTATACAACACCAAACAACAACGTAACCAATTGTTTTTAATTAAAAATCAAGAACTCTGCCAAGTTGCAAACTCACAACATCGCGATAACCCACACTACGCTTGTTGCAATTTAAACACACTGAATCATGAAGACACCCCTACGTACTCTCGTCTGGTTCCGGCGTGATTTGCGCCTGTTCGACAATGCGGCCGTTCTGGAAGCTTGCAGCCACGGCGACGAAACCTGTGCAGTGTTTGTATTCGACAGCACCATTCTGGCTACGCTACCTGCCGACGACGCCCGCTTGCCTTTCATTCACCAGGCCGTTGCCGATATCAAAGCCACGCTACAAGCCAAGGGAGGTGACTTGTTGGTGCTGCACGGCGATCCGCAGCAGTGCATCCCGGCACTGGCGCAAACGCTGGGCTGCCAGCGGGTGGTGGCCTGTCGGGACTACGAACCCTACGCCCGGCAACGCGATGCCGCCGTAGCCGCTGCTCTTGCAAGCCAAGGCCGTGAGTTGGTGCTGTGCAAGGACCAAGTCATCTTCGAGTGTGACGAAATCCTGACCGGGCAAGGCAGGCCATATACCGTATTCACGCCTTATATGCGTGCCTGGCGCAAAGCCTTCCAGCCCCATCAAGCCATGCCGTTACCGGCGCACAACGATCATCGCTGGCTAGCAGGCCCGGATCGACACCGCCACTTGCCTTCACTGGCCGAGCTGGGTTTTGGCGAAGTGGGCATCACCCCAGCCGCCAAACCCGGTCGCGAAGCCGGCTTGGCACTGCTACAGCGCTTTGCGCGCAAGCTGCCGCACTACAAGACGCTGCGGGACTACCCAGGGGAAGCAGGCGTCTCCGGGCTGTCGGTGCACCTGCGCTTTGGCACTATCTCGATTCGCGAGGCGGTGACGCTGGCACTGTCACAGCAGAATGAAGGGGCAGAATGCTGGCTGAACGAGTTGATCTGGCGCGAGTTTTATCAGCAACTGCTGTGGCACTTTCCGAACGTGGCAGGCGAGAGCTTCAAGCCCGAGTACCGCCAGCTGCAGTTCCCGGGCGAAACCGCATGGTTCGAGGCGTGGTGCGAGGGGCGTACCGGCTACCCTATCGTCGACGCGGCCATGCGGCAACTGAACCAGACCGGTTACATGCACAACCGGCTGCGCATGATCGTGGCCAGTTTTCTGGTAAAAGACTTGTTGATCGACTGGCGGCGTGGCGAAGCCTATTTCGCCGCCAAGCTGATGGATTTCGACCTTGCGGCCAACAATGGTGGCTGGCAGTGGGCGGCATCGACCGGCTGCGATGCCCAGCCCTATTTCCGCATCTTCAACCCGGTAACTCAGTCGGAAAAATTCGACCCGGAAGGCCGCTTCATCCGCCGCTACCTGCCCGAGTTGACCGCGCTGGACAACAAGGCCATCCATGAGCCGTGGCAAGCCAAGCAACTACCGGCAGGCTTTCGGCTAGGCACTGACTATCCCGCGCCTATTGTCGACCATGCCGTACAACGCGAACGTGCCTTGCAGCTATTCGGCAAGTCGCCCACCTGAGCAGCATGAAAAAAGCCCGGCCTGAGCCGGGCGCTTGATACTGGGAGGCTTAAGGCTTCTTGGTGGCAGGTGCAGGAGCTGGAGCAGGTGCCGCCGGCTTGGCAGCTGCAGTGACTTTCGTTGCTGCCGCTTTGGCTGCAGCAGGGGCCACCGTGCCACCAAAGGCGAGGTCGGCCTTCAGCTTTTCAACCGTTTTTTCACCGATGCCTGGTACGTTCACCAAATCAGCCGGCGTTTTGAACGGGCCATTCTTGCTACGGTAGTCGATGATGGCCTTAGCCTTCACCGGCCCGATACCCTTCAGTGTTTCCAGCTCTTGCTGGCTGGCGGTATTGACGTTGACGGCAGCCAGCGCCGCGACTGATACCAGCATGGCGAACAAGGCGAATAACCACTTTTTCATAACCACTCCTTATTGAAATGAAAACGCGGCACGCGATGCCTCGCCGCCATTCCAATATGCCAAATGCTCAGGCGCGGTGTAAAACAAACTCCAGCACAACCTTGCTACCGATATAGCCAAAAAGTAACAGTGCGAAACCGGCCAACGTCCAGCGGATCGCCAGACGGCCGCGCCAGCCATGCAGTTTGCGGCCAACCAACAGACCACCGAATACCAGCCAAGACAGAACGCCGAATACCACTTTATGGCTGAGCGGCACCGCCTTGCCGAATACTTCTTCGGCAAAAAAAACACCACTGATCAGACTGAGTGTCAGCAAAATGAAGCCGGTACCCAGTGTCTGGAACATCAGGTTTTCCAGCACCAGCAGCGGTGGCATTTGACGTGCCAACGCAAAACGCTTGTGGTGCAGCGCGTGTTCCTGCCACAGCATCAGAATAGCCAGCAAGGCACCGATAGCGAACAGGCTGTAAGCCATCAGGGAAACCAGCAAATGCAACATGAAAGCCGGGTTATCAACGGCGTATAACGTATGCGGAATCGGTAAAACTTCAGCCATCAGCACGCCGATTGCCGCCAGCGGCACCAGAAAAATCTGCAGCCCTTCCATGCGGGCAAAGTAGCTACCGGTCCAGAAAATCAGCAGCATCAGCCAGCTCAGCAATGACAGTACCGACCCAACACCCAAGCGAACACCGCCTTCCTGCATGACCGGCATGGCCAGCATGGCGGCGTGCAGCAGTAGCAGTAAACCCAGCAAAGAGTGTTCGCGAAAAGGCTGGCGCTGCCACGATGCCACGCCGCGCCAATGCGCCAGAAAATGCCAGGACAGGCCAACGTAACCCGCGGCCAGCAGGATCAGCAAAATCAACAGGAATCCGCTCATGGAATGTGGGAGCTCAACGAACCGGGACCGGGTCGTGGTAAAATGAACGATTGCAGAAGTCTACACCAAGCCGCAGATGCTTGGCAGACCATAAGGATACCCCATGCTTGACAACCTTACCTCACGCCTCACCAGTGCGCTGAAAACCTTGCGCGGTCAGGCACGGATCACCGAATCGAATATCCAGGACGCGCTGCGCGAAGTACGCATGGCGCTGCTGGAAGCCGACGTGGCGCTGCCCGTCGTCAAGACTTTCATCAACCAGGTCAAAGAGCGTGCGCTGGGCCAGGAAGTGATGGGCAGCCTTACGCCCAGCCAAGCACTGATCGGCGTCGTTAACGAAGAGCTGGTCAAACTGATGGGCGAGAAGAACGACGCCCTCAACCTGGCTGCGGTGCCGCCCGCCATCATCCTGATGGCCGGCCTGCAAGGTGCCGGTAAAACCACGACGGTCGGCAAGCTGTCCAAGCTGCTGAAAGACACGCAGAAGAAAAAGATCCTGGTGGTCTCTGCCGACGTGTACCGCCCGGCCGCCATCGAGCAACTGAAAATGCTGGCCGAACAGGTTGGCGTAGAGTGGTTCCCGTCGCAGGGCAACCAGAAACCGCTCGAGATTGCCCAAGCCGCACTGGATTACGCTAAGCGTCATTTCTTTGACGTGCTAATGGTGGATACCGCCGGCCGCTTGGCCATTGACGAAGCGATGATGGCCGAAATCAAGGCTCTGCACGCCTTCCTGAAGCCGGTAGAAACCCTGTTTGTGGTGGATGCGATGCAGGGCCAGGACGCGGTCAACACCGCCCAGGCCTTCAACGAGGCGCTGCCGCTGACCGGCGTGGTACTGACCAAGATGGATGGCGACTCGCGCGGCGGTGCGGCACTGTCGGTACGCCACATCACCGGCAAGCCGATCAAGTTCATCGGTGTCGGCGAAAAGATCAACGGCCTGGAGCCGTTCCATCCCGACCGTCTGGCCAGCCGTATCCTGGGTATGGGGGACGTGCTGTCGCTGATCGAGGATGTGCAGAAGGGCATCGATCAGGAAGAAGCGGCCAAGATGGCCAAGAAGCTGAAGTCCGGCAAAGGTTTCGACCTGGAAGACTTCAAGGCCCAGATGCAGCAAATGAAGAAAATGGGCGGCATGACCAGCCTGCTGGAAAAAATGCCGGGCGACATCGGCCAGCTGGCCAAAGGTGTACAGGGTGCCGAGGCCGAAAAGTCGATGCGCCGCATCGAAGGCATCATCAACTCGATGACTATGGAAGAGCGTCGCAAGCCCGAGCTGATCAAAGCCAGCCGCAAGCGTCGTATTGCTGCCGGCTCCGGCGTCTCGGTGCAGGAAGTGAACCGCCTGCTGGCCCAGTTTGAACAGACGCAGAAAATGATGAAAGCGTTCTCCTCCAAGGGCGGCATCATGAAACTGATGAAGGGCATGAAAGGCATGCTGCCTGGAATGTAAGCTTGCAACGGGCGTCGTGTACGCCCGTTTTTCATGCGCCTTAGAAAGCTAGCCGATGCAATTCGATATCGTCGTTCTTACCGACAACGCCCTGCTCGCCCTGGACGAGCAAGACTGGTACAGCCGCCAAGTCCACCTGGAAGATGGCCTGGTGGTAAGCGCCCTGGAGCAACACGGGCTGAAGGTTGGCCGCAAGGACTGGGCCGAGCCCGATTACGACTGGTCGCAATGCCGTGCTGCGGTATTCCGTACCACCTGGGATTACTTCCACCGCTTTGATGAATTCGCCCCGTGGCTGGCACGCGTTAGCCACAGCACCCGTCTGTTCAACGAAGCCGCACTGATTCACTGGAACCTCGACAAGCACTATCTGGCCGCTTTGCAACAAGCCGGTATCAATACCGTGCCCACCTGCTATATCGAAGTGGGCGATCATCGCACCCTCGCCCAGGCTATTGCTGATAGCGGCTGGCACGACGTGATCCTGAAACCGGTGATTTCCGGCGCAGCCCGCCACACCTACCGCTTGCAAGCCGAGGATGCCGCCGCGCTGGAATGCACGTTTGCCGAGCTGGTACAACGCGAGGCACTGATGCTGCAGCCGTTCCAGCACGACATCCTTAGCCAGGGCGAGCTGTCGCTGATGGTGATTGATGGCCAGTACACGCACGCCATCCGCAAAACCGCCAAAGCCGGCGACTTCCGCGTGCAGGACGACCATGGCGGCACCGTGCATCGCTACGACGCCAGCGCCGACGAAATCCGCTTTGCCGAAGCCGCCGTCGCGGCAGTGCCGTTCGACGTGCTGTACGCCCGGGTAGACATGGTGCGCGACAACCGCGGCCAACTGGCCATCATGGAACTGGAAATGATTGAACCCGAGCTGTTTTTCCGCTTCCAAGCGGAAGCAGCCAGCAAGCTGGCCGCCGGCATCGCCCGCCGCCTGCAAGCCTGAGTAGTACACCGATTTCTTTTTGAAGCAACCGGCCAGCCCCGCTGGCCAGCAACCTGGAAGCACTGAGTGATGAATCTGACCACGCTGACCGCCCTCTCCCCGCTCGATGGCCGCTACTCCGGCCAGGCCGAACCGCTGCGCGCCACCTTCTCCGAATACGGCCTGATGAAAGCCCGTATCAAGGTAGAACTGGAATGGCTGAAAATGCTGGCCGCCGAACCGGGTATCGAGGAAGTGAAGCCGTTCTCCGACGCCACCATCCGCGAAATCGACGACGTGATCGCCAACTTCTCCGTTCAGCACGGCGAAGAAGTGAAAGCCATCGAAGCGCGCACCAACCACGACGTGAAGGCCATCGAGTACTGGCTGAAAGAGCGTCTGTCTGGCAACCCGGAAGTGATGGCTGCCAGCGAATTCATCCACTTTGCCTGCACTTCGGAAGACATCAACAACCTCAGCCACGCGCTGATGCTGAAAACCGCACGCAACACCGTGATGTTGCCAGCGGTAGACGAAGTCATCACCAAACTGAGCCAGCTAGCGCACGAACTGGCGGCCGTACCGATGATGTGTCGCACCCACGGCCAACCTGCCACGCCGTCTACCATGGGCAAAGAGCTGGCCAACGTGGTGTACCGTCTG
Source organism: Vogesella urethralis (assembly GCF_007644045.2). Lineage (GTDB taxonomy): Bacteria > Pseudomonadota > Gammaproteobacteria > Burkholderiales > Chromobacteriaceae > Vogesella > Vogesella urethralis. The sequence continues at coordinate 71,326 of NZ_VMDW02000054.1, forward strand.
AAGCGCCAACGCGAGCAGCTGGTGAAGCAGGAACTGCTGGGCAAGATCAACGGCGCGGTAGGTAACTACAACGCCCACATCGTAGCCTACCCGAACGTGGACTGGGAAAGCCTGGCCGGGCGTTTTGTCAGCGGTCTGGGCCTGACCTTCAACCCGTACACCATCCAGATCGAGCCGCACGACTACATGGCCGAGCTGTACCAGACGCTGACCCGCATCAACACCATCCTGATCGATCTGGACCGCGACATCTGGGGTTACATCTCGCTGGGCTACTTCAAGCAGAAAGTGAAGAAGGACGAAGTGGGCAGCTCCACCATGCCGCACAAGGTCAACCCGATCGACTTCGAAAACTCGGAAGGCAACTTCGGTCTGGCCAACGCCATCCTGCAGCACCTGGCTGAAAAGCTGCCGGTATCCCGCTGGCAGCGCGACCTGACCGACTCTACCGTACTACGCAACATGGGCGTAGGCTTCGGCTACTCGCTGCTGGGCTTCAAGGCGCTGATGAAAGGCCTGAACAAGCTGGAAATCAACCCGGCCATGCTGGCCAGCGATCTGGACGCCACCTGGGAACTACTGGCCGAACCGATCCAGACCGTGATGCGCCGTTACGGTGTGCCCAACCCGTATGAGCAGCTGAAGGAGCTGACGCGCGGCAAGGATGGCGTAACCCGCGAAACCCTGGCCGCCTTCATCAAGGGCCTGGAGATTCCTGAAGCCGAAAAAGTACGCCTGCTGGCCCTGAGCCCGGATAGCTACCTGGGCAAAGCCGAAGAACTTGCGCGCCGCATCTAAACCTGCACCCTAGCAAACAAAAAAGCCACCGCGAGGTGGCTTTTTTATTGAACAGACTTCGGGCTCCAAAGTGGACACAAGCGCACAAGAATGGTGCAAACAAAAAAGCCTCGCTTGCAAGCGAGGCTTTTTCATCGAAACTTGGTTGCGGGAGCAGGATTCGAACCTACGACCTTCGGGTTATGAGCCCGACGAGCTACCAGACTGCTCCATCCCGCGACAGAGAGAACGGATAATAGATCACCCAGCCGCTAGCGTCAAGCTTTTTATACGTGCCAATCTACCAGGCCAAAATACCACGTCCCCAGAATCACCAAACCGAAGGCGATGCGATACCAGGCAAAGATCTCGTAGGTATGGTTGGCGATGAACTTGACCAAGGTACGTACCGCCAGCGAGGCACTGATGAAGGCCGCCACGAAACCGACCGCGAACATCGGAAAATCAGTCATCGATAACAGCTCACGGTGCTTGTACAAGTCATACACCGTAGCCGCAAACATGGTGGGCACCGCCAGGAAAAAGGAAAACTCAGCAGCGACCTTACGGTCTAGCCCGAAAAACATACCGCCAATGATGGTAGCACCGGAGCGCGACGTGCCAGGGATCATGGCCACCACCTGGGCACAGCCCACCTTCAGCGCATCCAGCGCGCTGATGTCGTCAACACTATGCACGCGCGCAACATGCTGGCGACGCTCGGCATACAAGATAACCAAACCGCCCAGTATCAGCGCGGAAGCCACACTAATCGGGTTGAACAGGTAGAGCTTGATCTGCTTGATGAACAGCAAGCCCATGATGGCTGCAGGCAGAAACGCCACCATCAGGTTGGCCGCAAACCGCTGCGCCTTGGCATCGTGGGCAATGCCGGTCAGCAACATCTGGAATCGCTCGCGATATTGGAAAACCACAGCCAGGATAGCGCCTAGCTGGATGGCAATTTCAAATACTTTGCCTTCATTCTGGAAGTTGATCAGGTCCCCGACCACGATCAGATGGCCGGTACTGGATACCGGCAAGAATTCGGTCATGCCTTCGACGATGCCCAGCAGCAACGCCTTGGCCAACAGCAGAAAATCCACGTTCATTCCTTGGCTTTGGTACAAAGAAACAGGCCGCACTGAGTGCGGCCTGTGTCAGCGCGCATGCTTATTTCTTGGCGCGCGCTTTGACAATGAGTTCATCCACCACTTGCAGCAGGCGGGCCGGCTCGGCCGCCAGCGTAGCGTACTTGCCACCGACAACCACGGTCGGCGTACCCTGGATAGCGTAATCGCGGGTTATTTTGTCGGCTCGTGCCACCTGCGCATTCATGCCAAACGATTTGTAAGTCTGCATGAAGCTGGCCACGTTCACACCGGGTTGGGTTGCCAACCAGCCCTTGAGCGCGTTCTCGTCAGCCAGGTTGATTTTCTTCTCTACCATAGCGGTCAACGCCGGGCCATGCAGCTTGTCCAGTGTCTTGGTGACATTGAAAGTGGCAAACAGGCGGGCAAGCGGCTCCATCTGCTTACCCCACACGATTTGTTCGCGACGGAAGCTGACATCTGCAGGCAGCTTCTTCGTCCACGGCGCCATCACCGGTTCAAGATGAAAACAATGGATGCAGTGATAAGAGAAAAACTCGATTACCTCGATTTTACCCGGCGTCGCAACCGGTTGCGGTTTGGGTAACACGACATAATCCTTGCCTTCCACAATCGCAGCCTGAGCCAGGCCGGACACAGCAAACATCAGTGCAAACAACCACTTCTTCATGAGTCGTCTTTCGTATTATTTGGGAGGTAACTTGATCACGGAGGCATCGACCCCCTCCTGACGCAGACGGGCTTTCAACGCGTCCACGTCCTCTTGCCGCTCGAATGGACCGATGCGCACCCGGTGCACCAAGCCTTTATCAGCCAGGGTCAGCGACTGGATTTTGGCCTCGACACCCATCAAGGCCAACTTGGCCTTCATGTTGTCGGCATCGCTTTCGGACTGGAACGCCCCAGCCTGCACAAACAGTCGCGGTGCAGCCTGGGTTACCGCTTCAGCCGACTTGCCATCCTGGGGGATGGCTTCCTGCTGCCCAGGAAGGATCTTGTAGAAATCAAAACGTTCCCCGTCAGCATCCGCAGGAGCGGGCGCAGCCGGTTTGGGCTTGGCCGCTACGGCAGCCGATGCAGGCACAGTGGCCACCGACTGCGGCGTGACGACCGGCGGTGATGTCATCGTAGCCAGTTTACTGCCGGGCTCCAGGAGCTCAGCAGCGGGCACGGAAGCCTCTTCTTTTCCCTGCATTTTCTCCAGATTGCTGAACGGCGTGGAGGAACGGTTCAGGTACATGGTCATGCCCACGGCAACGCCAACCCCCACGATCAGGCCAACCAACACGCCGGTCATTAGGCCGCCACCGCCACGCTTGCTGGCTGGTGCACTCCGGTTGCCACTACGGGAAACATGCTTCAAATCTTTGTTACTCATAAGCCCATCAAATCTTTCGGTTGTGCCAACCTTGTTATCTATTTTCCACCCAGCCCTGCCAGGCCACGTCTGAACTGCACCGCCTGCATGACATGCTGCTGCATCACGCCGATGCTACCGTCCAGATCCGCCAATGTCCTCGCCACACGCAACACCCGGTGATAAGCACGGGCCGACAAATCCAGCCGTTCAAGCGCGACGGTCAACTGTTGCTGCAAGGCCGGGGACAATTGGCAGTAAGCTGCCAAGTCGACAGTACCAAGGTCGCTATTGCGTTTGCCTTGCCGCTGCCATTGCCGTTCCCTGGCATCGCAAACGCGGCTGCGCACCTGCTCGCTAGTTTCAGCCAGCGGCAACGACTGCAGCTCTGCCAAAGGCATGGCGCCAACCTCAACCATCAGGTCGAAACGATCCAGCAAGGGGCCGGACAGTTTACCGCGATAGCGGCTCACCTGCTCGGGCGTACAGCGGCACGCCCGCCTGGGATGGCCGAAGTAGCCGCACGGGCAAGGGTTCATCGCTGCCAGCAACTGAAAGCGTGCCGGGTAACATACCTGCCTGGCGGCGCGGGAGATATGAATCTCCCCAGTCTCCAGAGGTTCCCGCAATACCTCGAGCACCTTGCGATCAAACTCGGGTAATTCATCCAGAAACAACACACCATGGTGGGCCAGGGTGATCTCGCCCGGTCTGGGGTCCGACCCGCCGCCAACCAGCGCAGCAGCCGACGCCGTGTGGTGCGGATGCCGATAGGGTCGAACGCACCACAATCGGACATCAAAACCCTGTGCACCCAGTGATTGCACTGCAGCACTTTCCAGCGCTTCTTTCTGGTTCATTGGCGGCATGATGCCGGGAAAGCGTGCCGCCAGCATGGACTTGCCGGTTCCAGGGGGCCCCTGCAGCAACAGGTTGTGGCCGCCAGCCGCGGCCACTTCCAGCGCCAGCTTGGCTAGCCCCTGCCCCCTCACCTCGGCCATATCGGGATAGGCATTCGGCTGCCCAGCAGCGTTAACCACCTGCTGTACCGGCAAGGGCTGCAAACCCGCCAAGTGAGCACACACCTGGCCCAGATTGTCGGCCGCCAGAATGGTCACTCCCTGCACCAAAGCCGCTTCACACGCACTCAAACGGGGCAGTACAAAGCACCGCCCGCTACCCGCTGCGGCCGCGACCATGGCCAGTGCACCACGCACAGGCCGTAATTCGCCGCCCAAGCCAAGCTCACCGGCCAGCTCGAGACCGGCGAGCGCGTCGCCAGGGATCTGTCCGTCCGCAGCCAGTAAAGCGACTGCGATCGGCAAATCGAAGCGCCCTGACTCCTTGGGTAACTCTGCAGGTGCCAGATTGACCGTAATACGTCGCGCCGGGAAGTCAAAACCGGACTGCACAATGGCCGCCCTGACCCGCTCCTTGCTTTCCTTGACTTCGGTATCAGGCAAGCCAACCAGGGTAAACGCAGGCAGACCGTTAGCCAGATGCACTTCCACTGTCACTTCCGGTGCACTCACCCCGGCAAGCGCCCGGCTGATGCACACCGCAAGCGACATGCCGCCTTACTCCGTCGCGTCAGCAGGGGCTGCCGCTGCCGCGGGCTGTGCTGCGGCTTCCAGCTGTGCCAGACGTTGTTCCAGCGCGCTCAATTGGGCACGAGTTTGCGCCAGCACTTCTTGCTGGATATCGAATTCTTCGCGCGTCACCAAATCCATACGACTGAAAGTGGCAGCCATCATGGCTTTCACGTTTTTTTCCAGATCTTTGGCCGGGCTGGCGGCAATGGTTTCGGAAATTTTATTGCTGATTTCGTCGAACAATTTTTGGCTGAGCATGATGCAACCTTGTAAATGGCATGATGAATGAAGGGGAGTTTAGCAAAAAAGCCGCGATGCCTGCATGACCACATCTGCACCATTTAGGCGCAAGCGCTGTATGGCTTATCCAATTTATGACTTCATTATCGAATACAAGTGCCACACAGCACGTAACAGATTGAAATAAAAGCAAAACAGCAATCTGGCACAGTTCATGCATAGGCGAAATTGTCACACTCACTCATTACCTACTGAGCAGCAAGGAGCCGTCATGAAACTGGTTAGCGCCATTATCAAGCCCTTCAAGCTTGACGAAGTCCGTGAAGCCCTCTCCGCTATCGGCGTGCAGGGGATTACCGTTACCGAAGTAAAAGGTTTTGGCCGTCAGAAAGGTCATACCGAGCTGTACCGTGGTGCCGAATATGTGGTGGACTTCTTGCCGAAGGTGAAGCTGGAAATCGCCATCAGCAACGAACTACTGGATCAGGTAGTAGAAGCGATCGAAACCGCCGCCCGCACTGGCAAGATTGGTGACGGCAAGATCTTCGTGTACGACCTGGAACAGGTAGTGCGTATTCGTACCGGCGAAACCGGTGCCGACGCGGTCTGAGCATAAGAAGAAAGGGATCAACATGAGCAAGAAACTCCTGACCTTGGCCGCTTTGGGCTCCCTGGTTACCGCCCTGCCCGCCTTTGCAGACGGTGCGCCTACCCTGGTAGCTACCAGCACCATCAGCGCCGGCGACACCGCGTGGATGATGACCTCCACCGCACTGGTGCTGTTCATGACCATTCCGGGCCTGGCTTTGTTCTATGCCGGCATGGTCCGCAAGAAAAACGTGCTGGCTACCCTGATGCAGAGCTTTGCCATCTGCGCGGTGATGACGGTACTGTGGACCGTCATTGGCTACAGCCTGGCGTTCACCCCGGGTAACAGCCTGATTGGCGGCCTGGATCGCGTTCTGCTGGACGGCATGCTGTTCCTCAAGGACGAAGGCAAGCTGACAGTACACCCGCTGGCGGGCACCATCCCGGAAGCGGTATTCATGATGTTCCAGATGACATTTGCCATCATCACCCCGGCCCTGATTACCGGTGCCTTTGCCGAGCGCATGAAGTTCTCCAGCATGCTGGTGTTCATGGTGCTGTGGTCGCTGGTCGTCTATGTTCCGGTTGCACACTGGGTGTGGGCACCGGGCGGCTGGATGTTTGACCATGGCGTGCTGGACTTTGCCGGTGGTACCGTAGTGCACATCAACGCCGGTATTGCAGGCCTGGTAGCCGCTCTGGTACTGGGCAAGCGTGTGGGTTTCGGCCGCGAAGCCATGCCCCCGCACAACTTGGTGCTGACGCTGGTGGGCGCTTCGATGCTGTGGGTAGGCTGGTTCGGCTTCAACGCCGGCTCGGCAGTGGCTGCTGATGGCCGCGCAGCCATGGCGATGGTTGCGACGCAGGTGGCTACCGGCATGGCGGCGCTGGCCTGGATGGCTGCTGAATGGATTGCCAAAGGCAAACCGTCGGTACTGGGTATTGTCTCCGGTGCCGTTGCCGGCCTGGTCGCCATCACTCCGGCTGCGGGCTTCGTCGATGCCAAAGGTGCACTGGCCATCGGCCTGATCTCTGGTGCCGTATGCTACTGGAGCGCAACCTCGCTGAAACACATGCTGAAGTACGATGACTCGCTGGATGCCTTCGGTGTACACGGTGTCGGTGGCATCATCGGCGCCCTGCTGACTGGTGTATTTGCGGTCAAGGAAATTGGCGGTGTAGACGGTGACCTGATGACCCAAGCCATTGGCGTGGTTGCCACCGTCGCCTACTGCGGCATCGTCACCTTCATCCTGCTGAAGATCGTTGACCTGATCATGGGCCTGCGTGTGAGCGAAGAAGAAGAACGCGAAGGTCTGGACGTGGTTCTGCACGGCGAGCGTGTGGAATAACATTACCAGTGGCTGCTGTGCGGCCAACCTGGCAAGCCGGCCCTTGTGGCCGGTTTTTCATTGCCGATGCGCTGCCCAGCAAACACCACGGTAGCACCGTACACAAAACAAACCCCGTTTGCGCCTCAAACGGGGTTTGTTTTGCCTTGGCAGCCTGATGGCTGCACTAGTCGGTGGGCTTAGCTGCGTCGGCCCGGGAAGGTGATGACTTTGGCGCCCTTGGCTTCGTCATCGCTAGCCGGTGCTTGCGCTTCCGGGCTAACAGGCGATACCGGTTTGGCAGCCGGTTTTTCCAGCTTCTCCAGCTCGAAACCCATCCCCTCACCAGAATCACGCGAGAAAATGGATAACACATTGCCTACCGGAATCCAGATCTCGCGCGATACACCACCAAAGCGGGCAGAGAACGAAATCCAGTCGTTGTCCATGTTCAACCCCTGGGTAGCACCGTAGCCGACATTCAGCACGATTTCGTTGTTCTTCACGAACTCCATCGGCACCTGAACGTTTTCATCCACCCACACCACCATGTACGGGGTTTGCCCCTGATCGGTACACCATTGGTGAATGGCCCGGATCAGGTAGGGACGGGTACTGACTGTCATGTGGCTTCCTTCCGCAGAGATAAGGCTTACTTGCGCATGGCCTTTTCAGCCGGGGTCAGCGAGTCGATGAACGACTGACGCTGGAACAGACGTTCGGCGTACTTCAGGATCGGCGCCGCGTTCTTGCCCAGGTCAATACCGTAGTGCTCCAGGCGCCACATCAGCGGTGCGATGGCCACGTCGATCATGGAGAACTCTTCGCCCAGCATGAACTTCTGTTTGGCAAAAATCGGGGCGATGGTGACTAGACCGTCGCGGATGGCTTCACGGGCCTTGGTGGCTTCCTTGCCGCTAGCACCGTTTTCCAGCGTTTTCACATGGACGAACAGTTCTTGCTCGAAGCGGAACAGGAACAAACGAGCACGGGCGCGCATCACCGGGTCGGCCGGCATCAGCTGCGGGTGCGGGAAACGCTCGTCGATATATTCGTTGATGATGTTGGATTCATGAAGAATCAGGTCGCGCTCAACCAGTACCGGAACCTCGTTGTACGGGTTCATCACGGCCAGATCTTCAGGCTTGTTGTGGATGTCCACATCAATGATCTCGAAGTCCATGCCCTTTTCGAACAACACGATGCGACAGCGTTGACTGAAAGGACAAGTGGTACCGGAGTAGAGGGTCATCATGAGGCGTAGATTCCTTGAACAGGCTTGTTGATCAAATAACAGGCAATTCTAGCACTTTCAGATCATCACTTTCCACAAAAGTTGCATAAGTGCATGATCTAAAAAGAAAAAGCGGCGCCGAAGCGCCGCTTTGCTTGACAGTGAAACGCAGACTTAGTGGATGTCTTTCCAGTATGCCTTCTTCAGGAAGTAGGCAAACGGCAACAGCAGCAAGAACAGGTACAGCAGGACGGTGTAACCCACCTGGTGACGTTTTACCTGTACCGGCTCGCCAACGTAGACCAGGAAGTTGGTCAGGTCAGCCATGCGTTTGTCGAACTCTGCAGTATTGGCCTTACCGTTTTCCAGCTTGGTCAAAGTGCCAGCCTTCACCAGCTCCAGCGACTTTTCTTCATGGCCATCGGCACCCTTGTGGGTCTTCAGCACTTGCTCACCCTGCCATTCCCACAGGATGTGCGGCATGCCCACCTTGTCGAATACCAGGTTGTTCCAGCCTGTCGGGCGGGTATCGTCACGGTAGAAACCGCGCAGGTAGCCGTACAGGTAATCGGCGCCACGGGAGCGCGCGATCAGCGACAGGTCCGGCGGTGTCGCACCGAACCATTGCTTGGCGTCCTTTTTGTCCATCGCAATGTTCATCTGCTCACCGATCTTGTCGGTGGTAAACATCAGGTTGGACTTGATCTGCTCTTCAGACAGGCCGATGTCAGTCAAACGGTTGTAGCGCATGGCGCTGGCCGAATGGCAGGACAGACAGTAGTTGACGAAGATCTGGGCGCCGCGTTGCAGGCTTTCGGTATCCTGAATATTGATCGGTGCTTTTTCAAGCGCCGGGCCTTCCGAGGCGGCAATGGCACCGGCAGCCGGCAACATCAGGGCAACGGCGGCAAGCAGTTGACGGATAGTCTTGTTCATATTGCCCCCTTTATCAGATGAATTTCGCGAACAGCGTCGCCGCCACCAGCGTCACCACCACCAGCACAACAAAGCGTACCTGACGCGCCGGGGTGCTCATGGTCACACGGGTCGGAACCGGTGTGCTGCCCACATCGTTCTTGGTGTAGAACGGCATGCCCAGGAAGAACGCAAAGTAGATGATGGAGAACAGCTGGGCTACCACGGTACGCAGGTTGGTGGACGGCAGCGCGCCCAGGATACCCAGACCGATAAAGGCAGTAATGAACAGCACCAGCATGAACTTGAACTTCGGACCACGGTAACGGATGGACTTCACCGGGGACTTGTCCAGCCACGGCAGGAAGGCAATCAGCACCACGGCAGCACCCATGGCCAGTACACCCCACACCTGGGTACCTGCAAACGACGGCACCGCACGCAGAATGGCGTAGAACGGGGTGAAGTACCATACCGGCGCGATGTGCGGCGGGGTCTTCAGCGGGTCGGCCTGGTCAAAGTTCGGGTGTTCCAGGAAGTAGCCGCCCATTTCCGGGGCAAAGAACACGATGCTGGAGAACACGATCAGGAACACAGCCACACCCAGTACGTCTTTGACGGTGTAGTACGGGTGGAACGGAATGCCATCCAGCGGCTTGCCGTCTTCACCTTTCAGTTTCTTGATCTCTACGCCATCCGGGTTGTTAGAACCCACTTCGTGCAGGGCGATCAGGTGGGCAACTACCAGCGCCAGCAGGATCAGCGGCACAGCAATCACGTGCAGCGCAAAGAAGCGGTTCAGCGTGGCATCACCCACCACGAAGTCACCACGGATGAACACGGACAGGTCCGGGCCGATCACCGGGATGGAAGCAAACAGGTTCACGATCACCTGCGCACCCCAGAACGACATCTGACCCCACGGCAGCAGGTAGCCCATGAAGGCTTCGGCCATCAGCACCAGGAAGATCAGCGTACCAAACACCCATACCAGCTCGCGCGGCTGCTTGTACGAACCGTAGATCAGGCCACGGAACATATGCAGGTAAACCACGACAAAGAACATCGAGGCGCCAGTGGAGTGCATGTAGCGGATGATCCAGCCACCCGCTACGTCGCGCATGATGTATTCGACCGAGGCGAACGCCACCGGGATACCCTGTGCATTCAGGGTGCCATCCGGCTTGTAGTTCATGGTCAGGAAAATACCGGTCACGATCTGGATCACCAGCACCAGCAGGGCCAGCGAACCGAAGAAGTACCAGAAGTTGAAGTTTTTGGGGGCGTAGTACTCGGTGACGTGCTCTTTCATCATCGAGGACAGCGGGAAACGCTCATCCACCCAATTGAGGATTTTTTGGCCAGTGCTCATATGTTCTCCCCTCGCTTACTTGTCATCGCCGATCAGCAGCACGGTATCGGACAGATACTTGTGCGGCGGGATTTCCATGTTCTTCGGGGCCGGTACGCCGCTGTACACGCGGGCGGACAGGTCGAACTTGGAACCGTGGCACGGACAGTAGAAGCCACCTACCCATTTCGGACCCAGGTCGGCCGGGGCGATATCGGGACGGTGGGTCGGCGAACAGCCCAGGTGGGTACAGATACCCACGGCAACCAGGATCTCCGGTTTGATGGAGCGGGTTGCGTTCTTGCAGTATTCTGGCTGCTCAGGCGATTCGCACTTCGGATCCAGCAGGTCGCCTTCGATTTTCGACAGGTTTTTCAGCTGCTCCGGCGTACGCGACAGTACCCATACCGGTTTGCCACGCCATTCGACGTTGATCTTCTGGCCGGCTTCCAGCTTGCTGATGTCCACCTCAACCGGGGCACCGGCAGCCTTGGCACGCTCAGAAGGCGCAAAGCTCATCAAAAACGGCACAGCCACACCGGCCGCCGCTACACCACCAACCGCGCTGGTGGCCACCGTCAGAAAGCGACGGCGCCCCGCATCAACGTGTTGTTCACTCATTACAGTCATCCTCAAACGTGGAAACCGAGCTATAAACTTGAAACCTTACAATTCTACCCGATTCCATGAGGGAACTTGAAGCGCATATGCGACAAATCGCCTCATTGACAGCATGGGCATCGTTGTTAGACCGGGTTAAAGAGATCGATAAATTGCACATCCAGGGCAAATTCATCCGCCAGCCACTGCCCCAAGGCCTTGGCGCCATAGCGTTCCGTGGCGTGATGCCCCGCCGCGATGAAGCTTACGCCGCTTTCATTCGCCAAATGCTGATTTTGCTCAGACACTTCGCCAGTAATGAACACATCCACGCCCAAAGCGATGGCCTGTTCAAAAAAACCCTGCGCGCCACCGGTACACCAGGCCACACGCTTTAGTGTCTTGTCCGCATCACCCAGCAATAGGGCCTCGCGCCCCAGATTGCGGCTGATGTGCTGGCGCAGCGCCTCGCCAGCCATCGGCTGCGCCAGTTGGCCGCACCATAACAGCGGCTCGCTCTGGCTGGGCGCGGCGTCGACAAAGCCCAGCACCTGCCCCAGCTGGGCGTTGTTGCCCAGTTCCGGATGGGCATCCAGCGGCAGATGGTAGGCAATCAGGTTGATGTTGCTTTGCAGCAACGCCGCAATGCGCTTGCGTTTGATGCCGGTGATGGGCGCCGCCTCGCTTTTCCAGAAGTAACCGTGGTGCACCAGAATGGTGTCCGCCTGCAGGCGGATGGCTTCGTCGATCAAGGCCTGCGAGGCCGTCACGCCAGTAATGATGCGGCGAATCTCGTCGCTGCCTTCCACTTGCAGCCCATTCGGGGCGTAGTCCTTGAAACGCCACGGCTCCAGCTTGCCGTCCAGCGCCTGTAACAGTTCGTTCCGGTTCATGCTGACTCTCCCGCAAAGAAAGCGGCATTGTGCCAGACTGCGCGCGCAAAACAATGCGGCCAACCTGGCAAGGTTGGCCGCAGCACATGAAAAAACCCCGCACCGGGGTGCGGGGTTCTGGCTTCGCAAGGGCGAGGCAGCTTACATCATGCCGCCCATGCCACCCATACCACCCATGCCGCCCATGTCAGGCATAGCCGGCTTGTCTTCCGGCAGCTCGGCTACCATGCAGTCGGTGGTCAGCATCAGGCCGGCTACGGAAGCAGCGTGCTGCAGCGCGGAGCGGGTCACTTTGGCCGGGTCCAGTACGCCCATTTCCAGCATGTCGCCGTACTCGCCAGTCGCGGCGTTGTAACCGAAGTTGGCCTTGCCCTCCAGCACCTTGTTCACCACCACGGACGGCTCGTCGCCGGCGTTTTGTACGATCTGACGCAGCGGAGCTTCGATGGCTTTCAGTACGATCTTCACGCCAGCAGCCTGGTCGGCATTAGCGGTTTCCAGATCGGCCAGGGTGGAACGGGCACGCAGCAGGGCTACGCCACCGCCAGGTACCACGCCTTCTTCCACTGCCGCACGGGTAGCGTGCAGCGCGTCTTCCACGCGGGCTTTCTTCTCTTTCATTTCCACTTCGGTGGCAGCGCCAACCTTGATCACGGCAACACCGCCGGCCAGTTTGGCCACGCGCTCTTGCAGTTTTTCACGGTCGTAGTCGGAAGTGGCGGCTTCGATCTGCTGGCGGATTTCGCCAACACGAGCCTGGATCTGGGCTGCATCGCCAGCGCCGTCGATGATGGTGGAGTTTTCCTTGCCCACTTCAACGCGTTTGGCTTGACCCAGCATTTCCAGAGTCACTTTGTCCAGGGTCAGGCCCACTTCTTCAGCAATCACGGTACCGCCGGTCAGGATGGCGATATCTTGCAGCATGGCTTTGCGACGGTCGCCGAAGCCCGGAGCCTTCACGGCAACCACTTTCAGGATGCCGCGGATGGTGTTCACTACCAGGGTAGCCAGCGCTTCGCCTTCCACATCTTCAGCGATGATCAGCAGCGGACGGCCGGACTTGGCCACTTGCTCCAGAACCGGCAGCAGGTCGCGGATGTTGGAGATTTTCTTGTCGAACAGCAGGATGAACGGATTGTCCAGTGCGGCAATCTGTTTTTCCTGGTTGTTGATGAAGTACGGGGACAGGTAGCCGCGGTCGAACTGCATGCCTTCTACGACGTCCAGTTCGTTTTGCAGCGATTTGCCGTCTTCAACGGTGATCACGCCTTCCTTGCCCACTTTTTCCATGGCGGTAGCGATGATTTCACCGATGTCGCTGTCGGAGTTGGCGGAGATGGAGCCAACCTGGGCGATTTCCTTGGTGGTGGCGCACGGCTTGGCGATCTTGGCGATTTCGCCTACCAGGGCCACAACAGCCTTGTCGATACCACGCTTCAGGTCCATCGGGTTCATGCCGGCGGTCACGAACTTCATGCCTTCGTGCACGATAGCCTGAGCCAGCACGGTAGCGGTGGTGGTGCCGTCACCGGCAACGTCGGAAGTCTTGGAAGCGACTTCTTTCACCATCTGGGCGCCCATGTTTTCGAACTTGTCTTTCAGTTCGATTTCTTTGGCCACGGACACACCGTCCTTGGTGATGGTCGGCGCGCCGAAGGAGCGGTCCAGAACCACGTTGCGGCCTTTCGGGCCCAGGGTCACTTTAACGGCGTCAGCCAGAATGTTGACACCCACTACCATTTTTGCACGGGCGGAATCGCCGAAGCGTACGTCTTTAGCTGCCATTCTTGAAATTCTCCAGAATCAGTTAGTACAAGCGGGATGGGGACGGATTACTCGACGATGCCCATCACGTCTTCCTCGCGCATCACGAGGAGCTCGTTACCGTCAACCTTGACGGTCTGGCCGGAATACTTGCCGAAGATAACCTTGTCGCCGACTTTCAGCTCCAGGGCACGGCGTTCGCCGTTTTCGAGGATCTTGCCGTTACCTACGGCAACCACTTCACCCATGTCCGGCTTTTCAGCAGCGGCGCCCGGCAGAACGATGCCGGAAGCGGTTTTTTCTTCAGCCTCGAGGCGTTTGATAACAACACGATCGTGCAGAGGACGAATTGCCATTTATCTCTCCTAATAGCAGTGGCTGTTGAAAGATGATTACCTATCAATTCAGCGGTGTTGGACAGGTGCATTAGCACTCTGCCCTTGCGAGTGCTAATCATAGGGACGGCATACGCGGTTTTCAAGAGGGGGCAGGGCAAGATTTTTAGCGTTGGCCGCCGCCGGAAATGACAAAGCCCGCCGGACGGCGGGCTGGGGCAAGGTTGGCCGCACGGGCCAGTTGCACTGGTTTACCAGACTTGCAGATAGGCCAGCATGCCCTCGGCAGCCTGACGGCCTTCGAATACGGCACGCACCACCAGGTCGGCACCGCGCACCTGGTCGCCGCCGGCAAAGATCTTGGCGTTGGCGGTCTGGTACTTGAACTTGCCGTTGGCCGCGGCCAACGTGCGACCGTTGGCTGCCACGGTGACGCCCTGGCGCTCGAACCAGCTGGCGGCTTCGGCCTGGAAACCGAACGCCACGATGACGTGGTCGCACTCGATCACTTCTTCGCTACCCGGCACGATTTCGGCGTTGCGACGGCCCTTGGCATCCGGCGCACCGAGGCGGGTTTCTGCCAGTTTCAGGCGCAGGCTGCCGTCGGCGGCCTGTTCAATGCCCATCGGCTGGCGGTTCCACAGAAACTCGACGCCCTCCTCGCGCGCGTTGGCCACTTCGCGCTTGGAACCCGGCATATTGGCCTCGTCACGGCGGTAGGCACAAATCACCTTGCGCGCGCCCTGGCGGATGGAGGTGCGGTTGCAGTCCATCGCGGTATCGCCACCACCCAGTACCACCACGCGCTTGCCGGCCATCGATACCGGCGCGTCGCCTGCCGGCAGCGTGTCCATGCACTGGCGCACGTTGTTGATCAGGAACGGCAGCGCTTCCAGTACGCCCGGCAGGTCTTCGCCATCGAAGCCGCCTTTCATGTACTTGTAAGCGCCCATTCCCATGAACACGGCGTCGTACTCTGCCAGCAAGGTTTCGATTTCGACATCGCGGCCGATTTCGGTATTGAGGCGGAACTCGACGCCCATGCCTTCCATGATCTCGCGGCGACGCTTCACCACGCTCTTTTCCAGCTTGAACTCGGGGATGCCAAAGGTGAGCAGGCCGCCGATTTCTTCGTAGCGGTCAAACACCACCGGGCGCACGCCGTTGCGCACCAGTACGTCGGCACAGGCCAGGCCCGCCGGGCCGGCACCGATGATGGCCACTTTCTTGTCGCTCCAGATCACCTTGGACATGTCCGGGCGCCAACCGGCCTTGTAGGCCTCGTCGGTAATGAATTTTTCCACGCTGCCGATGGTTACGGCGCCAAAACCACCCTGCTCCAGCGTGCAGGCGCCTTCGCACAGGCGATCCTGCGGGCAAACGCGGCCGCAGATTTCCGGCAAGCTATTGGTCTTGTGCGACATCTCGGCCGCTTCGAACAACTTGCCTTCCTTCACCAGCTTCAGCCAGTTGGGGATGTAGTTGTGTACCGGGCACTCCCACTCGCAGTAGGGGTTACCACAGGACAGGCAGCGGCCGGCCTGGTCGCCCGCGTCTACCGCGTGCAGCGGGGTGTAAATCTCTTTGAATTCGATCTTGCGCACCGCGACTTCTACCTTGTCGCCGGGGTTGCGCGAGAGCTTCATGAACTGGAAAACGTCACCCATGATCATCGATCCTTTGCCCCTGCGGCCAACGTTGGCCGCAAGGTGCTTTCATTGCTATCAAGGGGCGGACAAACCCGCCCGTCCCTATCAGTCTTTCAGCAGGCTTTCCAGCTTGGCGGCCTTGGGCTTCACCAGCCAGAAGTAGTCCACGTAGTCGTCGAAGTTTTCCAGCATGGCGCGGCCGGTTTCGGAACCGGTGAGCTCCACGTGCTTGGCAATCTTCTCCAGCAGGTAGGCACGGTACATGCCCATCGCTTCGCCGTTGATCAGGTTGATGTCAACCAGCTCGTTGTTGTAGCGGTAGGCAAACTTCTCGGCACGGTCGTAGACGAAGGCAAAGCCCCCGGTCATGCCGGCACCGAAGTTGTAGCCGGTTTCGCCCAGCACGATCACGCTGCCGCCGGTCATGTATTCGCAGCAGTGGTCACCGGCGCCTTCGATCACGGCCAGCGCACCGGAGTTACGCACCGCGAAACGCTCGCCGGCCACGCCCGCCGCAAACAGCTGGCCGCCGGTAGCGCCGTACAGGCAGGTGTTACCGATGATGATGGACTCGTCCGACTTGTACGCCGCGTCCTTCGGCGGGTAGATGGTGACGCGACCACCAGCCATGCCCTTGCCTACGTAGTCGTTAGCGTCGCCTTCCAGCTCCAGGTGCAGGCCCGGGGCGTTCCAGACGCCGAAGCTCTGGCCGGCGGAGCCGGTGAACTTCACCTTCAGGCAGCCGAACGGCAGGCCGGCCGCACCGTGTACGCGGGCGATTTCGCCGGACAGGCGGGCGCCGATGGAGCGGTTGATGTTCTCGATCGGGTAGCTCAGCTGCAGCATCTGCTTGTTGTGGATGGCAGGCAGCGCATCGGCCAGGATCTGCTCGGCCAGCTCGCCCTTGTCGAAGGACGGGTTGGATTCGCTGACGCAGAAGCGCGGCACGCTATCCGGCACAGTACCTTGCGACAGCAGCGGCGCCAGGTTCAGGCGCTGTTGCTTGGCGGTATTACCGTCGGCCAGGCCCAGCAGTTCCATGCGGCCGATCAGCTCTTCCATATTGCGTACGCCAAGCTTGGCCATCCACTCGCGGGTTTCCTGGGCGATGAACAGGAAGTAGTTCATCACCATTTCCGGCAGGCCGATGAAGTACTTGGAACGCAGCTTCACTTCCTGGGTGGCCACGCCGGTGGCGCAGTTGTTCAGGTGGCAGATACGCAGGAACTTGCAGCCCAGCGCCACCATCGGGCCGGTACCGAAGCCGAAGCTCTCGGCACCCATGATGGCGGCCTTGATCACGTCGAGGCCGGTTTTCAGGCCGCCGTCGGTCTGCACGCGGACGCGGCCGCGCAAGCCGTTGGCACGCAGCACCTGCTGTGCTTCGGTCAGGCCCAGCTCCCACGGGCTACCGGCGTACTTGACGCTGGTCAGCGGGCTGGCACCGGTACCGCCGTCGTAGCCGGAGATGGTGATCAGGTCGGCGTAAGCCTTGGCTACGCCGGCAGCGATGGTGCCCACGCCCGGCTCGGCTACCAGTTTTACCGACACCAGCGCCTTCGGGTTCACCTGCTTCAGGTCGAAAATCAGCTGCGCCAAGTCTTCGATCGAGTAGATGTCGTGGTGCGGCGGCGGCGAGATCAGGCTGATGCCGGGCTTGGAGCAGCGCAACTTGGCGATCAGCGGCGATACCTTGTCGCCCGGCAGTTGGCCGCCCTCGCCCGGCTTGGCGCCCTGGGCTACCTTGATCTGCAGCACTTCGGCGTTCACCAGGTAGTGCGGGGTCACGCCGAAACGGCCGGACGCCACCTGCTTGATCTTGGACATCTTCTCGGTGCCGTAACGCGCCGGGTCTTCGCCGCCTTCACCGGAGTTGGAGCGGCCGCCCAGGCGGTTCATGGCGGTGGCCATCGCCTCGTGCGCTTCCGGCGACAAAGCGCCCAGCGACATGCCGGCGGAGTCGAAACGCTTGAGGATGCTTTCCACCGGCTCCACTTCGTCGATGGAGATCGGGGTGATGCCGTCCAGCTGCAGCTGCATCAGGTCGCGGAACATCGCCACCGGGCGGTTATTCACCAGGTCGGCGTACTGCTTGTAGGCGTCGTAGTCGGTGTTCTGCACCGCTTTTTGCAGCGTCTGCACCACGTCCGGGTTGTAGGCGTGATATTCCTCGCCGTGCACGTACTTCAGCAGGCCACCGTGGGTGACCGGGCGCATCGGGTTGAATGCCAGACGCGACAGTTGTTTCTGGTCGTCCTCGAAGTCCTCGAAGCTGGCGCCGGAGATACGCGATACGGTGCCCTTCAGGCACAGCGTTACCAGGTCTTCGTGCAGGCCGATGGCTTCGAACAGCTGGGCACCGCGGTAGCTGGCGATGGTGGAGATACCCATCTTGGACAGCACCTTCATCAGGCCCTTGTTGATGCCCTTGCGGTAGTGCTGCAGCGCTTCGTTGACGCGCAGCTGCACGTCGCCGGTTTGCACCAGGTCGACGATGGTCTGGTACGCCAGGTACGGGTATACCGCGGTGGCGCCGTAGCCGATCAGACAGGCCATCTGGTGCGGGTCACGCACGGTGCCGGTTTCGGCAATGATGTTGGCCTTGCAGCGCAGGCCGGCGTCGATCAGCGCATGGTGCACGGCACCGACGGCAAACAGCGCCGGAATCGGCAGACGGTTGGCCGCAATGGTGCGGTCGGACAGCACCACGATGACGGTGCCTTCCTGTACCGCTTCCACCACGTGCGCCGCCAGGCGCTCGATGGCCTGCTGCAGGGTACGTTCGGACGGGTCGAAGCACAGGTCGAAGGTGGTGGCTTTCAGGTACGGCTCGGTACGCGTGGTAATGCGGATGAATTTCTCGCGCGACAACACCGGGCTGCGTACTTCCAGCCGCTTGGCGTGCTCGGCGGTTTCCTCGAACATGTTGCGCTCGGGGCCGAACACGGTATTCAGCGACATCACGATGGCTTCGCGGATCGGGTCGATCGGCGGGTTGGTCACCTGGGCAAACTGCTGGCGCAGGTAGTCGAACGGCGAACGCACTTTCTGGCTCAGTACCGCCATCGGGGTGTCGTCACCCATCGAGCCCACCGCTTCCTGGCCGTCTTCGGCCAGCACGCGCAGGATCTGATCGCGCTCTTCAAAGCTGATGTTGTACAGCTTCTGGTAGGTCAGCAGCTGATCTTTCGGCCACGCTTCCAGGCCGGCGTCGTCCTCGATGGACAGCTCCAGACGCGAACCGGCGTCCTTGATCCACTGACGGTACGGTTTGGCCGATTTCAGCTGCGCGTCGATGTCCTCCGGGTACAGGATTTCGCCGGTTTGCAGGTCTGCCGCAAACAGCTGACCCGGCTTCACGCGGCCCTTCTTCACCACGTCTTCCGGCTTGTAGTCCCACACGCCTACTTCAGACGCGATGGTGAGGATGTTGTCTTTGGTCAGCACCCAGCGGGCCGGGCGCAGGCCGTTACGGTCCAGCATACAGCCGGCGTAGCGGCCGTCGGTCAGTACGATACCGGCCGGGCCGTCCCACGGTTCCATGTGCATGGAGTTGAATTCGTAGAAGGCACGCAGGTCTTTATCGGTGGAGTCCACGTTCTGCCAAGCCGGCGGCACCAGCAGGCGCAGCGCACGGAACAGCGGAATGCCGCCCATCAGCAGGCCTTCCAGCATGTTGTCCAGGCTCATGGAGTCGGAACCGTCGGTCTGCACGATCGGACGGATGGCGTCCATGTCGATGTGCGGCGAGGTCATGATGCGTTCGCGCGCGCGGGCCCAGTTGCGGTTGCCCTGCACGGTGTTGATCTCGCCGTTGTGCGCCAGGAAGCGGAACGGCTGCGCCAGTTTCCACTGCGGCCAGGTGTTGGTGGAGAAGCGCTGGTGGAACACCGCCAGGCTGGACTCGAAACGCGGGTCGGACAGGTCCAGGTAGAACTTGTGCAGGTTGTCCGGCGTTACCAGGCCCTTGTACGACAGCGTGTGCGGCGACAGGGTCGGCAGATAAAAATAAGGGTCGTCTGCCTTGTTGGCTTTTTCAGCCTGGCGACGACCCATGTACAGACGGCGTTGGAACGACAGCTCGTCCATGCCGAAGGGGCAGTTGACGAATACCTGGTAGAAGCTGGGCAACGATGCCATTGCCTGCTCGCCACAGGCACCGATATCGATTGGCACCTGGCGGAAGCCGGCCACTTCCAAGCCCTGGCTTTCGAGGTATTCTTTCAGGCGGTTGCGGCTGCGCTCGCCCTGGGCGGCGTCCGGGTGGGCAAACACCAGGCCCGCGGCATACACTGCCTTCAGGGCAAAGCCGGCTTCGGCGGCAACTTCACGCAGAAAACCGTCCGGCTTGCGGAACAGCAAGCCACAGCCGTCACCCGATTTGCCGTCGGCAGCCACGGCGCCGCGGTGGGTCAGTTTGGCCAAGGAAGAAATGGCGGTATTGACCAGCCAGTGGGAAGGTTTGTCGTCCAGTTGGGCGATTAAACCGAAGCCACAGCTGTCTTGTTCGAAATCCGGGCTGTATAAAGTGCCCTCCAGCCAGCGCTGTCTGTCCATCTTTTGTCCCTGCTTATAATGTGATGCGAATGTTTCGATTCTAAGGTCAAGAATGCTGACCCTGCAACCGCTTTTTGTGCGACGCATTATCACTTAACAAACAAGCACTTACTGTAATTTACATACTACAGTACTGGGGAAAACCCGCAGCCGGCTTTACATTTTAGAGACATCAACATTCATAAATACGACCAGCATTTTTTGCGCCAGCACCCGACAAAATACTGCATTTTTAATACTGTCAGACAATAGCCAATGAGCAAGCCACTGCCCTCGTCCGCCGATAGCCAACTGTTCCGCCAACTGGCCGAGCAGGCGCTGGCGCGTTCGGCCGGCGCACCGCTGGTAGGCGGCAATGACGTCGCGCTACTGTTCGATGCGGCGGCCAACTTCAGCGCCTGGACGCAACGGTTGGCCGACGCCGGCGACTACATCCTGATCGAGATGTACCTGTTTGCCGACGACCCGTTTGGCCGCCAGCTACGCGCGCTGCTGCTGCAAAAGCTGGCCCAGGGGGTGCAGGTGTACTTGCTGTACGACTGGCTGGGTTGCTGGCGCGAGCACTACACCGGCTTCTTCAAGCCACTGCAGCAGGCCGGCGCCCAGGTGCGGGCCTGGCAAGCACCGGGCTGGCGTACCGGGCTCAACCTGCCAGGGCGTGATCACCGCAAGCTGATCGTGGTGGATGGCGACATCGCCTTCATCGGCGGCTTGTGCGTCAGCTCGCGCTGGGAGGGCTGGCGCGATACCGGCCTCAGCCTGCGCGGCCCCTTGCTTGCCGATGCGCTGGCCGCGTTTGCCGACAGCTGGCAAGCCAGTGGCGGCACCCTGCCGCCGCTGGCGGCCAACCCGGCACCTGCCGGCCACGTCAGCGCCCGCCTGATTGCCACCACCCCCTCCACCGCCAAACTGATGCGGCTGGATTTGCTGATTGCCGGCTTTGCCCGTGAACGGCTGTGGCTGACCGACGCCTACTTCATGGGCACCAGCGCCTACCTCAGCGCGCTGCAGAACGCGGCTCGCGACGGCGTGGACGTGCGCCTGCTGGTACCGCGCAGCAGCGACATCGGCTGGATCGCCACCGTGTCGCGCACCTTGTACCGCCCGTTGCTGGAAGCCGGCGTGCGCGTGTTCGAATGGAACGGGCCGATGATCCACGCCAAGACGGCGGTAGCCGACGGGCGCTGGGCGCGCATCGGCTCCACCAACCTCAACATCTCCAGCTGGCTGGCCAACCGCGAGCTGGACCTCGCCATCGAGGACGCCGTACTGGCGGCCGAGATGGAAACCCGCTTTCTACAGGACATCGACCACGCCACCGAAGTGGTGCTCAGCGGCGTGCACAAGCGGCCGGCGCTGGCCAAGCCGCGCCAGCAAGGCCCGCGCCTGCCCTTGCGTCAGCACGCGGCGGTGAGTGCGGCGGCGGCGGCGCGCCAGGCGGCGCGGCTAGGCGACGTGCTGGATACCGCCATTCGCGGTACACGCAACGTGGAAGACAGCGAAGCCAGCGCCTTTGCCAGCATTGGCCTGGTGCTGTTGCTGCTGGCCGCAGCCGTGCTGTGGTTTCCCTACCTGGCCGCACTGCCGCTGGCGCTGGGGCTGCTGCTGATCGGCGGCAGCGTGCTGTTGCGCGCCTGGCCACGGCTGTGGCGGCGGCGCAAGGCGCGCCGGGACAGCACGACACCCCCAAAGCACACACCATAACAAACACTTGTTTCAGCAGGTTTTTTGATCAAATTTTGCCAGCCGCACGACGCCGCAAAAACTTTTTCCGGCTGTAATACTGCCGTGCAACATGAACGCCCACAATGCCGCTACAATGCGCGCTTTCTTGGGTTATTCGAAGGTGTTTTCCGTTGCGGCCAACCTCATCAGGGCCACCCGGACGACAACACCCTAAGCCGGCAGACGTGAAGGAGGCGAGCCTCCCAGTGCGGACCGCGGTGCAAAGCGCCCCTTTGTTCCGTCGTGCCTTGGCATGGCGGATAAACAATCGCGCCTCAAGGCCAGCCATCCAGGGCGGCGGCATCACGTCGTACGTACAGAACTGTGCCCCAACGCGCACCGAGTGACACTTCCGGCCCTGCCGCGAAGGCCAGCTTTGGCGTTACAGGTGCACAGAACCACACCGATGCACCCGGCGTGGCTCACGCGCTGCCCAAGTGGCCCCACGGCAGCCTGACGTGTCCGAGTTAACAGCAACAAGGACTCAGGTATGCGTTTTCACTTCCCCATCGTCATCATCGACGAGGACTTCCGTTCCGAGAACACCAGCGGTTCCGGCATCCGTGAACTGGCCGCCGCCATCGAAGCGGAGGGCATGAGCGTCATCGGCTACACCAGCTACGGCGATCTCACCTCGTTTGCGCAACAGCAAAGCCGCGCCGCCGGCTTCATCCTGTCCATCGATGACGAGGAATTCCACACCGACGACTCGGCCGAAACCGCGCTGGGCGGCCTGTACGGCTTTGTGGCGGAAATCCGCCGCCGCAACCCGGACATTCCGGTGTACCTGTACGGCGAAACCCGCACCGCACGCCACATCCCGAACGACATCCTGCGCGAGCTGCACGGCTTCATCCACATGCACGAGGACACGCCGGAGTTCGTGGCACGCCACATCATCCGCGAGGCCAAATCCTACCTCGACAGCCTGGCGCCGCCGTTCTTCCGCGCGCTGGTGAACTACGCCTACGACGGCTCCTACAGCTGGCACTGCCCGGGCCACTCCGGCGGCGTGGCGTTCCTGAAGAGCCCTGTGGGCCAGATGTTCCACCAGTTCTTTGGCGAAAACATGCTGCGCGCCGACGTGTGCAACGCGGTAGACGAACTGGGCCAACTGCTGGACCACACCGGCCCGGTAGCGGCCTCCGAGCGCAACGCCGCCCGCATTTTCAGCTGCGACCACCTGTTCTTCGTCACCAACGGCACCTCCACCAGTAACAAGATCGTGTGGCACAGCACCGTGGCCGCCGGCGACATCGTGCTGGTAGACCGCAACTGCCACAAATCCAACCTGCACGCCATCATGATGACCGGTGCCATTCCGGTGTTCCTGATGCCTACGCGCAACCACTACGGCATCATCGGCCCGATTCCGAAAAGCGAGTTCTCGCTGGATAGCATCCGCGCCAAGATTGCGGCCAACCCGTTTGCCCGCGAAGCACTGGCCAAGAACCCGAACGCCAAACCGCGCATCCTCACCATCACCCAGTCCACCTACGACGGCATCCTGTACAACGTGGAAGAGATCAAGGGCATCCTGGATGGTGAAGTGGACACCCTGCACTTCGACGAAGCCTGGCTGCCGCACGCCAGCTTCCACGATTTCTACGGCGACTTCCACGCCATCGGCGAAGGCCGTCCGCGCTGCAAGGAATCGATGATTTTCTCCACCCAGTCCACCCACAAGCTGCTGGCCGGCATTTCGCAAGCCTCGCAGATCCTGGTGCAGGACCCGGAGAACCGCCAGCTGGACACCATGAGCTTCAACGAAGCCTACCTGATGCACACCTCCACCAGCCCGCAATACGCCATCATCGCCAGCTGCGACGTGGCCGCGGCCATGATGGAGCAGCCGGGAGGCCAGGCGCTGGTGGAAGAGTCGCTGGTAGAGGCACTGGACTTCCGCCGCGCCATGCGCAAGGTGGACGAAGAGTACGGCGACGACTGGTGGTTCCGCGTATGGGGCCCGGAGGCGCTGTCCGACGACGGCATCTGCGACCCGATCGACTGGACGCTGAAGCCGGAAGACAGCTGGCACGGCTTTGCCGGCATCGAAGACGGCTTCAACATGCTGGACCCGATCAAGGCCACGCTGCTCACCCCGGGCCTGTCGCTGGACGGCAGCTTCGAAGAGCTGGGCATCCCGGCCGCCATCGTCACCAAGTACCTGACCGAGCACGGCGTGGTGGTGGAAAAAACCGGCCTGTACAGCTTCTTCATCATGTTCACCATCGGCATTACCAAAGGCCGCTGGAACACGCTGATTTCGCTGCTGCAGCAGTTCAAGGACGACTTCGACAAGAACCAGCCGCTATGGCGCGTGATGCCGGAATTCGTGGCCAAATACCCGCAGTACGAGCGCGTGGGCCTGAAAGACCTGTGCCTGAAGATCCACAGCCTGTACCGCGAGCACGATATTGCCCGCCTCACCACCGAAATCTACCTGTCGGACATGGAGCCGGCGATGCGCCCGGCCGACGCCTTCGCCAAGATGGCACACCGCGAGATCGAACGCGTACCGGTAGACCAGCTGGAAGGCCGCGTGACCGCCGTACTGCTGACACCGTACCCGCCGGGCATCCCGCTGCTGATTCCGGGCGAAGTGTTCAACACCACCATCGTCGACTACTTGCGCTTCGTGCAGGCCTTCAACAGCCAGCTGCCGGGCTTTGAAACCGACGTCCACGGCCTGGTGGCCAGCCAGGTAGACGGCCGCAAAGTCTACTGCGTGGATTGCGTGAAAGCCTAAGCTAGCGGCAGTCACGACACGGCCAGGCGGTCTGCGACCCCTGGCCGTTTTCACGTCGGCAGCCTCCGTAATGCTACGGAAAGGCGCGCCAGGCGTGCTGTGCCATAATCAAGCGATGAAAATCGCCCGCACTCTTGCCCTGGGCTGGCTACTGCTGAGTCTGCTGGCAGCGGCCTTATGGCTGCAGGCGGGCTGGCAGGCACAGCAAGCCCGCTTTGCTACCGACAGCAGCATCAGCCACCGTCTGCTCAGCCAGAAAATCGTCCAGCACGAGGCGGTGCTGACCGTGCTGGGCAGTCTGTCCAGCCCGCCGCCGTTACCCGCCCTGCTCGCCAGCCTGCACACCGCCATGCCGCAGTTGCAAGCCGTGGCCCGCTGGCAAGGCAGCCAATGGCAAGGCTACCCGCGCGCGCCCACGGCGCCACGAGCCCGCCACTGGCAAACCCTGCCCGACCGCGAAGGCCGCTACTGGCTGCTGTCTCCCGCTGGCTGGGCCATGCTGATCGACAGCCAACAGCTGCTGGCAGCCGGCGAATGGCCGCCCAACGTTGGCCGCATCACCCTCACCCTGCCGGATGGCCCGCACACCTTGCTGCAGCGCGCCGACACCGGTGCGCTGGCGCGCTTCCACCTGGACAAGCGCCTGCCGGGGCAAGCCCAGGCCTTTGCCTTTCACAGCGCAGGCACGTTGGGCACGGCACAGCTCCCTTGGGCCGGCTGGCTGGCCAGCTGTCTGGCACTGGCTACCTTGCTCGCGGTGGCAGGCAGCCGCTGGCAAGCCCGCCATGTCGCGCGACAGCACGCCGAACAGCAACGGCTGTCCGCCATCAGCCGCCTGTCCACGCTGGGGGAAATGGCCGCCGGCATGGCGCACGAACTCAACCAGCCGCTCACCGCCATCCTGGCCAACCTGCGTGCCGCCGGCCGCCTGCTGGATGACGATGAGGAGCGCGACAATGTACGGCGGGCCATCCAGTCCAGCGCCGAGCAAGCCAAACGTGCCGGCGACATCATCGCCCGGCTGCGCAGCCTGGTGTCACCCCAGTCACGCCCTGCCCCCACCCGGCTGGACCTGCCGGCCATGCTGGCCAGTCTGCAGCGTCTGCATGCCCCGGTGCTGGCGGCACAAGGCCTTCGTCTGCAGCTGGATTGTCCACCCGGCGGCATGCCGCTTTGTGCCGATGCTGTTGCCGTCGAACAGATCCTGCATAACCTGGTCCAGAATGCTATCGAAGCGCTGGCCGGGCGCCACGACGGCGAGATCCGCATACGGGTGCGCCATGAGGCGGGCCTGTACCGGCTCAGCGTCGCCGACAACGGCCCCGGCTTGCCCGCCGAGCGCCTTGCCCAGCCCGGCCTGCCATTTCGCAGCAGCAAAGCCGGCGGCCTGGGGCTGGGGCTCAGCCTGTGTGACTCGCTGGCCACCGGCATGGGCGGCCAGCTAAGCGCGGCCAACCTGCCGGGTGGCGGCGCCTGCCTTACCCTGACCCTGCCCTGCCCGGAGCCCGACCATGGCTGACTGCCAAGCCCCGCTGATATACCTGGTGGACGACGACAACGCCGTCCGCGATGCCCTGGCCTTGCTGCTGCGCAGCGTCGGCCTGCGTTCACAAGGCTTTGCCGACCCGGCGGCTTTTCTGGCGGCCTACGAACCGCATGCCATCGGCTGTGTGGTGCTGGACTTGCGCATGCCCGGCATCGGCGGGCTGGAAGTACTGACCCGCTTGCAAGCAAGCAGCGACCTGCCGGTGATCCTGCTGACCGGGCATGGCAATGTGGAGCATTGCCGGCGCGCATTCAAGCAAGGCGCCTGCGAGTTCCTGCAAAAACCGGTAGACGACGATGTGCTTCTGGAAGCCGTACAGCTGGCCGTACGCCAGCACAGCAGCCGCCGTGCCAGCCAGGCGGCCAGCCAGGCCGCTCGCGACCGGCTGGCCCGCTTGTCTGGCCGAGAGCACGACGTGCTGCAGCGTATTGCAGAGGGCATGAGCAACAAAGCCATCGCCCGCGAACTCGAACTGTCGCCGCGTACGGTAGAAACCTACCGCGCCAATGTGTTTGCCAAGCTGGAAGTGGACACGCTGGCACAGTTGATCCGCGATTACTGGCTGCTGCGCACGCCACCGGCTCCGTAATCCTACGGAGACCGCTCCGCAGCCGTGCGAATGTTGCCATCGCCACGGTTTCCCTACACTGCATGCATCACTGACCCGTGTGGAGAAACCGAATGAAAACGACCCTGTTTGCCCTGAGCCTGCTGGCGACCCTCACTACCGCCGTGGCCGCGCCGCTGAACGAACGCAACCTGGCGCTGGCCGATGCCCAGAAGCTGGCCACCGATGCCGTAGCCCAATGTCTGGCCAAAGGCTGGCAGGTTGGCGTCAGCGTGGTCGATCGTGGCGGCAACCTGAAAGCCTTTGCCCGCGCCGATGCCGCCGGCCCGCACACCATCGCCGCCAGCCAGGCCAAGGCCTTTACTGCGCTGTCCACCCGCAACACCAGCCTGGCGGTGATGGAAAACGCCCAGAAAAACCCGGCTGCGGCCAACCTGGCGGACATTCCCGGCTTCCTGTTGTTGGGCGGCGGCGTGCCCCTGAAAGCCGGCAATGAGGTCATCGGTGCCATGGGCATCGGTGGCGCACCGGGCGGCCATCTGGATGAGCAGTGCGCACTGGCGGCCATCGAGGCCAACGCGGCCCTGTTCCGGTAAGTAGAGCCGGCACCACAACGCCGCAGGCAGCGTACAATAAAGGCGTGCAGATGCTGCACGCCTTTTGTCTTGAAGAATGCCCGGCTATCCCCCACTCATGCGCCTGCTTACGCTGTTCCTGCTCCTGCCTGCGGTTTCTGCCCTGGCCTCGTCCCCGCTCACCGTGTACAGCATGCTCTACCCGCCGTTACACATGGGCCCCGGGCACGACAGCCAGCCGGGGATCGGGGACGACATGGTACGCGCGGCCGCAGCCCAGGCCGGCTTGCCGGTGGAAATCCGCACCGTCCCCTGGGCCAGAGCGCAGTTGATGACGCAGCAGCGGCGCGGTGTCTGCCTGTTTCCGCTCACCCGCCTGCCGGCACGCGAAGCGCAGCGACGTCCCCCCAATCTCAGTAGCACTACGCTTTAGAGTCCAAGGCTAATTTACCGGATTTCTCCGCCAGTAATT
>NZ_VMDW02000047.1 GCF_007644045.2 Vogesella urethralis
GGGCTGTCACCGGTAGAGTACGAGAAGCAGTATTTCCAACGGCTCAAGAGTGTCTAGAGAAGCTGGGGCGATTCACTTCAGAGGTTAGCAGACCTAGGATCGGTCCTTTGCACAAGACAGCTCTGGCCGAAAAGCTCGGTGGCGACACGAGATTGCCGCCACCTGCTGGAAAAGTGTTGCAGTAACGACTACCTAAATTTCGATCTGCTCAGAAATTTCCAGAGCATCATCGACTTCGATCCCGAGATACCGCACCGTGCTTTCTAACTTGGTATGACCAAGCAAGATTTGCACCGCTCGCAGGTTCTTTGTCTTCAGAGGGGGCTTTTGGCCAATCAGCTTGCCTTTGTTCCATGCTTCACGTTTCTGAGTGGTGCCCATGACAGACTCCTTTTTGGTGGAAAGGAATCTGATTATTGGTGGCTACGCAGTACGACGAGGCGGAGACCGCGGATCGGCCTTAGCTACCATAGAGAGACGTGCGCCGTCGTGTCCGTTTGCTGCGGTAAATCGGACTCGCACAGTCAAGCGACTGATTCGCCTGATCGCAGGGCAGAGTTGCCTACGAGAGCCGAGGCAGCCCAGACAATACAGCAAAGCCTTCCGCAAATTGCATGCTATACATCATCTAGGCTTTGTTGCATAAATCAGCCGCAGGTCGAACTACCCCAATCCCCAGACGGATTTATCCCATACGGACCGTTTGCGGCGCGCCCAGGGCTGTGAAGCGATTCAAAATCGCGGCACAGATTTGAAGCCCCGCCACCTGCCGGTCAAAGTCCCGTGACTTGACGTGGTCCGCCAGTAACTTGAAGCAGTGCATCTTCGTTTCGACCAGACTGCGGCGATGGTAACCACTCCACTTTTTCCAGAGCGTGCGCCCCAGATACTTCACTGAGCGTAGCGACTCGTTGCGAGCCTGATTGCCCGGTGCATTCCCTTTCCAGAACTGGCCGTTTCGACGCGGAGGAATGATGGCCGCAGCCCCTCGCTCCGCTATCGCTGCGTGACACAGACGTGTGTCGTATGCGCCATCCGTGGTCACCGTCACCAACTTCTCGGTCGGTGGTATTTGCGACAGCAGCTCCGGCAGCATCGTGGCATCGCCCGTACGATTATCGGTCACTTCCATTGCCCGGATTTCCAGCGTTTGCGCATCTATGCCCAGATGCAGTTTGCGCCATTGGCGGCGGTAGTCAGCGCCGTGAGACAGAACTGGATGGCAGCATAGGAGAAAGTGGGCTGCCGTCCGCGTCTACCGGTGGCCACAGCCTGCCAGTTCATATCCTTGTCGAGCCAGAGAAGAAGCTGCCCTCGCTGCTTGAGGGACTGGTTGTAGGCCTGCCAGTTGATAGTTTGGTACTTGGGAGGGAGGGGCTTGCTCATGCGGTCATTCTACCGGACAGGCGCAAGCCCTGATTTGTGCAACAAAGCCTTGGTTTGCCACAAAATATGGCACAGAGGCACTTTCTATCAAGCAACAGTGAATTCCTTGAAGAAGTGACGCATACCAATGCGTTTTAGCATCCAGCGGGAGCAAGACTGAATCGCGGCGGCATTTATCTGATACCTCCAGGCTGCTTTACCGGCCATAGTGGACGAGATCCACGATACTTGCGTTCGTCCGCTATGGCCGACGATCTACCATGAGAGCTCACCTGCTCGGTTGCAGGTTAAATCGTACGATGTGCCTGCCCAACTACCTAGAATTGCTCGGTAGTTGCCGCTGCCCTTGTCGCTTGGTAGGTCATTAGACTGAGCCTGTCATTGTGACACCGGAAAGTAGAATGCCCTTCGACACCCCGTTACACGAGGAAATTGGTGGTGATATACTTCGCTTCATAGACACAGGGTTTTCCGGAAACGGTCGTGCCCTGTACTTTGAGGAAAAGCCCGCCCCGAGCGGGCTTTGGCCTTTCTGAGGCCCCTCGTGTTGGCCTAGCGCTATGCAGAACTCGTGCATTTGTTGCACAAGTTGGGATAGTACGCCCCCACCCAAAGCAATGTGCAAAGAATGCACACATCTGCCAGCCCCATCCGTCAGAAGCATAACGCCTATCAGTATGTGCACATACTGTGCCTCACCTGACCTAACTTCAAGCGTTTTCCGCTTCAACTACCAACTCATACGCGGCTTTACGCTTACCGTGAAGAAGCGTCTATTGAGACCAGGTGCCATGACATTACTATGTGGGAATACATAATTATTTTCACAACAGAATTGCTGTTCTTAATAGCATTTCAGAGGAAACATGGTCATAACTATGTAAATTTACCCACAATACAGCAAGTGATGATGATGGCCAGTACCCCGTCGCTGAAGGCTTCCAGCCTGGTTTTTCCCATGATGACTCCCCTTGGTGTGTGGTGTGGCCAGTATAGGCAGCCGCGGCAAAGGGGATTAACGAAGCACATAGCCATTTTGCAGTGCAACAATCATGCATATTTCATACAATGGACATACGCACTGCCGACAATGCAAACAAGCCGGCAGTTGGCCGCGCCACATGCCGGCCAGGGCGCAGGCAGACAGCGTAGCAGCAGGCCATGCCACAGCAGCGTTGACGGACCCTCACCAGACAGGAGCCATACCATGCAGCAAGTGTCGTCCCAGATCGTGCCCTTGGCACAATACGCGGTAGCAAAAGGGGAAAGTTCGGTGTCCGGTCTGTCGTCCGGCGCCTTCATGACCGTACAGCTGCACCTGGCGCATTCGGCCAGCTTCGCCGGTGCCGGCGTGGTGGCCGGCGGCCCCTACCGCGGCGTGGAAACCTTTCGCGGCGCCGCCTGGCTGGCAGAAGACGCCTACGAACTGAACGCGCTGCAACTGTGCATGGCACCGCTGACGCCGGAGCTGGCCCCGCCGGCGCGGCTGTCGGTAAAGCTGGCGCAAGAAGCCGAGCGCGACGCGCTGATCGACCCGCTGTCCAACCTGGCGCGGCAGCGCGTGTACGTGTTTACCGGCAGCGCCGACAGCGTAGTGAACAGCGCGGTGGTGGCGCAAACGCGCGACATGTACCGCCTGCTGGGCGTGCCCGACAGCCAGCTGGCCTACGACGACCAGCTGCCGGCCGGCCACTCGCTGATTACCGACAACCCGGAAGACTCGCCGCTTGGCAGCAACCAGCCGCCCTACCTCAACAATGGCGGCTTCATGCAATCGCACCGCATCCTGCAGCACATCTACCCCGGGCTGGCCGCCCCGGTTGCGCAAGCCAGCGGCCAACTGCTGCGTTTTGACCAGCGCGAATTCTTTGGCAACGACCCGCACGCTAGCATGGCCGATTTTGGCTACGTGTACGTCCCGCAAGCCGTGCTGGATGGTGCCCCGGCACGCGTGCATATCGCCCTGCACGGTTGCAAGCAAGGCTACAGCTACGTCAGCTACACGCTGGGTCAGGCCGATACCGCCACCCAGCCGCCGTACGGCAACCGCTACATCACTACCACCGGCTACAACACCATTGCCGACAGCAACAACCTGATCGTGCTGTACCCGCAAGCCGCCGGCAGCGACAGCACGCTGGCGCAAAACCCGGACGGCTGCTGGGACTGGTGGGGTTACACCAGCCGCAGCGCCGACTACCCCGACTATTACTCGCGGCAGGCACTGCAGATCCGCGCCATCCACGCCATGCTGCAGCGCCTGGGCGGCTAAGCCCGTACGCCCGGCCCCACCCACTACCGAGAGGACACACCATGACCCACGCCGACCACGCCCTGCCGCAGGCCGCCGCCCTGCCCGCTCACGCCCCCCGCCACGGCCAGCTGCTGGGCAACCTCGCCAGCCGCCACCAGCACAACCTCGGCGCCAGCCTGGCGCTGCTGCCGGCGCTGCTGCACACCGATACCTGGCTGGGGCTGGCCCAGCTGCAAGCGGCCAGCCTGCAAAAGCTGCTAGCGCAGCAAGACAGCTGGCTGGCGCAATGGCAGGGTTGGCTGCACAGCGCCAGCCAGCTGGGGCAGGCCAATACCGTCTCCAAGCTGATGGAACAGGAAGTGAACCTCACGCTGCGTGCGGTGCAGATCCTGGGCCAGCAAGCCGTTGACCTGGCCAGCCTGCAAGAAAACCTGGAAGTGAACTACGGCTACTGGGCCAGCCTGCAGGCACCACGCACCGAAGCGCGCTGAATGGCCGGCGCGGGCGCTGCCACGCCTAGCGGCGGCAGACCCGCGCCAAGGGTTGGCCGCCCGCTGCCTGCCCATGGACAACACAACGCCAGTTTGCACTTGCAAACTGGCGTTGTGTTGTACGCCGGCTTCGCGCCACGGCGAAGCCTGTCATTACCGCAAGCCCGCGTCAGGGCTCGCGAAACCGCCCCATCAGTTGCGTCAGGCGGCCGCTACGCAGCAGGTGCTGCAACTGCCAGCCCAGGCTGTCCGCCAGCGCCTGCTGCCCCGGCGCCAGCCACAGATAAACCGGCTGCGCCTCCACCCGGCGCCACGCCAGCGTTTGCGCGTAAGGCGCCAGCGCCGCTTCCATTTGCGGCCGGTAATGGAACAACAAGCAGTAGCGCACGCGGCCGGCTTCCACTTTTTTCAGGCAGGACTCATCGCTGGGAGAAGCCTCGCGCCGCAGCATGCCCTCGGTACGCTGCTGCAAGATCAGGATGCCGTGGGTGTAAGCCAGCCGCTCGCTGCCGACATGCGCCAGCTGGCGGGGCAGGCTGTCGCCACGGCGTGCCACCAGGTACAGCCAGGCCGTACTGAGGTAGGGCTGTACCCGAATCGCGTCTGGCACCAGGCTGCCGTACAGCGCGATGCGGCTGATATCCCCCACCACCTGGCCGCCAGCCAGCGCCTCCAGCGCCCGCTTGGGCGGCAGGTACTGCAAACGGTAGCTATCGGGCAATGGCGCAAACGCCTGATCAAGCACCTGCTTCAGGCGCGCCACGTGCGGCTCGTCCAGTGGCAAGGGCGACACCAACACCAGCGGTTCGGCGCTGGCATAGCCAAGCAGCCCGCACAACCAGGCACACAACACACGGCGCATCATCCGACCCTCCCCGCAAGGCTTTTACCCAGCGTAGAAGCCGCCATTGCCCACGGCAAGCTATCGCGTGTTTTTATCGAAAAGTGGCCGCCCCACCCCGCTGCAGCAGCGCTCAGTGCCGCACCCGGCGGGCGTGTCCGTCGCGGCAGGCGGACACGCCAGGCGGACGGGTGTGCCGCCGTCATGGCGGATGGCCGCGCAGCAGGCCGCGCCCTGCCGGCAAACCGTGGCTACCAGCCACGCGGGCAGGCCACCCCTTTCAGCAAGCGGGCATACTCGGCGCTGGCCTTAAGCCGCTGCAGGCCGCGATTGAAATCCGCCAGCAAGGCGGCGCTGCCCGGCAACTTGCGCGGCAGCAGCAGATGGGTAGTGAATTTGTCGGTCAGCAAGCGCGGATGCGCCTGCAGCTTTTCGGCCTCGGCCACCGAAAAGTGCCTGGCCAGCAGATAACACGCCACATTGCGCTCGATCGGCACCAGGTCTACCCGATGCGCCAGCAGTTTGCGCAAGGCCAGCAGGTCATCCGGCGTGGCGTCGCCT
Organism: Vogesella urethralis; assembly: GCF_007644045.2. Taxonomy (GTDB): domain Bacteria; phylum Pseudomonadota; class Gammaproteobacteria; order Burkholderiales; family Chromobacteriaceae; genus Vogesella; species Vogesella urethralis. Next base: position 5,534 of record NZ_VMDW02000047.1, read on the forward strand.
CGCAATTTGCCCTCGCGCAGCCCTTGCCACAGCTCGGGCGTGTACGTGTAATTGGCGATGATGGCCAGCCGGTACGGCTGCAGATCAGCCAGCGTTGTCCAGTCGAACGCGGTATCGCGGCGATGCACGAACACCCACTGCTCGGTCAGCACCGTGTCGCTTACCAGAAAGCGGCGGTTACGCGCCTCGCTGAAGCCCCAGTACGCGGTAGCATCCCAGCGGCCATTGGCCGTCTCTTCCAGCGCCCGCGTCCACGGCATGAAGTGGTACGTCACCGTATGCCCGGCCAAGGCAAACGCCTGGCGCACGATCTGCAACGCCACGCCCTGGTCGCCGCGCTCTTGCGTGGCGTAGGGCGGCAGCTCGCCGGTGGCAATACGCAAGGCATGCCCCTGCGCCAACGGCAGTAACAGCAGCAGCAACAGTACACACAGGGTCTTGGGCATGGCGCGATCCGGATGACATCCGGGTGCATCATATCGAAATTTTGCCGCCGCATCACATTACCCTGCCCCGGATACGCCCAGCCTGTTGTGGAGCGGCTGCGGCCAACCTTGCGCGGCATGGGGTAGATAGCGCCTTGTCATTCAGCTGCAAGCTGCAGGCCACACCCTAACCTAACCGGTTCCGGTTCATTCAATCCAGGCGGCACACCGGAGCTCACCCTCGTCGACACCACACCAATCTGGCGGATAGATGCCAGCTGCCACATAACGATGAAAAGACGATAACGGCCAATTCGCCACACACGACACCAGGCCGTGCTTTAGCGGGTTGCGATGGATGTAATCGACGTGACGGGAAAAATCTTGCTCGTCGCGCAGGGCATGCTCCCAATATCGGCGCTGCCACACCCCACGCTCCCCCTTGCTGATACGGCTTGCCGATGGGGGCAGCAGATCACCAACACAACGGGAAAAACCGGCCTTGATACGACGCCAGCGCTGCGGGTACGCCGTATCTCCCTGCGGCAGCGTCCAGATACAGTGCAGATGGTCCGGCATAATCACCACTGCCGGCATCTCGAAGGGAAAATCACGCATCACCACACGAAAAGCAGCACGCAGATGATCCACATGCCGCACCAGCGCATCCGAACGGCGATCCACCAACGCCACCGTGAAGAAATAGCTGCCACCGGGCACATAATAGCGACGGTAATTGGTCATCGATTACCTCCACAACGCAGTCCGCCGGAAGCCGTAGGATGGGTGCAGCGCAGCGGAACCCATCACCACACATGCACCGGCATTCGATGGCATAGCGCCAGCACCCGCACACCCCGCAGTACAAGCCGCAGGAAACGTAGGATGGGTGCAGCGCAGCGAAACCCATCACCACACATTCACCGGCATTCGGTGGTACAGCACCAGCGCCCGCACACCCGGCAGCACAAGCCGCAGGAAACGTAGGATGGGTGCAGCGTAGCGGAACCCATCACCACACATTCACCGGCATGCGGTGGTACAGCACCAGCGTCCGCACACCCCGCAGCACAAGCCGCAGGAAAACGTAGGATGGGTGCAGCGCAGCGGAACCCATCACCACACATTCACCGGCATTCGGTGGTACAGCACCAGCGCCCGCACAAGCCGCAGGAAAACGTAGGATGGGTGCAGCGCAGCGAAACCCATCAACACATATTCACCGGCATTCGCCAGCATTCGATGGGTTACGGCGCCAGCGCCTCCACCCATCCTACGCGGTTTGGCGACGCAAAAGAAAGTACCCCGCCGCCGCGCGGAAAGCGGCAGATCATCACGCCGCGCAACGGCACGCAAAACAAAAAGGTTGGCCGCAATATCGTGACAGCATGCGGCCAACCTTTCATTTTGTCGTGCAATCACATGACAGGTCTTGAATCCGCTGCGCGGATGATGATTACAGCCGGTTCCGCCCGGCAGGCAGGAAGGGGGCGGGTCGCCGCCCCCTTTCATCCCCCCTCGCCCCCGCGGTCCGCGAAACCCCGGCAAAAAGCCCACCGCAAGGCGCTGCCGAACTCGCCCTTCGCTAACGGCTCCGGGCTCAAACAAATCGGCCGCTTGCGCGTGCGAATTTTCGATTCGCCCAGCACAATCCTTGCGGCAGACTTTTTACCGGCGCTCCCCAAGGGGGCATGGGTCGCAGCACAAAGTTGGCCGCAGTAACGTAAATGTTTGCGGCCAACCGCACAGGGTACGGTAAACGTTAGGCTTCACTTACGTGGTGGGCACAACCTCCGGTTTTGCCCACCCTACGTCAAACCACTACCGCACCGGCGCCGCCCTGTCCCGTTGGCGCGAGCCGGGTAAAACGGTTTGCCCCAGGTTTTAAGCAGCCGATTTGTTTGAGCCCCGCGCCGTTAGCAAGGGGCGAGTTCGGCGGCGCCTGGGGCGGGCCGTTTGACACGGGGTTTCGAGCAGCCCCGGGTCGCCTTTTCTTTGGGTACTTTCTTTTGGCGACGCAAAAGAAAGTACCCCGCCGCCGCGCGGAAAGCGGCAGATCATCACGCCGCGTAGCGGCACACCAAACAAAAAGGTTGGCCGCAATACCATAAAGGCATGCGGCCAACCTTGCGGGGCGTGGCAACCGTGGGGATTCGGAGCGTAGCCCGGATAAGGCGCAGCCGCATCCGGGGAATACTTCCAACCACCGCGTACCAGATAATAACCAACCCCGGATGCGCCGTTGGCTTATCCGGGCTACGCACTAGGGGCTAAAATTTCAAAAATTACTTCCGGCCTTTAAACATCACAAATCCAATTAAAAGCAAACCAATAAAAGCCACAAAAAATGCCAAGAACCTAGAAAGCAACTCAAAGTCACTAAAGACCTTCAGGATACCATCTTGCCCATAAAGACCATAAATAAAACCAAAAGCTATTAAAAAGAATCCATACACAATTATTATTCTGTCTCGCAAGCCAAAATACTGCAAACGACTTTCAATAGCAGATGGCGCCAGAGCCCTTCTCTCAAAACGAATCCTACCCGTAAAACCCTCTTTATCGACCAGCCTATTCCAAACCTGCGCCAATGCTTCTTTGTAAAGAGTCCTAGAGATTTCATCCCAAAAATTCTTAGTCCCGAAGCTGCGCATAACATCCATATCAAATGGTATATTACCAAGGTGTGTTATACCCCCAGACAACGACGACCCTTCACTTTTGTTAGTCACCCTGTAAATTGGCGAATCAGAATCCAACCTCAGCTGTTCAATTAAGTTATCTGTAGTTATTTTTGATATATCGTCTGGCTCTTCAACACAAATTGTCACATCGGAATACAAATGACTAGCTGCAATCAATTCATCATAACCAGCTCTACTGTCGAGAAAAATATAATCATAATCACCATCAATCTTATCAATCAACCCTGATAACAACCTACCAGCCTCGGCTTTACTGTCCGGCATTAAATCCTGAAATTTAAGAATTTCATCAACTCGAGCAACGGATGGAAGAACATTAAAATTCCTGTATCGCGAAATGGAAAATTTACTTTTACCTGAGCGATCAACATCACCTTTATCTATAAAATATTCAGAAACCGACATTTCATCAATATCTGTCAGCTGAATGCGCTCTTTCTTATGAAAATATAGCAGTGCTGTCAATCCTCTCACAAAAACATCAAGATCAACAACAACAACAGAGTGATCCTCCGCACCCAGCATATCAGCCATGACTGCAGTCAACAGAGTTTTCCCTGTACCACCCTTACCACTAACTATATTGATAATTTTTGCAGCCACGCTATTTGCCCCTATAAATAACAAAGATAGAAATCAAACCTTGAAAAAAAACCCCAAGAACTAAAACAATAGGAGCAAGCACTTCCAAAGCCGCGTAATTAACCGCACCCCAATCGCCCCAGTATTTATACAAAACAATTGGCAATAAAAAGAATGAAAACCAAATCAGTCCGACAGAAATTTTCCCATAGTTGTTATCAACCATCGACTTTCTTTTAGTTAGCTTGGCAAAAAATTCAAAATAAACATAAATCCACAAATGCCCAGAAAAGAAAGCCATAATCAATACCGCCGGCGCAGTCACAAAGCCAAATATATACTCAATCGCTTTCTTTTCCATTTAAATCTCATTTGTCATTTTCGGAAGTGAATTTAAAGGGCTTTCGCCCTTTAAATTCACTTCCCAGATAGGTTAAACCAACTTGGCGAGCTGCACCTTGATCTTGTCCAGCTTGTCATTCAGCTCGGCCAGCTGCGCCTTGTCGCGCTCTACCAGGTGCGCCGGGGCTTTATCGATGTAGCCCGGTTTCTCCAGTTTGGCGGTCAACTTGGCCAGCTCTGCTTCCACCTTGCCCTGCTCTTTGGTGAGGCGGGCGGTTTCGGCGGCTTTGTCCACTTCCACCTTCAGCATCAGGCGGGCGTCGCCGGACATGGCTACCGGGGCGTCGTCGGCCGGCAGTGCCGCTACGATGCTGCCTTCGGTCAGGCGGGCCAGCAGCTTCAGGTACGGCACGAAGTCGGCCACCGAGGCGTCGGCGGTTTCGATGAACAGCGGCGCTTTTACCGCCGGGCCGATGCCCATTTCGCCGCGCAGGTTGCGCACGGCGTTCACCATGTCCTTGAAGGCATCCATGCGCGCGTTGGCGGCGGCATTGATCTTCTCCGGAACGGCTACAGGCCACTGCGCCAGCATGATGCTGTCGGTGTGCTTGGCGTTGGCCAGCGGGGCCACGGTTTGCCACAGTTCTTCGGTGATGAACGGCATCAGCGGGTGGGTGAGGCGCAACGCCACTTCCAGCACGCGCACGATGGTGCGGCGGGTGGCACGCTGCTGTGCTTCGTTACCGTTTTGCAGCTGTACCTTGGCCAGCTCCACGTACCAGTCGCAGTACTCGTTCCAGATGAATTCGTAGATCACCTGGGCGGCGAGGTCGAAGCGGTAGGTTTCCAGCGCGTTGGTGACGTCGGCTTCGGCTTGCTGCAGGCGGCCGATGATCCACTGGTCAACAAAGCTGAATTCCAGCGGCAGGGTTTCGTCCTGGCCGCAGTCTTTGCCTTCCACGTTCATCATCACGAAGCGGGTGGCGTTCCACAGTTTGTTGCAGAAGTTGCGGTAGCCTTCGGCGCGTTTGAAGTCGAAGTTCACCGAGCGGCCCAGCGTGGCGTAGCTGGCCATGGTGAAGCGCAGCGCGTCGGTGCCGTAGGCCGGAATGCCGTCCGGGAACAGCTTTTCGGTGGCTTTGGCGATGGCAGGGGCTTTTTCCGGGCGGCGCAGGCCGGTGGTACGTTTTTCTACCAACGGGCCCAGGGCGATGCCGTCGATCAGGTCGACCGGGTCGATGACGTTGCCTTCCGACTTCGACATCTTCTTGCCTTCGTGGTCGCGCACCATGCCGTGGATGTAAACGTCACGGAACGGTACTTTGCCGGTGAAGTGCTTGGTCATCATGATCATCCGGGCAACCCAGAAGAAGATGATTTCGTAACCGGTTACCAGCACGTTGCTGGTAACGAAGGCGTTGAGGTCCGGCGTGTCTTGCGGCCAACCCAGGGTGGAGAACGGCACCAGAGCCGAGCTGAACCAGGTGTCCAGTACGTCCTGTTCGCGGCGCAGGGTCTTGCCCGGCGCTTTGGCCTGGGCTTCGGCTTCGGTGCGGCCAACGTAGATGTTGCCGTCTTCGTCGTACCAGGCCGGAATCTGGTGGCCCCACCACAGCTGGCGGCTGATACACCAGTCCTGGATGTTGTTCATCCACTGGTTGTAGGTGTTGACCCAGTTTTCCGGGATGAAGCGCACTTCGCCACTGGCCACGGCGTCGATGGCTTTCTGGGCGATGGACTGGCCGGTGGCGTCGCCGTCACCCACTTTGCTCATCGCCACGAACCATTGGTCGGTCAGCAGCGGCTCGATCACGGTACCGGTACGGTCGCCGCGCGGCACCATCAGTTTGTGCGGTTTGGTTTCCAGCAGCAGGCCCTGGGCTTGCAGGTCGGCCAGCATGGCCTTGCGTGCGTCGGCGGTGCTCAAGCCGGCATAGGCAGCCGGCAGCTCGATGCTGCCCTGGGCGCTGCCGTCAAAGCCGAATACTTGCGCTTTGGTCAGGATGGTGGCGTCCAGGCTCATCACGTTGATCAACTGGGTGCTGTGGCGCTTGCCGACTTCGTAGTCGTTGAAGTCGTGGGCCGGGGTGATCTTGACGAAGCCGGTGCCGAATTCTTTGTCGACGTACTCGTCGGCAATCACCGGAATCTGGCGGCCGGTAAGCGGCAGCTCGACCAGCTTGCCTACCAGGTGGGCAAAGCGTTCGTCGGTGGGGTTCACCGCCACGGCCACGTCGCCAAGCAGCGTTTCCGGACGGGTGGTGGCCACGGTGATGAACTCGTCGCTGCCCACTACCGGGTATTTGATGTGCCACATATGACCGTCTTCTTCCTCGGAAACCACTTCGAGGTCGGAGATGGCGGTGCCCAGCTTGGCGTCCCAGTTGGACAGGCGCTTGCCACGGTAGATCAGGCCTTGCTCGTACAGGCGCACGAACACTTCGGTCACCACGTCGGCGCGCACGTCGTCCATGGTGAAGTATTCACGGGTCCAGTCTACCGAGCAGCCGACACGGCGCATCTGGCTGGTGATGGTACCGCCGGATTTTTCTTTCCATTCCCATACCTTGGCGGTAAAGGCGTCGCGGCCCAGGTCGAAGCGGCTGATGCCCTGCTCGGCCAGCTGGCGCTCTACCACGATCTGGGTGGCGATACCGGCGTGGTCGGTACCCGGAATCCACACCGTGTTGTCGCCCTTCATGCGGTAGTAGCGGGTCAGGCCATCCATGATGGTCTGGTTGAAGGCGTGGCCCATGTGCAGCGTACCGGTCACGTTGGGCGGCGGCAGCTGGATGGCAAAAGACGGCTTGGTGGTGTCCATGTGCGGCTTGAAGTAGCCGGACTGTTCCCATTGATCGTACCAGCGACGTTCGATGTCGCCCGGCTCGTAACTCTTGGCAAGTTCCATGGTCATGGTGTGAATTCGATAGTGAGGCAAAAATGGCTGAAATTATAAACCGATCTGCTGCACTGCGTCCTGCCCGCTGCCAAGAACGTCTTGCAAACCGCACAAACGATGCGACAACGGACATGAAAGCCATGTATATATGGAAGTGATCCCCACTTTTTTGGCACGGTTGGCCGCAACGCGGCCGTGCAGACACGCATGAGCAACAAAATCCTACTGGTAGAAGATAACACCGCGGTGCTGCGCACCATGCAGCGCATCATCGAGAACGACGGCTTCGAGGTGGTGTGTGCCACCACGCTGGCCGAGGTGCAGGCCATCCTGCAGTACGACGCCGATTTCATGGCCTGCGTACTGGATTACTGCCTGCCCGATGCACCGGACGGCGAGGCACTGCCGCTGGTGCTGAAACAGCAGATCCCAACCATCGTACTGACCGCCCGCAGCGACATGGAAACGCGCGAGAAAGTGTTGCTGCAGCCGGTGGTGGACTACGTGCCCAAAGACACGCCAGCCGCCTTCGAATACACCATCAAGATGGTGCGCCGCATTAAGGCCAACCCCGGCATCCGCGTGCTGGTGGTAGACGATTCGGCCACCATCCGCGGCTATCTGCGCCAGCTGTTGCGCCGCCATCGTTACGAAGTGCTGGAGGCAGCCGAGGCCGATACTGCGCTGCGCATGTTGCGCGACGACCCCAGCATCCGCCTGGTGCTGTCCGACCACGACATGCCGGGCAAGAGCGGCGTGGTGATGGTGAGTGAAATCCGCCGCTTCCGCAGCCACGAAGAGCTGGCCATCATCGGCATTTCCGGCAGCCAGGACCCGGCCATGACCGCCCGCTTCATCAAGGCCGGCGCGGACGACTACCTGAACAAGCCGTTCAACCACGAAGAGTTCTTCTGTCGCGTTACCCGCAACATCGAGTTCGTGGAAAACTTGCGTGCGCTATCGCGTGCGGCCAACGAAGACCCGCTGACCGGGCTGCCGAACCGCCGCTATTTCTTTGAAAACGTGCTGAAGCAGACACGGCCGTTTGGCGTGGCGATGGTGGACATCGACCACTTCAAGGCCATCAACGACCAGTTTGGCCACGATATCGGCGACCTGGCGCTGAAACTGCTGGCCGACCTGCTGCGGGCGCACTTCCCCGGCCGCCACATTGCGCGCTTTGGCGGCGAGGAGTTCGTGATCCTGCTGCAGGCGGAACGCGAGCAAGACATGCAGCCGGCGCTGGAAGCCTTCCGCGAGCAGGTATCGCAGATGGTCTACCCCACCGCCATGGGCGACTTGCGCTTTACGTTAAGCGTGGGCGTGGCCGCCGGCCAGAACGACATCAGCGCGCTGCTGAAGCTGGCCGACGACCGCTTGTACAAGGCCAAGCAACAGGGCCGCAACCGGGTGTGCATGGACTGAACACCCACGGTCGTCTTGTAGAAAACAAAAGCCCGCAGATTGCGGGCTTTTTGCTGGGCTGCGGCCAAGCTCAGGCAGCCTTGTTCAGCACCCAATCCAGCCAGCGCGTAGGCAGCAGGCGCTTCAGGTACCAGAACACCTTGGTCGGCGTGGTCACCCGGTAGCGTGCCGCCGGCCGTGGCGAGGCCAGCGCCTTTTCCACTACCGCCAGCACGGCAGTGCCCGGCAGCGTGAACGGCGCGGCGTGGCCTTCTTTCTTCAGCCGTGCCAGCTGCTTCTGGTAGCTGTCGCGGTGGGCGCTGGCGTCGATGTCCACATTGGCCAGAAACTTTTGCAGCGCATTGGGGCGGAAACGGCTTTCGATCGGGCCCGGCTCGATCAGGCTGACATGGATACCGGTGCCAGCCAGCTCCAGCCGCAGCGTGTCGCACAGGCCTTCCATCGCATACTTGCTGGCGTTGTAGGCGCCACGGTATTTCATGGCGGCAAAACCCAGTACCGAGCTGTTGAACAGGATGCGGCCACTGCCCTGGCGCCGCATGACCGGCAGCACGGCGTTGGTGAGTTCCCAGGCGCCGAACAGGTTGGTTTCAAACTGGGCGCGCATGGCCGGGCGCGAAATGTCTTCTGCCGCACCGGGCTGGCCGTAGCCTGCGTTGTTGAACAGCGCTTCCAGTCGGCCACCGCTACGGCGCAGTACCTCGTCCAGCGCCTGGCGAATACTGGCGCTGTCGTCTACATCCAGTAGCAGGGCATCGGCAAAACCGTCGGCCTGCAGGCGGGCAACGTCTTCGGCACGGCGGGCGCTGGCAAACACACGCCAGCCTTGCTGCTGCAGGCCGCGTGCCACGTCCAGGCCGATACCGCTGGAGCAGCCGGTGATGAGGATGTTTTTTTGCGCCATCAGTGAACCTGTGAAGAAAGGGGTGAGTCAAATTCGCGCATATGTAACAATATGTACATCGCAGCCGGACAGTACGCATGATTAACAAAACCGGCAAATAATAACAAATCCGCAACCACTGCCTTCACTCAAGGAGTATTCAAGACAATGGAACAGGCCCTCCCCTCGATCGGATCGCCTTTCTTCTACACGGTGTTCTTCGTGGCCGTGCTGATCATGATCGTCATCGATATGGTGGCGCTCAAGCAGAGCGGTTCGCACAAAGTCTCCATCAAGGAGGCCGCCACCTGGTCGGCCATCTGGGTTGCCGTGGCGTGTGCCTTCGGCGGCTGGCTGTGGTGGTACCTGGCCACCGACCCGGCCTATGGCGAAGCCGTTGCCAACCAGAAAACCCTGGAGTTCTTTACCGGCTACGTGATTGAAAAATCGCTGGCGGTAGACAACATCTTCGTGTTCCTGATGATTTTTGCCTTCTTCAAGGTGCCGGCGGAATACCAACGGCGCGTGCTGCTGTACGGCGTATTCGGCGCCATCATCCTGCGTACCATCATGGTGTTCCTGGGCGCGGCGCTGGTGAAGGAATTCAGCTGGATCCTGTACGTGTTCGGCGCCTTCCTGCTGTTTACCGGCCTGAAGATGATGCTGCCGGAAAAGGACGAAGAGCAGGACCTGGCCAACAACGGCCTGCTGAAGTTCCTGCGCAAGCACCTGCGCATGACCGACGAGTACCACGGTGAAGCCTTCTTCGTGGTGAAAAACGGCCTGCGCTACGCTACCCCGATGTTTGTGGTACTGGTGTTCGTCGAGCTGTCGGACGTGGTGTTTGCCGTAGATAGCATTCCGGCCATCTTCGCCGTCACCATGGACCCGTTCATCGTGCTGACGTCCAACATCTTTGCCATCCTGGGCCTGCGAGCGATGTTCTTCCTGCTGGCCGACGTGGCCGACCGCTTCCACCTGCTGCGCTACGGCCTGGCCATCGTGCTGTCGTTCATCGGCATGAAGCTGCTGCTGCTCAAGGTGTACCACATCCCGGTAGCGATCTCGCTGGGCGTGGTGTTCAGCGTGATTACCGCCTCGGTCATCGCTTCGCTGATGTTCCCCAAGAAAGCCGGCTAAGCCCGAGCCCCCGCCCCGGCGGGGGTTTTGCTTTGGGCCGGCCGTATCGCGTGCATGTCATGCAGGTTGCCGCTTTGTTGCGAAGCGGAAAACCCCTACAATGGCGGCCAACCTTATCGATGCAGAAGGACAAGCGCCGTGGCCAAAACCGCCAAAGCCCAGGCCAGCTTCGAAAGCGCGCTGGCGCAGCTGGAAGACATCATCCAGGCAATGGAAGGCGGCGACCTGCCGCTGGATACCGCCCTGACCTCGTACAAGCAGGGCATCGAACTGATCAAGTTCTGCCAGGGCAAACTGGCAGACGCCGAACAACAGCTGCGCGTGCTGGAAAACGACGAACTCAAGCCGCTGGACCTCACCGATGGCCAATAACCCCTTTACCGGCTGGATGACCCACACCCAGCAAACCGTGGAAAGCACGCTGGAAGCGCTGCTGCCTTCCGCCGAGCGCGCACCGCAGGTGCTGCACGACGCCATGCGCTACAGCACGCTGCAAGGCGGCAAGCGTGTGCGCCCGCTGCTGGCGTTTGCCGCCGGCGAGCTCACCGGCGCCGACGCGGCCAACGTGGCACGCGTGGCCTGTGCCGTGGAGATGATCCACGCCTACTCGCTGGTACACGACGACATGCCGTGCATGGACGACGACGTACTGCGCCGCGGCAAGCCCACCTGCCACGTGCAGTACGACGAAGCCACCGCCCTGCTGGTGGGCGACGCGCTGCAAACGCTGGCCTTCGACGTGGTAGCCACCCCGCTGCCGGGCGTAGACGCCAGCCGCCAACTGGCGATGGTGAAACTGCTGGCCCATGCCAGCGGTCACGCCGGCATGGCCGGCGGCCAGGCCATCGACCTGGCCAGCGTCGGCAAGGCGCTGGAGCAACCGCAGCTGGAATTCATGCACATGCTGAAAACCGGCGCACTGATCCGCGCCGCCGTGCTGTTGGGTGCCTACTGCGGCCAGGCAATGAGCAGCGCAGAACAAGACGGCCTGGACCACTTTGCCAAGCGCATGGGGCTGGCTTTCCAGGTGGTGGACGACGTGCTGGACTGCGAAGCCGATACCGCCACGCTGGGCAAGACCGCCGGCAAGGATGCGGCCAACGACAAGCCTACCTATGTAAGCCTGATGGGCCTGGGCGAGGCCAAACAGTTTGCCCGCGACCTGTACGACGACGCGCTGGCGGCGCTGGCGCCGTTTGGCGACCGTGCCGAACGCCTGAAACAGCTGGCCGACTACATCGTGGCCCGCTCGTTCTGACCATAACAAAAGCAAGATCATGACTACATTGCTCGACACCATACAGAGTCCCGCCGACCTGCGGAAACTGGACCGCAGCAAGCTGCCGCAGCTGGCAGACGAGCTGCGCGCGTTTCTGGTTGATTCGGTCAGCAAGACCGGGGGCCACTTTGCCTCCAACCTGGGCAGCATCGAGCTGACCATCGCCCTGCACTACGTGTTCAACACGCCGGACGACCGCCTGGTGTGGGACGTGGGGCACCAGACCTACCCGCACAAGATCCTGACCGGTCGCCGCGAACAGATGCACACCATGCGCCAGAAAGGCGGCCTGGCCGGCTTCCCCAAGCGCGACGAGTCCGAGTACGACACCTTCGGCGTCGGCCACTCGTCCACCTCTATCGGTGCCGCGCTGGGCATGGCGGTGGCCGCCAAGCTGCAGAACCTGCCGCGCAAGAGCATCGCCATCATCGGCGACGGCTCGATGACCGCCGGCCAGGCGTTCGAGGCGCTGAACAACGCCGGCGCGATGGACACCGACCTCTTGGTGATCCTGAACGATAACGACATGTCGATCTCGCCCAACGTGGGTGCGCTCAACAACTACCTGGCCAAGCTGATGAGCGGCCGCTTCTACGCCGCCGTCAAGGAACGCAGCAACAAGGTGCTGGGCATGGCCCCCCCGCTGCGCGACATCGCCAGCAAGATGGAAGAGCACGTGAAGGGCTTCTTTACCCCCGGCACGCTGTTCGAAGAGTTCGGTTTCAACTATATCGGCCCGATCGACGGTCACGACCTCGACGTGCTGGTGGATACGCTGAAGAACATCAAGAGCCTGAAAGGCCCGCAGTTCCTGCACATCGTCACCAAGAAAGGCCAGGGCTACAAGCTGGCCGAGAACGACCCGGTGAAGTACCACGGCGTCACCAAGTTCGACCCGGCCTGTGGCCTGGCCGGCAGCAAGACGGGCGGCAAACCGCAGTACACCCAGGTGTTCGGCGACTGGATCTGCGACATGGCCAAACTGGACCCGCGCCTGGTGGGCATTACCCCGGCCATGCGCGAGGGCTCCGGCCTGGTACGCTTTGAAAAAGAACACCCGGACCGCTACTTCGACGTGGCCATCGCCGAACAGCACGCGGTGACCTTTGCCGCCGGCATGGCCTGTGACGGGCTGAAGCCGGTGGTGGCGATCTACTCCACCTTCCTGCAACGCGGCTACGACCAGCTTATCCACGACGTGGCGCTGCAGAACCTGCCGGTGGTATTTGCCATCGACCGCGCCGGCCTGGTGGGCGCCGACGGCCCTACCCACGCCGGCTCGTTCGACCTGTCCTACCTGCGCTGCATCCCCAACATGACGGTAATGGCACCGTCGGACGAAAACGAATGCCGCCAGATGCTGTACACCGCGTTCAGCCTGGACACCCCCACCGCCGTGCGCTACCCGCGCGGCACCGGGCCGGGCGCCAGCATCGAACAGGCGATGGCCGCACTGCCGCTGGGCAAGGGCGTGCTGCGCCGCCAGGGTAACGGCAAGGTGGCGATTCTGGCCTTCGGCAGCATGGTGCAGCCGGCGCTGGCCGCGGCCGACGCGCTGGACGCTACCGTCGCCGACATGCGTTTTGTCAAACCGCTGGACGAGGCGCTGATCCGCGAGCTGGCCGCCAGCCATAGCCTGCTGGTGACCGTAGAAGAAAACGCCATTCTGGGCGGTGCCGGCAGCGGCTGTGCCGAAGTGCTGGCGGCAGCCGGCCTCTGCGTGCCGATGTTGCATCTGGGCCTGCCGGATGACTATGTTGAACATGGGGACCCGGCCGGGCTGCTGAGCGATTGCGGCCTGGACGCCGCCGGCATCCGGCACAGCATCGAAACGCGGTTGGCCGCAGGCTAGCCTGCCGCTGCCCGACAGGCCTGCCGCCCTGCGCCGCAGGCCTTTTTCTTTGCCGCGGGCCGCAACACTACCGTCAACAGGAAACAATCATGACAAGCCTGGACGTCAACCAGTGGCTACAACTGGACAACACCCCGTACGCCGCGCTGCCGATGCTGCTGTCCAGCCTCGGCATCGGCTTGCTGATCGGCGTGGAGCGCGAACGCAAGCGCCGCGTGCTGGCCGGTATTCGCACCTTTCCGCTGGTAAGCCTGCTGGGCACCATGCTGGCGATGCTTGCGGCGCAAACCACGCTGCCGTGGCTGATGCCGGCCGGGCTGCTGGCGGTGGCCATGCTGGGCTTTCTTCCGCTGGGCAACGGCGGCGGCGAAAGCCCGGGCCCGGAGCCGCGCACCACCTCGGTGATCGCGCTGCTGATTGCCTACACGCTGGGGCTGATGGTGGGGCTGGGCAATACCGAACTGGCCATCGCGCTGGGCATCATCACTACCGGCCTGCTGTACCTGAAGCCGGAGCTGTCCAACTTTTCCAACCAGCTGGAGCGGCAGGATCTGCTATCGCTGCTGCAGTTTGCCGCACTGACCTTCATCATCCTGCCCATCCTGCCCAACCAGGGCTTCGGCCCGTACCAGGCCTTCAACCCGCACCGCATCTGGCTGTTGGTGGTGCTGATCGTCGGCGTTGGCCTGGCGGGTTACCTGGCGGTGAAAATTCTGGGCGAGCGCGTGGGCGCGCCGGTGCTGGGCATTCTGGGCGGCCTGGTATCCACCACCGCCACCAGCCTGGTGTACGCGCGCGAGGCGGCGGCCAACCCTGGTTCGCTGCGGCTGTGTACCAAGGTGATCTTGCTGGCCAATATGGTGCTGTTTGTGCGCCTCAGCCTGCTGGCACTGGCCATCGCGCCATCTGGCGCCCGTAGCGTGGCCGGCATGATGCTGCCGGCGCTGCTGGCGGGCCTGGCCACCATTTTCTTGCTGGGCAAACGCAGTGCCACCCCGGAAAACACGCCCGAGCTGACGCTGAAAAACCCGGCCAAACTCAGCATTGCGCTGGGGTTTGCCGCCATGTTTGCCGTGGTGATGCTGTGCTCGGCCTGGCTGCGCGACCTGTTTGGCGAAAGCGGCTTGTACGTGGTGGCCATCGTATCCGGCCTCAATGACGTGGACGCCATCAGCCTGACCGCGCTGGAGCTGTTCGGCCAGCAGCAGTTGGCGCTGACCCCGCTGCTGGTGAGCATGGCGCTGGCCGTGTTCACCAATACGCTGTTCAAGTTTGGCCTGATCGCCAGCATCGGCGGCCGCGACCTGGCCCGCGCCTGCGCGCCGGCACTGGGTATGTCGATGCTAGGCCTGCTGCTGGGGCTATGGTTGGCCGCAAGCTAGCCGCCGCAGTCACTCACCACCCTATCCAGCCCGCCCTGCACTGCACGGCGGGCTTTTCTTATCCGTTTGCCGTAACTATCCATCGATGGCAATATGTTATACAGTAACATTTTTAATCGAATGCCGATCATGACCGCGCTTGCCATTCCCGACGTACAAAACCACCCCGACCTGCGCCGCATCCCCATCCGCGAAGTGGGCATCAAGGGCCTGCGCCACCCGTTGGCCATCCGCCAGCCGGACGGCCAGCTGCAGCACACCATTGCCGACTGCCAGCTCACAGTGGCGCTACCCGCGACGCAGAAAGGCACCCACATGTCGCGCTTTGTGGCGCTGATGCACGAGCAGCAGGCCGCGCTGGACGCCGAGGGCTTCGAGGCGCTGGTGCGCGCCACGGCAGCGCGGCTGGAAAGCGACAGTGCCCGCATCCGGCTAAGCTTCCCCTACTTCCGCCACAAGACGGCGCCGGCATCGGGTGTGGTTAGCTTGCTGGACTATCAGGTATGCCTGGACGGCAGCCTGCAACACGGCCACTACCGTTACCGGCTGCAGGTGACGGTACCGGTGACCAGCCTGTGCCCGTGCTCCAAGCAGATTTCGCGCTACGGGGCACACAACCAGCGCTCGCACATCATCATCGAAGCTGAAGCCAACAATAGCCTGAACGCCGACACGCTGATTGAATTAGCCGAGGCGCAGGCGTCGTGCCAGCTGTACGGCCTGCTAAAGCGCAGCGACGAAAAAGTGGTGACCGAGCAGGCGTACGACAACCCCAAATTCGTGGAAGACCTGGTACGCGACGTGGCTGTCGCACTGCAAGGCGTGGCCGGTATCCGCCACTTTGTGGTGTCGTCGGAAAACTTCGAGTCCATCCACAACCACTCGGCCTACGCCCGCATCGACAGCCGCGACCTGCAGGCCAGCTGAGCTCAGCCCGCCTGCAATAGATTGAGCACGAACGCGGCGCTGGCCTGCGGCTGCTCCATCGGGAACAAATGGCTGCCGGGGTGCCAGTGAATGCGGGCGCCGAAGTGCTTTTGCATGAAGGCCAGATCACTGGGGCCGGTAACATCGCTGCCTGCGCCGGCCACGTAGTGCATCGGCACCTGCAGTTGGCCGCGCAGCTGCCAGTAATGGTGCGGCAGCGTGCCATAGATATCGTGCTCCACCTGCGGGCGGAATAGCAGGCGGCGGCCACCCTGGCCGTTGTCTTCGGTACCCAGCTCGGCGTAGTCGTGCAGCACTTCGGGCGCCCAGCGCGCAAACGCGGCCTTGCGCGCAAAGTAGTCGTACACCGACGCCACGCTGGCCCAGTTATCGCGCCGCTTCAGGGTGCCGGTACCGCCGGGGGTCACGTTCTGGATAAAGCCCAGCCGCTTGGCCAGCCAGATGCCGAAGGCGCGCTGTGGCGACAACAGCGGCGAATCCAGCAACACCACGCTGCGAAAGCGCTCGGGGGCACGGATGGCCGCCAGGAACAGCAATATGCCGCCCAGCGAATGCCCCACCGCGTGCACCGGGCCGTGATAGCGCGCCTGCATGAAGGCCAGCATTTCGTCCACCAGCTGCGGCCAACCATCGCTTACCGGATAGCGCGGGTCGTGGCCGCTGCACGGCAGATAACCCACCTCGTAACCGGCCTGCTGCCACACCGCGTGCAACTGGCGGTACATCGGCGCCGGAAAACTGTTGGCGTGGGCAAAGTGAATGGTCTTATCCATATTGTTCTCCTCTGACGCGACATTAGCATAAGCAAACACTCGTTTAAACGCCTGCTGCCACCACGGTACGGTGGCTGTGATAAGCTGCGTCGCGCCGGAACGCCCTGCTGCCGGCGTGGTCTACCCCTGTTCATTTGTCTGCCCGAAACCATCATGCCCGCATTGTCGCGTCTGTTTCACTGGCTGTTCCCCTTGCTGCTGCTGTTGGCCGCCCTGCCGGCCAGCGCGCTGGACCCGAACGACCTGCTCCCTCCCGAAAAAGCGTTTGCCGCCCGCTTGGAACAACAGGGCCAGCAACTGCTGGTGCACGTGGATATCGCCCCCGGCTACTACCTGTACCGCGACCGCACCCGCATCGGCAGCGAGCCGGCCGGCGTGGTGGGCAGCCCGCAGCTGCCCGCCGGCGAAGCCAAGCAAGACCCGTACTTCGGCTTGCAGCAGGTGTACCACCAGCGTGTGACCTTCACCGTACCGATCACCCGCGCGCCGCTACCGGACAACTTCACGCTGCTAGCCACCATCCAGGGCTGTGCCGACGCCGGCCTGTGCTACCCGCCGTACACCCACAAGCTGAAGCCGGGCGACGGCCGCCTGGCCGACTGGCTGGCCCCGGCTGCCAGCGCTGACGACGCCGCCCCGACGCTGAGCCGGCAGCAATGGCTGGGCACGCTGCTCACCTTCCTGCTGGCCGGCATCGGCATGGCGTTTACCGCCTGCATGTACCCGCTGCTGCCGATTGTTTCCAGCATGGTGGCCGGCCAGGGCCAGCGCCTCAACAAGACGCGCGGCTTTGTGCTGACCTTTGCCTACGTGCAAGGCCTGGCGCTCACCTACACCGCCGTCGGCGTGATTGCCGGCAAAACCGGTAGCCTGCTCACGGTCTGGTTGCAGCAGCCAGCGGTGATTCTGGCCGCCAGCGCGCTGATGGTGGTGTTTGCGCTGGGCATGTTCGACCTGATTACCATCCAGCTGCCGTCGGCGCTGCAAAGCCGGCTGGCCAACCACAGCAACAAGCTGGGCGGCGGCCGCCTGGCCAGCGTGTTTGCCATGGGCGCGCTGTCGGCGCTGCTGGTCGGCCCCTGCGTGGCACCGCCGCTGGCGCTGGCGCTGGGCTACATCGGCCAGACCGGCGACGCGCTGCTGGGCGGGGCCGCGCTGTACAGCATGGCGATGGGCCTGGGCCTGCCGCTGCTGCTGGTGGGCACTTTTGGCGGCCACATCCTGCCGCGCGCCGGCGCCTGGATGCAGCAAGTGAAATACACCTTCGGCGTGGTAATGCTGGGCGTGGCCATCTGGATGGCAGGCCCCTTCCTGCCGGTCTGGCTGACCATGCTGCTGTGGGCGTCGCTGGCGCTGGGCAGCGCCTGGTGGCTGCTGCTGAGCCGGCAGCGGCCAACAGCACGCGGCGCCGGACGCTGGCTATTGAGCGCCATTGCCACCATGCTGACGCTGGCCGGCCTGCTGCAAATCGTCGGTGCCGCCACCGGCGCGCCGTCGCCGCGCTTGCCGCTGGCCGCTATCTGGCAAGGCCAATTGGCCGCCAAGCCGGCGTTCCAGCGCATTGCCAATAGCGCCGAGCTGGACGCCGCGCTGGCACAGGCCAAAGCTGCCGGCCAGCCGGTGTTGCTGGATTTTTACGCCGACTGGTGTGTGAGCTGCATCGAGATGGAAGAAACCACCTTCCGCCACCCCGACATCGCCGCCCGCATGGGCAAGCTGCGGCTGCTGCAGGCCGACGTAACGGCCAATAACGCCGAACATCAGGCGTTGCTGAAACGCTTCGGCCTGTACGGCCCGCCGGGCATCATGCTGTACAACGCACAGGGCGAGCTGGTGCACAAGGTGATTGGCTACCAGGACGCCGGCGACTTTGCCGCTTCGCTGGACAAGGTTGGCCGCTGACAGCATGGGTGGCCAAAGACGCAAGGGCCGGTGCACGCACCGGCCCTTGCCAGGCTGCACACAACTTACCCGCCAAAGCGTTACCGGCCCCGGCAAAGCCGGGCCGCACTCCATCGGCTGTTGAATTGGCAGCCTTACCGTTCACAACACAAAGCCCGTGTGCATGGCAAACAGGCTTTGTCTGCCATATCGCAAGGGCCGGTGCACGCACCGGCCCTTGTCACGTCTGCCCTGCGGCCAACCCTGGCCGCCAGCCCGGCACTTAGCGCAACGCGTCTTCCAGCGCCCGCGCAATCACCAGCTTCTGCACGTCCGACGTGCCTTCGTAAATCTGCGCCACGCGCACGTCGCGGTAGATGCGCTCCACCGGGTAGTCGCTCAGGTAACCGTAGCCGCCCAGCGTCTGGATGGCCGCCGAGCACACTGCCTCGGCCATTTCCGACGCCATCAGCTTGGCCATGCTGGACTCCTTCAGGCAAGGCTTGCCGGCGTCTTTCAACGCGGCAGCGTGCCACACCAGCTGGCGGGCCGCCTCCAGCCGCGCTGCCGCCTCGGCCAGACGGAAACCCACCGCCTGATGGCGGATGATGGGCTGGCCAAAGGTGTGGCGCTCGGTGGCGTAGCGGGTGGCAAACTCTAGCGCCGCCCGTGCCATGCCCAGGCACTGTGCGGCAATGCCGATGCGGCCGGATTCCAGGTTGGCCAGTGCGATCTTGTAGCCCTCGCCTTCCGCCCCCAGGCGGTGGCTGGCCGGCACCCGTACGTTATCGAACACGATCTGGCAGGTGTCCGACGCGTGCTGGCCCAGCTTGTCTTCCACCTTGGCCACGGTGTAACCCGGGGTGGCGGTCGGCACCAGAAACGCACTGATGCCCTTCTTGCCGGCTGCCGGGTCGGTTACCGCAAACACGATGGCCACGTCGGCGTGCTTGCCGTTGGTGATGAACTGCTTGACGCCGTTGATGACGTAATCGTCGCCGTCGCGCACGGCGCGGCTGCGCAGGTTGGCCGCGTCGGAACCGGCGTCCGGTTCGGTGAGGCAGAACGCCGACAGCCATTCGCCACGGGCGATGCGGCGCAGGAAAGTATCCTTCTGCCAATCATTACCGAAGCGCTCGATCGGGCCGCACCCCACCGAGTTGATGACCGAAATGATGGTGGACAGCGCGCCGTCACCGGCAGCGATTTCCTCGATCACCGCCGCCAGCGTCAGGTAATCGAAGCCGGCGCCGTCCCAGTCCGGCGATACCGTCAGGCCGAAGCAGCCCAGCTCGCCCAGCCCGCTCAGCGCCTGGCGCGGAAAGCTGTGCTCACGGTCCCACGCCGCCGCATGCGGTGCGACCTCGCTGGCCACGAAACGGCGTACCGCGTCCACGACCTGTTCTTGTTCTGTTGTCAGCAACATGCTGATTCCTTTGCTTTTCTATGCGTACTAGCGGCCAACCCTGCCTGTGCAGGCAAAGGCAAACCCTTTTGCCACGAAAGACACGAAAACCACGGACAAAACCTCCACAAGAACGCCGCCCATTTGGTGTTTTTCGTGGATTTCGTGGCTAAAAGATATCGGCCTGCGTGCCTTCCGTGGCAGAAAACAAGTTACACCAGCTCTACCGCCAGGGCGGTGGCTTCGCCGCCGCCGATACACAGGCTGGCCACGCCGCGCTTGCCGCCGCGCGCCTGCAGCGCCGCGATCAGCGACACCACGATACGGGCGCCGGACGCGCCGATCGGGTGGCCCAGCGCGCAGGCACCACCGTTGACGTTGACCTTGGCGTGCGGCAGACCCAGGTCGTGCATGGCGGCCATGGTCACCACGGCAAACGCTTCGTTGATCTCGAACAGGTCGACGTCGTCCGCCGTCCAGCCGGTTTGGGCAAACAGCTTTTGCATGGCGCCCACCGGGGCGGTGGAAAACCACGCCGGCTCGTGCGCGTGGGTGCTGTGGCCAACAATGCGCGCCAGCGGGGTCAGACCCTGCGCCAGCGCGTCGCTTTCGCGCATCAGCACCAGCGCGGCAGCACCGTCGGAAATGGAGCTGGCGTTGGCCGGCGTCACGGTACCGTCCTTGCGGAAAGCCGGCTTCAGCGTGGGGATCTTGTCCAGGTTGGCCTTCAGCGGCTGCTCGTCCACGCTCACCACCTCGTCGCCCTTGCGGCCGCTGATGGTGACCGGTGCAATCTCGCCGGCAAATGCACCGCTTTGGATGGCCTGCTGTGCACGGGTCAGCGACGCGATGGCGTATTCGTCCTGCGCGGCGCGGCTAAAGCCGTACTTGTCTGCGCAGGCTTCGGCAAACACCCCCATCAGCTGGCCCTTGTCGTAGGCGTCTTCCAGGCCGTCGAGGAACATGTGGTCCTTGATCTCGCCGTGGCCCAGGCGCAGGCCACCCCGTGCTTTCGGAATCACATACGGCGCATTGCTCATGCTTTCCATGCCGCCGGCCACCATCACCTTGGCCGCACCGGCTTTCAGCAGGTCGTTGGCCAGCATCAGCGCCTTCATGCCGGAACCGCACATCTTGTTGATGGTGGTAGCACCCGCCGCCAGCGGCAGCCCGCCCTTGATCGCTGCCTGGCGCGCCGGCGCCTGGCCTTGCCCGGCAGGCAGCACGCAGCCCATGATCACCTCTTCCACCGCATCCGGCGCAATGCCGGCACGTGCCACTGCGGCGCGGATGGCGACCGCGCCCAGGTCGCTGGCGCTCTGGCTGGCAAATACGCCCTGAAACCCACCCATGGCCGTACGGGCCATACCGACAATCACGATCGCTTCGTTGTGCATGATTCACGCCTCCGGTTAGATAACGTTTACGTTAACGTAAACATGGCAATCTTTTCAAGCCCGACACGGTACGCTGTGGCGTAGACACCGCAGCACAGATGGCATCATCATGATGCAGACAAAACAAGGTGACTACCATGCAAATCGACACCCTGGCCCAAGCCGAAGCCGCACAGCCACTGTTACACGCCGCCGGCCTGCCCTGCGACGATGTTTTCAGCCGCCCGGATCTCACCCTGTTCGGCATCCAGCAACACGGTCAATGGCTGGCGGTGGCCGGCATCGAGCGCCACCGTCACGACGGTTTGCTGCGCTCGGTCGCCACCGCGCCTGCCGCGCAAGGCCAGGGCCTGGCCAGCCACTTGTTGCAGCACGCCGAGCAGTGGGCCAGACACCAAGGCATGACCTCGCTTTATCTGCTGACGACCAGCGCCGCCCCCTACTTTGCCCGCCACGGCTACCAGCCACAGGTGCGCGAACAAGCACCGCAGGCCATCCGCCACAGCAAGCAGTTTGCCGGCCTGTGCCCGGCCAGCGCCACGCTGATGCACAAGACGCTGTGACACGCGGCCCCCCACCCTGCGGAGAAAAACCATGTTTTCGCACATCTGCATCGGCATCAACGACTTCGACCGCGCCCTCGCCTTCTACCGCCCGCTGATGCAGGCGCTGGGCATTCGCGAACGCTTTTGCGACCCGTCGCGACCGTGGGCCGGCTGGCAAAGCGAACCCGGCCCGCGGCCGTTGCTGCTGATCGGCAAGCCACTGGACGGCCAAACCGCCACGCCCGGCAACGGCCAGACCATCGCCCTGCTGGCGGCCACACGCAGCCAGGTGGACACAGCCTACCAGGCCGCACTGGCACACGGCGGCCGCTGCGAGGGCGCTCCCGGCCTGCGACCGCACTACCACGCACATTATTACGGCGCCTACTTTCGCGACCCGGACGGCAACAAATTGTGCGTGGTATGCCATGAGGCCGACGCCACCGCGACAGTCGGGCCAGACCGGACCACAACCTGACTTGCGGCCAACCCCGCCGCGACCAGCCCCTCCAACAGCCCTGCCCCGTGAAGGAATGCCATGCTTTCATCTCAAAAACACACTCTGACACTGCTGGGCAGCCTGCTACTGGCCAGTACCGCCCATGCCAGCAATACCCCGCCCGATGCCGCCGCCAGCGACCCGGCCACCTTGGGCTGGATGGTGGGTTCGCCACCACCCGCCGACAAGATCATCCGTTTCGAAGACGGCAGTTACTTCCGCTTTCCGCAAATGCGCTGGAGCGTGTCGCACTTTCGCCAGCTCATGCCCACCGTCAACATCTCGCGCGGGCTGGGGGCCACCACCACGCTGCCACGCGCACTGCGCAGCGATATCGACACGCTGACCTTCACCCCGACCGGCAGCAAGCAGCCCATCAGCTGGCAACAGTCGCTGGCGGCCAACTACACCGACGGCATGCTCATCCTGCACAAGGGCAAGGTGGTGTACGAACGCTACTTCGGGGTACTGAAGGCCGACGGCCAGCACGGTGCGATGTCGGTGACCAAAACCTTCATCGGCACCCTGGCCGCCCTGCTGGCGGCCGAAGGCAAGCTGGACCCTAGCCGCCAGGTAGCTCACTACGTACCGGAGTTGGCCGCATCGGCCTTTGGTAACGCCACCGTACGGCAGCTGATGGACATGACCACCGGCATCCGTTTCAGCGAAGACTACGCCGACCCCAAGGCCGAGGTCTGGGCGCACGCCGCAGCCGGCAACCCGCTACCCAAACCGGCGGACTATAGCGGGCCGCGCAGTTACTACGAATTTCTGACGACCGTACAGCCCGAAGGGCAACACGGCGAGGCCTTCCACTACCGCACCGCCAATACCGACGCGTTAGGCTGGGTGCTGACCCGTGTCAGCGGCCGCAACGTGGCCGATTTGCTGTCC
Organism: Vogesella urethralis; assembly: GCF_007644045.2. Taxonomy (GTDB): domain Bacteria; phylum Pseudomonadota; class Gammaproteobacteria; order Burkholderiales; family Chromobacteriaceae; genus Vogesella; species Vogesella urethralis. Next base: position 28,790 of record NZ_VMDW02000047.1, read on the forward strand.
GAACGCATCTGGCGGCGGCTGGGTGCCGAGCAAGACGCCTACATGAGCGTGGACAGCACCGGCACGCCGTTTGCTGGCGGCGGCCTGAATGCCGGCCTGCGCGACCTGGCGCGCTTTGGGCAGATGATGTTGCAGCAAGGGCAATACAGCGGGCAGCAGATCCTGCCGCGCAGCGTTATCGCCGACATCCGCCGTGGCGCCAGCCAGGCCGACTTTGCCAAAGCCGGCTACAGCCAGCTCACCGGCTGGAGCTACCGCAATATGTGGTGGGTCAGCCATAACGCCCACGGCGCGTACATGGCACGCGGCGTGCACGGCCAGGCGCTGTATATCGACCCGACAGCCCAGATGGTGATTGCGCGTTTTGCCAGCCACCCGGTAGCCGGCAATGCGGCCAACGATGCCACCTCGCTGCCGGCCTACCATGCCGTGGCCCGTCATTTGATGGGGCTGCACTAGGGTCGGTACGCGCTGGCCAACAACAAAAAGCCGCAGCACCCGCTGCGGCTTTTGCATGCCTACCACGATCAGGCCGGCTTACTCCGGCAAGCCGCCGCTGCGCTTTTCCATCCAGTGCTCGCACTGTGCCTTCAACTGGCCGATTTCGCGCAGCACCAGCTGGATGTCCTGCATCTGCTGCGTCAGCTGCTGTTCGCGGCGGGTCAGGATATCGACAAACTTCATCAGCTGCGGCTCGTCGTTGTTGGCCGCATCGTACAGCTCGAACAGCTCGCGGATTTCCTGCAGCGACAGGCCGATGCGCTTGCCGCGCAGCGTCAGCATCAGGCGCACGCGGTCGCGGCGCGAGTAGATGCGGCGCTGGCCCTGGCGCTCCGGGGTGAGCAGCCCTTCCGACTCGTAAAAGCGGATGGCACGGGTGGTCACGTCGAACTCCTGTGCCAGTTCGGAAATGCTGAATGTGCGGTCTGCTGCTGCAGTCACGTCGTCTCCTGATTCTGTGCGGACGGTGAAAAAAGCCGATGAAGCGTCGCCATATTGTAATACGGCGACGCCAAGCCGGCACGCTGCCAGCCTGCCGCCGCAACAAACCGAAACACGACCTGCTTGCGATGGCCAATAAGTTTACGTTAACGTAAACTAGAACTTATTGCCAGATCGGCAACATCCGAAGGAGAGCAAGCAATGACATCCCGCAGCGTAGGCGTGGTAGGAGCCGGCACCATGGGCAACGGTATTGCCCAGGTTTTTGCCCAGGCAGGCTTTAACGTGATCATGACAGACGTATCGCAAGCCGCACTGGACCGCGGCCTGGCCGCCATCAGCAGCAGCCTCAGCCGGCTGGTGAAGAAAGGCGTGTTCAACGACAACGAGGCCGTGTCCATTCTGTCGCGCATCCGCGGCAGCACCGCGCTTGCCGATCTGGCCGGTTGCGAACTGGTGGTGGAAGCCGCCACCGAAAACGCGCAGATCAAGGAGCAGATTTTCCGCCAACTGGCCGACGCGGTACCGGCCGACACCCTTCTGGCGTCCAACACTTCGTCGATCTCGCTGACCACCATCGCCTCGTGGGTGAAAAAGCCGGAGCGCGTGATCGGCATGCACTTCATGAACCCGGTGCCGGTAATGCAGCTGGTGGAAATCATCCGCGCGCTGCAAACCAGCGACGACACCCACGCCCGCATCCACGCCCTCAGCCTGGAATTGGGCAAGACCCCGGTGACGGTAAAAGACGGCGCCGGCTTCGTATCCAACCGCGTGCTGATGCCGATGATCAACGAGGCCGCCTTCGTGCTGTACGAAAACCTGGCCAGCGCCGAAGACATCGACACCGTGATGAAACTGGGCATGAACCACCCCATCGGCCCGCTGGCGCTGGCCGACCTGATCGGGCTGGATACCTGCCTGTCGATCATGGACATCCTGTACCGCGAGTTCCGCGATTCCAAATACCGCGCCTGCCCGCTGCTGGTGCAGCTGGTAGCCGCCGGCCACTTGGGCCGCAAGAGCGGCAAGGGTTTTTACCGTTACTGATCAAGCCGTTCCGTCACCGCGCCGCCGGCGTTGTGACGGAAGCGCCACATGGCGCAGTGCAATATCCGTCTATCCTATTGCAACCCTGTTGCATAAAACTGAGCGCTTGCTTTAGCTTACACCCATCAAGTTGACGTTTACGTCAACGACAAGGCCACAAGCCTTGCATCACCTGCGCAGCCCACCCCCCGCTGCCGCCCTGTTTGTCCCGGTTTGATTGCTGCACTACCCGCAAAGCCCCGCCAGAGGGCTGCTTGTACCCCGGCTGCGCTTGCGGCCAACACAAGAACCCAGGAGACACAAAGAGATGGCAAAGCCTGAAACCCTTCGCCCTGCCGCTGCCCAGGAAAGCGTGCCCGACACCTTTCCCAAGCTGCTGCAAGCCCACGCCGCCCAGCGCGGCAAGCGCCCCGCCATGCGCGAGAAAGACCTCGGCATCTGGCAAACCTGGACCTGGGAACAGGTAGCCGCCGAAGTGCGTGCCCTGGCCCTGGGCCTGGCGGCCAAGGGCTTCAAGCGCGGCGACCGCCTGGCGGTTGTAGGCGACAACCGCCCGCGCCTGTACATGGCGATCATGGCGGCACAAAGCATGGGCGGCATTCCGGTACCGCTGTACCAGGACGCGGTGGCGGAGGAAATGGTGTTTGCGCTGGCCGATGCCGGGGTGGCAATGGCGGTGGTGGAAGACCAGGAGCAGGTAGACAAGCTGCTGGAAATCCGCGACCGGCTGCCGGCGCTGCAGGCCATCGTCTACGACGACCCGCGCGGCATGCGCCACTACCAGCACGATGGCGTGTACGACATGGCCGAGATCCTTGGCGCCGGCCGCATCCATCACGACGAGCACCCGCTGTTCTACCAGAGCATGCTGGAAATGGGCCGCGGCAGCGACCCGGCCATCATGCTGTACACCAGCGGCACCACCGGCAACCCCAAAGGCGTGCTGCACACCTACGACAGCATGATCATCACCGCGCGCAATGCGGCCAACCTGGAAGGGCTGACCGAGCACGAAGAAGTGCTGGCCTACCTGCCGATGGCCTGGGTGGGCGACAACCTGTTTTCCTACGCCCAGTCGCTGGTGACCGGCTTTTGCGTGTCGTGCCCGGAAAGCAGCGACACGGTAATGACCGACATGCGCGAGATCGGCCCCAGCTACTACTTTGCCCCACCGCGCGTGTACGAAAACCTGCTGACCCAGGTGATGATCCGCATGGAAGACGCCGGCCGCTTCAAGTACTGGCTGTTCCATTACTTCATGAACCACGCCCGCCGCGTGGGCACCGACATCCTGGAAGGCAAGCCGGTAGGCTTCTGGGACCGCCTGGGCTACAAGCTGGGCGAATACCTAGTGTACGGCCCGGTGAAGAACGTGCTGGGTTTCACCCGCCTGAAGCTGGCCTATACCGCAGGCGAAGCCATCGGCCCCGAACTGTTCGACTTCTACCGCGCCATCGGCGTCAACATCAAGCAGCTGTACGGCCAGACCGAGGCCTACGTGATGGTGTGCGTACACCCCAACGACAAAGTAAAGCCGGACACCGTGGGCGTGCCGGTGCCCGGCGTGGAAGTGAAAATTGCCGACAACGGCGAGGTACTGTTCCGTGGCCCCGGCACCTTCCACAGCTACTGGCAGCGCCCGGACGCCACCAGCGAAACCCGTAACGACGAAGGCTGGGTGTTCAGCGGCGACGCCGGCTACTTCGACGAAGATGGCCAGCTGAAGATCATCGACCGCGCCAAAGACGTTGGCCGCCTGCGCGACGGCAGCCTGTTTGCGCCCAAGTACCTGGAAAACAAGCTGAAGTTCTTCCAGCACATCAAGGAAGTTGTCGCCTTCGGCGACGGCCGCGACTACGCCACCGCCTTCATCAACATCGACCTCACCGCAGTAGGCAACTGGGCCGAAAAACGCGGCCTGGCCTACACCGGCTACACCGACCTGGCCGGCCAGGAGCCGGTGTACGAGCTGATCCGCGAGTGCATCGAGAAAATGAACGCCGACCTGGCGCGCGACCCCAAGCTGCACGGCAGCCAGATCAAGCGCTACCTGATCCTGCACAAGGAGCTGGACGCCGACGACGGCGAGCTCACCCGCACCCGCAAGGTACGGCGCAAGTTCATCGCCGAACGCTACGCACCGCTGATCGAGGCCCTGTACGACAACAGCCGCGAGTGCAGCATCGACACCGTGGTGAAATTCGAAGACGGCCGCAGCGGCCAACTGCGCGCCACGCTGCAGATCCGCGACGCCCGCACCTTTAGCGCCATCAGCCAGGAGGCCGCATGAACCCGCACCGCAAAATCGGCGACGTCATCCTGCAAGCCGACGCCATCTCGCTGTCGTTCGGCGGCGTGAAAGCGCTGACCAACATCAGCCTGGAAGTACGCGAGCACGAGATCCTGTCCATCATCGGCCCCAACGGTGCCGGCAAGAGCTCCATGCTCAACGTGATCAACGGCGTCTACCACCCGCAGCAGGGGCGCGTGGTGTACCGCGGCCAGGCGCGCGAGCGCATGCGCCCGCACCAGGCAGCACGGCAAGGCATTGCGCGCACTTTCCAGAACATCGCCTTGTTCAAGGGCATGAGCGTGCTGGACAACATCATGACTGGCCGCAACCTGAAGATGCGCGCCAACTTCATCCAGCAGGCGCTGTACTGGGGCCGCGCCCAGCGCGAGGAAATGGCCCACCGCGCCTACGTGGAAAAGATCATCGACTTCCTGGAAATCCAGCACATCCGCAAAACCCCGGTCGGCCGCCTGCCCTACGGCCTGCAAAAACGGGTGGAGCTGGCGCGCGCGCTGGCCGCCGAACCCAGCCTGTTGTTGCTGGACGAGCCGATGGCCGGCATGAACGTGGAAGAAAAGCAGGACATGTGCCGCTTCATCCTCGACGTCAACGACGAGTTCGGCACCACCATCGTGCTGATCGAACACGACATGGGCGTGGTGATGGATATCTCCGACCGCATCGTGGTGCTGGACTACGGCAAAAAGATCGGTGACGGCAGCCCGGACGAAATCCGCGTCAACCCCGACGTGATCGCCGCCTACCTCGGCGGCAGCCACTAACCCCCCAGCCTGCAGCCCAACCCGTGCCCGCGCGGCACGGACGCCCTCGCCTTGCCGGCAAGCAAGACAGGGGCATGCAAGATTGGCCGCAGACATGAAAGGAGCAAGTCATGGAATGGCAGTTTTTTCTGGAGGTGCTGGTGGGCGGCCTGCTTGCCGGTGTGATGTATTCGCTGGTGGCGCTGGGCTTCGTGCTGATTTACAAGGCGTCCGGCGTGTTCAACTTTGCCCAGGGCGCGATGGTGCTGTTTGCCGCGCTGTCGTTCGTGTCCATCCAGGCGATGGGGGTGCCGTTCTGGCTGGCGCTGCTGCTGACGCTGGTGCTGATGGTGGCGCTGGGCGTGGGCATCGAACGCGTGGTGCTGCGCCCGCTGGTGAACCAGCCGCCGATCACCCTGTTCATGGCCACCATCGGGCTGTCCTTCTTTCTGGAAGGCATGGCGCAGATGGTGTGGGGCACCGACGTGCACGGCTTGGAGCTGGGCATTACCGACGAACCATTCGACGTAGCCGGCGTGTTCATTTCCAAGTTCGACCTGTTCGCCGCTGCCGTCGGCGGCACGCTGGTAGCGGCACTGGCGCTGTTCTTCAGCAAGACCAAGCTGGGCCGGGCGCTGCGCGCCGTGGCCGACGACCACCAGGCCGCGATGTCGGTCGGCATTCCACTGAAACACATCTGGGCCATCGTGTGGGGCGTGGCCGGCTTTGTGGCGCTGGTGGCCGGCTTACTGTGGGGTTCGCGGCTGGGCGTGCAGTTTGCGCTGACGCTGGTGGTGCTGAAGGCCTTGCCGGTGCTGATTCTGGGCGGCTTTACCTCGATTCCGGGCGCCATTGTCGGCGGCCTGATCATCGGCGCCGGCGAGAAGCTGGCAGAGGTGTACCTGGGGCCGTTCCTGTCCGGCGGCATCGAAAACTGGTTCCCGTACATGCTGGCGCTGCTGTTCCTGCTGGTACGTCCTGAAGGCCTGTTCGGCGAAAAACACATCGAGAGGGTGTAAACCATGTTCTACCGTGAATCGGGGCAGTTCAAGAGCAGCTACGCGGCCGACGCCGCCATCTTTACCATCGCACAGGACCGCAGCTTCATGCTGGCGCTGCTGGCGCTGGCCTTCGTGGCCGTACCGGGGCTGGCCAGCGACTACCTGCTGTCCGGCATCCTGATCCCGTTCCTGATCCTGTCGCTGGCGGCGCTGGGGCTGAACATCCTGACCGGCTACGCCGGCCAGCTGTCGCTGGGTTCGGCGGCCTTCATGGCGGTGGGGGCGTTCGCTACCTACAACTTCATGATCCGCATCCCCGGCATGCCGCTGCTGCTGGCGCTGTTCCTGGGCGGGCTGTGCGCGGCGCTGGTGGGGGTGGCGTTCGGGCTGCCGTCGCTGCGCATCAAGGGTTTTTACCTGGCGGTGGCCACGCTAGCCGCGCAGTTCTTCATCGAGTGGGTGTTCACCAAGTTCAGCTGGTTCAGCAATGACAGCAGCTCCGGCGTGATCAGCGCCCCGGCGATGCAGATCTTCGGCTACGCCATCGACACCCCGGCCAGCAAATACCTGCTGACGCTGTCCATCGTCGCTTTCATGGCGCTGGCGGCCAAGAACATGGCCCGCGCCAGCATCGGCCGCGCCTGGATGGCGGTGCGCGACATGGACGTGGCCGCCGAGGTGATCGGCATCCGCATGCTGCGCACCAAGCTGCTGGCGTTTGCCATCAGTTCGTTCTACTGCGGCGTGGCCGGCGCGCTGTACGCCTTCGTGCTGCTGGGCACGGTGGACGCGCAAGCGTTCGACCTGCACCGCTCGTTCCAGATCCTGTTCATGATCATCATCGGCGGCGTCGGCAGCATCCTGGGGTCGTTCCTGGGCGCCGCCTTCATCGTGCTGCTGCCGATCTGCCTGAACCTGGTCGGCCAGCTGTTTCACGGCGCCATCAGCACGCAGTTTCTGGCCAACCTGGAAATGATGCTGTTCGGCGGCCTGATCATCTTCTTCCTGATCGTAGAACCGCACGGCCTGGCGCGGCTGTGGCAGATCGCCAAGGAAAAACTGCGCGTGTGGCCGTTCCCGCATTGATTGCTCTTTGCCACAGAAAACACAGAAAAACACAGACATAGCCACTTCAGTGCCGCCAACACCTGACGGCCAACCCTTCCATGTTTTCCGTGGATTCTGTGGCAGAAAAAGTATTTGAAAGGTTGGCCGCAAACCAGCCACCCAGCAGCAACACAACAACATCCGGAGAGATCACCATGAAACAGACCATCATCGCCGCATCCCTGGTACTGGCCACCGTGGCCGGCAGCGCCATTGCTGCCGACCAGTTCATCCCCATCCCCAGCTACCGCGTGGGGCCGTACGCGTCCGGCGGCGCCAAGTTCTACGGCGGCATGATCGACTACCTGAACTACGTCAACCTGAAGGAAGGCGGCGTCGGTGGCGTGAAGCTCACCTACGAAGAGTGCGAAACCGAATACAAGAACGACCGTGGCGTAGAGTGCTACGAGCGGCTGAAGGCCAAGAACGGCGGTGCCAGCGCCTTCAACTTCATGTCCACCGGCATTACCTACGCAGTGATGGATCGCGCCGACAAGGACAAGATCCCGCTGATGACCATGGGCTTCGGCCGTGCCGACGCGCAGGATGGCCGTGCCTTCAAGTACACCTTCCCGCTGATCACCAGCTACTGGAGCCAGGCCACCGCCAAGATCCAGTTCATCGGCCAGCGCCTGGGCGGCATGGACAAATTGCGCGGCAAGAAGATCGTCAACCTGTACCACGGTTCGGCCTACGGCAAGGAAACCATTCCGGTGCTGGACGCCATGGCCAAGAAGCACGGCTTCGAGCTGAAACACATCGAGGTGCCGGCGCCGGGCACCGAACAACAGTCGCAGTGGCTGGACATCCGCCGCGAGCGCCCGGACTTCGTGGTACTGCGCAGCTGGGGCGTGATGACGCCGGCAGCGCTGAAATCGGCGCAGAAAGTGGGCTACCCGCGTGAGCAGATCGTGTCCAACTGGTGGGGTGGCTCGGAAGAAGACGCCATCGCCGCCGGCGACGCCGCCAAGGGCTACATTGCCGGCAGCTTTGCACTGGACGGCAAGCAGTTCCCGGTGATCCAGGACATCGAAAAAGTGGTGTACGGCGCCGGCAAGGGCAACCTGTCGGACAAAGGCTTCATCGGCACCGTCAACTACAACCGCGGCGTGGTCAGCGGCATCCTGATGGTGGAAGCCATCCGCGCCGCGCAGAAGAAATACGGCGCCAAGACGCTGAACGGCGACCAGATCCGCTGGGGCATGGAAAACATCAACATCGACGCCAAACGCCAGCAGGAGCTGGGCGTGAGCGACATGTTCCCGCAGGTGCGCACCAGTTGCCAGAACCACGAAGGCAGCGGCTACACCCGCTTCATGCAATGGGACGGCAAGGACTGGAAACCGGTATCGGGCTGGATCAAGGCCGACACCAGCGTCACGCTGCCGCTGATCAAGGCCTCGGTCGAAAAATACGTGCAGGAAAAAGGCATCACCCTGCGCGATTGTGCCGCCGAGAAGTAAGCCACCCCCACCAGACCCACCCGGCCGGGGCAGCTGCCCCGGCCCCGGAAGGAGCCACGCCATGCAAGCAACGCCTACGCCCTACCTGCTGTCGGTCAACAATATCGAAGTCATCTACAACCACGTGATCCTGGTACTCAAAGGCGTGTCGCTGGACGTACCGGAAGGCCAGATCGTGGCGCTGCTGGGCGCCAACGGTGCCGGCAAAAGCACCACGCTGAAAGCCATCTCCACCCTGCTACGCTCGGAACGCGGCGACGTCACCAAAGGCAGCATCGAGTTTCGCGGCCAACGTATCGACGCGTTGACGCCGGACCAGCTGGTGCGCCAGGGCGTGGTACAGGTGATGGAAGGCCGCCACTGCTTTGGCCACCTCACCGTGGAAGAAAACCTGCTGACCGGCGCCTACACCCGTGCCATCAGCCGCAGCGAGATCAAGCTGGCGCTGGAGCGCATCTACCATTACTTCCCGCGCCTGAAAACCCGGCGCCAGAGCCAGGCCGGCTACACCAGCGGCGGCGAGCAGCAGATGGTGGCCATCGGCCGCGCCATGATGGCCGACCCGCGCATGATCCTGCTGGACGAACCGTCGATGGGGCTGGCGCCGCAGATCGTGGAGGAAATCTTCGAGATCGTGCGCGAGCTGAACGAAAAGGAAGGCGTCAGCTTCCTGCTGGCCGAGCAGAACACCAATGTGGCGCTGAAATACGCCCACTACGGCTACATCCTGGAAAACGGCCGCGTGGTGATGGACGGCAGCGCCGACGACCTGCGCAGCAACGAGGACGTGAAGGAGTTCTACCTGGGCCTGGGCGGCGACGGCCGCAAGAGCTTCCGCGACGTCAAGCACTACCGCCGCCGCAAACGCTGGCTGGCGTGATGTTTTGCCACGGAAGCAACGGCTAACCTTTTGCCACGAAAAACACGAAAGACACGAAAAACCCGGCAAACCAAGAACGCCATGCGCGTATCGCTGCGGCGCTAGCGGACCGGGCGGCTGCCGGATGCCGTTCGTGAGATGCCTGACGAAGCATGCATGGCTTCATGCCGTGCCATCCTGCAGCAGCGTCGTTCCCGCACCCTGCATGCGGTGCATCACGCGGCCTGGTGACACCTGGGGTTGGCTTTTGTTCGTGTTTTTTCGTGGATTTCGTGGCCAGAAACAGCTGCCGCGACGGCCACGACGCATCCATCAACCAGGAAACCGCCACCATGCCCCATCTCGACGCACTGGAAACCCGCGCCCACAGCGACCGGCTGGCTGCGCTGCTGGCACGCCTGCCGGCCCAGCTGGCGCACGCCAAAACCCATAGCCCGGCCTACGCCCGCCTGCTGGCCGACGTAGACTGCCAGCGCATCACCAGCCTTGCCGCGCTGGCCACGCTGCCGCTAACGCGCAAATCGGCGCTGTTGGCCGCACAGCAGGCCAGCCCGCCGTTTGGCGGCTTTGCCACGCTGCCCCCCGGCCAGATGGCGCGGCTGTTTGCCTCGCCCGGCCCCTTGTACGAACCCCAAGGCCAACACGGCAACGGCTGGCGCCTGCAGCGCGCCCTGTACGCCGCCGGCTTTCGCGCCGGCGACGTGGTGCACAACGGCTTTTCCTACCACTTCACCCCCGGCGGCTGGATGATGGACGCCGGCGCCCGCGCGCTGGGTTGCGCGGTGTTTCCCGGCGGCACCGGCCAGACCGAGCTGCAAGTGCAGGCCATGCGCGACCTGGGCGCCAACGGCTACACCGGCACGCCATCGTTCCTGAAACTGATCCTGGAAAAAGCCGAACAGCTGGGCGTGGCACTGCCGCGCCTCAACAAGGCACTGGTCAGCGGCGAAGCACTACCGGCCAGCCTGCGCGCCTGGTTTGCAGAACGCGGCGTCACCGTGTTCCAGTGCTACGCCACCGCCGACCTGGGGCTGATCGCCTACGAAAGCCAGCCCGGCGCCGGCATGGTGGTGGACGAAGACGTGCTGCTGGAGCTGGTCAGCCCCGGCAGCGGCCAACCCGTCGCCGACGGCGAGGTCGGCGAGGTGGTGGTCACCACCTTCGACAGCGCCTACCCGCTGCTGCGCTTTGCCACCGGCGACCTGTCGGCCACGCTGCCCGGCCCGTCGCCGTGCGGGCGCAGCAATGTGCGCATCCAGGGCTGGCTGGGGCGCGCCGACCAGAGCGCCAAGGTAAAGGGCATGTTCGTACACCCGGAGCAAGTCCACACGGTGGCCGCCCGCCACCCGCAGCTGGGCCGCGTGCGGCTGGTGATCCGCCAGCTCGACCACCAGGACCAGATGACGCTGCACGCCGAGTGCCCTGCCCCGCACGACGCCGCCACCCTCGATAGCGTGGCCGCCACGCTGCGCGAGCTGACCAAGCTGCGCGGCGAGGTCTGCCTGTGCGCGCCTGGCAGCTTGCCGGCCGACGGCAAGATCATCGCTGACGAGCGCAGCCTGGCCTGATCGGCTAGCTGCTGGCCGGTGTGCGGGCGATGGCAGCATCGCTCTCCGATACCGCACCGGCCAGCACGGCTGTACCACTACCGCCACACGCCCCTTGTTTTCCGCCTGCGGCCAACATGCAAGGTGGAAAAAACCAAGCACTTGCTTTAATTTGATGCTTAATTGACGTTTACGTTAACGTATACTCAAACCGTGCCCACACGGCCTCACAGGAGAACACCCATGTCGCACCTGCCCACCGTCAAGCTGCTGATCGGCGGCGAATTTGTCGAATCGCGCACCACCGAATGGCGTGAGGTCGTGAACCCGGCCACCCAGGAAGTGCTGGCGCGCGTACCGATGGCCACCGCCGACGAAGTGGCCGCCGCCATCGCTGCCGGCAAGACCGCGTTTACGCGCTGGAAGAAAACCCCGATCGGCACCCGCGCCCGCATCTTCCTGAAGCTGCAGCAGCTGATCCGCGACAACATGAAAGAGCTGGCCGCGCTGCTTACCGCCGAACAGGGCAAAACCCTGGCCGACGCCGAGGGCGACATCTTCCGCGGGCTGGAAGTGGTGGAACACGCGGCCAACATCGGCACCCTGCAGCTGGGCGAGTACGCCGAAAACGTGGCCGGCGGCGTGGACACCTACACCGTGATGCAGCCGCTGGGCGTGTGCGCCGGCATTACCCCGTTCAACTTCCCGGCCATGATTCCACTGTGGATGTTCCCGATGGCCATCGCCACCGGCAACACCTTCGTGCTGAAGCCGTCGGAACAGGACCCGCTGGTGACCATGCGGCTGGTAGAGCTGGCGCTGCAGGCGGGCGTACCGGCTGGCGTGCTGAACGTGGTGCACGGCGGGCCGGACGTGGTGAACGCGCTGTGCGACCACCCCGACATCAAGGCCATCAGCTTTGTCGGCTCCACCCGCGTCGGCACCCACGTGTACAACCGCGCCAGCCTGGCCGGCAAACGCGTGCAGTGCATGATGGGCGCCAAAAACCACGCCATCGTGCTGCCGGACGCCAACAAGGAGCAGGCGCTGAACCAGCTCACCGGCGCCGCCTTTGGCGCGGCCGGCCAGCGCTGCATGGCGCTGAGCGTGGCCATCCTGGTGGGCGAGGCGCAACAGTGGCTGCCGGACCTGGTGGCCAAGGCACAAAGCCTGCGCGTAGGCGCCGGCATCGACAACCCGGACCTGGGCCCGGTAATCAGCTGCGCTGCGCGCGAGCGCATCCACGGCCTGATCGAACGCGGCGTCGCCGAAGGCGCCACGCTGGCGCTGGACGGCCGCCAGGTCAGCGTAGCCGGCTACCCGCACGGCAACTTTGTCGGCCCCACCATCTTCAGCGACGTGAAGCCGGGCATGAGCATCTACGACCAGGAAATCTTCGGCCCGGTACTGTGCCTGATGGCCGCCGACACGCTGGACGAGGCCATCGAGCTGATCAACGCCAACCCCAACGGTAACGGCACCGCCATCTTCACCCAGAGCGGCGCCGCCGCCCGCCGCTTCCAGGAAGACATCGACGTCGGCCAGGTGGGCGTCAACGTACCGATTCCGGTGCCGGTGCCGCTGTTCAGCTTTACTGGTTCGCGCGCCTCAAAGCTGGGCGACCTGGGCCCGTACGGCAAGCAGGTGGTGCTGTTCTACACCCAGACCAAGACCGTCACCAGCCGCTGGTTCGACGACGACGCCAGCAGCGGCAAGGTGCAGACCACCATCTCGCTGAAGTAAGTGCCGTCGCGCAGCGGGCAATACAGCCTGCTGCGCTTGCAATAGATCAGGCAAAAGGAAACACGATGGACTTTGCACTCAGCGACGAACAGCTGGCCTTCCAGGACAGCGCCCGCGAGTTTGCCCGCTGCGAGCTGGCGCCGCACGCCGCACACTGGGACGAACAGGAAATCTTCCCGCTGGACGTGCTGCGCCGCGCCGGTGAAATGGGCTTCTGCGGCCTGTACACCCCCACCGAATACGGCGGCCTGGGCCTGCCGCGACTGGACGCCGCCATCATCTTCGAGGCGCTGGCCGCCGGCTGCACCAGCACCACCGCCTACCTCACCATCCACAATATGGTGAGCTGGATGATAGGCAGCTTTGCCCGCCCCGACGTGGCGGCAGAATGGGTACCGGCGCTGGCCGCCGGGCACAAGTTTGGCAGTTACTGCCTCACCGAGCCGGGCGCCGGCTCCGACGCGGCCAACCTGCGTACCCGCGCCGAGCGCGACGGCGAACACTACGTGCTGAACGGCAGCAAGGCCTTCATCAGCGGCGCCGGCAGTACCGACGTGCTGGTGGTGATGGCACGCACCGGCGGGCCGGGCGCCAAAGGCATCTCGGCACTGGTAGTGCCGGCCGACCTGCCGGGCATCCAGTACGGCAAGAAAGAAAAGAAAATGGGCTGGAACAGCCAGCCCACGCGCACCATCACCTTCGACAACGTGCGGGTGCCGGCGGCCAACCTGCTGGGGCAGGAAGGCCAGGGCTTCACCTTCGCCATGAAAGGGCTGGACGGCGGCCGCATCAACATCGCCACCTGCTCGGTGGGCACCGCCCAGGCCGCGCTGGAAGCCGCCACCCGCTACGTGCAGGAACGGCAGCAATTTGGCCAGCCGCTGGCCGAGCTGCAAAGCGTGCAGTTCCGCTTGGCCGACATGGCCTGCGAGCTGATTGCCGCGCGCCAGATGGTGCGCCTGGCCGCCTGGCAGCTGGACAACGGCAGCCCCGACGCCACCGCCTACTGCGCCATGGCCAAGCGCCTGGCCACCGACACCGGCTTCAAGGTGGCCAATGAAGCGCTGCAACTGTTTGGCGGTTATGGCTATATCAAGGAGTACCCGCTGGAACGCTATGTACGCGACAACCGCGTGCACCAGATTCTGGAAGGCACCAACGAGATCATGCGCGTCATCACCGCCCGCCGCCTGCTGCAAGACGGCGCGCTGGACAGCCTGCGCTAAAGAGCAAAGGCAGATTGGCCACGAAAACACACAAAAGGCACAAAAAAAACGAGGGCAAGCCGGGCAGATCACACAACAGCAGCCTGCCTTTTCCGTGCCTTCGGTGCATTCCGTGGCAAAAGAGAAAACGCACTGTTACTTAGCCACAGCGAGCCCTTTCGTGTTTTTTCGTGGGGTTCGTGGCCAACAAGCAGATGCCGTACCGAGGTTAAAGGCAAAAACAGATTGGCCACGAAAACACGCGAAAGGCACGGAATAAACGAGGGCAGCCCGAGCTAATCACACAACAGCGGCCGCCTTTTCCGTGCCTTCGGTGTCTTCCGTTGCAAAAACAAAACGCACTATTACTTAGCCACAGCGAGCCCTTTCGTGTTTTTTCGTGGGGTTCGTGGCCAACAATCAGATGTTACTTAGCTAGCAATTCGACAGCACAATCAGGAAACCACACCATGTCCTACACCAACCTCAACGTGGAAAAGATCGGCCACACCGCGCTGGTCACCATCGCTAACCCGCCGGCCAATACCTGGACGCTGGACAGCCTGCAGGCCCTGCAGCAGCTGGTGGCCGACCTGAACGCCGACCGCAGCATCTACGCACTGGTAATCACGGGCGAAGGTGAAAAATTCTTCAGCGCCGGCGCCGACCTCAAGCAGTTTGCCGACGGCAACAAAGGCCACGCCGCCAGCGCCGCCATGGCCTTCGGCGCCGCCTTCGAGGTGCTGTCCGGCTTCCGTGGCGTCAGTATTGCCGCCATCAACGGCTACGCCATGGGCGGCGGGCTGGAGTGCGCGCTGGCCTGCGATATCCGCATTGCCGAAGAGCAGGCGCAGATGGCGCTGCCGGAAGCCGCCGTCGGCCTGCTGCCGTGCGCCGGCGGCACGCAGAATCTGCCGTGGCTGGTGGGCGAAGGCTGGGCCAAACGCATGATCCTGTGCGGCGAGCGGGTAGACGCCGCCACCGCGCTGCGCATCGGCCTGGTGGAAGAAGTGGTAGCCAAAGGTGGCGCCCGCGACGCAGCGCTGGCGCTGGCCGACAAGGTTGGCCGCCAGTCGCCGGTGGCGGTCAGCGCCTGCAAGACGCTGGTGCAGCGCGCCCGCTACGCGCCGCCGGCGGCCAACCTGATCCACGAGCGCGAGCTGTTTACCCAGCTGTTCGACAGCGAAGACCAACGCGAAGGCGTGAACGCCTTCCTGGAAAAACGCACGCCGGTGTGGAAGAACGCCTGATCTTTTTTTGCCACGAAAAACACGAAAAGCACGAAAGTAAAACCAACCCGGCTACCGTTGGCAGACAGTAAAAAACCTGAGCCATGCGGAGAAATGTTTCGTGTCTTTTGTGGTTTTCGTGGCAAGACGGTTTTCGTATCAACACCTCGCCATTACCAAGGAACCCCATGAACGAGCTTGTGCTGTTTGACGAAATCGCCACCACCGCCGGCATGCGCCTGGGCGTGGCCACGCTGAACGCCGAAAAGGCGCTGAACGCGCTGAACCTCGACATGATCCGCTTGCTGGACGCGCGGCTGTCGATCTGGGATGCCGACGACGGCATCGCCGCCGTGCTGCTGCGCGGTGCTGGCGACAAGGCCTTTTGCGCCGGCGGCGACGTGCGGGCGCTGCGCGACGCGCTGCTGGCCGACGACTGCTACCCCAACCCGGTGGCCGAAGACTTCTTCACCCGTGAGTACGCGCTGGACTACCGCATCCACACCTATCGCAAACCGCTGCTGGTATGGGGCAGCGGCATCGTGATGGGCGGTGGCCTGGGCCTGATGGCCGGCGCCAGCCACCGCGTAGCCACCGCCAGCACCCGCATCGCGATGCCGGAAATCACCATCGGCCTGTACCCGGACGTGGCTGGCAGCTGGTTCCTGCAACGCATGCCGGCCAAGAGCGGCCTGTTTCTGGGCCTGACCGGTGCGCCGCTGAACGCCCGCGACGCCCTACTGGCCAACCTGGCCGACCACATCCTGCCACAAAACGGCTGGGACACGCTGCTGGCGGCGATGGCTGCCAGCCACTGGCAGGCCGACCCGGCGGCCAACCATGCCCGCCTCACCGCTTTGTTGGGCGAGCTGGAAAACCTCAACGCCGACAGCGTGGCCGAGAGCGCACTGCAACGCAATCTGCCGGCCATCCACACGCTGATGAACAAGGGCTCGCTGCACGCCATCGACCACGCGCTGCGCCACACGGCTTTCGAAGACCCGTGGCTGGCCGCAGCCGCCAAGACCTACCTGGCCGGCTGCCCCACCAGCGCCGCCGTCACCTGGGAAATCTTCCGCCGCGCCCGCCACCTGTCGCTGGCCGAGGTCTTCCGCATGGAGCTGGCGCTGTCGCTGAACTTCTGCGCCGGCCCGGAATTCCGCGAAGGCGTGCGGGCGCTGCTGGTAGACAAGGACCGGCAGCCGAAGTGGGCCCGCCCCACGCTGGCCGACGTGGACAACCACACCGTGGCCGGCCACTTTACCCAACCCTGGCGCGCTGCCGACCACCCGCTGGCCGCGCTGGCCTGATCACCGAAGCAAGGACACAAAATGACGCATATCGCATTTATCGGCCTGGGCAATATGGGCGGCCCGATGGCGGCCAACCTGGTGAAAGCCGGCTACACCGTCAACGGTTTCGACTTATCGGCTACCGCGCTGGAACACTTTGCCGCCGCTGGCGGCCGCCCGGCAGACAGCGTGGCCCACGCCACTGATGGCGCCGAGGTCATCATCTCGATGCTGCCCGCCGGCCAGCACGTGGAAAGCCTGTACCTGGGCGAAAGCGGTCTGTTTACCCGCCTGCCGCCCGGCACGCTGGTGATCGACTGCAGCACCATCGCCGCCCACACCGCGCGTGGCGTGGCCGAAGCCGCCGCCGCGGCTGGGCTGCGCTTTCTGGACGCGCCGGTGTCCGGTGGCACCGCCGGTGCCGCCGCCGGCACCCTCACCTTCATGATCGGCGGCGATGCGGCCAACGTGGAAGCCGCGCGCCCGCTGCTGGCCAGCATGGGCAAAAACCTGTTCCACGCCGGCGCTGCCGGTGCCGGCCAAACCGCCAAGGTGTGCAACAACATGCTGCTGGGCATCCTGATGGCCGGCACCGCCGAAGCGCTGGCGCTGGGCGTACAAAACGGGCTGGACCCGGCCGTGCTGTCGCAAATCATGGGCAATAGTTCTGGCAGCAATTGGGTGCTGGACCGCTACAACCCGTGGCCCGGCGTGATGGACACGGCCCCCGCCAGCCGTGGCTATAGCGGCGGTTTCATGAGCGAGCTGATGCTGAAAGACCTGCGCCTGGCCAGCGAAACCGCCAGCCAGAGCCAGGCGGCCAACCCGATGGGCAGCCAGGCGCAGCAGCTGTTTGAGCAGCACGTGGCGGCCGGCAACGGCAAGCTGGACTTCTCCAGCATCGTGCAGCACTTCACCGCACGCTAAGGCGCCGGCCACGCACCGGCATACGGCTGCCAAGCTGCCTTGATGGCGCTGGGCAGCCGTTGCATTTTGAATATTTGCTATAAAACCATGCGGTTTGCTCACATGGCAGCGCTATTCAATGTACACTTGCATCTTCGCGTCCCCACCAATCAACGCGACACCCCTCTGGCCAGGCAGCCTGCCGGCCCACCCCTTGAACTAATTGATTTGTCCGCCCGGATTGGTATTGCCATTGCAATGGGCAGACACCCTGATTGCACAATAAATGTCCGAACTGACTTTTGACGCACTAGGTCTGGCCGAGCCGCTGCTGCGTGCCGTGGCCGACACCGGTTACACCAGCCCCACCCCGATTCAGGCGCAAGCCATTCCGCAGGTGCTGCAAGGCGGCGACCTGTTGGCCGCCGCCCAGACCGGCACCGGCAAGACTGCCGGCTTCACACTGCCGCTGCTGCACCGCCTGATGGACAAACCGTCCAAACAGAAAGGCCGTCCGCGCGCGCTGGTACTGACCCCCACCCGCGAACTGGCCGCCCAGGTTGAAGAATCGGTCCGCGAGTACGGCAAATACCTGCCGCTGAAATCGATGGTGATGTTCGGCGGTGTCGGCATCAACCCGCAAATCGCCGCCCTGCGCAAGCCGGTAGACATCCTGGTGGCCACCCCGGGCCGCCTGCTGGACCACGCCGGCCAGAAAACCGTCGACCTGTCTGGCGTAGAGATCCTGGTGCTGGACGAAGCCGACCGCATGCTGGACATGGGCTTCATCCACGACATCAAGAAAGTGCTGGCCCTGCTGCCGGCCGAACGCCAGAACCTGCTGTTCTCGGCCACATTCTCGAAAGAGATCAAAACCCTGGCCGACAAGCTGCTGAACCAGCCCAAGCTGGTAGAAGTGGCCCGCCCGAACCAGACTAACGAACAGATCACCCAGAAGGTGCATCTGGTGGACCGTGACCGCAAGACCGAACTGCTGATCGAAATGATCAAGGCCGGTGACTGGCACCAGGTACTGGTCTTCACCCGCACCAAACACGGCGCCAACCGCCTGGCCGAGAAACTGGAAAAAGCCGGCATCGCCAGCATGGCCATCCACGGCAACAAGAGTCAGGGTGCGCGCACCAAGGCGCTGGCCGGCTTCAAGGACGGCAGCCTGCCGGTACTGGTCGCCACCGATATCGCCGCCCGCGGCCTGGACATCGAAGAACTGCCGCACGTGGTGAACTACGAGCTGCCCAACGTGCCGGAAGACTACGTACACCGCATCGGCCGTACCGGCCGTGCCGGCTGCCAGGGCGAGGCCATCTCGCTGGTATGCGTCGACGAGCTGGGCTTCCTGCGCGATATCGAAAAGCTGACCAAACAGAGCATCGAACGCTTTACGGTACCGGGCTTCGAAGCGGACCCGGACGCCGAGCCGCAAGCCATCGAAATCGGCCTTGGCCGCTACATCCACGGCGCCCTCACCCCGACCACCGCCCCCAAAGGCGGTAGCAACAACCGTCGTGGCGGCGGCAACAACAACCGCCAGCGCCAGGGCAAACCGGCTGCCGACAAGGCAGAAGGCCAGGCGCAAGAAAAACGCGCCCCGCGTGCTGCCAAACCGGCAGGTGAGCAAGCAGCACAAGGCGCCCGCAAGCCCGCTGGCCAGAACGGCGAAGGCCGTCGCAACGGCCAGGGCGGCAAGCCGCGTGGTGATGCGCAGCCGCAGCAAGCCAAGGCCGCCGACAAAGCGCGCCAGCGTCAGGAAAAACCGCGCAACAAGCAGCCGCAGGGCGAGCCGAACGGCAACTTCTACTACGATGACGGCCCGCGCCAACCGACGCTGACCATGCACGAACTGGGCATGGGCACGCTGCCGACGCGCAAACCGCGCCAGCAAGCCGGCAACGGCATGGGCCAGCCGGCGCGCAACCAGGGCGGCCAAGGCTTCGGCAATGGCCGTGGTGGCAAACCGCGCCAGCAGCAATCGGCGCTGTTCAGCGCGCCGAAACGCAAGCCGTAAGCAGCGGCGGCACACGCCACAAAAAACCCCTGACAGCGATCGCGGTCAGGGGTTTTTTCATGCCACAAGCACAGGCGGGTTTGTCTGCCCTGCGCTCAGCTCGTGCAGGTTAGCGGTAATCGCGATCGGCACCCGGCAAGCGCTGCAGCGCTTGCTGACGCAAACCCTCACCCAGCCTGGCCAGCGCAAGGCCTTTGCCGTACAGCGCCCGCATATGCTGCGGGTTGGCTTGCAGCGCGGCTTCGAAATCCGCTAGGGCATCCGCGTCCCGCTGCAGCAGCAACCAGGCCTGCCCGCGCGACACCAGTGCGTTGGCCGCATTACCGGGCTGCGCCAGTGCCTGCTGGCAGTCTGCCAGCCCGGCCTCGGCCTGCCCGGCTTGCACTCGGACCACGCAACGCGTACCCAGGTAGCGGGCATTGCCCGGCGCATTCGCCACCGCGACGTCGAGATCGACCAGCGCAGGTGCCAGCTTGCCTTGCCCGCGCAGCAGCTCGCCACGGTTGAAACGCGCGGCGGCGTGCTGTGGCTGGCTGGCCAGCACGTTCTCCAGCAACGGCAGCGCGGCTTCCGGCTGGCCTTGCTCCAGCAGATGGTGAGCTTGCTGTACAAGCGTATCTGGCGTATCGGCTGCAACAGCATGGCTAGCAGCCAGCATGCAGAGCAGGCTGGCAAGCGCGTATCGGTGTAATGAAACGGAGTGGGACATGGGGCGCCTCGTAGAAAATTGCTGGCTGGCTCACCCACGGGTTGGCTGGCTAAGGCCAGCATTATTGCAAATGACATAAGCAGAAACAAGCCAGACACCGTGGCACAGCATACGGGCAGCACGCGGTAACGCACCGCCCGCCTGTGTCAGCTTTATTCCAGCTTCTGCTTTTGCCGCATCGCCTTGCTGCGCCGTTTCCATACCGCTTGCTGAGCCTTGCGTTGCAACAGGCTTTCCTCGCCGCGCTGCGCCTCGCGCAGCAGCTTGAAGTAGTTGTGCAGCCGGTCAGCATCCACCGCATTGCGCACCGCACAGCCAGGCTCTTGCTGATGGCGGCAATCGCGGAACTGGCAATGCGCCGCCAGCGCCTGGATATCGGCAAAGCTGTCGGCCAGCTGCTCAGCATCCAGGTCGGGCTGCAGCGTACGCACGCCAGGGGTATCGATCAGGCACCCTCCGCCCGGCAGGCAGTGCAAGCTGCGCGCCGTGGTGGTGTGCCGGCCACGGCTGTCGCCCTCCCGCACCGCACCGGTTTGCTGGCGTGCGTCGCCCAACAATGTGTTGCCCAGCGTGGACTTGCCGGCACCGGAGCTACCCAGCAGCACCAGCGTCTGCCCTGCCCCCAGCCACGGCGCCAGTTGGCCGCAACTGGCAGCATCGGTGCCGTTCAGCGCCAGCACGTGCTGGCAGTGCGGTATACGCTGGCGCACCGCCTGGATGGCCGCGTCGGGGTCGGCACACTGGTCGGCCTTGCTCAGCACCACCACCGGGCTGATGCCGGCGGCCTGCACCATGCTCAGGTAGCGCTCCAGCCGGCGCAGGTTGAAGTCGCCATCCAGCCCCATCACCAGCAAGGCCGTATCGATATGGCTGGCAATGCGCTGGCGCTGACCGTGGCTGTCGCGCCGCGACAGTGCCGCCGCCGGGGCAAAACGCTGCAGCAGCCACCAGCCGCCGTGGCTATCGCAACGGGCCAGTGCCCAGTCACCCACTGCGATGCCGTCGTCGGCTTGCAGGGCTTGCCACAGGCCGCTACCCAGGCGGCAAACGTGCTCGTGTTCGCCATCATGGACGGTAATGACATCTCGCTGCACTTCACTGACACGGCACAGGGTGGCGTCGTATTGCGCCTGTTGCAGCAGCGATTGCAACAGCGCGGGCGTCAGGCCGATGGCGGCCAGACGGGTAAAATCGAATGTAAACATGAAGGTTTCCGTGACGGGCGCGCGTGCAGACACGCGAGCCATGCCCGTAAAGGGCCTACGCTGCAGCCAGGCTGCAGCACCGGTATGAGGTAGCCGGTGACACGGAATGAGGGGTAAAGCAGGATGCGCGTGGCGCAGGGGAACAGCGTGATACCCGCTCAGACGGTGACCGGCACGGTGGCAATATCCATTTTTTCCATGTCGGTCTCCTTGGCGGTATTTATCGAAGTGCCAGTATGGTCAGCACGATGGCGTGCGGTCAAGCACAGCAAGGTTGGCCACGGCGGTGGCGGCCAACCTTGTGGCGATTAGCACTCAGTCCTTGGCCTGCACGGTATAGCCCTTGGCTTGTAGCGCTTTTTGCCATTCGCTCAGTGCGATGTCCACCAGCGCCGGCTGGCCGCTGAAACCGAACTCGATATGCATCTGCGCAATACGCTCGTTGCCGAAACTGGGCAGGCTGGACAGGCGCAAGGCCGGGTAGCAGGCGACAAAGTCCTGCATCAGGCTGATCAGGTCGCCTTCGCGTGCGTCCAGCGCAATGCAGCCGCGCTCGACGTCCGGGCTGTCGCTGAACAGCTGACGGTAGTGGTTATCCAGCACCCACTCCACCATCGGCCACGCCATATTCGGGAAGCCGGGCACAAAGTGCACGTTGGCGCAGCTGAAGCCGGGAATCTGGTTGACCGGGTTAGGAATGATGCTGGCGCTGGCCGGGAAGGTGCCCATATTGATGCGGTGCGGGTAGGCTTCGTCGCCAAAACGGCCTTCGATCAGTGCGCGGGCCTCGGGGTGCACGGTCAACGGCTCGCCCAGCGCCGCCGCGGCACAGGCGCGGGTGTGGTCGTCGGGGGTGGCGCCGATGCCGCCAAAGCTGAACACCAGGTCGCCGCTGGCAAACGCACGACGCAAGGCGGCTTCGATACGTGCCGGGTCGTCGCCCAGGTACTCGGCCCACGCCAGCTTCATGCCGCGCGCGGCCAACATGCGGATCAACGACTGCATGTGCTTGTCCTGGCGTTTGCCGGACAACAGTTCGTCACCAATGATCAAGGCACCGGTTTTCATGGTTTCAGCTTCCAAGTTGTTGACGGATTGTATAGTACAACATTCCAACAAGCTCGCGCAGTGCCTGATGCGTTTCCTGCATCGCCACGCCGGAAGGCAGCCACAGCACCAGGCCTTGGCCGTCGTAACGCACATAGCCGGTGGACCCCGGCAACACCTGCAGACCGGTCTGGGTAAAGAACGGCAACGCCCGCGACATGTGCCAGGCCTGGGTGACCAGCACGATACGCTGTATGCCGTCACGCGCCAACAGCGCCTGGCTATAACGGGCATTTTCGAGTGTGGTGCGCGACGCCGGCTCCTGCCAGCGCGCAGTCAGCCCGTAGTGCTGCTGCAGTACCCGCGCCATCACCACCGCCTCGGGCTCGCCCCCCAACGGCGCGCCACCGGATAGCAGTAAAGGCAGGCCGGTCTGCCGCGACAGCCAGGCGCCGTATTGCAGGCGCTGGTTAGCCGCGCCGCTCAGCACGTTGGCCGCGTACTCCGGCGCCGGCTTGACGCCGCCGCCAATCACCACGATGGCCTGGGCCGTACGCGCTTGCGCCAGCGTCAGCGGCGGGTAGCGCTCCAGCCAGCCGTTCAGCCACAACGCCGTTACCGGCAGGCTGAGCAGGTAGGCCAGCAGCGCCGTCATGCCCAGCACGCCGTATTGCAGCAGTGGGCGGCGGCGCAAGCAGAGTACGGCAGCCAGCGCAGGCAGCAGGTAAACCAGTGGCGGCAATATCAGCGCGCCCAGCAGTTGGTGCCACAGCACCAGGGTGTCGGTTTGAGCAGTCATCAGGCTTTCCAGACATCAGGCTGCTGCATGATATCGGCAGTGCCGGCCGCAGCACAAAACAAAAACCCCCTGCCTGGGCAGGGGGCTTGGGGACAGGCAGTGCTGCTTAGTCGCCGAGGTAGGCGTTACGCACGCGCTCGTCGGCCAGCAGCTCTTGCGCCGGGCCGCTCATGGTGATGCGGCCACTTTCCATTACGTAACCGCGCTGAGACACCTCCAGCGCCAGCTTGGCGTTCTGCTCTACCAGCAGCATGGTCACGCCTTCCTTGGCCACCATCTGGATGATCTCGAAGATCTTTTCCACGATCAGCGGGGCCAGACCCATCGACGGCTCGTCCAGCAGCAGCAGCTTGGGCTGGGAGATGATGGCACGCGCCATCGCCACCATCTGCTGCTCGCCACCGGACAGCGTACCGGCCAGCTGCTTCTGGCGCTCCTTCAGACGCGGAAACAGCTCGTAGCCGCGTTCGATGTCGCGCTGGATGCCGTCCTTGTCGTTACGGTGGTAGCCACCCATCTGCAGGTTTTCCTCGACGGTCAGCTTGCCGAAGATGCCACGGCCTTCCGGTACCATCACCAGACCGTTACGCACGAAGTTATAGGAGGCGATGCTGTCGGTTTCCTTGCCATCAAACGTGATGGAGCCACCGGACTTTTTCACCATCCCCACCAGGGTCTTCAGCGTGGTGGTCTTGCCGGCGCCGTTGGCACCGATCAGGGTCACCAGCTCGCCCTTGTTGATATGAAAATCGATGCCACGAACGGCCTGAATGCCGCCGTAAGACACTTGCAGGTTTTTGACGTCCAACAGGCTCATGAGTGTGCCGCTCCCAGGTAAGCTTCAATGACTTTCGGATCCTTGCGCACCACTTCCGGTACGCCTTCGGCGATCTTCTTGCCGTAATCCAGCACGGCAATACGGTCGCACAGGCCCATCATCAGCTTCACGTCGTGTTCGATCAGCAGCACGGTCACGCCGTCGTTGCGGATCTTTTCCATCAATACCTTCAGGTCTTCGGTTTCCTTCGGGTTCATACCGGCTGCCGGTTCGTCCAGCGCCAGCAGCTTGGGCTCGGTCGCCAGCGCACGGGCAATTTCTAGACGACGCTGGTGGCCGTACGACAGGTTGCGGGCACGCTCGTGCGCCACATCGTCGATACCCACGTACTTCAGCAGTTCCCAGGCTTTGGCCTCGATGGCTGCTTCCTCGTCACGCGTGGCTTTGGTACGCAGGATGGCACCCAGCGCACCCGCCTTGGAGCGGATATGGCGGCCAACCATCACGTTTTCCAGCGCCGTCATTTCGTGGAACAGACGGATGTTCTGGAAGGTACGGGCAATACCGCCCGCTACCACGATGTGCGGAGGCGCACGGAACATGTCCTTGCCGTCGAAGGTGAACACGCCTTCATCCGGCGTGTACAAACCGGTCAGCACGTTGAACATGGTGGTCTTGCCGGCGCCGTTCGGACCGATCAGGCCGTAGATCTCACCTTTATTGATATGCAGCGCCACATTATTCAGCGCGTGAAGGCCACCAAAGCGTTTGTGGATGCCTTCGATTTTCAGCAGTACTTCAGCCATGGCTTAACCTTTCTTGGCATCTTCAAACTCGGCCTTGCGGCGCTTGGACGGCCACATGCCTTCCGGACGGGTCAGCATCATGATCACCATGGCCAGACCGAACAGCAGCATACGGGCGTTTTCCGGGTCGACAATCATCTTGCCGAAGGCGTGCATCTGCAGCGGGCCAATCACATCACGCAGGATTTCCGGTGCAATGGTCAGTACCACCGCGCCCAGAATCACACCCGGGATGTGACCCATGCCGCCCAGTACCACCATGGCGAGGATCATGATCGACTCCAGCAAGCCGAACGATTCCGGCGAGATGAAGCCCTGGAAGGAAGCAAACAGGCCACCAGCCACACCACCGGACAACGCGCCCAGGGCAAAAGCCAGCAGTTTGATGTTGCGGATGTTCAGACCCATCGCCGAGGCGGCAATCTGATCTTCACGCATGGCTACCCAGGCACGGCCGATACGGGAGTACTGCAGACGGTAAGCCATGATCACCACGCCCACGGTCAGCACCAGGAACAGGTAGTAGTACATGTGTACCGGGTTCAGCGCGAAGCCAGCCACGTCGATGGTTTTGCCCATCGAGAAGCCACCGATCTGGATCGGGTCGATCAGGTTGATACCCTGCGGGCCGTTGGTGATGTTCACCGGCGCGTTCAGGTTGTTCATGAATATACGGATGATCTCGCCGAAACCCAGGGTCACGATGGCCAGGTAGTCGCCCTTCAGCTTCAGCACCGGCGTACCCAGCAGCAGGCCGAACAAGGCAGCGCACAGCGCACCCAGCGGAATGCTGATGTAGAACGGCAGGTGGATGTCGAAGTGCGGCGAACCCAGCAACGCGAAGGTGTAGGCACCCACGGCATAGAAGGCGATGAAGCCCAGATCGAGCAGACCGGCAAAGCCCACGACGATATTGAGGCCCAGCGCCAGCATTACGTACAGCAAGGCGAAGTCGATGGTGCGAACCCAAGAGTTACCCAGGGTGCTACCCACCACGAAAGGCAGCACTGCCAGCACGATGGCCGAGGCAATGAACACGCCGAGTTTTTTGTTGGTATTCATAGCGAAACGTACCCCGTGTTAAGCGCGATCGGCCATCTTTTCGCCCAGCAGGCCGGACGGACGGAAGATCAGCACAGCAATCAGCACCATGAAGGCAAAGATGTCCTGATAGTGCGAGCCCAGGAAACCACCGGTCAGATCGCCGATGTAGCCGGCGCCCAGACTCTCGATGATACCCAGCAGGATACCGCCGGCTACCGCGCCACCCAGGTTGCCGATGCCACCCAGTACCGCTGCGGTAAACGCTTTCAGACCGATCATGAAGCCCATGTAGTAGTGGGCCTGGTCGTAGTTGGTTGCCACCATCACGCCGGCGATGGCGCCAAGGGCGGAACCCATCACGAAGGTAGCGGATACGATGGTGTTGACGTTAACCCCCATCAAGCCGGCAACTGCCGGGTTCTGGCTGGTGGCCCGCATGGCGCGGCCCAGCTTGGTTTTTTCTACCACCACCAGCAGGCCAGCCATCAACGCGATACACAGCACCACGATGCCGACTTGCAGCTGGGTGATGGTGGCACCGAATACGTCGATGGTGTCATGGCTCAGGATGGGCGGGAACGGAATGTAGTTACGGCCCCAGATCAGGATGGCAGCCTGCTGCAGCACGATGGACAGGCCGATCGCAGTAATCAGCGGTGCCAGCTTGGGCGCATTGCGCAGCGGGCGGTAAGCCACGCGCTCGATCACGAAGCCCAGCAGCATGCACGCCGGAATCGCAACCAGAAGACCGATCAGCACCAATGCGGGGCCAGGCAGCCCGACACCGGCGTTGGTCAACGCGGTGATGACGGTGATGGTAACCATGGCGCCAAACATCACCACTTCGCCGTGCGCGAAGTTGATGAGGCCCATGATCCCGTACACCATGGTATAGCCAAGTGCAATCAGGGCATAAATACTGCCCAGCACAAGGCCATTCAGGATCTGTTGCAGAAAAATGTCCACGGTGGGATCTCCTTAGATTGATGGTCCCGATAGCTTTTTTGGGGGTTTACCCTCTATATGCCATCTTGTTGGCTTACCACTACAGACTGTCAACTCCAGCAGTAAGCCGAGCGGATTATGTAGGTGTATCCAATTGACTGTCAATCTTCCAGAAAGCCAGTTTTCACCTTTTTGGCCATTTTTTTTAATTTTTTGCAAGTTATTGATTTTATTGATTATTTTTAGTCGAAATGGCGCCACAGCAATATATTGCAGTGCAAAATATTACGCATTTGGGATGTTATTTTTGTAAAAGCTGAATTTCACAAATTTTCGTTTTCCAACCAATTGAACGCAGTAAATATTCCTTTCCGAAAATTCATGTTGCGATGGCGTTTCGTTTAGCACCTAGGTTCGCAAACGATATTCTGTATACAATCTACCGTATTCGGTTTTGATCGCAGCATGAAAAAAGCCGCAGCCCGGAGGCTGCGGCTTTATCGGCCGGTGGCGACGCTCAGACCAGCTGGAACGGATAGACCGAACCCAGCCCCAGAATGCCGCTTAGCTCATCCAGTGCGGTGCGACATTCCAGCAGCAGTTGCGGATCGGCCAGATCCTCTGGCGCCAGGCGGTCGCGATAATGACGGTCCACCCAAGCATTAAGCGTGCCAAACAGCTGCTCGCTCATCATCACGTTCGGGTTCACCGCCGCGATCTCGCTGGCAGACAGTGCCACGCGCAGCCGCAGGCAGGCCGGGCCACCACCGTTCTGCATGCTTTGCTTCAGATCGAACACCTTCACCTCGGCGATGGGGCCGCCGCTGGCTACCAGCTTCTGCAGGTAGGCCCACACACGCTCGATGTTGCGGCACTCTTCCGGCACCACGATGATCATCTTGCCGTCAGCCCGCGACAGCAGCTGGCTGTTGAACAGATAGCTCTTCACTGCCTCTTCCACCGTCACTTCGGCCTGCGGCACCTCGATGGGCACAAACTGTCCGCCCACGGCGGCCAACTTGCGCGACAGCTCGTCCAGCACCGCCTGTTGCTGCAGGAAGGACTTCTCGTGATGGAACAGCACATTGCGGTTGCCCACCGAGATCACGTCATTGTGGAACACGCCGGCATCGATGGTGTCCGGGTCTTGCTGCGCGTACACCACGCCTGCTTCGCTCAAGCCGTGCAGGCGCGCGACGGCATGGCAGGCTTCCAGCGTCTGGCGCGCCGGAAAGCGCGCCGGTTTCGGGTAACGGCTGTCAAAAGCTGACGCACCGAACACGAAGAACTCCACCCCTGCCCCATCGTATTCGTGACAGAAACGGGTATGGTTGGC
The DNA here is from genome assembly GCF_007644045.2 of Vogesella urethralis. GTDB lineage: Bacteria > Pseudomonadota > Gammaproteobacteria > Burkholderiales > Chromobacteriaceae > Vogesella > Vogesella urethralis. Next base: position 56,904 of record NZ_VMDW02000047.1, read on the forward strand.
CGCGCCTTCGTCGCCGAAGTGCATCTGCGCCGGCAGCGCCTCGTGCACCATGAAACGGCTGTCATCGGCAAACATCGCTTGCAGGATGCGGCGCGTGGTCGGGTGCTCGATGGAGCGGTGAAACTTGTTGTTGAGGTTGGCCGGGGTAAAGTGCACGCGGCCGTCGGCGGTATCACCGGACGGGCTGACCGTGGCGGCGTTGGCCGTCCACATGCAGGAAGCCGACATGGCGGCGGCCAGAATAGCCGGCGCTTCCTTGGCAGCACGGGCAATCACCTCGGCGTCGCTGCCGCCAAAGCCCAGGCGGCGCAGGCTGGCCACATCCGGGCGCTCGTGCGGGGCCAGTACGCCCTGCTTGAAGCCCAGATCGTGCAGCGCCTTCATCTTGGCCAAGCCTTGCTTGGCGGCCAGGCGCGGGTTGGACGCCGCGTTCTGGTTGCCGGTAGAGGCCACGTTGCCGAACGACAGGCCGCTGTAGTTGTGCGTCGGGCCGACCAGGCCGTCGAAATTCACTTCAAAGGCTTGGCTCATAGCGTCATCCCCGGGGAAAGTTGGGCCGGCACGGTCAGGCTGTCGCACTCCAGCGACGCCACCGGCCAGGCGCAGTAATCGGCTGCGTAGTAGGCACTGGGACGGTGATTACCGGAGGCACCAATGCCCCCGAACGGTGCAGCACTGGAGGCGCCGGTCAGCGGCTTGTTCCAGTTCACCACGCCGGCGCGCGCTTCCAGCAGGTATTGCTCGTACTGCGCACGGTCGTCGGACAGCACGCCACCGGCCAGGCCGAAGCGGGTGTCGTTGGCGATGTCGATGGCTTCGTCGAAGTCGCGGTAGCGGATCACCTGCAGCAGCGGGCCGAAGAACTCTTCGTCCGGGCGCTGCGCTGCGGTGCTATCGATAATACCGGGGCTGAGCAGCGCGCCTTCGTCCGACAGCCGGCGCATGGCCAGCAGTGCCTTGCCGCCACTGGCCAGCAGCTTGTCCTGTGCGGCCAACAGTGCATCTGCTGCAGCATTGGAGATCACCGAGCCCATGAACGGCTGCGGCTCTTCATTAAACAGGCCCACTTTCAGCCGCGCCGTCACCTCTACCAGGCGTGCCAGGAAAGCATCGCCCTCGGCGCCTTCGGCCACCAGCAGGCGGCGGGCGCAGGTGCAGCGCTGGCCGGCCGAAATGAAGGCCGACTGGATCACGTGATGTACCGCCGCGTCCACCTCGGCAACCTTGCCGACGATCAGCGGGTTGTTGCCGCCCATTTCCAGCGCCAGGATTTTTTCCGGTTGGCCGCCGAAAGTCTTGTGCAGCAGGTTGCCGGTAGCCGAGCTGCCGGTAAAGAACAGGCCGTCGATGCCGGCGTGGTTGGCCAGCGCAATGCCGGTATCGCGTGCGCCTTGCAGCAGGCCGATCACACCGGCCGGCAGGCCAGCTTCCGCCCACAGGCGTACCGTTTCCTGCGCCGTCCACGGCGTCAGCTCGGACGGTTTGAAGATTACGGTATTACCGGCGATCAGCGCCGGCACGATATGGCCGTTGGGCAGGTGGCCCGGGAAGTTGTACGGGCCGAACACCGCTACCACGCCGTGCGGCTTGTGCCGCAATACCGCCTGCGCGTCGCCCATGGCGGCACTGCGCTCGCCAGTGCGTTCGTGGTAAGCCTTGATCGAGATCTCTACCTTGTTGACCATAGTGGTCACTTCGGTCTGCGCTTCCCACAGCGGCTTGCCGGTTTCGCGGGCAATGATCTCGGCCAGCTGCGCCTTGTTGGCCGCCAGCAGTTCGCCAAAGCGGCGGATGATGGCGATGCGGGCGTCCAGACCCAGGCGCGCCCACGGTTTGAAGGCAGCGCGGGCGGCGGCCACTGCGCGGCCAACCTGCTCGGCGCTAGCGGTCTTGCCCTGCCAGATCGGCTCGGCAGTGGCGGGGTTGGTTTTGCTCAGCAGGTCGCCTTCACCGGCAACCCAGCTGCCTTGGATGAACTGGGTAGTCACTATGCACTCTCCTTGGGCGACAGCGTGACAACGCGTACCGTATCGCCTTCTTTGATATTCAATGCCGCCGCTTGCTCGGCGTTCAGGGTGACGCTGCCGTCGCCACGTACCAGCTCGGCCAGGATGACGCGGAAGTTGTCGTAGCCGGTGTTGGCCACCAGGTACCAGTCGGCCTCGCCAGCCGGCTGGCTACCGATACAGGCCGACAGCAGGCGGCTGTCGCGCACCGCACGCACGTCCTGCACGTAGGCTTGCACCGTCGGGCCGGCGTCGAAAATGTCGACGTAGCCTTCGTAACGGAAACCTTCGCTGTGCAGCATGGCCACTGCCGGGCGGGTGTTGTCGTGGGTCTGGCCGATGACGGCTTGCGCCTCCGGCGGGAGGAAGTCGATGTACACCGGAAACTTGGGCATCAGCTCTGCCACAAACGACTTCTGCCCTACCCCGGTCAGGTAGTCGGCTTCGGCGAACTCGATGGAGAAGAAATGCCGGCCCAGTGCTTCCCAGAACGGCGATTTGCCGTCGGCGTCGGACACGCCGCGCATCTCGGCCACCACCACTTTGCCGAACAGCTGGTGGAACTGCGCCAGAAACAGGAAGCGGCTTTTCGACAGCAGGCCACCGTTCTTGTTGACGCGGTAATCGGGGTGCAGGAACAGCGTGCACAGTTCGCTGTAGCCGGTGTGGTCGTTGGACAGGAACAGCGTCTCGTGGCGGGTGTACACACCCAGCTCTTCGGAGGCGTGCACGATGTTGCCGACGCGGTAGTTGTACCAGGGCTCTTTCAGGCCGACCGCCGCTTCCAGCGCGCAGATGCCGCCAACACGGCCGGTGGCGGTGTCTTCCAGCACGAACACATAGCCGCGCTCGGCCAGGTCGGCCTCGCCGCTGAAGCTGCGCTCGGAACGTGCAATACGCGCGGCAAGGCGGTCTTCGTTGACGGGCAGGCTGGTCAGACCGACACCGGCGCTGCGCGCCAGCTCCATCAGGCCCGGCAGGTCGCCGGCTCTTACGGGACGAATCACCATCATGCTTGTACTCTCCCGTGTTCCGGCAACAGCGGCACCGCGCACAGGCGCTGGCCATTGCCGACGCCCAGTGCTCGGGCGGTTTCCTGGGTAATGAAAATCACGTCGCCCACCACGCTGGCGTGGGCCTGGGTGGCGGCAAACTGGCCACTACGATGGTTGGACAGCAGCATTTCCTGGCTACCCGACGGCAACGACGGGCCGGCTTCCACCGCGTAGGTGTGTTGCTGGCGCAGGCTGAACAGCTGGTCTACCTCGGCGGTCAGCACCGCGCCGCCGTCGAAGATATCGATGTAGTCGTCGGCTTCGAAACCCTCGCGCGACAGGATGCTGAACGGGCGCTCGAAGTCGGGGTGAATCTGGCCGATGGCGTTCTGCGCCTGGTCTGGCAGCAGTGGCACGTAGATCGGGTAAGTCGGCATCAGCTCGGCGATGAAGGTTTTGCTGCGCTGGGCGAAGGCCTGCTCCACCTGCGGGAAATCCATATTGAAGAAGCGGCGACCGATGGCGTCCCAGAACGGCGACTGGTTGTCGGCATCCAGCATGCCCTGCATTTCCACCAGGATGCGGCGGCCAAAGCGCTCGCGGGCAGCGGCCATATACAGCAGACGGGCACGCGACAGCAGCTCGTAAGCGCGCATTGTGTACTGCGGGTCGCAGTAGAAACCGCACAGCTGTACCAGGCCGGTCAGGTCGTGACACATGGTCAGCACGTGGATGCGGTTGTTCACCTTCAGTGCACGCGACGCGTGCACCATGGTTTCGCTGCGGTAGCTGTAGAACGGCTCTTCAAAGCCGGCGGATGCGCTGATGGAGGCGGTACCGACCACGCGGCCTTCGTCCTCCAGCACAAACATGTAGTACTCGCGTCCGGTACCCGCAATCGCCTCGTGTTCGAAGGCGCCCAGCGAGTTCTGGATCTTTTCGTAAAGCTTTTCCCGATTGTTCGGCAAGCTGGTTACGCCGATTCCGCTCTCCACCGCCATGTGTTCCACATGCGGCAGATCGGAAATGCGTACAGGGCGCACGATCAGCATGTCAGCCTCTCTCTCGTTGTAATGTGAATGCAGGCGCAGGGCAGCCCGCACCGCTGCCCAGGCAGGCAGCGGCGTTCCTTTGTATTGGGATGAAACGGGACGAACTTAGCTGCGGCTAGCGGCAACCACGCTGGCCACGGCGGCATCGAAGCGGGCCAGGCCGTCATCGATATCCTGCTCGCTGATCACCAGCGACGGCGCAAAACGCACCACCGACAGGCCTGCTACCAGCACCATCAGTTGCTGGGCTTCGGCCGCTTTCAGGAAGTCGCGGGCGCGACCGGCAAACTCGTCGGACACCACGGCACCGATCAGCAGGCCCATGCCGCGTACTTCCTTGAACACGTTGTACTTGGCGTTGATGGCGTTCAGGCCGTCAACAAAGCGCTGGTGCTTGGCACGCACGCCAGCCAGCACTTCCGGGCGGCTAACGATTTCCACCACTTTGCCGGCCACGGCGGCAGCCAGCGGGTTACCGCCGTAGGTGGTGCCGTGGGTGCCTACTGCCAGGCTCTTGGCGATGGCGTCGGTGGTGAGGATGGCGCCGATCGGGAAGCCACCGCCCAGGCCCTTGGCGCTGGACAGGATATCCGGGGTAATACCGTATTCCTGGTAGGCGTACAGCGAGCCGGTGCGGCCAACGCCAGTCTGCACTTCATCGAACACCAGCAGCGCCTTGTGCGCGTCGCACAGCTCGCGCGCGGCTTGCAGGTAAGCCTGGGTCGCCGGCAGCACGCCGCCTTCGCCCTGTACCGGCTCGATCACCACGGCGCAGGTCTTGTCGGAGATGGCCGCTTTCAGCGCATCGATATCGTTGAACGGTACGTGGGTAATGCCGGCCGGGTTGGGACCGAAGCCTTCGGCGTACTTGGGTTGGCCGCCAACGTTGACGGTAAACACGGTACGGCCGTGGAAGGAGTTGGTGCAGGAAATGATTTCGTACTTGTCGGCGCCGAAGTGGTCGGCGGCGTATTTGCGCGCCAGCTTGAAAGCGGCTTCGTTGGCTTCGGCACCGGAGTTGCAGAAGAACACGCGGTCAGCGAAGGTTTTCTCTACCAGCGCGCTGGCCAGCTGCAGCGCCGGCTCGTTGGTGAACACGTTGGACACGTGCCACAGTTTGCCGGCTTGCTCGGTCAGCGCCGCCACCAGCTCCGGGTGGCAGTGGCCCAGCGAGTTCACGGCAATGCCGCCAGCCAGATCGATGAACTCGCGGCCGTCCTGGTCCCATACGCGGGAACCTTCACCGCGCACCGGAATGAAACCGGCCGGGCTGTAGTTGGGGACCATGACCTGGTCGAAAGTGGCGCGAGTGACGGTCTTGCTCATTGATGAGTTCCTTCCTGCAATTTGTCGCAATTATTGTTCGTTACAGCCTGTGCTGCGTTTTGCACACGCCGTTACACAAGTCTTGCAACGATTCTAATCGAATCCTCGGCGCGCACCATATCCTCTTTGCGACATGGGCTTACACATTTCCCTGCCTTGTCCAACAATACGCAGCGCAAAAAAATCCTTTCCATTCATAGCGTTAAATACACCACATTCAGATAAGCGCCATGCCTTGCCGCTTTTGAGCCATAGCCGACCGCTACCGCATGGCAAGGAATGCGCGGCCAACTTGCGGCAGGTCAGCCCGGCCGGCCTGCCGGCGTGGCAGACTACTGCCAGCAGTTATGTCGCACGGGTAAGCCATCCACAGCGCAAGCCGGCTGCAATTTCAGCGGCGAAATATCAAATTAACAGCTACCTTTTACAACAGATGCAGTAGAGTTAAGCCCTCATTCGCAAGCAGGTACACCAGTTGCCTGCGATGACGGCGCAAGCCATTCGCAAAACAGAAAGGAGACCGGCATGGCCGAAGCCAGGTTGCTGATCGTCGAAGACAGCAAGACGCAGCGCGCATTCTATGGCAGCGTTTTCGAGGGCCATTACACGCTGCGCTTTGCCACCAACGGCAAAGAAGCACTGGACTGTGTGGCAACGGAAGTGCCCGATGTCATCCTGCTGGACGTGGAAATGCCCGAGCTGGACGGTTACGCCGTGTGCCGCCAGCTGCGTGCGCAGGAGCACGAAATGCCGATCCTGTTCGTATCGGCCCACGTGGAGCTGTCCGACCGGCTGCAAGGCTACGATGTCGGCGGCAATGATTTCCTGTGCAAACCGATCGACCCGCGCGAGCTGGTACTGAAAGTGGAGCTGGTGCTGCGCCAGCGCGAAGAACAAATGCGGCTGCAGGAAACCGGCCGCACCGCCTTCTCGGCCGCCATGACCGCGATGAGCGCCATGTCGGAAATGGGCGTGCTGATCGACTTCATCCGCAACGTGTCCAAGCTGGGTAACTATGTGGACATCGCCGGCGCCATCTGCACCACACTGGAAGCGTACGGCCTGCACGGCTGCCTGCAAATCTACGGCACCGAAGGCGAACACCTGCAATCCACCGACGGCCAGGCCACGCCGCTGGAAGCCAGCATCATCGCCAACGCCCGCACGCTGACCCATATTTATTCGTCCGGCAGCAACACCTCGTTCAACTACCCGCATTGCTGCCTGGTGATCCGCGACATGCCGCTGGAAGACGAAGACCGTTGCGGCCGCCTGCGCGACCACCTGGCCATCCTGGCCGAAGTGGCCGCCACCCGCGCCCAGGCATTGGACGAGCTGCACCGCGAGATCAAGCAGCTGGAAGCCCGGCTGCAAGACCAGCAAGCCGCGCTAGTAGCGCTGCGCCGGCGCTTGCCGGCCGCCAGCGCCACGCTGGGCCTGAACCCGGACCAGCAAACCGGCCTCGGCCGCATCTTCGACCAGTTGCTGATCACCGCCCCCAGGGATTGAGGCGCAAGGTGCTGTAGCCACTGGCCTACAGCGCGCTTTTGCGGCAAGCTCTGCCTCCCTGCCCGCCGGCGCGGCCCCTGCATGGAGAGCAAGCATGACTACCCCCCTCAACGTCGCCCTGATCGGTTACGGCTACGCCGGCCGCACTTTTCACGCGCCGCTGCTGCGCGCCGAACCGCGTTTCCGCCTGCACACCATCGTCAGCAGCAAGGGCGAGCAGGTACTGGCCGAACAAGCCGGCGTGGCCGTGTGCAGCGACCCGGCACAGGCACTGGCCAATCCGGCTATCGACCTAGTGGTGATCGCCAGCCCCAACGACAGCCACTTCCCGTTGGCCGAACAGGCCTTGCAAGCCGGCAAGCACGTGGTGGTGGACAAGCCGTTCACCACCACCGCTACCGAAGCCCGTCTGCTGCAGGTGCTGGCCGGCCAGCGCCAGCGCCTGCTGTCGGTGTTTCATAACCGGCGCTGGGACGCCGATTTTCTGACCCTGCGCCAGTTGCTGGACGCCGGCACCCTGGGCCAGATCAGCCTGTTCGAGTCGCGCTTCGAGCGTTACCGCCCGCAGGTGCAGGTGCGCTGGCGCGAATCGGCTGTAGCCGGCGGCGGCCTGTGGTACGACCTGGGCCCGCACCTGCTGGACCAGGCGCTTCAGCTGTTCGGCACGCCGCAGGCGCTGCACGCCGATCTGGCCACGCAGCGCAACGGCGCCGTGGCTACCGATTACTTCCACGTCACACTGCACTACCCGCGCCTGCGTGTACTGCTGTCGGCCAGTTGCCTGGTCAGCGGCGGCTCGCCGCGCTTTGCCGTACACGGTGCGCTGGGCAGTTACGTGAAATACGGGCTGGACACCCAGGAAGCGCAGCTGAAAGCCGGCGGCCAACCTGGCGCAGCCGGCTGGGGGGACGACCCGCTGCCAGGCCTGCATTACGTGCAGCAGGACGGCGAGCCGCACGGCCACGCGGTGCCGATGCTGGCAGGCGACTACCGCCGCTACTACGCGGGCATCGCCGCGGCCATTCTGGACGGTGCGGCCAACCCGGTACCGGCCAGCGAAGCCGCGCTGGTGATGGAGCTGATCGAGCTGGGCATCGCCAGTGCGGCGCAAGGCCACACGCTGTCGGTACGCTGAACGGCTATACCCACTCCACCTTGCTGACAAACAGGTAGCCGGCGCCGTACACTGTCTTGATCAGGCGCGGGTTGTAGCTGTCGTCGCCCAGCTTGCGCCGCAGCCGCGAGATACGCACGTCGATGCTGCGGTCGTACGGCGACATATCATCCAGCCCCAGCAGCTGTTCGCGCGGTAACACGCGGTTGGGGCGCTCCAGAAAGCGCTGCAGCATCTGGCCTTCGCCCGCGCTGAGCGTGCGTTCGCTGCCGTCGGCAGCCACCAATTTGTAGCTGTCCATCTCGTAGCGCCAGCCGGCAAAGCTGGCGCAGCGCGGCGTCTGGCGCACGGCGGCGTCCACCGGTTGCTCGCAACGGCGCAGGATGCTGCGCACGCGGGCCACCAGCTCGCGCGGCTCGAACGGCTTCATGATGTAGTCGTCGGCGCCGGTTTCCAGCCCCATCACGCGGTCGCCAACGTGGCCACGCCCGCTGAGGATAATGACGCCGCAGCGCTGCTGCTCGCGCACCTGACGCACGATGCTCATGCCGTCCATGTCGGGCAGGCCCAGGTCGACGATCACCAGGTCGGGCGCTTGCTGGCGCAGCCGCTGCAACAAGGCGGCGCCGGTGCGGAAGGTTTCGCAGCGAAACTGGTAGTCGCGCAGGATGGTGGCAATCAGGCGGGCGATGGACAGGTCGTCCTCCACCACGTACACCAGCTTGTCAGCCAGCGGGGTTTCAACGGCATTCAGGCTTGCGGCAGACACAACATGACCTCGTCTAGCAATGCGGCCAACTCGGCCGGGGTAAAGGGTTTTTCCAGTTTCGGAAACGCCGGCACCTCGTGGCGGCCTTCCTCGTAACCGCTCATCAGCACCACACGGATGCGCGGCCGCAAGCGGCGCGCGACCACTGCCAGCGCGCGACCGTTCAGTTGGCCAGGCATCACGATATCGGTGAGCAGCAGGCCGATGTCGTCGATGTTCTCCAGCATGGCCAGCGCCTCGTCACCGCTTTCCGCTTCCAGCACCGGGTAGCCCAGGCTGGTGAGCTGCAGCCGCACCACGCGGCGCACTTCGGCGTCATCCTCCACCAGCAGCGTCAGCGGCCGCTCGCGCCCGCCGGCCTTGCCGCTGAAATCCAGCCGACCGGCCGGGCGGCCGGCCGGTTCGGTCTGCGGCAGCCACAGCACGAAGCGCGTGCCTTGCCCTGGCGTGCTGGCCACGTGCACGGCACCGCCCGATTGGCGGGCAAAGCTGTACACCATGGCCAGGCCCAGGCCGCTGCCGCTACCAAAACGCTTGGTGGTAAAGAACGGTTCGAACACGCGCAACAGGGTTTCCGGCGCCATGCCGACGCCGCTATCGGCCACTTCCAGTCGTACATAGCTGCCGGCCTGCAGCTGGCGCTCGGCGGCCTCACGTTCGTTCAACGGCTGCTGATCCACCAGCAGCTGTAGTTGGCCGCCATCCGGCATCGCATCGCGGGCGTTCAACACCAGGTTGAACACCGCGCTCTCCAGCTGGTGCTGGTCGGCCATCGCGTACAACGGTTGCGGCGGCCACTGCGTCTGCAGCTGGATGGTTTCCGGCAGCGAACGCCGGATCAATTGCAGCATGCCCTGCAACAGGCTGCCGGTATCGACGGCGCTGGGCAATAGCGGCTGCTGGCGGGCAAAGGTGAGCAGCCGCCGCACCAGCGACACCCCACGCTCTGCGGCCTGCAGTGCCGGCTCCAGATAATCCAGCACCGCCGGTTGCTGCTGGTGACGGCTGCGCAGCTCGGCCAGGTTGCCGATGACCACGGTCAGCATATTGTTGAAATCGTGCGCCAAGCCGCCGGACAGCTGACCGACGGCCTCCATCTTCTGCGCCTGCACCAGCGCCGACTGGGTCTGCTTCTGCTCGGTAATATCGAACGACAGCACGAAGCAGCCCAGCACCTCGCCGTCGGCGGCGATCTCCGGCACCAGCGTGCTGCGGGCAAAGATATGGCTGCCGTCGTCCTTCTGCATCGTGTATTCGTAGGTAACCTGGTGCCCGGTCAGCGCCTCGTTCACATAAGCCACTACCGCCGCGTAGAACTTGCTGCCCAGCGCAGCCTCGATGTGCTGGCCGACGATGTGTTCGTTACGGCGGCCGAACCAGTCGCTATAGCCCTTGTTGGCGTAACGGTAGATATGGTGCTTGTCGAAGTAGGCGATCAGCGCCGGGATGGTGTCGGTAATCAGCCGCAGCCGCTCTTCGCTGCGGCGCAGTGCGGCGGTGATCTGCTCGTTGGCCGCGTGGGCCTCGCGCAGCTGCTGATTGGCCGCTTCCAGCTCGGCAGTACGCGCCCGCACGTGCGATTCCAGGTCGGCCTTTTGCTGTTGCTGCAAACGCTCGCACGCTTGCTGCTCGGTCATGTCGGTGTACAGCGCGATGAAGCCGCCGGCCGGCAGCGGCTCGCCGCGCACACGCAGCACCGAGCCATCAGGGCGGATGCGCTCGGTATCGTGCGGCTCGAAACGCCACGCCAGCGCCACCCGCTCGGCTACCTGCTGTTCCGGGTCGCCAGGGCCGTACTCGCCGCGGTAGGCGTTATAGCGGATGTAAGCGTCGAACGGCGTACCCACCTTGCCCAGCTCGGGCGGGAAGTCCAGCAGCGCCAGAAAGCGCTGGTTGCACGCCACCAGTTTCAGGTCGGCATCGAACACGGTAACGCCCTGGTCCAGCAGATCCAGTCCGGACAGCAGCAGGGTATTGGCGGGCTGGGCAAACGATGAGGCGGCTGACTGTTGCGGCATGACGACGGTTTTCCGGCCTGCGGCCATGACAAACGATGACAGGGCCCGATTTTAGGCCAGCTGCTGGCAGAAAAGCAGCCTTGCAATCATTCGTTACAATTGCCACAAACTTGTGCAACGGTGCGCGGCAATCATCGTGTGATAACGACAGCATCACACAGAGGAGAGTACGCGGATGTCCCTGCACAGCTACCAGCAAGACCTGCCCCGCACGGCGGCCAACCATGTACCCTTGTCGCCGCTGAGCTATATCGAGCGCGCGGCAGCGGTGTACCCCGAGCGCACCGCCATCATCCACGGCGCCCAGCGTTACACCTGGCAGCAGGCTTACGAACGTAGCCGGCGCCTGGCCAGCGCACTGGCTCGCCACGGTATTGCCAAGGGTGACACCGTGGCCGTGATGCTGCCCAATATCCCGGCCATGCTGGACTGCCATTTCGGGGTGCCAATGTGTGGTGCGGTGCTGAACACCCTCAACACGCGGCTGGACCCGGAAGCCATCGCCTTCATGCTGCAGCACGGTGAGGCACGGGTACTGATTACCGACCGCGAATTCTCATTCACCATCGCCCCGGCGCTGGCGATGCTGGACAAACCACCGCTGGTGATCGACGTGGACGACCCGGAATACGCCGGCCCCGGCCAGCGCCTGGGCAGCATCGAATACGAAGCTTTCATCGCCGACGGCGACCCGGACTACGCCTGGCAGCTGCCGGATGACGAGTGGGACGCCATCTCGCTGAACTACACCTCCGGCACCACCGGCAACCCCAAGGGCGTGGTCTACCACCACCGTGGTGCCTACCTGAACGCCAGCTGCAATATCCTGGACTGGGGCATGCCGCGCCACGCAACCTACCTGTGGACGCTGCCGATGTTCCACTGCAACGGCTGGTGCTTCCCGTGGACGATGGCGGCCAACGTCGGCACCAATGTGTGCCTGCGCCGCGTCGACCCTCGGCTGATCTTCGATCTGATCAAGACCCACCGTGTCAGTCACTACTGCGGTGCGCCCATCGTGCACAACATGCTGATCAACGCGCCGGACGACTGCAAACAGGGCATCGAACATCAGGTGCATTGCCTGGTGGCCGGCGCCGCGCCGCCGTCTGCGGTGATCGAGGGCATGGAGCGGCTGGGCTTCAACATCACCCACGTGTACGGGCTGACCGAAACCTACGGCCCGGCGTCGGTATGCGCCAAGCAGGACGAATGGGCGGCGCTGGACATCGGCGGCCGCACCGAGCGCAACGGCCGCCAGGGCGTGCGCTACACCATGCAACAAGGCATGACGGTGATGGACCCCGCCACCATGACCGAAGTCCCGCACGACGGCGAGACCATGGGCGAAATCATGTTCCGCGGCAACCTGGTGATGAAGGGCTACCTGAAAAACGCACGCGCCACCGAAGAGGCACTGGCTGGCGGCTGGTTCCACACCGGCGACCTGGCCGTCATCCAGCCGGACGGCTACGTGAAGATCAAGGACCGCTCCAAAGACATCATCATCTCTGGCGGCGAGAATATTTCGTCGATCGAGGTGGAAGACGTGCTGTGCCGCTTCCCGGGCGTGATTTCCGCCGCCGTGGTGGCACTACCGGACCCGAAATGGGGCGAGGTGCCGTGCGCCTTCCTGGAAATGCGCGAAGGTGTAGACGGCGACGAGGCCGCTGTCATCGAGCACTGCCGCGCCCACCTGGCGCGCTTCAAGGTGCCCAAGCGCATCATCTTCGGCCCCATCCCCAAAACGTCTACCGGCAAGATCCAGAAATTCCTGCTGCGCCAGCAAACCAACGCGACCGCCGCCATCCAGTAACCAGCCGCACCGGCTCGGCCTGCGGCCAACCCTGCAACAGGGGTGTTCTGGTTGGCCGCAACGCGCCGGCAAGGCAGGCCTCGCAGCGCCGCTGCGAACATTTCCCCCCTTTAGCCCCCGCTTCGGCGGGGATTTTTTTTGCCAGCTGCGCCACGGTGCCCGCTGCTGTTGCGGCGCTACGACGCCTGGCGTTCTGCAGCGCGGGCCGCCCGCCTGGCCAGAACGCCAATCTGCCACTCGCAGCGGCACGTTCATGTTTCGTTACATTTCACACACAGTTACGCAAGGTTGGGCGTGAATCATCGGTGCATAACAGAGCAAACGCTCTACGCAGCCGCCACAGAGCGGCACCCCGCAACACTACCGAGAAGCAGGAGAAACCATGTCCGACAACGTGTCACACGCCATCCGGCAACATCCGCAGTTTTCCGCCCTGGTCAGGAAGCGCACCAGCCTCGCCTGGCTGCTGGCTGCGCTGACCCTGGCCAGCTACTACCTGTTCATGCTGGTCGTGGCCCTGGCGCCGGCCAGCCTGCACCAGCCGTTACAAAGCGGCGGCGTATTGTCATGGGGCGTCCCCGTGGGCGCCGCCATCATCGTGTTTACCTGGGCGCTGACCGGCTATTACGTTTACCGCGCCAATACCGAGTTCGACCGCCTGACCGCCACCATCTTGCAGGAGTGCCAGCCATGATGCGCCGTCTCGCTAGCTTGCCTGGCCTGCTGGCCAGCCCCTTGGCCCTGGCCGGTCCGGCCGTGGCCGGCGCGGTGGAAAAACAGCCGCTGAACGTGGCCGCCATCGGCATGTTCATGCTGTTCGTGTTGCTGACACTGGGTATTACCTGGTGGGCTTCGCGCCGCACCCGCTCCGCCAGCGATTTCTACACCGCGGGTGGCGGCATTACCGGCTTCCAGAACGGGCTGGCCATCGCCGGCGACTACATGTCGGCGGCCACGCTGCTGGGGCTGTCCAGCATGGTGTTTGCCAAGGGTTACGATGGCTTCATCTACACCGTCGGCTTCTTTGTCGGCTGGCCCATCATTACCTTCCTGATGGCCGAGCGCCTGCGTAACCTGGGCCGCTTTACCTTTGCCGATATCGCCAGCTACCGGCTGGACCAGACCAAGATCCGTACCTTTGCCGCCTTCGGCTCGCTGACGGTGGTGAGCTTCTACCTGATCGTGCAGATGGTCGGTGCCGGCCAGCTGATCCAGCTGCTGTTCGGTCTGGATTATCCGGTAGCCGTGGTGGTGGTAGGGCTGGTGATGATGGCCTATGTGATTTTTGGCGGCATGATCGCCACCACCTGGGTACAGATCATCAAGGCCGTGTTGCTACTGGCCGGCGGCACGGCACTGGCTCTGATGGCAATGTCGCGCTTCGGTTTCAGCTACGAAACGCTGGCGCGGGAAGCCATCTCCGTCCATAAGGACGGCCTGGCCATCATGGGGCCCGGCAGCATGCTGGCCGACCCGGTGAACGTAGCGTCGATGTCGCTGGGCCTGGTGTTCGGCATTGCCGGCCTGCCACACATCCTGATGCGCTTCTTTACCGTGCCCAACGCCAAAGAAGCCCGCAAGTCGGTGTTCTACGCCACCGGCTTCATCGGCTTTTTCTTTCTGGTGGTGTGTACGCTGGGCTTTGCCGCCATCGCCATCATCGGCAAGGACCCGCAGTATTTTGTCGGAGGCGAGCTGGGCGGCAAACTGGTAGGCGGCGGCAATATGGTGGCCATGCACCTCGCCAAGGCCGTGGGCGGCAACCTGTTCCTGGGCTTTTTGTCTGCGGTAGCGTTTGCCACCATCCTGGCGGTAGTAGCCGGCCTGGCGCTGGCCGGGGCCTCGGCCATTTCGCACGACCTGTACGCCACCGTGATCAAGAAAGGCAAGGCTGACGAAAAGAGCGAGCTGAAAGTGTCGCGCATTGCCGCCGTTGCCATTGGCGTGCTGGCTATCGTGCTGGGCATCCTGTTCGAGAAGCAGAACGTGGCCTTCCTGGTGGGGCTGACTTTCGGCGTGGCGGCGTCCACCAACTTCCCCATCCTGATCCTGTCGATGTACTGGAAAGACCTCACCACCCGTGGTGCGCTGATCGGCGGCTTTAGCGGCCTGATCTCGGCGGTAACGCTGGTGGTGCTGTCCAAGGCGGTATGGGTGACGGTGCTGGGCTACGAAGAGGCCATCTTCCCGTACGAGCATCCGGCGCTGTTCTCGATGCCACTGGCCTTTGCCGTCAGCGTGATCGTGTCGCTGCTAGACCGCAGCCAGGCAGCCGCTACCGAACGCGCCCGCTTTGACGAGCAATTCGTACGCGCACAAACCGGTCACGGTGCGGCAGCGGCGCACAATCACTAAACAGCCCCCCGCCGGCATCGCTGGCGGCACCCGGGCGCGCTACCCTGCCCCGCCGGTTTTGCCGGCGGGGCGTTTACCTTCTGCGGCCAACGTTGGGCCGCCGCGTCACCGTAAAACAAAACCGCCTGCTGCACAGGCAACAGGCGGTTTACCTCTGGCAGCCGTACCTTGCGGTACGGCTTGAGAGGGGCTTAGGCGCCGGACTTCAGACCCAGGTCACCCTGGCTGGCGTTCGGGTTGTCCAGCAGGGCCTTGATCGACAGGCGAACGCGGCCGCGGTCGTCCATCTCGATGGCCTTCACTTTCACGATCTGGCCTTCTTTCAGGTAGTCGGACACGTTCTTGATGCGCTCGTGAGCGATCTGCGAAATGTGTACCAGACCATCCTTGCCCGGCATGATGGACACGATGGCGCCCACGTTGTTGTCCAGAATCTTCACGACCGGACCTTCGTAGACCTTGCCCACTTCCACTTCGGCAGTGATCTCTTCGATGCGCTTCTTGGCCGCTTCGGCGCCTTCGTTCGACACGGAGGCGATGGTGATGGTGCCATCTTCCTCGATGTTGATCTCGCAACCGGTGTCCTTGGTGATGCCGCGGATGGTTTCGCCACCCTTGCCGATCACTTCACGGATTTTCTCCGGGTTGATCTTCATCACGTACAGGCGCGGTGCGTGGCTGGACAGCTCTTGCGGGCCTTCGATGGCTTCTTTCATGTGACCCAGGATGTGCAGACGGCCTTCTTTCGCCTGCTCCAGCGCGATCTGCATGATTTCCTTGGTGATGCCCTGGATCTTGATGTCCATCTGCAGGGCGGTCACGCCAGCGGCGGTACCGGCTACCTTGAAGTCCATATCGCCCAGGTGATCTTCGTCACCCAGGATGTCGGTCAGCACGGCAAAGCGGTTGCCTTCCAGGATCAGGCCCATGGCGATACCGGCCACGTGGGCTTTCAGCGGTACACCGGCGGACAGCAGCGCCAGGCAGCCACCGCATACGGAGGCCATCGAGGACGAACCGTTGGATTCGGTGATCTCGGATACCACACGCATGGTGTAGCCGAATTCGTCTTCCGCCGGCAGTACCTGTGCCAGTGCACGCTTGGCCAGACGGCCGTGGCCGATTTCGCGGCGTTTCGGCGGGCCCATGCGGCCAGCTTCACCGGTGGAGTACGGCGGGAAGTTGTAGTGCAGCATGAAGCGGTCGGTGTACTCACCGGCCAGCGCATCGATGATCTGCTCGTCTTGCTTGGTGCCCAAGGTGGTGGTCACGATGGCTTGGGTTTCGCCACGGGTGAACAGCGAGGAGCCGTGTACGCGCGGCAGTACGCCGGTGCGGATGGCGATCGGGCGCACGGTACGGGTGTCGCGGCCGTCGATACGCGGCTCGCCGGACAGGATCTGACCGCGAACGATCTCGGCTTCCAGCGACTTGAAGATGCCCTTGATCTCGTTGGCCACCAGGGTGTCGGTGTCTTCGGTAATCAGCGCGGCTTTCACGGCAGCCCAGGCAGCGTTCAGCGCTTCGGAGCGGGCACCCTTCTGGCGGATGCGGAAGGCGTTGGCGATGGCTTCGCCGGAGATGTCACGGATCTGGGCGATCAGCGCTTCGTTCTTGGCCGGCGCTTCCCAGTCCCACATTACCGGGTTCACTTCGTCAGCAAACTCGTTGATGGCGGTAATGGCAGCCTGCATCTGGTCGTGACCGAATACCACGGCGCCCAGCATCACGGCTTCGGACAGCTCTTTGGCTTCCGATTCCACCATCAGCACGGCACGTTCGGTACCGGCAACCACCAGGTCCATTTCCGAGGTCAGCAGTTCGGTCTTGGTCGGGTTCAGGATGTATTCGCCGTTGGCGTAGCCCACGCGAACCGCACCGATCGGGCCGTTGAACGGCAGGCCGGAGATGGCCAGCGCAGCGGAGGCACCGATCATGGCCGGAATGTCGGAATCCACTTCCGGGTTCAGCGACATCACGGTGGCCACGATTTGTACGTCGTGGTAGAAGCCTTCCGGGAACAGCGGACGGATCGGGCGATCGATCAGGCGGCTGGTCAGGATTTCTTTTTCGGACTGTTTGCCTTCACGCTTGAAGAAGCCACCCGGGATCTTGCCGGCAGCGTAGGTACGCTCCAGGTAGTCCACGGTCAGCGGGAAGAAATCCTGGCCCGGCTTGACGTTTTTAGAGCCGACAACCGACACCAGAACCACGGTGTCTTCTACCGATACCAGCACGGCGCCAGAAGCCTGGCGTGCTACTTCGCCGGTTTCCAGGGTGACGGTATGTTTGCCGTACTGGAACGACTTGCTTACTTTGTTAAACACTTGAGGTGCCCTTTATAGGTACTTTATGCAACGGGAACCCCTATCAATCAGCACCGGCTCGATGCGGATTTATAGAGGCTCCCCCCGTTGACTCAATAGATGCGTAAAACAGGTACTGCAGAAACGAAAAAGTCGCAGACGGGCTGCGACTTTTCCGAATTCAAACCGATTACTTGCGCAGACCCAGACGAGCGATCAGAGCGCGGTAGCCTTCAGCATCGGTACGCTTGAGGTAGTCAAGCAGACGACGACGACGGCTCACCAGTTTCAGCAGGCCGCGACGGCTGTGATGATCTTTGGTGTTGGCTTTGAAGTGCGGAGTCAGGTCATTGATACGAGCGGTCAGCAGTGCCACTTGAACTTCGGTGGAACCGGTGTCGTTTTCTTTGCGCTGGAAATCTTTAACGATGACTGCTTTTTTTTCGGCGTTCATTGCCATGAGGAATTACTCCAATATCGGTTTAGGGCGGTGAAGCCCGACAAGTGTGACGAGCCGTGACCCATTCACACTTCACACAGTGGCTGCCGGAGCAGCACAGACCCGGACCGGGTGCAACAGACCATCGTCTCTTGCCTCTGCCAGACCGAGAAATTCCCGCGTTACCTCGCGGTAAACTCGGAAACGGCGCATTGTCTCACACTTTTCGCCGCTGCGCACGGCCTGGCCATGACAAAATCGGTCGGCGTCACGCGCGGCCAACGTTTGTTCGGCAAAGTGCTGCACCAGCACGTCTACCGGCAACAGCAATTGGCCGCGCACCTCGGGCGGCGTGGCTTCCAGCTGCTCCAGCGTGATGGCATCCTGCAGCTGAAAGCCGCCGGTGGTGGTGCGACGCAGACCGGTCAGGTGCGCGCCGCAGCCCAGCATCTCGCCGATATCCTGCGCCAGGGTACGGATATACGTGCCCTTGCTGCACAGCACGTCGATCACGGCGGTGTCGCCGTCAAAAGACAACAGATCAATGCGGTGGATCACCACATCGCGCGCCTCGCGCTTGATCTCGATGCCCTCACGCGCGTACTCGTACAAGGCCTTGCCCTGGTGCTTCAGCGCCGAGTACATCGGCGGCACCTGGCTGATGGGGCCGGTGTGCGCGGCGATGGCAGCCTGCAGTTGCGGCAGGTCAAATGCCACCGGTCGCTGCAGCACCACTTCGCCTTCGATGTCGCCGGTAGTGGTGACCGCACCGAACTTCACCGTAGCGCGGTAGCCCTTGTCAGCATCCAGCAGGTAAGACGAAAACTTGGTGGCCTCACCCAGACACACCGGCAGCAGGCCGGTAGCCAGCGGATCCAGCACGCCGGTATGGCCGGCCTTGGCCGCGCTGTACAGCCAGCGCGCCCGCTGCAGCGCGGTATTGCTGCTGAGCAGGTAGGGCTTGTCCAGCAACAGCACGCCGTTGATCGGCAACTTCACGCGGCGCGGTGCACTCATGCCTTGTCGCTACCTGCTGCATCTTCGGCGTCATCGGCTGCGTCATCGCCCTCGTCAGCCACGTCATCGTGCTGCACGGTGGTGGCGTTGCCGTTTACCTCGTCGATCAGACGGCTCATGTACACGCCGCGCTCGATAGAGTCGTCGTACACGAAGTGCAGTTGCGGCATGCTGAACAGGCGGATCTGCTTGCCCAGTTCGTTACGCAGGTAACCGGCAGCACTGTCCAGCGCCTCCTGGGTGATCTCGCGCTTGCTTTCTTCCATCACGGTGTAGAACACCTTGGCGTGCGAGTAGTCACGGGTCACGTCTACTGCAGTGATGGTTACCCAGCCCACGCGCGGGTCTTTCAGACCCTTGCGGATGGTTTCGGCCAGCTCGCGCTGGATTTGCTCGGCCACGCGGTCCGAGCGGGAAAACCCTTTTTTGGCTTTTGCCATGTTTCAACTCCCGGCCACGGCAAAGCGGGCGACAGCGTCTGCTGCCGTGTTTGCGGTGGCGATAAACAGGAAAAGGCGAGTGCCGGCCAGCCTTGCGGCCAACCTTGCACCCGCCTCGGTACTCAGTGCATTACAGGGAACGTGCGACTTCCACGATCTCGAAGACTTCCAGCTGGTCGCCTTCGTGGATGTCGTTGAAGTTCTTCAGCATCAGGCCACATTCGTAGCCTTGCTTCACTTCCTTCACGTCGTCCTTGAAGCGCTTGAGCGAGTCCAGTTCGCCGGTGTGCACCACCACGTTGTTGCGGATCAGGCGGATGCTGGCAGCGCGCTTGATCACGCCGTCGGTCACCATACAACCGGCAATATTGCCCACCTTGGATACCGGAATCACCTGACGGATTTCCACGGTACCGATGATCTGCTCTTTCTTCTCCGGTGCCAGCATGCCGGACATGGCGGCTTTCACGTCGTCTACCACATCGTAAATGATGTTGTAGTAACGGATTTCCACGCCTTCGCTCTCGGCCAGCTTGCGCGCTGCTGCATCGGCGCGGGCGTTGAAGCCCACCACGATGGCTTTGGACGCGATCGCCAGGTTGATGTCGGACTCGGAGATACCGCCCACGCCGGAGTGCAGGATGTTGACGCGCACTTCTTCGGTAGACAGTTTCTGCAGGCTGCCAGCCAGCGCTTCGTAGGAACCTTGCACGTCGGCCTTGATGATGACGGACAGGCTCTGTACTTCGCCTTCGGACATCTGGGCAAACATGTTTTCCAGCTTGGCGGCTTGCTGCTTGGCCAGACGTACGTCACGGAACTTGCCAGCACGGAACAGGGCGATTTCACGCGCCTTCTTCTCGTCGGCCAGTACCATCGCGTCTTCACCGGCAGACGGCACGTCGGACAGGCCCAGGATTTCTACCGGGATGGCCGGGCCGGCTTCGTCGATCGGCTTGCCGTTTTCGTCCACCATGGCACGAACGCGACCGAAGGCAGTACCTGCCAGCACGATATCGCCCTTCTTCAGGGTACCGGACTGCACCAGCAGCGTGGCAACCGGGCCGCGGCCTTTATCCAGGCGCGCTTCCACGATGATGCCCTTGGCCGGTGCATCCACTGCAGCGGTCAGCTCCAGCACTTCGGCTTGCAGCAGGATGGCTTCCAGCAGCGCATCGATGTTCAGGCCCATTTTGGCCGACACTTCGATGAACTGGGTATCGCCGCCCCAGTCTTCCGGCACCACTTCATGCGCCACCAGTTCCTGGCGGATACGCTCGGCGTTGGCACCTTGCTTGTCGATCTTGTTCACCGCCACCACGATCGGCACACCCGCCGCTTTGGCGTGGTGGATCGCTTCGATGGTTTGCGGCATCACGCCGTCGTCGGCAGCCACCACCAGCACCACGATGTCGGTAGCCTTGGCACCACGAGCACGCATGGCGGTAAACGCTTCGTGACCCGGGGTATCCAGGAAGGTAATCATGCCGCGCGGGGTTTCCACGTGGTAAGCACCAATGTGCTGGGTAATGCCGCCGGCTTCGCCAGCAGCCACTTTGGCGCGGCGGATGTAGTCCAGCAGCGAGGTTTTACCGTGGTCGACGTGACCCATCACGGTCACGACCGGCGGACGGGAGATCTGCTCGGCCACTTCCAGGGTTTCGCCGTCGGCCAGGTAGGCTTCCGGATCGTCCGCCTGCGCAGCTTTGCCAACGTGACCCATCTCTTCCACGATGATCAGCGCGGTATCCTGGTCCAGCACCTGGTTGATGGTCACCATCATGCCCATCTTCATCAGGACCTTGATCACTTCGGCAGCCTTCACGGCCATCTTGTGCGCCAGATCACCAACGGTGATGGTTTCCGGTACCAGCACTTCGTGCACGATCGGTTCGGTCGGGGTCTGGAAGGCGTGCTGGTTATTGGCATTCTTGTGCTTGCCACCAGCCTTGCGGGCTTTCCAGTCGTTGCTGGCATCGCCACCACGAGTTTTCAGGCCCTTGCCTTTTTTACCGTCGTTCCAGTCTTTGCCACCGCCTTTTTTGGCCGGGCCGCGCTTGTCTGCCGGACGGGCATCACCAGCGGGTGCCGGCGCAGCCGTTGCAGCAGCAGCCGGACCACGTGCCGGCGCACCGCCAGCCGCCGGGCGAGCACCCGGACCTGCTGGACGCTGACCACCCTGACCCGGGCGCTGACCCTGGCCAGCCGGACGCTGTTGGCCGCCGTTACGGTCACCAGTGCGCTCGGTACGCTCGCCACGCTGCGCATCGGTACGCTGGCCGGCAGCAGCTGGCTGCATGCGCGGCTGGGTCGGCTTGGCCGAACGCGGCAGCTCTTCGGCTTTCGGCTCGGGCTTGGCCACCACCGGTGCCGGCGCAGCGGCTTCGGCCTTGGCGGCCAGACGACGCGCTTCGCGCTCTTGCTTCTCGCGCAGCAGCGCTTGCTGACGGGCACGGAACTCTGCCTGACGGCGTTCTTCCGCCGCACGCGCATCCACTTCTTCCTGACTCAGGATAGAGGTGGGTGCCGGACGAGTCAGCGTCGGCTGTTTCACCGGAGCAACTGCTGCCGCGGCCTCAACGGCCGGTTTGGCTTCAGGCTTTTTCTCTTCCACTTTGGCAGCTTCCTGTTTCGGCGCTACCGGCTTGGCAGCCGGCGCTTCAACGGGCTTGGCAGCAACCGGAGCCGGCTTTTCGGCTACTGGAGCCGGCTCGGCAGCCTTCGGGGCTTCCTGCTTCGGCGCTTCTGCCTTGGCGTCTGCCGCTGCAGCCGGCTGGTCTTCCGGACGCACGAAAGTGCGCTTCTTGCGGGTTTCCACTTTTACGGTGCTACCAGCAGCGGTATGAATCTCGCTGGTCTGCTTGCGGGTAAGGGTGACCTTGCCTTCGTCGCGGGCACCGTGGGAGGACTTCAGGTAGTCCAGCAACTGTTTCTTGTCCTGTTCGCTCAGGGTGTCTTCCAGACTGCGCTTGCTGACACCAGCGTTCTTCAGCTGTTCCAGAAGACGTTCCGGGGACAGCTTAAGCTCACTGGCAAACTGCTTTACATTCGTCAAAACCATGCGTATTCCTAATTCCTTCTAGCATTCTGTCCGAGAGGCGGCTGGTTTAGTTAAACCAGTGTTCGCGGGCTTTCATGATGAGAGCGCGAGCCGCGTCGGCTTCCATGCCTGTCATGTCGACCAGATCGTCAACGGCGAGATCGGCCAGGTCGTCACGGGTGGTCACGCCGTTTTCGGCCAGTTTGCGTACCAGCTCGGCATCCAGTCCTGCCAGATCCTTGAGCTCGTCGGCCACTTCTTCCACTTTTTCTTCCGATGCAATCGCCAGGGTGAGGATGGCGTCACGGGCGCGGCTACGCAGCTCGTTCACCAAGGTCTCGTCGAAGCCATCGATCTCCAGCATTTCGGCGATCGGCACGTAGGCCACTTCTTCCAGCGTTGCAAAGCCTTCCTGCACCAGCAGGGCAGCCATTTCTTCGTCCACACCCAGATGCTGGATGAAGTGCTCGCGCAGCTTGGCATCCTCTTCCAGGTGTTTTTCTTCCGCTTCGGTCACGGTCAGGATGTTCAGGTTCCAGCCGGTCAGCTCGGCGGCCAACTTCACGTTCTGGCCACCACGGCCAATGGCCAGCGCCAGCTGCTCTTCCTCGACCACTACGTCCATGGTGTGACTGTCTTCGTCCACCATGATGCGGTTCACTTCGGCAGGCGACAGCGCGTTGATCACGAACTGGGCAGGCTCGGCCGCCCACAGCACGATGTCGATGCGCTCGCCGGCCAGTTCCTGGGTCACGGCTTGCACGCGGGAGCCGCGCATGCCGATGCAGGTGCCTTGCGGGTCCAGACGCGGGTCGTTGGACTTGACCGCCATCTTGGCGCGCATACCCGGGTCACGGGCGGCTTCCTTGATTTCCAGCATGCCTTCTTCGATTTCCGGCACTTCCAGCTCGAACAGCTTCACCAGGAACTCGCGGGAGGTACGCGACAGCACCAGTTGCGGGCCACGACCCAGACGGTCGATGCGCAGCAGGCAGGCCTTCACGCGGTCACCCACGCGCAGGTTTTCCTTCGGAATCATCTGGTCGCGCGGCAGTACTGCTTCCAACTTGCCGCACTCGACGATGGCGTTGCCACGTTCGATGCGCTTGATGGTGCCGGTGATCAGGCTCTCGCGGCGCTGCAGGAACTCGTTCAGCACCTGCTCGCGCTCGGCATCACGGATCTTCTGCAGAATCACTTGTTTGGCAGCCTGAGCACCGATACGGCCGAACTCTACTGCTTCCATCGGCTCTTCGATCACGCTACCCAGCTCGGCGCGCGGGTCACGCTCGCGAGCCTCTTCCAGGCTCAGCTCGCGGTCTTCGTATTCCAGTGCTTCGGCGTCCACCACGGTCCAGCGGCGGAAGGTCTGGTACTGGCCATTGTGACGGTCGATTTCTACGCGAACATCCAGCTCGTCTTCGTTGAACTTCTTCTTGGTAGCAGACGCCAGCGCCATTTCCAGCGCCGAGAAAACCACCTCGCGGTTGACGTTCTTCTCGCTCGCCAGAGCGTCAACCAACAGCAAAATCTCGCGACTCATGCAATCCTCCAAATTCCGTATTCTTGTACGCGGCCAACGTCCTGCGAATTAAAACTCCGGCTCCAGGCGGGCCTTGTCGATATTCGTCAGGGGAATGGCCACGCTACGACCATCTTCCAGCGCCAGGCTCACCACACCATCGGCGATGCCCTGAATGCGGCCCATGAAGCGCTTTTGCTGCTCCACCGGCAGGCGGGTGCGGATCTTGGCAAGGCTGCCGGTGAAACGCACGTAGTCCGCTTCTTTCTTGAGCGGACGATCCAGACCTGGCGAAGACACTTCCAGACGCTCGTAATCGATGTTTTCCACCATGAACAGACGCGTCAGGTGATTGCTCACCGTTACGCAGTCTTCCACGGTAATGCCACCCGGTTTATCCATGAACACGCGGAAACCACCCCCGGGGGTCATTTCAAAATCTACAAGTTCATACCCCAAACCGGGCAGCGTGTTCTCGAGCAGCAAACGTACATCCATGGGCATCCAATTCCAGAAAAGAAAAATGGGCGAAGAACCGCCCATCCCTAAAATGCCGCGATTATAAACCACTCTTCGACAAAAGAAAACCGAGCCTTGGCGGCGCAAACCAAGCACATGCTTTGCACCGGGTCAGACATACGGTACAGTTGTCGCGCGTTGCGAAACGAACGTTTGCCAAAACAATCTATATTGAATCTGCACCCAAGCAGATCCCTAGCGCTACCCCACCAAAAACAACCGGGGGGCCACGAACCAACACGATGGAGAAGACTAACGCCATGGAAAAAATCTGGCTGAAGAATTACCAGGACGGGGTTGCTGCCGAGATCGACATCAACGAATTCAAGTCGGTGTCCGAAGTATTCGAGCGCAGTGCTGCCAAGTTCCGTGACCGCCCGGCCCTGGCCTGCATGGACAAGATCCTCAGCTACGGTGAGCTGGACCAGTTATCGGCCAACTTTGCTTCTTATCTGCAGAACACACTGGGCCTGGGCAAAGGCAGCCGCGTCGCCATCATGATGCCCAACCTGCTGCAGTACCCGGTGGCGGTGTTCGGCACCCTGCGCGCCGGCTGCACCGTGGTCAACGTCAACCCGCTGTACACCCCGCGCGAGCTGGAACACCAGTTGAAGGATTCCGGTGCCGAAACCATCGTCATCCTGGAAAACTTCGCCAACGTACTGGAACAGGTACTGCCGCGCACGCCGGTGAAAAACGTGGTGATCGCCAGCATCGGCGACATGCTGGGTTTCCCCAAGCGTCTGATCGTCAACTTCGTGGTGCGCAAGGTCAAGAAAATGGTGCCGCCATGGCAGATTGCCCGCCATACCTGCTTCAACGACGCGCTGTCGCAAGGCGCCCGCCAGCCGATGCGCAAGGTCGATATCGGTCACGATGACATCGCCTTCCTGCAATACACCGGCGGCACCACCGGCGTCTCCAAAGGCGCCATGCTCACCAACGCCAACATCATCGCCAACATGCTGCAAGCCGGCGAGTGGGTAAAACATGCAGTACGCGAAGGCCAGGAAATCATCGTTACTGCGCTGCCGCTGTACCATATCTTTTCGCTCACCGCGAACCTGATGGTGTTCACCGAGCTGGGCGCGATGAGCATCCTGATCACCAACCCGCGTGACATCCCGGGTTTTGTAAAAGAGCTGAAAAAATACAAGGTTACCGCCATCACCGGCGTCAACACCTTGTTCAACGCCCTGCTGAACAACCCCGACTTCAAAACCGTAGACTTCTCCACCTGGCGCCTGGCGCTGGGCGGTGGCATGGCGGTACAGAAGGCGGTGGCCGACAAGTGGAAGGACATCACCGGCACGCCGCTGATCGAAGCTTACGGCCTGACCGAAACCAGCCCGGCTGCCTGCATCAACCCGCTGGACCTGAAAGCCTACAACGGCACTATCGGTGTGCCGATTCCGTCCACCGAGATCCAGATCCGCGACAATGAAGGCCGTGAAGTCGGCGTAGGCGAAGCTGGCGAGCTGTGCATCCGCGGCCCGCAAGTGATGAAAGGCTACTGGCAGCGCCCGGACGAAACCGCCAAGGTCATCGACAGCCAGGGCTTCCTGGCCACTGGCGACATGGCGATGGTGACACCGGAAGGCTACGTCAAGCTGGTCGACCGCAAGAAGGACATGATTCTGGTGTCCGGCTTCAACGTGTACCCGAACGAGATCGAAGACGTGGTTGCGCTGCACCCAGGCGTGCTGGAAGTGGCCTGCATCGGCATTCCGGACGACAAATCGGGTGAAGTAGTGAAGGTGTTCGTAGTGAAAAAAGACCCGGCCCTGACAGAAGCCGACGTACTGAGCCACTGCCGCACCAATCTCACCGGCTACAAGGTGCCCAAATCGGTGGAATTCCGCCAGGAACTGCCGAAGACCAACGTGGGCAAGATCCTGCGCCGCGCCCTGCGCGACGCCGAGGTCAAACCGAGCTGAACCACACCCCCGCATGCACACAACCCGCCCAGAAGGCGGGTTTTTTCTTGCCTGCGGCCAACGCAGCCGGCATGACGATAAATGCCATCGCGCCGCGTTTCGCGTTAGACTAAGCGCATGAACGTCACCTGCCCCGCGCACCGCTTACCATGCTGATGCTGCCGTTTTTCAAGCTGATGGCCGACAAGAAGGCCAGCGACCTGTTTTTTTCCTGCGGCACCCCTCCCCAGATCAAGATCGACGGCCAGACCCTGCAGGTCAACGACAAGCCGCTGACGCCGGACAACGTCAAACGCCTGGCCTACAGCCTGATGAGCGAGGACGAAATCGCCACCTTCGAAGCCGAGATGGAAATGAACTTCGGCCGCCAGGTAGACGGGCTGGGCAACTACCGCGTCAACATCTTCCGCCAGCGCGGCCAGGTGGCGATGGTGATCCGCTACATCACCCCCAACATCCCCAGTCTGGCATCGCTGAACCTGCCCGACTCGCTGCAAGACCTGATCCGCCAGCGCCGCGGCCTGATCTTTATCGTTGGCTCCACCGGCTCCGGCAAAAGCTCCACCGTCGCCGCCATGCTGGAGCACCGCAACCAGACCCAGCCCGGCCACATCCTGACAGTAGAAGACCCGATCGAATTCATCTTCGAGCACAAGCGCGCCATCATCAACCAGCGCGAGATCGGCGTGGACACCCACAGCTACCAGAATGCGCTGAAGAACGCCATGCGCGAGGCGCCGGACGTGCTGATGATCGGCGAGATCCGCGACGCCGAAACGCTGACCTACGCCATCAACTACGCCCAATCGGGCCACCTGTGCATTTCCACGCTGCAC
Source organism: Vogesella urethralis (assembly GCF_007644045.2). GTDB lineage: Bacteria > Pseudomonadota > Gammaproteobacteria > Burkholderiales > Chromobacteriaceae > Vogesella > Vogesella urethralis. The sequence continues at coordinate 83,920 of NZ_VMDW02000047.1, forward strand.
GGCAATAACAGCTACCACACGCTGAACCGCATCATCAGCTTCTTCCCGCTGGAAAACCGCAACGCGCTGCTGATGGACCTGGCCGCCACACTGAAAGCCGTGGTATCGCAGCGGCTGGTGCAAACCGTGGACGGCAAGCGCCGCCCGGCGATGGAGATCATGTTCAACACCGCCCACGTATCGGAACTGATCCGCAACGGCGACATCGACAAGATCAAGGAAGCCATCGAAAGCAGCATGAGCGAAGGCTCGCAGACTTTCGAGCAGTCGCTGTTCCGCTTGTACAAGGACGGGCTGATTTCGCTGGACGAGGCGCTGCAGAATGCCGACTCGCCCACCAACCTGTTCTGGCTGATCAATCACGACAGCGCCAGCGGCCAGGACAAACAGGACACCACCACCTTCACCGGCTTTACACTGAACCACTAGACCATGATCACCCTCTACGGCATTCCCAACTGCGACACCGTCAAGAAGGCCCGCACCTGGCTGAGTAGCCAGCAACTGGACTTCACTTTCCACGACTTCAAGAAACAGGGCATAGACGACGCCACCTTGCGCACCTGGATCGCCGCCATCGGCCTGGACAAGCTGGTCAACCGCGCCGGCACCACCTGGCGCGCACTGGACGACGCCGAGAAAGCGCAAGCGGCCAACCCCGACACCGCCATTGCCCTGCTGCAAGCCAAACCATCGCTGATCAAGCGCCCGGTGCTGGACAACGGCGGCAAGCTGCGCGTCGGCTTCAAGGACGTGGATTACGCAGCGGAGTTCGGCCGATGAGCAGCACACTCGACCTCACCCAGGCGCTGATTCGCCAGGACTCCATCACCCCGCGCGACGAAGGCTGCCAGGAGATGATGATCGCCCGCCTGGAAGACCTGGGCTTCACCATCGAGCGCATGCCGTTCGGCGACGTCAGCAACTTCTGGGCACACCGCGGCCACGGCGCCCCGGTACTGTGCTTTGCCGGCCACACCGACGTGGTGCCCACCGGCCCCCTGGACAAATGGGACAGCCACCCGTTCGAACCCACCATCCGTAACGGCCACCTGTTCGGCCGCGGCGCCGCCGACATGAAAGCCTCGCTGGCTGCCTTCATCACCGCCAGCGAACGCTTCATTGCGGCCAACCCCGACCACGCCGGCACCCTGGCCTTCCTGATCACCTCGGACGAAGAAGGCGTGGCAGCAGACGGTACGGTGCGGGTGGTCGATGCGCTGGAAGCGCGCGGCCAACAGCTGGATTACTGCATCGTCGGCGAACCCACCTCGTCGCAGGTATTTGGCGACACCATCAAGAACGGCCGCCGCGGCTCGCTGTCCGGCCACCTGATCGTGCACGGCATCCAGGGCCATATCGCCTACCCGCACCTGGCGAAAAACCCCATCCATCTGGCGGCCCCGGCGCTGGCCGAGTTGGCCGCCGAAGTATGGGACCACGGCAACGACTACTTCCCGCCCACCAGCTGGCAGGTGTCGAACATCCACGCCGGCACCGGCGCCACCAACGTGATTCCGGGTAGCTGCGAGATCAAGTTCAACTTCCGCTTCAGCACCGAACACACCGCAGAGACGCTGAAAGACCGCGTGCACGCCATTCTGGACCAGCACCAGTTGGCCTACGAGCTGCACTGGGCGCTGTCGGGCAACCCGTTCATCACCGCACCGGGCGCGCTGACCGACGCCATCAGCCAGGCCATCGTGGACACCTGCGGCGTGACGCCGGAGCTGAACACCACCGGTGGCACCTCGGACGGCCGCTTCATCAAGCGCATCGCGCGCGAGCTGGTGGAATTCGGCCCGATCAACGCCAGCATCCACAAGCTGAACGAATGCGTGTGCGTGGACGACATCGAGCCGCTGGCCTGCGTCTACGAAAAAACGCTGCACACGCTGCTGCGCTGATCACCAGCCCCGCAGGCAAAAGCCAGCCCCGCAGGGCTGGCTTTTTTGTTGCCGGATAGCACCCGGGATACTGGCGCGCCTAGCCGACGTTGCGGCGCTCGTACATGGCTTGGGCCAGCGTGCCCGGGTCCACGTTTTCCAGCTCGCCGCCCACCGGCATGCCCCGTGCAATGCGGCTGACGCGCAAGCCCTGCGCCTTCAGCATCTCGCTGATCAGATGCGCCGTCACCTCGCCTTCGGCGGTGAAGTTGGTGGCAATGATCACCTCCTCCACCTGGCCATCGGTAGCGCGTGCCACCAGCCGTTCCAGGTCGATGTCTTTCGGGCCGACGCCATCCATCGGCGACAGGCGCCCCATCAGCACGAAGTACAGCCCGTCGTAGCAGCGCGTCTGCTCCAGCATCAGCAGGTCGGCCGGCATTTCCACCACGCACAGCAAATCCTGGCGCCGCTCGGCGTCGGCGCAGACATTACACAGCGGGGTTTCGCTGAAGGTATGGCAGCGCTCGCAGTGGCGCAAATTCATCAACGCATGGTCCAGCGCACGCGCCAGCTTGTCAGCACCGCCACGGTCTTTCTGCAGCAGATGGAACGCCATGCGTTGCGCGGACTTGGGGCCGACACCGGGCAGCACTTTCAGCGCCGCGATCAGCTGGTCGAGCGAGGGCGGGTTCTTCATGGAGGCTCCAGTAAAAAAGGTTGGCCGCAAGCAACTGCCTGCGGCCAACCTTGATCAGATCAGCGAACGATCAGAACGGCAGCTTCATGCCGGCCGGCAGGTTCATGCCGGCGGTAAAGCCCTGCATGCGCTCGGCGGAGGTTTCGTCGGCCTTGCGGCTGGCGTCGTTGAACGCGGCGGCGATCAGGTCTTCCAGCATGTCCTTGTCTTCCTTGGCGTCGGCCAGCAGGTCGTCGCTGATCGATACGCGGCGGGTAACGTGGGAGCAGGTCATCACGACCTTCACCAGACCGTTACCGGCCTGGCCTTCCACTTCCACCTGGGCCAGTTCTTCCTGGGCTTTTTTCATGTTTTCCTGCATTTGCTGGGCCTGCTTCATCAGGCCAGCGATACCGGCTTTACCAAACATCGCGGCTTACTCCTGAACGGGTTGTATTGTATCGGCGAGCAGCATGGCACCCATTTCCTGCACCAGCTGCCTGACCACCGGGTCGTTTTCCATGATCTGACGCGCTTCCGCCTGCAGCTCGCGCTTGGCGCGGGCATCGCGCATGGCGGGGGTCTCCATGTCGAGGGTCTCTACCGACACCCTCAAGGTGATGTCCCGGCCGAGATGCTCGGCCAGAACGGTTTTCAGTTTGTCCTGGTAATCGCGCGTGGCCATGCTGCGGAAGGCTTCCGGCACTGCCAGGTCGAACAGGCCGTTATCCCACTGCTTCAGCGCGGCGTTCTGCGCCAGCATGCGCGCGGCGCCCAGCTTGTTGCCCAGGCGGCGCACCAGCTCGGCCCAATCGCCGTCGAAGGCCGGGGCGGCGGGCTCGGACGGCGCGTCGGCCATCAATGCGCCGAAATCCTCGTCCATCATCATGGCGTAGGCCGGCAGCTCGTCATCGCTGGCGGTATCCAGGTTTTCCGGCTCGCGCTCGTCGTCTGCATCGACCGCCTCGCTGGCCGGCGCCGGGGCGATGACGGGTGCGGCGACCGGTGCAAGTGCTGCCACGGGAGCAAGCACCGCCGGCTTGGCGGGCGCAGTCACGGCGGCCGGGGCCGGGGCGTCTTCCCAAGGCGCCGGCTCACGCGGCGCGGCCGGGGCCGCTTTGGCAGCGGCGACGACTAGCGGCGCAGCAGGCCGCGCAGGCTCGGGTTCCGGCTCGGCCGGTGCCGGCTTGTCGGCGGCCGGCGCACTGCGCTCGGCCGGTTTCATGCCCAGCTGGGCCAGCGCCGCCCGCGCCGGCGATACACCGGCAGCCGCAGCCGCCGAGGCAGCCGGGTTGGCCGCATGGCCAGCCGGGGCCGGTTGCGACGGGCGCGCCGACGGCAACGGCCGCGCCACACTGTCGCCACCGTTTACCGGGTGGAAAGCCAGCATGCGCAGCAGCGTCATGCTGAAGCCAGCGTGTTCGTCTGGCGCCAGCGCCAGGTCGCGGCGGCCGTGCAAGGCGATCTGGTAGTACAGCTGGACGTCTTCCGGCGCCAGCGTGGCGGCCAGCGTAAACAGCGCGTCGCGCTCCGGCTCGTCGCCGGCAATGGCGTCGGGCACGGTCTGCGCCAGCGCGATCTGGTGCAGCACGTTGGCCAGCTCGGCCAGCGCGCTATCAAAACCGATACCACGCGCGGCCAACGCTTCCGCTTCGGCCATCAGGCGGGCACCATCGGCGGCGGCCAGCGCGTCCAGCAGGGTAAACAGATAGCGTTTATCCACCGCGCCCAGCATGGCGCGCACGCCCTCTTCTTTCACTTCACCCAGCCCGTAGGCGATGGCTTGGTCCAGCAGCGACTGCGCGTCGCGCATGGAGCCAGCGGCGGCGCGGCCCAGCAGCGCCAGCGCCGGGCTTTCGTAGGCAATGCCCTCTACGTCCAGCATGTGCGCCAGATGGCTGGCCACCTGCTGCGGCGTCATGTTGCGCAGGCTGAACTGCAGGCAGCGGCTCAGCACCGTCACCGGCACTTTTTGCGGGTCGGTGGTGGCCAGGATGAACTTGACGTGGGCCGGCGGCTCTTCCAACGTCTTCAGCATGGCGTTGAAGGCACTTTTGGACAGCATGTGCACTTCATCGATGATGTAGACCTTGTAGCGGCCCATGGTGGGCGTGTACTGGGCGTTTTCCAGTACTTCGCGGATATTGTCGATACCGGTATTGGACGCGGCATCGATTTCCAGCAGGTCGACAAAGCGGCCGGCGTCGATCTGCGTGCAGGCCTGGCACACGCCACACGGCTCGGCCGTGGTGCCGGTTTCGCAGTTCAGGCTCTTGGCCAGAATACGGGCAATGGTGGTCTTGCCCACGCCACGGGTACCGGTGAGCAGGTAGGCGTGGTGCAGGCGGGATTCTTTCAGCGCATTGGACAGGGCGCGCACCACGTGCTCCTGGCCGACCAGGTCGGCAAAGCGCTTGGGGCGCCACTTGCGGGCGAGAACTTGATAGGTCATGGCGGCCGATTCTAAAGGGATTCGCCAGCGATGGCGACTATTTCTGCGCTGGCCGCCCCGCCCCGATTCAGTTCACGCTGCCTTGGCTGGCGGCCATTCTGGCCTGCAGAAAGCGGGCGCGCATTTCCTGCGACAGCTCGTGCGCCACCATCGCGTACAGCGTGCTCTTGTTGTAACGGGTGATGGTGTAGAAGTTGTTCAGGCCCAGCCAGTAGCGAGTGACCCCCGGCGCCACTTCCAGCGGCACCAGCACCGCCAGCGCATCGTCGCGCACCGGCGCTTGCGGCAGCACGCCACGCGCTTTCAGCTCGGCCACCGTGTAGTGCAGGTTGAACTTGTCGGCGGCCAACTCGTCCGGCACCGTGCCCGGCGCCAGCTCGGCCGGAATCACCACGTCGTCGCCCCCCAGCCAGCCGTGCTCGCGGAAGTAGTTGGCCACGCTGCCAATGGCGTCGGCCGGGTTGTTCCAGATGTCCTTGTGGCCATCGCCGTCAAAATCTACCGCCCACTTGCGGTAGCTGGACGGCATGAACTGCGGCAAGCCCATGGCGCCGGCGTAGCTACCCTTCAGGCTCAGCGCGTTGACGTTCTCGCTGCGCGCCAGGCGGAAGAACTCGGTCAGCTCGGCACGGAAGAAGTCGGCACGGCGCGGGTAATCGAACGCCAGCGTGGTCAACGCATCGGCCAGGCGGAAGCTGCCGGTGTTGCGGCCGTAGCGCGTTTCAATGCCGATGATGGCCACGATGATCTCGGGCGCCACGCGGTAGGTCTCGGCGGCACGTTGCAGCGTGGCTTCATTTTGCTGCCAGAAGGTCACGCCCTCCTGCATCAGCTTGTCGCTATAGAAGTTGGGGCGGAACTGGTACCACGGCCGTGCGGTGGACGGCTTGTCCATGATGGCGATGATGTTCGGCTTCGGCTCCACATTGGCAAACACGGTTTCCAGCTCGGCACGGGTCAGCTCGCCGCTGGCGACCTGCTCGTCGATATAGCGCTGCACGTCCGGGCGCATCAGTAGCGCCACGTCGGCATGGGTGGCCACGCTGGCCAGCAGCAGGCCGGCCGCGGCCAGCACGGTCTTGAAAGTCATGGCGATTATCCGCAGGAAAGGTTGGCCGCAAGGCGGCCTAGTCATTGAAATTGAGGGCGCTGGACACCAGGCGTGCGGTGATGTCCACAATCGGAATCACCCGCTCGTAAGCCATGCGCGTGGGCCCCACCACGCCCAACGTGCCCACTACCTGGCCGTTCAGGCGATACGGCGCGATCACCACGCTGCAGTCGTCCAGCGTCATCACGCCGGACTCGTCGCCGATGAAAAGGTTCACCCCCGGCGCGCGGCGGCTTTGCTCCAGCAGCTGCAGCAGCTCGGTCTTACGCTGGAAGGTATCGAACAGTTCGCGCAGCCGGTTCAGGTCGCCAGAGAAGTCGCTGACATTCAGCAGCTTGCCCTCGCCGCTGATCACCAGGTCGTCGCCGCCAGACAGCGCTTGCTGCCCGAACAGGATGGCCATCTGCATCAGCTCGGAGATGTCGCCGCGCAGTTGCTGCAGCTCCTCGCCCACCCGGCTGGCAATGCGGTCGAAGGCGTGGCCGGCGTAATGCTGGTTGAGGAAGTTGGCCGCCTCCACCAGCTCGCTGCTGCTGTAATCGCGCGCGGTGTTGAACAGGTGGTTCTGCACATCGCCTTCCAGCGTCACCAGAATCAGCAGCACCCGGCGCTCGGACAAGCGCAGGAACTCCACCTGGCGGAAGGCAGCGTCGGCGCGCTGCGGCGTCATCACCACGCCGGCAAACTGCGTCAGCTCCGACAGCAGCTGCGACGCAGCCTGTACCACGCGCTGCGGGCTATCCGGCTGCAGGTTGTGGCGCAGCTCGGCCACCGCCGGCTCCCCCAGCTGCTGCACGGTAAGCAAGCGGTCGACAAACAGCCGGTAACCACGCGGCGTGGGCACACGCCCGGCCGACGTGTGCGGCGAGGCGATCAGGCCCAGGCCTTCCAGGTCGGCCAGCATATTGCGGATGGACGCCGGCGACAGCTCCAGGCCGGACACCGCCGCCAGCGTCTTGGACGCCACCGGCTGGCCGTCGGCGATGTAGCGCTCTACCAGAACCTTGAGCAGATGTTGGGTGCGATCGTTCAGCATGCAGCCATTCTGTCACAGCTTGCCGCATCGCCAAAGCCCCGCCGCGACACGGCCAACCGGGCCGGCCATTCGTGCGATAATCAGCGCTTGGCCAGCCACCCTGCGTGGCCGGTGTGGCGTTCTTGCACCGGCGGCTGCGTTTTTATTTGGCAGGCCGGATGAAAACGTACATAATCAAACCCATCACGAATTTGAACTCAACGATTTCCGATTGGAGCAAGCATGGCAGAGCGTTCCGAAGACAAGAGCAAGGCACTGAGCGCAGCGCTGGCGCAGATTGAAAAGCAGTTCGGCAAAGGCTCGATCATGCGCATGAGCGACAACCAGATCACCGAAAACCTGCAAGTGATCAGCACCGGCTCGCTGGGCCTGGACCTGGCACTGGGCGTGGGTGGCCTGCCGCGCGGCCGTGTGGTGGAAATCTACGGCCCGGAATCGTCGGGTAAAACCACGCTGTGTCTGCAAGTGGTAGCCGAAGCCCAAAAACTGGGCGGCACCTGCGCCTACATCGACGCCGAAAACGCGCTCGACCCGCAATACGCGCAGAAACTGGGCGTCTCGGTAGAAGACCTGCTGATCTCGCAACCGGACACCGGCGAACAGGCACTGGAAATCTGCGACATGCTGGTGCGCTCCGGCGGCGTGGACGTGATCGTGGTGGACTCGGTTGCCGCGCTGGTACCGAAGGCCGAAATCGAAGGCGAGATGGGCGACAGCCACGTCGGCCTGCAGGCCCGCCTGATGAGCCAGGCGCTGCGTAAACTGACCGGCAACATCAAGCGCACCAACACGCTGGTGATCTTCATCAACCAGATCCGCATGAAGATCGGCGTGATGTTCGGCAGCCCGGAAACCACCACCGGCGGTAACGCGCTGAAGTTCTACGCCTCGGTGCGCATGGACATCCGCCGCATCGGCGGTATCAAGAAGTCCGACGAAGTGGTAGGTAACGAAACCCGCGTCAAAGTAGTGAAAAACAAGGTATCGCCGCCGTTCAAGCAAGCCGATTTCGACATCCTGTACGGCGAAGGCATCAGCCGCGAAGGCGAGATCATCGAGCTGGGCGTGGAGCACGGCTTCATCGACAAATCCGGTGCCTGGTACGCCTACAACGGCCAGAAGATCGGCCAGGGTAAGGACAACACCCGCGAGTGGCTGAAGGCCAACCCGGCCATCGCCCAGGAAGTGGAACGCAAGATACGCGAAGCCGTCGGCGTGAAAGTACAGATCACCGAAGGCCAGCCGGACGAAGACGACGCCCTGCTGGACGACACCTTCGACGCCTGATGAGTACGGGCAAAAGCCTGAAGGCGCGAGCCGTCGACCTTCTTTCCCGCCGCGAGCACACGCGGCTGGAACTGAAGCGGCGGCTCGCGCCGTTTGCACAGGAAGGCGACGACCTCGACGCCGTGCTGGACGAACTGGCCGGCAAGCACTGGCAATCGGACAGCCGCTTTGCCGAGCAGTTTGCCGATAGCCGCAGCCGCAAGTACGGCAGCCGCCGCATCGCCATGGAAATGCGCGAACGCGGCGTGGACGCCGACACCATCAAGGCCACGCTGTCCGGCCGCAGCGACCTGGCCACCGCGCGCCAGCTGTGGCTGAAGAAATTCGGCCAGCCACCCGCCGACGCTGCCGAACGCGCCAAACAGATGCGCTTTCTGGCCAGCCGCGGTTTCGGCATGGACACCATCCGCCAGGTAATCAAGGGCAGCGACGACTGGCCCGACGAGCACGACGGCGATTTATAGCAAGCGGCACCGCCAGCCGCGCCAAAAAGCCGCGTTTCGGGTGTAAAGGTTGGCCGCAAGGCTTGCCAGCAACGTGTGCAGTTGCCACAATCGACCCGATATTCACGCGTCGCGTGTCGCCGTTTTCAGAATCCGATTCAATACGACCCAATCCCTATGAAAACTTCTGCCATCCGCCAGAAATTCCTGGAGTTCTTTGCCTCCAAAAACCACCAGGTTGTGGCTTCCAGCAGCCTGATTCCGGGCAACGACCCCACCCTGATGTTCACCGTCGCCGGCATGGTGCAGTTCAAGGACCTGTTCCTGGGCTTCGAAAAGCGCGACTACACCCGCGCCACCACCAGCCAGAAGTGCCTGCGCGCCGGCGGCAAACACAACGACCTGGAAAACGTCGGTTACACCGCGCGTCACCACACCTTCTTCGAAATGCTGGGCAACTTCAGCTTTGGCGACTACTTCAAGCACGACGCCATCACCTACGCCTGGGAATTCCTCACCGGCGAGCAATGGCTGAACCTGCCGAAAGACAAGCTGATGGTCACCGTGTACGCCAGCGATGACGAAGCCTACGACATCTGGCACAAGACCGTTGGCCTGCCGGCAGAGAAAATCGTCCGCATCGGCGATAACAAGGGCGCACCGTACGCGTCCGACAACTTCTGGACCATGGGCGACACCGGCCCCTGCGGCCCGTGTACCGAGATCTTCTACGACCACGGCCCGAGCGTGGCCGGCGGCCCTCCGGGCAGCCCGGACGAAGACGGCGACCGCTTCATGGAAATCTGGAACAACGTTTTCATGCAGTTCAACCGCGACGAAACCGGCACCCTGCACCCGCTGCCGAAACCGTCCGTCGACACCGGCATGGGCCTGGAGCGCCTGTCCACCGTGCTGCAGAACGTGAAGTCCAACTACGAAACCGACGCCCTGGCCTGCCTGGTGCGCGCCGCTGCGCGTGAAACCGGCGTGCCGTACAGCCAGGACGTGCCGTCGCTGAAAGTGATCGCCGACCATATCCGCGCCTGCTCGTTCATGATCGCCGATGGCATTCTGCCGTCCGCCGACGGCCGCGGCTACGTACTGCGCCGCATCGCCCGCCGCGCCATCCGCCACGGCTACAAGCTGGGCCAGAAAGGCCTGTTCTTCCACAAGATCGTCGCTGATCTGGTGGCAGAGATGGGCGACGCCTACCCGGAACTGCGCCAGAAGCAGGCCGAGATCGAAGACGCACTGCGCGCCGAAGAGATCAAGTTTGCCGAAACGCTGGATACCGGCATGGCGCTGGTTGACGCCGCACTGGCTGGCGGCAAAACCGCCATGGACGGCGACACCATCTTCAAGCTGTACGACACCTACGGCTTCCCGGTCGACCTGACTGCCGACATCTGCCGCGAGCGCAATATCGAAGTGGACATGGCCGGCTTCGAGCGCGCCATGGAAGCGCAGCGCACCCGCGCCCGCGCCGCATCGGCGTTCAAGGTTGCCGGCAACCTCAGCTACGAAGGCAGCGATACCACCTTCCACGGCTACAGCCAGACCAGCGTCGACGCCCGCATCGTGGCCCTGTACAAAGGCACCGAGCAAGTGGACGCCCTGGCAGCCGGCGACGACGGCGTGGTGGTACTGGACCACACCGCCTTCTACGCTGAAGGCGGCGGCCAGGTCGGCGACGTAGGCGAAATCTCGGTCACTGGCGGCGTAGACGCACTGTTCGACGTGGCCGACACCCAGAAAGTGAAAGCCGCCGTCTTCGGCCACACCGGCCGTCTGGCCCGTGGCGCGCTGAAAGTGGGCGACACCGTACAGGCCACCATCGACCTGCACAAACGCCTGGCCACCACCCGCAACCACTCGGCCACCCACCTGCTGCACGCTGCACTGCGCAAGGTACTGGGCAGCCACGTGGCGCAAAAAGGCTCGCTGGTGAACCCGGAGCGCACCCGCTTCGACTTCGCCCACGGCCAGCCGGTGACTGCCGACGAGATCGCCGAGATCGAGCGCCTGGTCAACCACGTGATTGCGGCCAACTACGACGTCAAAGCCGAACTGATGAGCTTCGACGACGCCGTGCGCGCTGGCGCCATGGCGCTGTTTGGCGAGAAATACGGCGATGAAGTACGCGTACTGACCATGGGCGACTTCTCTGCCGAACTGTGCGGCGGTACCCACGTACAGCGCACCGGTGACATCGGCTTCTTCAAGATCGTGACCGAAAGCGGCGTAGCTGCCGGCGTGCGCCGTATCGAAGCCGTTACCGGCGAAGGCGCGGTGGCCTACGTACAAGCCCAGGACGCCCTGCTGAAAGCCGCTGCGGCCAACCTGAAGGCACAAAGCAGCGATGAAGTACTGGGCAAGATCGGCAGCCTGCAGGCCGATGTGAAAGCGCTGGAAAAAGAACTGGCCGCCATCAAGGCCAAACTGGCCGCCAGCGCCGGCGACAGCCTGGCCGAGCAAGCCAGCGAAGTGAACGGCGTCAAGCTGCTGGCCGCGGAGCTGGAAGGCGCCGACAACGCCACCCTGCGCGACACGCTGGACAAGCTGAAAGACAAGCTGGGCTCCGCTGTGATCGTGCTGGGCAGCAAGGCCGACGGCAAGGTAGCGCTGATCGCCGGCGTCACCAAGGACCTGACCGGCCGCTTCAAGGCTGGCGAACTGGTGAACCACGTGGCACAGCAGGTAGGCGGCAAAGGCGGTGGCCGTCCGGACATGGCCCAGGCCGGCGGCACCCAGCCGGAAAACCTGGCTGCCGCACTGGCCAGCGCCAAAGACTGGCTGGCTGCCAAGTAAGACAGCCACCCGGCAAGCAACACCCCCGCGCCCAGGCCCGGGGGTGTTTTTTTGATGACGCGCCGGCAAAGCAACACATCCTTGCAGTTCGACCCGCATCAGCCACACTGAATGGGTAGCCCAGCCGGACACCCCGCCATGCACCCTGCCCACCCGCCTCGCTCCAGCACTGCCTACCGCCGCAAGCTGCGTGGCCTTCGCCTGACTGGCGTGCTGTTGCTGGGCTGTTGCAGCGCTGCTGGCGCGCAGCAAAACAGCAACGAGCTGATCGCCGTCACCGAGCCTTGGCCACCCTACAACACCTTCAGCAACGACGAGACGCCAGACGGCGCCCACGGCCTGATTGTGCAGCGCGCACTGGCGCTTGGCGGCCTCAGCGCCACGATCAGCGTTTATCCGTGGGCACGCGCCATGGCGCTGGCAGAAAACCGCCCCAACACGCTGCTGTTCAGCCTGGCGCGCACACCCGAGCGGGAAAGCCGTTTTATCTGGATAGGCAAGCTCAGCCAGACGCAACAGTTTCTATGGCGACTGCCTGCTCACCAGAGCAGCAGCAACCTGCAACAGATCATTACCTGCTGCAGTATCTGTACGGTACGCAAGGATGTCAGCGAAGAGGCGCTACGGGAACAGGACAAGACGCAACGGCTGCAGCTGGTGCTGACCGGCAGCCACCACGACTGCCTGCGCATGCTACGGGGCGGTAGCGTGCAATTCATGGCCGGCTCGCCATACCGGATCAAGGCCACGCTGCTACAAGCCAGCTTACCCGCCAGCCTGCTGCAACGCGACGTGGCCATCGCCCCGCCGCGCGAGCTGTATCTTGCGGCCAACCTGGACACCCCTACAGGCACTATCCGCAAACTGCAACAAGCGATGCAGCAATTGCAGGACAGCGGTGAAAGCGAACGGCTGCTGCAACAGGTACTGGCCAGGCCGCTACCGATGGCAGAGAAACCGGCACCGCCATGATGGCAGCGCACAAAGCAAAAAAGACAAACCCGCCAAAAGGCGGGTTTGTCTTGATGGTGGCTCCCCGAGCAGGGCTCGAACCTGCGACCTGCGGATTAACAGTCCGTCGCTCTACCGACTGAGCTATCAGGGAACATACTGCATGAAGCACCGCCCGAAGGCTTTACTTCCAAATTGTTGGCTCCCCGAGCAGGGCTCGAACCTGCGACCTGCGGATTAACAGTCCGTCGCTCTACCGACTGAGCTATCAGGGAA
>NZ_VMDW02000125.1 GCF_007644045.2 Vogesella urethralis
CTGTCACCGGTAGAGTACGAGAAGCAGTATTTCCAACGGCTCAAGAGTGTCTAGAGAAGCTGGGGCGATTCACTTTGCATGACCAGCCAGGCACCCACAATCAGGATGGCCAGCGTCATAACCTGCTCCAACGCACCGGCGACCACGCTATAGGTATTGCCTACCTGCTTGGTAGCAAAGCCAGCGGCCAGATACTGGGCCAGATAGCTGCCATAGCGCTTGCCCACATCTGGCTCCATCTGCAGCGACTTGACCGTGGCCATGCCTGCCAGGTATTCGGTAAGAAACGCCTGGTTGCGCGCGCCCAGCAGAAACTGCTGGTCCAGCCGCTGGCGGAACACCGGCACCATCAATACGCTTGCCAGTACCACCAGCAACAGTATGCCCAGTGCAATCAGGGTGAGCTGCCAGCTATAGGCAAACATGACCGCCAGGAAAATCAGCAAAAAGGGCAAGTCCAGTACCAAGCTGACGGCAGCGCCAGAGATGAACTCACGCAACTGTTCTACCCCGTGCAAGCGGGCTACCAACGTACCGGTGGGGCGTGCTTCAAAATACCCCAGCGGCAGGTGCAGCAAGTGCTGCATGACCTTGTCGCCCAGCACCGCGTCGATACGGCTGCCGGTATGCAGTACCAGATACTGCCGCAGCCAGCTCATGCCACTGGTAAACAGCATGAATACCACCAATGCAACGCCCAACACCTGCAGGGTGCTTTGCGACTGGTGGGCGATCACCTTATCGATAATGACCTGGGTAAACAGGGGCGTGGCCAGACCGACAAGCTGAATGGCCAGGCTGGCCAGCAAAATATCGCGCCAGATGGCACGGTGGCGTAGCAACTCGGGGATGAACCAGGCAAAACCGAACGGTTTGGCTGCCGGCTGCTCGCCATCATCTGCTACGGCAGGCTCTGCCTGTACCAGCAGTAACAGCTGGCTCTGGCTGATAGCCTTGGCATCCTGTAGCGCCAGCTGTTCTACCTGCTGCTCGCCAGGCTTGACCCAGCCGACCTGGACACCATGCGGAGCCGCTTCGTATTGCACCAGCAGCACCGGCATCAGCACAGGCTGACCTGGGGCTTCTTGCAGATCCGCGCCGGACAATGCGGATGCGAGAGCCTGCGCCAGAAAAGCCACGGCAGGCAGGGGTAAGGTCTGATTTTTTTCCGGCCATGGTTGCAAGCCCGCCTGGATACCCAGCAAGGCCAAGGCCTCAATCAGCGTGGGGTAATCAAATGGCGGCGGGTAACGCGCCAGGATCAGCGTGGCATCAAAGGGGCGCTGATACAGCTGCGCCACGCTGGCCAGTAGCCAGAGGGCAGCTGAAGTATCGATAGCTGGGCAGGGAGTGCTGCTATCTGTTGTAACGCCAGCATCGGTATTGACGGGCATGATGCACACATGAATAAGGTATGACTTCTGGATTGTCCAAGTCACCCAGCATCAATGCCATATAGCTAAAATGTTCGATAATTTTTAAATTGTCGGTTTTGCTCTTGTTACCACAGCTAGCGAATGGGCTGATAGCGGTACATATGAAAAAGCCGCCCGTTTTTGCGGGCGGCTTTTTGTGTATTGAACGCGGTGTAACCGCTTACTGCTGCAGCGGGCCGACTTGTGCCGGGGCGCTGGCCTGGTCGGCCGGCTTCGGCAGCAGGCGCTCCATTAGCTGGCCGGTATTGTGCTGCGGCATCGGCATCAGGTGCAGGCTGGCCCAGCCCAGGCCCAGCAGCAGCGCGGTCATGGCGCCGCCTTTTGTAATGAAGCCGTAGGCCCAGCCCACCATCTGGCGATTTTTCAGCGCAAACAGCAGCGACAGCGGCGGGATGAAGAAGGTGAGGCTGCCCCATACGATGCGGCCGTTGTTGAGGGCGGCCATGGTGACGCCCAGGCAGCCCAGGTAGAACACGGCCACGCTACCGGCGAAGATCAGGCCGACAACGGCGACAAACAGGGTAATCAGGGTTTCCATTTTTGCTTTCGGTTCGGGTTAAGGTTGGCCGCGGCGGGTCTAGCCGGCCACCTGCAGGCCATCCCACGCCACGTTGACGCCGGACGGACACTGCGCTTGCAGCGCATGGTATGCCAGCTGGTGCGTCATGTGGATGAGCCAGGTCTGTTTTGCGGCCAACCTTTGCGCCCAGTCAAGCGCGGCGGCCACGTGCAGGTGCGACGGGTAGGGTTCCGGCCGCAGGCAGTCCAGAAACAGCGTGTCCAGGCCTTGCAGCAGCGGCAGGCTGCTGTCGGGGATGGTGGACAGGTCGGTCAGCCACGCGGTGTTGCCGATGCGCCAGCCCAGGCACGGCCAGCTGGGGCCGTGCTGCAGCGGAATCGGCGTAACGGTGACGCCGGCCAGCTCAAACGGCCCGCGCACTAACTCGGTGTTCAGCACCGGCTTGTCCCACACCGGCGACGGCGGCGCCAGCGCGTAATCGAAGCGGCTGCGGATGTTGTCCAGCGTGAAGTCGTTGCCGTACAGCGTGATCGGCCCTTTTTTCACGTAGCAGAAGGCGCGCAGGTCGTCGATGCCGTTCAGGTGGTCGGCGTGCGGGTGGGTGTACAGCACCGCATCGACGCGGGTGATGCCTTCGCGCAGCGCCTGCTGGCGCAGGTCCGGCCCGGTGTCGATCAGCACGCCGGTGTCGCCGATGCGCACGTAGGCGCTGCAGCGGGTGCGGGTGTTGCGCGGGTCGGTAGACGTACACGTGGGGCAGCTGCAGCCGATGGCGGGGGCGCCGCCGCTGGAGCCGCAGCCCAGCACTGTCCACGTCAGCTGCGTCATGCGGCCCCCTTATGCGCCGGTGCGCTGCGCCTTGGCAAACAGGCGGAAGTAGTTGTCGGTGGTGGCCTCGGCCACCTGCTCGAAGCGCAGGCCGCGCAGCTCGGCAATGTGCTCGGCCACGTGCTTGACGTAAGCCGGCTCGTTGGTCTTGCCGCGGTACGGCACCGGCGCCAGGTAGGGTGAGTCGGTTTCCACCAGCAGGCGGTCCAGCGGTACCTTTTGCGCCACCTCTTTCACGATGGCGGCGTTCTTGAAGGTAACGATGCCGGACAGCGAGATGTAAAAGCCCAGGTCCAGCGCGGCGCGGGCGATGTCCCAGTTTTCGGTGAAGCAGTGCATTACGCCGCCCACGCTGTCGGCGCCGTGTTCGCGCATCAGGCGTACGGTGTCGTCGGCCGAGCTGCGGGTGTGCACTACCAGTGGCAGGCCCACGCGGCGCGCGGCGCGGATGTGGGTGGCAAAGCGCGCGTGCTGCCAGGCCAGGTCGCCCTCGCACCAGTGGTAGTCGAGGCCGGTTTCGCCGATGCCTACCACCTTGGGGTGGGCAGCGTGCGCCACCAGCTCGTCTTCGCTGAATTCTTCGGCGTCCGGGTCATCCGGGTGGATGCCGACGGTGGCAAACAGGTTGGCGTGCGCTTCGGCCAGGCCGATCACTTCCGGGTACTTGGGGCGGCTGACGCCGATGACCATGGCGTGGCTCACGCCGTTGGCGGCCATATTGGCCAGCACCTCGGGCATGCGCGCCGCCAGGTCGGGAAAATTGATGTGGCAGTGTGAATCGACCAGCATGGTGTTCCAATCTTGTGGCCGCCCGCGTTGGCCGCACAGCGCGGCGCAGGCGGCCCGGTGTTACATGGTGTGGGTGGGGCGAGTGGAATTCAGCGCGCCACCGAGCAGGGTTTCGATGCGGTCGCGCGCCTGCTTGCCGGCGTCGCCGGTGGCAAACTCGATGCCCACGCCCTGGTTACGGTTGTTGTTGGCGCCCGCCGGCGTAATCCACGCTACCTTGCCCTGCACCGCCACTTTTTGCGGGTCGTCCAGCAGCGTCAGCAGCAGGAACACCTCGTCGCCCAGGCTGTAATCGCGGGCGGTGGGCACAAAGATGCCGCCGTTGCGCAGAAACGGCATGTAGGCGGCGTACAGGGCGCTGCGTTCCTTGATCGACAGCGACAGCACGCCCGGGCGGGCGGCATCGTTCTTGTTGGTGGCGGCGTTATCCATGGCAGGTTCCGTGTCGGGTTCAGGCCGGTTTGTTGCTGAAGGCGCGGATATAGTGCATCAGCAGCGCTTCCAGTTGCAGGCGCGTTACCAGCGTGTGCTGGCCAAAGGGTACCAGCGCGTTCAGTTCGCGCTGGCACGCCATCAGTTTGTGTACGTCCAGCCGCGGCAGCAGGCGCTGCTGCGCGTCGTGCATGGCTGGATAATAGCGAAGGCTGCCGGCCAGCTTCAAACTGGCCAGGTCGTGCAGCCACTTGCCCAGCCACTGCAACGGCAGCGCCAGCGGCAGTTTGTGGCGGTCCAGCTTTTCCACGGCGGCCAGCAGGCTGGCCAGCGCCGGCTGCGTCAGCGCCTGTACGAAGTCGCGGCGCAGCGTGGCCAGCTCGTCGTCGTGTTCAAAGATGGGCATGCCGCCATGAAAGGCCAGCTCGGCCTCGGCGTGCACCACGCCGCGCTGCTGCAGCCAGGCCAGGGCCACGTCGGGCTGCGGCGCGGTAAGCGGAAACTGGCGACAGCGGCTCTTGATGGTGGGCAGCAAGCGTTGCGGCGCGTCGCTCACCAGCAGGAACACCACTTCCGGCGGCGGCTCTTCCAGCACTTTCAGCAAGGCGTTGGCCGCAGCCGGATTCAGGCTTTCGGCCGGTTCCACCACCACCACGCGGCGGCCGCCGCGGTGCGAGCTCAAATGGGCAAACTCGATCACGGCGCGCACGCCGTCGATCTTGATCACCGGCAGCTTGCGCTTGCCGGCTTTGGCGTCGTCGTCTTCGTCGTCGCTGGCCGGCGCCAGCAGGCGGTAGTCGGGGTGGTTGCCGGCGGCAAACCAGTGGCAGGCCTGGCACTGACCGCAGGCACGGTGGTCGGCGCCGGGCGCCTCGCACAGCAGCGCCTGCGCCACCTGGTGGGCAAACTCGCTCTTGCCGATGCCGGCCGGGCCGGTAAACAGCCAGGCGTTGGGCAGGCGGCTGAAGGCGGTGGCCAGGCGTTGCCAGTCGTCGTGCTGCCACGGGTAGCGCATCAGGCCTCCTGCAGCCGCGCCAGCGCGGCGGCGATGTCTTGCTGGATGGCGTCAATATCGCCGCGGGCGTCGATCACCACGAAGCGGCCCGGGTTGGCCTGTGCCCGCGCTAGGTACATCTGGCGCACGCGCTGGTGAAAGTCTTCGCGCTCGCGCTCGAAGCGGTCCGGCAGGCGGCTTTGCGACAGGCGCGCTTGCGACACTTCCAGCGGCACGTCCAGCAGGATGGTGAGGTCGGGCTGCAGGCCTTGCTGCACCCAGTGTTCGAGGATGGCAATGCGCTCGGCCGGCACGCCGCGGCCGCCGCCCTGGTAGGCGAAGGTGGCGTCGGTAAAGCGGTCGCTCACTACCCAGCGGCCGGCGGCCAGGCTGGGGCGGATCAGCGACGACACCAGCTCCTGGCGGCTGGCGAACATCAGCAGGGTTTCGGTATCCAGCGTGGCTTCGGTGTCGATGTCCAGCAGGATCTCGCGCAGCTTTTCGCCCAGCGGCGTGCCGCCCGGCTCGCGGGTGAACACGGTGTCGATGCCGGCCTGTTCCAGGTAGCGGCGGATGAAGGCCAGGTGGGTGCTCTTGCCGGCACCATCCAGACCTTCCAGCGTGATGAAGCGCGCCTTGGACATTACTTGCCTTTCTTCAGGATGTAGTCGCGGACGGCGGCATTGTGCTCGTCCAGCGTCTCGGAAAACTGGGACGTACCGCTGCCGTCGCCCTTGGCCACGAAGTACAGCGCGCGGCTCTGGGCAGGGTTGGCCGCAGCGTCCAGCGCCGCGCGGCCCGGCAGGGCGATGGGCGTCGGCGTCAGGCCGGCGCGGGTATAGGTGTTGTACGGCGTATCGCGGCGCAGGTCGGCCTTGGCGATGTTGCCACGGTAGCGGGCACCCATGCCGTAGATGACGGACGGGTCGGTCTGCAGCCGCATGCCGATCTTCAGGCGGTTCACGAACACGCTGGCTACCATCGGGCGGTCTTCTTCGTGCGCGGTTTCTTTTTCCACCAGGCTGGCCATGATCAACAGCTCGTAGGGCGAGCTATACGGCAGGTCGGCCGCGCGGGCTTCCCACACCGTTTGCAGCTGTTGCTGCATGCTCTGGTAGGCACGGCGGTACACGTCGAGGTCGCTGCTGCCGGGGGTGTAGAAATAGGTGCTGGGGAAGAACAGGCCTTCGGCGTTGTCGCCGGGTACGCCCAGCTCGGCCAGCAGGCGGGCATCGCTCCAGCCGGCGGTATCCTGGCGCAGGTCGTCTTCCTTGCGCAGTGCGGCGCGGAACTGGGCAAAACGCCAGCCTTCGATGATGGTCACGCTGGACTGGTCCGGGTGGCCGTCGGCAAAGCGGTTCAGGTACTGCCACATCGCAGTGGCGCCACCAAACTGGTACAGGCCGGGCTTGAGCTTGCGATCCACACCCATTACGCGCGACAGCGCCACCATCACGTAGCGGTTACGCACCGCGCCGTCGTCTTCCAGCGTACGTGCCAGTTGGGTCATGGTGCGGTTGAGGCCAACAGTGACGGTGTAGGGCTGGCGATCGGGGGTGACAGGCACCACGATCACCCAGGCCAGCCACAGCGCAAACAGTGCGGCCAACAGGGAAAATAGCCTAAGGGCGGGTCGTATCATCGGTAGAAAAAAAGCTATCAGCTGGCATCTGCCAAAACCGGCAGATCATACCATGCAGCCATCAGGGCTGTGGCGCCCGTACCAGATGGTAGGCGGCTTCCAGTTCGGCAAAAGCGCTGCGCCGCAACGGGATACCGCCCTCGGGCAACATCAGCTGCAGCGTCTGCGTACCCTGCTCCCAGGCCTGCCAGTCGGCGTCGGCCGGCTGGCGGCCGTCGGGGCGGGAGATCAGCTCGCACAGCGCCAGCAGGTCGCGGTCGTCCACGATGGCCAGCTCGCCGCCCAGCTCTACGAACAGGCGGCCTTCTTCGTCCAGCCACGCCAACCGCGCCACGTCGGCCGCCATGTCCGGCATCAGCGCCCAAGCCTCGCCGTGGCGACGCGCTACATACGGCGCCGCCTCCAGTGCCACGAATACCTTTTGTGGCCCGTTCTGCACGTAGTAGCGGCCCTCGCCGTCGCGGGCGTAGTTGCGGCGGAAGAAATCCACCATCGCCGGCTGTTTCAGCAAACTGTCGCGCAGCCACCATTGCCCGCGGGCATCCAGCCGCAGCCAGCCGTACACGGCCGGCACATTCGGCCATTTGTCCATGGCCGCCAGTACCTGTGCATCCATATCGCTTCCTAGTTTGCGCGCAGCACTTCGCTGGGCGGCGTGTGCGTCACCCGGCGCAACAGCGGCCACGCCGCCAGCGCCACCACGCTGCCGCCGGCCAGCATGCCCAGCGGCAGCAGCCACAGGTTTAGCGCCAACGGCAGGTTGAACAGCTGCACTGCCACCAGCGCGCCCAATGCCATGGCGCCGCCGCCGGCCATCAGCCCGGCCACGCCCCCCAGCCACGCCAGCTCGGCCAGCAGCACGCTGCGCACCTGGCGGCGCGAAGCACCCAGCGCCCGCAGCAGCGCTACATCGTACAGGCGCTCGTCGCGGGTGGCCGCCATCGCCGCCCACAGCACTAACACCCCTGCGGCCAACGTTAACGCGAACATGGCTTCGATGGCCAGCGCCAGGCGGTCGATGACGGCGCGTACCTCGCGCACGATGGCGCTGATATCCACCACCGTCACATTGGGCAGCGCCGCCACCAGCCGGTTATTGAAGCCGGCGTCCGGCGCGCGGTAACTGGCAATGTAGCTGGCGGCCTGATCGCCCATCCAGCCGGCGGGAGCAATCACGAAGAAATTGGGCTGGAAGCTGTCCCACGCCACCTTGCGCAGGCTGGTGACCGGCGCCTGCCAAGTGGTGCCAGCGATGTCGAACGTCAGCGTATCGCCCTGCTTCAGGCGCAAGGTTTCTGCCAGACCTTCTTCCACAGAGAATTGCGGCGTGTTGCTGCCAAGCGGCCACCACTGCCCGGCCACGATCTGGTTACGCGGGTTGGCCGCGTCGCGCCACGACAGGTTGAACTCGCGTTCCACCAGCCGCTGCGCGCGCTCGTCGGTGTAATCGGCGGCTTTGACCGGCTTGCCGTTGACCGCCAGCAGGCGCGCACGCGTCATCGGCAGCGCCTCGGGCGCGCTGCGGCCAACCTTGGCAAAGGCTTGCGTCAGCTCGGCGCGCTGCGGCGGCTGCAGGTTGATCAAGAAGCTATCGGGTGCGTCCGGCGGCAGCGAGCGCTGCCAGGCGCCGATCAGGTCGTCGCGCACCACGGTCAGCGTCAACAGCGCCAGCAAGCTGACCGACAAGGCGGCGATCTGGATCACCGCCAGCCACGGCCGGCGCGCCAGGTTGGCCGCACCGTGGCGCCAGCCCACCGCGCCGGACAGCGGCACGCGGCGCAGCAGCAGCACAATGCCCCACGCCAGCAAGCCCACAGCGGCCAGGAAACCGCCCAGGCCGGATAGCAGCCACAACGCCAACGGGCCGTCGCCAATCTGCCAGGCGGCAAGGCCCAGCAAGGCCACCAGCGCCAGCAGCGGCGCCAGCAGCGAACGGCTGCCGGCCGGCACGTCGGCGCGCAGTACCGCCATGGCGGGCACGCGGCGCAGCGCCAGCAGCGGGGGCAAGGCAAAGCCGGCCAGCAATATCAGCGCCGACAGCGGCCCGGTCAGCCACGCCAGCCAGCCCGGCGGCGGTAAACCGTCGCCCAGCCATTGCCTGGCCAGATACACCAGCAGCGCCTGTACGCCGTAACCGGCCAGCGCGCCCAGCACGCCGGCCAGCAGGCCCAGCCACAGGAACAGGCTGCCCCACACCGTGGCCACCTCGGGCGCGGTTTGCCCCAGCGCACGCAGCACCGCCACGCTCTGCCAGTGCCGCGCCAGATAGCGGCGTACCGCCAGTGCCACCGCCGCTGCCGACAGCGTGACCGACAGGATGGCGGTCAGGCCGAGAAAGCGCCGTGCCCGCTCCAGCGCGCTGCGCACTTCGGGGCGGGCTTCTTCGATGTCTTCCAGCCGCGTGCCGGGCTTCAGCTGCGGCGCCAGCCAGTCGCGGTAGCTTTTGACCTGCGCGGCGTCACCGGCCAGCAGCAGGCGGTAGCGGATGCGGCTGCCGTCCTGCACCAGGCCGGTGGCGGCCAGGTCGGCGTGGTTCAACAGCACGCGGGGGATGAAATTGAACACGTCCACGGCGCCGTCCGGCTCGCGCAGCACTTCGGCGGCCAACACAAAGCTGCGGCTGCCCAGGCGCACGCTGTCACCCAGCTGCAGGCCCATCTTTTGCAGCAGGCGTGCGTCGGCCCACAGCTCGCCCGGCGCCGGGCTGTACACGCCCTGCTTGACGCCCTGACGGGTACGGATCTGCACCTCGCCGCGCAGCGGGTAGCCGCTGGCGACCGCTTTCAGGTTGGCCAGCACCGCTTGTTCGCGGGCAAATACCATCGACGGAAAGGTGGCGGTAGGCACCTGGCGCAGCCCCTGCGCTTGCGCGCGCTGCTGCCAGGCAGCCTCGGCCGGCGCACGGCTGTTCACCACCAGGTCGGCCGCCAGCAGCTGGCTGGCTTGCCGGGTGAGCGCACTGTCGATACGGTCGGCAAAAAACGCCACGCTGCTCATCGCCGCTACCGCCACCAGCAAGGCCAGCGCCAGCACGGTGAGCTCGCCGGATTTCAGCTCGCGCCGCAGCAGGCGCCAGCCCATCAGCCACGATAAGCGCTTCATGCCGCGCTCCGGGCCAGTACGCCGGCGGTAAGGCGGTAGATGGCGGCGCAGCGTGCGGCCAACGTCGTGTCGTGGGTGACCAGCACCAGCGCGGTGCCGGCTTCGGCGTTCAGTTCGAACAGCAGCTCGATGATCTGCTCGCCGGTGGCCGGGTCCAGGTTGCCGGTGGGTTCGTCGGCAAACAGCAGCGCCGGGCGCAGCACAAAGGCGCGCGCCAGCGCCACGCGTTGCTGCTCGCCGCCGGACAGGTGGCGCGGGTAGTGGTCCAGCCGGTGGCCCAGGCCCACGCGCTGCAGCATGGCGGCGGCGGCAGAGCGGGCGTCGGCGCGGCCGGCCAGCTCCAGTGGCAGCATCACGTTTTCCAGCGCGGTGAACTGCGGCATCAGCTGGAAGTTCTGGAACACAAAGCCCACCTGCTCGCGGCGCAGCAGCGCGCGGCCGTCTTCGTCCAGGCCGGATAGCGGCTGGCCCGCCAGCCACACCTCGCCGGAACTCGCCGCGTCCAGGCCTGCCAGAATCGCCAGCAAGGTTGACTTGCCGCTACCGCTGGCACCGACGATGGCCACGCTCTCGCCGGCGGCCACGTCCAGGCTGGCATCGTGCAGAATGGCCAGCTGCTGGCCGTGGTAGTTCACTTGCCGGGTAACGGCCTGGGCGCGCAGAATCGCGCTGTTTACCGAAGAGGATGTCATGTTGATGATCAAGCGCTGTCTGTTGTTGGCCTGCCTGTTGGCCGCACCGCTGGCTCAGGCTGGCAAGGTAGTGGTGTTCGGCGACAGCATTTCTGCCGCCTACGGTCTCAACCCGGCGCAGGGCTGGGTGAGTTTGCTGCAAAAGAAACTGGGGGCAAAACTCCAGGTCGTCAACGCCAGCCTGAGCGGGGAAACCACCGCCGGCGGCCTGTCGCGCCTGCCGGGCGTGCTGCAGCAACATAAACCGGACGTGCTGGTGCTGGAGCTGGGCGGCAACGACGGCCTGCGCGGTCTGCCACTACCCGCCATGCAGGATAACCTGAACCAGATGGTGCGCCTGGCACAATCGCAAAAAGCACGCGTGCTGCTGGTGGGCATGGCGTTGCCACCGAACTATGGCCCGGAGTACGGCAACAAGTTCCAGGCGGTGTTCCGCGACGTAGCGGCGGCACGCAAGACAGCGCTGGTACCGTTGCTGGTGAAGGGTTTCGAGCGTGATTTGGGCAAATTCCAGCCCGACGGCATCCACCCGGCTGCCAGCGCGCAAGCCCAGATGCTGGACAACGTGCTGCCGGCGCTGTTGCCCTTGCTACCCAAATCCTGACCCTGGCTGCTGTTTTCTGCCCGGAACGCAGCGTTTTCGGCCAAACTTTGCCACCTTCATGACGTTACCGTTACGCTGGGGTGGGCGCCATTGCCCATCCGGCGTTCACGCCGGCTCACCTCCCTCCCACAAGGAAACCGTCATGTTGGCCGCCATCGCCCCTACCCTCGGGCGCAAACTGCTGTCCCCTTTCCGCGGCTTGCCCGCGTCTGTCTACATCCAGATCGCCGCCACCCTGATCAACACCATGGGTGGCATTGCCAAGCTGTTCCTGCCGCTGTTCTTCCTGGAACGCTACCAGCTGCCGTACACGCAGATCGGCCTGCTGATGAGCTGCTACGGCCTGGGCATGTTTGCCGGCTCCTACCTGGGCGGCGTGCTGTCCGACCGCTTCGACAGCCGCCACCTGGCCTGTACCCTGCTGTTGGCCAGCGGCGTGCTGACCCTCAGCCTGGCGCTGTCGCTGCCGATATGGGTCTATGTGCCGCTACTGGTGGCGTGCGGGCTGGCCGACGGCAGCTTCCGCCCCTGCAATATGCGGCTGGTGCTGGAGCCGTGCTCGCCGACGCAGCGCCCCACGGCGCAGGGGCTGTACCGCATGTCGTTCAACCTGGGCACCTCGCTGGCCGGCATTACCGGCGGCTTGCTGGCGGCCTACGGCTATCAATGGGTATTCGTGGCGCAGGGTTGCGCCAGCCTGCTGGCCGGGCTATGGGTGTGGGCCGCCTATCGCCGCCTGGGCGGTAGCGCACCGCTGCACGTGGCTAGCATGCAGCACAGCGAGGGGCTGGCCTCGCCGTGGCGCGACGCCGACTTTTTGCGCTTCATGCTGGGCTTGCTGCTGATCGTGGCGGTATTCGACCAGATGTACGGCACCATGGGCCTGTACCTGCGCGAACACTACCAGCTGGGCCCGCAGTGGATCGGCTATCTGTTCACCCTCAACGGCCTGATGGTGGTAGGCCTGCAGGTGTGGGTGGCGCGGCGCATTACCCGCTGGGGCATTGTGCGCTGCTCGCAGCTGGCGGTGCTGTTGCTGGGCGGCAGCTACCTGCTGCTGAACCTGGGCACCCACATCGTTTGGCCCATGCTGGCCATGGTGGTATTAACGCTGGGCGAGGTATTGCTGTCGCCCACCTGGTCCACCGTGGCGATGCAGTGCTCGGAAGGCCGCCAGCGCGGCCGCTACCTGGGCATCTACAGCGCTGGCTGGGGCGGGCGCACGCTATACGCACCGGCTGCCGGCACCTGGTTTTACGGCCACTTCGGCGGCGCCATGCTGTGGTGGGCCTGTGCCGGCATCGCCGTCCTTACCGTGCTGATCCAGCACCGGCCACTGCAGCGCTTGCTGGCACGCTGACCGACACCTGAAAACACAAAAGCCCCGCGCAAGCGGGGCTTTTGACATCCTGCGGCCAACCTTACGGCTGGCGGAACGGGATTACAGGTCTTTGGCGTTTTCGGCCAGGTAAGCCGCTACGCCTTCGGCGCTGGCGGTCATGCCTTTTTTGCCTTTGTTCCAGCCAGCCGGGCACACTTCGCCGTGCTCTTCGGTGAACTGCAGGGCGTCAACCATGCGGATCATCTCGTCCACGTTGCGGCCCAGCGGCAGGTTGTTCACGACCTGGTGCTGTACCACGCCGGCCTTGTCGATCAGGAAGGAGCCACGGAAGGCCACGCCGCCGTCAGCTTCTACATCGAAGGCTTTGCACAGTTCGTGCTGGATGTCGGCAACCAGGGTGTAGCCCACTTGGCCGATACCGCCTTTTTCTACCGGGGTGTTGCGCCATGCGGCGTGGGTGAACTGGCTGTCGATGGACACGCCGATCACTTCCACGTTGCGGGCCTTGAACTCGGCCAGGCGGTGATCGAAAGCGATCAGTTCGGACGGGCACACGAAGGTGAAGTCCAGCGGGTAGAAGAACACTACGGCGTATTTGCCGGCAGTGGCTTCCTGGAAGGAGTAGTTGTCAACGATCTGACCATCGCCCAGCACGGCGGAGAAGGTTTTTTCACCAGCAAAGAACGGGGCTTGTTTGCCTACGAGTACGGCCATGAAAGTCTCCTTGGGAAAAACAGTGATTTGGTCCGGTTGATCCGGCTGCTGCGGCGGTTATAAAGCAGCCGCCAGCCACGCTCAAATTGAAAATGCCAATCCGGGCGATAGCGGTCGGCAATCATCCAGCCTACCGATGCCAGATGACGGCAGGATGACGCTTTATCAAGCGCCAGACACATAAAAAACGGGCCCCGACGGGGCCCGTTGTGTTGACTATGCCAGGTGCGGCCAACCTTAGGCGGTCGGCTCGGCCTTCTGGCGCAGGCGCAGGTTCAGTTCGCGCAGCTGCTTCTCGTCTACCGCGTTCGGCGCGTTGGTCAGCAGACACTGCGCACGCTGGGTTTTCGGGAAGGCAATGACGTCGCGGATGGACTCGGCGCCGGCCATCAGGGTTACCAGACGGTCCAGACCGAAGGCCAGGCCACCGTGCGGCGGGGCGCCGAACTTCAGGTTGTCCAGCAGGAAGCCGAACTTGTTCTGCTGCTCTTCCGGGCTGATCTTCAGCGCGGCGAACACTTTTTCCTGTACATCGGCGCGGTGGATACGCACCGAACCACCACCGATTTCCCAACCGTTCAGCACCATGTCGTAGGCACGGGCCAGGCAAGCGCCCGGGTTGGTGTCCATCAGGTCTTCATGGCCCGGTTTCGGGCTGGTGAACGGATGGTGACAAGCGGTCCAGCGGTCGGCTTCTTCGTCGTGTTCGAACATCGGGAAGTCCACCACCCACAGCGGGCGCCATTCGCGCACGAAGTAGCCGTCTTTCTCGCCACGCTCGTGACCGATCTTGATACGCAGCGCGCCGATGGCTTCGTTCACGACTTTGGCCTTGTCGGCGCCGAAGAAGATGATGTCGCCGTTCTGGGCACCGGTACGCTCGATGATGGCTTGCAGGCCGGCAGCGGACAGGAACTTTACGATCGGGGACTGCAGGCCTTCTTCGTTCAGCTTGGTGACGTCGTTGACCTTGATGTAGGCCAGACCCTTGGCGCCGTAGATGCCGACGAACTGGGTGTAGTCGTCGATCTCTTTACGCGACAGGGTGGCACCGTTCGGTACGCGCAGGGCCACCACGCGGCCATTGGCCATGTCGGCAGCACCGCGGAATACCTTGAACTCTTCCGACTTCATCACGTCGGTCAGTTCGGTGAATTTCAGGCTGACGCGCAGGTCCGGCTTGTCGGAGCCGTAGTAGAACATGGCGTCGCCGTAGGTCATGCGCGGGAACTTGCCCAGCTCCACGTTCATCACGTCGCGGAAGATTTCCTGCGCCATGTTTTCGGTGATGTCCATGATCTGGTCCTCGTTCAGGAACGAGGTCTCGATATCGATCTGGGTGAATTCCGGCTGGCGGTCGGCACGCAGGTCTTCGTCACGGAAGCACTTGGTGATCTGGTAGTAGCGGTCGAAGCCGGCCACCATCAGCAGCTGCTTGAACAGCTGCGGCGACTGCGGCAGCGCGAAGAACTCGCCCGGATGCACGCGGGACGGTACCAGGTAGTCGCGGGCGCCTTCCGGGGTGGAGCGGGTCAGCATCGGGGTTTCGATGTCGATGAAGCCCTGCTTGTCCAGGTGGTTACGCACGCCCATCGCCACGCGGTAACGCAGGCGCAGGTTTTTCTGCATGGCCGGGCGACGCAGGTCGATGACACGGTTGGTCAGGCGCACGTTCTCGGACAGGTTTTCGTCGTCGATCTGGAACGGCGGGGTAGCCGCGGTGTTCAGGATCTCGATGTCCTTGGCCAGGATTTCGATCTCGCCGGAGATCATCTTGCTGTTGGCGGTGCCGGCCGGGCGCTCGCGCACGATACCGGTGATGGACAGCACGTATTCGTTACGGGCGCTATCGGCGGTCTGGAACGCTTCCGGGGTGTCCGGATCGATCACT
The DNA here is from genome assembly GCF_007644045.2 of Vogesella urethralis. GTDB lineage: Bacteria > Pseudomonadota > Gammaproteobacteria > Burkholderiales > Chromobacteriaceae > Vogesella > Vogesella urethralis. The sequence goes on from NZ_VMDW02000125.1 coordinate 14,987, forward strand.
ACCTGCACCAGACCTTCACGGTCGCGCAGGTCAATGAAGATCACGCCGCCGTGGTCACGACGACGGTGAGCCCAGCCTTTGACGGTAACGGTCTGGCCGAGGTATTTCTTGTCGATAAGTCCGCAATAATCGGTACGCATTGCAATGCCTTTGTGTTGAATTCGTAGAGGGATTTCCTGACAGGTAGACGCAAAACCGGGTTGGCCGCGTGCGGCCAACCCTGTCAATTTCGTTCGTCACCCACCTGCTTGCGCACGTCGGCAGGGGCAGGTGGTGCCACCACCCCCATGGAAATCACGTACTTCAGGGCCTCGTCCACGCTCATGTCCAGCTCGCGGGTATCGCTTTTGGGCACGATGATGAAATAGCCCGATGTGGGGTTCGGCGTGGTCGGTACGTAGACGCTGACGTACTCCTCGTCGCCCAGCTGCGTTTTGAGCTGGCCGGCCGGGGTACCGGTCTGGAACGCCACGGTCCACGCGTTCTGGTGCGGAAAGCGCACCAGCAGCGCCTGGCGGAATGCCTGGCCCGAGTCGGACAGCAAGGTGTCGGACACCTGCTTCACGCTGTTGTAGATGGTGCTGACCACCGGGGTGCGGGTGAGTACCAGGTTCCACAGGTCCAGCAGCTTCTGGCCCAGCACGTTGGCCGCCATGAAGCCGGTGGCCAGCAGGATGGCAAACGCCAGCACCACGCCGAGGCCCGGAATGTCGAAACCGAACAGGCTTTCCGGGCGCCAGGCACGCGGCAGCAGGTTGATGGTCTGGTCCAGCGTGCCGACGATCAGGTTCAGAACCCATAGCGTCACCGCCACCGGCAGCCAGATCAGCAAACCGGCAGCCAGGTAGCCGCGCAGGGTCATCTTGATGTGTTTCATAGGGCCTCAGGCGCAACCGCCGCTACCGCAGCCGCCACTGCCACAGGCCGGGCCGCTGCCGTTCTTGAAGTCGGTGACGTACCAGCCATTGCCTTTCAGCTGGAAGCCGGCGGCAGACAGCTGCTTGCTGTACTGCTCGCTGCCACAGGCCGGGCATTGGGCGATGGGATCATCGCTCATCTTCTGCAGATGTTCCTTTTGCGCACCACAGGCGGCGCAACGGTATTCATAAATCGGCATGTTTTACCACTCCAACCACAACGACGATGACATAATCAGGCAAATATTGCAGTGCATCAAACCGCATCGCAATAAACAGGCTCATGATAATGGGGCCAGAACCACACTAGGGCAAGCCCGAACCCGCACAAACGGGTGATTATATCCGACTGATACGCCAATACAAAAATCGGATTCACGGTGCTGCAATGCACGCACTGCAGCATGGGCTGGCCCCCTTCTTTTGTTACCTGATTACAGGAGCTGCCATGAGCACATCCCACCTGCCGCTGGCCGGCAAACGCGGCCTGATTGTTGGCGTGGCCAACGAGCACAGCATTGCCTACGGTTGCGCCAAGGTCATGCACGACCTGGGCGCCGACGTTGCCATCACCTACCTCAACGACAAGGCCGAAAAATTCGTGCGCCCGCTGGCCGAAGGGCTGGATGCGCGGCTGATCCTGCCGCTGGACGTGCAGCAGGACGGCCAGCTGGAAGCGGTATTCGAAGCCATCCGCGAGCAATGGGGCAGCCTGGACTTCGTGGTGCACTCCATCGCGTTCTGCCCGATGGACGACCTGCACGGCCGCGTGACCGACTGCTCCAAAGACGGCTTCCTGCAAGCGATGCGCGTGTCGTGCTACTCGTTCATCGAGATGGCGCGCCTGGCCGAGCCGCTGATGGTGAACGGCGGCGCCCTGCTAACCATGAGCTACTACGGCTCCGACAAGGTGGTAGAAAACTACAACATCATGGGCCCGGTCAAAGCGGCGCTGGAAAGCACCACCCGCTACATGGCCCACGAGCTGGGCAGCAAGGGCATCCGCGTGCACACCATCTCCCCCGGCCCGCTGAAAACCCGTGCCGCCAGCGGCATTGCCCACTTCGACAAGCTGATCGACGACGCCATCGAGCGCGCACCACAGAACCGACTGGTCAGCATCGAGGACATCGGCCATACGGCCGCCTTCCTCGCCTCCGACGCCGCCCGCGCGCTGACCGGCGAAGTGACCTACGTGGATGGCGGTTTCAATATCATGGCCTGAGTACGGCCAGCCCAGCCCGTGCCGGCAAGCCGCCCGCCGGCACGGGGCATTTCCTGGCGGCACCGTACAGGAGCAGCAGCCATGACCCGCGACGATCACGCATTTACCGACATTATCGAACAAGCCCGCAGCAACGGCCCGCGCCCGATGGCCGTGGCCCACCCGTGCAGCCCGGAAGCCCTGCAAGGTGCGGTGGAGGCCGCCGAACACGGCATCGCCACCCCGATCCTGATTGCCCCTCGCGCCAAGCTGACCAAGCTGGCCGCCAGCCTGGACATCGATCTGGGCCGTTATGAGACCATCGACGTGGAACACAGCCACGCCGCCGCAGAGCGCGCGGTGGAGCTGGTACGCGAAGGCTTTGCCGACAGCCTGATGAAGGGCAGCCTGCACACCGACGAATTCATGAGCGCGGTGCTGGACCGCGCCAAGGGCATCCGCACCGACCGCCGCATCAGCCATGTGTTCGTGATGAAGGTGGAAAGCTACCCGCGCTACCTGTTCATTACCGACGCGGCCGTCAACATCGAACCGGACCTGGCCACCAAGCGCGACATCTGCCAGAACGCCATCGACCTGTGCCACGCACTGGGCCTGGCTCGCCCCAAAGTGGCCATTTTGTCGGCGGTGGAAACCATCAATCCGAAGATCCGCTCTACGCTGGACGCGGCCGCCTTGTGCAAGATGGCCGACCGCGGGCAGATCAAGGGTGCGCTGCTGGACGGGCCGCTGGCATTCGACAATGCCATTTCGCACGCCGCAGCCGATACTAAGGGTATCGAATCGGACGTGGCCGGCGAACCGGATATCCTGCTGGTGCCGGATCTGGAATCCGGCAACATGCTGGCCAAGCAGCTTACCTATCTGGCCGCCGCCGCCAGCGCCGGTATCGTGATGGGCGCCCGGGTGCCCATCGTGCTGACCAGCCGCGCTGACGACGCTGCCGGCCGCTTGGCCTCGGCAGCCGTGGCCAACCTTTACGCCGCCAGCCGGCGCCAGCAGGCGGGCAGCAGATAATGCAAGGAGACAGCATGGGCAAGGCACTGATTGCCATCAATGCAGGCTCGGCCACCCTGAAATTCCGCGCCTACGGCAGCGACGGCAAGACGCTGCTGGCGCGCGGCATGGTGGATCACTTTGGCCGCGACAACGCGGTGCTGGAACTGGACAAAGGCGGCAAGCGCTTCCAGCTGCCGCTTGACAGCGCTGGCCGTGACGAAAACGTGGCCGCGGTGCTGAACACGCTGGCCGACCACGACCTGCTACCGCAGGCGGTGGTCCACCGCGTGGTGCACGGCGGCCAGCACTACCGCAGCCCGGTGGTGATGACGCCAGAGGTGGTGGACGCGCTGTCGGCGCTGATTCCGCTGGCGCCGCTGCACCAGCCGGTCAGCCTGTCGGTGATGCACGCCTTTGCCAAGCTGGACCCGCACCTGACACAGATCGCCTGCTTCGACACCGCCTTCCACTGCAGCCAGCCGGTAGTGGCCACCCGCTTCGGCATTGCCCGCCACTGGCACGACAAAGGCCTGCGCCGTTACGGCTTCCATGGGCTGTCGTACGCGTCCATCGCCCGCCGGCTGCCCGAACTGGGCTTGGGCGACAGCAAGGTGGTAGTCCTGCATCTGGGCAGCGGCGCCAGCGCCTGCGCCATCCAGGCAGGCCACAGCGTGGCCTCCAGCATGGGCTTTTCGGCGCTGGACGGGCTGATGATGTCTACCCGCCCCGGCACGCTGGACCCGGAAGTGGTGTTGTACTGGATGGAACACGGGGGCATGGACGTGACCGCGGTGCGGCAGGAGCTGTACAAGCAATGCGGGCTGCTGGGCGTGTCCGGCGGGCTGTCCAGCGACATGCGCGAGCTGCTGCAGGCACGCAGCGACGAGGCACGCGAAGCGGTAGAGCTGTTCTGTTACCGTGCCGCGCGTGAAGTGGCGTCGCTGGCCACCGCCATGAAGGGGCTGGACGCCATCGTGTTTACCGCCGGCATTGGCGAGCGCTCGCCGGAAATCCGCAGCCGCATCCTCAAGCAACTGGCTTGGCTGGGCTTCGAGGCCGATCTGGCGGCCAACCTGGCGCAGTCTTACCGCATTACCGCCGCGGGCAGCCGCCTGCACGCCTACGTGATGGCCACCGACGAGGAAGGCGAAATGGCGCGTGAAGCCGCTGGCCTGCTGTGCGGCGATATCGAACTGTAACGCCCTGCCCGATAAAACAGTACGCCCCTGTCAGCCGTTGGCCGCAGGGGCGTTTTCTTTTGAGTAGCAAGCAATCAGTTGCTGAGCCAGTCGGTCAGCATCAGGCCAAAGCCGATGCCACGCGAGCGGTGGTTGTAATCCAGCAGCGACTCGCCGTAGCCGTCGTAAGCCTGTACATAACCGCGCAAGCGGCCGGCCACCGGGAAGGTCCAGTCCAGCTGCGCAGCGCCTTTGTGGCTGCTGGGGTTGTAGCGCACGGTTCCGCCGAAGGTATGGCCGTTCCAGCGGTACACCGCCTGCAGGTCGCCGCGCCCGGTAAAGGTTTGCAAGTCGGGGTTATCGTCTTCGCTGGCTTTTTCCGGCAGCCGGTACCACCAGCGCGCCGTCAGCGACAGGTTGCCGTTTTCAGCCCCCAGCATGCCGTACAGGCGGTTCCAGCTGCGCGACAGCGGGTCGGTCTGGCCATTGGACTGGTGCAGTAAACCGATACCGGCAACGCGGAAACGCCAGTCACCCAGTTGCCATTTGGCCGGCAACGGCGTGGTCAGCACCACTTCCGGCTCGTAATCGGTTTCACGGAACGGCGACGATTGCTGCTTGTTGTACATCTGCCAGTGCGACTGTTGACTGTAGCCGAACCACAAATCGGCTGGGGTTCCCAGCACGTTTTCCCACATCTTGCTCTTGAACGAGATCTGGTACTTCACTTCGACGTTGTTCATTTTCTTGCCGAACAACGTCACCGCTTCCTGCGTTGGCGAATCGGGCCGCACATTGGGCGAGGCCTGGTACCACACCGGCAGGATGTAGGTGGGCTTGTGGGCGCGCAGTACAAAGGTGCCCAGCTTGTTGTCTTCGTCCAGGTCCCACTGGCTGGCCAGCGTACTGTGCTTGCTGCTGGTAATCACCGGCACCGCGGATGCAGCACGCTGGCTACCCAGCTCGGGCAAGCTGGCGGCAGCCCCGCTAGCCGGCAACGACACACCATTGGCCACCGGTTCGATAGCCGCCACGGGGGCAGGGTTGGCCGCAGCCTGCACGGCTTGGCTGGTGACAGATGGCACCGGCAGCGGCTGGGCGGCCAGCGCGTCGTAACACGCCAGCCTGGCAGCGCCATCGCCCAGCTGGGCGCACTGCTGCAAGCCGACCTGCAGGTTGCCATCGGCCCAGGCCAGCGGCGACAGCAACAGGGGAAGAAGTTTTCGCATTGTCGTCATCGATAGAAACACCGGCAGTGACAGACTGGCCGGCTGCCGCAAAGTGCCCGGTCGTAAAAACACAAAAGGCCCCGCGATTGCGGAGCCTTTGCGTATTCTTTTGCCGTTAAGGGCAAATTAGGCGGCCATGGCCTTAACTTGGGCGGACAGACGGCTCTTGTGACGAGCAGCCTTGTTCTTGTGGAACACGCCTTTGTCAGCGATACGGTCGATGACTTTGGTGGAAGCCTGGAATTGAGCCTGAGCAGCGGCTTTGTCGCCAGCTTCAACGGCTTTGATAACTTTCTTTACTGCAGTGCGGAATGCAGTACGCAGGCTAGCGTTTTGCGCGCGCTGCTTGAGAGCCTGGCGTGCACGCTTGCGAGCTTGTGCGCTGTTAGCCATGTGGTGTCTCCTGATGAGCGGAATCTGAAACCGGCGATTCTAAGCCCTAACATGAGGTTTTGCAACAACAAACCCACCCGCGTAAACTGGCGGGCTTAAACCTTCTTCATAGTGTCTGATTTTACCCAAGCATGAACCTCCTAAAAGCGCTGGCAAAAGTCAGCAGCATGACCCTGGTTTCGCGCGTGCTGGGCTTTGTCCGCGACGCCATCATTGCCCGCGTATTCGGCGCCGGCCTCGCGACCGACGCCTTCTTTGTGGCCTTCAAACTGCCCAACCTGCTGCGCCGCATCTTTGCCGAAGGCGCCTTTTCGCAGGCCTTCGTGCCGGTACTGGCCGAATACAAGGAACAGCGCGGCGAAGCGGAAACCCGCGCCTTCCTGTCGCACATCACCGGCACGCTGACGGTAGTGCTGATGGCGGTCACTGCGCTGGGCATGCTGGCCGCACCGTGGATTATCTGGCTCACCGCTCCCGGCTTTGCCAGCAATCCGGACAAGGTGGCGCTGACCAGCGAGCTGCTGCGCATCACCTTTCCTTATATCTTGTTCATTTCGCTGTCGTCGCTGGCCAGCAGCGTGCTCAATACCTGGAACCGCTTTTCGGTACCGGCGTTCACGCCCACGCTGCTGAACGTATCGTTCATCCTGTGCTCGCTGCTGCTGACGCCCTACTTCGACCCGCCGGTACTGACCCTGGCGTGGGCGGTGTTTATCGGCGGCATTGCCCAGCTGCTGTACCAGCTGCCGCACCTGAAGAAGCTGGACATGCTGCCGATGCCACGCCTGAACCTGCGCGATGCCGCGGTCTGGCGTGTCATCCGCCAAATGGGGCCGGCTATTTTCGGTGTATCCATCGCGCAGATCTCGTTGGTGATCAACACCATTTTTGCGTCGTTTCTGGTGTCCGGCAGCGTGTCGTGGATGTACTACGCTGACCGGCTGATGGAATTCCCCACCGGCGTGCTGGGCGTGGCGCTGGGCACCATCCTGCTGCCGTCGCTGTCCAAACAGGCGGCACGCGGCCCGGAAAGCCAGGGCGAATTCAGCCAGTTGCTGGACTGGGGCATGCGGCTGTCGCTATTGCTGGCGGTGCCGTCCACCGTCGGCCTGGCGGTGCTGTCGCAACCGCTGATTGCCACGCTGTTCATGTACGGCAAGTTCACCGCCCACGACGCTGCCATGACGCAGCAGGCGCTGATGGCTTACGCCGTCGGCCTGCTGGGATTGATCCTGGTGAAAGTGCTGGCGCCGGGCTTTTATGCGCGGCAGAACATCAAGACGCCGGTGAAGATTGCACTGATTACGCTGGCCGCCACCCAGCTGATGAACCTCACCTTTATCGGCCCGCTGAAGCACGCCGGTCTGTCGCTGTCGATTGGCCTGGGCGCCTGCCTGAACGCCGCCCTGCTCTACCACCAGCTGCGCAAGCACGGCATCTACCAGCCCTCTGCCGGCTGGCCGGGCTTCATGCTGCGGCTGGCCGGTGGTGTGGCCGCCATGGCCGCCACCCTGCTGCTGCTGCTGAACGTGCTGCCGATCGACTGGCACGGCCACAGCTGGCAACGCGCGCTGTGGCTGCTGCTATTGGTAGTTGCTGGCGCCGGCGCCTACTTTGCCACGCTGCTGGCGCTGGGCCTGCGCCCCCGCCAGTTCATGCGGCGTACCGTCTGAACACCCGGCAGGCTGCTGCAGCCTGCCTACAATAAAGCTGGCGGCGGCCCCTGCGGGTACGCCGCGGCACGAGGAATGATGATGACCCCGACCTACACCCCCGAGTTTTCCCCGCTGGGCAAGAAGGTGGACTACCAGGACCAGTACGACAACAGCCTGCTGTTCCCGATTGCCCGCCAGCAAAAGCGCGACGAGATCGACGTGGCGGCCAATGCGCTGCCGTTTCACGGCGTGGACCTGTGGACCGGCTTTGAGCTGTCGTGGCTGAACGCACGCGGCAAACCGCAGGTGGCGATTGCCACCTTCCGCATTCCGGCCGACAGCCCCAACCTGATCGAGTCCAAATCGTTCAAGCTGTATCTGAACAGCTATAACCAGACCCGCATCGCCAGCTGGGACCAGGTACAAGCGCAGCTGAGCATGGACCTCAGTAACGCTGCCGGTGGCAAAGTCGAAGTCAGCCTGCTGTCGCCGGCCGATTTTGGCCGCGAACAGATTGTGGAGCTGGCCGGCAGCAGCATCGACGAGCTGGATATCGAGGTAGACAACTACGCGCCCTGCCCACAACTACTGCACGCCGATGCGGCCAACGTGGTCAGCGAAACGCTGTGCTCGCAACTGCTGAAGTCCAACTGCCTGGTAACCGGCCAGCCGGACTGGGGCAGCGTGCAGATCAGCTACACCGGCCCGCGCATCGACCGCGAAGCGCTGCTGCGCTACCTGATCGGCTTCCGTCAGCACAACGAATTCCACGAACAGTGCGTGGAGCGCATCTTCACCGACGTACTGCAGGCCTGTGCGCCGCAGCGCCTGACCGTATATGCGCGCTACACCCGCCGCGGCGGCCTGGACATCAACCCGTGGCGCAGCAACGACCCGGCTGCCGTACCGCCGGCCAACGTCCGCACCGCACGCCAGTAACAAGGTTGGCCGCAGGCGGATTTGATACACTGATGGCTTGTTTTTTCAGCCACGGAAGCACACTGAAAACACGAAACCGGCCAGCGCTTTCGCGCCTGCATGGCAGCGCCTCGTGTATTTGGTCAGCTTCGGTGGCGGTCTGTTTTTTCATACTGAAACTAGGTAAACCATGGCTCAATACGTGATGTCCATGCTCCGCGTGAGCAAGATCGTCCCCCCCAAGCGCCAGATCATCAAGGACATCTCGCTGTCCTTCTTCCCCGGCGCCAAGATCGGCCTGCTGGGTCTGAACGGCGCCGGTAAATCCACCGTGCTGAAGATCATGGCCGGCGTCGAAAAAGAATACGACGGCGAGGTGCAGTGGCAGCCGAACCTGAACATCGGCTACCTGCCGCAGGAACCGCAGCTGGACCCGGAAAAAACCGTGCGCGAAGAAGTGGAAAGCGGCATGGGCGAAGTGATGAACGCGCAGAAGCGTCTGGAAGAGGTGTACGCCGCCTACGCCGAGCCGGACGCCGATTTTGACGCCCTGGCCGAAGAACAGGCCCGCCTGGAAGCCATCATCTCTGCCGGCGCCGGTGACAACATCGAACTGCAGCTGGAGCTGGCCGCCGACGCGCTGCGCCTGCCGCCGTGGGACGCCAAGATCGGCCCGCTGTCCGGTGGTGAAAAACGCCGTGTGGCGCTGTGCAAGCTGCTGCTGTCCAAGCCCGACATGCTGCTGCTGGACGAACCCACCAACCACCTGGACGCCGAATCGGTAGAGTGGCTGGAACAGTTCCTGGTGCGCTTCCCGGGTACCGTGGTGGCCGTCACCCACGACCGCTACTTCCTGGATAACGCTGCCGAATGGATTCTGGAGCTGGACCGAGGCGAAGGCATTCCGTGGAAGGGCAACTACTCCGGCTGGCTGGAACAGAAAGAAGCCCGCCTGCAGCAGGAAGCCAAGTCCGAAGCCGCGCGCATGAAGGCCATGAAGCAGGAACTGGAATGGGTGCGCCAGAACCCGAAAGGCCGCCAGGCCAAGTCGAAGGCGCGTATCGCCCGCTTCGAGGAACTGTCCAGCTTTGAAAACCAGAAGCGCAACGAGACCCAGGAAATCTTCATTCCGGTGGCCGAGCGTCTGGGTAACGAAGTGATCGAATTCGAGAACGTGTCCAAGGGCTTTGGCGACCGCCTGCTGATCGACAACCTCAGCTTCAAGGCCCCGCCGGGCGCCATCGTCGGCATCATCGGCCCCAACGGTGCCGGTAAGTCCACCCTGTTCAAGATGATTGCCGGCAAGGAACAACCGGACAGCGGCAGCGTGAAGATCGGCCAGACCGTACAGATGGCCTTTGTCGAACAGACCCGCGAAGGCCTGGACGGCGACAAGACCGTGTTCGAGGACGTGTCCGGCGGCGCCGACCTGATCACCGTCGGCAAGTTCGAAATGTCCAGCCGCGCCTACCTGGGCCGCTTCAACTTCAAGGGCGCCGACCAGCAGAAGAAAGTAGGCATGCTGTCCGGTGGCGAACGCGGCCGCCTGCACCTGGCCAAAACCCTGCTGAAGGGCGGCAACGTGCTGCTGCTGGATGAACCGTCCAACGACCTGGACGTGGAAACCCTGCGTGCGCTGGAAGACGCGCTGCTGGAATACGCCGGCACCGTGTTCGTGATCAGCCACGACCGCTGGTTCCTGGACCGTATCGCCACCCACATCCTGGCGGCGGAAGGCGAATCGCAGTGGACCTTCTTTGACGGCAACTACCAGGAATACGAAGCCGACAAGAAGAAACGCCTGGGCGAAGAAGGTGCCAAGCCCAAGCGCATCCGCTACAAGCCGGTTACCCGCTAAGCCTTGTTTGCGGCCAACCTTGGCCCGGACAACAAAAAAGCCCGCAATTGCGGGCTTTTTTACTTTGTGCTGCGCCGAGATCAAGCGATGTAAGCAGCATCACCGGATTCGCGTTTGGCGATGTACGGAGCATCACCGGACTCGCGCTGAGCAATGTAAGCAGCGTCGCCGGATTCACGTTTGGCGATGTAGGCTGCGTCGCCCGACTCACGTTTGGCGATGTAGGCAGCGTCGCCCGACTCACGTTTGGCGATGTAGGCAGCGTCGCCGGATTCACGTTTGGCGATGTACGGTGCGTCGCCGGATTCGCGCTTGGCGATGTAAGCAGCGTCGCCGGATTCACGTTTGGCGATGTACGGTGCGTCGCCGGATTCGCGCTTGGCGATGTACGGTGCGTCGCCGGATTCACGTTTGGCGATGTACGGTGCGTCGCCGGATTCACGTTTGGCAACATCTTGGGCTTGGGCAACACCAGCAAACAGGGCAATGGCGGTAGCGATCAGAGTCAGTTTTTTCATGGTCAATTTCCTTTAAGTGTGCGGTTGGCGGTCTCTCGCGTCACAGCAGAACCACCGGTTCAGGACAAGGACTCAAACCAACCTCACTGTTGACGACTTGCGTCATGTCTGTGCGTCCTTGCGATGTGGTAACTTTAGTGACTATCTGCATTAGTAGATAGCGGAAGCTTTTGAACAAAGCATTTTGATTTTTTGAACATCAAAAACCGCTTGTTTTTCCAAGACATACGAGCATCTTGATTGGTTCAAAACCTTAACACTTGTTAACACTCAGCAGGTTTCACAATTTTTCTGATGATAGAAAGGCTGCTTCAGCGCAGAAAGCCACCCTATAAATGCCAATGGCACATTCCAAATGCATGATTTTGCCATAAAAAAAAACCGGGCTTGGCCCGGTTTTGTGTCAATCATGTTTCAAGTTACACGCTGCCAGCAGCACTCGTTCAGCCCAATACCCAGGCATCCATGGTGACGGACGCGTATTCGATCCCGCGATGCAAGCTGCGGCCAACCTTGCCGTCGGCAGCGCCCAGCGCGAAGAACAATGGCAGCAGATGCTCATCCGTCGGGTGATTGTCGCGCGCAAACGGCGCCTGCTCCCGCCACGCCAGCAAGCTGTCCACGTCCCCGGCTTCCATTTTGTCAGCCACCCAGTCGGCAAACGCTTGTGCCCACGGCTGCGTCGGCGTACCCGGTGCGCCCAGCGCGTACAGATTGTGGGTCACACTGCCGGAACCGATGATCTGTACCCCCTCTGCGGCCAACCCTGCCAGCGCCTTGCCCAGCAGATAATGGCTGCGGGCGTCGTGCCGCGGCAACGTAGACAGCGTGATCACCGGGATGTCCCCTTCCGGGTACATCATCAGCAGCGGCACCCAGGCACCGTGGTCCAGACCGTCGGCTTCCATCAGATGGGCGGGCAAGCCAGCAGCTTGCAGGCGCTGATGTACCTGCCCTGCCAGCTCGGCACTGGAAACGGCCGGGTATTGCAGGCGGTACAGCTCGCGCGGAAAGCCGCCGAAGTCGTACACCGTCTGCCAGCGTGGCGACCAGCCCACTACCGGTTCCCGCGCCAGGTTGTGCGCCGACATGATGACGATGGCTCGCGGTCGCGGCTGGCTGGCAGCGTACCGTTGCCAGACATGGCGCGCCGGCGATTGGTTGATCAGTACGTCCGGCCCGCCGTGGGACAGGAACAAAGGGGCAAAATAGTGCATGGCTGGCTCCGTCAAAAGGGTATGCCACTATTACATTGCATTGCCAATAATTGATAAACCGGCAATCATGAACTGCATTAGCAACCATCAGGAAACAATCAGATGAACAGACTCGACTCCTTGCGCGTGTTCCAGGCCATCGTCGACGCAGGCAGCCTGGTCGGTGCCGCGGCGCGGCTGGACTTGTCCAGCGCCATGGTCAGCAAGCACCTGGCCGCGCTGGAAAAACACCTGGGCTGCCGTCTGATCCAGCGGACGACGCGCCGCATGACGCTGACCGAAGCCGGTGAGGAATACCACCGCCGCGTGGCGCTGATCCTGGCGCAACTGGAAGAAGCCGATGCCATGGCCCAGCAGCAAAGCGTCAGCGTGGGCGGGCGCTTGCGTATTGCGGCACCGCTGTCGTTCGGCATGCGCTTTCTGGGGCAATGGTTGGCCGCACTGCACGCCAGCCACCCGCAGCTGGACATCGAACTGGTGCTGTCCGACGAACAGGTAGACCTGGTGGAAGCCGGCTTCGACCTGGCGCTGCGCATCAGCACCCAGCCGCTGGCCGGCCACCTGGTGGCGCGGCCGCTGGGCCAGCTCGCCATGCACGTCTGTGCGGCGCCGTCCTACCTGGCCGCGCACGGCACGCCGCGCACGCTGGCCGAGCTGGCCGGCCACGCCTGCCTGCGCTACAGCCTGCAGCAGACGCACTCCAGCTGGCTGTTCGGCCACGGCAGCCAACTGCGCCAGGTGACGGTGCACGGCCCGCTGACCGCCAATAACGGCGATGTGCTGGTGGACGCCGCCATTGCCGGTATGGGTATTGCTTACCAGCCGGACTTCCTGGTGAATGCCGCCCTGGCCGATGGCCGCTTGCAGGCCTTGACGCTGGACGTGGCACCACAATACGCCGGCATTTACGCGGTCTACCCTGCCCGGCGCTACCTGCCACAGAAGGTGCAACTGACGCTGCAACTGTTGCAACAGCAACTGGCCAGCCTTTGCCGCCACAGTGGCATACTGCCCGAAAGTCCAGTCACGCCTGTGCAGCACTCGACGTAAAGACCGGCAGCTTTCAGACTGCACGCACCAAAGCGGCGCCCATGCAGCCCGCATGACAATACCGAACAAGATTGGGAGAAAACGATGAAGAAACACATTCTGCTGGCCACGCTGGCCGCACTGGCAGCCGGTCATGTCTCCGCTGCCGACATGAATAAGGTACTGCGCGTCGCGTTCAATGTGCCGGAAACCGGCTTCGACCCGGCCAAGGTGTCGGACAGCTACTCCGGTGCCATCCTGGAAAACGTGTTCGACCCGCTGGTCACTTACGACTACGACGCCCGCCCGGCCAAAGTCGTGCCCAACACCATCGCCGCCATGCCCACCGTCTCTGCCGACGGCAAGGTGTACACCTTCAAGCTCAAGCCTGGCATCTACTTCGCCGCCGACCCGGTGTTCAAAGGCCAGAAACGCGAGCTGACCGCCGCTGACTACGTTTACGCCATCAAGCGCCACCTCGACCCCACCATCAACTCGCCGTGGAGCTTTCTGGTGGACGGCCGCTTTGCCGGCGCCGAGGCGCTGGTGAAAGCCGCCGGCAAAGGCGCACTGAACTACGACACCCCGGTAGAGGGCATCAAGGCGCTGGACAAATACACGCTGCAGCTCACCCTTACCGAAGGCAACTTCAATTTCCTGCAGATTCTGGCCATGCCGGCGTTTGGCGCCGTGGCCCGCGAGGCCATCGAAGGCTACGCCAGCAACACCAACGCCAAACCGGTCGGTACCGGCCCCTACCTGCTGAAAGAATGGAAGCCGGGCAACAAGATCGTACTGGAAGCCAACCCAGGCTTTCGCAAGGAAAGCTACAAAGGCAAGCCGGTGCCAAACGTTGGCCGCGTGGAAGTGAGCATCATCGAGGAAGAGCAGCCGCTGTGGCTGGCCTTCGTCAACAAGCAGCTGGACGTGTCCGGCATTCCGCAGGCCGCCTTGCAGGAAGCACTGCTGATCGACCCGAAAAACCCGCTGAACGTGAAGCTGCAAGACAAATACGCCAAGCAGGGCATGCAGCTGCAGCGCAAGAAAGAGCTGGAAATCACTTACCAGTTTTTCAATATGCAAGACCCGGTGGTGGGCGGTGACGCCAAGGAAAAAATCGCGCTGCGCCGCGCCATCGCCATGGCCTTCCCGCGCAACGAAACCATCGCCGCCATCCGTCGCGGCCAAGCGGTACCGGTGAACTACGTCATTCCGGAAGGCGTGGCCGGCCACAACCCGGCGTTCAAGGGCTCGGTGAAATACGACCCGGCGGCAGCCAACGCGCTGCTGGACCGCTTCGGTTACAAAGTGGGTGCCGACGGCCTGCGCACGCTGCCGGACGGCAAACCGCTGTCCATCGAGATGGCCACCGGCACCAGCGGCATCGACAAACAGTGGAACGAATACTGGCAGAAAGCCTTCGACAGCCTGAAGATCAAGCTCACCTTCAAGTACGGCAAGTGGAACGAACTGAACAAGGCCAACCGTCAGGGCAAACTGCAGATGTGGGGCCTGGCGTGGAGTGCCGACTACCCGGACGGCGAAAACTTCATGCAGCTGCTGTACGGCAAAAACGCCGGCGACGCCAATAGCGCCAGCTTCAAGAACGCCGAGTTCGACCGCCTGTTCGCTGCCTCGCTGAAGCTGCCGGATGGCGCCGAGCGCAACAAGCTGTACGATGCGATGAACAAGATCGTGGTGGCGCAACAGCCGTGGATCTTCGGCGATACCCGCATCCGCAGCTCGCTGGCGCACAGCTACGTGAAAAACTTCAAGCTGCACCCGCTGCTGAATACCACCTGGCGTTACCTCGACCTCCAGAAGTAATCCCGTCCTGATCCACCGCAGCCGGCCCCGATACGGGGCTGGCTACCCGTGTTTGCCCGGAGGCCGACATGCTTGCCTACATCCTGCGCCGTCTATGGCAGATGGTCCCCACCCTGTTCGGGGTAATGCTGCTGCTGTTCATCCTGTTCAACTGGGTGGGTGGCGACCCGTCCTACATCCTGGCCGGCAAGAGCTTTTCTGCCGAAACGCTGGCCAATATCCGCCACCAGCTGGGGCTGGACAAATCGCTGCCCGAGCAATTCCTGATCTTCGTGCAGCAAGTGCTGACGCTGGACTTCGGCATCTCGTGGTCCACCCAGCAACCGGTAGCCGACATCCTGGCCAGCCGCATCGTGCCGTCGCTGACGCTGGCCATCCCCATGCTGCTGGTCAGCCTGATCCTGGCGGTACTGTTGGCCGCCGTGGTGGCCTACCTGCGCGGCAGCCTCACCGACCGGCTGGTCACGCTGATCTGCACGCTGGCGATGTCGGTCAGCGCGCTGGTCTACATCATTGCCGGCCAATACTGGCTGGCGCACAAGCTGGGCTGGTTCCCCATCCTGGGCTGGAGCGACCACCTGGCCACCAACCTGTGGCTGTACGTGCCGCTGCCGCTGCTGCTGGGCACCATCGTCAGCCTGGCGCCCGATATCCGCTTTTACCGCAGCTGTTTCGTGGAAGAGATGAACCACGACTACGTGCGCACCGCCCGCGCCAAAGGCCTGTCGGAGCCCGCCATCATGCTGAAGCACGTGATGCGCAACGCGCTGATTCCGGTGGTCACCTCGCTGATGATGTCGCTGCCCTACCTGTTTCTGGGCGCCCTGCTGCTGGAGCGCTTCTTCGGCATCCCCGGCATGGGCAACGAAGTGATCAATGCCGTCGACCGCAGCGACTTTCCGGTCATCAAGGCCATCACCATTTACGTCGCGTTGGCCACCATGCTGTTCAATCTGCTGGCCGATATCGTCTACAAACTGATCGACCCGCGCGTCGAGTTGAAATAAGGAGCGCGCGATGCACCCGTCCCACACCATCCCGGCGGCCGACGCCGCCTGCCCGCCGTCGCGCAGCCTGTGGCAACTGGGCTGGCAACGCCTGAAGCGCGACCGCATCGGCTTTGCCTCGCTCTGGATCGTGGCCGCTTTCGTGCTGCTGGCCATCGCCGGCTGGCTGGGCCTGGCCGGCAGCCACTGGCGCGAACAGGTGGCCAAACCGAATACCCCGCCGGCGCTGTTCAAACAGTACGGCCCGGCCACGGTAGAACTGACCGCCGCCGACATCGACGCGGCACAACAAGCCGGCAGCACCGCGGCCGACGCCAGCGCCGCCACCGGCATCAGCGCTGAAGACGACCCGTTGGCCGCCGACATGGCCGCCGCCCAGGCCGAAGCCGCCAAGGCAGCGCCGGTCGCCGCCGCCGCCCATCGTGACGATCTGGCGTTCGGCAGCGACGCTCGCGGCCGCGACGTACTGCAAAAAGTCATCCAGGGCACTGCCACCTCGCTGCTGGTCGGCCTGTGCGGCGCCGTGCTGGCCATTGCCGCCGGCACGCTGCTGGGCGCGCTGTCCGGCTACTTCGGCCGCCGCGTGGACGACCTGCTGATGTGGTTTTACAGCGTGTTCACCTCGGTGCCCGACATGCTGTTGCTGCTGGCGTTTTCCGCAGTGATGAGCCGCGGTATCGACACCGTGATCATGGTGATGGCGCTCACCAGCTGGACCGGCACCTACCGCCTGATGCGCGCCGAGTTCATGAAACACAAGTGCCGCGAGTATGTGCAGGCCGCCGACGCCATCGGCGCCGGACACCGCAGCCGCATGTTCCGCCACATCCTGCCCAACGTCAGCCACCTGCTGCTGGTGCAGTTTTCCATCCTCACCGTGGCCCTGATCAAGTACGAAGCCATCCTGTCGTTCCTGGGCTTTGGCGTCAGCGTCACGCAGACCAGCTGGGGCGCCATGCTGGCCGAAGCCCCGTCCGAGCTGCTGCAAGGCTACTGGTGGCAGATGGCCGCGGTAACCCTGTGCATGTCGGTGCTGGTCACCGCCTTCAGCATGCTGACCGATAGCCTGCGCGACGCGCTGGACCCGAAAGTGAAGTAAGGAGCCGCCATGACCCCCGCTACCCCCCTGCTGAGCGTGCGCCAGCTGCGCGTCAGCTTCCGTAACGAAGACGGCGACTGCTTCGAGGCCTTGAAGGGCATTGATTTCGACATTGCGGCCAACCGTACCGTGGCGCTGGTCGGCGAGTCCGGCTCCGGCAAGTCGGTGACCTCGATGGCCATCCTGCGCCTGCTGCCGCAGCAAGGCTGCCACATCCACCCCGACAGCCAGATCCTGTTCGAAGGCCGCAACCTGCTGGCCGCCGACCGTCGCGAACTGCGCCAGCTGCGCGGCCGCGACATCGCCATGATCTTCCAGGACCCGATGAGCGCGCTGAACCCGGTGTTCACCGTAGGCGAGCAGATCATGGAAACACTGATGCTGCACACCGGCCTGCGCCGCAAAGCGGCGCGCCAGCGTGCGATGGCGCTGCTGAAAGAGGTGGGCCTGCCGGAGCCGGACCGCAAGGTGGACGCCTACCCGCACCAGCTGTCCGGCGGCCAACAGCAACGGGTGATGATCGCTATGGCCATCGCCTGCGAGCCCAAGCTGCTGATTGCCGACGAACCCACTACCGCGCTGGACGTGACCATCCAGAAGCAGATCCTGACCCTGATTGCGCGGCTGCAGAAAAGCCACGGCATGGCGGTGTTGTTCATCACCCACGACCTGGGCCTGGTCGGCGAGTTTGCCGACGAGGTGATCGTGATGCGCCACGGCGAAATCCGCGAACACGGCCCGCTACAGCAGGTATTCAGCCAGCCGCGGGACGCCTACACCAAGGCGCTACTGAACTGCCGGCCGCGGCTGGACTGCCGCCCGGCGCGGCTGGCGGTGATCGACGACTTCCTGCAGGGCCAGCCTTACGTGCCGCCGGCGCACCGCGAGCGCGGTTACGCGCCGGACGACGACATCGTGCTGGACGTGCAAGGGCTGTGCAAAAGCTTTACCAGCCGCGAAGGCCTGTTCGGCCAGCACGTGTTCCATGCGGTGAAGGACGTGTCGTTCAAGCTGGCACGCGGCAAGACGCTGGGCATTGTCGGCGAATCCGGCTCCGGCAAGACCACGGTGGGGCTGACGCTGATGCGGCTGCACCAGGCCAGCGCCGGGCGCGCGCTGTTCCACGGTGAAGACATCCTGGCCATGCCGGCGCGCGACTTTCACGCCTACAAACGCCGTATCCAGATCGTGTTCCAGAACCCGTACGCCTCGCTGAACCCGCGTTTTTCGGTGGAAGACATCCTGCTGGAGCCGATGACCCTGCACGGCATCGGCGCCGACCGTGCCGAGCGACGCGCCATGGCGCTGGCGCTACTGGACCGCGTCGGCCTGCCGGCACGGGCGTTGCAGAAGTATCCGCACGAGTTTTCCGGCGGCCAGCGCCAGCGCATCGCCATTGCGCGCTGCCTGACCATGAAGCCAGAAGTGCTGATCTGCGACGAATCGGTCTCGGCGCTGGACGTCTCGGTGCAGGCCCAGGTGCTGAACCTGCTGCAGGACCTGCAGGACGAGTACGGCCTGTCCTACCTGTTCATCTCGCACGACCTGTCGGTGGTGAAACACATCTCCGACCAGGTACTGGTGATGCAGCACGGTCAGGTGGTGGAGCAAGCCGACGCCGACACGCTGTACGCGCAACCGCAGCACGCCTACACCCGCCAGTTGCTGGCAGCCATCCCGCAGGGTTGGCCGCAGGCTTGCAGCGGCACGCAAGTGGCCTGAACCCTGCTGCCATAAGAACAAGGCCGGCTTGCGCAGCAAGCCGGCCTTCAGGCTGCGGACAGACTATCAGTCAAGACTTTACCGGACCCGGCAAAGCCGGGCCGCCCGCTAACCATTTTGGCATCCGCAGCCTTCCTGTTCACAAGACAAAGCCTGTTTGCAACGCAAACAGGCTTTGTCATCCCTATCAATGCCGGCTTGCGCAGCAAGCCGGCATTGTTGCTGGAAAAACAGACAAAAAAAGGGGGTAACGGCCCACCACCGTACCCCCAAACACACACACATCAAGAGGAAATCACACACACATGCCATGGCATGCGTTTGAAGCTTATTTGTCGTCGTGCGTCTTTTTGATAAAGATCCCGATACAGGTCGACACGATGATGGTTGTCACGGCAATGACGATCGCGCTCAGTACGCCGACGTCGTCGGACAGCAGTTGTTTCCACAGTTCCATGATTAAGCTCCTCCGGCAAACCCGGTATTCGATCTGGATGGCGCCATCTTACCCCCGGTGTTAATGGGGGCTTTGACCCAAGTCAAGCGTCTCGCTTTATCAAAATGTAACGTGTCGTATCCATGCGCCAACAAGACAAACCCTGCTTTAAGTACATGAAAGCACATGAAAAAAGGGCAGGAATATCTCCTGCCCTGTTGATCTGGCGCAATATTTTCTAGCTGTAACTGAGCTTGCCGGCCTTGCCCCAGAACACGCGGTAGGCAAACACCGTGTAGGCGATGATGGTAGGCAGTACCACGGCGGCACCGGCCAGAATCACCCACAGTGCTTCCGGGTCGCTGGCGGCCTGCCAGATGTCCAGCCGGCCGATGACGATTTCGGGAAACACGCTATACGCCAGCCCCCAGAACGCCAGCAACACAATGCCCACGGTGCAGGCAAACGGCAGCCAGCACAGCGCGTCCTGCCCGGCACGCTGGCGTGCGGCCAACCTGGGCAGGCTGGCGGCCAGCAGGCCGAACAGCGCCACACTGATCAGTGGCAGCGGCAACAGCAGCAGGAAATCCGGCAGCACGAACCATTTGTCGGCGATGCGGCTGCTGGCCAGCGGCGTGGCGACGGACACCAGCAATACCGCCAGCGCAGTACCCGCCAGGGCCCGCTGCGCCCAGCGCGTGGCACGCTGTTGCAAACCGCCGCTACTCTTCATGATCAGCCAGCCGGCGCCCAGCAGCACGTAGGCGGCGGTCAGGCCCAGCCCGGCCAGCAACGCAAAGGCCCAGGCGCCGGCGCCGGGCGCAAAGCCGGTGAGGTAGCGGCCCAGCATCACACCCTGGCTAAGCGCCGCCAGCAGCGAGCCGGCGGCAAAAGCGAGGTTCCACGCCGGCTGGTGGTGCGCCTGCGCCTTGACGCGGAAGTCGAACGCCACCCCGCGCAAGATCAGCCCCAGCAACATGATGGCCACCGGCAGGTACAGCTCGCCCAGGATGATGCCGTGCGCCATCGGAAACGCCACCAGCAGCAGCCCCACGCCCAGCACCAGCCAGGTTTCGTTGGCGTCCCAGAACGGGCCGATGCTGGCGATCATGGCGTCGCGCTCGTCGTCATTGCCCAGCGGCAGCAGCACGCCGACGCCCAGGTCGTAGCCGTCCAGCACCACGTAGATCAGCATCGACAGCGCCATCAGGCCGGCAAAGATCACCGGCAACCACAGTTCGGCATTCATGGCTGTACTCCTTCAAGGTTGGCCGCAGGCGCTGCCTTGCGCGCCAGGTAAAACACCACCGACACATAGCTGGCCAGCAGCACCACGTACAGCGCCAGGTACATCAGCAAGGTAGACAGAATCATGCCGCTACCCACCGTCGACGCGGCGTCGGCAGTACGCAGGATGCCGGTCACCAACCACGGCTGGCGGCCGATTTCGGTGACGTACCAGCCGGCCACAGTGGCCACCCAACCGGAAAACGTCATCGCCACCAGGCCGCGCTGCAGCCACGGTGCCAGTTGGCCGCGACGCAGCTGCCACCATGCCAGCCAGCTCACCGCCAGCATCAGCAGGCCTACTCCCACCATCACGCGGAAGCTCCAGAACACCTTGGCTACCGGCGGGTGAGCGTTGGGAAACTCGTTCAGGCCGCGGATCTCGCCATTCGGGTCGTGGGTAATGATCAGGCTGGCCAGTTTGGGAATGCCCACCTCGAAGCGGTTGCTTTGCGTGGCCTCGTCCGGCAATGCAAACAGCAGCAACGGCGCGCCGCGCTCGGTGTGCCACACGCCTTCGATGGCGGCCAGCTTGGCCGGCTGGTGGTGGAAGGTGTTCAGGCCGTGCATGTCGCCCACCAGTACCTGCAGCGGAATCAGCAGCGCCGCCAGGCTGACGCCGGTTTTCAGCGTGTGCGCCACCGCAGCCGCCCGGTCACCGCGCAGCCAGCGATAGGCCGACACCCCGGCCACCAGAAACGCCACTGTCAGGCCGGAGGCCAGCAGCATGTGCGTCAGGCGGTAGGGCATGGACGGGTTGAAGATCACCGCCAGCCAGCTTTGCACGTGCACCTTGCCGGCGATCACCTCCACCCCGGCCGGAGTCTGCATCCACGAGTTCAGCACGATGATCCAGAACGCCGACACCGTGGTGCCGAACGCCACCAGGAAGGTGGCCAGCGTATGCACGCGGTTGGACACCTTGGCGCGGCCGAACAGCATGATGCCGAGGAAGGTGGCCTCCAGGAAGAACGCGGTCAGCACCTCGTAAGCCAGCAGCGGCCCGGCCACATTGCCCACGTGCTGCATGAAGCCCGGCCAGTTGGTACCGAACTGAAAGCTCATGGTGATGCCGGACACCACGCCCAGTGCAAAGGTCAGCGCGAAGATCTTCACCCAGAAGCCGTAGGCGTCCATCCATGCCTCGTCGCCGCTGCGGTTGAAGCGCGCCTTGAAGTACAGCAGCACCCAGCCCATGGCAATGCTGATGGTAGGGAACAGGATGTGGAAGGTAATGTTGGCCGCAAACTGGATGCGGGCCAGGATGACGGGGTCGAGCGCGTCCATGATCAGGCCTCCCGGCTATCGTCCCGGCTACCAAAGCGGCCAAGACTGTGCGCGAACTGCAACACTTTGCCGACCTGGCTGCCCAGCTTCATCAGCTTCTCCAGGGTTTCCACGTCCATGTCGCGGATGTCGGCAAACCACTTGGTGACCAGCTCGATCAGCTGGTACATCTCGTTCATGCGCGCCTGGGCGTGACGCTCGGCCTCGCCGGACGGGCTTTCCATGATGGCGCCGCGCAGCATGGTGAGCGTGGGCTCCACCTCGCGCTTCTGCCGCTCTTCAGCCAGCGTCTTGAAGATGGCCCATACGTCTTCTGGGGTGCTGAAGTACTCGCGGCGGTCGCCCGGCAGATGCTGCAGCTTCACCAAGCGCCAGGCCTGCAGCTCTTTCAGCGCCATGCTGGTATTGGAGCGCGAACAGCCGATGGCCTCGACGATATCGTCGGCGTTCAGCGGCTTGTCCGACACGTACAGCAGCGCGTAGATCTGGCCCACGGTACGGTTGATGCCCCAGTGGCTACCCATCTCGCCGAAGTGCAACACGAAGGACTGGATCAGGGGTGGGAGGTTCATGTGTGTGTCCTCTTTTGAATTTTCAGTAATTTCTGAAACTTTGATATGAATCATAGTTTGTGAAAATCTACCTTGTCAAACACCTTGCAACGCGCTAGCTCCATCACTGCAACGTGCTGACTTATCAAAGCAAAACAGTTAAGTCATACTGATAACTATCGAGACAAGCTTGGACCGCGATGCCAGCCGACCCCGCTCTGCGCGATGCCCTGCTGCACGACACCGCAGCCTGCCTGGGCAAAGACTATCTGCAACAACTGGTGACCAGCCTGGCACGCCTCACCGGCGCCCCGTTGGTATTCATCAGCCGCCAGCACTGGCTACCGCGCCGGGAAAGCGAAGTGCTGTTTGCCAGCCACCCCGACCACCCCGGTCGCTACACCCTGGCCGGCACCCCGTGCGCCGACGTACTGCAACAAGCGCGTGCATTGCAGATAGACAGCAGTGTCAACCAGCAATTCACAGCCGAACACCACACCCGCTGGCAGGCCTATGCCGGCTGGCCACTGCTGGCAGAAGACGGCCAGTGCCTGGGTCATCTGGCCTTGTTTGACGACCGCAGCGACCAACTACCCGATGGTTTGCTGGCTGCGCTGGCCCCCTTTGTACAGCGCGCCACCGCCGAGCTGCGCCGCCTGCAGCACGAGTCCGCACTCAGCCAGCGCGCCAGTTGGGACGCGCTGTACTCGTCCATCCTGCGCCAGTACATCCAGGGCCAGCCACTGACCTCCTTGCTGGAAGCCGTGGTACGCCAGGTGGAGCAACGCCTGCCCGGCTGGTTGTGCTCCATCGTCCGTATCGACGCAGAGCAGCGGCTGCGACCGCTGGTTGGCCCGTCCTTGCCCGCCGACTACCACGCGCTGATCGACGGGCTGGCCATCGGCCCCTCCGTCGGCAGCTGCGGTGCGGCCGCCTGGCACCGCAAACGGCTGATTGCCGAAGACCTGCAACAGCACCCCAACTGGGCGCCATACCGCGACATCACCCGCCGCTTCGGTCTGGGCAGTTGCTGGTCCGAACCATTAATGGACGGGCGCGGCAAGGTACACGGCACCTTTGCCGTCTACCACCACACGCCGGCCAGCCCCACGCCGGAAGCCATCATCGTCATCGAAGACGTCTCGCGGCTACTGGGCATCCTGTTTGAAAACCACGCCACACAGCAGGCGCTGGACAGCCGCACCCAGTGGTACCAAGCCATGCTGCAGAACGCGGCCGACGCCATCTCGATCATCGATATGGACGGCCGCTTGCTGGACGCCAGCGACTCGCTGTGCAAACTGCTGGGTTACAGCCAGACAGAACTGCGCCAGCTACGCCTGTGGGACCTGGTGGAAGGGCGCAGCGAAGCCGAGCTGCGCCAGCAACTGCAGCTCACCAGCGAACAAGGCGAAACCTTCGACAGCCTGAACCGTACCCGCGACGGCGACATCATCGAGGTAGAGGTCAGCGTGCGCCGCTTGTTACTGGACGGCCAGCCGGTGATCTGGGGCTCGGCACGTGACATCCGCCAGCGCAAGCAACAAGAACGGCTGCTGCGCGAACGGGCCACCGTGGATTCGCTGACCGGCCTGCTCAACCGCCCCACCCTGCTGGCGGCACTGGATCAGCAATTGGCCCACGCGCTGGGCGATGGTGGCGCCATGACGCTCTTGATGCTGGACCTCGACCACTTCAAGCAAGTGAACGACTGCTATGGCCATGCCTGCGGCGACGCCGCACTGGCGCACTTTGCCAGCCAGTTGCAGCAGCAGCTGGGGCCGCATGATCATGCAGGCCGCCTCGGTGGCGAAGAGTTCTGCATACTGCTGCCGGGCTGCCCGCCGGAACGCGCCCAAGCTATTGCCCAAGGACTATTGCAAACCATGCGCGCCCAACCGCTACTGTTTGACAGGCAGCAGATTGCGCTAACCGCCTCCATCGGCCTGACCCAGCGCCTGCCCGGCGACGATAGCCGCAGCCTGCTGGCCCGCGCCGACATGGCGCTGTACCAGGCCAAGCACGCCGGCCGTAACTGCACGGTGATGCTGCCACCACCGTGACGTACCCTGCCACATCCCGTAAAATGGTTTGCCGCGCCCCGCCAGTCGGGGCGTTGTCTATTGCGGCCAACCTTTTTCAGTACGGATCTATCGATGAGCACAGCCCAGCACACACCCATGATGCAGCAATATCTTGCCCTCAAACGAGAGCACGCCGACAAGCTGCTGTTTTACCGCATGGGTGACTTCTACGAGCTGTTCTACGACGACGCCGAAAAAGCCGCCCGCCTGCTGGACATTACGCTGACGGCGCGTGGCGCCAGCGGCGGCCAGCCGATCAAGATGGCCGGCATTCCCTACCACGCCGCAGAAGGCTACCTGGCACGGCTGGTGAAAATGGGCGAATCGGTAGCCATCGCCGAACAGATCGGCGACCCGGCCACCAGCAAAGGCCCGGTAGAGCGCAAAGTGGTGCGCATCGTCACCCCCGGCACGCTGACCGACGCCGCCCTGCTGGACGACAAGCGCGACAACCTGGTACTGGCCGTCAATATGCACAAAGGCACGCTCGGTCTGGCCTGGCTGTCGCTGGCCAGCGGCGAATTCAAGGTCATGCAAACCGGCGTAGAAGAGCTGCACAGCGAGCTGGAGCGGCTGAAACCGGCCGAACTGCTGCTGCCGGACGACACCGGCCTGGCGGTGTTCGACAGCCTGGGCATGCCAAAGAAAAAACTGCCGCCGTGGCAGTTCGATACCGAATCGTCCACCCTGGCGCTAACCCGCCACTTCGGCACCCGCGACCTGGCCGGCTTTGGCGCCGACACGCTGCCGGTGGCGGTTGGCGCCGCCGGCGCGCTGCTGGAATACGTCAAATCCACCCAGGGCGTGAACCCGGCGCATATTGCGCAACTGGCGGTAGAAGCGCCGGGCGAGCTGATCCGCATGGACGCTGCCACCCGCCGCAACCTGGAGCTGACCGAAACCATCCGCGGTGAAGCCTCGCCCACGCTGGCCTCGCTGCTGGACACCTGCGCCACCAGCATGGGCAGCCGCATGCTGCGCCACTGGCTGCACCACCCGATCCGCCGCCACGACAAGCTGCTGCGCCGCCAGCAGGCGGTACGGGCGCTGCTGAACGCGCATCAGGACATCCACACCCAGCTGCGCGAAGTGGCCGATATCGAGCGCATTACCGCCCGCGTGGCGCTGCGCACCGCCCGCCCGCGCGACCTGGCCGCACTGCGCGACTCGCTGCGCGCGCTGGCCGGCGTCAAGGCCATCGCCGCCACGCTGGACGCACCGCTGCTGGCCGAACTGGTACAGCTGCTGCCGGCCGACTCGCCGGTAGAAAGCCTGCTGGCCACCGCCATCCTGCCGGAACCGGCCACCTTCCTGCGCGACGGCGGCGTGATCAACCACGGTTACCACGCCGACCTGGACGAACTGCGCGCCATCCAGACCGACTGCGGCGACTTCCTGCTGGCGCTGGAAGCGCGCGAAAAGGAACGCACCGGCATCAGCACGCTGAAGGTGGAATTCAACCGCGTGCACGGCTTCTACATCGAAGTATCGAAAGCGCAAGCAGACAAGGTGCCGGACGACTACCGCCGCCGCCAGACGCTGAAAAACGCCGAGCGCTACATCACGCCGGAGCTGAAAACCTTCGAGGACAAAGCGCTGTCGGCGCAGGACAAATCGCTGGCGCTGGAAAAGCAGCTGTACGAGGCGGTGCTGGACCAGCTGGCGCCGTACATTGCCGAGCTGAAACTGATCGCCCAGGCGGTTGCCGGCCTGGACGTGCTGGCCGCCTTTGCCGAGCGCGCGCAAACCAACCACTACGTGCAGCCGACGTTCGTGCCCGACACCCGGCTAGAAATCATCGGCGGCCGCCACCCGGTGGTAGAAGCCGAGGTGGAACGCTTCATCGCCAACGACACCCGCTTGGCCGCAGAGCGCAAGCTGTTGCTGATTACCGGCCCGAACATGGGCGGTAAATCCACCTATATGCGGCAGAACGCGTTGATCACGCTGCTGGCGCACATCGGCAGTTTTGTGCCGGCCGAGCAGGCAACGCTGGGCCAGATCGACCGCATTTTCACCCGCATCGGCGCCAGCGACGACCTGGCCGGCGGCCGTTCGACCTTCATGGTGGAAATGACCGAAACCGCCAACATCCTGAACAACGCCACCGACAAATCGCTGGTGCTGATGGACGAGGTTGGCCGCGGCACCTCCACCTTCGACGGCCTGGCGCTGGCGTGGGCCATCGCCCGGGCGCTGATCGAGAAAAACCGCGCCTATACGCTGTTTGCCACCCACTACTTCGAACTGACCAGCCTCGCCAGCGAGTACAACAGCGTGGCCAACGTGCACCTGTCGGCAGTGGAACACAAGGACCGCATCGTATTCCTGCACCACGTGGAAGACGGCCCCGCCAGCCAGAGCTACGGCCTGGCGGTGGCCCAGCTGGCCGGCGTACCGCCGAAGGTCATCCGCGAGGCGCGGCGTTACCTGACCGAGCTGGAAAACGAATCGGCGGCGCGCGCGCAGCCCGACCTGTTCAGCACCCCGGTGGTGATCCAGCACGAGCCGGAACCGCACCCGGCGGTGGAACTGCTGGCCGACACCGACGTGGACGAACTGACCCCGCGCCAGGCGCTGGAGCTGCTGTATACGCTGAAAAAAATGGCAAAATAAATTCAGGTAATCTGCATGATGTTTCCTACAATGAGGTTAATACCAACAACCCGATAAGGAGATAGTCGCACCATGTATGCAGAAGGTACTGCCGTTTCGTCTGCCCTGGCTCGTCTGTTCGGTTCGGCTAATGGCGGCGAAGCCCTGCCGCTCTCGGGCATCCGCGAGCGTGCCAGCAAGGAATTGTCGCAATTTGCCCAGATGGTCCGAGCCGACCTTGCTCCGCTGGGCATCGCCATCCCGCCTGCCATCAGCTTTGTCAGTTGCAACCAGTGCGCGCTGACGCTGGAAAACGATCACCCGCAGCGCGATGCCATTCTGGGCTGGCTGGAAGGCAATGACCGTATCGCCAAGTATTTCAAGGAAGTGGAGATCCTGTTCGAGGTGGTTCGTGCGGCTGAAAACGCCGGGGAGCTGTTTCCGGAAGAAAGCTGTTTCCACATCGGTTTGACCAGCGCCGGCCCGATCGCCTATTTCGACAGCCACCGCTGCGACTAGACATCACGGGTCAACGCACAAGGGAGGCGCAAGCCTCCCTTTTTCATGCCTGTGCGGGGCTGGGATAACGGTGGCAAAAGCGCATTTCCACCGGGTAGGGGTAGAAGTCCTCGATGATGCCATCCCGGATGCGCTGCTGGCGCTGCTGCCAGAAGCCAACGTCCAGCAGGTCGCGGTGGTAGTGCAGGAAGGTGCGGCGGATGGCCGGGTCGCCCAGCAAAAACGTAGCAAACTCTTCCGGAAACACATCACCACGCGCCACCGGGTACCACACCTCGCCGGACAGCTCCATTTCGGGGTTCGGTGCCGACGGAATGCGGCGGAAGTTGCAATCGGTCATGTATTCAATTTCGTCATAATCGTAAAAGATCACACGACCGTAGCGGGTAACACCGAAGTTTTTGAACAACATGTCACCCGGGAAGATATTGGCGGTAGCCAGGTCCTTGATGGCGTCACCGTACTCGCGCACCACGCGCTCTTTTTCCGCCGCATCGCACTGCATCAGATACAGGTTCAGCGGCTTCATGCGCCGCTCGATGTACAGGTGGCGAATCACCACCGTGTCTTCCCCCTCCTCCAGCGATAGCGCTGCCTGCTGCCGCAGCTCGTCCAGCAAGGCCGGCGTGAAGCGCGCCTTGGGAAACGCCACGTTGGAGAACTCCAGCGTGTCGGCCATGCGGCCAACCCGGTCGTGCCGCTTCACCAGCTGGTACTTGCGCTTCACCGTGTCGCGGTCCATGTCCTTGGGGCCGCCGAATACGTCCTTGATCAGCTTGAACACATACGGGTAGGACGGCAGCGTGAACACCAGCATCACCAGGCCGCGAATGCCGGGCGCCACGGTGAACGGGTCGCGCGAGTGCTGCAGGTGCTGCATGAAGTCGCGGTAGAAGGTGTTCTTGCCCTGCTTCTGCAGCCCCAGCATGGTGTACAGCTCGGCTTTGGTCTTGGTGGGCAGCATGCTGCGCAAAAACTGCACATAAGCCGACGGCACGTCCATATCCACCAGAAAGTAGGCGCGGCTGAACGAAAACAGTACGCCGATGCGCCACGCTTCCAGCAACACGGTATCGAGGTACAGCCGGCCGTCGGTGTCGTGTAGCACCGGTACCGCAAACGGGTACACCTGGGCGCCGTTGATCACCTTGCCGAAAATATAGGCGCTCTTGTTGCGGTAAAACGCGCTGGACAACACCTGGATCTGGTAGCTGGCTTCGGCCTGCGGCCAACGTGCGGCAAAGTGTTCGTGCACGGCGCGGATCACCCGCGCCAGATCCCGCCCCAGGTGGGCAAACGGCCGTTGCCAGCCAAAGTCGGCCACGATGCGGCGCAGTACATGGCGCAGCCCGCTGCTGCCGGGGTAGTAGCTGCGGTAGGACGGCGGGTCGGACTCGATGTACTCGGTGGAGATGGCCGGGCGGATGAAGATGAAATCGTTATTGAAGTAGTCGCGGTGCAGGATGCGGGTGAACACCGAATTGAAGAAGGTTTCCGCCAGCTCCGGCTGTTTGTGGTTGGTCAGCAGGCCGATGTAGTACAGCTTGGCCTGCTGCCAGATTTCGTCGTCCAGCAGCGCGGCATGCAGTTCGGTATTGAGCTGAACCACGGTTTCGCTGACGCGTTCGTCGTAGTACTGGATGCGTTCGCGCACTAGCTGCTGCACGCCCTGCCAGTCGGCCTGTTCGAACAGCGCCTTGGCACGGCGGCTAGTGGCCTGGAATAAACGGTAGTGGCGGTCAAAACCGGCCACCAGCGCCAGCGCGATGTCGCGGGCCACCGGGTTGTACGATTCGGGTATCTGCATGCGGCCCCCTGTCGGCAATGGCAAACGGGCAATGACCGGCCAGCGGGCGCATCCTCCATCTTGTGCAACGCGGTGCCGCTAACCCTTTTTGGCAAAGCGGAAGCGCGGCATCTGGCGCGACGGTTGCGGCGTAGCGGCCGGCTCGGCGCTGCGCTGACGCGGGCCGGGCGCACGCGGTTTGGGCTTGGCCAAGTCTTTAGCATGCAGCGTGCGTGGCAGGTCGGCAAGCGCCACGTCCAGCTCGCGCCACTCCCCTGGCTGCAAGCCGTCCAGCTGCCACGGGCCGACGGCGGCACGCACCAGACGCAGCGTTGGCAAACCCACCTTGGCCGTCATGCGGCGTACCTGGCGGTTCTTGCCTTCGCTGATGATGATCTCCAGCCAGCAATCGGGCACCGTCTTGCGAAAACGCACCGGCGGCTTGCGCTCCCACAGCGGGGGCGCCTCCGGCAACACACGCGCTTGCGCCGGCTGGGTCACGAAGTCGCCCAGGTCCACGCCATCGCGCAGTGCCTGCAGCTGGGCCTCGGTGGCGCGGCCCTCCACTTGCACCCAGTAGGTTTTCGGCTGTTTCCAGCGCGGGTCGCTGATGCGGTGTTGCAGCTCGCCGTCCCCCGTCAGCAACAGCAGGCCTTCGCTGTCGGTGTCCAGCCGGCCGGCCGGGTACACGCCGGGGATGGCCAGGTGGTCTTTCAGGGTGGGGTGCAGTTCGTGCTGCGAAAACTGGCAGATCACGCCGTAAGGCTTGTTGAACAGGATGAGACGGGGCATGGCGGGCCGATTCGGACAATAACAATGGGCGCGATGATAACAAGCAGGGGGCACGCCGGCCACGCTAGTTGGCCGCATGCCACACTGCCGCCACCTAAAGCGATAGCCAGACTGGCAAAAGGCGCAGCCCGGCATTCAGATTCGAACAGTTGTTTACATTCTGCGCCGCAGCAAAGTTCGGATACGCTACAATCAAGCGCTGCATAGAGAGGTATAATTCATTTTTGAAAAGTCAACCGAAAGCCTGCCTGCCATGGCGGTGCCTGCCGGGCCACTGGCGGCTCCCCGCCGCGCCCGCTTTCAGTTTGCCTTTCCGTGTACGGCCGTGTGCCGCCCCCCCCCCTGGCGGTATGCGTATCAGTTCTGGCGTCCAACAATAATCATGGAGATAGAGTAATGCCTTCGGAAAAGCCGACCATCATCTACACCCTGACCGATGAAGCTCCCGCGCTGGCTACCAGTGCCTTCCTGCCCATCATCCGTACTTTTACCGACGCCGCCGGCGTGAACGTGGAAACCGCCGACATCTCGGTTGCCGCCCGCGTTCTGGCCGAGTTCCCCGACTTCCTGCGCGACGAGCAGAAAGTCCCGGACACCCTGAGCGAGCTGGGCAAACTGACCCAGAACCCGGACACCAACATCATCAAGCTGCCGAACATCAGCGCCTCCGTGGCCCAGCTGATGGCCTGCATCAAGGAACTGCAGTCCAAGGGTTACGCCGTACCCGACTACCCGGAAAACCCGACTAACGACGAAGAGAAAGCCATCAAGGCCCGCTACGCCAAATGTCTGGGCTCCGCCGTGAACCCGGTGTTGCGCGAAGGCAACTCCGACCGCCGCGCCCCGCTGGCGGTGAAAAACTACGCCAAGAAGCACCCGCACAGCATGGGCGAATGGAAACAGGCGTCGCAGACCCACGTTTCCCACATGCACCACGGTGACTTCTACCACGGTGAAAAGTCCATGACCCTGGACCGCGCCCGTGACGTGAAAATGGAACTGGTGACCAAGGCCGGCGAAACCATCGTGCTGAAGCCAAAAGTGGCGCTGCAGGACGGCGAGATCATCGACTCCATGTTCATGAGCAAGAAAGCGCTGTGCGAATTCTACGAGCGCGAGATGGAAGACTGCCGCGAAGCCGGCATCCTGTTCTCGCTGCACGTGAAAGCCACCATGATGAAGGTGTCCCACCCCATCGTGTTCGGCCACTGCGTGAAGATCTACTACAAAGACGCTTTCGAGAAGCACGGCAAGCTGTTTGACGAACTGGGCATCAACGTCAACAACGGCATGGCCACACTGTACGAAAAAATCGAAACCCTGCCGGCTTCCAAGCGCGAAGAAATCATCCGCGACCTGCACGCCTGCCAGGAACACCGTCCGCGTCTGGCCATGGTGGACTCCGCCAAGGGCATTACCAACTTCCACTCGCCGAACGACGTGATCGTCGATGCCTCCATGCCGGCGATGATCCGCAACGGCGGCAAGATGTGGGGTGCTGACGGCAAGCCGGCCGACTGCAAGGCCGTGATGCCGGAATCCACCTTTGCCCGCATTTACCAGGAGATGATCAACTTCTGCAAATGGCACGGCAACTTCGACCCGCGCACCATGGGCACCGTGCCTAACGTGGGCCTGATGGCGCAGAAAGCCGAAGAGTACGGTTCGCACGACAAGACCTTCGAAATCCCGGCTGATGGCCAAGCCAACATCGTTGACCTGGCTACCGGCGAAGTGCTGCTGAGCCAGAACGTGGAAGCCGGCGACATCTGGCGCATGTGCCAGGTGAAAGACGCGCCGATCCGCGACTGGGTAAAACTGGCCGTTACCCGTGCCCGCAACTCCGGCATGCCGGCCGTGTTCTGGCTGGACCCGTACCGTCCGCACGAAAACGAGCTGATCAAGAAGGTAAAAACCTACCTGCAGGACTACGACACCAGCGGTCTGGACATCCACATCATGTCGCAGGTTCGTGCCATGCGTTACACGCTGGAACGCGTTGCTCGCGGCCTGGACACCATCTCGGTTACCGGCAACATCCTGCGCGACTACCTGACCGACCTGTTCCCGATCATGGAACTGGGCACCAGCGCCAAGATGCTGTCCATCGTGCCGCTGATGGCTGGTGGCGGCATGTACGAAACCGGCGCCGGCGGTTCGGCCCCGAAACACGTGCAACAGCTGCTGGAAGAAAATCACCTGCGCTGGGACAGCCTGGGCGAGTTCCTGGCACTGGCGGTGAGCCTGGAAGAGCTGGGCATCAAGACCGGCAACACCAAGGCCAAGATCCTGGCCAAAACGCTGGACGAAGCCACCGGCAAGCTGCTGGACAACGACAAATCGCCGTCGCGCCGCACCGGTGAGCTGGACAACCGTGGCAGCCAGTACTACCTGGCCACCTACTGGGCGCAAGCACTGGCCGAGCAGAACGACGATGCCGAGCTGAAGGCCCACTTCGCACCGGTTGCCGCCCAACTTGCCGGTCAGGAACAGCAGATCATCGACGAGCTGAAAGCGGTACAAGGCCAGCCGGCCGACATCGGTGGCTACTACCTGCCGGATGCGGAAAAAACCCGCGCCGTAATGTGCCCGAGCGCTACGCTGAACAAGATCCTGGCTGACGCACTGGCCTGATCCTGCCCCGCGCTACCCCACGCCCCTGCCGCAGACGCCGCAGGGGCGTTTTTATTGCCGGGCTGGCAATCAGCCACAGTGTGCACAATAACTAGCAAAGCAGACCGTTGCGGCCAACGTCGCCGCCTGCGCCAGCCTTGACCATGCTGCGGCAACATTCCCGGCTGGCGATGGTCCTACCGTTTCCCATGCAGCCCACCCTGCACCACAGCAGCAACAGGAGAGCACGACATGAGCGTATCGCATATCAAAGTGCCGGCCGGTGGCCAGAAGATCGTCCCGGGCCAGCCGACACCCGACCAGCCCATCATCCCGTACATCGAAGGCGACGGTATCGGTATCGACATCACGCCGGTGATGATCAAGGTTATCGATGCCGCAGTAGCCAAGGCCTACGGCGGGCAAAAAAAGATCCACTGGATGGAGGTGTACGCCGGCGAGAAATCCACCCGCCTGTATGGCCCGGACGAGTGGCTGCCACGCGAAACCTTCGACGCGTTGAAGGAATACTCGGTATCGATCAAAGGCCCGATGACCACGCCGGTGGGCGGTGGCATCCGCTCGCTGAACGTGGCGCTGCGCCAGGAGCTGGACTTGTACCAGTGCGTGCGCCCGGTGCAGTATTTCAAAGGCGTACCGTCGCCCTTGAAGCAGCCGGAGCTGGTGAACATGGTGATCTTCCGCGAAAACACCGAGGATATTTACGCCGGCATCGAGTGGGCGCACGGTACCGAGGCGGTCCAGAAGGTGATTGGGTTTCTGCAACAAGAAATGGGCGTGAAGAAAATCCGCTTCCCGACCAGCTCCGGCATCGGCATCAAGCCGATTTCGGTGGAAGGCAGCGAGCGGCTGGTGCGCGCCGCCATCCAGTACGCCATCGACAACCAGCGCAAGTCGGTCACCATCGTGCACAAGGGCAATATCATGAAGTTTACCGAGGGTAACTTCCGCGATACCGCCTACGCACTGGCCAAGCGCGAATTCGGCGGCGTGGAAATCGACGGCGGCCCGTGGCTAAAGCTGCCGAACGGTATCGTGATCAAGGACGCCATCGCCGACGCCTTCCTGCAGCAGATCCTGCTGCGCCCGGCCGAATACGACGTGATTGCCACCACCAACCTGAACGGCGATTACATCTCGGACGCGCTGGCGGCGCAGGTGGGCGGCATCGGCATCGCCCCCGGCGCCAATATCTCCGACCAGTACGCCTGCTTTGAAGCCACCCACGGCACCGCGCCCAAGTACGCCGGCCTCGACAAGGTGAACCCCGGTTCGCTGATCCTGTCAGCCGAGATGATGCTGCGCCACCTGGGCTGGAAAGAAGCGGCCGACCTGGTGATTCGCGCCATGGAAGCCGCCATTGGCGACAAGGTAGTCACCTACGACTTTGCCCGGCTGATGGACGGCGCCACCGAGGTGTCGTGCTCCGAGTTTGGCGACGCCATGATCGCGCGCATGTAACGCACCGGCTGCGGTCAAGACACAAGGCCCTGCCGCCAGGCAGGGCCTTGTACAGGCTGCAGACACAGTGGCAACCAAGCGCTCAGCGGACCCGGCCAAGCCGGGCCGCACCACTTCCATCTTGCCCCCGCAGCCTTCCCGTTTACACTACCCAGCCGGTGTGCAAGGCAAACCGGCTGGGTCAAACCGCTGGGCAAGGCCCTGCCGCCAGGCAGGGCCTTGCTACGTCCGGCTGCGGCCAACGTTGGCCGCATCAGGCCCAATCCGGCGCCATCGCCCGCACGGTATCCAGCACCAGCTGCTTCGGGGCATCGCTGCGCTTTCCGGCGCGCCACGCCATCATCACCTCCCACTGCCACAGCGGCAGATCACGGATGGCCAGCTTCACCAGCCGGCCTTCGCGCAGGTCGCGCTTCACCGCCACCTCCGGCATGAAGGTGAGGAAGCCGTGCTCCATCGCCAGCTCGCGCGCGGCGCTGGCTGGCTGGATGGCGTGCAGCGGGCCGCTAGCGGTACGCTGCTGGCGCAGCAAGGCCAGCAAGGTATCGCAACCGTCGCCCCAGTACTGCGGCGCCAGCCGCGCGTTGGCCACCTCGGCTAGCGTCAGCTCGCCACGCTGCGCCAGCGGGTGGCGCTTGTGCACCACCGGCACGATGGGCGAGCACCAGATGCGCTCCATCTGGATGCCGGCCATCGGCGGGCACTTCAGCACGAAGCCCACCTGTACGCCATCGGTCAGCAAGCGTTCCATGATGGCAGGCGAATGATCGGTGCTGCAGCGGATCTCGAACGGCGCCTCGGCCAGCGCCACCAGCACCGGGCCAAACACCACCGACGCCAGCGATGGCAGGCAGGCCAGCGTCAGGCGCGGCAGTGCCGGCACGCCCTGTACCGCGCGGCGGCCATCGTCCAGGATCGCCAATGCCTGCCGCGCAGCCGGCAGGTACGCCTCGCACGCCGGCGTCGGCACCGCGCCACGGCGATGGCGACGGAACAGCTGCGCCCCCACATTGGCCTCCAGCAGCGCCACGCGCTGGCTCACCTGCGGCTGCGACCAGCCGCGCCGTGCTGCCGCCTGGCTAAAGCTGCCGCAATCGACGATATCGATCAACAAGGCGAGGTCATCCAGCGAGATAGCCATAAAGAAAACCCATAGCAATTATTAGCAGTTAACGGCTTCCATGATAGCTGATGCCGCACCACAATGAAGCACATCCTTCATTCAGGGGCAGATCATGGCTTCGGCAGAGCAGGCACGGCGCCTGGGCAGGCGTTTCATCATGCTCGACAACATCCTGGTGGTATTCGGCTTTTTCTGCGTGTTTCCGCTGATCAGCCTGCATTTTGTCGACCAGCTGGGCTGGGCCGCCGCCGCCGTCGGGCTGGCGCTGGCCATCCGCCAGCTGATGCAGCAGGGACTGGGCTTGCTCGGTGGCTCACTGGCCGACCGTTACGGCGCCAAACCGCTGATCGTGAGCGGCATGCTGCTGCGCGCCGCCGGTTTTGCCACCATGGCGGCCGCCACCAGCCCGGCGGCACTGGTGTTTTCCTGTGTGTTGTCGGGCTTGGGCGGCATGCTGTTCGACCCGCCCCGCGCCGCGCTGATCATCAAGCTCACCCGCGCCCGTGAACGCAACCACTTCTACACGCTGTTGATGATGTGGGAGAGCGCTGCCGCCGTCAGCGGGGCCATGCTCGGCTCCTGGCTGCTGCATTTCGACTTCTGGTGGGTGGGCATGGGCGGCTGTGCGGTGTTCGTGCTGGCGGCGGCGGCCAACCTGTGGCTATTACCGGCTTACCGCGTCGCCAGCGGCAAAACGTCGCCGCTGGCCTCCATCCGCACCGTACTGGGCGATCGCCGCTACATGCAACTGGTACTGACCCTTAGCGGCTACTACGTCCTGGGCGTGCAGATCATGCTGCTGGTGCCCATCGTGCTGAAGCAGATGGCCGGCACCCCGCAAGTGGTGGGCTGGCTGTACGCCATGGAAACCACGCTGTCGCTGACCCTGTTGTACCCGCTGGCCAAGCTGGGCGAACGCCACCTCAGCCTGGCGCAGCGCGTGCTGGCCGGCATCGCCCTGATGAGCGTCAGCCTGCTGCTGATGGCGTGGGCGGGCAGCCTGTGGCTGGCCATGCCACTACTGGCACTGTTCTATACCGGCAGCCTGATCACCGAACCGGCACGCGAAGCCCTGCTGGCCGGCTACGCCAACAGCGAAGCCCGTGCTGGCTACAGTGGCACCAGCCGGCTGGGGCTGGCGCTGGGTGGTGCTACCGGCTACCTAGGCGGCGGCTGGCTACTGGACCTGTCGCGCAGCCTGGGGCTGCCGGCCCTGCCGTGGCTGATGCTGGCCACCATCGGTGCCATCACCTTTTACGCGCTGCAGCGCCAGCTGTTGCCATCGCGCGCGGCGCGCCTGGCGCGGCAGCCCTGTTGAAGCGGTGCTGGCAGAACGCAGTGTTCTGCCAGCACCGATGCACGCCCCCAGACGCAAAAAAACCGCATCGGAAGATGCGGTTTTTGCGTACGACATCAAGGTCGTCACATCAGGAAGGCAGCTTGCGCTTAGGCCTTCTGGATGTTGGAAGCTTGTTTGCCTTTCGGGCCTTGCACCACGTCAAAGCTTACGCGCTGGCCTTCGGTCAGCGACTTGAAGCCTTGCATGTTGATCGCGGAGAAGTGCGCGAACAGGTCATCACCGCCTTCGTCCGGAGTGATGAAGCCGAAACCTTTAGCGTCGTTGAACCACTTAACAATACCAGTTGCCATGTGTAACTATCCTTGCATGCATAAAGTAAACAGGGTGGTGAGTCCTAGCGTTTCGAGCTTACACGCTGCAGCAGGTATGGGTGACACACAGCCAGCGATGCAAACCAAGCACCGTCTGTATTTCTACCCGTAGCATGTGACAACGTCAAGACACCAAGCCAAAAGTTCAGGGCTTGAAAAACCCGGTATCCGAACCAAAATTGAATTAAGCGCGAATTCGCAGAAGGTTCCCATGTCTACGCAGTACAAGGATGATGTGTCGGTCGACGCTCAGAAAGCCACGACCAAACCCCCACCGCTGTATAAGGTATTGTTATTAAACGACGATTTCACCCCAATGGACTTTGTCGTTGATGTACTGCAGCATTTCTTTCACATGAACGCTGAAAAGGCGACAACCGTGATGCTGCAGGTGCACAATCAGGGCAAGGGACTTTGTGGCATTTACACCAAAGACATTGCCGCCACCAAGGTAGAGCAAGTGACGCAGTACGCACAAACGCACCAGCATCCACTGCAG
Organism: Vogesella urethralis; assembly: GCF_007644045.2. GTDB lineage: Bacteria > Pseudomonadota > Gammaproteobacteria > Burkholderiales > Chromobacteriaceae > Vogesella > Vogesella urethralis. Next base: position 52,503 of record NZ_VMDW02000125.1, read on the forward strand.
TGTGTCATGGAGGAAAACTGATGATTGCCCAAGAACTGGAAGTCAGCCTGCACATGGCCTTTATGGATGCACGCCGCAAACGGCACGAGTTCATCAGCGTGGAGCACCTGCTCCTGGCGATGACCGACAACCCGTCTGCCGCCGAAGTCCTCCGCGCCTGCGGCGCCAACATCGACCAGCTGAAGAAGCAGCTGGGGGACTTTATCGACGAACACACCCCCACCGTGCCTGGTGAAGCCGAGGTGGAAACCCAGCCCACACTGGGCTTCCAGCGCGTGATCCAGCGCGCCATCCTGCACGTGCAATCGTCCGGCAAGAAGGAAGTGACCGGGGCCAATATCCTGGTGGCCATCTTCGGCGAGAAAGACTCGCACGCCGTGTACTACCTGCACCAGCAAGGTATCTCGCGCCTGGACGTGGTGAATTTCATCTCGCACGGCATTACCAAGCAGAGCTCCAAACCGGCTGCCGGCCAGGATTCCCATCACGACAGCTCCGGCGAAAGTGATAGCGAGGACAGCAACAACGCCCCGGGCGGTGCGCTGGAAAACTACACGCAAAACCTCAACCAGTTTGCCCGTGATGGCCGCATCGACCCGCTGATCGGCCGCGAGCACGAGGTAGAGCGTGTTATCCAGATCCTGTGCCGTCGCCGCAAGAACAACCCGCTGCTGGTGGGCGAAGCCGGCGTGGGCAAGACCGCCATTGCCGAAGGCCTGGCGCGCCGTATCGTAGCCGGCGAGGTGCCCGAGGTACTGGCCAAAGCCACCGTCTACTCGCTGGACATGGGCGCCCTGCTGGCCGGCACCAAATACCGTGGCGACTTCGAACAGCGCCTGAAACAGGTGATCAAGCAACTGGCAGAAGACAGCCACGCCATCCTGTTCATCGACGAGATTCACACCCTGATCGGTGCTGGCGCCGCCTCCGGCGGCACGCTGGACGCGTCCAACCTGCTGAAACCGGCGCTGTCCAACGGTAGCCTGCGTTGCATCGGTGCCACCACCTACACCGAGTACCGCGGCATCTTCGAAAAAGACAGCGCACTGTCGCGCCGCTTCCAGAAGATCGACGTGCCGGAACCGTCGGTGGAGCAGACGATCGAGATCCTGAAGGGGCTGAAGAGCCGCTTCGAGGCACACCACGGCGTCAAGTACACGTTGGCCGCGTTGTCTACCGCCGCCGAGCTGTCGGCGCGTTACATCAACGACCGTCACCTGCCGGACAAGGCCATCGACGTGATCGACGAAGCCGGTGCCGCGCAGAAGATCCTGCCGAAGTCGAAGCAGAAAAAGGTGATCAACAAGGCCGAAATCGAGGAGATCATCGCCAAGATCGCCCGCATTCCGGCCAAGAACATCAGCAGCGACGACCGCAATGTACTGAAGAACCTGGACCGCGACCTGAAAAACGTGGTGTTTGGCCAGGACAAGGCCATCGATGCGCTGGCCGCTGCCATCAAGATGTCGCGCTCCGGCCTGGGTAACCCCAACAAGCCGATCGGCTCCTTCCTGTTCTCCGGCCCCACCGGCGTCGGCAAGACCGAGGTGGCCAAGCAACTGGCCTACTTCCTGGGTGTCGAGCTGCTGCGTTTCGATATGTCCGAGTACATGGAACGCCACGCCGTCAGCCGCCTGATCGGCGCGCCACCGGGCTACGTCGGCTTCGAACAGGGCGGCCTGCTGACCGAGCAGATCACCAAGCACCCGTACGCGGTGCTGCTGCTGGACGAGATCGAGAAAGCGCACCCGGACATCTTCAACGTGCTGCTGCAGGTGATGGACCACGGCACGCTGACCGACAACAATGGCCGCAAGGCGGATTTCCGCAACGTGGTGATCATCATGACCACCAACGCCGGTGCCGAGTCGCTGTCCAAGTCGTCGATCGGTTTTACCGGCAGCAAGCAGGCCGGCGACGAAATGGCCGACATCAAGCGCCTGTTCAGCCCGGAGTTCCGCAACCGGCTGGATGCCATCATCCCGTTCGGCATGCTGAACGAGGAGATCATCCTGCAGGTGGTGGACAAGTTCCTGATGCAGCTGGAACAGCAACTGTCCGACAAGAAAGTGGAAATCCACTTCAGCGACAGCCTGCGCAAGCACCTGGCGAAGAAAGGTTTCGACCCGCTGATGGGCGCCCGCCCGATGGCGCGCCTGATCCAGGACACCATCCGCAAGGCGCTGGCCGACGAGCTGTTGTTCGGCCGCTTGGCGGGCGGTGGCGAGGTGACAGTCGAGCTGACCGCCGAAGAGAAGGTGGAGCTGGTCTTCCACGAAACCGCCGAGGCTGCTGCCGTCTAAGCTGGCCACACGCCAAAAGCCCCGCGTTTGCGGGGCTTTTTTGTTGCCGGCCCACGGCTTGCGGCCAACCTTGCCACCGGCAGCGCCAGGGTTGGCCAACAACAACAAGGCCCGCCGGATGGCGGGCCTTGTTCGTCATGCAAAACGACTAGCGCCTTAAGCCAAGGCTTGGCGCACGTAGGCTTTCACCGCGTCGGCGTCGGCGTCGAACACCGTTACCTTTTGCGGCAGGTCTTCCAGCCCCTCGAAGCCGGCCGGACGCGGTGCGTCGCGGTTCAGCGCCTCGCGGATGGTGTCGGCAAACTTGGCCGGCAGCGCGGTTTCCAGGCAGACGATGGTCTCACCCGGCAGGCGCACTTCGCGCGCCACCTTGATGCCATCAGCGGTGTGGGTGTCCACCACCACCTGGTCTTCGGCGTCCACGGTGCGGATGGTGGCCAGGCGGTCGGCGTGGCTGCTCTTGCCGGACACAAAACCGAACTGCTCGCGGATCTGCGCCAGCTTGTCGCCCAGGTCGAAACCACGGCCGGCGTCCACTTCGGCCCACAGCGCGGCCACGGCAGCGCCGTCACGGCCCAGCAGGTCGAACACGAAACGCTCGAAGTTGGACGCCTTGGAGATGTCCATCGACGGGCTGGACGTTACCCAGGTATTAGCGGTGCCACGCGGCTGGTAGCGGCCGGTCTTGAAGAACTCGTCCAGCACGTCGTTCTCGTTGGTGGCCACGATCAGGCGTTGCACCGGCAGACCCATCTGGCGGGCGATGTGGCCGGCGCAGACGTTGCCGAAGTTGCCGGACGGCACGCAGAAGCTGACTTGCTCGTCGTTGCTGCTGGTGGCGTTGAAGTAGCCCTTGAAGTAGTACACCACCTGCGCCACCACACGTGCCCAGTTGATGGAGTTGACGGTGCCGATCTTGTACTGGTTTTTGAAGGCGTGGTCGTTCTGCACCGCCTTCACGATATCCTGGCAATCGTCGAACATGCCCTTGATGGCAATGTTGTGGATGTTGGCGTCCTGCAGGCTGTACATCTGCGCGCGCTGGAACGGACTCATCAGGCCGTCCGGGCTCAGCATGAACACGTTGATGCCCTGCTTGCCGCGCATCGCGTACTCGGCCGCCGAACCGGTATCGCCGGAGGTGGCGCCTACGATGTTCAGCTGTTCGCCCTTCTTGGCCAGCACGTACTCGAACAGGTTGCCCAGGAACTGCATGGCCATGTCCTTGAACGCCAGCGTCGGGCCGTTGGACAGTTCCAGGATGACCAGGCCGTCGTGCAGGCGCTTCACCGGGGTGATGGCCTCGCTGCCGTATACCTCGGCAGTGTAGGTGCGGTCCAGGATGGCTTTGAGGTCGGCTTCCGGAATATCGGTAGCAAACAGGCGGATGATCTCGAACGCCAGCTCGGCGTAGGACAGGTCGCGCCAGGCGTCCAGCTGGGCGCGGCCAACCTGCGGGTAGCTTTCCGGCAGCGCCAGGCCGCCATCCGGCGCCAGGCCCATCAGGATGGTGTCGGAGAAAGCAAGCGGCGCCATGCCGCCACGGGTGCTGATGTATTTCATGTTATCGAACCAGAGTATTCAGGCATTGCAGGCCCACGTTCAGCAGGCGCCCCTGCCAGGCGGGGTCGGCCAGGACATCCTTGCCCTTGGCCGATACCTCCAGCAGCTCGCTGTTGCTGAGGCCGGACACCAGCTTGTCGCTGGCGCAGCTGCAATAGCCGTTGATCTTGCTTTGCGAGCTCAACAAGGGCAGCAGCGGCGTGCTGGCGATCTTGCTTTTGCAGGCGTCGTTCATGCGGTCCTGCGCCAGCTGGCGCGGGGCTAGGCTGGCACAACCCGCCAGCAAGGTGCTGGCGGCCAACAGGGCAAGCAGGCGCTTAGCCATTGAGCTCTTCCATGCGCAGGCGCACTACCTTGCCGGCTACGCTGTCCAGCGCCTCGATGGCGGCAATGGCGGCGTTGGCGGCTTTTTCCAGCACGCGGTGCGTCAGGATCACGATCTCGGCGGAGCCATCGGCGGCGGAGCCTTTCTGGATCAGCGCTTCGATGGAGATGCCGTTCTCGGCCAGCAGGCGGGTGATGTCGGCCATCACGCCGGCGCGGTCCACCGCCTGGATACGCAGGTAGTAGCTGCTGACCACCTCGCCCATCGGCAGGATGGGCAGGTCTTTCAGCTGGTCCGGCTGGAAGGCCAGGTGCGGCACGCGGTGTTCCGGGTCGGACGTCAGCAGGCGGGCCACGTCGACAATATCGGCCACCACGGCCGAGGCGGTGGGCAGCGCGCCGGCGCCCGGGCCGTTGAACAGCGCCTGGCCGATGGCATCACCACGTACCAGTACCGCGTTCATCACGCCGTTCACGTTGGCGATCAGCTGCTGCTCGGGGATCAGCGTCGGGTGCACGCGCAGCTCCACGCCTTGCGCGGTACGACGGGTGAGGCCCAGCAGCTTGACGCGGTAGCCCAGCTCTTCAGCGTACTGGATGTCCTTGCCGGCCAGTTGGCTGATGCCTTCCAGGTAACACTGGTCGAAGTGCATCGGGATGCCGAAGGCGATGGCGGCCATGATGGTGAGCTTGTGGCCGGCGTCGTGGCCTTCCACGTCGAAGGTGGGGTCGGCTTCGGCGTAGCCCAGCGCTTGCGCCTCTTTCAGCACGTCGGCGAAGTCGGCGCCCTTGTCGCGCATCTCGCTGAGAATGAAGTTGGAGGTGCCGTTGATGATGCCAGCCAACCATTCGATGCGGTTGGCCGACAGGCCTTCGCGCAGCGCCTTGATGATGGGAATGCCGCCGGCTACCGCCGCTTCAAACGCCACCATCACGCCTTTTTCCTGCGCGCGGGCAAAAATCTCGTTGCCGTGTACGGCCAGCAGCTTCTTGTTGGCGGTGACCACGTGCTTGCCGTTGGCGATGGCCTGCAGCACCAGCTCCTTGGCCACGGTATCGCCACCGATCAGCTCGACCACGATGTCCACGTCCGGGTGGTTCACCACGGCGAAGGCGTCGGCCACCACGGTGACGTCGGCACCCACCAGCTCGCGGGCTTGTTCCACATTGCGGCGGGAAGCGATGGTGAGGCGGATGTCGCGACCGGCGCGACGGCTGATTTCTTCCGCGTTACGCTTCAATACGGTGGCGACACCGCCACCGACTGTTCCCACCCCCATCAGGCCAATATTGATCGGCTTCATTCGTGAATACTCCTGCTGTTTCGGTTTTCAAATTTCCCTGGCACGTCGGCCTGCTGCCGCTGGCAGCTGCTGGTTCTGTTGCCCAGCTTGTTATCGCTTTGCTGCGGCCAACCCGGCGGGTTGACCGCAGACAGCACAAAGGGGCGCGCACGCCCCTTTGTTCAATGATGCCTCGCCCGCGCCTGGCGCTTGACCAGACGGTGTTTCAGTGCGGCGCGGACGAGTAGGTTCATGCGGTACCGTGGCGTTTGCGGTAGTTTTCCAGGAAGCGGGCGATGCGGCCGATAGCTTCGGTCAGATCGTCGCTATTGGGTAGGAATACCACGCGGAAGTGATCCGGCGCAATCCAGTTGAAGCCACTGCCCTGCACCAGCAACACGCGCTCTTGCTGCAGCAGCTCCAGGATGAACTGCTGGTCGTCTTCGATAGGGTAAACCGCCGGGTCCAGACGCGGGAACAGGTACAGCGCGCCTTGCGGCTTGACGCAGCTTACCCCCGGAATGTCGGTGAGCAGCTTGTACGCCAGGTCGCGCTGGCGCGCCAGGCGGCCGCCCGGCGCCACCAGATCGTCGATGCTCTGGTAGCCGCCCAGCGCGGTCTGGATGGCGTACTGCGCCGGCACGTTGGCGCACAGGCGCATCGAGGCCAGCATGTTCAGGCCTTCGATATAGTCCTTGGCGCGACGCTTGTCGCCGGACAGGATCATCCAGCCGGCGCGGTAGCCGCAGGCACGGTAGTTTTTGGACAAGCCGTTGAAGGTGCACACCATCAGGTCCGGCGCCAGCGAGGCGATGGAAGTGTGGGTGGCGCCGTCGTACAGCACCTTGTCGTAGATTTCGTCGGCGTACAGCAGCAGGCCGAATTCACGCGCCACGTCTACCAGCTGCTGCAGTACGTGGTCGGGGTACAGCGCGCCGGTGGGGTTGTTCGGGTTGATGATCACCAGCGCCTTGGTACGCGGCGTGATCTTGGCGCGGATGTCGGCGATGGACGGCATCCAGCCGTCGTTTTCGTCGCACAGGTAGTGCACCGGCTGGCCGCCGGCCAGGCTGACGGCGGCGGTCCACAGCGGGTAATCCGGCGCCGGCACCAGCACCTCGTCGCCGTTGTCCAGCAGCGCCTGCATCGCCATCACGATCAGCTCGGACACGCCGTTGCCGATGTAGATGTCTTCCATGCCCACCTGCGGCAGGTGCTTCTGCTGCGCGTAGTGCATGATGGCCTTGCGCGCGGCAAACAGGCCTTTGGAATCACAGTAACCGGACGCGTTCTGCAGGTTGACGATGACGTCCTCGATGATCTCGTCCGGGGCGAAGAAACCGAAGGGCGCCGGGTTGCCGATGTTCAGCTTGATGATGCGGTGGCCTTCTTCCTCCATCCGCTTGGCGTGTTCGAGCACCGGGCCGCGAATGTCGTAGCAGACGTTGGCAAGTTTCTGGGATTTCTGGATAGGCTGCATGAGGGGTATTACCGTCTTCTGCGGTGGCGTGCGCCACCTGTCGTTTGTCCTGTGGTCTGCCGCAAGCGGCGGGCGTATCCGGCCCTGGCTTTCCGGCCAGGCGGGGTATAATCCTATCCCAATCCGTGGTGCACTGCACTACACCCGCCAACAGGATTTCATCATGAAACTGCACGAGTCCAATACCGCAGGTGCCAACCTGTTTACCGCGCACGGCGCGGGCTATGTGGAAATCAACCGGGTACGTCACCAGGGCAGCCTGGTGGTCACCGCCGATAGCATTACACCATGGCCGCCGGCCAGCTTCGAGGCGCTGGAAGAGGCGCACTTTTCCCAGTTGCTGGCGCTGCAGCCGGAGCTGGTGATCTTCGGCAGCGGCAGTACGCTGCGCTTCCCGCACCCGCGCCTGAGCGCCGCGCTGACCAACGCCGGTATCGGCGTGGAAGTGATGGACACCAGCGCCGCGTGCCGAACCTACAACATCCTGCTGGCGGAAGACCGCCGCGTGGTTGCCGCGCTGCTGGGTAGCTGATGGACATCGCCCTGCTGGGCAAGTGCCTGCTAGGCGCGCTGGCGGTGCTGCTGATCCAGTGGCTGTCCGGCAGCCGCTATTTCTTTGTGGCGGGGCTGGTACCGCTGTTCCCCACCTTTGCCCTGATCGCCCACGTGGTGGTTGGCCGCAGCCGCAGCGCGGCCGACTTGCAGCAGACCGCGCTGTTTGGCCTGTGTGCGCTGCTGCCCTACGCCGCCTACCTGCTGGCGGTATACCTGCTGAGCGTGCGCCTGCCGCTGGCATCGACGCTGCTGTTGGCAACACTGTGCTGGCTGCTGGCAGCCGGTGTGCTGTTGTGGGGCTGGCAGCACTGGCACGCCTAGCCGGCGCATGCGTTAATGCGACAAGGCCGCCCATGGGCGGCCTTGTGCTATGTGGCTCGCCGCTCAGTGCAGCTTCAGCGCCGGCCGCGCCACACGGCGTAAACGATCACCCACCCACAGCAGCCCGGCCAGCCACCAGCCGTGTACCGCTGCCTGGTGCATGCGGTACAGCGAGGCGTAGATCAGCTTGGCGCCGCGCCCTTCCACGTAGTAATCGCGCTTGGGGCCGACAATGGCCGCCAGGCTGCCCACCGCGGTGTGCTTGCCCAGCGACACCATCATGCCTTGCGGCTTGAAAGCAAAATCCGGCACCGCCTGCTGCTGTAGCCAGGCCTGCAGCGCACCGGCCAGCCACTGCGCCTGCTGGTGCGCCACTTGTGCGGTAGCCGGCAACGGGCGGCCATCCGGCCCCGGGCACGCCGCGCAATCGCCCATTGCCACAATGTTTTCGCCCGCTACGCAGCGCAACTGGGCGTCTACCTGCAACTGGTTCAGCCCGTTCACCGCCAGGCCATCCAGCTGCGCCAGCCAGGCCGGCGCCTTTACCCCGGCCGCCCATACCGTCATGTCGGCCGCTACCGTACTGCCGTCCTGCAGCTGTACACCGTCGGCGGTCACCGCCGCCACCCGGCTACGGGTAAGCACGCGCACATGGCGTGCGGCCAACTGTTCTTCGGCGTAGGCAGACAGCGACGGCGGCGCGGCCGCCAGGATACGCTCGGCGCCTTCGATCACGCTGATGTGTACCTGCGCCGGCTGCAACCGGGCACCGTAGACGTGCATTTCGCGCACCGTGTGGTTCAGTTCGGCTGCCAGCTCCACGCCGGTGGCGCCGCCGCCAACGATGGCGATATCCAGCCCCGGCTGCTGGCCGCTGCTGCAACGGAAGGCCAGTTCCAGCAGGCGGTGGCGCAGGCGTTCGGCGTCCTGCGGCGTGTTCAGCTGCAAGGCGTGCTCGGCCACGCCCGGGGTGCCGAAATCATTGCTCTGCGCCCCCACCGCCAGCACCAGCCAGTCGTAACCGATGTCGCGTGGCGGGCTTAGCTGCTGGCCGTCGCTGCCGTGAATGGCGGCCAGGCGGATCAGCCGTTGCTGGCGGTCCAGCCCCTGCATGTAACCGAACTCGAAGTCATAACCGTTGTGGTAACCGTGGGCGAAGTAGTTCACCTCGTCCTCGCCGCTATTGAGCACGCCGGTGGCCACTTCGTGCAGCAAGGGCTTCCAGATGTGGGTGGGCGCCCCGTCCACCAGCACGATGCGGGCACGGTGGCGCAGGCCCAGCTGGCGGCCCAGGCGGGTGGCCAGCTCCAGGCCCCCGGCGCCGCCACCAACGATGACAATGCGCGGTAAATCGGCAGAACGACTCAGCATGACAACTCCTTTGGATCAGAATGCGTTACCGCAGCCGCCTGCCGCCAAACAAAACGGCTGGGGTAACGCATCGCGCGCCAGCCCAGCCGTGTGCTTGTCCGCCAGCAGCCTGTCAGCCAGGCACGCCGCGCGTCAGCAGGATCACCAGCAGCGCCAGCAACAGCAGCGCGATCAGTTTCAGCATGAAATTCTGCGTTTTCTGCTCGCGCATCAGTTGGATATAGCCTTGCAGCACAAGTTCGGTGGTCTGGCCGGATAGCGCCTCGCCCAGCTTGCGCGGAATGGTGGGCAAGGTGGTGGCCCACTGCGGTACTTCGTGCTTCAGCGTACGCAACAGGCCGCGCCAGCCGATCTGTTCGTTCATCCACTTGGTAAGGAACGGTTTGGCGGTGTCCCACAGGTCCAGGTCCGGGTCCAGCTGACGACCGAGGCCTTCAATGTTCAACAGCGTCTTCTGCAGCAACACCAGCTGCGGCTGGATTTCCACATTGAAACGGCGGCTGGTCTCGAACAGGCGCAGCAGCACCATGCCGAAGCTGATCTGCGACAGCGGCTTGTTGAAGATGGGCTCGCACACGGTACGGATCGCCGCTTCCAGCTCTTCGGCGCGGGTATCGCGCGGCACCCAGCCGGACTCGATATGCGCGGTGGCGACGCGGTGGTAGTCGCGGTTGAAGAAGGCCAGGAAGTTCACCGCCAGGTAGTGCTTGTCGGTCTCGGTGAGGCTGCCGACGATGCCGAAGTCCAGCGCGATGTAGCGGCCATCGGCAGCCACCAGGATGTTGCCCGGGTGCATGTCGGCATGAAAAAAGCCGTGCCGGAACACCTGGGTAAAGAAGATTTCCACGCCAAAGCGGCTGAGTTTTTTCAGGTCGATGCCGGCGTCGCGCAGGCGGTCGATCTGCCCCACCGGGATACCGTCCATCCACTGCATGGTCATCACCTCGCGCCGGGTGTAGTCGTAGTACACCTCCGGCACGATCAGCATGTCGCTGCCGATGAAATTGCGGTGCAGCTGGCTGGCGTTGCCAGCCTCGTGCATCAGGTCCAGCTCGTCGTGCAGGTGGCGGTCGAACTCGGCCACCACCTCGCGTGGTTTCAGCCGTTTGCCGTCGGGCAGGAAGCGCTCTACCAGCCCGGCCAGCACCGCCATCAGCGCCAGATCTTGCTCGATCACCGGAAGAATGCCCGGGCGCAGCACTTTCACCGCCACCGCCTTGCCCGGCTGGCCGTTGCTGCCATGCAGGCGGGCGCGGTGCACCTGCGCCACCGAGGCGCTGGCTACCGGCACGTCGTCGAATTCGGCATAGATGTCGGCCACGCGCTGGCCGAAACTGCGCTCGATCACCTCGCGCGCGATGGCGCTGTCGAACGGCGGTACACGGTCCTGTAGCCGCGCCAGCTCATCGGCGTAATCGGGCGGCAGCAAGTCGCGACGGGTGGACAGCACCTGGCCGAACTTGATGAAGATCGGCCCCAGGTGTTCCAGCGCCAGCCGCACGCGCTGCGGCAACGGCGCATCGGTATCGCGCGGCAGCGGCAGCAGACGGAACAGCGTGGCGATCAGCCCCACCTTGGGGCGGCCAGCCAGGAAATCGTCCAGGCCGAAGCGGTAGAACACGGAAACAATCTTGAGCAGACGCGCAATACGCATGATGGGGCTTTGTTGTTATGGTTGGCGAAGGTTGGCCGCACGCGCTTCCAGCAGCGCCAGGCGTTTTTCGAAACGGTCGGCATCTTCGCGCAGCGTGTCCACCGCGCTGACAAACGCCTCGACGTCGGTCTTTTTGGCCAGCAGCGGCGCTTCTTCGCGCAGGTGCTCGACCCAGGCTTCCAGCAAGCGGCCACCGATCTCGCCCTTGATGCCGAACAGGCCGCGCACCCAGCCTTGCACGCGGTGCGCCGCCACGTCGCCCACCACGCGCGACAGGTCTTCGGTGGCGTCCCACTGCAGCTGGCGCACAATGCGGCCAACGTTGGCCGCCAGCTCGGTATCGCCTTCCAGCACGATGTCGGCCATGTCCGGCTCGCGGCCGGACAGCTGCGCCAGCGCCACGCCGTGCTTCAGCCGCAGGCGCGCTTCCGGCTCGCCTTCACACGCCGCCAGCCAGCCGTCGCTGGTGACCACACCCGCCAGATCGAACGGCGGCAGGCTGATGCCGATGCGGCGCCCGGCATGCTGCGCCAACTCGGCACGCACCGCCGGGTGCTGGTTCAACAGATGATTAAATGCGGCAATACGCAAGCCCATATCAATGCCCCTTGCTGGCCAGACTCAATAAAACGGTACCAATGATGATGGCCACAATGCCGGCCAGCTTCAACGGCGGCATGCCCTCGCCGTAGTAAAACACGCCCACGGCCGCCACCACCGCCATGCCGACACCGCACCAGATGGCGTACACCACGCCCAGGTCCAGCCGCTGCACCACTTGCGACAGCAGCCAGAACGCCAGCACGTAGCCGGCCACCACCACCAGCGAGGGCAGCGGCCGGGTAAAACCGGCCGCCAGCTTCAGCGACGAGGTGGCCACCACCTCGGCGGCGATGGCAGCGGCCAGCAGCAGCCAGGCGTTCATGCCTTACTGCACCACCGGCACGATCTGGATTTCCACACGGCGGTTCAGTTGCTTGCCGGCTTCGGTCTTGTTGTCGGCACGCGGGCGGCTGGCGCCGTAACCGGCGGCGCTCATGCGCTCCGGCTGCACGCCCAAGCTGGCCAGCTGGCGTTCTACTGCGGCAGCGCGCTGTTCGGACAACGGCTGGTTGATCTTGTCGTTACCGCTGGCGTCGGTATGGCCTTCGATATCCAGCGTGGTCTTGCCGTAGCGCTTGACGATGCTGCCGATGGTAGCCAGCGTCGGCAGGAAGGCTTGTTTCAGGCTGGCCGAGTTGCTGTCAAAGGCGGTGGCCGAGGTCATGGTCACGGTCAGGCTGTGGTCGGCGTTTTTCTTCAGTTCGATGGCGCCGGACTGGATTTGCGGGGCCAGCTGCTTTTCGAAGTCCTGTGCCTGCTTGTCCATGTACGCGCCCACGCCGGCACCGGCCAGGCCGCCGCCGATAGCGCCGATCACGGCACCCTTATTGCGGTTGCCCTTGCCGGCGACCGCTGCGCCCAGTACGGCGCCACCGATAGTGCCCAGCACGGCACCCTTCTGGGTGTTGGTGTATTGGTCGAGGTCTACCGAGGCGCAACCACTGGCCAGCAGGGCAGCGGAAACCACGGTCACGATGCCGAGTTTGGAGAGGTGTTTCATGCGGTTAGTCCTTTCGATGTGGGCTGGGCGGCAGTGGGTTGCCAGCACCAGTGCCAGGGCTCGTACAAGTAGCCGCTGGCGTTGTCCGGGCCAAAGCTCATGGCAAAACCATAGTTGGCCGCACATTGCTGCAGCCAGGCAAAGGCCGGAGTGGTTTCAAAGTGTTGTTCCAGCACCGGCGAGCCGGGGGTGCCGATATCGATGGCACGGCCGGTATGGTGCTCGCTGAAGCCGGGGGCGGCGCTGACGGCCAGAATGGCGTCCAGGCTCTGGCCACGCGCCAGTTTGGCGGCCACAATCTCGTGCTGCCGCGCCACGCTGCGGAAGGCGGACACCAGAAACAGCGTCACACCATCGGCAGCGGCGGCATCGCGCATGGCCTGCCACGCGTCAGCGGCACCAGGCAGCAGGTGGAACTCGCGCCCGGCGTCGTTAACGTCGGCCAGCACCAGTTGCTCGGCAGCGGCTTCTGCGTACGGTTGCAGGCCGCGTGCGGCCAACCTTGCCGCCGTGATGCCCAGTTCGGCCAGGCGGGCGGCAATGGCGTCGTCCATCAGAACTTCACGCCCTTGTGCAGCGCCACCACGCCACCGGTCATGTTGTGGTAATCGACGCGGCCAAAGCCGGCGTCCAGCATCATCTGCTTCAGGGTTTCCTGATCCGGATGCATGCGGATGGACTCGGCCAGGTACTGGTAGCTGTCGGCGTCATTGGCCACCAGCTTGCCCATCACCGGCAGCGCCTTGAACGAGTAGAAATCGTAGAACGGCGACAGCGGCTTCCAGACCTTGGAAAACTCCAGCACGAACAGTTTGCCGCCCGGCTTCAGCACGCGGAACATCTCTTTCAGCGCGGCATCTTTATGCGTCATGTTGCGCAGGCCGAAGGCTACCGACACGGCGTTGAAGTAGTTGTCGGGGAACGGCAGCTTTTCGGCGTCTGCCAGCGATACCGGCAGGATCAGGCCTTCGTCCAGCAGGCGGTCGCGGCCAACGGTCAGCATCGAGCTGTTGATGTCGGTGAGCCACACTTCGCCGCTTTTGCCCACGCGCTTGGCCCAGCCACGCGCCAGGTCGCCGGTACCACCGGCGATGTCCAGCACCTTGTCGCCGGCACGCACGCCGGAGGTGGTGAGGGTGAAGTGCTTCCACACGCGGTGCAGGCCACCCGACATCAGGTCGTTCATCACGTCGTACTTCTGCGCCACCGAGTGGAACACCTCGGCTACCTTGCCGGCTTTTTCGCTTTCGTCGACGGTTTTAAAGCCAAAATGCGTCTGGTTGTCCATGTTTACTCCCTGCTCGCGCCAGCGGCGGCGAGGCGATTCAGATAATCCTGCCAGTACTGGTCGCGCTTGGCGCCCAGCTCGTATAAGTAAGCCCAGCTATAGAGGCCGCTGTCGTGGCCGTCGTCGAACACGATTTTCAGCGCGTAGTGGCCCACCGGCTCCAGCGCGGTGATGGCTACCTGCTTCTTGCCGGTCTGCAGCACCTCGTTGCCCACGCCGTGGCCGCGCACTTCGGCCGACGGCGAATGCACGCGCAGGTATTCGGCGTCCAGCGTGAAACGGGCGCCGTCGTCGAAGCCGATTTCCAGTTGCCGCGACACGGCGTGCAGGATGATGTCTTCCGGCAGGGCGCTATCGTGGGAGAGTCCGCTCATGATGTCAGTCCTTGCGCGTCAGCAGCATGGCGTCGCCATAGCTGAAGAAACGGTATTCCTGCGCCACGGCGTGCGCGTAGGCAGCGCGCATTTCCGGGTAGCCGGCAAACGCTGACACCAGCATCAGCAGCGTGGATTTGGGCAGGTGGAAGTTGGTCAGCAGCCGGTCTACCACGTTGAAGCGGTAACCCGGGGTGATGAAGATGTCGGTCTCGCCGCGGCCCGCCTTCAGCACGCCGTCGCCGCGTGCGGCAGACTCCAGCGCGCGCATGCTGGTGGTGCCCACCGCCAGCACCTGGCGGCCGGCGGCGTGCGCGGCGTGGATGGCGTCCACGGTGGCTTGCGGCACGTCGTAGATTTCGCTGTGCATCTTGTGTTCGGCGATGTTGTCCACGCGCACCGGCTGGAAGGTGCCGGCACCCACGTGCAACGTCACGTTGCACAGCTGCACGCCCTTGTCGCGCAGGCGCTGCAGCATGGCATCGGTAAAGTGCAGGCCGGCCGTCGGCGCGGCCACCGCGCCCTTTTCCCGTGCATACACGGTCTGGTAGCGCTCGTCGTCGTCGGCGTCGGTATCACGCTCGATATATGGTGGTAGCGGCAGCTTGCCGGAGGCGTCCAGGATATCGAACACGTTGGCCTCGTCCAGAAAGCGCAAATGGAACAGCGCGTCGTCGCGGCCAACCATCTCGGCTTCCCAGCGCTCGGCAAACACGATGCGGCTGCCCGGCTTCGGCGACTTGCTAGCACGCACGTGGGCCAGCACTTCATGCTCGTTCAGCACGCGTTCCACCAGCGCCTCCACCTTACCGCCGCTGGCTTTCTCGCCAAACAGCCGTGCCTTGATGACGCGGGTGTCGTTGAACACCATCACGTCGCCGGCTTGCAGGGCGTCGGCAAAATCGTCGAACTGCGCGTCGCGCAGCGTGTCTCCTGCTACCAGCAGCAGGCGGCTGCTGCCGCGCACGGCGGGCGGGTGCTGGGCGATCAGGTGCTCGGGCAGGTGGTAGTCGAAATCGGATACGTGCATGGTGCGGCTATCTTCTGGAAAACTGCGGGATTATACCTTTCGAGCGACTTCCCGTGGCAGCGTTCCCGGTATGCAGCTTGCTTGTGCCAGATCAACAAGGCAAAAACTGGCCACGCTACAGTTTCAGCCGCGTGACAGCGGGCCGATTTGTTAGTGCTTTCACTCGAAGCAGCAACATTTTACCAACAACTCTGCAACTTAAACATGCGTTTGAAATGCGGCAATTGCTGGACAACTTGCCGGCAATTACTGCAAACTCGCGCCCATATCAAAACAGGGACCACCACCTTGACCCGAAAAATCCTCGTGCTGCACGGCCCCAATCTGAACCTACTCGGACTGCGCGAGCCACAGCACTACGGCCGGGACACCCTGGACGACATCAACCAGCGCCTGCGTGCACAAGCCACTGACGCCGGTTTCGAGCTGGACATATTGCAAAGCAATGCCGAGCATGTCCTGATCGACCGCGTACACGCTTGCCTTACCGACGGCACGGCTTTTGTCATCATCAACCCGGCAGCCTTTACCCATACCAGCGTGGCGCTGCGCGACGCACTGGCCGGCGTGAAGCTGCCTTATATCGAAGTACATCTGTCCAACGTCCACGCCCGCGAACCCTTCCGCCACCACTCCTATTTTTCGGACCTGGCGGTCGGCGTCATTTGCGGCCTGGGCGCCGATGGCTACGCCATGGCCCTGTCTCATGCGATGAAACGCCTGGCCACAGTGGCTTAAACACCCGAATACTACCGAAGGAATACCATGGACCTGCGCAAACTGAAGAAGCTGATCGATCTCGTCGAGGAATCCGGCATTGCTGAACTCGAAGTGACCGAAGGCGAAGAAAAAGTCCGCATTACCCGCGTATCCGCCAACGCTGCCGTCAACTTTGCCCAGCCGATGCACGTTCAGCTGCCGCACGCCGCGCCGATGGCTGCAGCCCCGGCTGCCGCACCGGTTGCCGCCGCACCGGCTGCGGCCCCGGCTGCCGACAGCGCCAATGCCGTGAAATCGCCGATGGTTGGTACCTTCTACCGCCGCCCGAGCCCGGACGCCAAGCCGTTCGTGGAAGTGGGCCAGCAAGTGAACGTGGGCGACACCCTGTGCATCATCGAAGCGATGAAGCTGATGAACGAAATCGAAGCCGAGCGCGCCGGTGTGGTGAAAGCCGTGCTGATCGAGGAAGGCCAGCCGGTTGAATTCGGCGAGCCGCTGTTCATCATCGAATAACAGCAGCGATCTGCCGTGAATTCCAAATGACAGGGCACGCCAGCGTGCCCTGTCGTTTTCGCGTGATTACGTGATTAAAAGGGCTGCCTACAGCCCGGCCCGGTGCCCAAGCGCGGCTACCGGGCTGCGGAGATACCGACATGTTTGAAAAGATCCTGATCGCCAACCGTGGTGAAATTGCCCTGCGTATCCAGCGTGCCTGCCGCGAGATGGGCATCAAGACCGTGGTAGTGCATTCCGAAGCCGACCGCGAAGCCAAGTACGTGAAGCTGGCCGACGAATCGGTGTGCATCGGCCCGGCATCCTCTGCCCAGAGCTACCTGAATGTGCCGGCGCTGATTGCCGCCGCCGAAGTAACCGACGCCCAGGCCATCCACCCGGGTTACGGCTTCCTGTCGGAAAACGCCGACTTCGCCGAGCGCGTGGAGCAATCCGGCTTTGCCTTCATCGGCCCGCGCGCCGAAACCATCCGCCTGATGGGCGACAAGGTGTCCGCCAAGCAGGCCATGATCGAAGCCGGTGTACCGACCGTACCGGGTGTTGCTGGCGCGCTGCCGGACGACCCGGTGGAAATCACCAAGATTGCCCGCAAGATCGGCTTCCCGGTGATCATCAAGGCTGCCGGTGGTGGTGGCGGTCGCGGCATGCGCGTGGTACACACCGAAGCGGCGCTGATCAACTCGGTGAACATGACCCGTACCGAAGCCGGTGCTGCCTTTGGCAACCCCACCGTGTACATGGAAAAATTCCTGGAACAGCCGCGCCACATCGAGATCCAGGTGCTGGCCGACCAGCACGGCAACGCCGTGTATCTGGGCGAGCGCGATTGCTCGATGCAGCGCCGTCACCAGAAGATCATCGAAGAAGCGCCGGCACCGGGCATTACCGCCGAACAACGCCAGCGCATCGGTGAGGCCTGCGCCGAAGCCTGCCGCCGCATCGGCTACCGCGGCGCCGGTACTTTTGAATTCCTGTACGAAAACGGCGAGTTCTACTTCATCGAGATGAACACCCGCGTGCAGGTGGAACACCCGGTTTCCGAGCTGATCACCGGCATCGACATCGTGCAGGAGCAGATCCGCATCGCCTACGGCGAAAAACTGCGCTTCACCCAGGACCAGATCGTGTTCAAGGGCCACGCGATGGAGTGCCGCATCAACGCGGAAGACCCGTTCAGCTTCATCCCGTCGCCGGGCAAGATCGAGAGCTACCACCCGGCCGGTGGCCCGGGTATCCGCATCGACTCGCACATCTACCAGGGTTACACGGTTCCGCCCCACTACGACTCGATGATTGGTAAACTGATCGCTTATGGTGATACCCGCGAACAGGCGATGGCGCGCATGCGCGTGGCGCTGTCCGAAATGGCCATCACCGGCATCAAAACCAATATCCCGCTGCATCAGGAACTCTTCCTGGATAGTGCCTTCCGCCAAGGCGGCACCAGTATCCACTACCTGGAAGAGCGTCTGGCGCAGCTGAAGAAAGGCAGTTAATTCCATGGCATGGCTGCAAGCCACCATTCAAGCAGACTCGGCCGTGGCCGAGAAACTGGCCGACGTCCTGATGGACGTTGGCGCCCTGTCCGCCACCATCGAAGATGCGCTGGCGGGTACCGATGACGAGCAGCCGATCTTCGGCGAGCCGGGTGAACCCGTAGACCAGCTGTGGCAGCACAGCCTGATCAACACCCTGTTTGCCGAAGATGCCGACGTGGACCTGCTGATCGTGGCCGCGGCCAACCAGTGCCGCATCGACGTGCCCAGCTACACCGTTGGCCGCGTGGAAGAGCAGGACTGGGTGCGCCTGACGCAAAGCCAGTTCGACCCGATCCGCATCTCCGACCGCCTGTGGATTACCCCCACCTGGCACGAGTCGCCGGACCCGGACGCCATCAACCTGCAACTGGACCCGGGCCTGGCCTTCGGGACAGGCAGCCACCCCACCACCCGCCTGTGCCTGCAATGGCTGGATCAGGAAATCCGCGGTGGCGAAACGGTGCTGGACTACGGTTGCGGTTCCGGCATCCTGGCCATCGCCGCGCTGAAACTGGGCGCCGGCCCCACCCGTGGTATCGACATCGATGCCCAGGCGGTACGTGCCAGCCTGGATAACGCGCAACAAAACGGCGTCAGCGCCGAGTTCGGCCTGCCGGACACGCTGAAAGCCGGCCAGTACGACGTGGTAGTCGCCAACATTCTGGCCAACCCGCTGCGCATGCTGGGCGAATTGCTGGCAAGCCACGTGAAAACCGGTGGTAAAATCGTGCTTTCCGGCATTCTTGCCGAGCAGGCCGAAGAACTGTCCGCCATTTACGCCAAATGGTTCGATATGGACGCCGCCGTGTTCGACGAGGGCTGGACCCGACTATCCGGAACCAAGCGCCCGTAAACCATGAGCTACACCACACAGTGCCCCAGCTGCCAGACCAAGTTCAAAGTCTCTGACGCCCATCTCGCCCTCGCCGGCGGCATGGTACGCTGCGGGCGCTGTAGCCATGTTTTTCATGCGCCCAGTCATTTCGACAGTGCCGCCGACGCGGCACTGACACCGCCGCCGGTACAGCAAGCCACACCCGCACCGGTGGCCCCTGCCCCGCGTCCAGCCGAAGACGACGACTTCGAGCTGGAACTGCCCGATTTCGAACCCGCCCCTGCGGCCAACCCTGCGCCGCCGCCCGCGCCGCAGCGCCAGCCTGCACCCAGCCCGTTCGACGACATCCTGCCCGACAGCCCGCTGCCCGACACCGACTTCGACCTGCCCGACTTCGACCTGATGGAGCGCCAGCGCGCCACGCCTGCGCCGCAACCGCCCAGCCAGCCTATCGTGTCCGACTTCCGCGCCGCTGCCGCACAGGCTGAGGCCGAAGCCGCCAGCAGCAGCCAACCGGAAATGGACGCTTTCCAGCAGGCGCTGGCCGAAGCGCTGCGTAGCCCCGCCAGCAGCGGCAATAACCGCAAACTGTCGGCCTACGTACAGCCGGAAGACGACGACACGGAAGCGGCCCCGGCACCAGACACCAGCCGTCGCCAGGAACCGGCGCTGAGCGCCCCGGATTTTGATGAGCCGCCGCCCGCCGCGCCCGCCTTCGTAGCCGAAACGGAAGCCGAAGCCGAACACGACGAAGCCGTGCCGGCCGCCAGCACTGGCAGCATGGTGAAAACCGGGCTGTATGCAGTGCTGGGTACCTTGCTGGCGGTTGCCTTGCTGGGCCAGTTGTTGTTTATCAACCGCACCCGCGTCGGCGCTGAAGTGCCCGAACTGCGCCCGGCCTTCGAAAGCCTGTGCGCCAGCCTGGGCTGCAGCGTGCCGCTGCCGACCGATCGCCAACTGATCCGTACCGAATGGTCCGAACTGTCGTTCGTACCGCAAAACGACCACCTGATCCAGCTGAATGCCACGCTGAAGAACCTGGCCAAATACCCGCAAGCCTTTCCGGTGATGGAGCTGACGCTGAAAGATGCCGAAGACAAGGTGGTAGTACGCAAGGCGTTTCGGCCGCAAGAATACCTGAGTGCCAGCGATTACAAACTGGGCCAGTTCAACAGCAACAGCGAGCTGAAGATCCAGCTGCGCATGGCCATGGCGCAAGGCAAGGCGCTGGGCTACAGCCTGCACTTCTACTACCCGTAATACCCGTCTGCCAGCGCGGCGGCCAACCCTGGCCTGCTGCGCTGCACACTTGCATTTCCTCCGCGATAAGCCACAGTGGTATCACAAACGGAGGAAGACATGGCACTACACCCCTTTAGCTATCAGGAAGAAGCCCTCGAGGTCAGCGGCAATTTCCCCGAAGCCGGCCACACGCTGCCCAGCTTCATGCTGGTGGACGAACAGCTGCGCGACGTCTCGCTGGAGCGCTACCTTGGCCGCGTCAAGCTGGTGGTCACCTTGCTGTCCATCGACGCCGAGCAAGCCGGCCTCACCCTGCTGCAAGACCTGCGCCGCGCCCTGGAAGCGTGGCCACTGCTGCAGTTCATCGTGATCACGGTGGACTCCCCGTTCAGTCTGGCCCGCGCCCGCCGCGAGCACGGCCTGCCGCACGTGGTGCTGCTGTCCACGCTGCGCGGCCGCGACTTCCACAAGCACTTTGGCGTCCTGCTGCAGGATATTCCGCTGGCCGGCGTCACCTGCCCTGCGCTGTGGCTGGTGGACGAGCAGGATCACATCCACTTTGCCCAGCGTCTGGAAGCCGACGATCAAGGCTTCGACCTGCCGCGCCTGCGCGAGAAACTGGATGCCGTATTCAACCCGCCGCCCGCCCCGGCTGACACCGACGCCGGCTAGCCCGGCACAAAAAAACACCCCCTTTCCTGGGAAAGGGGGTGCTCGGTGTACGGCAGGCGGCACTCAGGGCGTGCCGAACTCCGGTTTCGGCGTGCGTCCCAGCAGACGCTCTACCACGCTTTGCGGCTTGGCCTGATGATAGAGCAGCTCGCAAACTGCCGCCGTGATCGGCATGTCTACCTCCAGGCGCTCGGCCATGCGCAATACCTCGCGCGCCGTCGGCACGCCTTCGGCCACGTGGCCCAGCTCCTGCAGGATGGTCTCCAGCGACTTGCCTTCTGCCAGCTTGAGGCCCACCTGGCGGTTACGCGACAGCGCCCCGGTGCAGGTCAGCAGCAAGTCGCCCACACCGGACAAACCCAGCATGCTCTGCTGGCTGCCGCCCAGCGCCACCGCCAGACGGGTGATTTCTGCCAGGCCACGGGTAATCAGCGCCGCCCGGGCGTTCATGCCGAAGCCCAGGCCGTCGGCCACGCCGGTAGCAATGGCCATCACGTTCTTGACCGCGCCGCCTACCTCCACACCGACCAGATCGTCATTGGCGTAGATACGCAGCAGCGGGCTGTGCAGCTCGCGGGCGAAATCACGGGCAAAGGCATAGTTTTCGGAGGCCAGTGTCACCGCCGCCGGCAGGCCCAGCGCCACTTCCTTGGCGAAGCTGGGGCCGGACAACACGCCGATGGTTTTCAGTGCCGGAAACTCTTCGGCAACCACCTGGTGCGGCAACAAGCTGGAGCCGGCTTCGAAGCCCTTGCACGCCCACAGGATGGGGGCGTCCACCTTCAGGCGTGACAGCTCCTTGAGGCTGGGGCGCAGGCCGGCAATCGGCGTCACCACCAGCACCAGCTCGACACCCATCACCGCCTCGGACAGGTCGGCCGACAGGTGCAGGTTGTCGGGGAAGGGGCAATCGGGCAGGTAGCGGCGATTGAGCCGGCTGGCCTGCATATCGATCATCTGTGCGGCGTCGCGGCCCCACAGCGTGACGTGGTGCTGGCGGCTGAAGGCCATCGCCAGCGCGGTACCCCAGGCGCCGGCGCCCAGAACGGTAATCTTCATGACGCCTCTCTTACAGGCCCCACAGGCCATTGATGCGGGCGTAACCGCTGCTGCCGTCGCGGTGCTTGAGCTTGACCCAGCTGCTTTGCGGCGCTTCCACCATGTCCAGCACCAGGTCTTTTTCGGCCCAGAACAGCACGCGGGCCTTGTCGTCGGCGCTTTCGCGCACGGCCAGCTTGTCGGCCGTTACCAGTACGGTACGGCGGGTAGACAGCGCGGCAGAAGGAATCCAGGCGATGCCGCCGGTGGCGTCGCGTACCCGCGACCAGTCTTTCTGCGTGGCCAGCACCTCTACCGGAAAGTAGCGGCTCACCACGAACAGTTTCTGGGCCGACAGATTGGGCGCGTCATACAGGGCGACGCCGGTTTCTTTCACCGAGCGGAATTCCAGTGCAAAAGCCGTACCGGCCACCAGGGCCAGCACGGCTGCAAGCAATGCGTGTCGCTTCATAGGGTTCAGGCGTTGCCGGCTTCGGCCTGCTCAGCGCGTTGCTGCATGTACAGGGCTTCGAAGTTGATCGGCGACAGCAGTACCGGCGGGAAACCGGCGCGGCCAACCAGGTTGGACACGGTTTCGCGGGCGTACGGGAACAGGATGTTCGGGCAAGCCACGCCCAGAATCGGGTCGATGTCTTCTGCCGGCAGGTTGCGGATCTGGAAGATGCCGGCCTGGGTGACTTCGCACAGGAACATGGTCTTGTCGCCGACTTTGGCGGTAACGGTGATGGTCATCGAAGACTCGAAGAAGCCTTCTTCCAGCTGCTGCGCGCCGTTAGCCAGCTGCATGTCGATTTCCGGCTGTTCCTGCTCCAGGAAGATGGCGGGGGCGTTCGGGATCTCCAGCGACAGATCTTTCACGTAGATTTTTTCGATGGAGAATACCGGTTGCAGCTCTTGTTGTTCGCTCATGGTTCACGTCTCTATGGCACCGGTGCGGTGCGGGGTTGGTATCAGCTGTCATCATCGCACGATTGCATGACAGCGACGAGATGCAGATCAATCTGCCAGCAGCACGTCTAGCTTGCCGGCGCCGTTCAGCGCCACCAGATCGTCACAGCCGCCGACATGGGTGTCGCCGATGAAGATTTGCGGCACGGTGCGGCGGCCGGTGATGCTCATCATCTTCTCGCGCTCGGCCGGGTCCAGGTCGATACGGATCTCATTGATCTGGGCCACGCCTTTGCTGGCCAGCAGTTGCTTGGCGCGGATGCAGTAAGGGCATACGGCCGTGGTGTACATGGTAACGGGTTTCATCTGGCTTTCCCTAGCGGTGATGGCACGATTATAAGCGCGCCGGCTGGCGCTTAGCCACCGCTCACCGCAGCGGCGGCAAGGTGGCCTGGTAACGGCGGATCACG
The DNA here is from genome assembly GCF_007644045.2 of Vogesella urethralis. GTDB lineage: Bacteria > Pseudomonadota > Gammaproteobacteria > Burkholderiales > Chromobacteriaceae > Vogesella > Vogesella urethralis. Next base: position 75,589 of record NZ_VMDW02000125.1, read on the forward strand.
TCGCTGACTGCCGCGTCCAGCGCCGGCGTCAGGTTGGCCGCGCGCGGCGAGTTGACCACCGCCACGATCACCAGCCGCTGCCCGCCCGGCGCCTGCCAGTAACCGGCCAGCGCGCGGGTATCGTCCAGGGTGCCGGTCTTCAGGCGCAGGCCGCCGGCAAAGCTGCCCAAGCGCTTGCGCAGCGTGCCGTCCTCGCCAGCCAACGGCAGCGTGGCGGCCAGCTCCGGGCCGTAAGGGCCGCGCGCGGCGTCGCGCAGTACCTCGCCCAGCAATCGCGGGCTGATGCGCTCGCGCCGCGACAGGCCGGCGCCGTTTTCCAGTACCAGGCCATCGGCGGCCAGCTGCTTTTCCTGCAGCAAGGCACGCACCTGGGCAATGCCGTCCTGCAGCGTATCGCCGCGTTGCGGATACTGCATGCCCAACGCCAGCAGCACACTGCGCGCCATGGTGTTGTTGCTGAACTTGTTGACGTCGCCAAGGATGGCCAGCAGCGGGTCGGAATCGGCCTGCAGCAGCAAACGGCTGTCGGCCGGCGCAGCGGCCACGCCGGCGGCTTGCGGCCCCTGCCCGCCCAGCCCCTGCCACAGCGCGCTGAAGCTCTGCACCGCAAAATCATTGACCGACAGGACGTTCACATAGTTGGCCGCGCCGTCGCAGGCGGGCGGCAGCTTGCCGCTAACGCGGATGCGGTTGCCGTCGATGTCGGCTTTCACGTGCTGACGCACGTCGCCACAGCTGCCGGCAGTGCCGGTTTGCAGCTGGTTGTCCAGTTGCAGGCCAGGTAGCGGCGGGTCCAGCTGCACGCTTGGGCGACCGGCGTCAAAGCTGTAGCGCAACCAGGCCACCTTGAGGTTGAGCAGGTGGGTATCGGGCGGCACGGTAAACACGCGGTCGGCGTCGCCGGCAAAGCCGTCGGCAGTGCCGGCATTGCTGTAGGCGTGCTTGTCCAGCAGCAGGCGGCCGTCGATGCGCTGTACGCCGCGCAGGCGGAGCTGGCGCAGCATTTCGGCCAGGCGCGGGGTATCGAGGCGCGGGTCGCCGCTGCCTACCCAGTACAGGTCGCCGCGCAGCACGCCGTTTTCCAGCGGCGCGCTGGTGCGGAACTCGGTCTTCCAGCGGTAGCCGGGGCCCAAGCGGTTCAGTGCGGCCCAGCTGGTCAGCAGCTTCATGGTGGAAGCCGGGTTCACCGGCACCTCGGCGCGCCAGGCGTCGAAGACAGCGTCTTGCTCGACCGGGGCGGCCCACAGCGCGATTTCGTCGGGGCGGAAGCCGGCCGGCGCCGCCGCCGCGGCCACGCCGCAGCAGAGCGCCAGCAGGCTGGCAAACAGTGTTTTCACGTCTTACTCCAGGGGGTCGACATCCAGCGACCAACGTAACTGGCGCGGCGCCTTGCGCGCCAGCGTCTCGATTTGCGGCAGCATGCTGCGCAGCCAGCCGTGCAGCATAACGCGTTGTACGGCTTCGATAGTAAGCTGCGCGCGCTCGCGCCCGGCCAACCGCGCCATCAGCGCCGGTGCCGGCCCGAACAGGCTGACGCCTTCCGGCGGCGTGCCCAGCGCCAGCATGGCATGTTGCAGGAACAGCTCGGCGTCGGCGTAAGCCGGCGCATCGGCGCGCAGCACCACCTGGTACGCCGCCGGCGGAAAGCCGGCCTCGCGGCGCTCGGCCAGCAGGTTGGCCGCATAACCGTCAAAATCGTGCTGCTGCAGCGCCAGGTAGAGCGGATGGTCCGGCCATTGCGTCTGGATCACCACCTGCCCGGCTACGCCGGCACGGCCGGCGCGGCCCGCCACCTGCATCAGCTGGGCAAACAGCCGCTCGCCGGCACGGAAGTCGGCCGAGTACAAGGCGCCGTCGCTGCCCAGTACCACCACCAGCGACAGCGCGCCAAAATCATGCCCCTTGGCCAGCATCTGGGTACCGACCAGGATATCCACCTCGCCGGCGTGCACGCGCTGGTAAATGCTGTCCCACGCGGCCTTGGTGCTGGTGCTGTCACGGTCGATGCGCAGGATGCGCGCCTCGGGCAGCAGCCGCTGCAACGCCGCCTCCAGCCGCTGTGTTCCCTCGCCCAGCGGCTTGATGTCGGGGTTGCCGCAGTCGGGGCACTGCACCGGAATGCGCTGTACCGCGCCGCAATGGTGGCAGCGCAGCTGGCGGGCGCTCAGGTGCAGCACCATGCGGGCACTGCAATGGCGGCAGGCGGAGGTCCAGCCGCAATCGGTGCAGGCCAGCACCGGCGCGTAGCCGCGGCGGTTGATGAACACCAGGCTCATCTCGCGCCGGGCCAGCCGGCGCCGTAGCGCGGCCACCACCTCGGGGGCGAGGCCGTCGTCCAGGCGCTGGCGGCGCACGTCCAGCAAGCCGATCTGCGGCAGGGTGGCGCCGTCGTGGGCGCGGCTGGCCAGCACCAGCTTGCGGTAACGGCCGGCCTCGGCGTTGGCGACGGTTTCCAGGCTGGGCGTGGCACTGCCCAGCAACACCGGCACCTGCTGGCGATGGGCACGCCACACGGCCAAGTCGCGCGCGTGGTAGCGCAGGCCGTCCTGCTGTTTGAATGAGCCGTCGTGTTCCTCGTCCACAATCACCAGCCCCAGCTGCAGCAGCGGCGTGAACACCGCCAGGCGGGTGCCGATGACGATGCCGGCGCGGCCGGCTTCGGCGTCCAGCCAGCCTTGCAGGCGCTCGCCATCGGACAGACCACTGTGCAGGCAGGCGATCAGCGTGGCCGGGAAGCGGCAGGCAAAGCGGTGGATCAGCTGTGGCGTGAGGTTGATTTCGGGAATGATCACCAGCACCTGGCGGCCGGCGGCCAACACCTCGGCAATCAGCTGCAGGTAAACCTCGGTCTTGCCGCTACCGGTAATGCCGTGCAGCAGGAAAGCCGCATAGCCGCCCAGGGCGGCGGCAACCGCGGCGCGCGCCGCTTCCTGCTCCGGGTTGAGCGGCAGCGCGTCGCATACCTGCAGCGGCGGCGCCTGCCACGGCAGCGCCACGATATCGCCACTGGCCAAGCCGTCAGCCAGATAGCGGTGCGCCTGCGCGTGCAGCTGGCGCAAGGCCTCCCGCTTTTGTGGTTGTTGCAGCGCGTGCCATAGCAGCAGTTTGACTTTGCTGCGCGGCGGCGGCGGTGCCTGCCGGCCCTGTTCGCTCAACAGGTAGCAGTGGCGATCCTGGCCGGCCACGTCGCGCGGCTCGCGTAGCGCCGTGGGCAAGGCGGTAAACAGCGCCTGCCCCGGCGGGTGCAGGTAGTAGCGGGCGGCAAACGCTACCTGCTCCAACAGTAACGGCGGCAGCGTGGGGCCCGCCAGCACCGCCAGGACGGGCTTCAGCTTGTCAGGCGCCACCTGCGGCGGCTGCTGGCTGTTGTCCACCACGCCACACAGCTCGCGTGTGCCGAACGCCACCCGTACCCGGGTGCCGTCCGGCAGCGGCTGCGGGTGCAGATAGCTGAAGGCGGTACGCATCGGTACATCCAGCCATACGCTGATCATCTGTTGCTGCGCCAAGAAGGCTCCTGTTCCGCGCCAAGCCGCGCCGTTGCTGGCTTGCCGCCATTTGTGCACATTTGCTGTGGATAACTTTGTGAACAAGCTGTCGGTTTGCGGCTGCCAAGGCCGTCAAACCGGCATTTCCATTGGATTGCACAAAAATTAATCTAAAAAATAAACCTTTTAAATTCAACGGATTATGTTTGATTCTATTTTTTTATCGCCAGCGCTTGACAGATTGCTCACAAACTTATCGAGCGTGTGAATAAGTCATGGAACGCCTGTATGGAAAACTGTCAAGCCCCTTGCGCAAGCACCGTGTCACAAACAAAAACGGCCACCGCTGCAAGCGATGGCCGCCATGTTACCGCGTGCTCAGGCAGCGTGATATTGGCGCGACAGACGGTGCACCGCCTCGACCAGGGCGCCGGCGTGCGCCGGGTCGGCAAATTGCGAAATGCCGTGGCCCAGGTTGAACACGTGGCCGCTGCCGTGGCCGTAGGCGGCCAGAATGCGGCCGGCTTCCGCCTCGATCGACGCCGGGCTGCCGAACAGCGCGTTGGGGTCGAAGTTACCCTGTAGCGCCACCTGCTGGCCGACGCGGGCACGCGCCAGGCCGATGTCAGTGGTCCAGTCCAGACCCACGCAATCGGCACCGATGGCAGCGATGTCTTCCAGCCACTGGCCACCGCCCTTGGTGAACACGATCACCGGCACGCGACGGCCGTCCACCTCGCGGGTGAGGCCGGCCACGATCTGCTGCATATAAGCCAGCGAGAACTCGCGGTAAGCGGCATGGCTAAGCGCCCCGCCCCAGGTATCGAAAATCTGCACTGCCTGGGCGCCGGCAGCGATCTGCGCATTCAGGTAGGCGGTTACCGATTGGGCGGTGATCTGCAGGATGCGGTGCAGCAGCTCGGGACGGGCGTACAGCATGGCTTTGACGTGGCGGAAATCAGCCGAGCCACCGCCTTCGATCATGTAGCAGGCCAGCGTGAACGGGCTGCCGGAAAAACCGATCAGCGGCACGCGGCCATCCAGCGCGCGGCGGATGCTGCTGACGGCGTCAAACACGTACTGCAGTTTTTCCAGCGGCGCCACCTGCAACGCCTGGATGGCGGCTTCGTCACGCAGCGTGCGTTCGAACTTGGGGCCTTCGCCTTCGGCAAAGTACAGCCCCAGGCCCATGGCGTCGGGTACGGTCAGGATGTCGGAAAACAGGATGGCCGCGTCCAGCGGGAAACGCTCCAGCGGCTGCAGCGTGACTTCGGTGGCGTAATCCGGGCTGGTACACAGGCCCATGAAGCTGCCCGCCTTGGCGCGCGTGGCGCGGTATTCCGGCAGGTAGCGGCCAGCCTGGCGCATCATCCAGATCGGGGTGTAGTCAACCGGCTGCTTCAGCAGCGCGCGCAGGAAGGTGTCGTTCTTGAGCTGTGTCATGTCGGCGTCAATGGGTTTGCTAAGTTGGCCGCATTATAACGCGACCGCTCCTTGCCGTGCTTTGACATAAGTCGCCCCGCTGTGGGCAAAAAGCCGGCGCGGTAACGGGTGTGATTTATTGCCATTGTTAATCCGCTTGTGAGCCCCGGACCCGTGTGCTTAACTGGAACAGCTGTAAATCCTGTCAAATAGACTTTAAAGGAGTAGCACATGAATCAGAGCGACATTTCGCAGTGGCAACAGATCCTTGGCACCTACGCACTCGACGTAGGGGGCAAGCTGCTGGCTGCCATCCTGTTCTGGGTACTGGGCCGCTGGCTGATCGGCGTGGTCGGTAACCTGGTACAGCGTGCACTGGCCCGCCAGCACGTTGACGCAACCATCATGCGTTACCTGGGCACCGTCATCAACGTGACCCTCAACATCATGCTGGTAGTGGGCATTCTGGGCTACTTCGGTATCCAGACCACCACCTTTGCCGCGCTGTTTGCCGCTGCTGGCGTGGCCATCGGCATGGCATGGTCCGGCCTGCTGTCCAACTTTGCCGCCGGCGTGTTCCTGATCGTGCTGCGCCCGCTAGAAAAATGCCACGCTACTTACATACTAATTGCAAAGTAACTATATTACATAGGCCTCTAAGATAAGTATTTATCAGAATAGGCCATACTTATTATACTTTTATCTTCATGCAATTTTACTGTGAGCTCTTCACTATGATGCTTTGGCACTCTACCCATGGCACTTCTTGTACTTCTTGCCTGAGCCGCAAGGGCAAGGATCATTGCGGCCAACTTTGCCAGGCGTTGCCCGCGTGCCAGTTCGCTGTGGTGGTACAAACTGCGTCACCCTATCGTTGAATTGCCGCATCTCGGACGTGCCGAAGAAGTTCCATCCCCTGTTCTGCTCTTCATAGTGGGTACGCATTTCGTCGGTCCACACCTCACAAGGCATGAGAATGAAGTCTTCAGCAACCGTTCCGTCCGAGAATTTAGGTGCGTCGATGCCGATCCCGATAACCTTCACGAGGTATGGAAACTTGTTCTTCGCTGCGCCACATGCGATCTCAAGAAGTGTCTGTCGCTTCTCGCGGTAGTCGGGTTCGGCGCGGAGCGCATCCGATACACGCAATTGCAGCAAGACGTAGGCGACATTTGGCTCGAACGAGGGCAGGAAGGTGACCTGCCTAGAAAACTGCCCGGCGTCGGGGAAGCGCTCGACGGCGGAAAGCATCTTCTCGGCAAGCCCCCTTCGCATAAAGCGCGGCTCTTTGACCATCTCGTAGATTGCGCTTTCGCCCCGTAGGATGTCGGAGTTACCACCGAGCGTGCCGTCCAGACTGTTCTGGGACGTGCGCTGAATCAGCTCGTCCCAGAAGTACGAGATGCGGTCTACATTCTTAGTATTCTTGTACAGATCGGTCTGCACAAAGTCGTGCCACTCTCCCTCACCGATCATGACTCCGTTGAAGCTGCCCTTCTTCGGCCCAATCACGTGGCGCTTCGTCGTGGCGTCGTAGTTCAGAAGGTAGTGGCCGAGAAGGTCCTCCTCACCGCAATAGCTCAGGTAATCGAACGCGGAGGCGGCCCGGACCTTCTCGTTAAGATACGCCGCGAAGTCAGTCACCGTGTCCAGCTCTCGCAGCAAGATGGGCATGTTATGGCTGTCAAGGATGTGAACCGGTTTCCGTTTGTCGATCTCGAGATGGAATGGCTCAGTAGGGCCCCCATCAGTCTCCGTGTAGGTGATCGCCAGGCTGCCATAGATATTCTGCTGCGAAGCCCGCTCGCAGGCCTCCTTGGCTCCATGGGCAACGATGATCTTGTGGATAACCACTGCGTCTCTGTCAAATACGAAGGGGAATGGCTTAGCGCCCTTCGCATCGAGAAAGATCGGCCTGCCGCTGCGGATGTAGCGCTCGGCTCCGTGTGCGGTCTTGATCTGGCGGTCGATGACGTTGCGCTTCCAACGGTCCCACAAGACCTTCGGATCCTTGTCAGGGTCTTCCGACAGTTCGTTCTCGCGGTCGAAAAAGATGAAGACGTGGTTGCCCAAAACAGCCAGCAGGTCGCACAGCTCGTGCCCATCGTCCTTATGCGGGTTTGGGTAGCTCCAGAGTTTCAGGAAGGACTTCTCGCAGAACTCCGCCAGCATCCTCTCCGTCACAGTGACTCCACTCGATTTTTCTGTCATTGAAGCGTAGCTCCTATGGAGTTGGCTACCTCGCGCATTGCCTCGACGACCTCTTGCAGGAAAGCGTTACGGTCCGGTGAAGGGGTCACTTCAGGAATTGGGGCCGCGCGGTCATAGATTTGGCCTGCAATCAGTTCCGCGCGGCGGAAGGTCGAGCGAGGTCCTGATTCGTCAAACGCGATGCGCCACTCCGCCAGACGCTCGGTGCGCACGCGGCGCGGCGCAAGTGTTACGAGTCTGCGGCTCAGTTCTTCGGCAATCGCGTCATATAGATGCTGTTTGTCGTCGTCACTGGGCTCCGGTTCAGACCACGAGACCGGGTTCTGGAGGAGAACGTAAAGGCGATGCTGGAGCTGCTGTTTGAGGTCGGCTAGCCGCGTGCTGCCATAGGGTTAACTATGGCAGCAATTCTCGTACGTCACACTGCAGCACATTGGCGAGCAGGTACACCTTTTCCAAGGTCACACTGGTTTCTCCCCGTTCGATCCGCCCAACATAGCTCCGGTCCATCCCGGCCAACAGGGCGAGATCATCCTGCGAAATCTTCATTTCCTTGCGCTTGCGTCTGAGATTGTTCCCGAACAGGACAGCGATGTCAGTCATGTCTCGTCTCTCTTAAAGACGAGAACTATCCTCAGTTGCCCCTCGCAAAACCACGGATTATAATCCGCATTTTTCTTGTATCTGCCTCGCCGCGACCGCCTCTCTTCCTCCATTCATCCCTTCAAGGATGATGTTTGCACATGCGCAAGTTGAAAATACCCCAAAGGCTTTACGACGCATTGGTTATCCAAGCGATGGATCACTTCACCATCCTTGAACTACGCGAAGCTTGCTTTGTGCATGCCAACAGCAATGTTCGCGCTAGCCGTATCAAGGCCTACAAAACCGCATACCGCCAAATCGAAAGGCTGGTCAGCAAGGGGCTCCTTGCCAAGATCAAGCCCGAACTGGGGGCCGTACGCTATGAGAAGACAGAAGCATTCCACGACACCGAGTTTGCGATTCGCAAGGCGCCCACTGCTACCCCTCGTAACCTCAGTGAAGTGACGGTGCATGGAGGGAATGACGGCGCCTCGCAAGCGATGGGAGAAAGGCTGCGCGCATTAGCACGGAGCTACCAGGTGGATCTGCTTACCTGTATTGGCGAATCTGAAGAGTACATCCGGCTGTACAGTGACTTTCCTGAACTCAAAGCCCAGCTTGAACCGCAATACCATGCGGCACGGGAACGTAGCTCCAAACTGCTGGGGAAAATCAAAGCGCTGGACACGGTACTGGCACAACTACCGCACCTAGCCAACCAATGAAGCTGCGTCGCTGGCAAGACGAATGCCTCAACCTAGCCCTCAGCCACTACACCCAATATCGACACTTCCTGTGTCTCGCCACACCGGGAGCGGGTAAAACCGTTTTTGCCGCCGAGTTGGCTCGCCGGATGAAAGCCAGCCATCAGATCGACCTTGTGTTGTGTTTCTCCCCTTCAGTGGCCGTTGCTGCAGGATTACGCCAAGCGATGGAAGAACGGCTAGGCCGTCGTCTTGATGGTGCGCTAGGCGCGGTTGGAGGCTCCTACACCTACCAGAACCTCATGTTTTTCAAATCAGAGTTCTGGTCAATGCTGGAGCACCATCGCGTCCTAGTGATTTTTGACGAGACGACGTCCCCCCATTTTCAGTAGCACTGAGCATTAGAGTCCGAGGCTAATTTACCTGATTTCTCAGCGAGTGATTTGGCGTAGGCCGCCGGCGTCAAACCACCCAGGGCTTTCTTGGGCCTTTCGTTGTTGTATTCCTTCCGCCAAGCTTCGATGACGACCTGGGCATGGCGCAGGCTGGTGAACCAGTGTTCGTTCAGGCACTCATCCCGGAAGCGCCCGTTAAACGATTCGATGTAGGCGTTCTGATTGGGTTTGCCCGGCTCGATGAGGAAGAGCTGAACGCCACGAGCATGCGCCCAGCTGAGCATGGCGCGGCTGCAGAACTCCTTGCCGTTATCTGTCCTGATCGCCTTGGGCAAGCCGCGTGTTGTCGCCAACTGGTCGAGAACGCGCGTCAGATGCAGCCCGGGGCTGTCCGAATTTTTGTGTAAACAGGGTTTAGGTTACGCCTGTGGAATACGTTCCTCGAATTGAATGGTAAA
>NZ_VMDW02000071.1 GCF_007644045.2 Vogesella urethralis
GGCTTGCTCATGACACCTCCTTGTAGGGCCTAGTGTGAGGCTCACGAGGTATCTAGGAAAGTGAGGGCGATTCAGTAGAGGCACTTCACGACCTTGGTGGTAGTGCACGCCTAGTCGATGTGGCGAAGCAAATCTGGCTAAAGCACGAAATGGAACTACATTCGTCAGGTGATCTGTTCTTTACATGGCAATACGATATGCGATGGGCCGCCAATCAGCTCCGCCGTAAGCAGATCATGCGCGACGCGGACCATTCACCCAGTGGCATTTGGGAATTGGTGTAGAAGGGAGCTTGGGCTTCATGAAATGAAGCCCAACGTTTACCGCGTTTTTGAAGCGGGTAGCCAGCTACCCGGTAAACGTTGAACTTCGCTGCGCTCAAGCCAAGCTACGCCATCACACCCACACCCTGTGCCCACTACTTACCCACATAAAGACTTGGTGGGCACGCTGCGCTTTACCCACCATACCGCTACCCAAGCCAAGCCCAGGCCAGCCCAGCCCAGCCCAGCCCAGCCCCCAACTGTATCCCCGTTTTGTGCCACTGCTGCCACTGATGGCCACAGTTTTGGCCCGCTAAAATGGTTTGTATCCAATAAGACGTTTGCGGCCAACCTGGCCGGCGAGGAGACACCATGACAAGCTGGCTGATGCAGGCCATTCGCAAGATCGAGGCCGATTTCAACCGTAGCAGCGACACCCACCTGATTCCGCTGGTGCTACCGGCGGCACCCGGCATCCAGCTGTATTTCAAGGACGAGTCCACCCACCCTACCGGCAGCCTGAAGCACCGGCTGGCGCGCTCGCTGTTTCTGTATGCGCTGAGCAATGGCTGGATCAAGGAAGGCACGCCGGTGATCGAGGCGTCCAGCGGCAGCACGGCGGTGTCGGAGGCTTACTTTGCCCGCCTGCTGGGCTTGCCCTTTATTGCGGTGATGCCGGCCAGCACCTCGTGCGAGAAGATTCGCGCCATCGAGTTCTACGGCGGCCGCTGCCACCTGGTGGACGACCCGGCCACCATCTACGACGAATCGCAGCGCCTGGCGCGCGAGCTGAACGGCCACTACATGGACCAGTTCACCTATGCCGAGCGCGCCACCGACTGGCGCGGCAACAACAATATTGCCGACACCATCTTCCGCCAGATGGCGCTGGAACCACAGCCGGAGCCGCGCTGGATTGTGTGCGGCGCCGGCACCGGCGGCACCAGCGCCACCTTTGGCCGCTACGTGCGCTACCAGCAAAAACAGACCCAGGTATGCGTGGTGGACCCGGAAAACTCGGCCTTTTACGCCAGCTACGTCAGCGGCGACGCGCACTGTAGCTGCGAAGGGGGCTCCGGTGTGGAAGGCATTGGCCGCCCGCGGGTGGAGCCGTCGTTCATCCCCACTGTGATCGACCACATGATCCGCGTGCCCAACGTGGCCAGCTACGCCGCCATCCACTTTCTGGAAGAAGTGCTGGGCCGCAAGTGCGGCGGCTCCACCGGCACCAACTTCTACGGCGTGTGCCTGCTGATGGCCGACATGCTGCAGCGTGGCGAACGGGGCAGCATCGTCACCATGATCTGCGACGACGGCAGCCGCTACCTGAACAGCTACTACAACCCGGACTGGTTGGCCGCCGGCGGCCACGACATTCAGCCGTGGCTGCACAGCTACCGCCGCTTCTTCCACGACGGTGTGTGGCAGCCGCCGCAGTAAACACCTGCGCTGCCGACAAAAATGCCGATGGCACTCGCCATCGGCTTTTTGCTACCCCAGACGCCGTGCGGCCAACCTTAAGCTTGCTGGTACCAGCCACGGCTGGCGTTGACGACGCGTACCACCAGCAACATCACCGGCACCTCGATCAGCACCCCCACTACCGTTGCCAGCGCGGCGCCGGAGTGCAGGCCGAACAGGCTGATGGCGGCGGCCACCGCCAGCTCGAAAAAGTTGGACGCGCCAATCAGTGCCGACGGGCAGGCCACGCTGTGCTGCTCGCCCAGACGCCGGTTCAGCCAGTAGGCCAGGCCAGCGTTGAACAGTACCTGGATCAGGATGGGCACTGCCAGCAGCACGATCACCAGCGGCTGCGCCAGGATGGCCTGGCCCTGAAAGGCAAACAACAGCACCAACGTCAGCAGCAGCGCCGCCATCGACCACGGCTGGATGGCGGCCATGGCCCGCTCGAACGCAGCCGGGCCGCGTGCCAGCAGCCACTTGCGCAGCGCCTGTGCCAGCAGCACCGGCAGCACGATGTACAACAGCACCGAGGTCAGTAGCGTAGCCCACGGCACGGCGATGCTGGACACGCCCAGCAGCAGCGCAACCAACGGGGCAAAGGCAAACACCATGATCAGGTCGTTTAGCGCCACTTGCGACAGCGTAAAGTACGGGTCGCCCCCGGTAAGCCGGCTCCACACAAACACCATGGCGGTGCATGGTGCGGCCGCCAGCAGGATCAGCCCGGCCACGTAGCTGTCCAGTTGGTCGGCCGGCAGCCACGGCGCAAACAGCTGGCGCACGAACAGCCAGCCCAGCAGGGCCATGGAAAACGGCTTGACCAGCCAGTTCACAAACAGGGTGACGCCGATGCCGCGTACGTGCTGGCGCACCTGGTGCAGCGCGCCAAAGTCGATCTTCAGCAACATGGGGATGATCATCACCCACACCAGCACGCCCACCGGCAGGTTGACGCGGGCGATTTCCATGGCGGCCAACGCGGCAAAGCCCTGCGGCCACAGCTGGCCCAGGCCGATGCCCACCACGATACAGGCGGCCACCCAGGCGCTGAGGTAGCGCTCGAACAGGCTCATGCCGTTGGCCGCAGACGGCGACCGGGTGTCGCAAGTGCTGCTCATGCCCGTGCCTCGCTGCTCAGCGTGTCTGGCCGGCCAATGTCGTGCACCGCATGCTGCAGCGCCAGGCGGTCCAGCTTGTGCAGGGGCAGGCTGAGGAACAGGCGCAGGCGGGTGGTGATGTCGCGGTAGGTGCGCACAAAGGCTTTGTGCTGCGCGGCCTCGTCGCCCGTTACCGCTGCCGGGTCGGCAAAGCCCCAGTGCGCGGTCATCGGCTGGCCGGGCCACGCCGGGCAGACCTCTCCGGCGGCGGCGTCGCACACGGTAAACACAAAATCCATTGCCGGCGCATCGGGGCCGGCAAACTCGTCCCAGCTTTTGCAGCGCGCGCTGGCCGGGTCGTGCTGGTGCTGTTGCAGCGTGGCCAGCGTTTGCGGGTGCACAAAGCCGCGCGGGTGGCTGCCCGCGCTAAAGGCACGGAAGCGGCCTTCGCCCAGCTGGTTGAGGATGGCTTCGGCCATGATGCTGCGGGCACTGTTGCCACTGCAGATGAACAGCACGTTGTAGACACGGTCGGACATGATGTCAGGCTCCATGATAGGCATCGGAATCGGGGCAACCGGCGGCGGGCAGCACGGCAATGCCAGCTCCGGGCACTGCTGCGGCTGGCCGGCGCAGCATTCGTCGGTGAGGTAGGCCAGCAGTTGCTGCATCAGCGCGAGGTTGGCGCGGTAGCGCTGAAAACGGCCTTCCTGCGCCACCGTCACCAGCCCGGCGTGGCTCATGCCTTTCAGGTGGAACGACACATTATTGGCCGGCAGGTCGAGGTTGGCCGCAATCTGGCCGGCCACCATGCCTTCGTGGCCCTGGCGTACCAGCAGGCGGTAGATATCCAGCCGCACACCGGAGGCCAGCGCTTCGAACAGTTTGACGGCGCTTTCTTTGGGCAGGCTCATGCGTTTTCTCGGGCAGGGTTGGCCGCATGCTGCGGCAGGGCCAGCGACACCAGCGCGGCCACGGTAATAAATACGGTGGAAATCCACAGGCAAGCGGCCAGACCGTACTGCTGGTACACCCAGCCGGACAGCACGGTGCCGACCAGGCGGCCCATGGCGTTGGACATATAGTAAAAACCCACGTCCAGCGACACACCGTCGGCCTTGGCGTAGCTCACGATGAGGTAGCTATGCAGCGACGAGTTCACCGCAAACAGCACGCCAAACAGCGCCAGCCCGCCCAGTACCACCCAGCCAGCGGGCCAGCCTGCGGCCAACCCTAAGGCCATGGCAGCGGGCAGGCCGGCCAGCAGGGCGGCCCATGCAAAAGCGCTACGGCCATCCGGCACCCTGCCCTGCTTTTTGCCGGTAATGGCTGGCGCCAGCGTCTGCACCACGCCGTAGCCGATGACCCACGCCGCCAGAAAGCCGCCTACCTGCCAGAAATCCCAGCCAAACACGGTGCTGAGGTATACCGGCAGCGCCACCACAAACCACACGTCGCGGGCGCCAAACAGGAACAGCCGCGCCGCCGACAGCCCGTTGATGGCCGGGCTTTTCGACAGCAGCTCGCGAAACTTCGGCTTGGCTTTGGCCTTGCCCAGGTCTTGCCGCAGCTGCCACAGGCTGAACAGCCAGATCGCCGCTAATACCGCGGCCATGCCCAGCACCGCGCCGCCAAAGCCCAGCGTGGCCAGCAAGGCACCACCCAGAAAGAAGCCCACGCCTTTCAGCGCGTTCTTGGAACCGGTCAGCAGCGCCACCCAGCGGTACAACGTGCCCTGCTCGCCGTCCGGTACCAGCAGCTTGATGCTGCTTTTGGCCGACATCTTGTTCAGGTCTTTGGCAATGCCGGACAGCGCCTGGCTGGCCATCACGTACGGCACGGTCAGCATGGCGGCCGGTGCGGCCAACATCAGCAGTGCCAGCACCTGCAGCGCCAGGCCCAGGTTCATGGTGCGGTTCAGCCCCAGCCGTGCGCCCAGATAGCCGCCCACCAGGTTGGTGACCACGCCGAACACCTCGTAGAACAAGAACAGCGCGGCAATCTGCAACGGGGCGTAGCCCAACTGGTGAAAGTGCAGCACCACCAGCATGCGCAGCGCGCCGTCGGTGAGGGTGAATGCCCAGTAGTTGGCCGTTACCAGCAGGTACTGGCGGATGGCCGGCGATAGCGTGGAAAGCGCCTGCATCGCTTAGCCCTGGTCGGCCAGGCCCACCAGCCGCGCCAGCTCCACGGTGCGGTTGGCGTAGCCCCATTCGTTGTCGTACCAGGCGTACAGCTTCACCTGGGTGCCGTTCACCACCATGGTGGACGGCGCATCGATAATCGAAGAGCGCGGGTCGGTACGGTAGTCGATGGACACCAGCGGGCGCGATTCATAGCCCAGAATGCCTTGCAGCGTATGGTTGGCCGCGTGCTGCAGCGCGGCGTTGACCTCCTCGGCCGTGGTGGCGCGTTCTACTTCAAACACGCAGTCGGTGAGCGAGGCGTTGGCCAGCGGCACGCGCACGGCGTGGCCGTTCAGGCGGCCGCGCAGCTCGGGGAAGATCTCGGCAATGGCGGTGGCCGAACCGGTGGTGGTGGGGATCAGGCTCATGCCGCTGGCGCGGGCGCGGCGCAGGTCTTTATGCGGCTGGTCCAGAATGCTCTGCGTGTTGGTCAGGTCGTGAATGGTGGTGATGCTGCCGTGGCGGATGCCGAAGGTTTCGTGAATTACCTTCACCACCGGCGCCAGACAGTTGGTGGTGCACGAGGCGGCGGTAACGATGCGGTGCACTGCCGGGTCGAACAGCTGCTGGTTGACGCCCATCACCACGTTCAGCGCGCCCGCCTCTTTCACCGGCGCGCTGACCACCACGCGCTTCACCCCCTGTTCCAGGTACGCCTGCAGCACGGCCACGGTTTTCATCTTGCCGCTGGCTTCGATCACCACATCGCAGCCGCGCCAGTCGGTATCGGCAATGGCCTTGTTATGGCTGACGCTGATGCGCTTGCCGTCAATGAAGATGGCGCCGTCTACCGCGCTGGCCTCGTGGCCCCAGCGGCCGTGCACCGAATCAAAATTCAGCAGATGGGCGTGGGTTTCCGCGTCACCGGCCGGGTCGTTGATGTGCACGAATTCAAACTCGGGCCAGGCCCAGGCGGCACGCAGTGCCAGGCGGCCGATGCGGCCGAAACCGTTGATACCGATCTTGATGGTCATGGTGATGTCTCGCAAACAGATTCAGGAATGGGGGGCAGCCGGGTTGAATTGCGCCAGCCAGGCGCGGTGTACCGGGTGCTGGATGGCATTGGGCCGCAGCGCCTGCACCTGGGCTACCGCCTCGTCATGCGGTACGCCGAAGGCGATCAGGATGCGGGCGGCGATCAGACCGGTACGACCCGAGCCGCCCTTGCAGTGGATGGCGAGGTACTCGCCAGCACGCAAGCGGGCCAGCAGATCTGGCGCGGCAGCCTGCCAGGCGCTATCAAAATCGGCCAAGGGTGCGCTTTCGTCCGCCACCGGCAGGTGATACCAAGCCAGGCCAAGTTGGCCGCAAGTGGTACCGATACTGTCGGCAGCGTTGTGTTGCAGTTCGCTCATCGGCATCAGGCTGATCACGCCGCTGGCACCCGCCAGCTGCAGGGTGGCCAAGGCCTGGCTGACGCTGCTGTCACGCAAGCCGGGGCACGGGGTAAGCAATAGCCCGCCTTGCTGGCTGGGCAGGGGAAGCAGGTCAAAGGGATGCGGCATGGTCAGGCTCCGGTCTGGTAGCTACGGCCAGCAGCACGCTGGCAGCAGTAAAATCAATATTACAAGAACTGTTGAAATGTAGTCTATCCCTGCCAGGTGACAAATAGATGACACGTCCGTGAGATCAGGCCGCAGGCTGGCCAAAACAGCGCAGCATCCACGCTGCCGCCGGGCCGGGGGGCTGCTGGCGCAGCCATACCGCATACAGTGGCTGCCGTTGCGGCCAACCCGGCAGCGGCAGCGGGTGGAGCTCGGGTGCGTAACGCGCCACCAGCCAGTCCGGCAGCTCGGCCCAGCCAAAGCCCAGCTGCGTCATTTCCAGCAGCAGCAGGTAACTGGGGGCAAACCAGCAGCGCCCCGCACTGCTGTCCGGTGCGCTGCGGGCGCTAAAGGTTTGCAGTTGCAGCCGACGGTGCGCTTGCAGCGCGGTCGCCTCCAGCGGGCTGGCCTGTGCCAGCGGGTGGTTTGGTGCCACGTAGAGCGAGGTGCTGGCCTGCTGTGCCAGCACCTGGGTGGCAAACTCGCTGCCGACACGAACCATGCCGGGCAGCAGGCCCAGCTGGGCACGGCCGCTGCGTACCAGCGCCAGCACGTCGTCCTGCTCGCCCACCAGGCACTCCAGCTCGGTATGCGGGTACTGGTTGGCAAACGCTTGCAAGGCCGCTTCCAGGCTGCCGGTGTGAAAGGTATCGGACAACACCAGCGTCAGCCGTGGCTCGACGCCGCTTTGCAAGGCGGCGGCTTCCAGTTGCAGACTGTCGTGCGCGGCCAGCGCCTGGCGCGCCAGCGGCAACAGGCGCTGGCCTTCGGCAGTCAGGGTCAATTGGCGGCTGCCACGCTGGAACAGCGTGAGGCCGAGGTCGATTTCAAGGTTGGCCAGGCTTTCGCTCAGCGTGGACTGACGTTTGCCCAGTTGCCTGGCACCTGCCGAGATCGAACCGTGGTCTACTGCCGCGACAAACGCCATCAGCGCATCCTGGCTAAATGACATATCGGCTTCTCCGATGGTAGTTAGCTTTCAGATAGCGGGAAAACCTATCACACTGCTGCCATTGCCGTCGATACAGGTGCTTCATCATGCAGACTCACACCAAAACCCCGCTGGAGCGCATCGTGCACGCCGTGCTGTACGAAGTGTGCGCCATGGCGCTGCTGGTGCCGCTGGGCAGCTGGCTGCTGGGGCACAGCCCGGCACAGATGGGCGTGCTGGCCATCATGCTCAGCACGCTGGCGATGAGCTGGAACATGCTGTTTGGCGCCATGTTCGAGCGCCTGGAGCGTCACTATGGCTGGCAGCGTACCCCCGCGGTACGCACCCTGCACGCCATCCTGTTTGAAGGCGGCCTGGTGTTCATTTGTGTACCGGTAGTGGCGTGGTGGATGCAGGTGAGCTACTGGGAGGCGCTACTGCTGGATATCGGCATCCTGTTGTTTTTCCTGCCTTATACCTACGTTTTCAACTGGATTTACGACCATCTGCGGCTGCGGCGCGCGCCCCTGGCCAGCAAGTGAAGAATACACGCAACAACACTGACAATAGGGTCTTATAGATAGGTTGTCGCCACTCCGGCACGGGTCAAGAATGTCGCATCAGGGCAGCCGGGCTGCCCACCGCAACGAATGGATGGCGATGCGTCCTACTCAGTGGCTACTGCTCGTGGTGCAGTTTTATCTTTACGGCGTCGGCTGGCTGCTGGCTATCTTGCTGATCCGCAACATGCGCCATCTGCTGTGGCAATACAGCCTGTCTTCACTGTGCCTGGCCAGCGGCATGCTACTGTGCATGCTGCTGTCACCGGCGCAGCTGGCGCAGCCGCTGCCGTATGCCGGTGTGTCGCTGGTACTGCTGCTAGGCCTGGCCTATGGGGCCAACAGCAGCCTGATGTTCATGCGGCTACCGGTGCTGTCGCATACCCGCCTACTGCTGGGCTGTACCGCCGCCAGCGTGCCCATCTTGTTGCTTGGCTGGCTGCAATGGCATGACTGGCGGCTGGTGGTGCTGTCTGCCCAATCCGGCCTGCTGGTTTTGTGGGCAACCTGGCACAGCCATCCGGCATCGATGCGCGAATTCCCCGGCCTGGGTACCTGGCTGCTGCATCTGGCGGCCAGCCTGTTCGGCTTGTTTTTCCTGATGCGCGCCGTGCTGCACCTGCTACTGGGCGAAACCGTGGTACCCGAGCTGTACCAGACCAATGACAGCAACCTGCTGCAGGCGGTGGCCTTCATGGTGATGTCGGCCATCTTCAACCTCACTGCCACCGTGCGCATTGCCGCACGCATGGCCAAACAGCTACACCAGTTGTCACTGCATGACCCGCTGACCGGCCTGCAGAACCGGCGCGCACTGCACACCCAGCTCACCGAACCCTACCTGCAGCAGTTTCGCTGCTATAGCGTCATCGTGATCGACATCGATCACTTCAAGCGCATCAACGACCGTCATGGCCACAGTATCGGCGATGCAGTACTGGCGCGTGTCGGCCATATCCTCAAGCAATACAGCCATGACTATTGTCAGGCGTTCCGCCTGGGCGGCGAGGAGTTTGCCCTGATCCTGCCAGGTGAAACCCAGTCACGGGCACTGGCGCTGGCGGACACGCTGCGCCGCCATATTGCCAGCTACCCGCTCACCCGGGGCAATTGTCACATTGCGCTCACCGCCAGCCTGGGCGTGGCCGAAGGCCAGGCCAACCAGCAACGGCTGGAGCAAGTGCTGGATGCGGCAGACATGGCGATGTATACGGCCAAACAGCAGGGCCGTAACTGCGTCAGCGCGGCGCCGCCACTGGCCGACATCACGCCACGCTAATAACCGCGCTGGCGTTGCACTACCCCGAGCGCCGGCAAGCCTTGCTGCAACCGGTTCAGGTTGGCCGCAATCTGCGCCACGGCTTGCTGTCGCAAGGTAATGGCTGCGATGTGCGGCGTGACGGTCACCGCGGGGTGGTGCCACAGGCGGCTATCCGCCGCTAGCGGTTCGCTGGCAAACACATCCAGCTGGGCACAGCGCAACTGCCCGCTATCGAGCACCGCCAGCAAGGCCTGCTCGTCCAACAGATCGCCGCGGCCGGCATTGATCAGCATGGCACCGGCCGGCAGCCTCGCCAGAAGCGCCTCATCCAGCAGACCGATGGTTTCCGGCGTGGAAGGCAGCACGCAAGCCAGCACATCGCTACCGGCCAGCAGCGACAGCAGACCTTCACGACCATGGTAGCTGGGCAGGTCCGCCAGCTGGCGTGGGCTGCGGCTCCAGCCCTGCACCCGGTAGCCATCCGCCTGCAGGCCGCGCGCCACCGCCAGCCCGATCTCGCCCAGGCCCAGCACCCCTACCCGTACATCCTGCGGCTGTCGTGGTGGCAGCATCTTCCACACTCCGGCAGCCTGCTGGCGCCGGTACACGTCCATATGGCGCTGGTAGGACAACACCCCGTAACGCACGTACTCCAGCATCTGCGCGGCCATGCCGCCGTCCAGCAAGCGGTAAATCGGTACGTTGGGCGACAGGTCTTCACGGCCTAGCAGCTTGTCTACGCCGGCACCCAGCGCAAACACGCCCTCCAACGCAGGCAAGGCGGCAAACAAGCCAGGGGGCGGCCCCCAGGTAATGACGTAGCGCACCTGCTCGGGTTCAGCCAGGGCGTCCAGCGTGGTGAAGTCGAACGCCGGCAAGGCGTCGCGGAACAGGGGCAGATAGGCGCCCACTTCTTTGGGGTTGGGTGTGTGCAGCAGGATCATGGTGGCGCGGGCAAAAAGGAGACACATCCTTATAAACAATACCGCGTCATAGGCCAAGCGGTAGTCAGCCGTCAGACCATCATCTTTCAATAATTATGATAGCTGTATGGTCATACAGTTGAAAAAGCAGGATAACCCTAGTAAAACCATAGATACAGATAAGCCATCTACCAAGGATGTTTATGCAATACCATGCGCACTGGCTGCTATTGGTCACTCAGCTGTATCTGTACGCCCTCGCCTGGCTACTGTCGCAAACCCAGTTCAAAGGGCACGGCCCTTTGCTGCGGCAAAACACACTGGCTGCATTCTGCATGGCTTCCGGCTTGCTGCTTCCTGCCATCCTGCCGGGCCAACAGGTATTGGAGGCGCTGCCTTACGCGACCATGTCCGGCCTGCTGGTAGCCGGGTTTCTGTACGGCAGCAATGCCAACCGCGTGTTCTTTGGCCTGATCCCGATGAGCCACGCACACGTCTGGCTACTTACTTTCTCGGCAGGCTGGATCATTTTCCTGATGGGGCTGATTCCTGGCGCTGCGCCTTACCGCATCAGCGTACTCAACAGCACACTGGCCACGGTGACGCTGGTCGGCCTGTGGCAAATGCACGGTCTGGCGATCCGCGAGTTTCCCGGCTGGTCCACCTGGATATTGCATCTTCCCTTACTGGCCTTTGCCGGCTATCTGCTAAGTAGCAGCGTGGCCCGCTTGATCATCGGGGATGACGGTTTGCCGGAAGTCACCGTCGCCAGCGACCTGAATATCCAGCAAACCGTGTTGTACATGGTGATGGCCGCATTCTTCAACATGATGTCCATCGTCAGGCTGGGTACACGTGTCACTCGCCAACTGCACACCATGTCGCACCGCGACCCGCTCACCGGCCTGCACAATCGTCGTTCGCTTAACAACAGCTATGGCAACAACCCCAAAGCTTACCGCCAACGACTATGTGTAATTTTTGTCGATATCGACCACTTCAAGGCGATCAACGACACCTTCGGCCACCACATTGGCGACGAAGTACTGCAGCTGGTTGGCCGCGAGATGATGACGCATACCACCGACCGTTTCCGCGCCTACCGCTTGGGTGGGGAAGAGTTTTGCATGGTGCTGCGCGATAGCTCCTTGCCCGAGGGGCTGGCCATGGCGGAAGACTTGCGCCAGAGCCTGGAGCGCCAGCAACTGGCGTTCGACAACAAGCCATTGCGGCTGACCGCCAGCTTCGGCGTGGCCTGTGCCAGCCTGGACCACATGGACATCGATGCGCTGATGGGTGCGGCCGACGAAGCGCTGTACAAGGCCAAACACAACGGTCGCAACCGGGTAGAAGCCGCCGTACTGGCCGTCAGCCTGGTCTAGCGCTGGCTGGCGCACAGGGCGCCAGGCAACGCTTACCTGGCGGTAACCCTACGACAAAAAACCGGCATAGCAGCCGGGCCTGTCAGCCCAGGCGCAGGCTCAGGTACCGCAGAACGTGCGATAGCCACGCGCTAGCTCGGCACTTGCCGGCTGCGCATAGCGCGCCAGCTCCGGCCATTCGGTATACGGGTCCGCCAGCACCGTCAGCAAGCGCTGCAACAGGGTGGTATCGCCGTACTCGCTGGCTGCCGCCAACGCCTCTTCCACCAGATGGTTACGCGGAATGTACAAGGGGTTGGCCGCACGCAGGTGGCGGGCAACGCTCTGCGCGTCGATACCGTCTGCGGCCAACCGGTGCTGCCAGCGCGCCAACCACGGTTGCAGTGCCGCGCCATCAGTGCACAGCGCCGCCAGCCGCACGCCGCCATCGCCGTCCAGCACGTCGGCCAGGTAGCGCCACGCCAGCGTGAAATCGGCCTGCTGCTGTTGCAGCAAGGTCAGCCAGTCGTCGGCCAGCGCCTGGTCGCCAGCCTGCTCGCTGGCCAGCCCCAGCTTGCGCCGCGCCTGGGTCAGCCAGGCTTGCTGGTAGTGGTCCTGGAAGCGGTGGATGACCTCGGTCGCCTGCGCCACGGCGGCATCCGTATCGGCGGCATCCAGCAGCGGCAGCAGCGTTTCCGCCAGCCGCGCCAGGTTCCACTGCGCGATGGCCGGCTGGTTGCCGTAGGCGTAGCGGCCGCGTTCGTCGATGGAGCTGAACACCGTGGCCGGGTCGTACGCGTCCATGAAGGCACACGGGCCGTAGTCGATGGTTTCGCCCGACAGCGTCATGTTGTCGGTATTCATCACCCCGTGGATGAAGCCGGCGTGCAGCCACTGCGCCAGCAGCCTGGCCTGACGCTGGCACACCGCCTCCAGCATGGCCAGGTAAGGGTTGGCCGCATCCTGCAGCTGCGGGTAATGCCGCTGCAGCGTGTACTGCGCCAACCGGGCCAAGGTGTCGCGATCGCCACGGTTGGCAAAGTACTCGAAAGTGCCGACACGGATATGGCTGGCCGCCACCCGTGTCAGCACCGCCCCCGGCAACGGGCGGTCGCGGTAAACGGTATCACCGGTGGCCACTACTGCCAGCGCGCGGGTGGTGGGGATGCCCAGCGCGTGCATCGCCTCACCGATGATCACTTCGCGCAGCATCGGCTCCAGCGCCGCCTTGCCATCGCCGCGGCGCGAGTACGGCGTGCGGCCGCTGCCTTTCAGCGCGATATCGCGGCGCTGGCCCTGTACGTCGATCACCTCGCCCAGCAACAGCGCACGGCCGTCGCCCAGCTGCGGCGAATAGCCGCCAAACTGGTGGCCGGCATAGACCTGGGCAAACGGCTGCGCGCCTTCCGGCACGGCGGCACCGGAAAAACAGGCGGCCAGCGCGGCCTCATCCAGCCCCGGCGCCAGGCCCAGCTCGCTGGCCAGGCGGGTGTTCCAGTAGTGCAGTTGCGGCGCGCTGGCGCTGGCCGGGCTGACGTGGCTGCCGGCTTGCGGCAAGGCCTCGGCGTAGCTGTGTTCAAACGGGAGGCGGATCATGGCGGGCTCCTGCAGGTGGGTGCGGTTTGGACGACATTATCGATAAAAAGTGCGGCCAGACAGCACAAAGCCGCCTGGCGGCGGCTTTGTGGACGGGCCAGGCAGCGGGCTTAGCGGCTGCGGCCAACCTTGCCGCCCGGCTTGGCCTGTGGCTTGCCGGTGGCAGCCGCACGCGGGGCGGACGGTTTGCCTGCCGGCTTGGCGCTGGCGGGCTTGCCGGCGTGGGCCTTGGCGGTGGCCGGCTTGCCCTTGCCGGGTTGGCCGCCGTAGTTGCGCGGCTGGCCCTGCTGCGCCTTGGCGCGGGCGGCCAGGCTCTGGCCGGCAAAGCGGTGGCGTGCGGCGGCGGCCTTGTCGCCCGGCGGCGTCGGTGGAATCAGGCAGTGCTTGGCGTGGCCGATCAGGTCGGTGCGGCCCATGTCGACCAGCGCGTCGTGGATGATCTGCCAGTTATCCGCGTGGTGGTAGCGCAGCAGCGCTTTATGCAGCTTGCGGCGATAGCCGTCGCGCACCACGTCCACCTTTTCCGAGCTGCGCGACAGGCGCTTAAGCGGGTTGCGGCGGGTGTGCCACATGGTGGTGGCCAGCGCCATCGGCGTCGGGGTGAAGGTTTGCACCTGGTCGAGACGGAAGTTGTTCTTCTTCAGCCACAGCGCCAGGTTGACCATGTCTTCGTCGCTGGTGCCGGGGTGGGCGGCGATGAAGTACGGAATCAGGTACTGCTCCTTGCCGGCCTGGCGGCTGAAGCGCTCGAACAGCTCCTTGAACTTGTCGTAGGCGCCCATGCCCGGCTTCATCATCTTGGACAGCGGGCCGTCTTCGGTGTGTTCAGGCGCAATCTTCAGGTAGCCGCCCACGTGGTGCTGTACCAGCTCCTTGATGTACTCCGGCGATTTCACCGCCAGGTCGTACCGCAGGCCGGACTGGATGTTGATCTTCTTCACGCCCGGCAGCGCGCGCGCCTTGCGGTACAGCTGGATCAGGTGGCTGTGGTCGGTATTGAGGTTTTCGCAGATGTCCGGGTACACACAGGACAGCTTGCGACAGGAACGCTCGATGGCAGGATCTTTACAGGACAGCCGGTACATATTGGCGGTGGGGCCGCCCAGGTCGGAAATATGACCGGTGAAGCCCGGCGTCTTGTCGCGGATTTCCTCGATTTCCTTGAGGATGGACTCTTCCGAACGGCTCTGGATGATGCGGCCTTCGTGCTCGGTAATCGAACAGAAGGTACAGCCACCAAAACAGCCGCGCATGATGTTCACCGAGTACTTGATCATCTCCCAGGCCGGGATGTGGGCATCGCCGTAGCTGGGGTGCGGGTTGCGGGCGTAGGGCAGCCCGAACACGAAGTCCATTTCTTCGGTGCTCAGCGGAATCGGCGGCGCGTTCAGCCATACGTCGCGCGTACCGTGCAGCTGTACCAGTGCACGAGCATTACCGGGGTTGGATTCCAGGTGCAGCGTGCGGCTGGCATGGGCGTACAGTACCGGGTCGTGCGCCACCGCCTCGTAAGACGGAATGCGCAGCACGGTCTTGGCGCGTTCGGCGCGGCGCTTGGCCAGGCGCTCTTCCCGCGACTCGATGCGGATCACCTGCGGCTTGGCCGGGTCGTTGGCCGCAGTGGCCTCGGCAGCCTGCTCCGGAATCTCCTGGTACGGGTTCAGGATCACGTCCACCTTGCCGGGGGTGTCCACCACGCTGGAGTCCATCTCCTGCCACTCGTCGTCCGGCTTCCAGCCGTGCGGCACCATGAAGGCGGTACCGCGGATGTCGCGCATCTCGGACAGCTTCTCGCCACGGGCGGCACGGTGGGCAATCTCCACCAGCGCACGCTCGGCGTTGCCGTACAGCAGGATGTCTGCCTTGGACGTCACCAGTACCGACTGGCGTACCTTGTCGCTCCAGTAGTCGTAATGGGCGATGCGGCGCAGCGAGGCTTCGATGGAGCCGATCATCACGCCTACGCCGGGGAAGGCTTCGCGGCAGCGCTGCGCGTACACGGTAACGGCACGGTCCGGGCGCTTGTTCGGCTCGGCGTGCGGGGTGTAGGCGTCGTCGGAGCGCGGTTTACGGTCGGCGGTGTAGCGGTTGATCATCGAGTCCATGTTGCCGGCGGTCACGCCGAAGAACAGGTTGGGCTTGCCCAGCGCGCGGAAGGCGTCGGCGCTGTTCCAGTCCGGCTGCGCAATGATGCCCACGCGGAACCCCTGCGCCTCCAGCAAGCGGCCAACCAGCGCCATGCCGAAGCTGGGGTGGTCGATATAGCAGTCGCCGGACACGATGATGATGTCGCAGCTATCCCAGCCCAGCTCGTCCATTTCGGCGCGGCTCATGGGCAGGAAGGGGGCGGTACCAAAGCGCTGGGCCCAGTACTTGCGGTAGCTGTTGATGGCTTGGGGTGCGGCAGGAAGCGTCATTGTCATGCAGGTCTATTCTCGAAGACCGCGCATTGTGCCAGAAAGCGCACAGGCTTTCACCTGAAAAAAGGCTTTTTTTTCATCGACATAGACGCAGAATAACCCTGCCGCAAGGCTGGATTTTCCAGGTACTTGCGCCATATCATCAAATTATCTGTCAGTAATTTGCACCTTATTCTTTGGTATTTGATAATAAACACAGTACCCAATGGAGAACATTGTCATGCAATCACCGTCCTGGCTAGCACGACTGACGATACGGGCCCAGTTTCTGGTGGTACTTTCCATCGTGGGTGCCGGCTTGCTGGTGATGGGTACCATGTCCTGGCTGCAGCTGGAGGAGTTGCGCGTCAAAGGCCATGCCTACAACCGCATCGTGCAGAGCAAGGACCTGATCGCCGACATCCTGCCGCCGCCGCGCTACATCATCGAAGCCTACCTGGTGGTATTGCAGTCCGAGCACAGCCAGAGCCTGACTGCCGTCAAAACCTACCAGGAGCGGGTACAAACGCTGGAAAAAGAGTTCAATGACCGCGGCAGCTACTGGCAAAGCGCGCCGCTGGACGACAAGAGCAGGCAGCTGCTGCTGGAAAAATCCGAACAGAGTGCCCGCGATTTCTTCAAACTGGCAAAAGAACAGTACTTCCCCCAAAAGCTGGCCGAACAAGACACCCGCAGCGTGCTGACCCAACTGGCCAACGCCTACCAACAGCACCGCTACGAAATCGACAAACTGGTGAAGCTGGAAAACGAACTGCTAGCCACTGAGGAAGTCCACGCCGAACAGTTGGTCCGCAAGGGCCGTCTGGTGATGGCCGCCACGCTGGCGGTGGTGCTGATCTTGGCCGTGCTGCTGGTGAACCTGGTCAGCCGTCAGCAGCAACGCACCGTCAACACGCTGCGCCAGGCGCTGGGCAGCCTGGCCAGCGGCCGGCTGGATACCACCCTGCCGCCACAAGGCAGTAACGAGCTGGGGCAATTAGGGCACAGCACCGAGAGCATGCGCCAGCAGCTGCGCGAACTGATCCTGCAAATGCAGCAAGCCGCCGGCGAGTTGCAGCACCACGAGCGCGACATCCTCAGCGAAGCCGGCCAGGTACAGCAACTGGCCAGCAACCAGCTGGACAACATCGCGCAGATGGGCCAACAGGTGCAGACACTGACCGACGCGCTGGCGCGCCTGTCGCAAGACAGCGAAAGCTCGGCCGCCACCTCGGTGGCCGCCATCGACTCCGCCCGCAATAGCGCACAAGACCTGCAACAAAGCCGCGAGATGCTGGCCCAGGTAGTGGAGACCGTGCGCGAAACCACGCAGCTGCTGGACGAACTCACCCGCAAGGCCGGCCAGATCGGCGGCGTGGCCAACACCATCCAGGAAATTGCCGAACAGACCAATCTGCTGGCGCTGAACGCGGCCATCGAAGCCGCCCGCGCCGGCGAAAGCGGCCGCGGCTTTGCCGTGGTTGCCGACGAAGTGCGCAAACTGGCAGAGCGCACCTCACAATCCACCACCAGCATCAGCGACATCCTGGGCACGGTGCAGCGTTCCACCAGCGAAGCGGCCAACAGTATCCGCCAGGGCCTGGCACAGTCGGAAGAAGGCTTGGGCAAGGTGCAACACGCCGGTGACAGCCTCAGCGCGCTGCAGCACAGCATTACCGCACTGGGCCAGGCCTTGCAGCATGTGGTCGACCAGATCCAGGCCAGCCAGCAAACGCGGCAGCAGGTTCAACACGAGCTGAGCCAGGTGCTGCAGGATACGCACAACCAGCAAGAGTCGGTCAGCCGGCTGTACCGCCTGATCCGCGCCGCCGACGACACCACGCAAAAGCTGGAACATGCCAGCCGCCGCTTCACCCTTTAAACCAGGACATACCATGCCGGTACCACGATTGTTCCCCGCCCTCACCCTGCTGTTACTGTCCGGCCTGGCCTTGGCCAGCCCGCCCGGGCGCAGTGTGGTGGTGGCATTTGGCGAATCACTGGAGCCGTACGTGATTCCGCAGCTGGAAGCCGGCATCGAGCTGGACATCATCCGCGCCGCCCTGAAGGCACAACGCTACGAAATGCAGCCGGTGTTCCTGTCGCAAAAGCGGCTACCACAGGCGTTGGCCGACCGCCGTATCGATGCGGTAGCCACCATCGTGCCGGAATCGGGCGCCAAGGGGGCCTATTCGGACGTTTACATCAGCTACGAAGACAAGGCCATCACGCTGAGCCAGCGCCGGCTGGAGATCAACAAGATTGCCGACCTGGCCAACCACAGCGTGTCGGCGTTTCCGCTGGCTGGCCAGTACCTGGGTAGCGAGTTTGCTGCGCTAACCGCCCGCCACCCCGACTACCACGAAACCGGCAACCAGATCGACCAGAACCGGCTGCTGTACCGCGGCAGTGTCGACGTGGTGGTGGCCGACTACCGCATCTTCAACTACATGAACAAGCGGATGCAGGCCGACTTCAACGAGCAAGCGCTGCCGGTGACCTACCACGACATTTTCATCAAGCTGCCCTACCGGGTACTGTTCCGCCAACCGGCGCTGCGCGACGCCTTCAACCAGGGGCTGAAGCAGATCCAGCAGAACGGCGACTACCAGCGCATTCTCAAGCGCTACAGCTAGGCCCGCACGTTGCTGATGGCGGCCCGGCACAGCTGGGCTAGAATGCCGCATCGTTTCCTGCGCGACCAACCATGAAGAATACCCTCACCTTGCTAGGCAGCTGCGCCCTGCTCAGCGCCTGTGCTGCCACCACGCCGGGCCCGCTGGCCAGCCAGCCGGTACCGACCCCCATCCTGCAGCAAAACCAGCCCGCCGCCCCGTTGCCGCCGGCAGCCAGCCAGCCGCTGCCGCAGCCTCCGGCCAGCAGCCAGCCGGTGGTGACACCGCCGGTTGTGGTGGTGCCACCTGTCGTACCGCCCAAACCGGTGGCAGCCAACCCCAAGGCACTGGTGGACAAGCTGCTGCCCGATTACGTAAAGCCGCGCCAGGGCTGGCGCGACGACCTGGTATCGGCGTTCAGCGCCTTGCAGATTCCGCACAGCGCCGAAAACTACTGCGCCGTCATCGCCGTCATCGAGCAGGAATCCACCTTCCAGGCC
Source organism: Vogesella urethralis (assembly GCF_007644045.2). Lineage (GTDB taxonomy): Bacteria > Pseudomonadota > Gammaproteobacteria > Burkholderiales > Chromobacteriaceae > Vogesella > Vogesella urethralis. Next base: position 18,701 of record NZ_VMDW02000071.1, read on the forward strand.
GACCCGGTGGTACCCGGCTTGTCCAGGATCGTATGGGAAAAAATTGGCGACAAGGCCGGCAACTACTACGTGCCGCTACCGGTAGTGAAAACCGCTTTGCTGAAAAAGTCGCCGAACGGCCAGAGCTACAAGGAGCGCATCGACAATCTGCGCACCGAGAAAGAAATGAACGACCTGTTCGAGGACATGTCGGCCGAAGGGCAAAAGCTGGGTCTGCCAATGGGCATGAAAAACCCGATCCGCACTGGCGGGCCGATGCAGGTCAGCGTGGAGTTTGCCGAGGCCCACGTCAAAGCCTGGCCTTATCCGTACGCGCGCAACGGCAGCATCCGCGATGAAGTATTCAGCCGCCGTGGTGGCGTCTACTTTGGCAGCGCCATCCTGCTGCAATACCCGGCTCCGTATAGCGAGATGCGCTACCGTTTTGCCGACTTCAACGCCGGCCGCTACGCCAGCCGCAATGCCGCTTTCCAGCAAGCGGTAGCCAAGCTGAGCGGCAACAAGCTGGCGCTGGACGGCGACTTGTTACGCTACAAGAACGGCCAGCCCGGCAGCGACAGCAGCAGCACCCAGCTGGCGCTGGCCAAGCTGCGCGGCCGTCTGGGCTTGAGCGAGGCCGACATGCTGCGCGACCTGAAGCAGGAAAAGAGCGCCGGCTTCACCCAGACCGCGCTGTATGGCCGCGTAATGCAACTGGCCGACCAAAGCCAGGGCCGCAAGGTGGCGCGCGAGATCATGCCGGAAATCCGCCTGCAAAGCCCCAAGATCACCCGCAAGCTCACCACGGCCTGGTTTGCCGACCGTGTCGATGGCCGCTACCAGCGCTGCCTGGCGCGACGTTAAGCGGTAGCGAACAGCAAAAAGCCCTTCCACAAACGGAAGGGCTTTTTTGTTGCCGTCTTTGTTGCCGTGCAGGCCAAGGTTGGCCGCACACAGTTGAATGGGCGTAGAAAACAAAAAAGCCACCTTGCGGTGGCTTTTTTGTCGAATCCTGGCGTCCCCACGGGGATTCGAACCCCGGTTATCGCCGTGAAAGGGCGGTGTCCTAGGCCTCTAGACGATGGGGACAGGTGGCGCACCCGGAGCGATTCGAACGCCCGACCCTTTGGTTCGTAGCCAAATACTCTATCCAACTGAGCTACGGGTGCGCGGTTTTGGCGGAGAAAGAGGGATTCGAACCCTCGATACAGGTTTAAGCCCGTATGCTTCCTTAGCAGGGAAGTGCCTTCGACCTCTCGGCCATTTCTCCGTCAAGAGAACGCCATATTAATTAACACGACGCCCCCTGTCAAGCACTACTTGCAATAATTTTGCTTAGGCCGGCTGATCCAGGCCAAACACCTTGTGCAGCACGCGTACGGCCAGCTCCAGGTACTTCTCGTCGATCAGTACCGACACCTTGATTTCGGAGGTGGAGATCATCTGGATATTGATGCCCTCTTCCGCCAGGGTACGGAACATGGTGGAAGCCACGCCGCAGTGCGAGCGCATGCCCACGCCGACGATGGACACCTTGGCAACCTTGTCGTCGGAGTCGATCTTGCCGGCACCGATGTGGGTCTGCACGTCACGCAGGATGGACAGCGCCTGCTGGTATTCGCCACGCGGCACGGTGAAGGAGAAGTCGGTAGTACCGTTCTCGCCAACATTCTGGATGATCATGTCCACTTCGATGTTGGCGTCGGCGATCGGGCCCAGGATCTGGTAAGCGATGCCCGGCTTGTCCGGTACGCCTTTCACGTTGATGCGTGCTTCGTTACGGTCAAACGCGATACCTGCCACTACGGCCTTTTCCATGTTTTCATCTTCCTCAAACGTAATCAGTGTGCCTTCGCCCTCGTCTTCGAAACTGGAGAGCACGCGCAGGCGTACCTTGTATTTGCCGGCAAACTCTACCGAACGGATCTGCAGCACTTTGGAACCCAGGCTGGCCATCTCGATCATCTCCTCGAAGGTGATGGTCTTCAGGCGGCGGGCTTCCGGCACCACGCGCGGGTCGGTGGTGTACACGCCATCCACGTCGGTGTAGATCTGGCATTCGTCGGCGTTCAGCGCGGCAGCCATGGCCACGGCCGAGGTATCGGAGCCGCCACGACCCAGCGTGGTGATGTTGCCGTCTTCGTCCAGGCCCTGGAAACCGGCTACTACCACCACACGGCCGGCGCTAAGGTCGGCACGCATGGCGGCGTCGTCGATGGACTGGATACGGGCTTTGGTATGGGCGCTATCGGTGGTCACACGTACTTGCCAGCCGCAGTAGCTCTTGGCCGGTACGCCGATTTCGTTCAGGGCCATGGCCAGCAGGCCGATGGTGACCTGTTCGCCGGTGGACATGATCACGTCCAGTTCGCGCGGGTCCGGGTAATCCTGGATTTCCTTGGCCAGCGCGATCAGGCGGTTGGTTTCACCACTCATGGCCGAAACCACAACCACCACGTCATGTCCCTGGGCTTTCCATTTGGCGACACGGCGGGCCACGTTCTTGATGCGCTCCGGGGAGCCCATCGAGGTACCGCCGTACTTTTGTACGATAAGTGCCATGTTTGTTTTCTTGAATAGGGTTGGGATGTCGGACAATGATTCTGTCCCGATAAGGGCCCTGCTGGCAAGGCACTTGCGCCGCATTTCGCCGCCTTTTTTGCGGTAAGGCAGCAAGCAGCAGCAGTCTGTTCAATGGATACAAAATCCCATTGAAAAACCACGCCAACTGTATGCATCATTTGACAGCCCGATGCGGCCAACTAGCATGAAGGTAGACACTGCGGCAGCCGGTGCCCACGCCGGCAGACAGGACACACCATGAAAAAGATCATCCTGATCGTCGATGACTCCGCTTTGCTGCGTCAGATTTCCAGCGAGGCACTGACCGAAGCCGGCTATAAGGTAGTACAGGCGGCCAACGGCCAGGAAGGCCTGCAGCAACTGGATTTCATTACCCCGGCACTGATCGTCAGCGACCTCAACATGCCGGTGATGAATGGCCTGGAATTCATCCGCACGCTACGCCAGCGCCCTGCCCTTAAACAGCTGCCGGTGATCATGGTCACTACCGAGCTTAGCGACGCGCTGAAACAGGCCGGCCGCGATGCCGGCGCCACCGCCTGGCTGACCAAGCCGCTGCAGCCGCCGCTGCTGCTGAAAGCCATCCGCACCCTGCTGGAGCAATAAACAGCCCAACAGTAACAAGCCCCCAACCGTGTGCGGGTGAGGGCTGGGCCGGTGCAGTGGTCAGGGCATCGCCCACAGTGGCGGCAGCTGCATGGCCTGCAGTTGCTGCTCCAGCTCGCCGCGGCGCTCGTGCCAGTAGTTGTCGCTACCGAACCAGGGAAACGCCGCCGGAAACGCCGGGTCGGCCCAGCGCGCCGACAGCCACGCGGTGTAATGCAGCAGGCGTAGGCTGCGCAGCGCTTCCACCAGCCGCAGTTCGCGGTAGTCAAAATCGCAGAACTCTTCATAGCCGGCCAGGATGGCGGCCAATTGCGACGACTGCTGTTCGCGCTCGCCGCTAAGCAGCATCCAGATATCCTGCACCGCCGGCGCCATGCGGCTGTCGTCCAGATCGACAAAATGCGGGCCGTCCGGCGTCCACATCACGTTGCCGGCGTGGCAGTCGCCGTGGCAACGTAGCCAGTCCGCATCGGGCACCGCCGCAAACGCTGCCTCTACCGCCGTCAGCAGTTCACGCGCTACCCGCAAGTAATCCGCGGCCAGCTGCGCGGGCAAATGGCCGCCGGCCTCGATGCCGGCCAGCGCCTGGTGGCCAAAACTGGCCACGTCCAGCCGCGGGCGGCTGCTGAACGGCCGGCTGCGGCCTACCAGATGGATGCGCCCCAGAAAGCGGCCCAGCCATTGCAGCGTGTCTTCGTCTTCCAGCTCCGGTGCGCGGCCGCCGCGGCGCGGGAACAGCGCAAAGCGAAAGCCCTGCCACTGCAGCAGCGTCTGCCCGTCGAAAGCCAGCGGCGCCACCACCGGAATCTCGGCGGCAGCCAGCTCGGCGGCAAAGGCGTGTTCTTCCAGAATCTGCGCATCCTGCCAGCGGCCCGGGCGGTAGAACTTGGCCACCAGCGGGGTATCGTCTTCGATGCCCACCTGATAGACACGGTTTTCGTAGCTGTTCAGCGCCAGCACGCGGCCGTCGCAACGCAGGCCGGTGCTTTCCACCGCGTCCAGCAGCAGGTCCGGCGTCAGCGCGGTATAGGGGTGTAAGGTATCCATGCCGCCATTATGCGCGCCGTGCGCCGGCGGCGGCCAACCTTTGCAGTGGCTGCGTGCAGGGCTTACCATCGTGGCATGAGCCTATCGTTTACCTACTTCGAAGCCGAAGACCGCCTGCTGGTGGTGATTCAGCCCGGCAACCACCAGCTGTGGCTGACGCGCTACCTCACCCAGTCCATCCTGCGCGATATCGCTGCGCTGTTTGCCCGCATGGTGCCGGGCGAAGGCGTACCGGGCGCCGGCACGCCGGAACAGCGCATTGCGCTGGAGCACCGCATGGCGATGAACGAGGAAGACCTGGCCGACCGCGATAGCAGCAGCATCGGCCGGATGGGCTTCAGCCAGCAGTCCCCCGCCCTGCCGGCGGCAGGCAGCGTGTTGGTGTGTACCGGCCTGGATGCCAAAGCCGGCGTGGATTACGCCAGCATCAGCTTTACCGTCGGCAACAACCAGGTCAATGTGCGCCAGAGCCGGCCCGGCTTTCACCGCTTCCTGCGTACGCTGGCGCTGTGCGCCGACAAAGCCGGCTGGCAGATCCAGGACGTACCGCCGTGGCTAACGCAAAGCCTGGTACAAGACCTGCTGGGCAAGCTGCCGCCGCTGGACGACACACCGCAGGACGAGCAAGCGCCCGACGCTTAAGCCCCGTTTCAGCCAGCCGTGGCAGGCTGGCATTTTTATCCGGAGCCACCTTATGGCCAGCCTTCACCCCGATAGCCCGCTGCAACGCGCCGCCCACCGTAGCCTGTGGGTCAGCGTGGGCGTCAATATCGTCCTGACAGCCATGCAGCTGATCACCGGCTTGTGGGCGGGGTCGCAGGCACTGGTGGCCGATGCGCTGCACTCGCTGTCCGACCTGATTGCCGACTTTGTCGCGCTGCTGGCGCGCAAACACAGCCACAAGGCGCCGGATGCCGACCACCAGTACGGCCATCAGCGTTACGAAACCGCCGCCTCGTTGGTGCTGGGGCTGCTGTTGCTGGCTGCCGGCTGCAGCATGCTGCTGAGCGCTGGCAACAAGCTCACCGGTGCCACGCCGCTGGCAGCGGTGCATCAGGCCGCGCTGTATGCCGCGCTGTTCACGCTGGCCAGCAAGGAGCTGCTGTTCCGCTACATGCTGAAAATCGCCACCGAAGTCCGCTCCAGCATGCTGGTGGCCAACGCCTGGCACGCCCGCGCCGACGCCGCCTCCTCACTGGTGGTGGCGGTCGGCATTATCGGCAACCTGGCTGGTTATACCTGGCTGGACCCGCTGGCGGCCGCATTGGTGGGCTTCATGGTTGGCCGCACCGGCTGGCAGTTTGCCTGGGACGCGCTCAATAAGCTGATGGACCGCGCCGCCGATGACGACACCGTCGAGGCCATCCGCGCCACGCTGCTGGCCACGCCGGGCGTGCAGGGCCTGCACGACATGCGTACCCGTCATATGGGCGACCAGATCCTGGTAGACGTGCACCTGGAAATCGATGGCGAACTCACCGTGTACCAGGGCCACGACATCGCCGCCAATGCCCGGGCACGGGTGATGGCCGAGCACCACGTGCTGGACGTGATGACCCACATCGATCCGGTTGCCGCTCCCCGCATCACATCATAAAAAAAAGCCCCTGCAATGCAGGGGCCAACGCTGTCAAAGTCCAACAGCAGGGTCGATCAGCTGCGTGCCGGCAGCGGGCTGTCCAGCCACGGCGTGCCCAGTGCACGCGAACGTAGCCAGCCCACCACTACCAACAGCAAAGTCAGGATGCCGGTACCCAGTACCTCGATGCGGTGATCCGGGCGGATCGCCATCAGCAGCAATACCGCGCAGATGAATACGATCACCGCCCAGGTCAGCCACGGGAACAGCCACATGCGGAACGCCGGCTGCTCGCCCTTCGCCTCCATGCGCTGACGCATGCGCAGTTGCGATACCGCAATCACCAGGTACACCAGCAGCGCGATGGTGCCGGAGGTGGCCAGCAACACGTTAAACACTTCGGACGGCACCAGGTAGTTGGCAATCACCATCAGGAAGCCCACCACCATCGAACCCAGTACTGCCTTCTGCGGCGTACCGTTGGGCGCCACTTCGCCGAACAGGGCAAAGGCGTCACGGCGCGAGGCCAGCGAATACAGCATGCGCGAGGCGGTATACAGCGCCGAGTTCAGGCAGCTGGCTACCGACACCAGCACCACCACGTCCACCAGCGCCTTGGCGTTGGGGATGCCGATCAGCTCCAGCGTGCGCTGGTAGGAGCCCTGCAGCGGCAGCTGCGGGTCGTTCCACGCTACCAGCGAGGTCACCACGAAGATGGAACCCAGATAAAACAAGCTGATGCGCCATACCACCGAGTTGGTAGCCTTGGTGATCTGCTGCTGCGGGTTGTCCGACTCGGCCGCAGCAATGGTGACGATCTCGGTGCCCAGGAAAGTGAACATGGTGGTCAGCATGGCGCCCAGTACCGCGCCGAAGCCGTTAGGCATGAAGCCGCCGTGCGCCATCAGGTTGGCCACACCGCTGGTCTGGCTACCCGGAATCAGGCCGAAGATGGCCGCGCCGGCAATGGCCAGAAACAGCACGATGGCCACCACTTTCACCAGCGCAAACCAGAACTCGAACTCGCCGTAGTTCTTCACGCTGAACAGGTTGGTGATGGTCAGCAACACGGTAATGCCCAGCGCAAACGCCCACATCGGCACGCCGGCAAACCAGGCGTGCAGGATGGTGGCGGCGGCGGTGGCTTCCAGCGGAATCACCAGCACCCAGAACCACCAGTACAGCCAGCCGATGATGTAGCCGGCCCAGTGCCCGATGGCACGGTCGGCGTAGGTGGAAAACGAACCGGTATCGGGCGAGGCCACCGCCATTTCGCCCAGCATGCGCATTACCAGCACCACCAGCAGGCCGGCAAAGGCGTAGGCAATCAGTACCGCGGGGCCGGCTTCAGCGATGGCGTGGCCGGAGCCCACGAACAGGCCGGCGCCAATGACGCCGGCAATGGACAGCATGGTGACATGCCGTTGCTTGAGCCCGTGGCTCAAGCCGGAAGAAGATGCAGTCATTCAGGGGTTTCTCTCTATCGGGTCCATGTGACACGTGCCGTCAGCGGCCTTCTTGTCAGGGCAAGCCTTGGCTGCCCGCGCGCAGTGTACGACCCGAATGGCGATATACTTAGACCCAATTCCGGTTTTTTGATGGAGCCAATCATGGCCAGCCCCGCCCAGCCCGCCAGCGCGCCGTCGCTACTGAGCGACCTGCTGCTACTGCAATTCCGCCGTGACGACAGTGAAAGCAACAACCAGCAGCTGTACCGGCTGATCCGCGACGGCATCTTGCAAGAGATCCTGCCACCGGGGCTGCGGCTGCCCAGCTCGCGCCAGCTGGCCGACGAGCTCGGGGTGGCGCGCAACACCGTACTGCACACCTATGAAAGGTTGGCCGCAGAGGGCTACGTCAGCGCCGGCGTTGGCCGTGGCACCTTTGTGCTGGATACCCGCCCCGACCGCCTGCACGGCCAGCCGGCCGCCTCCCTGCCCCCGGCCCGCCCGGCCGATAGCCTGGTATCGCGCCGTGGCCACGACCTGGTAAGCCAGGCCGGCGCCGGCCAGCGGCAGTGGGGCGCCTTCATGCCCGGCGTGCCGGAAATCCGTACCTTCCCGGCCCGTACCTGGATGCGGCTGCAAAACCGCCAGTGGCGCAAGCCGCAGCCCGAGCTGCTCACCTACTCGGTTGGCCCCGGCCTGCCGGCGCTGCGCCAGCAACTGGCCGACTACCTGCGCAGCTCGCGCGGCGTACGCTGCACGCCGGAGCAGATCATCATCACCAACGGCGCCCACGCCGCGCTGCAGCTGATCGCGCTGTTGCTGGGCGACCCAGGCGACAAGGCCTGGGTAGAAGAACCGGGCTACTGGGGCGTGCACAGCGTATGGCGCAGCGCCGGGCTGGACACGGTACCGGTGCCGGTGGACGACGAAGGGTTGCAGGTAGACGCCGGCCACGGCGAGGCGCGGCTGATTTTTGTGTCGCCGTCGCACCAGTACCCGCTGGGCGCGGTGATGAGCCTGGCGCGGCGGCGGCGCCTGCTGGCGCACGCGCGTCGCCACGGCAGCTGGATCGTGGAAGACGACTACGACAGCGAATTCCGCTACGGCCGGCCACCGCTGCCATCGCTGCAGGGGCTGGACCAGCACGGGCGTGTGATTTACCTGGCCACCTTTTCCAAGGTGATGTACCCCGGCCTGCGCCTGGCCTATATGGTGGTGCCGGAAAGCCTGGTGCACAGCTTCCAGACCGGGCTGTCCGAGCTGTACCGGGGCGGCCAGTACCTGACGCAGGCGGTGCTGGCCGACTTCATCGCCGAAGGCCACTTCGTGGCGCACATCCGCCGCATGCGCCAGCTGTACGCGCAACGGCGCCAGGCGCTGCTGCACGCCATCCGCCTGCACTTTGGCGACAGCCTGCCCATCCACGACGGCTCGGCCGGCCTGCACCTGGTGTTGGGCCTGCCACCGGGCAGCGACGACCTGGCCGTCAGCCACGCTGCGCAGCAAGCCGGCGTGCTGACGCGGCCGCTCAGCCAGTATTACCGCGCCGGCCCGGCACAAGCCGGCCTGCTGCTGGGCTACGCCCATGTGGACGAGGCCGACATCCCGCGCCACTTTGCCGTGCTGGCGGCCGTCATCCGTCAGCATTGCCTGCTGCCGGCGCAAGGGTAATTCCGCATTGGCATCCGGCGGTGCAGCGGCTTTAATCAGGACAAGCCCTACTGGGCATTGCGCCGGAGAAACTGCACACCGCCATGAAAGTCGCCCTTTTCATCCCCTGTTTCGTCAACGAACTGTACCCGCACGTGGCCATGGCTACTGCCGAGCTGCTGGAAGGCTATGGCGTAGACGTGCACTACCCGCTGGCACAATCCTGTTGCGGCCAACCGTTGAGCAATAACGGCGACAGCCACGGCGCCTGTACTGCCGCGCAGCGCTTTACCGGCATCTTCAAGGATTACGACTACGTGGTATCGCCGTCCGGCAGCTGTACCGCCTACGTCAAGCACCACTACCCGTGGTACATCGCCGACAACACCGACTACCAGGCGCTGCAGCCGCGCATCTACGAAATCGTGGAATTCCTGCAAGACGTGCTGAAGGTGGAAAAACTGCCGAAGCCGGTGTACTTCCCGCACACGGTATCCATTCACCAAAGCTGCCACGGCCTGCGCGAGCTGGGTCACGCCGCACCGTCGGAGCTGATGATTCCTTACCAGTCGCGACTGGAGCGCATCCTGCAGCTGGTAGACGGCATCGAGGTCAAGCAACCGGAGCGCCGCGACGAGTGCTGCGGCTTTGGCGGCACCTTCAGCGTGGACGAGCCGGAAGTGTCGGTAGCCATGGGCGAAGACCGCGTGGCGCAGCACGAAGCCACCGGCGCGCAGTACATCGTTGGCGCCGACCCGTCGTGCCTGATGCACATGGGCGGCATCATCCGCCATCGCTGCCGCCCGATCCGCCCGCTGCACATCGTGGAAATCCTCACCGGTCGCGGAGGCGCAGCATGAAGCACGACAATATCCACCACGCCGAAGCGGCGGCCGCCTTCCTGCAAGACCGCGAACAGGCACGCTGGCACGACAGCGCCATCTGGTGGGTACGCCAGAAGCGCGACATGCAGGCCAAGCAGCTGCCGGAATGGGAGCAACTGCGCGCACTGGCGCAGCAGATCAAGGCGCACACGCTGTCGCGGCTGGACGAGTACCTGCAACAGTTCCAGGCCAACGCCGAGAAAAACGGCGTCACCGTGCACTGGGCAGCCGACGCTGACGAGCACAACCGCATCGTGCACGGCATTCTGGCCGCCGGGGGCGTGAAGAAACTAGTGAAGTCCAAGTCCATGCTCACCGAAGAGTGCGGGCTGAACCCTTATCTGGAACAGCACGGCATCGAGGTGATCGATACCGACCTGGGCGAGCGCATCGTGCAGCTGCGGCAAGAGCCGCCCAGCCACATCGTGATGCCGGCCATTCACCTGAAGAAAGAACAGATTTCCGAGCTGTTCCACCGCGAGCTGGGCACCGAGGCGGGCAATAACGACCCCACCTACCTCACCCACGCCGCGCGCGCCAACCTGCGCGAACACTTTCTTAGCGCCGACGCCGGCCTGACCGGCGTCAACTTCGCCATTGCCGAAACCGGTGGCGTGGTGGTGTGTACCAACGAAGGCAACGCCGACCTCGGCACCGCGCTGCCGCCGATACACATCGCCAGCATGGGCCTGGAAAAAATCATTCCGCGGCTGGAACACCTGGGCGTGTTCACCCGCCTGCTGGCGCGTTCAGCCATCGGCTCGCCGATTACCACCTACACCTCGCACTTCCACCGCGCCCGCCCCGGTGGCCAGATGCACATCGTGATCGTGGACAACGGCCGCAGCGACATCCTGGGCAACGACGACTTCTACCAGAGCCTGCGCTGCATCCGCTGCGGCGCCTGCATGAACACCTGCCCGGTGTACCGCCGCAGTACCGGCCACAGCTACAGCTACATCATCCCCGGCCCCATCGGTTCCACCCTGGGGCCCAGCCGCGACATCAAAAAGCACGGCAGCATGGCGTTTGCCTGCACTACCTGTGGTTCGTGCAGCAATGTGTGCCCGGTAAAAATCAACCTGCACGAGCAACTGGTGCTGCAGCGCAAGCGCGCCTTCGACGCCGGCACGCTGAAGCCGGCCAAGAAAATGGGCCTGCTGGCGATGCGCTTCCTCACCCAGCACCCGTCGTTGATGGACGCCGGCGGCAAGGTGATGCGCAAGGTGGTGCCCATCGTGCCGGACAGCCTCACCCGCCACAGCGCCTGGTCACGCGCCGGCCGGGCGCTGCCGGAGATGCCGGAACAAAGCTTCAAGGAAATGTGGCAAGCCCGTCAGGAGAAAAAAGCATGAGCAGCCGAGAACAGATCCTGGCGCGGCTGCGCCAGAACCGCCCGCAAGGCCCGGCGCTGCCGGACATCGACGCGGTGCCGTTCATCACCTTTGACGACAAGTTCGACGCCTTCCGCACTCTGGTGCGCAACCTGGGCGGCGACGCCGTGCAGCTGGCCGACGGCGACAGCGTGCTGAGCGTGGTGCAACAACGTTGGCCGCAACACGGCCGCCTGGTGGACCTTACCCGGGCAGACCACGAAGAAAGCGCCAGCCCGCACGCCTGGCACGACGTGGACGTGGCCATCGTGCCCGGCGAACTGGCGGTAGCCGAGAGCGCGGCAGTATGGGTCAGCCACGCCGACAACCAGTGGCGCTCGATCTACTTCCTGACCCAGAAGCTGGTACTGGTGGTACCGCGCGACGCCATCGTGGACACCATGCGCGACGCCTACCGCCGTATTGCCATCCGCGAGCACGGTTTTGGCGGCTTCATCAGCGGCAGCTCGCGCACCGCCGATATCGAACAAAGCCTGGTGATGGGCGCGCACGGTGCCATGGCGGCACTGGTGATTTTTGTCTGAATTGCGGTAAGTTGTTGCTTCCTTGGCGGCCCGTGTGGCCGCTTTTTTTGCGGCCAATGCCGGGCACGGCATATCACGGCAAGCCGCTAGGCCAGCATGGCATCCACCATGGCCTCGGCCAGGCGCCGGGTGGAGAGCGGCCCGCCAAACGGCCATAAACCGCCGGGCAAACGGGTGACCGCCCCGCGCCGCACCGCCGGCAGCTGCGACCACAGCGGTGACTGGCTCAGACTGGCCTTGCCGTCACTCAGCAGCAGCAAGCCTGCCTGTAGCGTCAGCAAGTCTTCTACGGTACGGACCTCGACGCCCTGGCGACTGCTCCGCGCTTGCCACGGGCCGTCCAGCCCCAGTGCGCGCAGCAGGCCGCCCGGCACGCTGTTACCGGTAAACGCCCATAGCTGCGGCACACCGGCAATGCTCTGTACCGGCGCTAGCTGTCGGCCATGCCATCCGCCCAACTGCAGCCGCTGCCGCCCTTGTGCCAGGCTGGCCGCCAGCCCGGCAGCCAATACATTGCCCACCGCCACACGGTCACACGCCTGGGCCATGCGGGCCAGATCATCGTACACCGCTTGCAAACCGTCGCCTTCCGTGCTTGGCAACAGCAATACGGGCGCCAGGCTGGACAGCAAAGGCTGTAGCGCGGCATGGCGAAAGTCGACAGCCACAATCAGGTCCGGTCGCAGTTGGGCGATCCGTTCCAGCGATGGCTGCTGCCGGGTACCAACCGATTGGCTGTGCCGCAACGCCGCCTTGCCGACCCCCACCCAGCGAGCATAGCCCGCCGGGTCGGCCACCCCCACCGGCGTCACGCCCAGCGCCAGCGCCATTTCCACCGCGTGGTACTCCAGCGCCACCACCCGCGGTGCGGTGCCAGCGCGTACCGCCGGCATCGCCAGCGCCGCCGTAGCGGCCAGCAGCTGACGGCGGTTCAACTCAATCTTCATGGCGCCAGTGCTGCCAGAGCGTTTCCAGTTCATCGTGTTCCAGTCTTGTCAGATGGGGACAGGTAGCGCAATACACCTGACCGGGGATCTCGTAGCGCAGGCAGCACAGGCGCCGCAAGCGGGTGGGTGCCGTGTCCCGCTCCGGCAGCAAGGGGGGCACATAATGCACCGGCTGGCGCAACGGGTTGCGCTCGCCGGCAGCCTGCCATGGCCAGCACTCGGCCTGTAGCCAGCGTGCCTGCAAGGCCTCGCCTTGCGGCAGCTGCCGGCAGATGGCTTCCAGCAGATTGCCGGCACTGTTCCACAACACCCGTACCGACACACCACCGTAGCGTGCCATCAGCGGCAAGGTTGGCCGCAGCAATCCTTCCAGCCAGGCGTGCCAGCACTGCTCATCGTCCACCGTGCCGGCGGGGCCGCCAGCGTCGGCATAGCAAAAGGCACTGACAGCCCCCTCGGCATCCAGCCACAGTTGCTGAGCCTGCAACGGCAACTGCCAACCGGCCAGGTAGCGCAAACCGAGCTGCGGTACCAGCCAGGCCGCCAGATAGCCTTTGCTCCATTGCGATAGCAGCGCACGGCGCGGTGCGGGAGGCTGTGACCGCAAGTAGCCGGCCAGCATGGGCGGCACGCTGTCTGCCCGGTACAAGTGGCCAAGCGGCCATGTGCTAGCGGGTGCCGGCTCCCCGGCCAGCTGCACACAGTGCGCAAAGCGTGCCAGCGGCCCGCGCATCTGCAGGCGCGGGTGCGTCATGCCACCCTCCGCTGTCGTTGCGCTGCCAGCAAGCACAAGAAATAAGGCGCCCCCAGCAAAGCGGTGACAATGCCAAACGGCATGTCACGAGGTTGCAGCAAACTGCGCCCCAGCCAGTCGGCCAGCACGCCCAGCACCATGCCCAGCAGCAGCGCCAACCATAGCCGGTTGCGATGGTTGCGACCGCCCAGCAGCAAGGCCAGGTGCGGCGCAACCAGGCCGACAAACCCGACCGGCCCGGCGACCGCCACGGCCGCCGCGCTGCAAACCGCCGCCAACAGCAAAGCAAGGCCGCGGCTGCGCCCGACCGCCAGCCCCAGGCTGGCCGCCACCTCATCGCCCAAGGCCAACAGATCCAGCGCACGGGCCAGGTACAGTGCAGGCGGCAGGCAGCACACCATGGCCCAGGCGAGCAGGCTGACTTCGTCCCAGCCACGGCCATAGGTACTGCCAGCCAGCCAGGTGACGGCCTGGGCTACCTGCAGTTTGGCTTGCGCCACCAGCAGGCTACCCAGCGCACCGCCCAGCGTGGCCAGTGCCATGCCGGCCAGGGCCAGTTGTAACGGGGCCCAGGCATGGCGCCGGCTGATGGCCAGCAACACCAGCAGCACGATGCCACTTCCCAGCAAGGCCAGCAGCAGACGCCCCCACGGCGAAACAGACCCCAGCATGGCCAGCCCGGCCAGTACCATCAGCGCCGCTCCCTGTGACAGGCCCATCAGCTCCGGGCCGGCCAGCGGGTTGCGCACTACCCCCTGCAACAACACGCCACTGCAGGCCAGCAATGCACCGCAACCAGCGGCCAGCAATACGCGAGGCAATCTCAACGTCAGCCACCAGTCGGCCAGAGCATCCGGCTGTTGCCAGGCTTGCACATACTGGGTAAACGATACGCCCGGCGCCACGCACAACAGCAGCAGGCAGAGCGGCAGCAGCCAGCTTGCCGTACGACGGGCGTGGCAATAGGGTTGCCAGGCTGTCGCGGCAGGCGGCGGCAAAGACAGGTGCCCCTGTCGCCCGATCAGCCACAGCAGCAGCGGTGTTCCGGCCAGTGCCGTGGCCACCCCTAGTGGCAGCAGGCTGCGACTGGTATCGGCCAGCCAGTCGGCTATCGGGTCGGCCAGCGCCAGCAGGATGGCCCCCGCCAGGGCAGATGCCGGCAACAGGCGGCGCGGGTGCTGCAAGCCGGCCAGACGCAGCAGATTGGGCGCCATCAGCCCCACCAGCGCCACCGGGCCTGCCAGCGTGACCGCAACCGCCGACAGCAAAGTGGCCACCAGTAACAGGCGGCGCCGGCTGCGGCCAACGTCCAGACCCAGGCTAGCCGCACTATCGTCCCCCAGCGCCAACAAGGGCAAGGCAGCGCGGTAGCGCCAGGCCAGCACGCAGGCCAGCAGGAACCAGGGCAGCACCGTCTGCACGCCTTGCCAACCGTTCTGGAACAGGGAGCCGGCACTCCATAGCGTCACCCCGGCCACGTGCTGATCGAACAGCACCATCAGCAAACTGACCACCGCCGACAGCAATAGCGACACCACGGTACCGGCCAGTACCAGCGTCAACGGGTGCGCCTGCCAACCGCCGGCGACGACAAAGCACAGTGCTACCGCCAGCAGGCCACCACCGAACACTGCCGGCACGGCAGCCAGCGCCATGCCGGCTGGCAGCAATACCGCCACAATCAGACCCAGCTGCGCACCGGCAGTCACCCCCAGCACGCTTGGCGAAGCCAGCGGGTTCCGCGACAGGCTCTGCAGCAAATGCCCGGCCATGCCCAACGCTGCGCCGGCCAGTACCGTGGCAGCCAGCCTTGGCAGACGCAGTTGCCACCAGGCCAGCCATAAGGTGTCGGCAGACACCCTGCCCTGCTGCCAGGCCAGTAACGTCACGCGGCCGGACGGCAAAGGGCCGGCCAGTTGCCAGCCCAGCAGCAACAGCAACAAACCGATCAGAAAAGCAGGACGGGTCCATGGCAGCTTCAACACGGGCAGGCCTCCTGCAATGGCTGCAAGCGCGGCAGGCA
This sequence comes from Vogesella urethralis, assembly GCF_007644045.2. GTDB lineage: Bacteria > Pseudomonadota > Gammaproteobacteria > Burkholderiales > Chromobacteriaceae > Vogesella > Vogesella urethralis. The sequence continues at coordinate 34,119 of NZ_VMDW02000071.1, forward strand.
AACCGCTTGCCCGTCAACCATGCCCTGCCACATCGGCACGCCAAAGACCTGCTGCAACAAGGCAGGCGTGGCCACCTCCGCCGGGGCACCGGCAGCCACCACCTTGCCCTCTGCCATCAGCACCATGTGGTCAGAAAAGTGGCTGGCCTGGTTCAGGTCATGCAGCACCCACACGACGGTCAGACCGTGGCGGCGGTTCAGTGCCCGCACCAGGTGCAGCACCTCCAGCTGGTGACGGACATCCAGATAAGTGGTGGGCTCATCCAGCAGCAACACGTCACCGCCTTGCGCCAGCGCCATGGCAATCCAGGCGCGCTGCCGTTCGCCACCGGACAAGTCTGCCACGGTGCGGTTGGCGTACGCCGCCAGCCCCGCCAGCTGCAAGGCACGGTCGATCGCCTCGTCGTCCTGCTGGCTGGCCCGTGCGGCCAACCCGGTGTGGGCAAAACGGCCACAGGCCACCAGTTCGGCCACCGTCATGCCGCCGGGTACCGCGGGAGACTGTGACAACATGGCCAGCCGCAGCGCGCGCTGCCGTGGCGTCAGCGACGCCAGCGGGGTGTCCCCCAGCCAGACGCTACCGGCATCCGGCGTCAGCAAACCGCCTAAAGCACGAAGCAAGGTGCTCTTGCCGCACCCATTGGGGCCGCACAAGGCCGTCACGCGGCCGGCCGGTATCGCCAGCGACAGGGACGGCAAAATGAGGCGCCCGCCCAGGCGCAATTGCAACTGGCGGGCAGAAAGTGCTGCGCCTGTCGGCGCAGCAGCGTGCAAATCGTTCATGGTGTCGTTCACGGCCATGCCGGCTGGGGTGAGCACGCCAGCCGGCAACAAGTAAAAGGTGACTCAACCGGCCAGGTCGGCCAGTGCCTGCGGCTGCCGGCTTTCCCACTCGATGGGTAAGGCAGCGTCTTCGGTAACGTAGCGGGCTTCGCCCAGTATGGCGTTGGCAATGGTGGCGCCGCGCCATGCAGCCAGACTCAGTTGCGGGTCGGCAATGCCGTGGCTGTAGCGCCCGCCGTTCTGGACAAACAAGCGCGCCGGGGCCGGGCCTTGCCACTGCGCCGAAAAATCGCGCGCCAGCACAAAGCGGCCTTCGCCATCCAGCTGCAGCTGCTCGCGTAACGGGGTCAGGCACTCGGGCAGCACCGTCTGGTAGCCGGTAGCCAGGATCACGCTGTCTGCATGCAGCAGCTCGCTGCCACCATCGAAACCGTTGCGTGCCATCAACTGCCAGCCGCTACCGTGCGCCTGCATGGCGTACACCTCGCGCTGCGGCAGGATACGCAGCGGGCTGGCTGCCTGCTGCAGGAAGCTGCGGTTGTACAGCAACTGGTACAGCTGGCGCAGGGTATCTGGCGAGATGCCGTCACTGGCCAGCTTCTGGCGCGCCACAATCGCCGGCTTGCGGCTGTGAGGCAGGCGGTGGAATGCCTCGACGTAATGCGGCGTAAAAAACTCGTTGGCGAACGGCGACTCGTCCAGCGCCTCCAGCGTCTGTCGCCGCGACAGCCAGGTCAGCGACGCCAGCTCGCCACGCTGGCCGGATAACAGGTCGATCACGACCTCGGCGCCACTCTGGCCACCACCGATCACCACTACGTGCAGGCCTGCCAGCGGCAACGGTTCACTCAGATAGTGCTGTGTGTGCTGGCAACGCGCCCCCAGGCAGGGTGCTGCCCAGGCTGGCACCCGCGGCGTGGTGCCGGTTGCCACCACCAGATCACGAGCCCGTGCGCTGCCATCATCCAGCCGCAGGCGGAAACCGTTGCTGGCCAGGGTCACTTCGCGCACCGTGCTGCCGAACTGCACATTCGGTAACTGCTGCGCCACCCAGCGCAAGTAATCGGCAAACTCGCGGCGCTCGACATGACTGAACTCGGCATTGATGAAGCGGTAAAAGCGGCGCTGGGACACCAGGTAGGCCAAAAAGGAGTAAGGGCTGGTAGGGTCGGCAGCCGTCACCAGGTCTTTCAGGAACGAGGTCTGCAAGCGGGCACCTGGCAGCATCATGCCGGGATGCCAGTCAAAACCGGCGCGACGGTCGAAGAAACGGCTGCGAATGCGTGCCACCGGTGCCAGTAACGCGGCCACGCTAAGATTGAACGGGCCGGCACCAACGCCGGCGACATCGAGTAAGGAATCCATGACGTCTTTCACTTGCCTCAAGGTTGGCACAGGGGGTTGGCAATGGCCGGCCCCAGTGCATGGATAGGCCGGCTTGCGCTATCGGCATAGCCGGCAGCAAAACGAGCACGGTTCAGCGACAGGCGTGGCATCTCGGCCTGGAACAGATCCAGTGCCGCAAACTGTTGCGTCAGCGCAGGGTGGGCCTGCTGGTAAGCGTGTAGGCGCTGGCGCAGCAAACGGTAGAAAGCCCGCTCGTCAACCAGGCCTGCCTGGTGCAGGCTGCTGGCCAGAAAGCGGAAAACGCTGGCAAACAGGCCGGTCCACAGGTTGTGCAGCAGGTAGTGGGGCGGCATAGCCGGCAGCGCCTGCCACAGGCTGTCAGCCATGCCTGGTGGGGCGCCCCAGCCCTGCTCGGCGCGGAAGACATCGCCCTGGTAGTCTTTCAGCACCACCCCCACCGGTACGTCGCCGGCAAAGCGCAGCATCAGGTTCTGGCCATGGGCGATGAAGCCCAGGCCGTAGCGGGCCAGCAGGTGATACAGCGGGATTACGGCAGCATCGCACAGACGGGTCAGCCAGGCTTCGCCAGAGAGGCCGCTGCGCTGGATCATCACGGCAGACAATAGTTGGCCGCGGTCATCGTGCTGCTGCAGGACGGCCGCCATCAGTACCCGCTCGCCAGGCGCACACTGGCTGGCAGGGCTGTCTCGCCAGACGGCGCCCAGCATTTCATCCAGCTGATACGGCACACCGGACAGGCCGTGGTATACCGGATGCGGCACGAACAGGGCCGCCGGCTCGGCAAGCGCCCGGCAACCGCAGGCGGCCAACAAGGGGTCGGTAGCCAGCAGTTGCTGCAAGCTGTCGGAGAGGGCCGGCGTCATGGCCAGATACGTTGCCGGCAGGCCGCGATAGGCTGAGGTGTTGAGAATGGACAGCGGTAGCTTGAGGTTGGCCGCCTTGGGCTGTGTCGTGTGGTAAAGGGTGCGCAGCGACGGCTGGGCACGATACAGCGCCTGCCCGTCGCCCAGGTCGACCAGCTGGCCGTTGGCAAACAAGGCGGCGTACTGGCTGGCAATACGGTGCTGCCACTGCCAGGGGTGCACCGGTAGCAGGCTGTAGTGTCCGGGCAGGCTGTCGAGACTGGCCTGCAGACGAGCGGCATCGGCGGCGTCGCAGGTGTGGGCCAGCAGGCGGGCGGCATCCCAGCCGGCGGCGTAGACCGGGCGCGCCAGCGTCGTGCTGACAGCCAGCCAACGCAGGCGGAAGCCTGCTGGCTGTTCCGGCGCATAACGCTGGCTATCGCGGGCACTCCAGCCCAGCCGGCCCTTGCTGGGAATGGCCTTGGGGTGGCCATCCAGCAAGGCTTGTACCGCATCATCCGGCTGGGCCAGCCAGTCGGCTGCGCACAATCCGCCCCGGGCAGCCAGCAGCCGGGCATCGGCATCCAGTGTTTGCTGGGTTTCATGCAGGTAGTTGGCCAGGGTTACCGCGTCCAGCTGCAGTGGTACCAGCACGCTACGCAGCAATGTCAGCGCATCGCCAGCGGGCTGGCCGTCGGCGTCGCGCACGCTACCGGGCTGCACGATGCTCTGTCCCCACAGATTGGTATGCCCCAGCCAATGCCAGCCGCCGGCCTCTGGCGGCAGCTGGTAGCGCAGCAGCCCGTCGCCGACAGGCTGCGACTGCGGTGACACCAGCCCTTCGTAGCTGAACTCGGACAGGATTTTTTCCAGCAGACGGCGGTTGGCCAGCTGCCACCAGTGCGCCTGGTGCGATGGCTGCACGCTCATGGCTGCCCCCATGGGCCATACTGGCCAAAGAACGCTTCCCGCTCCAGCACCATCATGGCGGCACGCTTGTGCGGGAAGTCGAATTCTTTCAGCTTGGCAAAGCCTTGCTGCTGCAGATAGGCGATGAAATGGGTGTTATCCACACGGGGTTCACCCACCACGCGCTGCGTGCGCGGCTCATCCAGAAACAGGTAATGGCAGGTAGCACGCAGCCAGGCGGATACCTTGGCCGGGCCACGGTGGCGGCTGTTCCCCACCAACACATGACAACCGCGGTCGTAGTCTTGAGCATCGTAGAACGGGGCGATACGGTCCTCGCGTGCCCAGTAGCTTTCCAGGTAGGCAAACGGTTCGTCGTCGAACTGACCGATCAGCGGCACTACTTTCGGGTTATCGATCTGAGCGGCCAGATAAGCGGCATGGCTGTCGCGGTCGCCTGCCAGCTCCCAGAAGCGATGCACGCGGTCCTGGTTCATCCAGCCATGGAAGTGGTCCAGGTCTTGTGCCAGCGTGGCAACGCGCAAGCTGAACACTGAATCCAGTTGCGGCAGGTAGCGGCGATATACCACCCCCTCGGGCTGCGGCGGCCGCCTGGGATGGCGCTTTTCACCGCTCATCACGTACTCCAAAGGCATGCCCGCCGAGGAAGGCTGGGTTAGCCACAAACGGCTGTGCTGCCAGAAGGCGGCACGACTGCACAGCAGGCTGCCGTCTGCCAGCCATTGCGAGGCTACCCCGCTACGGACAGCCTGGCGGGCAAAGTCGGCGTCAACCGCCAATTGCAGGCTGACCGTTTGCAGCGCCCCCTGGCGGCAAAACAGTTGCGCGAGCGCAGGCAGCAGGCAATCCGGCGACAGGCCGGGCAATGCCGGTATGGTGCCAAGCAGACGCAGGTGATGCGTATCAACCGTTTGCAGTTGCAGTCGGCAAAGCGGCTCGTCGTTCAGCAAGCAGACCAGCTGGCCATCATCCAGTACGGCATCGGCGAGTTGGCCACGGGCAATCATCAAGGCAAAGGCATTCATGCGGGGTGGGCTCCGGTCACTTCCGGGAGGGAAAGCGGGTTGCTCAGCGGCACGTAGGAACGGAAAGACGCGCCGGCATCGGTGGTTTCGTTGACATCGCACAGGCAGATCATGAAGTTGCCTTTGGCCATCAGCTGCGGGCTGTGCAGCAGGTAATCGATGAAATGCGGGTAAGCCAGCGGCTCGCGCCGCAGTAACACCAGGTGGTGACGCAGCTGGCGTAACAAGGCCAGCTCGTCCGCGCAGCCGTCCGCCGCCAGCGCGGTAATCAAGCCGAACACGGTATTCACGATCAGGTAATAACCGAACAGGCGGTTCGTCATGTTTTCGTCGAAGGCCAGTTCGCTTGCCGCTTTGATGCCCGGCACCTCACCGGCCAGCGCGGCGATGGTTTCCGGACGGAAAGTGGTGCCCTGGCAGTCACGGAACCAGATCCCGGCGGGCCAGCCGCCCTCTATGGCCAGTACCGTGTTCTGTGCATGGGCACTGAACAGGAAACCGTAGCGGGCCTGGGCGATCAGGAACGGGGTGAGTGCGCAGTGCAGGAAACGGTCAAACCACTGGGTAGTCACCTCGGACAGCGCTTGCCCCCTCTGCCCCGCCAGCGTTTGCACCAGGCGGCTCACCATGGACGACATGCCCTGCATGCCGTCCTGGCACAGGGTGGCCATCACGTAATGGGTACTGCCGCTACGGAAGGGGTTATCGCGCAGGATGACAAAGCTTTCGGCCAGCGGTTGGCCATCGGGCCATGCCAATGCCAAGGCAGCCGTCTCGTGCAGGATGCGCAGCGTGGGGCACTGCTGCTGCAAGCGCTGCCCCAGGCTGCTGGCGAAGGCCGCATGAATCAGCCTGCCACGCCCAACCTCTGCCGGCTGCAGGACGCGGCGTGAGTTGGTGAGGCGTACCGACAAGGAAAATTTCAGCATGGCCGGCGCCTGCGGAGCGTATAGCGTGCGTAATGACGAGGTAGGAAACCAGTCGCCACCCGCCTCGCCCAGATCGTGCAGGCTACCGCGAGCCAGCCAGTGCCGGTACGCCGCATGCTGGCGCAAAACGTTAGCCTGCCAGGGATGAACCGGCAGCAACGTCCAGCCGTCGCACGCAGCAAAACGCTGACAATACGCCGCCATCGCCGGGTCAGCCTGCAGTACAGCCTGCAGCTGCGCCTTGGCGTCGCTGCCGTCCACCGCGCTGCACCACAGCGCCTCTTCGCGCACTGCAAACCAGGCTAACGGCGTACGGCCCGCCAGCTCCGGGCTGTAGCGCACTACGTCATCCGCGGTGAACTCGTCACGGCTTTTCGGGGTGGGATGAACGGCATGGCCGTAAATCAGGCCTTGCTCCGCTGCCAGATAGTCGGCCTGCGGCCAGGCCAGACCCGTCATGGCGTCAACGCGCGCAGACTCGGCCCGGTCGATGTTGGCCGCACTATCCAGCACCCGGCGCAAGAACAGACGTCGCGTGCGGTGATGACTACCGGGCGCCAGCGTTGGCTCGGCAGCCAGCAAGGCCACCATGCGAGTGAAATCCAGCGGCTGCAAACCTGCGCTGGTTTGCCATAGCACACGGCCATCAAAACGGTGCCGCCCCGCGAGACTGGCCTGGCGAACAGGCAAATGCAACGTGCCGCCAGGCTGGGTAAGTGGCAGAACCAGTTGCATCTCGCCCGCTGCCGTGTGCTGCAGCCTGGCATGCGGCCATTCCCGCCATAAGGCATTCGCAAACGCGTTCAGCGAGGCGACATCATTCACGCAATGGCATTGATCCATCGTTATCTCCAGCAATAAGCCAGCATTGGTTGCTATTTGCCGCCATGATCATGCCGACAAAAAATCAAATGAGAATGGTTTGTATTTGTAATTGCAATTCAGATATGATGTCAACAACTATCGATACATTGAGCCAACACAAGGAAATAAAGCGTGAACAAATGCGTGCCTGCCACCACGCTGGCCATTCTGGCCAGTGCTGCGCTGACCATGGGGCTGGGTCAGACCACGCTGTTTGCTTTTTTGCCTTTGATCCTGAACCGCAGCGGCCTGGACATGGCGACAGTGGGGAGTACGCTGGCGCTCGGATCGGGCTTGTTCTTGCTGGGTGTGCCGCTCTGGGGCTGGCTGACCGCTTGGCTTGGACGCCGACGGGTGCTGGCTATCGCATTGCTGGGTTTTAGCGTCAGTCATGGTCTGCTGTGGTGGCAGCTGCAACAGGGGCCTGACTGGGCATGGCAGCAAGAAACGCTGCTGCTGGGGCGCGTGTTGTACGGCATGACGGTCAGTGCCTTGCTTCCGGCATGCCAGGCTTGGTTGGCCGCACTGAGCGACGCCGATAACCGGCTGCCGGTACTGTCGCGCCTGTCTGCAGGCCTTAACACAGGCCGGCTGCTAGGCCCGGCACTGGGTGCAGCCACATTGTCGCTCTCGGTCAACGGCCCGTTTTTCCTGCTGGCAGTGTGCCCCTTGCTCCCGCTGTTGCTGCTTCCTTTGTGCCGGCCCGCCCCCGTGACGACAAGCAATAGCCCTCTGCGCGCACGAGGCTGGCAGCGCTTGCGCCGCTGGCTGGCATTCGCCCTGTTGCTGCAGGCCATTATGGGCTTGGTGCAATTCACTATCGGCCCCTGGCTGGAGCGGCAGCTGGCACTGGATGCGTTAACGGTATCGCAGCAGCTGGGGTGGCTGCTAAGCAGCAGTGCGCTGCTGATTTTGCTGCTGCAAGTGCTGGTGATACCGCGCTGCTCGCCGGGCCGGGGCTTGTTGCTGGGCGGCACCGGCTGCCTGGCTGCGGCCTGCCTGCTACTGGCGCTATGCAGCGCACTGTGGCAGGCCTGGTTAGCCCTTTTACTACTGGGTACAGGCACCGCCGTGCTTGTCCCTGCCTATAGTGCGCAGGCCTCGCTATCTGCCGGTGCCGACCAGCAGTCGGCTATCGCCAGCGCGTTGTCCATGTTGCACACCTGCGGCTATGCCATGGCCGCCGCCGGTGCCGGTGTGCTGTACGACTGGCAAGCGGCATCACCGTTCTGGTTGGCGCTGCTGCTGGCCTCCGTGCTCGCTGCGCAGGCCTGGAACGTGGCCCCTCCTTCCTTCAACCCTGAAAAAAGCAGAACACATCATGCATAAGCCACTCATACTCGCCCCACTGGCGCTGGCCGTCCCGCTGGCACTAAGCAGCGTCTCCTCCTCCGCCGCAGAGCCAGTCAGCCTGGACACCACCACCGTGACGGCATCCAGCGTACCGGCCAGAATCAGCGACCTGCCGCGTACTGTCTGGGTGATTGAGAACGAAGCACTACAAGAGCAGGTACGAGCGGGCGTACCGCTGAAAGAAGTACTGGGCCAGCTGATTCCCGGCATGGATATCGGGCCGCAAGGGCGAACCAATTACGGGCAGAACCTGCGCGGACGTAGCGTGCAGGTGATGATAGACGGGGTATCGCTCAACGGCTCTCGCTCGCTGTCCCGCCAGTTCGACGCCATCGATCCATTCAACATCGAGCGGATCGAGGTATTGTCCGGCGCCAGCGCCGTCTACGGAGGCGGGGCGACCGGCGGCATCGTCAACATCATCACCAAACGCGGTAGCCAAACATTGCAACTGAGCAGCGAAGTCGGCTTGCGCAGTGGCTTCCACGATGGCGACCTGGACTGGCGAGTGGCGCAGTCGGTTGCAGGCGGCAACGAGCAGGTCAGCGCCAGACTGGGGGTGGTCTACCAGCGCAACGGGGCGGCCTACGATGCTGGCGGTACGCAAGTAAAACCGGATATCACCCAGACTGATCTGCAGTACAACCAAGCATTAGACGTGCTGGGCAATGTGGATATTGCCTTGCCGCGTGGCCAAAGCCTGAAACTGGCAGCACAGTTTTATGATTCCGGCTACGAAGGCGACAAGGCGCTGTACCTGGGCCGCAATCTGAGCGCGGCACTGGCAGGCAGTACCAACACTTCGCAGCTGGCCGTACGCGACGGTTTCAAGGCAGACCTGACGCCGCGCACACGCCGTACCCAAGGCAGTTTTGACTATCAGCTACCCGATGCACCAGGCGGCCAGACTTTCTACCTGCAAGGCAGCACCCGCAGCGAAGCGCTGGACTTTAACCCGTTTCCGGGTAGCAACCGTGTAGGCAGCACCACCGTGCCCTACTACAGTGCCTCGCGACAACAGACCGATGCCCACGGACTGAAAGCCGTGCTGCTAAAAGCATTCGATGACATCAAACTGCACTACGGTGTCGAGGTGGGCAAGGAAGACTTTGACGCGCGCCAGATACTGTTCGACGCACGCACCGGTTACAGCAGCGGCGGCCTGACACTGAACAAGACGGGGGAGACGGGCCGCTATCCCGCCTACAGTACCCAGACCCAGGCCCTGTTTGCCAATGTGGACTGGACGCTGAATGAACGCTGGGCCAGCAGCGCCGGGGTGCGTCACCAGCGCACCAAGATCAAAGTCGGTGACTTTGTGGCTGCGACCCAGCAGACCTTGATGGCCAGCGGTTACGGTACCAGCGCCGACAGCATCCGCGGTGGGCAAAACGACTACGCCGTCACCTTGCTCAATGCCGGACTGGTGTTCAAACCGGCATCGGGCCAACGCCTCTACCTTAACTACGCCGAAGGTTTCGAGCTGCCAGATCCGGCCAAGTACTACGGGCAAGGCAACTACACTTTGGTGGGTGGCAATAGCGGCCGCTGGCAACTGAATAAGGGTGTCAGTGTGGAGGCCTCGCCACTGCAAGGCATCAAGACCCGACAACTGGAGCTGGGCTGGCACAAACAAGGCAGCGGCTGGCAAACCCAATTGGCAGCGTTCTACGCGCTATCCAACCGCGATATCGTCTTCGATCGTACTAGCATGGCGATACAACTTCTCGACCAACGCACCCGCAACTATGGCGTGGAAGGCGATGCCAGTGTGAACCTGGGCGAGCAGTGGCGCCTTGGCGGCAACTTCCTGGCCATCAAGACAGAAAAGAAAGAAAACGGCCGTTATGTGAAGCAGGACATCACCAGTGCCAGCCCTTCCAAGCTGACGCTGTATACCGGCTGGCAACACGATCGCCTCAACCTCCGGCTGCAAGGCGTACACAGTTTCGGCCTAAGCGACAGCAAAGCCCAACAGTTGCACAGTTACACTGTCGCCGACTTGCTGGGCAGTTACCAGTTGCCACGCGGCACCCTGAGTTTTGGTGTGCAGAACCTGTTCAACCGCCAGTACACCACCATCTGGGGCCAACGTGCGAAAGCCTTCTATGGCAGCCTGATCGCCAGCCAGGTAGTCGACTTCCAGGGCCGTGGCCGCACCTTGGGTGCTAGCTATTCGCTCCAATACTAAGCGCATCGCAGGCATGAAAAAACCGCCGGACCCCGAAGGGCAACGGCGGTTTTTTGCTGGCAGCCAATGCTGCAGCAACATAATGGATTACTTGTAGCGCGGCGGCAGCAGCAGGGCTGGAATCTCGCGCTGGCGTTGCGGCAGGATACGGCCGCCAATGCCCAGCTTCACTACCTTGCGGCCTTCGCCTTCACCATCGTCGCCATCGCGGCGACGGTCGAGGTTGCTGGTATAGGTGGTGGCATTGCGTTCGCTATTGCTGTTGCGGTCGTGGCGATCGCGGCTATGGCGCTCGGGCCGTTCGCGGCGCTCTTCGCGCTCACCACGTTCGCTGCGCTCCGGGCGTTCTGTGCGTTCCGGGCGCGCGCTACGTTCCTGGCGCTCGGCGCGCTCCGGCCGTTCGCTGCGCTCGCGGCGCGGTGCGCTATCGGTCTCGTCACGCGGCGGGCGCGCACCGAAGCCTTCCGGCGGCGGCAGCGGCGTCAGCGTTTGCTTGGTGAGTTTTTCGATGGCTTCGTGCTGGCGGGTTTCGTCCGGCGCCATCAGCGAGATGGCCACACCGGACGCGCCAGCACGACCGGTACGGCCGATACGGTGCACGTAGTCTTCCGGCGAATTCGGCATTTCGTAGTTGACGACGAACGGCAGCTCGGAAATATCCAGGCCACGGGCGGCCACGTCGGTGGCAACCAGTACCTTGACCTCGCCGCTCTTGAAGCGCTCCAGCGTTTCCAGGCGGGCGCTCTGCGCCTTGTCGCCGTGGATGGCCTCGGCAGCGTGGCCGTCACGTTTCAGGTCGCGCGACAGCTGGTCGGCGGAAATCTTGGTCTTGCAGAACACGATCACCTGGCTCATCTCGCGCTGGCGGATGAGGTGGGACAGCAGCGCGCGCTTGCGGTAGGCGTCTACGGCAAACACCAGTTGCTCTACCTGGGCGTTGGTGGAGTTCTGGCGCGCCACTTCCACCGTTTGCGGGTCGCGCATGAAGTCGGCGGCCAACTTCTTGATTTCCGGTGCAAAGGTGGCGGAGAACAGCAGCGTCTGGCGCTCTTTGGGCAGCAGCGACATGATCTTGCGGATGTCCTGGATGAAGCCCATGTCCAGCATGCGGTCGGCTTCGTCCAGCACCAGCACGTCCACCTTGTTCAGCTGGATGGTCTTCTGCTGGATATGATCCAGCAGGCGGCCCGGCGTGGCGATGACGATCTCGACGCCACGACGCAGGTCGGCCACCTGCGGGTCCATGTTCATGCCGCCATAAATGGTGATGCTACGCAGCGGCAGGTACTTGGTGTAGGCGCGGGCGTTGACGCCGATCTGGTCGGCCAACTCGCGGGTAGGCGACAGGATCAGCGCGCGTACCGGGTGCATGGCCGGCGACACGCTGGGGTTGGCAAACTTTTTCAGACGCTCCAGGATCGGCAACAGGAAGGCGGCGGTTTTACCGGTACCGGTCTGGGCCGCAGCCAGCAGATCGCGTCCGGACAACACCAACGGAATGGCCTTGGCCTGGATGGGGGTAGCTTCCGAGTACCCCATTTCGTCGATGGCACGCAGGATTTCAGGTGCCAGGCCTAGCTCGGCAAACGACATGTCAGGAACTCCATCGGTCTCGCCGTCTCGTGCGGCAACACCGTTATGCAAACGTTAAAAAAAGCGAAGCGCCGCCAATGCCTGGCGGCGCCTGCAGGCCCGGCGCTAGCCGAACAGGCTGACCACACTGGTCAGCAGGATCACGAATAGCCACAGCAGCACGGTACGCCATACCAGGCCTACCGCACTCTTCAGATAAGCCGGGTCGGCGTCATCGCCAACCCCCAGCTCCGGGCGGAAATTAAGGGTGTAATTCTGGCGCAGCGGGTCGCCCAGCTTGACGCCCAAGGCACCCGCAGCGGATGCCAGCAGGATGCCGGTAGCGTAGTTGCCCCAGGTACGCGCCTGGGAACGCCAGCAGTACACGGCATCCTCGAAGTCGCCCATCACGGCAAAGCTGGCCGCAGTCAACCGCACCGGCAACCAGTCCAGCCATTCGCCGGCACGCCCTGCAAAGCGACCAAACAGATCGTCGGCACTGCGGTTGCCCCATTTCTGCGCCAGCAACTGGGTAAAGCGGTAAAGCACGGCGCCACTGGGGCCGGGCAGCACCACGAACCAGAACATGGTGCCAAACACGTGGCGGTAGCTGTCTACCACACCTTGCTCGATGGCCAGGCGGGATACCTCGCCGACCGACAATTCGGCGGTGGGCTGGCCGGTCCAGCTGGCTAGCGCCTGCTTGGCCTCCAGCTCTTGCCCGTCATTCAGCGCCAGCGACACTTCGGAAAAATAGCTGGAAAAATGACGGAAGCCCATGGTGAGGTACAGTACCAGCACGTTCCACACCAGCCCCAGCAAGGGGTTGATGGCGTACAACAGGTAATACCCTCCGGCTGCCACCAGCAGCGCTGGTACCATCGCACACAGCCAGGCCAGTACGCCATGCCGGTTGTAACCGGCATTGAGCGTGCGTTCCAGATGGTTGGCGTAACGGATGAACAGCAACAGCACCCGGTTACGGTTACCCAGCGGACGGAACTGCTCCAGCGCCAGCGCGGCGATAAGTGAAATCAGGGTCATGGATCAGCAGAGGAAAAGGTTATTGCCCGCGGAGGAAGATACCACAAAAGCAGCAGGCGGCGGAGGAAGGCCGGCATGCGCCGGCCTTGAGCCACGATCAGGCCGAGCCCAGACGGCGGGAGCCGCCTACCGATGCGGAGAGGGTGCCATGGCGACCGTAGCCATCTACACCCTGCATCGAACTACGCAGCTTGTCGATAACGGCACCAGCAAACTGCATGCGCTCGTCCGCCAAGTCGGCATTGATTTCGTTCAGGGCTTTCAGGCGCAGCATGGCCAGCTCCAGCGCTTGCCATTGCTGTTGCACCTCGGGCAAGGCTTGCTGTAGCCAGGGCAGCCAGCTTTCCGGCGCTGCAATGCCGGCGGCCTGTTGCAGCGCCAGCCGTGCCGACCGAACGTCAGAAAGTTGCTGCAGTTGCTGCAGTTTGGCGTCTGCCAGCGTGTCGATGCGCAAGGCATCCATACGCAAAATGGCCTGCTGTTCCTGCTGCAACGTTTGCTGCAGCGTGTCCAGCAAGGCCATTTCCGACTGGCACAAGGCCAGAAATGCGTCTACATCCATTACGTCAGTCCATTACCGCTCAGGCCAGCAGCTCCCTGGCGGAAGCGATCAGGCTATCGGCAATTGCCTCGGGATTGATGTTGAATTGACCCGAAGCGATGGCAGCTTTGATCGACGCCACTTTGTCGGCATCGAAAGCCGGCTCGGCGGCGGCAGCCTGCTCCATACCCTGCAAGCGACTGGCGAACGGGTTGATCGCAACGCTTTCGCCGTCGGCACGCAAAGAGGCCTTGGCACTAGCGTCGCTTTCTTTGGCGTTGGTGCGGCTAGGTACTGAATAACCTGCAGTGACCTTGCCTGTGTTGTCGATTTTCATGATTCACCTGCACTACTTTCAATCGGTTATTCCTATTATCGCCCGAAAAATCCGAAACTTGACGCTTTTTTTAGGGCACGTTCACAGAAACCGTACCGTCGTCCTCAACCACGGCCGAAACCACCTTGCCGCTGCCTACCCGCACGTTGACACGCTCACCCACGCCAGCATTGCCTAGCGCGATGGCATCACTGCCGACAGCGAAACCTTCACCCCTTGCCAGCAGGCGTACAGGCTGATTCATTTTGACAACATAAGGCGCACGCAATTGCGCCCCTTGCAGCAAGGCACCGGCCGGCACCGTGGCGTCGATCATCTTGCCCAGCACTTGCTGCAGGTCGCGCAAGCCCTGCGCTTGCTGGTTACGGGCAATCGGCGCCAGCCGCACATCGGCGGCCGTCAACACTTCTCCGCGACGCAGCAGACGCGTCGCCACCACCGCTACCGGCAACTCACTGGCCTGTACCGGTAAACGCAAGCTCCAGCCCAGATCCTGACAACTGACCTCTACCGCATTGCGTGGTGCGCTGCTACCTGCGGGCCAGGCGGCTACCAGCGCCTGCGGGCAGGCCGGCATCTGCGTCTTCTGCCGTACCGGCAACAACCGGTAGTCGTAACCATCCGCTCCCCGCTCTGCCTGCAGAAACAACTGTGCAGCCCGCTCGGGCAGGCGCAATGGCTCTGCAGCCTGGGCCGGCAAGCCAAGCCCCGTCAGGAGGAGAAAAAAATATCGATTCATGATTGAAATTGTAACGCCAGAACAACAAACCGGCTGGCTGCGGCAACAATTCGTACAATTGTTTGAAACAAACCCAACAAACGAGCTTATGCTCTAAAAACAACAAGCGGCCAACCGCACACAACACGAGGAGACTTAACCATGCGCCACATCTTGCGCCTGGCCGTTACGGCCGCCCTGCTCGCCCCGACGGCCCACGCCGCCGGCAGCTTCAGCAATATCTACTTCTTCGGCGACAGCCTCACCGACACTGGTGCTTTTGGTGGGCAATTAGTCCCGAATGGTTCCGGCGGTTTTATCGCCCTGCCTGCCGACGCACGCTGGACCACCAATAACGCAGCCAACCACGCCAACGTACTGGCCGGCAAACTGGGCCTGACCGTCACAGCCAGCAATGCCGCCAGCTCGCTGGGCACGGCGGGCAACAACTTTGCGCAGGGTGGCGCACAATCGGTCACGTATGCGACCGGCGCCACCCTGCCCAATAGTAGCAGCACCCAGGGTGCCGGCCCGGGCGGGCTGGATATACGCGACCTGCCACAGCAAGTGCAAGACTACCTCAGCAGTCGCGGCGGTAAAGCAGATCCCAATGCACTGTACTTTGTCTGGAGCGGCGGCAACGACATTCCCACTGCCGCAGGAGCAGGTAGCAGCAACGCATCCAACGTCGCCTCCGCCGCAGCTGGTAGCCTGGCCACCCAGATTGCCACGCTGAAGAACGCCGGCGCCACGCTGATCATTGCACCCAACCTGCCGGCATTCGGCAACACACCGGCTGCGCTGTATGCCGTTATCGACAACGCCACCACTAATGAAACCACCCGCAATACGCTGAAAGGCATCGTTGCTGGCGTGTTGCGCAGTGAAGCCACGCCCACCAGTGCGTCGCAGGATGCGCTGGTGAACAAGGCTCTGGCCGCGCTTGCAACAGCGCTCAGCGGCGGCGCCACCAGTGGTACGCTATTCGATACCACGCTCACTCAAGTCACCAACGGTTACAACACCAGCAAAACCGGGCTGAACAACCTGTCCACGCTGTATAACACCACGGCAGACGGCGCCATTGCCGCTACCGGTGCCAACGTAGTGCGCGCCAACGTCAACCTGCTGTTTGCCGAAGTACTGGCCAACCCGGCCGCCTACGGTATCGATAACGTTACCGGCCCGGCGTGCGGCACCACGTCGTCGCTGGTCTGCACCAGCGCCAACGTCAGCGGTACGCTGAGTTACCTGTTTGCCGACGACCGCCATCCTACCCCGACCACCCACGCCTTGCTGGGCAACTATTTTGCCAGCCTGCTGCAAGCACCCTATTTTGCCGAGGCGCTACGCCAGGTGCCGGCCGCTGCACAAGCACGCGTCGGCAGTACGCTTGATGCGCGTGCCCGCGCGCTGGATCATGAAGCTCGCGCAGAAGGCAGCGTCGGTGCATACAGCAGCCTTGGCGGTGGCAAGCAAGACGTTGGCCGCAATGGTGAAAGCAGCAAGGGCGATCTGCTGACCGTGGGCATCGACTACCAGGCGACCCCAAGCCTAAGCCTTGGGCTGGCCTTCACCCAGGGCAAGCTTGATACCGGTGTCGGCAGCGCCGGCAGCTACGACAGTCGCCATCAGCTGATGACGTTCAGCGGCAACTACCGGCTAGGCAGCTTCTGGCTGGATGGCGATGCTACGCTGGGTACCGCCAGGATCGATACCAGCCGCAATGTGGACCTGGGCAGCGTCAAGCGGGTGGAAAGCGGCAACGCCCGTGCGGTTCACCACGCGGCGCGCCTGAACGCCGGCTACCGTCTGCAACTAGGGCAGTTGCGTACCGGCCCGATGCTGGGCGTCAACATCCAGAATGGCGAGATCAGTTCCTTCACCGAAAGTAACAAGCAAAGTACCAGCATGCATTTCGGCACCCAGAAGCTCGATTCCACCGTGGTGCACGCCGGCTGGGAAGCGCAGGCGACACTGGGTACGGTCAGCCCTTACCTCAGTATCAGCATGAAACAGGAGCAGAAAGACGATGCCCGCGTACTGCGCAGCGGGGTATACGGCACGGTTGGCGAATTCAGCGTAACCGGCAGCAAACCCGACAGCCACTGGACCGAATGGCAGGCGGGCGCCACTGCCACACTGGGCAAGGGGCTGAATGCGTTTGTCCAGGTTACCGGCACCAGTGGCCGCCAAGGCGGTAATGGCACGCGCTACAACCTGGGTCTGGCGAGCACGTTTTAAGCACAGGCTCCCTCTGACAGCCCGCTTCCTCGGCGGGCTTTTTTTATGCTGCGGCCAACTGTGAAGGCCACGCCTAGCCACGCGGATGGTGGGCAGCGTGCAGGGCTTTCAGGCGCTCGCGCGCCACGTGGGTGTAAATCTGCGTGGTAGACAGGCTGGCGTGCCCCAGCAGCAGCTGCACCACGCGCAAGTCAGCACCATGGTTGACCAAGTGGGTGGCAAAGGCGTGGCGCAGCGTGTGCGGGCTAAGCGGCGGAATGCCGGTCTGTTTGCCATAGCGGGTAATCAGGTGCCAGGCCATTTGTCGTGTCATCGCCTGCTTGCGGTTGCTGACAAACAGGTCCTCGCTGCGCGCTGCGCCCATGATCAGTGGCCGGCTTTCCGCCAGATAGCGGCGCAGCCAGTGTTCGGCCACTTCGCCCAGTGGCACCAGCCGCTCCTTGTTGCCCTTGCCGATGATGCGCACATAGCCTTCGCCCAGATACAACTGGCCCAGGGTCAGGCCAACCAGCTCGCTGACACGCAGGCCGGTGGCGTACAGGGTTTCGATCATGGCCCGATCGCGCAAGCCCAGCGGCGTGTCGGTATCCGGCGCCGCCAGCAACGCATCCACGTGATTTTCGGATAGCGCCCCCGGCAGGCGCAGGCCCAGACGCGGCGCCTGCAAGCGCGCTGAAGGATCGTCGTCGCGCAGCTTCTGCTGGCACAGGTAGTGGTAATAGCGCCGCGCGGCAGACAGCCGGCGGGCACGGGTGGCCGGCTTGTCGGTGTCGATCAGGCCCAGCATCACCTGCTCCAGCGCAGGCGTGTCGGCGCTATCCAGCGTATGGCCGTACGGCGCCAGCGCCGCTTCCAGCCGCAGCAGGTCACGGCGATACGCGGCCAGAGTGTTGGCCGACAGGTTGTCGGCCAGCCACAGGGTATCGAGAAAAGCGTCCAGATAAAGCGATTTTGCTGCTTGTTGCATGGAATGCGGCCAACCTTGAAACCATAAAAAAAGCGCCAGCCGCAGCTGACGCTTTCAGGGTACGACAAGTTGCTCCCGAAGGGATTACTTGCGAACCAGTTTTTCCTTGATACGTGCGGACTTGCCGGTACGACCACGCAGGTAGTACAGCTTGGCGCGACGTACGTCACCGCGACGCTTAACTTCGATGGAAGCCAGCAGCGGGGAGTAGGTCTGGAAGGTACGCTCAACGCCTTCACCGGAAGACAGTTTACGTACGATGAAGGAGCTGTTCAGACCGCGGTTACGGATGGCGATAACAACGCCTTCGTAAGCCTGCAGACGCTCGCGGTTACCTTCCTTTACCTTAACCTGAACGACAACGGTGTCGCCCGGTGCGAATTCGGGAATGGTTTTACCCAGACGGGCGATTTCTTCCTGTTCCAGTTGTTGGATCAGATCCATGTTACTGCTCCTTGTTTTTGAGGATATCTTGTTCCTGCTGGTACTCTGCCAGCAGCCGAGATTCCTGTTTCGTTAATGTGCGCCCTGCCAGCAGCTCGGGACGACGCTCTTGCGTACGGCCCAGCGACTGCTTAAGGCGCCACTTGGCAATCATGGCGTGGTTACCGGACATCAACACATCCGGCACCCGCATGCCACGATATTCTTCCGGGCGGGTGTAATGCGGGCAGTCCAGCAGCCCGTTGACGAAGGAATCTTCGTACGCGGACTGGGCGTCGTTCAGCGCGCCGGGCAACAGACGCACAACGGCGTCCATCAGCACCATGGCGGGCAGTTCGCCGCCGGACAACACGTAATCACCCACCGATATTTCTTCGTCGACTTCGCTGGCGATCAGGCGCTCGTCCACCCCTTCGTACCGGCCGCACAACAGGATGAGGCCGGGACGGGCTGCCAGCTCGGCAGCCTTGGCGTGTGTCAGCGCACGACCTTGCGGCGACAGGTAGATCACATGAGACTGTGCCACCCCTGCCGCAGCCTGGCGCGCGCGCGCCGCCGCAATGGCTTTTTCCAGCGGTTCGATCAACATCACCATGCCGGGGCCGCCACCGTAGGGGCGATCGTCGATGGTGCGGTAATTGTCGCTGGTAAAGTCGCGCGGATTCCACGCGGCAAACTGCCAGATCGATTGCTCGATGGCCCGCCGGCTAACGCCGAAGCGGGTCACGGCATCGAACATTTCGGGAAACAGCGAAATGGCATCAAGCTGCATTAATAATCGAGGCCCCAGTCCACGGTAATCCGTTTTGCGGCCAGATCCACATCGACAATGTAATCGGACACAAAAGGTATCAGCCGCTCATCCGTTTCACCACGGACAACCAGGACGTCGTTGGCACCGGTTTCCATCAGCTGGCTTACCTTGCCCAGCACGATGTCTTCCTTGTTCACCACGTCAAGGCCGATCAGATCAATCCAGTAATACTCATCATCTGCTGCTGCCGGCAGCTGGTCGCGCGGAATGGCAATCTGCATGCCACGCATCGCCGCAGCAATTTCGCGGTCGTCGATTCCTTCGAACTTGACGACCAAACCTTTGGGCTGGGCAGAGCCATCCGCAAAGGTATAGGGCTTCCAGTCGCCGTTTCTGCCCAGCCACCACGTCGGGTAGTCGAACAGGCTATCGGCGTATTGGGTATCCGCCTGGACTTTCACCCAGCCACGAACACCAAAGGCGCCGCGGACAAACCCCATTACTACAAGATCAGCGTCACGCATGCGCCTTGCTTCCGTACTGTAGTCTGATCAAAGATCAGGCAGCTTTCTGCTCTTTCAGCAGTTTGGCTACGGAGTCGGTCACCTGGGCGCCAACGCCGATCCAGTAGTTTACGCGGTCCATGGCCAGACGAACACGCTCTTGCTTGTCGTTGGCTACGGCGTTGTAGAAACCCAGACGCTCGATGAAGCGGCCATCGCGACGGTTGCGGGAGTCAGTAACAACGATGTTGTAGAACGGACGGTTCTTGGAGCCGCCACGTGCGAGACGAATTACTACCATTGTCGATTGTCCTTATATACGGAATCGTAGAAAAGCCCCCGATTCTAGGGCATTTTTCCCTTACGCTGCAAGTGCTTATTGGGGTGTTTGCACATCGGGCTGTTGCAGCAGGTCTTTGGTGACGATGGTCAGCGCCCGGTCCTCGGGGTGAACCTGTACGCTAAAGCCCAATCGGGACATGAGTTTAAGCATGCCCTTGTTGCCTGCCAGCACCTCGCCCACCATCACTTTCAGGCCCTGTTCGCGCGCGGCGTCGAACAAGGCGTTCATCAGGATGACGCCGATACCCTTGCCCTGCCAGTGGTCGGCCACCTCCAGCGCAAATTCGCAACTCTCGTTGTCGGGGTCGGTTACGTAGCGCGCCACCGCCAGCTGCTCTTCGCCAGCGTCGGTTTCGCGCGTCATCGCCAGCGCCATCTCGCGGTCGTAATCGAGCTGGGTAAAGCGCACCAGCATGGTTTGCGACAGCTGCTTGATGCTGGACATATAGCGGTTGTAGCGGCTTTCTTCCGACAGGTTGCGCACAAAGGCCTGCGTCATGTCTGCGTCTTCCGGCCGCACCGGACGGATGTTCACCGGCGTGCCGTCCTTCAGCATCGAACAGTGCACCATGTGCATCGGGTACGGCATGATGGCCATGTGACCATACGGTTTGCCGCGCTTGGGCGCTTGCACGATGATGCGCGCGTCCAGCGCAATCACGCCCGACTCGTCCGCCACCAGCGGGTTGATGTCCATCTCGCGCACTTCCGGCAGCTCGCACACCAGCTCGGACACGTGCAGCAGCACGCTCTTCAAGGTGTCGAGATCCACCCCGGGCATGTTCTTGAACGGCCCCAGAATCTTGCCGATGCGCGTCTTGTCGATCATGCGGTCCACCAGGTAGTGGTTGACCGGCGGCAGGCTCAGCGCCCGGTCCTGCATGATTTCCACGGCGATGCCGCCGGCACCGAAGGTGATCACCGGCCCGAACGAAGCATCAGCCGTCACCCCCACCATCAGCTCGCGCGCATGGCGCCGCTTGCGCATGGCCTGTACCGACACGCCATCGATGCGCGCCGTCGGCTGCGCCTCCAGCGTCCGCGCCATGATGCTGGCGTAGGCATCGCGCAGCGACTGCTCGCTGCCAATGTTCAGTTCCACGCCGCCCACGTCGGACTTGTAAATGATGTCCGGCGAGTCGATCTTCAGCACTACCGGGTAGCCGATGTCGGCGGCCAACCTTACTGCCTCGTCCACGTCGCGCGCCAGCGCGGTGCGGTTAACCGGAATATTGAACGCCGCCAGCACGTCCTTGCTTTCGCGCTCGGACAGCACGCTACGCCCTTCCAGCAAGGCGGTGGCGATCACCGCGCGGGCCGTCAGCACGTCCGGCACCACCTGCTCGCCCTCCAGCGGGGCGGGCGTTTGCAGCAGCATCTGCTGGTTATGATGGTAGGACGCCAGGTTGCGGAATACCTCGATGGCGAATTCCGGCGCACGGAAATGCGCGCACTTGGCCTTGGAGAACAGCTCCCGGCTTTCCGACACCTTGGCGTCACCCAGCCACGACAGGAACATCGGCTTGCTGCTTTCGCGCTGCAGCCCCACCATCAGCTGGGCGGTAGTGAGGTGGTCGGTACCCGCCTGCGGGGTAAAGATCACCAGCACGCCGTCCACATTCGGGTCATCCAGACAGGCTTTGACGGCGGTACGGAAGCGCACCGGGCTGGCGTCGCCGATGATGTCCACCGGGTTGCCACGCGACCAGTTGGCCGGCAGCGACTCGTTCAGCAGCTCCAGCGTGGCCGGCGCCAGTTTGGCCAGCTCCACGCCGTACATATAGGCGCTGTCGGCGGCCAGCACGCCGGGGCCGATACCGTTGGTCACGATCGCAAGGCGCTTGCCGGTAACGCGGTAGTTGGCCGCCAGCACCTTGGCGGCGGTAAACAGCTGGGCGATGGTGGCCACGCGCAGCACACCGGCACGCGACAGCGCGGCATCGAACACATCGCCGCTTTCCACCAGGTTGGACGAATGCATCAGGCCGGTCACGTCGTCTTCGTAGCGGCCGGATTTCACCACTACCACCGGTTTGGTACGTGCCGCAGCACGCAGCGCGCTCATGAAGCGGCGGGCATCGTGCACGTGGTGCACGTGCAGCAGGATGCCCTGGGTGAAGTTGTCGGCTACCAGGTAATCCAGAATCTCGCCGAACTCCACGTCCAGCGCCTCGCCCACCGACACCACGCTGGAAAAGCCGATGCCCTTGCTGTCGGCCCAGTCCAGCATGGCGGTACACAGCGCCGACGATTGCGACACCAGCGCCAGGTTGCCGGCTTTCACTTTACTGGTGTAGTTACTGGCGTTGAAGCCGGCCACCGGCCGCATCAGGCCCAGCACGTTGGGGCCGAGAATGCGGATGCCGTAGTGCTTGGCAATCGATACTGCCTCGTTCAGCGCCTCGCGCTCCTGCGCTTCGCTGTCGCCGAAGTCCTTGGCCAGCAGAATGCCTTTTACCCCTTTCTTGCCGCAGTCTTTCACGATGGCGGGCAGGCTGCGCAAGGCGGTGGTGACCACTACCATATCCACCGGGCCTTCGATCAGCCGGACCGAGGTGTAAGCCGGAATGCCGCCCACCACACGGTGGTGCAGGTTGACCGGATACAGCTTGCCCTGGAAATTGCCGGCCAGCAGGTTGGCAAAAATCGCCTGCCCCACCGAGCCCGGGGTGTCACTGGCACCCACCACGGCAACGTTGCGCGGCGAAAACAGCGGTGTGAGGTAATGCGGTTTCATGGTTTGTCCGTCCAAGTAGTAAAGGCATGTTGCCGTAGCCGCCGTCTATCGACAACGGCCTGCGGCCAACCTTGCGCCGCTTTTATCCTGTTGTTCTGGCCACGCCGCCAGGGCTTTTGACACGGTCATCAGACGTATCAATGCAGTAGCGCAGTGTGCACAATATTGCTAATCTTCGCGGTTTCGCGGCGCGCCCATGTTGTGCCGCATCAAACGATGACCCACATCAGGAAAAGGCCCGTCCCGCCAGGGAGTACCGACATCATGAGCAAACGCGTTGTAACCCTCGCCCACTACTACACCCAGCCGGAAATCCAGCAAATGGCCGACAAGGTCGGCGATAGCCTGGAGCTGTCGCTGTTTGCCCGCGAGTCCAAGGCTGACATCATCGTGTTTGCCGGTGTCCGTTTCATGGCAGAAACCGCCAAGATCCTGAACCCGCAAGCAGAGGTGATCCTGCCGGACGCCGGCTCCACCTGCTCGCTGGTCACCCAGACCGACGTGGCTGCCCTGCAACAGTGGCGCGAAAGCCACCCCGACCACGTGCACGTGTCGTACATCAACTCGTCCGCCGCGCACAAGGCGCTGTCGGACTGGATCGTCACCAGCCGCAACGTGGACGACATCATCGCCCACCTGTACGAACAGGGTAAGCAGGTGATCTTCTCGCCCGACCGCAATATGGGCGCCTACCTCAATTATCAATACGGCTACGATATGCCATTATGGTCGGCCGTGTGCGAGGTACACGACAAGTTCAACGAGGCGGCCCTGGACGAAGCGCTGACCGCCAGCCCCAACGCCCACCTGATCGCCCACCCGGAAAGCCCGCTGCCGGTACTGAAGCGTGCCGAGTACGTCGGCTCCACCTCCGGCATGCTGAACTGGGTAAAAGCCTACAGCGGCGATGCGGCCAACGTGATCTTCGTGGCCACCGAAGACGGCATCCTGTACAACATGCGCCTGGCGCGCCCGGACCTGGACATCCGCCAGGCGCCGATCTACGCCGGCTGCCAGTGCAACTCCTGTCCGTACATGAAGATGAACACCATCGAGGCGGTAAAACGGGCGCAGCAAGGCGAAGGCACCCGCATCGATTACCTGACCGAGGCCGAGATGGACGCCGCGCGCTTGCCTATCGAACGCATGCTGGACTTCAGCCAGCGTTACTACAAGTAACCGGCCCGCGCCACACAGCCCGCCCCCAGCGGGCTGTTTTTCTTTATGCAACCGGCACGGCGGTTTTCGCCCGCCCGATACACGGCTACAATCATCCGGTCTTGATGGAACCTTGCCATGAAAATCCTGCTTAGCAACGACGACGGTTATTTCGCTCCCGGCCTTGCCACCCTGGCTGCCCACTTGTCTGCCTTGGGCGACGTCGTGGTGGTCGCACCGGAACGCGACCGCAGCGGCGCCAGCAATTCTCTGACGCTGGACCGCCCCTTGTCGGTAAAGCAGGCCGCCAGCGGCTTTTACTACGTCAATGGCACGCCCACCGACTGCGTGCACGTTGCCGTCACCGGCTTTCTGGATTTCCGCCCCGACATCGTGGTGTCCGGCATCAACCACGGCCCGAATATGGGCGACGACACGCTGTATTCCGGCACCGTCGCCGCGGCGACCGAAGCCTTCCTGCTGGGCATTCCGGCCATTGCCGTGTCGCTGGCCGGCAAAAACCGCCATTTCGATACCGCAGGCCAGGTAGCGGCCAACCTGGTACGGCGCTTCCAGGCCCAGCCGTTCAGCCGGCCCATGCTGCTGAACGTCAACGTGCCCGACATCCCGGCCGAACAACTGGCCGGCACCGAAGTGA
Organism: Vogesella urethralis; assembly: GCF_007644045.2. Lineage (GTDB taxonomy): Bacteria > Pseudomonadota > Gammaproteobacteria > Burkholderiales > Chromobacteriaceae > Vogesella > Vogesella urethralis. Next base: position 58,423 of record NZ_VMDW02000071.1, read on the forward strand.
CCCGTCTGGGCCGCCGCCACCACGCCGAACCGGTGATTCGCGCCAACAACCCGCGCGGTGATACCGTGTACTGGGTCGGCCCGGTCGGCCCCGAGCAAGACGCCGGTAACGGCACCGATTTTCACGCCATCCGCCAGCAGCGTGTGTCTATCACGCCGCTGATGATAGACCTGACCGCACGCGATCAACTGGATGTAATACAGACATGGCTCAATCCCTAGTCGCAGGCAACAATTTCGGCATGTTCTCCGACCGCACGCGCATGCGCATGATCGAGCGCCTGCGGCAGAACGGCATTCGTGAAGAGCGGGTGCTGGCCGCCATGTACGAAGTGCCGCGCCACTTGTTCATCGACCAGGCGCTGGCCACCCGAGCCTACGACGACGTGTCGCTACCCATCGGCCAGGGGCAAACCATTTCGCAGCCACTCACCGTGGCACGCATGACCGAAAAACTGCTGGAAGGGCGCGACAAGCCTGGCCGCATCCTCGAGATCGGCACCGGCTGCGGCTACCAGACCGCCGTGCTGCTGAAAACCGGCGCCGAGGTGTTCTCGATTGAACGTCTGGCCGGCATTCTGGACAAAGCCAGACAGAACCTGCGGCAAGCCAAGCTGGTGCATGCCCGTCTGGTGCACGGCGACGGCCATCTCGGCCTGCCGGATGTCGCCCCCTTCGACGGCATCATCATCACTGCCGCCGCGCGTCAGGTACCGCCCGCCTTGCTGGCACAACTGGCCGACAACGGCAGGCTGGTGCTGCCGGTGGGAGACAAGGAGCAGCACCTGTGGCTGTACGAGAAAACAGCCGACGGGCTGCGCCAGACGCAGCTGGAGCCAGCCCGCTTCGTGCCCCTGCTGCCGGGCAAGCAATAACAAAAAAGCAACACCCCACCCTCTTGATTCTTGTCTGACAATTTACAGCAGGCAGATAGCTGACATATAAAATCGACATCCAATGCAGAACATCTTGTTAAAAAAACTGGCCGTAATCGGTAGCAGCGTCGCACTGTCCTTGCTGGCAGGTTGTGCGCAACTGAACCAGGACACCCCCGCAGACATCGTACGGGGCTCCCCCACCACGCAGAAAGTGCGCAGCGAGGTAGCGGCCAAGCCGGCACCCGCCGCACCGGCAGCGACAGGCGGAAAGGCCAGCACACAAGCCATTGCACTGGGCAGCACCCCGCAGCCGAAAGTGGTAACGGGCAACACAACCCACACCGTTCAAGCCGGTGAAACCCTGTACCGCGTCGCCGTCAACAACGGCCTGCGTTACCAGGACCTGGCGGAATGGAACCATTTGGACGGTTACACCATCAAGGTTGGCCAGGTTTTACGGCTAACCCCGCCGGATGCACCGCAGACTGGTGCACCCGTAACCGCCCCGACAGCCGGTACCGCTACCGCGGCCAAACCGGCAGACACCAAACCGGCAGCAGGCCAGATGCCGGTTGAAGCGAAGGCACCGGTATCCGGCACCGACGCTCAGGCAGCCAGCAAGCGCTATCCGAAAGCCTTGAAGCTGCCGTACTCGGAAGAGGCCATCAAGAGCCTTCCGGCCCAGAGTGAGGGAAATGGCAAACCTGCCTCGACCGTACCGCCCGCCAAAAACACACCGGAAAAACCGGTGGCCAAAGTAGAAGCCGACACACCTGTCGCACCGGCTGCTCCGGCAACCGAGGCGAGCAGCCCGAAACCGGCGGCAACTACCGGCGTGGTATGGGCCTGGCCTACCCAGGGTAACGTGATCCGGGGTTTCTCGGATCAGAACAAGGGCATCGACATTGCCGGCAAGGCGGGGCAACCCGTGCTGGCGGCAGCTGACGGCAAGGTGGTGTACAGCGGTAGTGGTTTGCGCGGTTACGGCAAGCTGATCATCCTGCGACACGACAAAACCTACCTGTCGGCCTATGCCCACAACAACCAGTTACTCGTCAAGGAAGGCCAAGCCGTCAAGAAAGGGCAGAAAATTGCCGAAATGGGTAATACCGACGCGGACCAGGTAAAACTGCACTTTGAAATCCGCCAACTCGGCAAGCCTGTAGACCCGAGCAAGTATCTGGAAACCAGACCCTGACAGGCTCAATCCTGATCAGGAGCGCACAAGCGGGGGAAACATCATGAGCGACGATCTTGATCTGCTGGAAGAAGTGCTGGAAGACGAGCTGGAAAACGAAGACGAGCCGCGTGCCGAGGCTGAAGAAGCCGAAGAAGCCGCGGCCAGCAAGGGCTTTGAAGACATCGCCGATGTCACCCAGATTTACCTGAACGATATCGGCAGCAATGCGCTGCTGACGCCGGCGCAGGAAATCGAACTGGCGCGCCGCGTAGTGCAGGGCGACTTCAGCGCGCGCCAGAAAATGATCGAGCACAACCTGCGTCTGGTGGTGAACATTGCCAAGCACTACATCAACCGTGGCTTGGCGCTGCTGGACCTGATCGAGGAAGGCAATATCGGCCTGATGCACGCGCTTGAAAAGTTCGACCCGGAACGCGGCTTCCGCTTCTCCACCTACGCTACCTGGTGGATCCGGCAGAGCATCGAGCGCGCCATCATGAACCAGTCGCGTACCATCCGCCTGCCGGTGCATGTCATCAAGGAGCTGAACGTCTACCTGCGCGCTGCCCGCCACCTGGAAAGCCAGATGGGGCGCGAGCCGACGCTGGAAGACATTGCCCACCTCACCGGCAAGCCGGTAGACGAAGTGCGCAAAGTGCTCAACCTGAACGAACGCATGGCGTCGCTGGACGCGCCGCTGGATATCGACCCGATGCTGTCGATCGGCGAGTCCATCCCCGACGAGCAGCACGAAGAGCCGGACATCCAGCTGCACAACGCGCAGATCGAGCACTTCGTGCACGACTGGCTGGGCCAGCTCACCGACAAGCAGCGCATGGTGATCGAGCGCCGCTACGGCCTGAACGGCCACGAAGTCTGCACGCTGGAAGAACTGGCTTCCGCCCTCAGCCTGACCCGCGAGCGCGTCCGCCAGATCCAGATCGAAGGCCTGGAGCACCTGCGCCGTATCCTGCGTCGCAAAGGTGTCACCAAGGACTACCTGATCTGACATTGCACCACCCCAAAAAAACCGGCAGCCACGGCTGCCGGTTTTCTTTTGCCTGCTGGCCGGAGCCTGCCCAAGCGATCGCCGGTACGGGTAGGGCCTAGCGGCCGGTTTTGCGGCCAACCCTGGCCGGGCGGAACGCCTTCACTTCGCGCAATAGCGTGCGCCAGGCGTTGTCGTCGGCCGCCGGCGGTGCGTACTGCAGCCGTTGCCAGCGTTGCAGCAAGCCAGCCAGCTGATCGCGCTCCGCCGCCGTCAACGCTGCCGCCCGCGCCTGCAGCTCGCTGGCGGTATCGGCAGCCTGCGCCGCGATGCCGGCAGCCTGCAAGCGGCGCAGCAACAGCGCGTGCACCTGCTGCGGCAAGGTTTGCGGCGCCTGGCGACGGCGCAACAGCCACCACAGTAACGGCCCGCCTGCCAGCAGCATGCCGCCCAGCAGCGCCTTGACGATGCTGGCGGCCGACACCTCGCCCAAGCCCAGCTTCTGGAACAAGCCTTGCTGGCTGGCGGCATCGTACCCCACCACCCAGCGCTGCCAGCTGAAATTGGCCAGCTGCCACTGCTGGCCCACCCACTGCGCCCAACCCGGCGGTTTGCCGCCCACCAGCGGCATGCGCGGCGCTGCTTCGCCCAGGGTATTGGCGATGCCGGCCTCGATACGCTGCGGCGCCACCAGACTGGTGGCGTCCACCCGCTGCCAGCTGCCGTCTACCCACACCTCGCTCCAGGCGTGCGCGTCCGACGACCGTATCTGCCAGAAGCGGCCCTGGCCATTGAATTCGCCGCCCTGAAAGCCCACCACCACCCTGGCCGGCAAACCGGCGGCGCGCGCCAGCACGGTAAAGGCCGAGGCAAAGTGCTCGCAGAAACCCTGCCGGCTACCGAACAGGAAGCCATCCACCACGTCGCCCTGCAATTGCGGCGGGTTCAGCGTATAACGCAGGCCCTGCTCCGCCAGCCACAGTTGCAGCGCCTGCAAACGGGCGGCCGGCTGCGGGTGGCGCCCGGCCAGCGCCTGCGCTGCCGCCACCGTCCGCAGGTTGCCGGCAGGCAGGCTCAGGTAAAAGCCTTGCTCGCTGTCGGTCAGCGCATCGGCAAAACGCGGGCTGGCGATACTTTCTACTCGGTAACGGAAGCGTGCCTGGTTGGCCGCATCCAGCCGCCGTAGCCGTTGCTGGTATACCAGCGTCACCCCGTCGCCACTGGCTACGCCCTGCTCGAGCAGCGGCAGATAGCCCTGATACGGCTCGGCCACCACTTCGTAGCGCAGGCGCGGCGCATCGGACGCTACCGCAACACCGCGTTCGCGCGCCAGGTTGGCCGCACGCCAGCTGCTGCCGTCAAACTGGTCAAACACCATCACCCGCCAGTACAGCTGGCTGGGGCGCGGCTGGGTGCCGGCAAACTCGGCAGTAAACACCGGCTCGCGCGACAGGATCATCTTGCCGATGGCGCCCGGGCTCATGCTGTCGGCCAGGCCGGTAGTGGCGCCCTGCTGCTGGCTGGGCATGCTCCACAGCGGGCCGGGCAGCCGCGGCATCACCACAAACAACACCACCATCAAGGGGAAGGACAGCAACAAGGCGCGGGCGGTGATGCGCGGGCTAAGCCGTGCTTCTTCGCCGGCCAGCAGCACCATGGCCCAGGTCAGCGCAAACAGCGACAGCACCAGCCATAGCGCCGACAGCGGGCTCTGGTCGAACAGCAACGGGGTGGCCGCCAGAAAAAAGCCCAGCGCCAGCAGTACGCGCCAGTCGCGCAGGGTGGCGGTTTCCAGCGCCTTGCCGCCCACCAGCAGCAACAGGAACGCCACGCCCCCTTCGCGGCCAACCAGCGTGCGCAGCTCGAACCACAGCGCGGCAATCGGCAACAACAGCGCCAGCATCAGCCACACACGGTGCGGCAACGCCCGCCCGTGCCACACCAGCCAGCCGCGCCACGCCAGCAGCAGCATGTAGAGCATCGGTATCCACGCCGGCAGTTGCAGCAACAGCGGCATGGCCACCAGCGCCAGCGCCAGCAAGGCGGCAAAGCAGGCCAGACGGCGCGGGTCAGCCAGCATCGCGCACTCCAAAGCTGGCCAACGCGATCAGGCCTTCATCACTCTGCCCCGGCCCCAGCTGCAGCGCCTGCTGCGGCAGGCACAGCAACAGCCCCTGCGCCGCTGCCTGCGCCTGTAACAGCTGCCAGCACAGATGCGACAAACGCTGTTCCGGCGGCATGGTGGCCGGGTAGTCATCCCAGTTCAGGCACAGCTGGCCGCCGGGTGCCTGTGGCGTGGCAAATTCGCGCGCGGCCAGCACGCCACGGCGGGCGTACACGCGCCAGGCAATGCTGCGCACGCTCTGGCCCGACTGCCAGGCTGCCAGGCCGGCAAAGTCGTCGCCACCGGGCAGCGCCAGCGCCACGTCGGCCTCGCCCTCGTCGCTGGCGGCGGCCGGCAAGCGTGCCTCGGCCAGCGGCCGCGGATACACCCACAGCCGGCTATCCAGCCGCACCTGGGTAAAGGCGCGCACCAGGCCCAGCGGCGCTTCCGACCACACGCGCAGCACCGGCATCGCCAGTTGGCCGCGATGCGGCGCCGGCAGTGGCAAATCCAGCACCGCCGGCTGACGGCAGCGCTGCAAGGTGGCGGGCTGGCCGTACCAGCCCAGGCACACGTGGCGCGGCTGGCCGTCGTCCCACTGCAGGCGCAAGCGGAACAGCGCCTCGCCGCCGGCAAACACGTTGGCCGCCGGCAGGGCGTGCAGTTGCAGGCCGGCCAGCTGGCGGTAAGCCAGCAGCACCGACACCAGCATCAACGCTGCAATCCAGAACGCCAGCCCGTAAGCCAGGCTGACGGCGTAGTTGAGCGCGCCCACCCACACCGCCAGCGCCACCAGCAGCATCATCGCCCCCAGCGGCGTAGGCAGCAGGTAGATGCGACGCTGGCCCAGCGTGACGCTGGCTTCGCGCGGCGTGTGGCGCAATACCCAGCGCTGCAGCGCCTCACGCCAGCGGAACATGGGCCAGCATCCGCTGCAGCAGCGCCGCGCTGTCGGCGCCCGGCAGCCGCGGCACCAGCCGGTGCGCGGCCACCGCCACGAACACCGCCTTGATGTCTTCCGGCAACACGTGGTCGCGCTCGTCCAGCAAGGCCCAGGCGCGCGCGGCGGCCAACAGTGCCAGGCCGGCGCGCGGGCTCAGGCCGTGCACGAAGTGTTCCTGCTCGCGGGTGGCTTGCAACAGGGCCAGCACGTAGCCGGCCAGCGCCGGGGACACGTGCAGGCTGGCCGCTTTTTGCTGCAAGGCCTGCAGCTCGGCCACGCTCAGCGCGGCTTTCAGCTGCTGGGTGGCCTGACGCCGGTCGCCGCCCTGCAGCAGCTTCAGCTCGGCATCGGCCGGCGGGTAACCCAGCGAGATGCGCATCAGGAAGCGGTCCAGCTGTGATTCCGGCAACGGGAAAGTGCCGCGCTGACCATCCGGGTTTTGCGTGGCGATGACGAAGAATGGCGATGGCAGCGGGTGGGTATGGCCGTCGGCCGACACCTGGCGCTCTTCCATGGCCTCCAGCAGCGCGGACTGTACCTTGGGCGAGGCGCGGTTGATTTCATCCGCCAGCAACAGCTGCGAGAACACCGGGCCGGGCCGGAACTCGAAGCGGCCCTCCGCCGGCAGGAACACGCTGCCGCCCAGCACGTCGCCGGGCAGCAGGTCGCTGGTGAACTGCACCCGCCGGTAGCCCAGGCCCAGCACGGCGGCCAGGCTATGCGCCAAGGTGGTTTTGCCCACGCCGGGCACGTCCTCGATCAACAAGTGGCCGCCCGCCAGCAGGCAGGCCACAGCCAGCCGCGTTTGCTGCGGTTTCCCCAAAATCAAGGCATTAAGTTGACGATACGCAAAGGTGATGGATTGCATTCGGGCCTGCTTACGCGCACTATTTATTAAAAAATCATATATCCCTTTTGCCTCGGCAAAGCAACAAGGAAACGCTCGTGCTTAACTGGTTGAAATCCCATATTACCGGCGGGGGACTCACCGCCTACATCACACACGGAGACTGCCTGCAACACAATATGGGGGTGGGCCATCCCGAGTGCCCCGAGCGGCTGATCGCCATCCGCGACCAGCTGATGGCCGGGCAGATTTTCGACAGCCTGCAGGAAGTGGAAGCCCCCAAGGTCAGCGAACAGCAGCTGGCCCGTGTGCACCCGCCCCATTACGTGGAGTACATCGAAGCGTGCGCGCCGTCGGTGGGCACCTTCCGCGTCGACCCCGACACCGCGATGAACCCAGGCACCCTGCCCGCCGCCCAGCGCGCCGCCGGCGCCGTGGTCAAGGCCGTCGACATGGTGATGGGCCGCGAGGCGCCCAATGCCTTCTGCGCCATCCGCCCGCCCGGCCACCACGCCGAAAGCGACAAGGCGATGGGCTTCTGCTTCTTCAACAACATCGCCGTCGGCATTGCCCACGCGCTGTCGCAGCACCGGCTGGAACGCGTGGCCGTGATCGACTTCGACGTGCACCACGGCAACGGCACCGAAGAAATCTTCCACGACGACCCGCGCGTACTGATGGTGTCCATCTTCCAGCACCCGTTCTACCCCTACAGCGGCGACAACCCGATGGGGCCGAACATGCACCACGTGCCGATGAAGGCCGGCAGTGGCAGCCGCGAGTTCCGCGAGGCCGTGGAGTATTTGTGGCTGCCGCAGCTGCGCGAGTTCCAGCCACAGATGATTTTCATCTCGGCCGGTTTCGATGCCCACCGCGAGGACGACATGGGCTCGCTAGGCCTGGTAGAAGCCGATTACGAATGGGTAACGCGGCAACTGATGATGGTGGCGGCCGAACACTGCGAGGGCCGCATCGTGTCGGTACTGGAGGGCGGCTACGACCTGTCGTCGCTGGCGCGCAGCGTCACCGCCCACGTGAAGGTACTGTCCGACGGCTAGCCCGGCAGCCGGCCCGGCATGCAAAAGCCCCGCTATCGCGACAGCGGGGCTTTCGTTTCAGGGTGTCATGACGCCAGCTGCGGCAACCATTGCGGGTGGCGCCAGTACACCCAGCGCTGACGCCAGCGCGGCAGGTGGTCGACAAACACGCGGCCGGCCAGGTGGTCCAGCTCGTGCTGGATGGCGGCGGCCTGGAAATCGTAAGCGGTGAGGGTAAAAGGTTGGCCGCAACGGTCGAGTGCAGCCAGTTCGATCACTTCAGCGCGGGCGATGCTGGCGCGGTAACCCGGCAAGCTCAGGCAGCTTTCCTTGCCGCGCACCCGGCCGCGCTGCGCCACGATGCGCGGGTTGATCAGCACCAGCGGCGCATTGCGCTGGTCGCTGACATCGACGACGGCCACGGCGAATGTTTCGCCAATCTGGTTGGCCGCCATGCCCACCGCGTTGCGGGTGGCGTACAGCGTATCGAGCAGGTCATCCACCAGAGGCTGCACCTGACTGACATCGTTTACCGGTTGGGCCTGGCGGCGCAGGCTGGGGTCACTCAGGGGCAGTATCGGGCGGATGGTCATGGCTCAGGGCTGGTTTTTGTCTCCCGGCGCGGCTTGGCCAATCTTGTCTTCCTGGCCGGTCAACAGGTTTATCAGGTTCGATTTGTGGCGGTGTACCACCAGAATCGCGATGATAATGCTGGTGCCCCAGTACACACTTTGCGGTCCGACAATAAAGAACGCATAAACCGGGGTCAGCACACAGGCCACGATGGCCGACAGCGACGAGATCTTGACCACAAAGGCCATGAACAGCCAGGTGGCCAGCGCCGCCAGCGCCAGCCAGCCGTTGAACGCGGCCAGCACGCCCACCGCAGTGGCCACGCCCTTGCCGCCCTTGAAGCCGAAGAACACCGGCCACATGTGGCCGGCCAGCACCGCCAGGCCGGACATCGCCACCGCCTGCTCGCCCAGGCCGTAGGCCGGGCCGAAATGGTTTACCAGTACCACGGCGATCCAGCCTTTGACGCCGTCGCCCAGCAGGGTAAGCGCCGCCGCCAGCTTCTTGCCGGAACGCAGCACATTGGTGGCACCAGGGTTTTTGGAACCGTAGGTACGCGGGTCGGCCATGCCCATCAGCCGGGTAACGATCACCGCGAAAGACAGGGAGCCGATCAGATAGGCGCCCAAAATGAAGGCAAACGCTGTTGTGGTCATGGCTTATCCACTAGAATGCAAGGCTTGGCATTTTACGGTATCGGGCACTAAACCCAAAGCCCGCAACGATGGACATTATCTTTTTGCGCGAAGTGCGCGCCGACACGGTCATCGGCGTTTACGACTGGGAGCGTACCGCCGCCCAGACGGTGTTGCTGGATATCGAGTACGGCATTCCCAGCGAAGTGCCCTGCCACAGCGACAATATCGGCGACACCATCCATTACGGCGAAGTGGTGGAGCGCGTGCGCGCCTCGCTGGCCGAGCAGCACTTCCTGCTGATCGAAGCGCTGGCCGAGCACATCGCCAGCATCGTGCGCGACGAATTCGGCGCCCCGTGGGTGCGCGTCGCCGTCACCAAGCTGAACATCCTGCCGGACGTCAAACACGTGGGCGTGATGATCGAGCGCGGCCACCGCCCGCACTGAGCGCCACGCCAAAGACAAAGCCCTGCGGCCAACCCTGTTACAGGTTGGCCGCAGGGCTTTTTGCTGCCGGCCGGGCGAGGGTTAATCCTCGCGGTTACGCATGAAATCGGCGGTGTTGTAGAACGCCTCGATCAGTTTGGCCTTCAGCCAGTCTTCGCACACCAGCTCGTTCACCGCTTGCGTCATGCACTGCATCCACTGGTCGCGCGCCACGCTGTCCACCGCGAACGGCATGTGGCGCATGCGCAGGCGCGGGTGGCCGAACTTGTCCATGAACAGCGGCGGGCCGCCCAGCCAGCCGGACAGAAACATGTACAGCTTTTCGCGCGAGCCGGCCAGGTCGGCCGGGTGCATGTCGCGCAGCGCCTTGACCGACGGGTCGCTGTCCATGATGTCGTAGAAGCGGTCGGTCAGCCAGCGCACCACGCCAGCGCCGCCCAGCAGCTCGTATGGGGTCATTTCCTGCATGATGGTTTCCTGCCAAACAAGGCGCACATGGTAGCACGCGCCCCCGGTGCTGCCGCGTGGTCAGGTCAACAAATCACACGCCCAGAAACGGGAAGGCCAGCGGTGCCGGGCGACCGCAAATCAGCTCGGCCAGCGCACGGCCGGAGCCGGGGCCTTCGGTCCAGCCCAGCGTGCCGTGGCCGGTATTGAGCCACAGGTTGCGGTAGGCAAAGCGGCCGATCAGCGGCACATTGCCGGGCGAGGCCGGGCGTAGGCCGGTCCAGAAACGGGCGGCGTCCCAATCGCAGGCGTCGGGAAACAGCTGCTGCGTACGGCGCACCAGCGCGGCGCAGCGCACCGGGTTCAGGTGGCTGCTGTAACCCGACAGCTCGGCGGTGCCGGCCACCCGCAGCGTGTCGCCCAGCCGCGAAAACACCAGCTTGTGCGACTCGTCGGTAATGCTCACCTGCGGCGCGGCGGCGGCGTCGCGCACCGGCAAGGTGGCGGAGTAGCCCTTGGCCGGGTACACCGCAATGCGCTGGCCCAGCGGCGCCAGCAACAGCGGGGTATGGCTGCCCAGCGCCAGCACGTAGGCGTCGGCCTGCAGCGTGTCGAAACGGCCATCCGGCCCGGTAATGGACACCCCGGCCAGCTGCGGCCCTTGCGGCAGCAAGGCATTGATGCGCGTCTGCCAGGCAAATTCGACGCCGGCGTCGGCGCAGGCAGCCGCCAGCTGGCAGGTAAACTGGTGCACGTCGCCCGATTCGTCGCTTTCGCACCAGGTGGCGGCCAGCAACTGCGGGGCGATCGCCGCCAACGCCGGCTCGCGCGCCACCGCGTCGTCCGGCGACACCAGCCGCCGGGTAACGCCCTCCTCCGCCAGCAGCTTGCAGGCGGTCAGCGCGTGCTCTACGTCCTGGCGCTGGAACAATAGCGCCAGAATGCCTTGCTGGCGGTGCGCATACTGCAGCGGCAACTGCTGGCGCAGCATGGCGAAGGTTTGCTGGCTGTAACGCCCCAGCGCCACCATGTGGCGCAGGTTGGCCGCGTGGCGACCGGGCAGGCACTCGGCCAGAAAGCGCAGCGCCCAGCGCCACTGCGCCGGGTCCAGGTGCGGGCGGAACCACAACGGCGCGTCCTCGCGCAGCATCCAGCGCAGCACGCGCCACGGTGTGGACGGGTGCGCCCACGGCTCGGACTGGCTGACCGAAATCTGGCCGCCGTTGGCAAAGCTGGTTTCGCGTGCCGGCCCGCTGGCGCGGTCCACCACCACCACCTCGTGCCCGGCCTGGCGCAGGAACCAGGCGGTGGAAATACCGATAATGCCGGCACCCAGTACCGCAACCTTCATCGCTTACCTTTCGTGCATCCATGCCGCCGCCACAGGCCAGCGCTGGCGCGGACAAGAAAAAGGGCCCCCGCAGGGGCCCGGGCCGGCAAGCATGGTAAAGCGATGCTTGCGGCATGCCAAGCTGACGTGGCCGTCAAGGCTTGCGCTTGGCCATTTCGTACACGGTCTTGCCGCGCAGGGTGAAGTACTCGGAAGCGAAATAGAAGTTTTCCGAGTGGCCGACAAACAGCAGCCCGTGCGGCTTGATCAGCGGATGGAATTTCTTCAGTACCGCAAACTGGGTATCGCGGTCGAAGTAGATCATCACGTTGCGGCAGAACAGTGCGTCGAACTGTTTGCGGATCGGCCAGTTGTTGTGCACCAGGTTCAACTGGCTGAAGGTGATCATGCTGCGCAGCTGCGCCTTGGCCTGGTAGGTGCCGTCCGGCAGCTTGTCGAAGTAGCGGCTGGCGTAGCCGGCCGGCAGCTTGGCGATCTTGTCTTCGCTGTAAATGCCCTTGCGGCCAACCTCCAGCACGCTGGTATCGAGGTCGGTCGCCAGAATGCTGATATTGCCGCGGCCGCCGCTGGCTTCCAGCGCGGTCATGGCAATGGAGTACGGCTCTTCACCGGTGGAGGACGCCGCGCACCAGATGTTCACTTCCTGGCCAGCTGGTAGCGTTTTCAGGAAGTCGGCCAGCATGTGGAAGTGGTGTTCTTCACGGAAGAGGAACGTAAGGTTGGTGGTGAGCGCGTTGACGAACAGCTCGAACTCGCGCTTGCCACCGGCGCTTTGCAGGTATTCGATATAGGGGCCGAAGCCGGCCAGTTTCAGCTCGCGGATACGGCGCACCAGGCGGCCGTATACCATGTCTTTTTTGGTTGGGTTCAGCGAAATGCCCGCTTCTTTGTAGATCAGCTGGCGGATGCGCTCGAAATCCTGTTCCGTAAAGGCAAACTCGCGGTTGAACTCCACCTTGGGCAATACGATGGGCGGAATCTTGTTATGCATGACGGTATCTCCGCAAACAAAAACCCGGGCGAACCCGGGTTTTGTACGACAGGCCAGGCCCGGACTTACACCGAGAAGGACGAGCCGCAGCCACAAGTGGTTTGTGCATTCGGGTTGCGAATGACAAACTGCGAACCTTCCAGGCTTTCCTGGTAGTCGATCTCGGCACCTACCAGGTACTGGTAGCTCATCGGGTCAACCAGGAAGGTTACGCCACCGCGCTCAATAGCGGTATCGTCTTCATTGGCGATTTCGTCAAATGTAAAACCGTACTGGAAGCCGGAGCAGCCACCGCCGGTAACGAAAACGCGCAGTTTCAGATCCGGATTGCCCTCTTCGGCTACCAGGTCGCGTACCTTGTCGCAGGCGCTGTCGGTAAAGTTGATCGGGGACGGGGTTTCGGTCGCTGCAGTCATTTCTCTAGCCTTTCGGTGCAAGGACGGGCCGCGCCTAGCGGCCCTTCATCCTAGTATTTTAGTAGGATATCGGGCCGGCTGGCGAGTTTTCAACCATTAGGGCAGCAGGGGTACGATGTCCAGGCCGGCGTTTTCCGGCTGGCCGAACATCAGGTTCATCACCTGTACCGCCTGGCCAGACGCGCCTTTTACCAGGTTGTCTTCCACCACCAGAATCACCAGCAGGTCGCCGTTACCCGGGCGATGCACGGCAATACGGGCGGTGTTGGCGCCGCGTACCGAGCGGGTTTCCGGGCAGCTGCCCGCCGGCAGCACATCGACGAACGGCTCGCCAGCAAAGCGTTGCTCGAACAGCTGCTGGAAATCCACATCGCGGCCTTCCGGCTTCAGGCGGGCATAGATGGTGGAATGAATGCCGCGGATCATCGGCGTCAGGTGCGGCACGAAGGTCAGCTTCACCGGTGCGCCGTGAATGGCAGACAGCCCTTGCTCGATTTCCGGGCTGTGACGGTGGCCTTTCACGCCGTAAGCCTTGAAGTTGTCACCGGCTTCGGCAAACAGGGTGCCTACTTCGGCCTTGCGGCCGGCGCCGGACACGCCGGACTTGCAGTCGGCGATCAGGGTATCGGTTTCGATGTACTGCTTGCCGCCTTCCAGCAGCGGCAACAGGCCCAGCTGTACCGAAGTCGGGTAGCAACCGGCCATGCCGATCAGGCGCGCTTGCTTGATGGCATCGCGGTTGACTTCGGGCAGGCCGTAGACCGCCTCGGCCAACAGGTCGGTGCAGCTGTGCTCCATCGCGTACCACTTGGCGAATACGGCCGGGTCTTTCAGACGGAAATCGGCCGCCAGGTCGATCACCTTCACGCCGGCTTCCAGCAGCTCGCGTGCCTGGGCCATGGCCACGCCATGCGGGGTGGCAAAGAACACCACATCGCACGCCTTCAGATCGGTCTCGTCCGGCGTACTGAACGCCACGTCAACGCGGCCACGCAGGCTGGGGAACATCTCGGCCACTTTCATGCCGGCTTCCTTGCGCGACGTTACCGCCACCACTTCAGCACCCGGATGGTTGGCCAACAAACGCAACAGCTCGACACCGGTGTAACCGGTACCGCCGACAATGCCCACCTTGATCATGCCAGGCTCCTCTGGATATAAAAAAATGTCGCAAAGGCGACATGGTAAGGAGTGCTGCAGCGCAATGCAACCAGCAAAACAGCACGGGTCAGCTGCTGCCAAGCAGGGCTTTTCTGGCTAGGCAAGACAGCCTGCATTGCGGCCAACCTTGGCAGATAACACCCGCGCCAAAAGAAAAAAGCCACCGCGAACGGTGGCTTTTTTTGTCTCGCGACAAGCAGATTAACGCTTGGAGAACTGCTTGCGACGACGGGCTTTGCGCAGACCCACTTTTTTACGTTCCACTTCACGGGCATCGCGGGTAACGAAGCCGGCGTGGGACAGGGTCGGTTTCAGCTCGGCGCTGAAGTCGATCAGGGCACGGGTAATGCCGTGACGGATAGCACCAGCTTGGCCAGTTTCGCCACCGCCGTTCACGTTAACCATGATGTCGAAAGACTCCAGGTGTTCGGTGATTTGCAGCGGTTGACGGATTACCATGCGACCGGTTTCGCGAGCGAAGTACTGGTCAACAGGTTTGCCGTTAACGATGATCTGGCCGGAGCCTTTTTGCATGAACACACGAGCTACGGAGCTCTTGCGACGGCCGGTACCGTAGTAGTATTTACCGTTCATCTATACTTGCCTCGAATCAGAAGTCCAGCACTTTCGGCTGTTGGGCGGCGTGCGGGTGCTCGGTGCCGGCGTATACCTTGAGCTTCTTGATCATGGCGTAGCCCAGCGGACCCTTCGGCAGCATACCTTTAACGGCTTTTTCCAGAACACGCTCCGGGAACTGGTTTTGCAGTTCGGTGAAGTTGCGTTCGTAGATACCGCCCGGGTAACCGGAGTGACGGTAGTACTTCTTGTCCAGTGCTTTGTTACCGGTAACGCGCAGTTTTTCGGCGTTAACGACAACGATGTAGTCACCGGTGTCAACGTGCGGAGTGAACTCCGGCTTGTGCTTGCCGCGCAGACGACGAGCGATTTCGGCAGCGAGACGGCCCAACACCTTGTCTTCGGCGTCGACCACGAACCACTCGCGCTTTACCTCATGCGGCTTGGCAGAAAAGGTCTTCATGGAACTCTTCCATCGTAATTCTTGAAAGTTCCGGATTCTATTACAGCAACACTTTACTGTCAAACCTAAGTCACGATTCAAGGCCTTGTCGGGCAAGGAGAAACCGTTTTTGTCTCATCTGTCTGCAAAAGGCAAAAAAAGAGCGCAATCGGGCTTGCCTGATTGCGCCAAGTTCCACCTATAGAAGGAGGATGGAGGAGACAACACCAAAACGCACACTTTCACGCAACGTCCTGATGTAGCTTGATTATGGAATTGCCCCTGGCCGTTGGCAAGGCAATTTTGTGCATTGCATCAAAAATTGTCGGCCTGACGCTACAATCCCGATGCAATGCACAAAAGCGGGGCCGCTTTACAGCTTCAGCGCGGTTTCCAGCGCGATGTCCATCATGTCGCGGAAGGTAGTCTGGCGCGCCTCGGCGTCGACCGCCTCGCCGGTCGGGATCACGTCCGACACGGTGACGATGCCCAGCGCCCGGGCGCCGTACTGCGCGGCAACACCGTAAATGCCGGCAATTTCCATCTCCACGGCATTCACGTTCATCGCTTTCAGCGTATCCAGCAACTGCGGCTGCACGCCGTAGAACAGGTCGGCGGAGAACACATTGCCCACGTGTACCTTCTTGCCCAGCTCGGCAGCGGTGTCTACCGCGGTGCGCAGCACCTCGAAATCAGCAATGGCGGCGTAATCGTGGTCCAGGAAGCGCATGCGGTTGACCTTGCTGTCTGTGCAGGCGCCCATGGCGATGACGATATCGCGCAGGCCCAGGCGGGCCGCGTCGACCGAGCCGCAGGAACCGATGCGGATGATGGTCTTGACGCCGAAATCCTTGATCAGCTCGGTGGTGTAGATGCTGGCCGACGGGATGCCCATACCGTGCGCCATCACCGACAGGCGCTTGCCCTTGTAGGTACCGGTGTAGCCGAACACATTGCGCACGCTGGTCACCTGTACGGCGTTTTCCAGGTAGGTGTCGGCAATCAGTTTGGCGCGCAGCGGGTCACCCGGCATCAGCACGATGTCAGCGAAGTCGCCGCGTTCGGCGCCAATATGCGGTGTAGCCATGTCAATCTCCCAAATGATGATCGCGGCAGCCGGCCGATACACGGATAAGCGTGAACCTGCCACGCCGGAACGGTGCTCTGCCCGCTGCCGGAGATGGTGTGGCGGCCAACACGTCCGTTCCGGTGCGTGTATGTTGGCCGCAGTCAAATGCTTGCCGGGCTCAGCCCAGGAAGGCGGTGCCGTAATCCATGGCCGGCAGGCCCAGCCAGCTGGCCACGCTCTGGCCGATATCGGCAAAGGTGGCGCGCTCGCCCAGGCTGCCGGGCTTTACCTGCTTGCCGTAGCACAGCACCGGAATATGCTCGCGGGTGTGGTCGCTACCGGGCCAGGTGGGGTCGCAGCCGTGGTCGGCGGTGAGGATCACGATATCGTCGTCGCCCATGGCGGCCAGCAGCTCGGGCAGGCGGGCGTCGAACTGTTCCAGCGCGCGGGCGTAGCCGGCGACGTCGCGGCGGTGGCCGTAGCTGGAGTCAAAATCGACAAAATTGGTGAAGATGATGCTGTTGCCCGGCGTGGTCTTCAGCGCGGCCAGCGTGGTGTCCCACAGCTCGTCCAGGCCGGTGGCCTTGTATTTCTGCGTAATGCCGACGTGGGCGTAGATATCGGCGATCTTGCCCACCGACACCACCTCGCCGCCGGCTTCGGCCAGCTTCTGCAGCACGGTAGGCGCTGGCGGCTCGACGGCCAGGTCCTTGCGGTTGCCGGTGCGGCTGAACTGGCCCTTGCCGCTACCGACAAACGGGCGCGCAATCACACGGCCGATGTTGTACGGGCCCAGCGCCTCGCGCGCAATGCGGCACAGTTCGTACAGGCGCTCCAGGCCAAAGGTTTCCTCATGGCAGGCGATCTGGAACACAGAGTCGGCCGAGGTGTAGAAAATGGGCTTGCCGCTGGCCATGTGCTCTTCGCCCAGGCGGTCGAGGATCTCGGTGCCGCTGGCGTGGCAGTTGCCCAGGTAGCCGGGCAGGCCGGCCTTGGCCACCAGTTCGTCCAGCAGCGCCTGCGGGAAGCTGTTTTGCTTGTCGTGGAAGTAACCCCAGTCGAACAGCACCGGTACGCCGGCGATTTCCCAGTGGCCGGACGGGGTGTCCTTGCCGCTGGACAGCTCGCGGGCGTAGCCGTAAGCCGCCACCGGCGCTGCCGGGTCCATGCCCTCGGGGAAGTAGCCGGACGACAGCTCACAGGCGTGGCCCAGCCCCAGACGGGACAGGTTGGGCAGCTGCAGCGGGCCGCTGCGGCCAACGTTGGCCGCGCCGCTGGCGGCGGCACGGGCGATACTGCCCAGCGTATTGCTGCCTACATCGCCAAACTTGTCGGCGTCGGCACTGGCGCCGATGCCCAGCGAATCCAGTACCAGAATGATGGCGCGTCGGTTTGTCATGGTGTTGCCTCTTCGTGTGGGTGACGCGGGGCATGGCCCGCGCTTTGTCTGTGTTTTTAGCACGCTGGCGGCGGCAAGGACAGTGCCTGCCGGGCCAGGGTGCCGCAAATGAAAAAGGTTGGCCGCATTGCTGCGGCCAACCTTGCAGGACTCAAATAGCCCTTGGCGCCGCTAACAAAATCTCGCAACGCACCTGAGCCAAGGCGCGCCGACGAAGACAGTACAAGTAGTACGGCAAGGAGGCGCAACGCAGGATCAGGGGTTTTGTTGGCGCCGCTTAGTAGCCGCTGTGCTGGGTGATTGCCCCGCCCTGCACCACCGCCTGCAGATTGGCCAGCAAGCCGGAGGCGCCAAAGCGGAAGTGCGCCGGCGTCAGCCACGCCGCGCCCATGATGTCGGCGGCCAGCTGCAGGTAGACCACGGCGTCTTCCAGCGTGCGTACGCCGCCCGCCGCCTTGAAGCCGCAGGCACGGCCGCTGTCGCGGATGGCCTGCAGCATGATGGCCGCCGCCTCCGGCGTGGCGTTCACCGCCACCTTGCCGGTGGAGGTTTTCAGGAAGTCGGCGCCGGCGGCCAGCGCAATGTCGCTGGCCTGACGGATCAGCGCCGGCGTGGCCAGCTCACCGCTCTCGATGATCACCTTCAGCAGTTTGTCGCCGCAGGCGGCCTTGCACGCCGACACCAGCTCACGGCCAACATCCGCATTACCGGCCTGCAGCGCACGCCACGGAAACACCACGTCCACCTCGTCGGCCCCATAGGCGATGGCAGCACGGGTTTCGGCAAGCGCAATCGCCACGTCGTCGTCGCCATGCGGAAAGTTGGTGACGGTGGCGATGCGCACGCTGCCGGCACCGGCGCGGGCCAACGCACGGCGCGCGTGCGGCACAAAACGCGGGTACACGCATACGGCGGCCACCTGGCCGGCGTCGCTACACGCGTTGGCGCACAGCGCCTCGATACTGGCGGCGGTGTCGCCGTCGTTGAGCGAAGTCAGGTCCATCAGCGACAGCGCCAGCTGCGCCTGCAATGTCGGGTCTTGCATGATGCACTCGGATAACAGTGATTGCAGGCCCATCCCGGGCCCGGCGCCGGCAGGCAGGCTGCCGACGAGAACACGCGGCGCGGCCAACGTTGGCCGCCGCCGCTTAGACGCGACGCGCTTCGTGCACGCCGCGCACCTCCATGATGTGGGCCAGCACGCGGCTGATGTCGCGCACCTGGCGCACCTCCACGGTAAAACGCAGCTTGGCTTTCTGCGCCCGCGACAGCGTGTTGACGCCGATCACGTTCAGCTTTTCACGCGAGAACACGTCGGAAATATCGCGCAGCAGGCCGGGGCGATCCAGCGCGTGGATTTCCAGATCAATCGGGAATACGCTGCTCTTCTGCTCGCCCCAGTCGGCGGCAATCAGCCGCTCCGGCGCTTCCGCCGACAAACGCTTGAGGGTGATGCAGTTGCTGCGGTGGATGGAAATACCACGGCCACGGGTGACAAAGCCGGCCACGCTGTCCGGCGGCGCCGGCTTGCAGCACTTGGCCAGGATGGTCATCAGGTTGCCGACGCCCTCGATCAGCACACCGCCGGAATCGTGGCCGCCACGGCTGCGGCGTACCAGGTCTTCCGGCGCCACCTCCAGCGGTTGCTGCGGGGCAAAGCTTTCAATGGCGTTGCTGATGGCGCGGGTGCCCAGCTCGCCGTGGCCCAGCGCGGCGTACAGCTCGTCCATGCGCGAGAAGCCCAGCTTGTCGGCAATCTGCGCCAGGCTGGGTTGCACGTGCTGGTGGCGCGACAGCTCGCGCTCGAACAGTTGGCGGCCGGTCTCGCGCACCACGTCGGCGTTTTGCTGGCGCACGTACTGGCGGATCTTGGCAATGGCGCGGTGGCTCTTCACCCAGCCTTCGTGTAGCCAGTTAACCGACGGGCCGCCCTCTTTGGCGGTAAGGATCTCCACCCGCTGCCCGTTTTGCAGCGGGGTGGACAGCGGCACGATATGGCCTTCCACCTTGGCACCGCGGCAACGGTGGCCGAGGTCGGTATGCAGGCTGTAGGCAAAATCGATCGGCGTGGCGCCGTACGGCAAGGCCAGCACCCTGCCCTGCGGTGTCAGCACGTAAATGGTGTCGGAGAACAGCTCGGTCTTGAAGGCGTCGGCCAGGTCGCTGCGGTCGGAGTCGGACATATCCTCGCGCCAATCCAGCAGCTGGCGCAGCCAGGAGATTTTCTCTTCGTACTGCGCGTCGCCCTTGCCACCTTCCTTGTAGCGCCAGTGCGCGGCCACGCCGAATTCGGCGTGCTCGTGCATTTCGAAGGTGCGGATCTGCACCTCCACACCGCGCCCTTCCGGGCCGATGACGGCGGTGTGCAGGCTGCGATAATCGTTGGCCTTGGGGTTGCTGATGTAGTCGTCGAACTCGCCCGGAATCGGCTGCCACATGCTGTGGATCAGGCCCAGCACGGTGTAGCAGTCTTGCAGGCGCTCCACCAGGATGCGTACGGCGCGGATGTCGTAAAGCTCGGAAAAGTCGAGCTTCTTTTTCTTCATCTTCTTCCAGATGGAATAGATGTGCTTGGGCCGGCCGGCCACATCGCCCTTGATGCCGGCTTTCTTCAGCTCGCCGCGCAGGATGTCCAGCACGCGCTCGATATAGTCGATGCGCTCCAGCCGGCGCTCGTCCAGCAGCTTGGCGATCTTCTTGTAGTTGTCCGGCTCGGTGTGGCGGAAGCCCAGGTCTTCCAGCTCCCACTTGATCTGCCATACGCCCAGGCGGTTGGCCAGCGGCGCAAACAGATCCAGCGTTTCTTGCGCGATCTGGCGGCGCAGGCCGGTGTCGGCTACCTGCGACAGGTAGTGCATGGTCTGCGTGCGCCACGCCAGCTTGATCAGCACCACGCGGATGTCGGCCACCATCGCCAGCAGCATCTTGCGCATGGTTTCGGCCTGGCGGGCACGGTCGTCCGGGGTGGCCAGCTTGTCCAGCCGCGCCACTTCGGTGAGGCGGCGCACGCGGTTGCCGCCCTCCACCAGCGTCAGCACGGTGCGGTTGAACGCTTGCGGCAGCCACTCCTGCCAGTCTTCGCGGTAGTCGGGCACGGCAAACAGCAAGGTGGCGGCGATGGCGTCGGGCAGCAGGTTCAGGTCGGCCACGATGGCGGCGGCGGCCACCGCATGGCTGAACACATCCTCGCCGGTATGCGGCAGCTTCTTGCCGGCGTACAGCTCGCGGGCAGCGTCGAAGGCGCGTTGCAGCATGGCGCGCTCGGCGTCAGTCAGCGCGGCGGACAGCTGGGCCAGCCATACCGCCGGGTCGGCGGCGTCGGCCAGGGTATCGGCGACGGAACGTACTACGGAAACCATCTTTCAATTCACCTTGCGGCCTGGCCGCGTCAGGGTTGGGCTAAGCAGGTACCGCCTGCGGGCGCCTTGCGCGGCAGCCCGGGGCGGCACGGTCAATCAGCGCAGGCCTTGGGCCTGCAACAGCAATTTGCGCACCGGTGCCGGCACGCCGGCGTCCACCGCCTCGGCCAGCGGCAGCCATTGCCAGCCGTCGTCGTGGCAGGCGCTGCCCGCCAGGCTTTGCAGCTGCACCGGCTGCGGGGTAATGGTGAGGCGGAAATGGGTGAAAACATGCACCATTTCCGGCCACGCTGGCAACAGTTCACCGTCGGCGTTGGCCGCCAGCCAGTCGTCTACCGCCAGCGTGCTGTCGAACTCCGGCAGGCTCAGCAAGCCGCCCCAGATGCCGGAAGGAGGCCGCCGCTGCAGCAACACCTGCCCCTGGTACAGCGCCAGCAACATCACGGTTTCGCGCTGCGGCACCGCCTTGCGCGGCTTGCGCTGCGGCAGCTCGGCGGTACGCCCGCTGTTGGCCGCCACGCAGCCGTCCAGCATCGGGCACGCGGTACAGGCCGGTTTGCTGCGGGTACAGACGGTGGCGCCCAGGTCCATCAGGCCTTGGGTATACGCCTGCATGTCGGCCGCCGCGGCCGGCGTCAGCCGCTCGGCCAGCTGCCACATGCCGGTTTCCACCGCCTTGTCGCCGGGGTAGCCTTCCACGCCGAAGCAGCGCGCCAGCACGCGTTTGACATTACCGTCCAGGATGGTTTCGCGCTGGCCAAAGGCAAACGCGGCAATCGCCGCTGCGGTAGAACGTCCCACACCGGGAAGGCGTTCGATATCTGCCCGCTGCTGCGGGAACGCACCGCCAAATTCCTGCATCACCATCTGCGCAGCCTTGTGCAGGTTGCGGGCACGGGTGTAGTAGCCGAGGCCGCTCCACAGCGCCAGCACGTCGTCCACCGGGGCGGCAGCCAACGTGGCCAAGTCCGGGAAACGCGCCAGAAAGCGCGGGTAGTAGCCCAGCACCGTCGCCACCTGGGTCTGCTGCAGCATGATCTCGGACAACCATACCTTGTACGGGTCGCTAACCTGCCACGGCAGGCCATGCCGGCCAAACTGGCGCTGCCATGCCACCAGGCGCGCCGCAAACTGCTTTTCGAGCGTTGCCACTGCGTATGCCATTCAAAATCGAACCGGCCATGTTAAACCAAAGCGCAGCGAGCACCAAGCAGGCCAGGCCCGAATAGGCTAGAATGGTGGATTGATTTCAAAGGATTACCGCACGATGTCCACTTTCCGTTCCCGACAGCGCGCCGCGCAACGCCGCCAGCCCACTTCGTTTGCCGAGCGCAACGCACCACCTGCCGGGAATGACGCACCGCCAGCAGGCCAGGCCGGCCATAACCCCCGTTTTGGCAATGACAGCCGCGGCTTCGACAAACCGCGTGACGGCAACTTCGCCCCGCGTGGCGAGCGTCGTGAAGGTGGCTTCCAGCGCGAAGAACGCAGCTTCGACAAACCGCGCTTTGGCGGCGACAAACCGCGTGACGGCAATTTCGCCCCGCGTGGCGAGCGTCGTGAAGGCGGCTTCCAGCGTGACGAGCGCAGCTTCGACAAGCCGCGCTTCGGCGGCGACAAACCACGTGATGGCAACTTTGCCCCGCGTGGCGAGCGTCGCGAAGGCGGTTTCCAGCGCGAAGAGCGCAGCTTCGACAAGCCGCGCTTTGGCAGCGACAAACCACGTGACGGCAATTTCGCCCCGCGTGGCGAGCGTCGTGAAGGTGGTTTCCAGCGCGAAGAGCGCAGCTTCGACAAGCCGCGCTTCGGCGGCGACAAACCGCGTGACGGCAATTTCGCCCCGCGTGGCGAGCGTCGTGAAGGTGGTTTCCAGCGCGAAGAGCGCAGCTTCGACAAACCGCGCTTCGGTGGCGACAAACCGCGTGATGGCAACTTCGCCCCGCGTGGCGAACGTCGTGAAGGTGGCTTCCAGCGTGAAGAGCGTAGCTTCGACAAGCCGCGCTTCGGCGGCGACAAAGCGCGCGACGGCAACTTTGCCCCGCGCGGCGAGCGTCGCGAAGGTGGCTTCCAGCGCGAAGAGCGCAGCTTCGACAAGCCGCGCTTCGGCGGCGACAAACCGCGCGA
>NZ_VMDW02000099.1 GCF_007644045.2 Vogesella urethralis
TTGGTTTGTTTAAAGAGCGGTGCTGACTTCGTTTCGTTTGCGTCGTCAGCTGAGGAGGCGAACTATACCCACCCCGCCCTGGGCCGTCAACACTTTCTGCGAGAAAAATCACAAATACTTGCATTTATTTTATAAGTATATGATTTATATGGATGTAAAAAAGCCGCCCATTCGGGCGGCTTGCTAGGGGTAGCCGTTATGGCTAGTGGCCACCGGCCGGCGCCGCGCTCATACCGGTTGCAGCATTAAAGAAATTACCGGCTTTGGTGAGAGCTGCCAGCTTGGCCGGGTCGGTTTCACCATTGATATTGGTGATGATCAGCTTGCCCTTGCCTTGCTTGAAGTCGTTACGGAAGTCGTAGAAGGCGCCGATGACGGCCAGCTTGCCGGATTCGACTTCACCACCGAACTTGAGCATGGCAGCGTCTACTTGGTTATTCACGTTCATCAGCGCCCCTTCGTTGACGTTGATGCCTTTGGGGATGTTGATAGTGAGCAGCTCTTTCTGGATCGGGCGTTCCAGTTTGCTGAAGTCACCACTGGCGGCAGCCACGGCACCGCATACGGCATGACCGACAAACATCAGTAACGGCGTGTTGAGGTGGCGCACGCCGTACTCGACCGAACCTTCCGAGGTGGCCAGCTGGTTGCCGATATTGCGCACCATGAACAGGTCGTTGACGGCGTCGCCGTGGAAGGCGTTGCTCTGCACGCGCGAGTCGGCACACGTCACCACCGTGGCGCGCGGTGTCTGCTTGCTGGCGAACTTGTCGAAGTAGGCGCTGTTATTGCGCTTCATATAGTTGCTGTTGGCCGCCAGCATGGCTTTGACCAGGCCTTGGACCTTGCCGATTTCACTACCGTGATCATGATCATCATGGCCGGCACTGCTGCCGTGTGCTGCCGCCGGCTTGTGCTTGGCCGCGGTGCCGTGGGCGCTGGCCTTGCGCGGTGCGGCATGACTACTGGCTACGTGTACCGGTGTGGCCGGTTTGATGCTGGGCTTGCGCAGTGGGTGGATGGAGGGTTGCAGGGTTTCAGTATGCGCAGCCTGTGCTTTGGCTGTGGGTGCAGCCTCGCCATGTGCGGCAGGTGCCGCACTGGCGGCCGGCGCGGCGGCGGGCTTGTGGGCGGCAGCCGGTGCGGCTGGCGCGTGTGCCTCGTTGGCGGCCACATGGGTAGCCAGCATGCCCAGCATGGCGGCCAGCAGCGTGTTGGCCATCCGTTTGTATTTCATATGCGCCCCTTGGTAATTGATGCAGTCTTTTGACAGTATCGTCCGCCAATCGGAAAACTCAATTGCGACGTATCAGTTGCTGCTGCTTTTCCGGCGCCACTGGCTGAGCAATACGCCGCCCAGCACCAGCACGCTGGCGGCGGTCTGGGTGGCATTCAGGCGTTCGTCCAGTAACAGCCAGGCGAGTAACAGCGTAAACAGCGGGATCAGGTTGATGAAAGCGCCAGCCAGTGCCACCGGTACCTTGCCTACCGCCCAGGTATACATGCCGTAGGCGCCCAGCGTGATGCAGGCCCCGAGGTACACCACCCACAGTACGGCGTCGAGCGGGAAATGCTGCGGCCAACTGGCCCACGGCGTCAGCAGCGCCGCGCCAAACCAGACGCTGCCCATCAGCGTCTGGGTGGCGGTAATGACCAGCGCCGAATAGCGGCTGGACAGTTTCTTGGCGATCAGTACGTAGCCGGTGGCGCACACCATGGCCAGGAATTCCAGCAGGTTGCCCAACGCCGGGTTGGGGGCACTGGCGTCGGCCTGGCTGCCGCCGGTCAACAGCAGTACGCCGCCCAGCGACACGCCCAAGCCCAGCCACACGGTGCGCGGTTGGCGGTCGCGCAGCAGGAAATGCGCGCCGACGGCCACCAGCAACGGTAATGTGGCGGTGATCATGCCGGCTTGCGACGCACTGGTATACAGCAACGCCTGCGCCTCGAACAGGAAGTACAGGCATGGCTCGCACAGCCCCATCAGTAGCAGCCAGCGCCAGTCACCGGCCTGGTAACGCCAACGTTGGCCGCGGCGCAGCAGCCAGGGCAGCAGGCAGACGCTGGCGATGATCATGCGGCAGAACAGTACGAACAAGGGGTCGAAGACGGCAAACACCGTCTTCAGCGCGATGAAGGAGCTGGACCACAGCAGCATGGCTGCGGTGAGGGCGATATAGGGCAACATGGTGACGCCTGGCATGCACGGAGCAGACGAGTGTGACGCAGCGGCATGCCGCCGTCAAAATGACCGCGGCCAACCCGCCGGGGTTGGCCGCAAGGTGGTACCGCGGTAGCGGTGCTACAGCTTGTAGGCCGATACCGTCTGCTGCATGGCCGCCGCCAGTTCGCGCAGGCGCCCGGCCTGGGCCGACGCCTCGCTGGCAGCCATCGCGTTATCGTTGGCCATGCTGGCCACGGTTTCCACCTGGTGGGCGATGCCGTCGGTGGCGGCCCCTTGCTCGCGAATGGCCAGCGTGATTTCACCGACCAGCTCGCAGCTCTGAGACGCGCTGCCCACGATGTCGCCCATCACTTCGCTGGCGCGGCCGGCTTCGGTGACGCCGCTTTCTACCCGCTCCACCGCCGCCTGCATGCGCGCGACGGCGCTACCGGAAACACTCTGGATGGCGCTGACGCTGGCCGCAATTTCCTGGGTAGACAGCGCGGTGCGCTCGGCCAGCTTGCGTACTTCGTCGGCTACCACGGCAAAACCGCGCCCCATCTCGCCGGCACGGGCCGCCTCGATGGCCGCATTCAGCGCCAGCAGATTGGTCTGGTCGGCCACATCGCGGATCACCGACACCACGCTGGCGATGTCGCGGCTGCGCTCGTCCAGCTGCGCCATATTGCCGGACGCCTCGCCTACGGTAGTGGAAATGGCATGAATGCTGGCCACGGTATTGTCGATCACCTGGCGGCCACCGCTGGCGCTGTTACCGGCGGTGCGCACCAGCTGGTCAGCTTCCTGGGCGCGATCGCCAACATGGTTGATGCTGACTGTAATCTGCTCCAGTGCTGCCGCCATCGCCGCCGCCGATTCCGACTGCGCATCGGAACCGTGCGCCACCTTTTGCGCCGCCCCGGCCACCGCTTCAGAGGCGGTATTGATCTGGCGGGCATCGTCCATGATGCGGGTGAGGCTGCCACGCAAGCTGTCGATCAGCTGGTTGAGCGCGGTCAGCATCTGCGCGATCTCATCGCTGCCACGCGCGTCGGCACGGCGGGTGAAATCCAGATGAGTCGCAATATCCTGCATCAGCTGGCGCGCCCCGCCCAAACCACGGTCTACCTGGCGGTAGACGGTAAAACCGATGGCCCCCACCAGCAGCGTACCCAGCAGGGTGAGACCGAGGGTGATCCCCAGCGACTGGCGCTGGATGGCGGCCGAGCTGACCTTGTTGTTTTCCACATAGGTATTGTTGTACTTGGCGTGCTTGTCCAGCGCGCTCACCGCGTCGTTGATGGCGCCCAGGTTGCGTTCGTACAGCTGGCGCGCCTCTTCGGTACGGCGCTGGCGCGACAGGTCGAGGATGTTGCCGTAGAAGCTCCATACCCGCTGCAGCTTCTGGCGTTCATCATCGAGCAGGCGCTGGTCTTCCGGGTCGGCCACCAGTGCCTCGTAGGCTTTCAGGGACGCGTCGACCAGTTTGCGCTGTTCGGCCATCTCGCTTTCCAGCGCCTGCATGCGGCTGCCGTCGGCATTGATCACGTGCAACAAGACCAGGCCGTTGTAATCGAGGAAGTTGCCACGTGCGTCGGCCAACAGCTGGATACTGGCTATGGTGGTCTCGGAGTCATCCAGCAGCGCCTGGAAGCGTTTGAGCTGCCAGGTCGCCCCACCGCCGAGCACCAGCATGCCGATGACGGTGATCAACACCAGCAACCCCAGTTTATGTACGATTTTCATGGCACCCCCTATTCATTTTGCTTATCAATACTATGGGTTAATCTATAAGCAGTATGCGCCTTTTTGCTGAAGACTCCATTAAATGCCCGTGCTTAACGCCAGCTAGCCAAAACGCCTGTCGCGTTCCGGCTGCAAACGGCAGGTCGGCCTGCCACCCGCCCACGCTGCAACAGCACAACCACTATGGATAGTGTAGACACTGTCGTCATCGGCGCCGGCGTCGTCGGCCTGGCTTGCGCCCGGGCGCTGGCAGAAGCCGGCCGCGACGTGATGCTGGTGGAGCAGGAAACCGCCATCGGCCAGCACACCAGCAGCCGCAACAGCGAAGTCATCCACGCCGGCCTGTACTACGCCCCCGGCAGCCTGAAAGCACGGCTATGCGTGGCCGGGCGCGAGCAGCTGTACCGCTACTGTGCCGAGCGCAACGTGCCGCACCGGCGCATCGGCAAGCTGCTGGTGGCGGTGGACGCCGCCGACGCCGACAGGTTGGCCGCACTGCAGCGCCACGCCGCCGGTAACGGCGTGGCACTACCCTGGCTGGACCAGGCTGCGCTGCGCGAACGCGAGCCAGCGCTGCAGGCACACGCCGCGTTGCTATCGCCGGAGACCGGCATTGTTGATAGCCACGCGCTGATGCTGGCGCTGCTGGCCGACGCCGAACAGGCCGGAGCCCAGCTGGCGCTGGCGTCGCCGGTGCAGGCGGGCCGGGTGTGCGCCGACGGCATCGTGCTGCAGCTGGCCGACGGCTACGAGCTGCGGGCACAACGGGTGGTCAACGCCGCCGGCTTGTGGGCACCCGCGCTGGCTACCGCGCTGCACGGCGTTCCACGTGAAACCGTCCCCGCCCCCTACTTCGCCCGTGGCGTGTACTTTGCGCTGCAAGGGCGCTGCCCGTTCTCGCAGCTGATCTACCCGTTGCCGGAAGCCGGTGGCCTGGGCACACACCTGACGCTGGACCTGGGCGGCCAGGCGCGCTTTGGCCCGGATGTAGAATGGATAGACGGGGTGAATTACACGGTGGACGCTGGCCGCGCCGAACGCTTTTATCGCAGCATCCGCCGCTGGTGGCCGGCACTGGCAGACGGTGCACTGGCGCCCACCTACAGCGGCGTACGGCCAAAGATCGTGCCGCCAGGCACGCCGGATGGCGACTTTATCGTGCAGGGGCCGGCACAACACGGTGTACCGGGGCTGGTGAATCTGTACGGCATCGAATCGCCGGGGCTGACCGCCAGCCTGGCGCTGGCCGACCAGGTGGCGGCCTTACTGGCCTGAGGCCAGCAGCGCCACGGCCCGCAGGATGCGTTGCCGGATCAGGCCGCTGACCGGGCGGATCAGGTACCAGTACGGGGCAAAACGGCGGTAACTGGCGCGGTCCGGGCAATGCACGCGGGTGGTGGTTTGTAGCAGGCATGTGCCGTCGCTCTGCGGCTGGATGCGGAAGGCCAGCACCAAGCGCGGCACCTGCTGCAGGCTGGCAAAGTGGCCGGCATCGCGTATCGGCTGCAAGCCGTAGTCGCTACGCCAGAAGGCACCGGCCAGCCCCCACACTACCTCGTGCCCGTCCTGGGCCAGCAGGGTGAACTCGTGCAGGCCAAACGGCGGTTTGTGCGGCAACGCGTTGCCATGGCCCAGGCGTGCGGCCAACCTGCCGGGCAGCTCGCGCAGGTAGATGAAGCGGCTCACCCACGGGTCTTGCCATTGCGGCAGCCGGGCCAGTGCGGCGCGCAGCTTGGCCGCATCGGCGTTGACCTGGCGCTGGTGCTGCTCGGCAAACTGGTACTGCGGCAATAGCGCGTCGATCAGGCCCATGGCGATGGCAGGCTCAAGGTTGTGGTTCAGCGTCGTACTGGCGGAAGATGGCGTTGTAGCGGCCGTCGTTTTTCATCTCGCGAATGCGGTAATCGATACGCTGGCGCAGTGCCGGGTCGCGCCACAGCACGGTTGCCTCGCGCGGCGGCAAGATGGCAAACACGTCTACCGGCTGACGCGCGTCAACCTGCGGGTCGTTGCGCAAGCGCTTGCGGTACCAATCGGCCACCAGGCGGTCGGCCAGAATCACATCGACACGGCCGGCGTACAGGCTTTTCACCTGCTGGCGCTGGTCGCCGGTTTCGGTATAACGCCCCTGGGCGACGGCGGCGACCACGTCGAAACTGTCGGGCAGATCGTTCTGCGCACCGTCCCAAGCCAGGATGTCCAGCCCGATCAGGTCGGCCGCCTGCTCTAGCTTCAGGTGACGGCGTTGCAGGGCCAGGGCCAGGTTATCGAACGAGTGCAAGGGCCGGCTCAGCGAGCCCGGCAGATTCTCGCGCTTTTGCGTGCTGGCAGAAATGTCGTACAGCGCGTCCACCTCGTTGCGGCGATACAGCGCAATACGGCGCGCGTACGGGTAGAACACCGGCTGCAGCGCCAGGCCCTCGGCCTGCAGCGCTTCGCGCAGCAGCGTGACCGCAATACCGGGGCGGCTATCGGCGCTTACCCACGGCGGGCTGTGCTCGATGAAGGCAATACGGATCACCCCGCCGGCGTGGGCCGGCAGCAGCGACGACAGCAGGCACAGGCCCAGCCAGACAAACTTGCGCAATACCATGTTCCTAATCGAAGGCCAGACGGCTTTCCAGTACTTCCACCTCGTCACCCACCCGCAGCACGCCGCTGTTGCGCGCCACCAGGTTGACCCCGAAACAAACCCCCTCTTCCAGCCGGCGGTAGCCGATCAGCGTGGCCAGCGGCTGCTTGTCGGGGTGGGGCACGGCGCTGTCCGGGTCGATGGTGGTGAAGATGCAGCGCGTACAGCGGCTGGCTACCTCGAACTCCACCTCGCCGATGCGGATGCGTTGCCATTCGTCTTCCTCAAAGGCAAACGCATCGTCCACCACCAGGTTGGGACGGAACTGGCGCATGGAAACCGGCGCGGCCAACCTTTGGTTCAAATCATCCAGCGACGCCTGGCTGATCAGCAAAAACGGCGCGCCGTCGGCAAACGACAGCGGCGTTTCGCCGTCCTTGTAACGGCGCGTGGTCTGCCCCAGCCACAGCAGCTGTACCGGCTCGCCCAGCCACTGGCTGAACCAGGCGTCGGCGGCATCGTCACCGCTCAGTGCGGTGAATTCGCTCTTCCATACCTGGGCACGATGCGGCTGCTGAAAACGGGCGGTATCGGTAGCCAGCAGCGCTTGGCCAGGCGCGCTGAACTGCCAGCCGCCCTCGCCGCTGCCCGCCGCTTCCACCTGCACCAGGCGCGGGTGGGTACGCGCGGTGATCTGGCTACCGTCGGGGCGTACCACCAGCCAGACGCGGTCGTCGGCCAGGCCTTGCAAGGTCACGCTGGCCTCGGCCACGGCTTGGCCGCGACAGGATTTCAACGGATGAATGAACAGCTGCGTCAGCGCCATGAACATGCCCCAGAAAATGACGCCTTAGGCTAGCGCCCGGCTGCTGTTTTAGCAATGCAAAAAGGCGTCATCCGGCGTGCTATGCGCGATGAATTTTTATTGAAACATTACAAAGTGCTTATATGTTGCGATTGCATTGATAACGTTCATTGCCTTAAATAAACCACAACAATACCCAGACGCCGGCCCTCCGGCAGTAAGGACGGCTCACCCCATGTTCAATCGTCACCTGAAACAGGAAATCGCCGAGTTGCGCAGCCAACTCGCCAGCCTCACCGCACTCGACAACGCCCTCAACCGCTCCAATGCCGTCATCCGCTTCGATACCGAAGGCAATGTGGTTTGGGCCAACGACAACTTCCTGCGCACCATGGGCTACCAGACGCTGGCGCAGATCGCCGGCAAACCGCACAGCCAGTTCTGCGATGCCGCCACCCGCAGCAGCAGTGACTACCACCAGTTCTGGGCGCGCCTGAAGCGCGGCGAGTACTTCAGCGGCCACGTCCGCCGCGTCAACGCCACCGGCCAGACCGTGTGGCTGGAAGCCACCTATAACCCGCTGCTGGACGACAGCGGCCAGGTTAGCGGCTTCGTCAAGTTTGCGTCCGATATCAGCGCCAGCGTGCAGCAGGCACAGCGCGACGAAGCGGTGCTGCAGGCGCTGGACCGCGCCATGGCCATCATCGAATTCGACGTCGACGGCCGCGTGCTGGACGCCAACGCCAACTTCCTGCACACCATGGGTTACCGCCTGGACGAGATTCGCGGCCAGCACCACCGCCAGTTTTGCGACAGCAGCTACGCCGCCAGCAGCGATTACGAAGCGCTGTGGCGCACGCTGCGCCAAGGCCAGTTTTTCAGCGGCCGCGTGCAACGGGTGAACAAGCAAGGGCAGCCGGTATGGCTGAACGCCAACTACACGCCGATCATGGACGAGGCGGGCAAGGTGGTGCGGGTGATCAAGTTTGCCAACGACATCACCGAGCGCATCCAGCAGCAGCAGCGCGAATACGATAGCGCGATGTTTGCCTATCACACCTCGCAGCAGGCACGCAGCCAGGCCGACGAAGGCGTGCAGTACATCCGCGACAGCGTGGCCGACATCCGCGCCATGGCCGGTAGTATCGATACCGCCAGCACCAACATCCGCCAGCTGGGCGAACGCTCGCAGGCGATCAGCTCCATCGTGCAGACCATCCATGACATTGCCGACCAGACCAACCTGCTGGCGCTGAACGCTGCCATCGAAGCAGCCCGGGCCGGCGAAAGCGGCCGCGGCTTTGCCGTGGTGGCCGACGAAGTCCGCAAGCTGTCGGAGCGCACCTCGGTGTCCACCACCGAGATCACCCAGATGGTGAACGACATCCAGCAGCAGACCGCGACAGCGGTGGACAATATGGCGCAGATCCTGGCTCAGGCCCACGACAGCGTGGACAAAACCCAGCACGCCGGCGAACGCATCGACCAGATTCGCGCCGGCGCGGAACAAGTGGTGCAGGCGATCGAGCAACTGACCGCCGGCAAACACTGACGCATCAGAAACCGCGTTACCCTGCCCTGCCAACCAAGGCCTGTTTGCCGTGCAAACAGGCCTTGCTGTTCATCACGCCGCCACGCAGCGGGCTCAGCCCCGCTTGCCCGCTGCGGCCAACCTTTGCGCCAGCACCGCGCACACCATCAACTGCAGCTGGTGGAACAGCATCAAGGGCAGCACGATGGCCCCCATCGGCTGGCCGGCAAACAGCACCTTGGCCATCGGCACGCCGCTGGCCAGGCTTTTCTTGGAACCGCAAAACAGCAAGGTAATGCGGTCTTCGCGGTTAAAGCCCAGCTGCCGCCCCAGCAGCGTTGTCAGCAACAGCAGCAGCGCCAGCAACAGGGTGCAGGTCAGCAGCAAGCCACCCAGCGCCGGCAGCGGCAGGCTGTGCCACAGGCCGTTGATCACCGCCGCGCTGAACGCGGTGTACACCACCAGCAGGATGGAGCCTTGGTCCACCGCGCGCAGCAGCGGCTTGTGGCGCTCTACCCAGCCACCCAGCCACGGCCGCAGCACCTGGCCGGCGATGAAGGGCAGCAGCAGCTGGTACACGATGCCGCTGGCCGAGCCGGCGTGCATGCCGCCCTCGCCCTGCACCAGCAACCAGCCTACCAGCAACGGCGTCAGCGCGATGCCGGCCAGATTGGACGCCGTCGCGCTGCAGATGGCGGCCGGCACATTGCCGCCGGCCACCGACACGAAGGCAATCGACGACTGCACGGTAGACGGCAACAGGCACAGGTACAGCACGCCCAGCGCCAGCGCCGGCGTGGTCAGCGTCTGCAACAGCGGCTGCAACACCAGCCCCAGCAGCGGAAACAGCACAAAGGTGGCGGCCAGCACGCACAGGTGCAGGCGCCAGTGCGTCATGCCGGCCACCACCGCCTGCCGCGACAGCTTGGCGCCGTGCAGGAAAAACAGCACGGCGATGGCCAGCTGGGTCAGGTGCTCCAGCCAGACGGCGATCTGGCCCTGGCACGGCAGCAGGCTGGCCAGGGCAACGCTGGCCAGCAGGCCAAGGGTGAAATTGTCGGGCAGGAAGCGCGGGCGCGGCACGGCGGTTTCTCCAATGGGAAGACGAATACGGCCGTACACGGTAGCGGCGGCAGCGCCTATACTGCAAATTCATTTATCTCATTGATTGATAAAAAATTGCCATGAATATCACGCTACGCCAGTTGCGCGCCTTTCTGGCCGTCAGCCAGCACGGCGGCTTTGCCCGCGCTGGCGAACACGTTGGCCTCACCCAGCCCGCCATCAGCCGCCGCATCCGCGAGCTGGAAGACAACCTGGGCGTGCGCCTGCTGGACCGCACCACGCGCGAGGTGGTGCTCACCGCCACCGGCCAACGCCTGGCCGGCGAGCTGGAACGGGTGCTGGAAACGCTGGACACGCTGCTGGCCGAAACCCGCCAGGCCGGCGAGCAGGCGCGCGGCACCGTGCGCGTGGCCAGCAGCCCCACGCTGTCGGCCAGCCTGATGCCGGCGTGCCTGGCCGACTGCGGCCAACAGTACCCGCAGGTACGGCTACAGATCGTGGACCAGGTGCAGCGGCTGAACCTGGACAGCGTACAAAGCGGTGAGGTGGACTTCGGCTTGGTGGTAGACCCGCAATCGCCGCCCGGCCTCGACGGCATCAGCGTCGGCAGCGACCCCTTTGTGCTGGTGCTACCGGCCAACCACCCGCTGGCAGCGCAAGACAGCGTGGGCTGGGCCCAGTTGGCCGCGCAGCCGCTGGTACTGCTGGACGGCAACTCCGGCAGCCGGGCGCTGATCGACCAGGCGCTGGCGCAGCACGGCGTTTGCGGCGAGGTCGTGCAATCGCTGGGGCACTCCACCGCCGTGTTCCGTGTGGTAGAGGCTGGCATCGGCATCAGCGTGTCGCCACGGCTGGCCTTGCCGCTGCCGGCCGGCAGCACGCTGGTGGTACGCCCGCTGCTGCCGGAAGTGCGGCGCCAGGTCATGCTGGTACGCCGCAGCGGGCGTTCGCTGTCGCCGGTGGCAGAAAGAGTGTGGCAGTTGATGCAGGCCACGCTGGGCGGGCTGCTCAGCGACAACGGCTGAGCTCAAGTCACCAGCTGCTGCGCCATGCCCAGCCAGCGCGGGTCGTCGTCCTGTGCGGCCAACTGCAGCACGCTGAACAGCAGCTTGCAGTCGTGGTCGTCCGCCGGTAGCGGCCAGGAACGTGCCGGGTTGGCGAGCGGCGCCGGTGGCGACGCCAGCGCCGGCTGGCCCAGCCGCAACCACAGCGCCAGCGTGGCCGCCTGCAACTGGCTGGCGGTAGCTGCAGGCACCTCGGTCAGGCCCAGCGCCCGTGCCACACTCAACGCCGCCTGCCAGCCGGTAACCAGATGCAGCGCGTCAAAATCGCGGCTGGCCAGATACAAACGCGCCGCCCGCCAGCGCGCCGCCGGGCCGCTTTCCTGCGGCCACACCGCCGGCAGCTGGCCGCTGGCCTGCAGCTGCTGCAAGACGTCCACGATATCGTCGCCGATCAGGCGGTAGCGGTTAGCCAAGGGCTGCCAGCCGGCCAGCTGCTGGTACAGCGCCGCCAGCGTGGTACACGCCGCAGCGGGGCCGGTGAGCGCCGGGGCGGGCCGCGCACAGGCGAGGCCGTAGGCCAGCGCCGCTACCGTTTCGTCGTGCTGGCCAGCGCGCAAGGCATACGCCAGCCGGATCACGCCATGAAAACTGCCGCCCAGCGGCTGCGCCAACACCGCGTGCATGGCCTGCGGCCAACTATCGGGCTGGGCGGCCAAGTAACGACGCAATGCCGCTTCGGCGTCGGCGTCGCCCACGCCTTCCTGCCAGTGGCCGATCGGGCGCCAGTCGTCGTGCAGCGTTGCCAGCCGTGGCAAACCGGCCTGCAGGCAAGCCTGCAGCGTGTCGGCGTCGGCCCCCAGCGCCGCGCGGGCGTGCAGCACCATCGGCAGGTGATTGCTCAGGCCCTGATGGTGGCTGCCGGCGTAGGGCAGCAGGCAGGACAGCATGCGAGGCAACAGGGACAGCGCGGGCGGGGTCATGGCGGCACCATTAAGTAAACAAATTTATTTACATAATAATGTAATTCCCGACTGAATCAGTCAACAATTTTATCCCCAACCCCGTGCAGCGCCTGCCCGGCTGCGGCCCCGCTTGTGGATAAGTTGGCCGCCCTGCCCTGCTGGCTGACCAGCTCAGATTTCGCTATCAGCCGGCAGCGGGTTGGCAAAAAACGCGCTGGGCGCCACACCAAACTGGCGGCGGAACATGGCGGTAAAGGCGCTGGGGCTGGCATAGCCGGCAGACAGCGCCACGTCCAGCACACGGGCGCCGGTGGCCAGCTGCGCCAGCGCGTGCATCAGCCGGGCCTGGCGCCGCCAGGCGCCGAAGTTCATGCCGGTTGCGCGCTGGAAGCGGCGCTGCAGCGTACGCACGTCCACCCCCAGCCAGGCCGCCCAGTGTTCGCTGCTGCGTTCGGCGTCCGGCTGCGCCTGCAGCTGGCGGCACAGCGGCGCCAGCAAGTCGTCGTCCGGCGTGGGCAGCGCCAGCGGTAGCGTTTCCAGCACTTCGCACTCCTCCAGCAGCAAGGCCAGCAGGCGCGCAGCGCGGGTATCGGGCAGCACCGGCGGCGGGATGCGCACGGCGGCCAGCAGCAGCTCGCGCCACAACGGCGTCACCGCCAGCACGCAACATTGCTGCGGCATGCCGGCCAGCGCGTGCGGCTGCACGTACACGCTGCGCACTTGCGCCGGGCTGAGCATGTGCACCTCGTGCCAGTGGCCGGGCGGAATGTAGATGGCGCGGCTGGGCGGCACGATCCACTGCCCGCGCGGGGTGAGGATGCGCATCACGCCGGCAATGCCGTACAGCAGCTGGGCCGTGCTGTGGGTGTGGCGCACGGTGGCGTAGCCGGCCGGGTAGTCCTGGGTTTTGCCTATCATCAGCGTGGCGCTGGTGAGCAGCGGCGGGTTGATGTCTTCGACCGGGGCGTCCATGCCGTTTTCTCGATAGTTGATGCCCGTACGCAGCAGGACAGGCAGGAGCAGCCATTCTAGGATGGGCTACCTTCCCCCCACAAGGAACCTGTGATGAACACCGCAACCTCCGCCGCCCCGGCTGCGGCCAACCCTGCCGCCCCCGGCGCGCAACCGCACTGGCGCGTGATCGGCGCCGTCAGCGTGGCACACTTCCTCAACGACCTGATGCAGTCGCTGATCCTGGCCATGTACCCGCTGCTGAAGGGCAATTACGCGCTGAGCTTTGCCCAGATCGGCCTGCTGACCCTGGTGTACCAGTGCACCGCCTCGCTGCTGCAGCCGATGGTAGGCATCGTCACCGACCGCCGCCCGCAACCCTACGCCATGATGCTGGGCATGCTGTCCACGCTGGCCGGCCTGCTACTGCTATCGCAAGCCACCCAGTACGGCTGGCTGCTGCTGGCCGCCGCGCTGGTGGGCACCGGCTCGTCCATTTTCCACCCCGAATCGTCGCGCGTGGTGCGGCTGGCGTCGGCCGGGCACAAGGGCCTGGCGCAGTCGCTGTTCCAGGTAGGCGGCAACGGCGGCACCGCCACCGGCCCGCTACTGGCCATGCTGCTGATCCTGCCGTACGGCCAGGGCAGCCTGGCGTGGGTGGCGCTGCTGACGCTGGTGGCCATGCTGGTGCTGTGGCAGGTGGGTAACTGGTACCGCGCCCAACTGGCGCACGCGGCGCAGCGCAAGGCCAGCGTGGCGGCCAACCCGCTATCGCCGGCCGACACCCGCAAAACGCTGGCGGTACTGATGGCGCTGGTGGTGACCAAGTACACCTATATGGCCAGCCTGCACAGCTACTTCACCTTTTACCTGATCGAGCGCTTTGCGCTGCCCACCGCCACCGCGCAGCTGTACCTGTTTGCCTTCCTGCTGGCCGTGGCCGGCGGCACCTTGCTGGGCGGGCCGCTGGGCGACCGCATCGGCCGCCGCCGCGTGATCTGGTTTTCCATCTTCGGCAGCGCACCGTTTGCGCTGGCGCTGCCGCACGTGGGCCTGGCTGCCACGCTGGCGCTGGTGGTGGTGATCGGACTGATTTTGTCGTCGGCGTTCTCGGCCATTCTGGTGTACGCGCAGGAGCTGCTGCCGCAAAAGGTGGGCACCATCTCCGGCCTGTTCTTTGGCCTGGCGTTTGGCGTAGCCGGGCTGGCCGCCGCCGCTCTGGGCCAGCTGGCCGACCACGCCGGCATCCAGACCGTTTACCAGTGGTGCGCGTGGCTGCCGCTGGCCGGCATTATCGCCGCGCTGCTGCCGGAGCTGCGCAAGGCCCGCTAAACGCCGGTGATAAAAAAACGTTGGCCGCAGCAAGGGCGGCCAACGTTGACGCGGCAAGGAGGGCTTACTTCAACACTTCTACCAGTTTGACGTCGATTTCCGGGCTTTCCAGAAAGTCTTTTTCCAGCTCGCCATGAATGCGTACCCGCGTTTTTTCGCTAATCGGCTGACGCGGGAATACAGCACTGTCGATCTCGACGCGGATTTGCTGCTTGCCATCGGAGAACAGGTATTTGTCGGCAGTAAGCTGGCGCACGATAAAGCCGGTGATATCCACCACAGCGTCGTCCTTGGCCGCCGCCACTGCGGCAACCGACTGTACTGGCGCTTGGGCACCCGGGCCACTGTATTGCGCATGCACTGGCAAGGCCAACAGCAGTAGCGGCCAGGCCAGGTGGAAACGCGGTTTCATACTCATCTTTTTACCTTTCAGAAGCGTACACACATCACTGCCTTCTGGACGCCAGCCTTGCCGGCTTGGTTCCCGGCGCCAGCGCCGCAACAGCTGTTAACACAAGCACACATACTGCTCATGAAGTCTGCTGGTTGCCGGCGTAAGCTGATGGCATTCCTTATCAAACCAGCCACTGCTTGCAGCAGCCAACAGCATGAAAACCGCCCTTACCCGCCACGCCACCCCATACACCACCGGCCTGTTTCTGGTCTCCTCCGTGTCCGGCGTGGCCTTGTTTTTCCACCTTGGCAGCAACCTGTTCCACAGCATGCACGAATGGCTGAGCATGCTGCTGCTCGTGCCGGTGGGCCTGCATGTGTGGAAAAACTGGGGCGCGCTGCTGACCTACCTGCGCCGCCACACTCTGATGCTGCCATTGCTGTTGTCGCTGGCCGCCGGTATCGCCTTTTCCGTGCCTAGCCTGGGTAGCAGCAGTGGCGGCAACCCGGCGTTCCGCCTCAACAACGCCGCCACCAGCGCACCACTGACCCAGCTGGCGCCGCTGCTGCACAGTAGCCCGGCCGCACTGCAGGCCAAGCTGCAAGCCCGTGGCCTGCAGGTCGCATCGGCCAACGACAGCGTGAAAACCATCGCTGCGGCTAACCATACCGACACCATGGCCGTGCTGGCCGGCTTGATGGAATAGACCTGGGCTTGACGCCCTGCCATAGCCCCCACTCCTGAGAAATCCGCGATATGGTTTGAAGACCGACCGCCACCGCGATGGCTGCCGCACACCCTTGCCGATGGCCGCGAAGTATCGGTACCGGAACTGATCGTCCGTCATCAAGCGCCGGCGCAGCCCGGCTGGCAGCTGCGCTTTGGTGAATGG
Source organism: Vogesella urethralis (assembly GCF_007644045.2). GTDB lineage: Bacteria > Pseudomonadota > Gammaproteobacteria > Burkholderiales > Chromobacteriaceae > Vogesella > Vogesella urethralis. Next base: position 15,419 of record NZ_VMDW02000099.1, read on the forward strand.
ACGCTCTACCCCGACCACGCCAGCCCCGATGGCATCATGACGGCACTGGCCGACGCCATCAGCGAAATGCACGACCGCATCGCCTATCGCGGCAAGTAAGCACCCGCCCTAGACCGCCACCGAACCGGCTGTGCAAGCAGGTGATATTTATCGAACCAGCGCCTTATACTGCAGCATCACAACCCGGCAAGGAGCGCGCGGCATGAGTCTGGTGAGCTATCTGGGCAAACAGATCCTGGGGGTGCTGGCCTGCTACAAGGCTGGCGGCACCGTCATCCACATCTGCGGCGTCTACCCGCAGCACGACAACCGCCTGCGGCTGTTCTTTCCGCGCGGCCACAGCCTGCAGCCGGGCGAGCTGGCCACCCTGCACCTGGACAACCGCAGCGGCGTGGACGAATACGACGCCGATCTGCGCATCTACCGTGCCTCGTACAAGGGCGTGGTGGAAGCCAGCGATGGCGACTGGGCCATCCTGGCGCCGCGCGAATGCAAGCTGATGCACGGCATGCGCGTGATAGAAGACATCACCGCCGACGGCTACCGCTTCCCCGACGACCCGCGCCCGCTGCAAGCAGTGCCGCCGTCGCCGCTACAGCAGCTACCCGCCATCGCCGGCCGCGACCATCCCAACAAGGTGGGCATACTGGTTACCCAGGCGCCGGAGCAACCGCACACCACGGTGCTGGCGTTCCTGTCCAGCAGCGACGACGACATCTTCCTCATCACCTTCCCGGAAACCTTCAAGTCGCAGCAACTGAAGCGCAACCCGCGCTGCCACTTCGTGATGGACGAACGCGCGTCGTACACCTTCGAACGCGCCATCGAATGGAACTACACCATCATCGAAGGCGACGCCCACCGCATTGCCAACGGCAGCGCGCTGTTCGAAGACGTGCGCCAGGCCTTCATCGACAAAAACCCGTGGGAGCTGCCGTTCTTCATCCGCGAAGACCTGGAGATGTACCACATCCAGCGCCGCGGCCTGCTCTGCCCCGGCGCGGTATAAAGCAGCCACCGGCAACAGCCGCCACAACGACAAGGGCAAGCCTGCCGGCTTGCCCTTGTTTACGTCTGGCTGCGGCCAACGTTGGCTGCAACGTGGCCAGGATAAGGCAGCGGCGCGTCCGGAAAGAGGCGGCGGTGAAAAACGGGCTGCTGATTGCGGTTTGGGTTGGCAACCCCATACGGCTACGCCCTATCCGGGCGAGCGGCAGAAAGCCAACGCACGACGACTGTGGATAAATTCCCGCATACGGCTACGTGTTATCGGGGCGGCAAGTCATGGTTTTTTATAGCGACCCCTGACATCACAACATCATGAAGAGGCAATACCGCCCGTTTCGTGGAGCCTCGCCATGACACCCCATCGCCCCCTCGCCCTTGCCAGCTGCCTGCTGCTGGCTGCCTGTAGCACCGTCAACAGCTACACCTGGCCTTGGCCAGAGAACACCAAGCCCTGCCAAAAAAGCTGCACCCCGGAAGAAAGCATGAAAGCCGTGGCCGACGCCGCCGGCTTTTGCCGGAACGTACAGAACCATTACGAGTTCAAGGACAGCACGCTGGATAACACCCAGGTACTGATCAGCTGGACCGGCGCGCTGGCCGGCAGCGTGGCCGCCCCCATTGCCAAAGGCAGCGCGGTCAAGGCGTGGTCCGGGCTATCCGGCATTACCAACGGCCTGCAGGATTCGCTGAACCGGCAGTACAGCGACACCGTGATGCTGGCCAGGCGAAAAAGCGTGTACGACGCCGCCAGCAAGAACATTGAGAGCATCATCTCCGCACCAGACGACAATGCCAGGGTAAGAGCCGCCATCGCCATGGCCATGGCCTGCGCGCTCAGCAGCGCCAGTATCGACATCAAACTGAACAAGGCCCTGCTGGACGCCGCATCGGCAGCGACCGATGCGGCAAACACGCCCGACGCGGCCACAGGCAAGCCGCAGGCCAAACCGGCAACCACAGCAGGCAAAACCGACGCATCAGCAGCACAGTAATCCCGCAGCCGCAACCGGCCACGGTTGCGGCCAAGCCCTGCCCCGGCGGGTCATTCGGGTGCGGGATACGCCCCTGATACCGCTCGCCCTTTAAGCACTACGCCTTGGTTTTTGAGCAATAGCGCGCGATTCAAGCGCCCCATCCCGTTGGCACGAGCCGGGCAAAAGTGTGCGACCCAGCCCGGTAGGTTGGGTTGAACGCAGCGAAGCCCAACGTTTACCGCGCCTCACGCCCCTGCCCCTACTCATCCAGACCCAACATCACCGCTGCACCCGCCCAATCTGCCGGCAACAAACCCTGACGTACGTAACGGTGAAAACTCGAAAACGCCCAATCGGCTACGCACCGGACATAGCCATGCTTCACCGGGTTGAAATGCAGGTAATCCACATGCGCCTGTAAATCGGCCTCGTCCCTGATCTGGTGTTCCCAATAGCGGCGCTGCCAGATACCACGTTCGCGCTTGGCAAGGCGGCTGTCGCGGATACATTCGGTTTTGGACAGGCTGCGTGAAAATGCGGACTTGATCAGCCCCCAGCGTAGCGGGTAATCGGCATCGCGAGGCGGTAGCGTCCAGATGGCGTGCAGATGGTCCGGTAACACCACCATGGCTATTATCTCGAACGGATGACGGCTGCGTGTCTGCCTGACGGCATGTCGCAAAACATCAATATGGCGAGTCAGGTAATCTTCGCGGCGGTCAGCCAGATTGACGGTAAAGAACCAGGTACCCCCCGCTAATGCAGAACGCCGATAACGCATGTCTGCCTCCGTGCTAGGCGCGGTGAATGTTGGGCTTCGCTACGCTCAGCACCAACCTGCAAGCCATACTTTTGTCTTGCATCCCTAGTGACATCGGGATGCGGCCAACACTAGCCGTATTCTGCTAACCGCTTACCGCACATCGCCGGCTCAGCCAACCCGGATGCGGCGGCGCCTTAGCCGGGCGATGGCTTGTGCGCGGTAAACGTTGGGCTTCGCTGCGCTCAGCGCCAACCTACAAGCCACAAGCCACAAGCCACAAGCCACAAGCCACAAGCCAACATCATACACACCGCCCATGACAAAAGGGCAAGCCCGCAGGCTTGCCCTTGTTTACGTCTGGTTGCGGCCAACCTTGGCCGCATTCCGCTATCCGACTACAGCGACGGCAGCAGGCCGGGGATGGCGAAGCGGTTGTACTCGGCGCGCTGGATCAGGGCGCAGGCTTTTTCGATGTCGGGCGCAAAGTAGCGGTCCTTGTCGTAGAAGCTTACCTGTTCACGCAGCACGGCCTTGGCGTCTTCCAGCGCGTCGGCGGCCTTGTTCGGGGCGCGGAAGTCCACGCCCTGGCAGGCGGCCAGCAGCTCTACCGCCAGGATGCCGGCGGTGTTGTCGGCCATGTCGCGCAGGCGGCGGCCGGCGAAGGTGGCCATCGACACGTGGTCTTCCTGGTTGGCGCTGGTGGGCAGGCTGTCTACCGAGGCCGGGTGGGCCAGCGACTTGTTCTCGGACGCCAGTGCGGCGCCGGTAACCTGGGCGATCATGAAGCCGGAGTTCACGCCGCCGTTGTTCACCAGGAACGGGGGCAGCTTGGACAGGTTGCTGTCGATCAGCAGCGCCATGCGGCGTTCGGACAGCGAACCGATTTCGGCAATGGCCAGCGCCAGGTTGTCGGCGGCAAACGCTACCGGCTCGGCGTGGAAGTTGCCGCCGGACAGGATGTCGTTATCGTCGGCAAACACCAGCGGGTTGTCGGATACCGAGTTGGCTTCCACCAGCAGCACTTCGGAAGACTGGCGGATTTGCGTCAGGCAAGCGCCCATCACTTGCGGCTGGCAGCGCAGGCTGTACGGGTCTTGTACCTTGCCGCAGTTGGCGTGGCTGTCGGCGATTTGCGAGCCGGCACCCAGCAGCGCGCGGTATTGCGCGGCGGCGTCGATCTGGCCTTTGTGGCCGCGTACCTGGTGGATGCGGTCGTCGAACGGGGTGCGGCTGCCCTGGGCGGCTTCTACCGACATGGCACCGGCCACCGAGGCGGCCACGTACAGGTCTTCGGCGGCAAACAGGCCTTCCAGCGCAAAGGCGGTGGACGCCTGGGTGCCGTTCAGCAGGGCCAGGCCTTCTTTCGGGGCCAGGGTAATCGGCTCCAGGCCGGCGCTGCGCATGGCCACGGCGCCCGGTACGCGTACGCCGTCCACAAAGGCTTCGCCTTCGCCGATCAGCACCGCGCTCATGTGCGACAGCGGGGCCAGGTCGCCGGAGGCGCCGACGGAGCCCTTCTGCGGAATCACCGGGTAGATGCCCTTGTTGAACAGGGTGATCATCGCGTCCAGCACCAGGCGGCGGATGCCGGAGAAACCGCGCGACAGCGAGTTGATCTTCAGTGCCATCACCAGGCGCACGGTGCTGTCCTGCATCGGCTCGCCGATACCGGCGGCGTGCGACAGCACGATGGAGCGCTGCAGCAGCTCCAGTTCGTCGGCGGCGATCTTGGTGTTGGCCAGCAGGCCAAAGCCGGTGTTGATGCCGTATACGGTGCGGTTTTCGGCCAGCACGCGCGCCACGGTGGCGGCAGAGGCGTCGATGGCGGCGTGGGCGGCCGGGTCCAGCGCCAGCTGGATGGCCGGGTTGCGGGCGATCTGGCGCAGTTGGGCCAGGGTGAGCTTGCCCGGGGTAATGGTGATGGTGGTCATGGTGGTACCTTTTTCTGTCGGCCACGAAAACCACGAAAAAACACAGACAAGACCTTATTTGGCCACCCGTAGGATGGGTGAAGCGCAACGCAACCCATCGCAATCGCAGTGGCAGACGGTGTGATGGGTTACGGGGCTAGCCCCTCCACCCATCCTACGCATTCAAAAAGTCCTGTACGTACCCTTTCGTGGTTTTCGTGGCAAAAATTCTGGCCCCTGCGGCCAAGGTTGGCCGCAGGGTACGGGTTTACTTGATCATCGGCAGTTTGAGGCCAAAGCGCTTGGCGGCGGCCACGGCTTGCTCGTAACCGGCGTCGGCATGGCGCATTACGCCGCTGCCGCAGTCATTCACCAGCACGCGGGCCAGGCGCTCGGCGGCGGCGTCGCTGCCGTCAGCCACGATCACCATGCCGGAGTGCTGCGAGTAGCCCATGCCCACGCCGCCACCGTGGTGCAGCGATACCCAGCTGGCACCGCCGGCGGTGTTCAGCAGCGCGTTCAGCAGCGGCCAGTCGGATACGGCGTCGGTGCCGTCCTTCATGGCTTCGGTTTCGCGGTTCGGGCTGGCAACCGAGCCGGTGTCCAGGTGGTCGCGGCCGATGACGATCGGCGCTTTCAGCTCGCCGTTCTTCACCATTTCGTTGAATGCCAGGCCAGCGAGGTGACGCTCGCCCAGGCCCAGCCAACAGATGCGCGCCGGCAGGCCCTGGAAGCTGATGCGCTCGCGCGCCATGTCCAGCCAGCGGTGGGTGTGCTTGTTGTCCGGGAACAGTTCCTTGATCTTGGCGTCGGTCTTGTAGATGTCTTCCGGGTCGCCGGACAGCGCTACCCAGCGGAACGGGCCCTTGCCTTCGCAGAACAGCGGGCGGATGTAGGCCGGCACAAAGCCCGGGAAGTCGAAAGCGTTGGCCACGCCCTGGTCGAACGCCACCTGGCGGATGTTGTTGCCGTAATCGACGGTGGGGATGCCCATGGCCTGGAAGTCCAGCATGGCCTGTACGTGCACGGCGCAGCTCTTGGCGGCTTCGGCGGTCAGGCGGGCGTGCAGTTCCGGCTTGGTCTGCGCGTCTTTCCATTGCTCGACGGTCCAGCCCAGCGGCAGGTAGCCGTTGATCAGGTCGTGGGCGGAGGTCTGGTCGGTCACCAGGTCGGGCTTGATGCCGCCGGCCTGGGCGCGGCGTACCAGCTCCGGCAGTACCTCGGCGGCGTTACCCAGCAGCGCGATGGACACGGCTTCCTTGCGCGCGGTGTGTTCCTTGATCAGTTCCAGCGCGTGGTCGATGTCGCGCGCTTGCTTGTCCACGTAGCGGGTACGCAGGCGGAAGTCGATGCTGCTCTGCTGGCATTCGATGTTCAGCGAGCAGGCACCGGCCAGCGTGGCGGCCAACGGCTGGGCGCCGCCCATGCCGCCGAGGCCGGCGGTGAGGATCCAGCGGCCGGACAGGTCGTTGTTGTAGTGCTGGCGGCCGGCTTCGACGAAGGTTTCGAAGGTGCCTTGCACGATGCCCTGGCTACCGATGTAGATCCAGCTGCCGGCGGTCATCTGGCCGTACATGAACAGGCCTTTGCGGTCCAGCTCGTTGAAGTGGTCCCAGTTGGCCCATTTCGGTACCAGGTTGGAGTTGGCAATCAGCACGCGCGGGGCGTTGGCGTGGGTCTTGAACACGCCTACCGGCTTGCCGGACTGCACCAGCAGGGTTTCGTCTTCGTTCAGCTCTTTGAGGCTGGCCAGGATCTGGTCGAAGCACTCCCAGTTACGCGCCGCACGGCCGATGCCGCCGTACACCACCAGACCTTGCGGGTTTTCCGCCACGTCCGGGTCCAGGTTGTTCTGGATCATGCGGAAGGCCGCTTCGGCGATCCAGTTCTTGCAATGCAGGTCGCTGCCGTGCGGGGCACGGATAACACGGGAAGCATCAAAACGCGGGTCGTTCATGGGAGTCTCTCCTCTAAAAATCTGTGTTGGCCGCGAAAGCACGCTAAAAGCCTGTTTTAGCCACGAAAGTACGGCAAAGGCCTGTTTCAGCCACGAAAGCACACGAAAAACACGGACGGAACCAGCTTGTTTTCCATCGCCGGCCGAATTGGCAGACGGGCGATATCGCATGGCGGGATGTGGTGGTGTTTAGTCGTTTTCGAGGCCGATAGCCTGTTACGTTTTCCGTGCCTTTCGTGTGTTTTCGTGGCGAGAAAATATCAACGGCGCAGCTGGCGGGTAATGCCCCAGGCCAGGCGGGCGGCGGCTTTGGCGCCGTGGCTGTCCTGATCGAAAGCGGGGTTGAATTCCACCAGGTCGGCGCCGATCAGCTTGCCGCTGCGCGCCAGCTTGGCCACCAGCGCGTCCACCACGGCGATGTCCACGCCGTAACCGGCCGGCGCCGACACCGCCGGCATTTGCGCGGCGGGCAGCACGTCCAGGTCGATGGTGAGGTACACCGCGTCCACGCTATCGACGAACTCGGCCAGCTGCTGGCGCGCTTCGGCCAGGTGCCACGGCGTCATGTCGCTGTCCAGCCGCCATTCGGCGCCCAGGCGGGCGGCGGTATCGAACAGCGCACGGGTGTTGGCGGTTTCGGCCACGCCCAGGCACAGGTAGCGGAACGGCTGGCCCAGCGTGTGGCAGGCCGCCGCGATCTGCGCAAACGGCGTGCCGCTGGTGGCGGTGTCGGCCTGGCGCAGGTCGAAATGGGCGTCGAAGTTGACGATGCCAATGCGCTTGCCGGCGTGGGCGCGGGCCAGGCCCAGCCAGTGGCCGTAGGCGGTTTCGTGGCCGCCACCCAGTACCAGCGGCAGATGGCCGGCTTGCACGATGGCGCTGACGGCTGCGGCCAACCTTTCGTGCGCGGCGTCCAGGTCACCGTCGTCACAGCGCACAGTGCCGGCGTCGTACAGCGGCAGCGTCGGGTGCCAGGCTAGGTTGGCCAGCGCACGGCGCAGCGCCAGCGGGCCGTCCACGGCGCCGGTACGGCCCTGGTTGCGGCGCACGCCTTCGTCGCAGGCAAAGCCGAGGATGGCAATGCCGGGCGCGGCGCCCGCGGCCAGCGGCTGTACCGCCTGGTGCCAGCGACGGGCGGCGTCGCCTTCGGCGGCGTCGACGCGGCCGGTCCACATGCTTATGTCTATCGTCATTTGAAAATCCTTTTTGCCATGAAGGCGTAAAACCTGTTCTGGCCACGAAACCCGCGAAAAACACGAAAATGATTTAAAACGCTATGTCTCAAGGAAACAGTGGAAAACCCAAGTGCTTTTAACTGCACGGCGTTGCCATGCTTTTTACTTTTCTTGTTTCCGTGTTTTCCGTGTGTTTCCGTGGCCAAAAATAATTTTATCTTTCGTGTTTTTTCGTGGTTTTCGTGGCAAAAGCGCTGTTGCCTTTTCTAGCCCGGTCTAATCAATGTGCTGCACCGCACCCCGGAACACGCGCTGCTTCAGCGGGTTGGTGCCCAGGCCGTACACGATTTCGGCCGGGTGCTCGATGTCCCACAGCAGCAGGTCGGCCACGCAGCCGGCGGCCAACTTACCGTGGCTGTGGCCGCGCCCCAGCGCCTGCGCGGCGTGGCGGGTGGCGCCCAGCAGCGCTTCTTCCGGCGTCAGGCCGAACAGCACGCAGGCCTGGTTCATCGCCAGCCGCAGCGAGGCAAACGGGCTGGTGCCGGGGTTGAGGTCGGTGGACACCGCCATCGCCACACCGGCCGCGCGCAATTTGTCTACCGGCGGTTTCTGCGTTTCGCGCAGGAAGTAGTAGGCCCCGGGCAGCAGTACCGCCACGGTGCCGGCCTGCGCCATGGCGGCCACGCCGGCGTCGTCCAGGTATTCGATATGGTCGGCCGACAAGCCGCCACACTCGGCCACCAGCGCGGCGCCGTGCAGGTTGGACAGCTGCTCGACGTGGCCTTTCAGCTGCAAACCGTGGGCGCGGGCGGCGTCGAACACGCGGCGGGTTTGCGCCGGTGAAAAACCGACCCCTTCGCAGAACACGTCCACCGCTTCGGCCAGGCCTTCGGCAGCGGCGGCCGGCAGGATGGTGTGGCATACGTAATCGATATAGGCGTCGGCCTGGCCGGCGTACTCCGGCGGCAGCGCGTGCGCCGACAGCAGCGTGGTGGCCACTTCTACCGGCAGCGCAGCGGCCAGACGGCGCGCGGCGCGCAGTTGCTTCAGCTCGTCGGCCAGCGTCAGGCCGTAGCCGGACTTGATCTCGACGGTGGTAACGCCTTCCTTCATCAGCGCTTTCAGGCGCGGCAGGCTGGCCAGCGCCAGCTCGTCTTCGTCCAGGCTGCGGGTGGCGCGCACGGTGGAAATGATGCCGCCGCCTTCGGCCGCGATTTGCTGGTACGGCACGCCGGTGAGGCGTTTTTCCCATTCGGCGGCGCGGTTGCCGCCGTACACCAGGTGAGTGTGGCAATCCACCAGGCCGGGGGTGAGCCAGCGCCCTTGCGCGTCGTGCACGCTACCGGCCTGGCCGAAAGCCTGCAGCGCCTGGGCTTGCGGCAGCACGGCGTGGATGCGGCCATCCTTCAGCCATAGCGCGTGGCCTTCCAGCGCGCCGTACGGCGCGGGGTTGGCCGCATCACAGGTGGCGAGGCGGGCGTTGATCCACAAGGACTGGTCGGGCTGGTGCATGGTGAAATCCGGTTGCGCGATTAATTGTATATACATTTAGACCATGCACGCTGCCACGTCAAGCAGCTTTTATTGCCGCGCCGCAGCAATACCGGCATGCCAACGCGTAAAAAACCCATAAAAAACAACAGGCCACGTCAAAACGTGGCCTGTGGCGGGGTGTGGCTTAAATGTATATACAATTACGTTTTGCGTACCCGCGTCTGCGAGCGCAGCTTGTACTTGCTGCCGGGGTGCAGCAGGCGGGCAAAGCTGACCAGGTGCTTGCCGGACCAGGTACGGCGCAGCACACGCAGGCACGGCTCCGGCAGCGCCAGCGCCAGCAGCTGCTGTTCGTCGGCGCCAGGCAGTACCGCTTCTACCGTGTGTTCCACGTCGGTGAGCGGGCAGGTGCGCATCAGGTAGGCGTTGGGGGTTTCCTGCTCGAAAGCCTGCGCCAGGTAGTCGGGCGCCCACTGCGGGTTCACGTAGCGGTCTTCGATCTGGATCGGGCTGTCGTCTTCGTGGTGCACGATCAGCGAGTGAAACACCACCGCACCGGCAGCCATGCCCAGGCGCAGCGCCACTTCCTCGCTGGACGGCTCGGCGCGGGCAAACAGCACCTGGGCGCGGTAGGCGTGGCCGCGCAGCGCGATTTCTTCGGCGATATTGTTGACGTCCAGCAGCGGCGACTCGGCCTTGCGCTCGGCGACGTAGGTGCCGTCACCTGCGTAACGCAGCAGCACGCCGGCCTCGGCCAGGTCGCGGATGGCCTTGTTGACCGTCATGCGCGACACGCCGAACTGGCGCGCCAGCTCCACTTCGGGCGGAATCTTGGCACCGGGGGCGAAGGTACGCTGCTTGATGCCGTCGAGGATAAAGTCGCGGATACGCAGGTAATGGGGCTTGGCGGCGGGTTTGGGCGTGCTCATGCCGTGATTGTAACGCGGCACTGGTCAAAGCGCTTGGCAGCGGTTAGCTTAGAGCCGAATGGCATGCATGCACGCATGCCTGGCCTGCTTCCCTACCCTTACCGATGGAATCGCCATGAGTCATCCCGTACACCCCGACCTGTTACCCGCTGGCGTACGCGCCATCGAACTGGCCCCCGGCGTACCCGGCCTGGCCTTTACCCACCCGGCGTTCAGCGCCAGCCTCAGCCTGTACGGCGGCCAGTTGCTGGGTTTTACCCCGCACGGCGGCCAACCCCTGTTTTACCTGTCGCCGGCCGCCATACTGCAGCCTGGTAAAGCCATTCGCGGCGGTGTGCCGCTGTGTTGGCCATGGTTCGGCAAGCACGCTAGCGATGCCAGCCTGCCGCAGCACGGCGTGGCGCGTACCGCGCAATGGACGGTGAATGCCGTGGCGCGCAGCGAGCGCGGGTTTCACGTGAAACTGAACGGCCCGCGCTACGGCGAGCTGTCGTCCAGCCTTAGCCTGGTACTGGAAGACAACGGCGTCAGCCTGGCGCTGACCACCCGCAACCACGGTAAAACCAGCGCCAGCGTCAGCGCCGCGCTGCACAGTTACATCGCGGTAGGCGACCTGCGCCAGGTGGCGCTGAGCGGCCTGGAAAACGCCGCCTGCCACGACAAGCTGACCGACACCCACGGCACGCTGCCGGCCACGCCGTGGCGTTTCGCGGCGGCCACCGACGCCGTGGTCAGCAGCGGCGCGGCGCTACAGTTGCACGATGAAGCCTGGCAACGCACGCTGGCGATCAGCAGCAGCGGCTCGGCCAGCACCGTGGTGTGGACGCCGTGGCAAAGCGGTGCCGCCGCCCTGGCCGACCTGCCGGACGACGGCTGGCAGCACTTTTTGTGCGTGGAAGCGGCCAACGCCGGTGCCGACCGTCGCGACATCGCCGCCGGCGACAGCCACACGCTGGCCCAGCATTTGCGCCTGCAGCAGGTATAATCGGCGCTTTACCGCCGCTGTGTTGACGAGTACCGCATGATTCAACCCGACCGACTGGACCGCTTCTTTCCGATCAAGTACCCCAATGGCAATACCGTCAGCCGCTTTGCCAAGCACTGCCCGCACTGCAAGCAGCTGGTGAAGGCGTCGGCCATGGAAGGCATGGCGCTGCTGCTGCAGGACAAGGTGTTCGTGCTGGCCGAAGCACGCTGCCCGCAATGCCAGCACGGCTTTACCGTGAAGTGCGTGATCGACGAGCACAAGCAGGTGCACCCGGTGGGCCTGCCGTCCTTCCTGTACCGCCTGATGCTGCAGTGGGGGGCGCGCAAGCAGGTGCACACCTTCCGCCAGCAAGCAGAATGGCGGATGGCGCAGCAAGCCGCCGACGCCGCCGAGGCGGCGCAGCCGGCGGGCACCCAGCTGCCGGACAGCGCGCTGGTGCAGAAGTCGGAAGACATCCTGGGTAATTTCATGGGGCAGCCGATCCACGCCTGGATCCTGCACAACGGCCAGCGGCTGGTGTACGACCGTGCCGTGCCGCCGGGCGGGCAGTTCCGGCTGGCGGCAAACGAGGTGCTGTTCGACAACCGCCTGATTTATCGCCCGGCCTGATCGCCGGCGCCGCAACAAAAAACCCCGTCAGCTTGTGGCGGGGTTGTGTTTTTGGCGCGCTGGCAGCGGGGGTCAGTTCAGCCGGATGCGGTACAGGCAGGCGTCGTCGTCGTCACCGCCATCCACCATGCCCAGGCGCTGGCACAAGCGCCTGGCGGCCAGGTTGGCCGCGTCGGTGCGGGCAAACACCTCCTGCGCGCCGTACGGGCCGAAAGCCAGGCTCAGCACGCTGTCCATTGCTTCGGTATACAGCCCGATGCCCAGCCAGTCCGGGTGCCCCCAGAATCCCAGCTCCCAGCAGTGTGCGCTGCGCAGATGCAGCTCGGCACAGCCGACGACCTCGTCGCCCATCCATAACAGCGCGATCTTGTCCTGCCCTTGCGACCACACCAGCGCCACCCGCTGGCACCAGGCCTCGCTGGCGTGCACATCCTGCGGCGCCTGCGCCCACGGCAAGCTGTCCGGAAAGCGCCGCAACAAGGGCAGGCTGGCTTCGATCGCCGCCAACAAGGCGGCACCGTCACCCGGCTGTGGTGCCGCCAACCTCAGGCGTGGCGTGTGGTAGCCGTCCAGCAAGGGGTCGGCCAAGGCTAACGGTTTCATGCATCCTCCCGACCCTGATGTACAGGGCAACGCTACGGGTGGGCAACGGCGGGATCAGCCGCCGTCCAGCACCGCGGCCACCAGCGTGGCAATGCGTTCGCTGGCGCCTTGGTGGGCGCGGGTAAAAGCCAGGCCGGCCTCGCGCATGCGCTGGCGCGCGGCGCTATCGGCCAGCAGCTGCAAGGCGCTGGCCACCAGCTGCGGCGCGTCGGCCACCTGCTGCGCGGCGCCGGCCTGCAAGGCCAGCGCGCTGGCCTCGGCAAAATTATAGGTGGATGGCCCCAGGAGTACAGGGACGCCGACGCTGGCCGGCTCGATCAGGTTTTGCGCGCCGAAATCCAGCAGCGAACCGCCGACAAAGGCCACGTCAGCGGCGGCGTAGTAAGCAAACAGCTCGCCCATGCTATCGCCCACCCATACCTGGGTATCGGCGGCCACTGCGGCCTGATCGCTGCGGCGCTGCACAGCAAAACCGCGGTCTGCGGCCAACTGCGCCACCTCGGCAAAACGTTCCGGGTGCCGTGGCACCAACACCAGCAAGGCTGGCTGCGGGCCGGCAGCGCGCCAGGCGTCCAGAATCAGCGCTTCTTCGCCATCGCGGGTGCTGGCGCACACCCACACCGGGCGCTGGCCGATCGCGGTGCGGAACGCCTCGCCCAGCGCCAGCTTGTCGGCCGGCGGCGTGAAATCGTACTTGGTACTGCCGCACACCTGCGGCGCCGGCGTGCCCAATGCGGCCAACCTTGCCGCGTCAGCGGGGCTTTGCGCCGCCACCGCGTTCAGGCGTTGCAGCGCCGGGCGTACCAGGCGGGTAATGCGGCGGTAACCGGCGGCCGATTTTTCCGACAGCCGCGCGTTCACCAGCAGCACCGGCACATCGGCGTCGCGGCAGGCGTGAATCATCGCCGGCCAGATTTCGGTTTCCATCAACAGTAGGCAAGCCGGCTGCGCGGCGGCGACAAAGCGGCGCATCCAGCGCAGGTTGTCGTACGGCAGGTAGTGCACTTGGGCGTCGGGGTACAGCTCCTGGGCGATGGCGCGGCCGGTGGGCGTCATCTGGGTAATCAGCAGGCTGGCCTGTGGATAACGCGCGCGTAGCGCTTTCACCAGCGGCAACGCGGCGCGGGTTTCGCCCACCGATACCGCGTGCAGCCAGATCTGCTGCCCGCGTGGCTGCGGCAGGCTGCGGCCGAAGCGCTCGTCCCAGTGCGCCAGATACGCAGGCGCCTGGCGGGCGCGTTTTTTCAGGTAACGCTTGATCAGCGGCGTCAGCAACGGCCACAGCGCGGAGTACAGGCGCAGCAGCATCAGGCCGCCCCCCGCACACGCGCCAGCAAGGCCAGCACCGCGTCTACCGGCGGGATCTCCCCTGCCCGGCCGATGTTGGCCGCACGCGCGGTTTCCACCACGCCGGTCAGCGCCGGGTCGGTGTCGGTATAGATGGCCACCAGCGGCACGTCCAGCGCGTTGGCCAGATGGGTCAGGCCGGTATCCACCCCCACCACCGCCGAAGCGTGGCCCAGCAGGGCGGCAGCCTCACGCAGCGGCATGCGCGGTGCCACCAGCGCGCCCGGCATGGCGGCGGCCAGCCGTTGCGCCCGTGCCTGCTCGCTAGCGTTGCCCCACGGCAGTACCGCGTACAAGCCTTGCGCTGCCAGCTCGGCGGCCAGCGCCAGCCAGTGCGGTTCCGGCCACAGCTTGCTGTCGCGGCTGGTGGCGTGCAGCAGCACCACGTAGGCACCGGCCGGCAGCCAGCCCAGGCGGTGGCCGGCACGGATGCCAAACACCGGCGCACCGGCCACTTCATAACCGAACGCCGCCGCAAACAGGCGGCGGTTGCGTTCGATGGCGGAAAGCTGGCGGCTCACGGCGTAATGCCGTTCGTAAAACCGCGCCGCCAGCGGTTCGCGGATGCTGGCCGCGTCGTAGCCGGCCAGCGGACCGTTGGCCAGCCAGCCGGGCAGCGCACTTTTCAACAAGCCCTGTGCGTCCAGCACCAAGTCCCAGCGCGTGCCTTGCAGTGCATGCTTCAGCGTTGCCATCTGCTGCCAGGTCTCGCGCGCCAGCAAATGCTTGCGCCAGCGGCGCCAGGCGATGGGCAGCGTGGCCTGTACCTGCGGGTGCAGGCCGGGGATATCCACAAACGCTTCTTCGGCCAGCCAGGTAATACGGGTGTCGGGCTGGTGTTGCGCCAGCTCGGTCAGCGCCGGCCAGGTGTGGATAAGGTCGCCCATCGACGATGTGCGCAGCAGGAGGACATTTTTCATGCGCGGAATTTTACGGCTGCCCCTGTGGTTAACCAAGTAAAATCGCCGCGACCCGAATGTGGATAAAGCGCTGTGGATAAGCAAGCCGAAAGTTATCCACAATTCGTCCTGTTGCGGCTAGCCCGCTTTGCCATGCAAGCGCACACAAGACAACACCTTGAAAATGCATATTTTTTCAAGGTTATCCACAACAATATGGCCTCTATATCATTGTCTTCAATATAAAAAAGGGTAAACAGGGAAGGTTGGACGAACAACCAAGCGTCTACTGCAAAACCGTCAAAAAAACCGTCTGCAACCACTGCTAAACGGGATGACTGCCGACCGCCACCCTGCTGCAGACCAAACGACGCTACGTCATGCACAGCGACAGCGGTAAACTGGCGGGCAGAATTGTGGACAACCGCCTGTTGGCAAAAAGCGGGATATTTATCCACAAGACGTGCACCCGCTAACGGGGGCACAGGGCACACGAAGCCACGTCTGGCAAATCATTGAAAAAAAAAGGAAAAACAAGGTTATCCACAACATGGCATAGCCTTCATCTGCCCTTATCAATATATAAATGGACAGTCAGGAAAACATGTCTGAACCGATTAGCGTGGTGCTTATCACCAAAAATGCGGCAACACAGCTGGAAAAATGTCTGCAAAGTTGTGCCTTTGCTGACGAGATCGTGGTGGTGGATTCGGGAAGCAGCGACAGGACATTGGCAATAGCTTCTGCCTATAAGGCCAAAGTTATCCACCAGGACTGGCTGGGATTCGGTCCGCAAAAGCAATTTGCGGTGGCACAAGCACGCCACGACTGGGTGCTGTGCCTGGATGCAGACGAGTGGCTATCGCCGGAATTGATTCATGAAATCAAGACCTTGCTGCAAAAACCCACAGGCCATGCCTGGCGTTTTGCCCGTAGCAACAAGTTCATGGGTCGTTTCCTGAAACACGGCGAGGGCTACCCCGATTACAGCCTGCGCCTGTTTCACCGCCAGCACGCCCGCTGGTCGGACGACCTGGTGCACGAGTACGTGATCGCCGATGGCGAGATCGGCACGCTAAAAGGCGACCTGATGCACGAATCGGGCGAAGACATCGCCCGCTACCTGGAAAAACAGAACCGCTACACCACGCTGCAGGCCGAAGCGCTGTTCCAGCGCGGCAAAAAAGCCGGTATCGGCAAGCTGGTGTTCAGCCCGCTGCTGCGTTTCATCAAGTTTTACCTGGTACGGCAGGGTTTCCGCGATGGTTTGCCCGGCCTGGTGCACATCAGCATTGGCTGCTTCAACAGCTACATCAAATACGCCAAGCTGATCGAGCTGCATCGGCTGGCGGCCAACCGCCACTAAGCGTAGCCAGCGGCAAACGGCAGCCGGGCTGTGGATAACCGCTGCTGCAACAGCGCGTTATCCGCTAGCCGGCAAGATTTTGTCTTGCGCCGTGTTTTGCGGTAGTAATGACGCTATCGTGATCTGCCGTTCTGCCCACATGATCCGCTTTCCTCCCCCCTTGCAGCCTGGCGACAGCGTTGCCGTCTGCGCCGTGTCGTCCGGTGTGCCCGAGGTGATGCAGGCGCGGCTGGACGCGTCACTGCAACAGCTGCGCGACGCCGGCTACCGCGTGCTGGAAGGCGCTACCCTGCGCCGGCAGCAACAACAGGCCAGCGGCAGCGTGGCCGAGCGCCTGGCCGACCTGAACCGCTTCCTGTACGACCCGGCGGTAAAAGCCATCCTGCCGCCGTGGGGCGGCGAGCTGGCCATGCCGCTACTGGCCGGGCTGGACTGGGCAAGGTTGGCCGCATTACCGCCCAAATGGCTGTGCGGCTTTTCCGATGTGTCCACGCTGGCGGTACCGCTGACGCTGCGCGCCGGCTGGGCCACGCTGCATTCGCCCAACCTGTTCGACCTGAGCCACCCGCAACGGCAAGCAGAGATGCAAGCGCTGTGGCACAGCTGGCAACACGGTTTGCCGCCGCCACAGCAGGCCTACACGCAATACTGGGCTGATGGCGACCCCCCTACCCCTGAGGCCAGCCGCGTGCGCGTAGCGGGCGGCGGCAGCGTCAGGCTGCAGGGTTTGCTGCTGGGGGGCTGCCTCGATACGCTGTCGCGGCTGGCGGGGACGCCGTATCTGGATCTGGCGCGCTGGCGCGGCCAACCTCGGCTGCTGTACCTGGAAAACGCCGAGCTGGCGCCGTGCGAGCTGCTGCGGGCGCTGACCGGCATGCGCCTGGCAGGCAGCTTTGACGGCCTGGCCGGGCTGATTCTGGGCCGTAGCAGCGGCCCGGACGCGCGCTACCCCGATGAGCTGGGCTACGAAGATGCGGTGCTGCAGGCGCTGGACGGCCTGCCCTGCCCGCTGGTGCTGGACGCCGATATCGGCCACGTGCCACCGCAATGGACGCTGATGAACGGCGCCTGGGCCGAGCTGGAGGTTGGCCCCGGCCACGCCCGCCTGCTGCAGCGCCATCCCGATTTCAACCGTGCTGGAGAATGACCATGCAAACCCGTCTTGCCCCGCCGTCGGCGGCCTTTGTCGGCGTATCCTGGCTGGCGCTGTTTGCCGGCATGCTCACCTACCTGATCGGGCTATGGAACGCCACCATGCCGCTGAACGAGAAGGGCTACTACTTCACCGTGTTGTTGTACGGCCTGTTTGCCGCCGTCTCGCTGCAGAAGAGCGTGCGCGACCGGCTGGAAGGCATTGCCGTCAGCGGCATTTACTACGGCCTGTGCTGGCTGTCGGTCGGCATCAGCCTGCTGCTGCTGGGGGTGGGGTTGTGGAATGCCACCTTGCTGCCCAGCGAGAAGGGCTTTTACGCCATGGCCTACCTGCTGAGCCTGTTTGCCGCCGTTGCGGTACAGAAGAACACCCGCGACCAACTGGCCAGCCGTCAGGGCGAGCCGGAATGGCACAACACCAGTGAGGAGGCGTGATGGCCATCCTGCTGCGCGACGCCACCGCCTTTGACGCCGACAGCGTACAGGCGCTGCTGTTCGACCACGGCCCCAACCCGTGGAACTGGCTGCCACCGGAAGGCGTGGCGCTTACCCTGCAACAGCTGGTCGCCGGCTTGTGCCGTGGCGTGCTGGCCGAAGACGGCACCGTGCTGGTGGGCGCCGTGCTGTACCGCCGTGCCGACCCCTACCCCAGCCTGCGCCCGGATGATGTCGACAGCGCGCAGTGCGGCTATATCGTGGAAGCCGTGGTGCACCGCGATTACGCCGGCCACGGCATTGGCGCCCGCCTGTTGCAGGCCGCCTGCCAGCAGCTGGCCGACGATGGCCTGGCCTGGGTGGTGGCCGACCGCCACGAAGAAAACGGCCCCTCGGCCGGCATGATGCGCAAGGCCGGCTTCAGCCAGCTGGGCGTGTACGACGACCCGACACGCCGCCCCAGCGGTAGTGGCCGTACTGCGGTGTGCGGCCGGCACCTGTAGCCGCGGAGCACCGTTAAAAAAAACAGCCTCGTCCGGTCATGCCGAACGAGGCTGTTTTGCACCATGCAACCGCGTGCCTTGCTTACACGCTGTAATCGCCCCACACCGTCTGGATGGCACCCACGGCCGCCAGCGCCGCCGTTTCGGTGCGCAGGATGCGCGGGCCCAGCTTCAGCGGCGTCCAGCCGGCGGCAATGGCCTGCTGTTCTTCCGTGCCCGATAGCCCGCCTTCCGGCCCGGCCATCAGCCACGCCTGCTGCGGCGCGCGGGCGATGTCTACCAGCTTCTGCGTACCCAGCGGCGACAGCAGCAGGTGGGCGTCGGCCGGCGGCAGGCTGGCCAGCCACTGCTTCAAGCTGAGGATAGGCCGCACCTCGGGCACCGTGTTGCGCCCGCTCTGCTCGCAGGCGGCAATCACGATCTCCTGCCAGCGTTGCACGCGCTTGTCGGCGCGGTCGCCGGCCAGCTTGACGATGCTGCGCTCGGTGGCCAGCGGCTGAAAAGCGCTGACCCCCATTTCCACCCCTTTTTGCAGCGTGAACTCCATGCGGTCGCCGCTGGAGATGGCCTGCGCCAGGCCCAGCCATACCGGCGATTCGCGGCTGGTGTCGTCAAATGCCGTGATCGTGCAGGCAACATCGCGCTTTGCCAGCTCGGTAATGGCAGCCTGGTATTCGCCGCCACGGCCGTTGAACAGGGTAATGGCGTCGCCCTCGCGCAGGCGCAGCACTTGTACGTGGCGCACCACGGTGTCCGGCAGCGCCAGGCTTTGCCCGGCAGCCAGCGCGGCGTCTATAAAAAACCTTGGCATCGTGTGTTGATCGTTCGTGTTGATAACGGTATTTTGCTTGGTTTGCTGCACGTGCAACAACAGAAACATCACACGGTAGCAGCGGGGCCTGCCCGCAACGCGAGAGGAGAGTCGGATGCAAGTGGTCGATCAGGTAATACAGGTCGTACGCGACGTGGCCCGCTACGAGGTCATGCCGCGCTTTTTGCGCGTGGGCAAGACGCGCAAAGAGGACGGCTCGCTGTTTACCGAAGCCGATCTGGCCTGCCAGCAGGTGTTGCAGCAGCGCCTGCCTGCCATCCTGCCCTACCCGGTGCTGGGCGAGGAAATGACGCGCGAGGAGCAAGACGCGCTGTGGGACGCCAACCAGGCCGGCCTGTGGGTGGTGGACCCGATCGACGGCACCACCAACTTCGTCAACGGCCTGCCCTACTTTGCCGTATCGGTAGCCTTGATGGTCAACGGCGTCAGCGAGCTGGGGGTGATCTACAACCCGGTGTCCGACGAAATGTTCTACGCCCGCCGCGGCTGCGGGGCCTACCTCAACGGCCAGCGCCTGCCGCTGAAAACGGTGGCCAACAGCATGGGCGACGCCATCGCCGCCGTCGAAATCAAATACCTGCGTTCCGGCAAGCTGGCGGCGCGCATGGGCAGCGTGGCGCCGTTCGGCAGCCAGCGCAGCATGGGCTCCAGCACGCTGGACTGGTGTTTCCTGGCCGCCGGCCGCTACGACATCTACCTGCACGGTGGCCAGCGGCTGTGGGATTACGCCGCCGGCGCGGTGATCCTGGAAGAAGCCGGTGGTCGCATCGCCAGCCTGTACAACGACGATTACTGGGCCGACGCCATCTGGAAGCGCTCCGCCATCGCCGCGCTGAACCCCGAGCTGTTTGCGCAGTGGCACAAGTGGGTGCGCGCCAACCAGTAAGCTGCGTCATACAAAAGCCGTGCGGCCAACCTTGCCCAAGGTTGGCCGCACGGCTTTTATGGGCCGGTTTTGACCGGTTTTCCGGCGGTAGCCTGAATCCGGGTAAGCGGATGATGAATTCAGCGCTACTGGCGCTTGGCGGCCGCTTTGGTAAACCAGAAGTCGGCGTCGCTGTCGCTTTGCGGCACGCCGTTACCGTCCAGATACAGCGTGCCCAAGCTGAATTGCGCCTCCTTCAAGCCTTGTTCAGCCGCCAGGCGGTACCAGCGTGCGGCCTCGGCGGCATCCTGCGCCATGCCCTGTCCGTAGCGGTACAGATTTCCCAGCCGGTTTTGCGCGGGGGCGTAACCCTGGCTGGCGGCCAGCTGGTAGTAACGGGCGGCTTGTGCCCAGTCAACCGCCAGGCCTTTACCCTCGGCATAGGCATTGCCCAAGCGGTAGTGGGCGATGACATCGCCTTGTGCCGCCGCCTTGCCGTACCAGAACACCGCCTGGGCGATATCAACGGGCAAGCCCTTGCCGGATTCATACATCAGGCCCAGCAGCCGTTGTGATACGGCATTGCCCTGCGCCGCATCGCGCTGGTGTACGGGTAGTGCCAGGATGTCTTCACGGCTCAGGCCGTAGGTATTGCGGTACAAGGTTTTCAGGCTGTTGGTTGCGTCGTTCAGGTCCTGCGAGGCTGCCAGGCGGTACCATTTTTCCGCTTCGCCGTAATGCATGCTGATGCCCTTGCCCGCCTCCAGCAGGCGGCCGAGATTATGCTGGGCCTGGGCGTTGCCCAGCTGCGCGGCCTGCTGGTACCAGCGCGCTGCGGCAGCGACATCCTGGGTACCGTACCTGCCCCACTCCAGTATCTCGCCCAGCCGGTTTTGTGCCAGCGCCATGCTTTGATCTGACAGACCGGTACCGGTGGGCAGGGTTTGGCCACGCGCTTGTTGTGCTGCCGCCAGGTACCAGTGCACCGCCTGTTCCGGATCTGCGGCCAAGCCCTGGCCGACATCCAGCATCAGGGCGACTTTCAATTGCGCCATCACGTCACCCGCCTTGGCTTGGCGCTGCAGTGCACCGGCCTGGCGCAGGTCATCACGGCTGAGGCCGAAGCGGTTGAAATACAGCTTGTCTATGGCTTTGGCCGCAGTCGTGTCGCCATGCTTCGCCGCTTGCTGATACCAGCGTTCTGCCGCGGCATAGTCCATGGCAACATGCCAGCCTTCACGGTACAGCATGGCCAGCCGCATCATGGCCCGGGTATCGCCCTGGCTGGCATCTTGTTCGTAGCAGGCAATCAGCTCGGGGTTGGCTTGGCGGCTGCCATTACCGGGATCGCGTAGCTGGCAAAGCCAGTAATCCGCCTCGTGGTTACCGTGGGCGACAGCTGCTTGAAACCACTTGGCCGCCTGCTCCGGGTCTGGCGTTACCCCCAGGCCGAACAGGTACAGTCTGCCCAGTGCGGACATGGCTTGGGCATGCTGCTGTTTGGCAGCTTTCTGCAGGTAGGCCGCTGCGGTGGGGTAGTCGTGGGCCATGATCTGGCTCAGGCCGTACCAGTACTGTGCGTTAGCATCGTGCTCCGCGCTGTGTTGCCAGAGCGCGATCACTTCCCCAGCGTTGGCGGCCTTACCAGCCTCGAATAGCGAATACACCTCGGCCATCAACGCGGCCATGTCATTATGCTGTTTTGCTTGCTGACGGTACCAGGCGACGGCTTCCTGGTTGCTACGGAATACCATCGGCGTGTGGGTGGCGGCGGGAGTGCCAAACCCAGGCGCCGAGTCCGGTTGAGCGCCTGGAATCGTCAGTGTTGGCAAGACAGGTGATGCATGCAGTGCCGGCGGGAAAGTCAGGCAAGTCAGCAGTAGTGTGGCAGCAAGGTAGCGCGGCATATTGTTAGGCAGGCGCAATGAAAACGGCATGATAGCGAACAGTGGCGCTGCGGGGTATAGACGGACGTGCGGCCAACCTTGGGCAAGGTTGGCCGCTTGTTTTTGGGTGCGGGCTTAGCGACGCGCCAGCCAGCTGGCGAAGTCTTGCGCCATAGCGGCGGTGAGCTGGTGTGCGGCCGGGTAGCGTTGCAGCGTGTGCGGCACGCCCAGTTCGGTCAGCCAGGCGGTGGCGCGTTCGGCCCAGCTGACGGGTAGCTTGTCGTCGTGTTCGCCGTGGCACAGGTAGCCGTCCAGTAGCGCCAGTGACGATTTTTCGGCGAGGATGGGCGCAATTTCCGGCAGGATGCGCCCGCACAGCACGGCAAAGCGGCCCAGGCTGGCGGGCGAGGTCAGCGCCACGCTGGCACTCATGATGCCGCCCTGGCTGAAGCCGGCCACGGTGCAGTGTTCCGGTACCACACCAAACTGGAATTGCAGGCTAGCCAGCAGCGATACCAGCTGCTGGCGGCTGTGCTCGGC
The DNA here is from genome assembly GCF_007644045.2 of Vogesella urethralis. Classification (GTDB taxonomy): domain Bacteria; phylum Pseudomonadota; class Gammaproteobacteria; order Burkholderiales; family Chromobacteriaceae; genus Vogesella; species Vogesella urethralis. Next base: position 37,654 of record NZ_VMDW02000099.1, read on the forward strand.
CTGGGCGGCGTTGATGCGCGGGCCATCGCTGCCGAATTGCACCTCGAACCAGGAAAACTGCTGCGGGCCGAATGGCAGCGTGCCGCGTGCCAGTACCAGCAGCCAGTCTGGCGGCAGCAGCGGCAGCAGGCCGGCCAGTTGCTGTTCGTGGCCGCCCACGCCGTGCAGCAACACCAGCAGGCGGCTGGCCTGCGCCGGTGGCCGCGCCTGGGTACGGTAGGCCAGGCCGCTGGCCGGGTCGGTATGCAGCGGGGAAAGCAGGTGTTCGGACATGGCAGGCCTCCGGTAATGATGGCGCCATTGTGGCCCTGCACTGGCCGGCAATAAACCGGCCATGCAGAAAATGATTCGCTACCGTCGGGAAACAATGCTGCCGCGGGCCTGAAGCTAGCGCCCCAGCAACAGCACGGTGCCGGCCACGCTAAGGCCTGCGCCCAGCCAGCCCAGTAGCGGCGGCGCCTGGCGCGTCACCACCCACAGCATCGGCAGGATCAGCACCGGGCTTAGCGCCGACAGCATGCCAACGGTGGCCACGTTGCCGCCTTGCAGCGCCACCATGATCAGCGTCATGCCCAGCCCCAGTGCCACCAGGCCGTTCAGCGCCAGTTGCCCCAGCATGCGCGGGGTGGGCGGGTTGGCCATGCGCGCGAGGCGGCTGCCGCTGGCCCACAGCAGCCAGTTGGCCGCACAGCCGATCGCCATGCGCAGCGCGCTGGCGGTGAGCGGCTCCAGCCCGCTGGCCATGGCCGGTTTGGCAAAGAAGGTGCCCAGCGCCTGGCACAGCGCGGCGGCCAGGCCCAGCGCCACGCCGGCTTTCAGGCCGTGGCTTTGTTCCCACTGGTGGGTGCTGCCGTCGCGGCGGCCAAACGCTACCGCCACCAGCACACCGCCAAACACCAGCACGCTACCGGCCAGCGCCTGCAGGCTGAGCGCCTCACCCAGCAGCAGTACGCCCAGTGCCACCGAAAACACCGAGTGGGTGGCAAACAGCAGGCCGGTGCGGCGCGGGCCCAGCCGGTTCATGGCGGCGAACATCAGCGCATCGCCCAGAAAGATGCCGCACAGCGCCGACAGCGTCAGCGGCAGCAGCGCGGTAGCGTGCAGCGTGGCCCAGCCGCCCAGCGCCAGGCTGGCACCGCCCAGCAGTACGGTGAGGAAGCTTAGCCGCAAGCGGCTGAAGGCAAACGGCCCGAAGTGGCGCGCCGGGGTGGCGCCGATAATGCCGCCGGCGGCCCAGCAGGTGGCGGCACCGACGGCGGCCAGGTCGTACAGCAGCATCAGCGCCCCGCTTTCGTTGCCGGTTCCAGGATGGCCAGCAGCGCGCTCATCGACGCGTCCAGTGCGTCCAGCTGCGCGGCGTCCAGCGGCGCCAGGATGCGCGCCATGTTATCCACATGCGCCGCCACCACCTCGTTGACCAGATCCAGCCCTTGCGGCGTCAGCTGCACCAGCAGGCTGCGCGCGTCGTCGGGGTTGGGCAGGCGGCTGACCAGGCCGCGCTCGGCCAGCAGCTGCAGCTGGCGCGTCATGGTGCCGGACGACAGCATCAGGCTGGAAAACAACGCGGTGGGCGCCAGGCAATACGGCGCACCGCTACGCCGCAGCGTGGCCAGCACGTCGAATTCCCAGTTGCTGATGCCGTACTGGCCAAAGGTATCGTTCAGCCGCTTTTGCAGCTGGATGCTGCAGCGGCCCAGCCGGCCGATGATGGCCATGTGGCGGGTGTCGAGGTCGGGGCGTTCGCGCTGCCATTGCGCGCGGATGGCGTCGACGGCGTCGGGGGTATGCGGGGTATCCATGCCGGCTCCAGATAGCTCGTGTTCAAGATAATTATCTTGAGTTAAAGATAAATTATCGATTACGATAATTATATCTTGAATTGGAGATATCGCCGTGACGACTGCTTCCCGCCTGTGGCGCGACACCCTGCTTACCGCCGTGGTGCCGCTAATCTGGGGTTCCACTTACCTGGTGACCACGCAATGGTTGCCGCCCGGCCTGCCGTTCAGCGCCGGCGTGCTGCGCGTGCTGCCGGCCGGCCTGCTGTTGCTGCTGTGGACGCGCCACCTGCCGCAAGCGCGCGAGTGGCCGCGCTTGCTGTTGCTGTCGTTGCTGAATATCGGGGCCTTCCAGGCGCTGTTGTTCATGGCGGCCTACCGTTTGCCCGGCGGCATTGCGGCAGTGCTGGGGGCGATTCAGCCGCTGCTGATGATGGGTTTGTTGTGGTTGCTGGAGCGGCAAACGCCGCGGCCGCTGGTGTTGCTGGCGGCGTGCAGCGGCCTGGCCGGCATGGCGGTGCTGCTGAATGCCGGCAACGCGCAGTGGGACACGCTGGGCGTGCTGGCGGCGGCCGGCGGCGCCATCGTGATGGCGCTGGGCATGTACCTGGCACGGCGCTGGGGTAGCAGCCTGCCCTTGCTGGCGCTGACCGGCTGGCAGCTGACACTGGGCGGTGTGATGCTGCTGCCGGCCGCGCTATGGCTGGACCCGCCGATGCCGGCGCTGTCGGCGGCCAACGTGGCGGGCTATGCCTACCTGTCGCTGGTGGGTGCACTGCTGGCCTACGGTTTGTGGTTCCGCGGCCTGCGCCTGCTGCCGCCGGTGGCGGTGTCGGCGCTGGGCCTGCTCAGCCCGGTGGCGGCGGTGATCCTGGGCTGGGTGGCGCTGGGGCAAAGCCTGCACGGCTGGACGCTGGCCGGCATGGTAACGGTGCTGGCCAGCGTGCTGTGCGTGCAGCTGGCCAGCAGCCGGCGCCCGGCACGCACGCCGGCCTAGCCGTATCAATCGCGCTGGCAGACGCGGATCAGGTGCCCGTCCGGGTCGGCCAGCACAAAGGTCTGGCCGTAGGGTTCTTCGCGTAGCGGGCTGACGATGTGCAGGCGGCTGTCCTGCTGCCAGCGCGCATACAGCGCCGCCACGGTACTGCCATCGGGCAGCATGATGCCGATCTCGCCACGCGGTGCGGCGTGCTGGTCGGGCGCGGTGCCGGACCACAGGGCAAACAGCGCGTCGCCGCTGCCGGCAAAGGCCACGTACTGCGGGCTGGTGAAAACCGGGTTGGCCGCAAACAGCTGCTGGTAGAAGGCGGTGGAGCGGGCGATATCGCTGACGTAGATCAGCTGCAGGTTGGCAACGATGGCGGTGGTCATGGTGGTGTTCCTTACTGGGGGGAAACCACAGCCTACGCGCCCCCTGCTGCCAGCCTGCTGTCAGTAGGGAGTCAGTTTTTTCCGGCTTGCTGCCAGCCGGCAAATTGCGGCACGCCGTCGTGCGCTAGCCAGTGCGGGTGATGGCTGGTCCAGATATGTGCTACCGGCAGCGTAGCGGGGTCGCTATCCAGCGTGGCCACCCGCAGGATCACGTGTGGCTGGCCTGGGCGTTCGGCCACGATATGGCTGCCACACACGCTGCAAAAGTGTCGCAGCTTGCCGGGCGACGATTCGAAACTGCGCAGCAGGTGTTTGCCGGCTAGCCAGCGAAAGTGCTGGCGCATGACGCCTGCTGTGCTGGTGTAGGGTGCGGCGTGCGCCTTGCGGCAAGTGTGGCAGTGGCAATGCACGATCGGCATGTCCAACTGATCGATTTGGTAGCGTACGCCGCCGCACAGGCAGCTGCCTTCTAGCAGGGTTGTCATGCGGGCGCGTCGTCCAGCAGCGTGATTTCCACCCGCTCCTTGCCACGGCCCACGTTCTTGCGCTTCAGCGCGATGCGCCCCACCTCGCCGCTGTGGCGCAGATGGGTGCCGCCGCAGGGCACGAGGGCGATGCCGGGCAGCTCCCAGTAACGGCGCCCGCTGGCGGCGTCGGAAAAGGCGCTGGTAATGGCCAGCTTGGCCGCAATCAGCGCGTCGATGCGCGCTTGCAAGGCGGGCAGGTGCGGGGTGATGGCTTGAGGCAGCGCAAAGTCGATACGCGCCTTGTGTTCGGCGATGTGGGCGCCGATTTTTTCCACGTCCGGCAGCGTCTGGTAAATCGTTTCCAGCACCAGTTCGGCGGCAAAGTGCAGCCGCATCAGCCGGTAGCGCCGCGGCCAGTCCAGCTGCAGCGTCACCGCCGCGCCGGGCTGCAAGCCGTGTTGCGGTGGCAGCGTGTAGACGATGTCCTGCCCCTCTTTGCGCGCCGCCAGCACCGGCCAGCCGGCTATGCTGCCGTGGTCGCTTTCCTGGCCGCCGCTTTCGGCGTACAGGATGGTGGCGGCCAGCGTGACCTCCGCGCCGGCTACGCTGGTCACTGAGGTGTCCAGCGTGCACAGGTAGGGATCGTCCCAGAATACCTTGCGGGTCATGCCTGGCCCCGTTCTGCGGCCAACCGTTGGTAAATGGCCGGCTCCACTTTTTCCATGATGCGTTCCGGCTTGCCCAGTGCGCCGAAGCCGAACTGCGCGTACAGGCCGTGCGCGTCGGCGGTGGCCAGCATGAAGCGGCGCAGGTTTTGCAGCCGCGGGTGCAGCTGGATGTAGCGCATCAGCGCCTTGCCGATGCCCAGGCCGCGCGCACTGTCGGTGACGAACACGTCGGCCAGGTAGGCGAAGGTGGCGTAGTCGGTAATCACGCGGGCAAAGGCCAGCTGTTCGCCGTCGGCGTTGTAGCCGCCGATCACCAGCGAGCCCTGCAGCGAGGCTTCGAAGATGTCGCGCGGCAGGCCGGCGGCCCAGTACGACTCACGGCTGAGGTAGTGGTACACCTGCTCGCGGTCGAGCCGGGCGCAGTCGGTGCTGAACAGCACCACCGGTTGCGGGCCTTGCAGCCGCAGCCAGCGGTGGCCTTCGGCGTCGACGCCCTCGCCTGCCGGCTGCCAGCCGTGGCGGCGGTAGAAGGCCAGCGCCTGCGCGTTGGCGGCGTAGCACTTCAACGTGGGGCGGCCGCTGTAGCGGGTTTCGCAGGCTTGCAGCAGCGCGCTGCCCACGCCGTGGCCTTGTTGCTCCGGGCGCACGTACAGGTGGTGGACGAAGTTTTCGCGCGGGTAGACGCCGGCAAAGCCGAGCACGCTGCCGTCGTCGGCCAGTGCCACCAGCAGGCTTTCGTCGGCGGTGTCGCGCTCGAAGTCAGCCAGCTGCATGCTGTGCGGCGGGCGCCAGTGGAAGGCGTGGCGCCGGGTGTCGAGGTAGCACTGCGCAACGGCGTCGCGCAGGTGCGGGGCGTAGGGCTGGATGATCATGCGGTCTCCGCTGGGCGTGGCCACCAGCACAGCGAGGCTTCGCTGCTGGCGTGGACGAAACCCAGCTTACGATACAGATCGATGGCGTGGTAGTGGGCATCGGCCACGATCACCAGCCGCGGTACCCGCGCCAGCCCCCATTCCGCCAGCGCGCTGACCAGGCCGCTGGCCAGCCCCAGGCGCCGTGCCGCCGGCGCGGTGGCCACCATCTGGAAGCGCCCCAGCGACTGCCAGGCAAACAGGCCGGCGCTGGCCTGTAGCTGCCCGTCGGCAAATACGCCCCACACATGGCCGTGGCCGTTGTTGTCCAGTTGCTGGTAACGCTGCTGCAGGCCGCCCAGGAAGCGGCGATAGCCTGCCTCATCGTGGCCGGGGTCGCGGCTGGCGGCCAGTAGCGAAGCCCATTGCTGCCAGTCGTCGTCGCTGGCCAGCGGCCGCAGCGTGTAGCCGGCGGGTAGCCGGGTTGGCCGCAGGCTGTCGCGGGTAAGCAGCAGCGCGCAGGTTTCCATGTACTGGTAGCCGGCGTCCAGCCACGGCTGGTAACGCGCGGCGCAGTCTTCGTCTTCCATCGCCCATAGCAGCGTGCGGTGCTGTACGCCGGCGTGGCCGGCGAAGGCGGCATCGAAGCGGGCTTCCCAGGCGTCGCGCTGTAGCGGGGCCTGGTCGGGTAGCAGCAGGTTGCCAAAGTAGAAGTCTGGCTGTGTCGGCGTGGCCAGCTGCCAGTAGCCGGGGTGACGGCGCAGCTGTGCCGTCTGCCCTAGCAGTTTGCGCTCGCTCAGCACGCCCGGCAGGTCCAGCGACAGCGCCAGGATGTGGCGCTCGCCTTCCTGGCGGCTGGGCACAAAGCCCAGGCGGCGGGCCAGCCGTTGCGCCGGCAGGTTGGCCGCGTGGGTGTCGGCTTCCACGCGGTGCAGGCCCAGCGGGTTGAAGCCGGCGTCTAGCAAGGCGGTACCGGCTTCCTGGGCGTAGCCCTGGCCCCAGTAGGCCTGGTCCAGCTCGATGCCGAACTGTGCCTCGCCGGGCAGGCTGCTGTGGCGCAGGCCGACCGAGCCGATCAGCGTGCCGCTGTCGGCCAGGGTGATAGCCAGCTGCCATGCCCGGCGCGGGGTGGCGTGTTGCTGGGCGATGAACTGCTGCAGCAAGCCCTGGCTGAAGCCGGGGCTGAGCTCGTGGGCGGCGTAGTGCCGGCCGAAGGCGCCGCCGCTGCGCAGACGGCAGTAGGCGTCGGCGTCGTCGGCGTGGAAGTCGCGCAGGCGCAGGCGGGGTGTGGCAAGTGGCAGGGTCAGCATCGGTGCGGGCCTTTCTCCAGCAACCAGCGTTGCTGTGACAGCTGGTGGTGTGCGGGCAGGACGGGGCGGGCGCGGGCGTGCAGCAGGCTGCTGGCGTGCTGGCACAGTGCCTGCCACAGGCGATGGTGGTGTTGCGGGGGGAGCTCGTCGGCGAGCACGTCGCGCGCGAGATGGCGCGACAGGGTAAAGAGCGATGCCATGATGGCGTTTCCTTGTAAAGAGCGTGGCCCGCTGCCGCAGCAGGATGGGCCGGTATGCATAAAGAGCGAAATGCCGTCCGCGTGGCGGAGGACAGCGGCATTGTGGTGATGGCGTCGTACGGCGTCAATGGCTGAAGGGGCAGACCGTGGCCAGCCCACGGTGCAAGTGAGGTTTTATCGCCACGGGCAGCGTGAAAGAACAAGGGCAAGCCGCATGGCTTGCCCTTGTGGTGTTGCGGCCAACGTCTGGCACTAGGCGGCAGCGGCGCGCCGTGCTTTCAGGTAGCCCAGCAGGCCGTGGCCGGAGTACAGCGCCAGCGCCGCCCAGATCAGGCCGAAGCCGATGGCGCGGCTGCTGCCGAACGGCTCGTGGTACAGCCACACGCCCAGCAGCAGCTGGATGGTGGGGCCCAGGTACTGGATCAGCCCCACCGTGGCCAGCTTCAGGCGGCGCGCGCCGCTGGCAAACAGCAGCAGCGGGATGGCGGTGACCACGCCGGCACCCATCAGCAGCGCGTCGGTGGCCAGGCCCAGCTGGCCGAAGGCGCCGTCGCCGCGCACGGCAAACCACAGCAGCGCGGCCAGCGCCAAGGGCAGCATCAGAAAGGTTTCCAGCGCCAGCCCTTCCAGCGACGGTAGCGGCGCTTTTTTGCGCAGCAGACCGTACACGCCGAAGGTGGCCGCCAGGCTCAGCGCCACCCACGGCAGCGTGCCCACCGATAGTGTCAGCCACGCCACGCCCAGCGTGGCCAGGCCGATGGCGATGCCCTGGGTGCGTGTCAGCCGTTCCCCCAGAAACAGCCGCCCCAGCAGCACGTTCACCAGCGGGTTGATGAAGTAACCCAGGCTGGCTTCCACCACCCGGTTTTCGTTGACCGCCCAGATGTAGATCAGCCAGTTGAACGACAGCAGCAGCGACGACAGCGCAAACACGCGAAGGCGGGCGCCGTCGCGCAGGCTGTCGCCCAGCCAGCGCCAGTTGCGTTGTACCAGTAGCACGATGGCGACGAATACCGCCGACCACACGATGCGGTGACACAGGATTTGCAGCGCCGGCACCGCGTGCAGCGGCTTCCAGTACAGCGGGAACAGGCCCCAGATAAAGAACGCGCCGGTGGCGTACAGCACGCCTTTGCCGGTTTCGTTGGGTGCAGATGACATGGATACGTCTCTAAGGTTGGCCGCAGGCCGGCGGGTAGCCGGTGGCGGGAATGACTCAAGGCTGCACTGTAGCGGTGCGGCGCTGGCGCGCTCAACCGTGGCGGCAGAACGCAGTGTTTCCACCTGCGGCACGCGTGAACAGCACCATGCCGTGCGGGTAGCGGCGGCGATTTTGCTGCACTGGCACATTTGCCGCACTCGCGTGTGCGCGAGGCGGAAAAAAACGACAAAGCTTTTGACGTTTACGTTTACGTCAACTAGTGTTCGCACAAAGCGGTGGCCACGCCACCAGCACACTATAAAGAGACAGAGACATCGCCCGCTGCTTACCGCTGCCGGGCCACATCACCAGGACGGGACGGCTCACAAGGCTTCACCCGACCCGCTGCGACAAGCACACAGATGGAGGAGACACCATGTCGATTCGCCACGTCGAACTGGAAGACAAATACACGGCACCTACCGGGCAGGTATTGCTCAACGGTATCCAGGCGCTGGTACGCCTGCCGATGATGCAGCAGGCGCGCGACCGAGCCGCCGGGCTGAACACCGCCGGCTACGTTACCGGCTACCGCGGCTCGCCGCTGGGCAACGTGGACCAGACCATGCAGAAGGCCAGCAAGCACCTGGCCGCGCACAATGTGGTGTTCCACCCGGGCCTCAACGAGGACCTGGCCGCTACCGCGGTGTGGGGCACGCAGCAGGTGAACATGTTCGAGGGGGCCAAGTACGACGGCGTGTATTCGATGTGGTACGGCAAGGGCCCTGGGGTAGACCGCTCCGGTGACGTGATCAAGCACGGCAACGTGGCCGGCACCAGCAAGTTCGGCGGCGTGCTGCTGATCTGCGGCGACGACCACGCCGCCAAGTCGTCCACCTTCCCGCACCAGTCCGACCACATCCTGGCCGCCAGCATGATTCCGGTGCTCAGCCCGTCCGGCGTGCAAGAGGTGATCGACTACGGCCTGCACGCCTGGGCCATGAGCCGTTATTCCGGTTGCTGGGTGTCGATCAAGGCCATCTCCGACACCATCGAAAGCGCCGCCGTGGTGGACATCAGCCCCGAGCGCGTGCAAACGCTGATCCCCGAAGACTTCCCGCTGCCGCCGGACGGCTTGTCCATCCGCTGGCCGGATACCCCGCTGGCGCAGGAAAAGCGCGTGCTGCACCACCGCCTGTACGCGGCGCTGGCCTACGCCCGCGTCAACAAGCTCAACCACGTGACGCTGGATTCACCCAAGGCGCGGCTGGGCATCATCACCTGTGGCAAGAGCTACCTGGACGTGATGCAGGCGCTGGACGACCTGGGCATCGACGAAAAACTGGCCGCCGACATCGGCCTGCGCATTTTCAAGGTGGGCATGGTGTGGCCGCTGGAGCCGGAAGGCGTGCGCCAGTTTGCCGAAGGCCTGGAAGAGATCATGGTGATCGAGGAAAAACGCCAGATCATCGAATACCAGCTGAAAGAACAGCTGTACAACTGGCGCGACGACGTGCGCCCGCGCGTGGTGGGCAAGTTTGCCGAAAAAGGCGAATGGGCGCTGCCGCACGGCGACTGGCTGCTGCCGGCTGCCGGCGAGCTGACCCCGGCCATGATCGCCCGCGCCATCGCCAAGCGCCTTGCCAACCTGTACGACAGCCCGGTGATCCACGATCGCCTGAAGTTCTACGACGACAAGGAAGCCCAGCTGGTAAAACCGCGCGAAGCCATCGCGCGCATTCCGCATTACTGCAGTGGCTGCCCGCACAACACCAGCACCAAGGTGCCGGAAGGCAGCCGCGCCGTGGCTGGCATCGGTTGCCACTACATGGCGCACTGGATCGAAGGCGACAGCACCAAGACCTTTACCCAGATGGGCGGCGAAGGCATCACCTGGCTAGGCCAGGCGCCGTTTACCACTACCAAGCACGTGTTTACCAACCTGGGTGACGGCACCTACTTCCACTCCGGCCTGCTGGCCATCCGCGCTGCGGTGGCGGGCAAGGTCAACATCACCTACAAGATCCTGTACAACGACGCGGTGGCGATGACCGGCGGCCAGAACGTGGACGGCTACCTTGACGTGCCGATGATTACCCGCCAGGTGCACGCCGAAGGGGTTGGCCGCATCGTCATCACCAGCGACGACCCGGACAAGTACCGCACCGCGCACGGCCTGAAAGAAGGCCTGGCGCCGGGCGTGGAAGTGTTCCATCGCCGCGAGCTGGACCGGCTGCAAAAAGAGCTGCGCGATACCGCCGGTGTCACCATCCTGATTCACGACCAGACCTGTGCCGCCGAGAAGCGCCGCCGCCGTAAACGCAAGGAATTCCCCGATCCGGACCGCCGCGCCTTCATCAACGAGCGCGTGTGCGAAGGCTGTGGCGATTGCGGCAAGAAATCCGGCTGCCTGTCGGTACTGCCGGTGGAAACCGCGCTGGGCCGCAAGCGCAAGATCGACCAGAGCAGCTGCAACAAGGACTTCTCCTGCGTGGAAGGCTTCTGCCCCAGCTTCGTGTCGGTTGCGGGCGCCAAGGTGCGCAAGCCCGGTGGTGCCGCTGCCAGCCTGGCCAGCATGCCGTCGCTGCCGCAGCCGCAACTGCCGGGTGTGCACGAGCCGTTCGGCATCATGGTCACCGGCGTCGGTGGTACCGGCGTGGTCACCATCGGCCAGGTACTGGCCATGGCTGCGCACCTGGACAACAAGGGCGTGACGGTGCTGGACATGGCCGGCCTGGCGCAAAAAGGCGGCTCGGTGTGGTCGCACGTGCGCATTGCCGACAGCCAGGAAAAACTGCACGCGGTACGTATTGCCGCCGGTGACGCCAACCTGGTGCTGGGCTGCGACCTGGTGGTGACCGCCGCCGAGGAAGCGCTGGCCAAGATGCGCGAAGGCTTCAGCCACGTGGTGGTGAACAACTACGAATCGCCGACCAGCGCCTTCCTGAAAAACCCGGACGTGCGCTTCCCGGCCAAGGCAATGAAAGACGCGATTGTCGAGTCGGTGGGCAGCCAGCACTTTGCCGAAGTGAACGCCACCCGCATTGCCACCGCGCTGATGGGCGACGCCATTGCGGCCAACATGTTCATGCTGGGCTACGCCTGGCAGCAGGGCCAGGTACCGGTATCGCTGGAAGCCATCATGAAAGCCATCGAGCTGAACGGCGCCGCCGTGCAGTTCAACCAGGACGCCTTCCAGTGGGGCCGCCACGCCGCGCACGACCCGGCGCGCATCGAGACCCTGGTCAGCCCGTCGGCGGTGGTGCAGTTCGTCCCGCGTGAAACGGTGGAAGGCGTGATGCACCACCGCAGCAAGGAGCTGGTGGCCTACCAGGACGACAAGCTGGCCGCCCGCTACAAGGCGCTGGTGGAGCAGGTGAAAGCCGCCGAAGAACGTGCCAAGCCGGGCAGCAGCGCGCTGACGCTGGCGGTAGCCCGTGCCTACTACCACGTGCTGGCCTACAAGGACGAATACGAAGTGGCGCGCCTGTACAGCGACGGCGAGTTCCAGCGGGCGCTGAAAGAGCAGTTCGACGGCGACCTCACCCTCACCTTCCACTTTGGCGCCAGCTGGATGACCGGCCATCAGCCGAAAAAGGTGAACCTGGGGTCGTGGGCGATGAAGGCGCTGGGGGTGATTGCCCGCTTCAAGGGCCTGCGCGGCAGCGCGCTGGACCCGTTCGGCTGGCAAGCCGACCGCCGTCTGGAGCGCGCGATGATCACCGAGTTCGAAAACCTGGTGGCCGAGCTGTGCGACCGGCTGTCGGCGGCCAACCTGGCCACCGCCACCGAGATGGTGAAACTGTACGAAGGCATTCGCGGCTTCGGTCACGTCAAAGAGGCGGGCTATCAAGCCGCCCAAACACGGCTGACCGAGTTGCGCAAAGGGTTCGATGCGCCGCCGTCCTCGCAAAAGGGCGCGGCCGCGTAACGGGCATTGTTTGAGGGTGTTTGACGGGCCGCAAGGCCCGTTTTTTTATGCGCTATGCAGATATTGCATATCGCGAGGAGCACGGTCCAGCCCGCAGCCGTACAGCACCATGGCGCTCCACATTGGCAGCAACAACATCAGTAGAGCCGGTAGCCACAGCGGGGTGGCTGGCCACAGCAGCAGCATGCCGCCGCACAGCAGGGTGGCCAGCGGCAACGCCGCCAGCGCGGCCAGGGTGAGTTCACGGTTCAGCATGTGGGCAACAGTCGGTAAGCGAAGGCGCGACAGCATGCCCGCCCGTTGTGGCAAGGCGATGAAAGCGGGGTGACGGCGGCGTGACAGCCGCTACTGGCTGCATCGGATAATAAGTGGTATTAAACAGGTTTGAATTATCCACAGGAAAACGCCATGCCTGCCGACATTCTGGTAAAGCTGTACGGTTTGCCACCCTGCCCCGCCGTGCCCGATGGCGTGGTGTTGCGCCACCCGCTACCGCACGAACGCAGCGCGTGGCGCATGTGGATAAGCCAGACGTTTTCTGAAGGCTGGGCCGACGAATTCGATACGGCTTTCCGGCAGCAACCGGCCTCGGCCTGGGTAATGCAGCGGGGTGCGGAACGGCTGGGTTTTGCTTGCTACGATGTGACAGCGCGCGGCTTCTTCGGCCCCACTGGTGTCAAGCAAAGCGAGCAAGGTCAAGGCTTTGGACGCATATTGCTGCTGGCGTCGATGCACGCGCTACGCGAGCTGGGCTACGGCTACGCCATCATCGGCAGCGCCGGGCCGGTGGACTTTTATTTGCGCACCTTGCCGGCCATGTTGATCCCCGACAGCCACCCCGGAATTTATCCACAGCCTGTTGATAAGTAGTGGAAAGCCAGCAATGGCAAGGGGCATACCCAGCCGGCCTGCGGCGGCTGCAACCCTGTGGTGCAGCCCTGCGGCCAACGTTAAACCAATAAAATACCAGTTACTTTACGACACCTTGCGCGCCGGAAACAGGCTGAGGCGACGGGCGTCGTCGACAGCTTGTTCCATATCGCTGGTTTCCTGCTGCCATACCCAAACCTTGTGCTGCGGGTCGTAGGTTTCCACCAGCCACAGCTTTTTGCCGCTGCCCAGCGCCACCAGGCGGGCACGGGCGGGTTGCTGGTAGTTGAAGATGACGGCGTCGCTGGTGACGGGGGCTTGTGGCTTGGTAAACAGGCTACGCATGATGAGGTCCGGGATGGGGTATGGCGGTTTTTATTGCAAATGCCATGCCAGCTTCAAACACGCGCTTGAGCCGGTGCCAGCCAGCGCGATAGCGGCTCGGCTAGCAGTAGCACCATCACCAGCCGGCACAGCTGAAAGCCGATGATGCTGGGCACATCCAGCCCCATCGCTTTGGCGGTCAGGCACATTTCGGTAATGCCGCCGGGGGCTAGCGCCAGGATGGTCAGCGCCGGCGGCAGGCCGGCAAGCCACGCCAGCAGCCAGGCACCGCCCAGGGCCAGCAGCAGCAGGCTGGCCAGACTGGCCAGGAATGCGGCCAGAAAGCGCGGAGCGGCCAGCATTTGCCGGCGGTCGAAGCGCACGCCCAGCGCAATGCCGATCAGCAGCTGCGCCAGCTCTACCCAGCCGGCGGGCAGGCTGCCGCTGACCGTGTTACTGCTGGCCAGCACTAGGCTGACCAGCAGCGGCCCGATGAACCACGGGTTGGGGACGTGCCGCCACTGCAGTAGTGCGCCCAGCGCCAAGGCCGGCAGCAGCCACGGCAGTGCGCTGCTGCCCAGTGGTGCAAGCGTGGTGGCAAATGGTGCAGCGCTGTGCCCGAACAGGGCAAAGGCGCCGGGGTACAGCAGCACCACGATCAGCACGCGCAGGCTCTGGCCCAGCACGATCCATTCGCTTTTTGCGCCACGGCGGGCGCCGATGGCGGTCATTTCCGAAGCGCCGCCCGGCAGCGCCACCAGCCAGGCGGTAAGCGGGTCCAGCCCCGGGCACAGCCGGCGCAGCAACTGCATGGCCAGCCACGCCAGCAGGAAAGCAAACGCTACCGCCAGCGCAATCCACGGCGCCAGCGCCACCGTGCGCAACAAGGCCTCATGGCTGAAGGTGAGCCCCAGCGCCAGCCCGACGATGGCCTGGCCCAGCTCACGGCTGTAACGCACGCTGGCCAGCGGCAGCCCCAGCAGGCGGCCTGCCAGCATGGCCAGCAAGGGGCCCAGCAGCCACGGCAGCGGCCCGCCGGCGGCGTGCCAAAAAAAAACACCAGCTAGACTGATGACGAGTCCGCTGGCGTATGAGAAGTACAACATCGCTTGTACCGGGAGTACAGGGTGAGCGGCCGCTTCTGACGGCGGCCATCAGCAGGCGGTCAGGCTTGCAGCAGTTTCTGGCGGCGCTTCATCAGCGGCGGCACGATCAGGATGGCGGCGGTCACCAGCAGGATCACCAGCGAGATCGGGTGCGTCACGAACACGGTGAGGTCGCCCTGGTGGATGGACATGGCGCGGCGGAAGTGTTTCTCGGCCATCGGGCCCACGATCAGGCCGACGATCAGCGGCACCACCGGGAAGTCGTAGCGTCGCATCAGGAAGCCCAGCACGCCGATGATGTACAGCAGCATCAGGTCGAACCAGCTCTGGCGCAGTGCGTAGGCACCCATGGTGGCCAGCAGCACGATGCCACCGTACAGCAGCGGGCGCGGCACTTTCAGGAACTGTACCCACAGGCCGACCAGCGGCAGGTTCAGCACCAGCAGCATGACGTTGCCGATATACAGCGAGGCGATCAGGCCCCACACCAGCTCGGGGTTGGTATCGAACAGCAGCGGGCCGGGCACGATGTTGTACTGCTGGAAGGCAGACAGCATGATGGCGGCGGTGGCCGAGGTGGGGATACCCAGTGTCAGCAGCGGTACCAGCGTGCCGGTGACGGCGGCGTTGTTGGCCGCTTCCGGGCCGGCCACGCCTTCGATGGCGCCTTTGCCGAATTCTTTCTGCACTTCCGGGCTGGCCAGCTTGCGCTCGGCCGAATACGACAGGAAGGTGGGCATCTCGGTACCACCGGCCGGCAGGGTGCCGAAGGGGAAGCCGATGGCGGTACCGCGCAGCCACGGTTTCCACGAGCGCTTCCAGTCGTCCTTGCTCATCCAGAACTTGCCGGTCAGCGTTTCCAGGCCGGCTTTTACCTTGTTCTCGTAGGTGGCGGTGTACAGCGTTTCGCCTACCGCGAACAGGCCCATGGCGATGACCACGATGTCGATACCGTCGATCAGCGGCATCAGGCCGAAGGTAAAGCGGCTCTGGCCGGATTGCGGCTCGATGCCGATCAGGCCGATGGCCAGGCCCAGCATCAGGGCGATGAAGCCTTTCAACGGCGAGTTGCCCAGTACGGCAGACACGGCGGCAAAAGTCATCATCATCAGCGAGAAGGTTTCTACCGGGCCCAGTTGCAGCGCGAAGCCGGCAATGATCGGGGCCAGCAGCGTCAGCAGCACGGTGGCAATGGAGCCGGCCACGAAGGAGCCGATGGCGGCGGTGGACAGTGCCGGGCCGGCACGGCCGGCCTTGGCCATCTTGTTGCCTTCCAGCGCCGACACGATGGAGCCGGCTTCACCCGGGGTGTTCAGCAGGATGGAGGTGGTGGAGCCGCCGAACATGGCGCCGTAGTACACGCCGGCCAGCATGATCAGCGCGCCGGTCGGGTCCACGCTCTGGGTAACAGGCAGCAGCAGCGCCACGGTAACGGCCGGGCCGACGCCAGGCAGTACGCCGATGGCGGTGCCCAGGGTGCAGCCCAGCAGCGCCCACAGCAGGTTGGCCGGGGTCAGCGCGGTGGCAAAGCCCAGCGAAAACAGGGCGTTCAAGGATTCCATTTACAGTACTCCCCCGGTCAGCAGGGACGGCAGGTTCAGGCCCAGCCATTTGAAGAGGTGGAACAGGCCGAGGGCCAGCAGGAAGGACAGCACCAGGTCCAGTGTCGGGCGGCGCGTTTCCAGCGCACGGCAGATACCGAAGCACAGCAGGGTGCCGGCCAGGGTGAAACCGATCAGGCCGATCAGCGCCATGTGGGCAATCAGGCTGCCGCTGGCGATGGCAAACATGCGCCAGTCGGCGTCGCCGCGTTCGGCTTCTTCTTCGGCTTCCAGTTGTTCCGCGTCGTTCTCGCCGTCGCTCAGCACGGTGTCCGGCCCGTTACGGTGGCGACGCTGCATCAGCAACGCGCCACCGGCAACGATAAGACCGGTTACCACCAGTGACGGGAAGAAGCGCGGCCCGATGCCGGCGTAACCGGCATCGTTCGGGATCTCCTGCAACTGCCAGGCCATGAACAGGCCCAGCAGGATGATCCCGAAGGCGAGCCATTGCTCGCCAGATACGCGCTTGATCATGGCTTAGTTACCCAGCTTCAGTTTCTTCACGGTAGCGGCAGTGCGCTTGATGTCTTCGTTCAGGAAGGTCTGGAAGCTATCGCCGCTTTGCAGCATGTCCAGCCATTCCATTTTCTCGGCCTTGGCTTTCCAGGTCGGCGACTTCACTGCGGTTTCCACCATCTTGATCAGCTGGGCTTTCTGGGCCGCGTTGATGCCCGGGGGCGCAAATACGCCACGCCAGTTGTACACCACCACGTCGGTGCCCTGTTCGCGGATGGTCGGAACCGGGATATCCGGGTTGCGGGTGGCGGCAGAGATGCCCAGTGCGCGTACCTTGCCGGCCTTGATCAGGTCGGCCAACTCGCCGTAGCCGCTGATGTAGGCGGCAATCTGGTTACCCAGGATGGCGGCCTTGCCTTCACCACCACCGGCAAACGGGATGTAGTTCAGCTTGTCCGGGTCCACGCCGGCTTTTTCCGACATCAGGCTGGCCATGATGTGGTCAATGCCACCGGCCGAACCGCCGCCGATGCTCACCGAACCCGGGTTGGCCTTGTAGGCGGCCATCAGGTCCTTGATGGATTTGTACGGCGACGCGGCCGGTACCACGATGACGTTGAATTCACCCATCAGGCGCGAAATCGGGGTCACCATGCCGAAGTTCACCGGCGATTTGTTGGTTTCCAGCGCGCCAACGGTCACGGCACCTGCTACCAGCAAGGCGTTGGGGTTGCCCTTCTCATTGTTGACGAACTGCGCCATGCCGATGGCACCACCGGCACCGGCCTTGTTTTCCACCACCACGTTCTTGGCCTGGCCGGAAGCTTGCAGTGCCTCGCCCAGGGTGCGAGCGATGGTGTCGAAGCCGCCGCCCGGGTTGGCCGGGGCCATGATCTTGAATTGTTCAACTTGGGCCTGGGCGGCCATCGGGGCCAGGGCTACCAGGCAGGAAACCAGCAGGGCTTTCAGTTTCATGAGTCTCTCCAGTGTTGTGGTACAGCAGTGTTGTGGTACTACGCGTAATACGTCCTCGGACGGGACGATGTTTCATTCTTGCGGCCGCGCTTCAGTGCGTCGGCCGGTTACTGGCGGGTAGCTGTTCGCGCCAGCGTTTCAAAAACAGGCTCTTCTTGGCCGTATCCAGGTACACCAGCAGGCCGCTACCCACCTGAATGGGCCGCAGGTTGGCCGCATTGCGTTTCAGGTCGATCGTGCCCAGTTGGCGCGGCAGGTCTTCGCGTATCGGCGGCAGACCACTGCTTTGCGCCAGCACTTGCTGCCCGTCGCGCGACAGCACGAAATCGGTCCACAAGCGCGCCGCTGCGGTGTGGCGTGCGGCCTTGTGGATCAGCATCAAGCGCGTTACCACCAGCGCGTAGTCCTGCGGCAGTACCCAGCCCACTTGCGGCTGGTGGCGGGCAAAACTCACCGCGTACGGCCCCAGCACGTTGTAGGCGATATCGGCCTCGCCCTGCTGCAGCCGGCGCAATAGCGTCAGGCTGTTGCCTTCCTGGAAGCGCACGCTGCTGCCCAGCGCGGCGGCCAGATCCCAGAACTCGGCGTTGTGGCGCGAGTCCTGGCTGAAAAACAAATAGCCGGCACCGGAGGCTTCCACGTCGTAGGTGGCTACCCGCCAGTGGCTGGCTTGTGCCCGCAGCGCCCGCCGCAGCGCGGTGTGCGTTTGCGGCATGCTGGCCGGCGCCACCCGCTGGCGGTGGTAGGCAAACACCACCGGCTCGTAGGTGGTGCCGTATACCTCGTCGCGCCACGATGCCCAGTCCGGCAGCGCCTCTTTCTCCGCGCTGCGGTAACGCAGCGCGTGGCCGTCGTTCACCAGCTTCACCTGCAGGTCCATCGCCGAGCTCCACAGCACGTCGCCGCTGTCGGCATTGCCCAGCAGCGCCCGGCGGTAGATGTCGGCACTGTTCAGCTCGCGGTACTGCACGCGGATGAACGGATAACGCGCCTGGAACGCTGCCAGCAGCGGCGCCACCTGTTCGCGGTCGATGGTGGAGTGCACCAGCAAGGTGCCCTCGCGCCGCGCCGCTTCGCTCAGGCCGCTCTGCATGCCGTTGCCGGCGGCCAGCAGCGGGCTGAAGGCCAGGCACAGCAAGGTCAGGCACAGACGGGACATACACGACTCCTTAGGCTTGCACCCAGTCTAGACAGCGCTAGCTTTCATTTCCCTTTCACTGTCTGACAATGGTGCAAGAATGCTGCAGCCTGCGCCTTAAGGGTGCTTGGCACGGCGGCAGCGGGTGATAGGATGAAAAGACAATACAGCGATAAACGCCCGGCGCCGCCCGACGGCACCGGCAACACAGAGACTGCAATGAGACTGCTCTTAGTAGAAGACAACCACGATATTGCCACCTGGCTGCAGAAGGCGCTCAGCGCCGCCGGCCATGCGGTGGATATTGCCCCCGACGGCGTGCAGGCCGACCAGTTGCTGTCGTACGAGCCGTACGCGCTGGTGATCCTGGATATCGGCCTGCCGCGCATGGATGGTTTCGAGGTACTGAAGCGCCTGCGCCGGCGCGGCAACCGCGTACCGGTGCTGGTGCTGACCGCGCAAACCGGCATCGACGCCCGCGTGCACGGCCTGGACCTGGGCGCCGACGACTACCTGGGCAAGCCGTTCGAGCTGGCCGAGCTGGAAGCGCGCGTGCGCGCCCTGCTGCGCCGGGCGCAAGGCAGCGAGGGCGGCGTGCTGCAGTGTGGCGAGCTGGTGTTCGAGCCGGCACACAAGCGCTTTGCCGTCTGCGGCCAACCTTTGGCGCTGACGCCGCGCGAGATGGCGGTGCTGGAGGTGCTGATCTACCGCCAGGGCAAGCCGGTCAGCAAGGATGTGCTGGCCGACCAGATCGTGCGTCTGGACCAGGACCTCAGCCCCGACGCGATGGAAATCTACGTGCACCGCCTGCGCAAGAAACTGGCCGGCAGCGGCGTGGCCATCCTTACCCTGCGCGGGTTGGGCTATATGCTGGACGTGGCCAGATGAACCTGTCGTTGCGGCGCCAGCTGGTGCAATGGGTGGTACTGCCGCTGATTCCGCTGGCGGCGGCCACGGCGTGGCTGGCGCAGGACAACGCGCGCGAAGCGGCCAACGCTGCGTTCGACCGCACCTTGCAGGCGTCGGCGCGCAGCATTGCCGAGCGCATCGTGGTGCAGGACGGCGAGCTGGTGGTGGACATCCCGGTGGCGGCGCTGGAAATGTTCGACCCGCACTTCCAGGACCGCGTGTTCTATCGCATCGGTTTTGCCGGCGGCTCCACCATCACCGGCGACGCCGACCTGCCGCTGCCTCCGGCCCTGCCCGCTGCCGGCGAGCTGCGCTTTTACGACGCCAGCTTCCGCGACGAAGCCATCCGCAGCGTGGCGCTGGCGGTGCCGCTGTACTACGCCGGCAGCCAGCGCCTGTTGCTGGTACAGGTGGGCGAGACCACGCTGTCGCGTGCGTCGCTGGCGCGGCGGCTGTTTACCGAATCGCTGGCGCAGCAGTGGCTGATCGGCGCGGTGGCGGCCATGCTGGTGGCCATCGGCATCAACCGTGCGCTGCGGCCGCTGGGCCGGCTGCGCAGCACGCTGAAAGCCCGCGCCGGCGACCCGTCGCTGCAGCTGGACGTGAACAGCGTGCAGAAGGAGCTGCAGCCGCTGGTGATGGCGCTGAACACCGCGCTGTCGGAGCTGGAAAACCAGCTCGCCATCCGCCAGCGCTTCATTGCTGACGCCGCCCACCAGCTGCGCACGCCGCTGACGCTGCTGAAAACCCAGGCCGAGTACACGCAACGGCTGGACGACCCGGCCGAGCAGAAGGCCGGCCTGGCGGCGTTGGTGCATTCCAGCGACCAGACCATCCGCCTGGCCAACCAGCTGCTGGCGCTGTCGCGCGCCGAGCCGGGGCCGGCCAGCCAGGACACCCGCCAGCTGGATATCGCCGAGCTGGCACGCGAGGTGACCATGGATTTCGTCATGTTGGCGCTGGGCAAGGCGCTGGACCTGGGGTACGAAGGCGACGACAGCGTGATGCTGTGCGGCCAACCGTTGATGTTGCGCGAGATGCTGTCCAACCTGATCGACAACGCGGTGCGCTACACGCCGCCGGGGGGCGAGATCACGGTCTCGGCCTGGCAGCGTGGCCACGAGGTGGAGCTGGTCATCAGCGACAGCGGCCCCGGCATTCCGCCGGAGGAACAGTCGCTGGTGTTCGAACGCTTTTACCGTGGCCAGCAGGCCGGCGGCGACGGTTGCGGCCTGGGGCTGGCCATCGTGCGCGAGATCGTGCGCGGCCACGACGGCCAGATCCGGCTGGAGTCCGGCAGCGTTGGCGGCCTGCGTATCGTCATCACCCTGCCACGGCAGCGCAGCGGCCAGGCGGATGACGGGTTACACTCCGCTTTTGCCTGACGTGATGCTGCCATGTACCGCCCTGCCCGACTCTGTGCCTCGCTGTTGTTGACGGCGCCCTGTTACGCCGCCGGCCAGACCGAGCCCGTGTTGGCGTCCGGCGTGCTCAGCGGCGGCCTGGCCGTGTTGGCCGCCGCGCTGGCGTGGCGGGCATGGCAACGCCAGCGCCACCACCAGCGCCTGCTGCAACAGCACCGCCGCATGCAGGTGCAGCAGGAAACCCTGCTGCAAAGCCTGGGCGAAGGGGTATGGGGCACCGATAACGCTGGCCACTGCATTTTCGTCAACGACGCCGCCTTGGCGATGCTGGGTTACCAGCGCCACGAGCTGGAACACAGCGATGCCCACGCGCTGGTGCACCACCATCACCCCGACGGCCGCCCCTACCCCGAGTACGACTGCCCCATCGTACAAACCCGGCGCGACGGCCAGCCCCGCGCCGGCGAGGATTACCTGATCTGCAAGGACGGCAGCTTCCTGCCGGTGTGGCTGACGGCAACGCCGTTGCGCGAGGAAGGCCGCCAGGTGGGCGTGGTGACCACCTTCCGCAGCATCCGCACCCAGAAAGCCGCCGGCGAGCAGATCCGCCGCCTTAACCAGGCCTATGCCGCGCTGTCGTTTACCAACCAGACCATCGTGCGCGAGCAAGACCCGCAGCGGCTGTTCGAGCGCATTTGCGAGATTGCCGTGCTGCACGGCGGCCAGCGCATGGCGTGGATCGGCCAGCACGACACCGCGCAGCAGTACCTGCGCCCGCTGGCGGTGTACGGTAGCGGTGCCGACTACCTGGACGAGATCACGGTATGGACGCGGCCGGACAAGACCGAAAGCCACGGCGCCGCCTCGCGCGCGGTGCTGGAGCAGCAGCCGGTGGTGATCCCCAGTTTTCGCGCGCTGGCGCGCCAGATCCTGGCCGGCCAGCCGCAGCTGGTCGAGCAATGGGTACAGCGCATCGAACGCTACGGCTGGGGTGCCACCGCGGCGTTTCCGATCCGCCATGCCGGCGAGCATCAGCTGGTACTGGCCGTGTATTACGGTGCCGACTTCGAGTTCGACGAGCAGCTGGTGAACCTGTTCAGCGAAATGGCCAGCGACATCGGCTACGCGCTGGACCGCATCGCCATGCAGCAGGAACAGGTCTACAGCCGGCGCCTGGAAAGCACCCGTGCCTACCTGCTGGAATGCATGAACAGCGACCCGCCGCTGCCGACAGGCCTGCAGCGCATTGCCGACTATCTGCAACCGCTGCTGCGCCGGCGTATCGCCTTCCGCCTGCCCGACGGCGCGCCACCGCCGTTTGACGGCCTGTGCCTGCCGGTGCGCGGCCTGGACGGCCACCTGCTGGCCGAACTGCACGCCGAGGGCCGCTGCGACGACAGCCTGGACCCGCACGACGAACACCTGCTGCACAGCGTGCTGCACTTGGTGGCGCTGGCCATCGAGCGCAAGCAGGCGGTGTCGCGGCTGCAGTTGGCCGCCACCGTGTTCAGCCACTCCAGCGAAGGCATCATGCTCACCACGCCGCAGGGCCTGATCGTGGACGTGAACCCGGCGTTCAGCCGCATCACCGGCTACCCGCGTGAGGCGGTGCTGGGGCAGAACCCGCGGCTGTTGTCGTCCGGGCGCCAGGACGACGGCTTTTACCAGCAGATGTGGCAAACCCTGCGCGAGCACGGCGTGTGGCAGGGCGAGATCTGGAACCGCCGCCGCGACGGCCAGACCTATCCCGAGCTGCTGACCATCTCGGCCGTTTACGACCAGGCCGGCGCCGTCAGCCATTACCTGGGCGTGTTTTCCGATATTTCGGTACTCAAGCAACAGGAAGCCCGCCTGCAGCGCCTGGCCTACCACGACGCGCTGACCGAGCTGCCCAACCGCGTGCTGCTGGCCGACCGCATGCAGCAGGCGATGGCGCAGGCACGGCGCAGCGAGCGGCTGTTGGGCGTGTGCTACCTCGACCTGGACGGTTTCAAGCCGGTGAACGACCAGTATGGCCACCAGATGGGCGACCGCGTGCTGGTGGCGTTGGCCGCCCGCTTGCGCCAGCTGGTGCACGGTGGTGACACCGTGGCGCGGCTGGGGGGTGACGAGTTCGTGGTGCTGTTCACCGAGCTGCACAGCCCCGAGCAATGCGCCCGCGCCTTGCAGGCCTTGCTGCACGAAATCGCCCTGCCGCTGGCGCTGGACGGCATGACGCTGCAGCTCACCGCCAGCATCGGCGCCACCCTCTACCCTTACGACGATGGCGACGCCGACACCCTGCTGCGTCACGCCGACCAGGCCATGTACCAGGCCAAGCAACGCGGGCGCAATTGTTACCAGCTGTTCGACAGCGAGCAGGCGCGCCAGCAGCGCGACCTCAGCGAGCAGCAGGCGCGGGTGCGCGACGCGCTGGATAGCGGCGAGTTGTGCCTGTATTACCAGCCCAAGGTGGACATGCAGGATGGCCGTGTGGTGGGCGCCGAGGCGCTGCTGCGCTGGCAGCACCCGCAGCTGGGCCTGCTGTCGCCGGCGGCGTTTCTGCCGCTGATCGCCGACAGCCCGCTGATCGTGGCCGTGGGGCAATGGGTGATCGACACCGCCCTGGCGCAGCTGGACCTGTGGCGGCGCCAGGGGCTGGTGCTGACCGTCAGCGTCAACGTGGCCGCCAGCCAGCTGCAGCAGCCCGATTTTGCCGCCCAGCTGGCGCAAAGCCTGGCGCGCTACCCGGCGCTGCCGCCGGCGCAGCTGGCGCTGGAGATTCTGGAAAGCGCGGCGCTGCGCGACATTGGCCAGGTGTCCGCCGTGATGCAGGCCTGCGCGGCGCTGGGCGTCAGCTTTGCGCTGGACGACTTCGGTACCTGCTATTCGTCGCTGACTTACTGCAAGCGCCTGCCGGCTTCCTTGCTGAAAATCGACCAGTCCTTCGTGCGCGACATGCTGGACAACAGCGAAGACCGCGCGCTGGTAGAAGGCGTCATCAGCCTGGCGCGTGCCTTCGGCCGCGAGGTGATTGCCGAAGGCGTGGAAACCATCGCCCATGCCCACGCCTTGCGCGCCATGGGCTGCCGCCTGGGCCAGGGCTACGGCATGGCGCGGCCGATGCCGGCGGCCGCCCTGCCCGTCTGGGTACAGGCGTGGCCGGCGTCGGCCGAGTGCCAGGCGCTGCTGCAGGGCTGAGCGGGTCTATTAGGTTGGCCGCAAAACAAAACGCCACTGCCGGCCGGCAGTGGCGTTCGTTTTATTGTGGCCGCTGCCGCATCGTGGCGACAGCAGTTTGGTCTATTTCCCTCTGTACGACTTAGCGCACGGCCACCACGATATCCTTGCTGAACACCTTTTCGCAATACTTGCACTTCATTTTGGTGTCGTGCTCGGTCACGCGCACGCTGAAATGGCTCTTCACCGGCTCCACGTGCGACACGCAGTTGGAGTTGGGGCAGGCAAACAGATCGGTCACTTCGGCCGGAATCGCCAGCTTCTGCTTGCGCACGACCTCGAAGTCCTCGATCACGCTGACGGTGCACTTGGGCGCCAGCAGCGCCAGCTCGTTGGCCTGCTCTTCGGTCAGCACCAGGTTTTCCACCTTGATCAGGTCCTTGCTGCCCATGTGGCCACTGGACAGGTTGAGACCCACGGTGACGCGCTCGCCGTAGCGGGTGAGCTCGAACAGGTCGAGGATGCGCAGGCCCATGCCGGCCGGGATGTGGTCGATGACGGTGCCGTTCTTCAGGGCTTCGACATTGCGGGCGTAGACTTTTTCGCTCATGGTTTTTCCTTTCACACCGTTTCGTTCAGTACCAGCGACAGCAGCGCTTGGCGGGCGTAAACACCGTTTTTCGCCTGCTCGAAGTAGTAGGCGTGCGGGGTGGCGTCCACGTCGGTGGTGATCTCGTCCACGCGGGGCAGCGGGTGCAGGATCTTCATGTTGGGGCGGGCGTGGCGCAGCATGTCGGCGCGCAGCACGAACTGGCCCTTGATCTTCTGGTACTCGGCCTCGTCGAAGCGCTCGCGTTGCACGCGGGTCATGTACAGGATGTCGATATGCGGGATCACTTCTTCGATCGTGCTGGCAATGGTGTAGCTGATGCCGCGTTCGTCCAGCTCTTCGCACAGGTAGTCCGGCATCGCCAGCGCCTCGGGGCCGACAAAGTAGAACTTGGCACCGAACAGCGACAGCGCCTGCGCCAGCGAGTGCACGGTACGGCCGTACTTCAGGTCGCCGACGAAGGCCACGGTCAGGTTGTCCAGCCGGCCCTGGGTTTCGTGCAGGGTGAACAGGTCGAGCAGGGTTTGCGACGGGTGCTGGTTGGCACCGTCACCCCCGTTGATGATGGGCACGGCGGAGAACTCGCTGGCCACGCGGGCGGCGCCTTCCTTCGGGTGGCGCATCACGATGGCGTCGGTATAGCTGCTGATGATGCGCACGGTGTCGGCCAGCGTTTCCCCCTTCTTGGTGGAGGTGCTGGCGGCGTCGGAGAAGCCGATCACGGTACCGCCCAGGCGCTGTACGGCGGTTTCGAACGACAGGCGGGTGCGGGTGGACGGTTCGAAGAAGCAGGTAGCAATCAGGCGATCCTGCAGCAGATCGGCACGCGGGTTGGCTTTCAGGCGTGCGGCGGTTTCCACCACCAGTTCCAGTTCGGCCCGGCTGAAGTCCGGGATGGAGAGGATGTGCTTGCGGTAAAGCGGGTTGGACATGGCGGGTCGCTCCGGCAGATGACAAAAACAGGCTGAAAAAAAAGCCCCTGAGCAATCAGGAGCTTTTTTTGCAAAAACGGTCGGGCCCGGCAGCACGTCGTTCGCGGCCGGAAACGGCATTGCCTTGCGCCTGGGCGGCAAGGAAAGCGGTACGGTAGCGGGAACGGGACATGGTGCGGCTCGCGAACAAAATCGCGGGATTATACGAAATCCGCTGCGGTGTGGGTAGGGGGCAGCTGGTGATCAGCCGTGCGGCCAACAGTACGAAGCCTGCGGCCAACCATGGCCGCCAGCGTGGCCCCAGCAGTGTGGCCGGCGCGCCGAGCAGTAATAGCAGTAGCCATTGGCTGTGGGCTGATACGGTGGCGGGTATCGCTTGCTATTGCGGCCAACCATAGCGGGTAATGAGCTGTCGTTTTGAAAAGCACATTCATCTACCGAATCCGCTACGCGGATGATGTTTGAAGATGCCGGTTCCGCCCGGCAAACGGGAAAGGGGGCGGATTGCCGCCCCCTTTTCATTCCCCCGCAACCCGGGGCTGCTCGAAACCCCGGTCAAAACGGCACGCCCCAGGCGCCGCCGAACTCGCTCCTCGCTAACGGCTCGGAGCTCAAACAAATCGGCGTCTTAAAACCTGGGGCGCACCATTTTGCCCGGCTCGCGCCAACGGGACCGGGTGATCGACTGGCCTTTCAGCGGCTGACCAGGTTGTCTGCGCGCATTCAGTGCTGTCCGGTGGCTTTCGAGCGCGGGCCTTTCCTTACAGCCGGAAGTTGCTGACCAGCCGCTCCAGGTTGCCCGACAGCTCGCGCAGCTGCTCTACCTCGCTGCGCACCTCGCGCGCGATGTCGCTGTTGGTGTGCGCCATATTGCTGATGCGCTCCACGTTCTGCGCGATTTCGGTGGTGGCGCTGGATTGCTCGCGGGTAGACGAGGCGATGTCGCCGATGGACAGCACCAGTACCTGGCTCTTCTCCTGTACCGACTGCATGGCCTGGTTGGCCGCATGGGCGATGTCCACGCTGGTGGCTACCAGGTCACGGCTACGTTTTACCTCGGCGACGGCGTCGCCGGTTTCGCTGCCGATGGCATTGACGATACGGCTGATCTGCACCGTGGCTTCGGCGGTGCGGCCGGCCAGGTTGCGCACCTCGTCCGCTACCACGGCAAAGCCGCGGCCCTGCTCGCCGGCGCGTGCTGCTTCGATGGCTGCGTTCAGTGCCAGCAGGTTGGTCTGGTCGGCAATGTCCTTGATCACGTTGACAATGGTGTTTACCTCCTGTGAACGCTCGCCCAAGGCACCCATGCGGTCGGCCAGCGCCTGCATGCTGCTGGTCATGCGGCGGATTTCGCCGGTGACTTGCTCGACGGTGGCCACGCTCTGCTCGGTCAACTGGCCGGTATCCTGCACGATCTTCTCGGCATCGCTGGCCGAGTTGGCGATGTGCTGCACGCTGACGGTGACTTCTTCCACGCCGGCGGCGGTGGCGCTGGCGGCGTCGGACTGTTGCGCCGAGGCCTGTTCCACCTTGATGGCGCTGTCTGCCAGCTGGCCTGCGCTGCGGCTGACGGCCAGGCTCTGCTCGCGCACGTCGATGAACATCTCGCGCAGGCTATCGATAAAGCGGTTGAAGGCGTCGGCGGTGTGGCCGATCTCGTCGCGGTTGCTGACCTGGATGCGTACGGTAAGGTCGCCCTTGCCACTGGCCAGCTGTTCCATGGTGTTGGCCAGCGTATTCAGCGGACGGGTCAGCGCGCGTACCACGGCGGCTAGCACCAGCAGGATGATCACCAATGCCACAATGCCGATCACGATGGCCATATTGCGCTGGCTGACGGCCGACTCGGTAATGGCGGCGGTGGGGATGGCAACGCCGGCCGCCCAGAACTGCCCGGTATTGCCGACCTTGATCGGGTAGAAGAAGTGGGTGAAACCACCGTCTTCAAACACGAAGTCTTCACCTTTGCGGATTTTGTCCTGGTAACTGGTGAGCACGTCTTCCTTGGCCAGCGGTTTGCCCACCAGGGCGGCGTCGGGGTTGACCACGTACAGGCCGCCTTCCGACACCATGCGCACGTAGCCGGTTTCATACAGCTTCACGCTGCCGTATTTCTTCTGCAGTGTGTCCAGCGCCAGGTCGGCTGCCGCAACGCCGAGAAACTTGCCGCTACCATCTTTGATGGCCACGGCCAGCGAGCTTTCCAGTACTTGCTTGCCTTGTACTTCGTAGAAGAACGGCTCGGTGATGGTGTCGCGGCCACGGGTTTTCGGTACGTAGTAGAAATCGCCCCAGCCCGGCTTGTCGTAGTCGGGCACATACTCGGTGAGCTTGTCTTTCCACTCCGGAAACTTCTCTACCCGGTCTTTGGACATCATTACGTCCTGCGCGGCCTTGCCGTCACCGCCACGGGTCATGTACGGGCTGTAGCGGCCGGTGGGGTCGTGACGCGGCCAATCCAGACGGAATGCGTCGTCTTTGCCGTCCAGCGCGTTGGGTTCGTACAGCATCCACATGCCGATGATTTGCGGTTCGGCGTCCAGCATGCTGAGGATGGTGTTGTCGATGACCTTGCGGTCGACGGTGCCGGCGCGCTGCATGCCGGCCACCGCGTCGGCCAGGTGTTTGGGTACGCTGAAGCCGTAGGCCAGGTCGGCGGTGACGGCGTCGGCAAAGCGGCCGGCCTGTTCCGACGCCAGCTTGTAGCCTTGTTCTTCGGCCGATTGGTAACTCTGACGCGCGATCAGCCCGATCATGCTGCTGAAGCCGACGGCGATGGCGATGCCGGCGACCACGATGATGCGGTTACCCAGGTGTCCCCATTGCTTTACTGTAGCCATAGTGTTTTCCCGTGCTGGACCTGATGGTGACTGATCCTTGCAGGATAGAAGTCACGACTAGGTATTTCTACGTATGTTCTGATAAAACCATACGCTCGGTAAGGACTGTTGAATAGCAAATGATCAAAACTGCGCTGATGTTTTATAGTGTAACCAGTTAAAAGCCACACCTTGCCAGATTATGCCATCGGGAAAATTTGTAGCGGGGCGATTTCGGTATTGGCGCTACAGCCTATCTCCTTCGATAATGAAAGCGTGGCCGTCGCGCCAGCCGTGGCGCGCAGCACAACGCCGCATTCACCCCATCACAGAGCAGTCAGTATAAGAAATGATCAAGTGTATTGAAGTCTCGGACCTGAAAGTCGGCATGTTCGTGCATGACCTGAACTGCGACTGGGCTTCGCATCCGTTCTTCCGCAAACGCTTTCTGCTGAAGAGCGATGACGAGATTGCCAAGATCGTCGAGGCGGGCATCCACGAGGTCTACATCGATACCCAGAAGGGGCTGGATGTGCGCCATGCCCGCACCGAGGAGGAGGTGAAAGAGACGCTGCAGCAGGAAATGCTGGAAATTGCCAGCAAGGAAGCGCCGCCGCCGCTGCAGGTATCGTTTGCCGACGAGATGGGTCGCGCTGCCCGCATCAAGAACCAGGCGCAGACGCTGGTGAAAACAGTGATGCAGGACGTGCGGCTGGGCAAGGCGGTGGAGCTGGAGCAGGTGGACCCGATGATCGAGTCCATTACCGAATCGGTACTGCGTAACGGCGGTGCGCTGACCACGCTGCTGCGCATCAAGAACAAGGACGATTACACCTTCCTGCATTCGGTGAGCGTCGGTACGCTGATGATCGCGTTCTGCCGCTCGGTGGGCATGGACCGCGAGGCCATTCGCCAGGCTGGCTTGGGCGGCCTGTTGCACGATACCGGCAAGGCACTGGTGCCGGATGACATCCTCAACAAGCCTGGCCGGCTAACCGACGAAGAATTCGACATCATCCGCCGCCACCCCGGCGACGGTCACGCCATCTTGCTGAAAACGCCGGGCATTGGCGAGATTCCGCTGGATATCACCCTGCATCACCACGAGCGGGTAGATGGCAGCGGTTACCCGCACAAGCTGCCGGGCGACCAGATCACCACCATGGCCAAGATGGCTGCCATTGTCGACGTGTACGACGCCATTACCGCCGACCGTTGCTACCACAAGGGCATGTCGGCCACCGATGCGCTGCGCAAATTGTACGAATGGTCGAAGTACCACTTCGACCCCAAGCTGGTGCAGGCTTTCATGCGCTGTGTCGGCATTTACCCGGTGGGCACGCTGGTGCTGCTGGAGTCCGGCAAGCTGGGGGTGGTGGTGGAGCAGAACGACGGCAACCTGCTGCAGCCGAAGGTGAAAACCTTCTTCAGCACCCGCAGCGGGGTGTATGTGGCCCCCGAGGTGGTGGATCTGTCCAGGCCGCTGGGCTTTGGTGGCGGTGACAAGATTGTCAGCCACGAAGACCCGGCCAAGTGGCAGGTGAACCCCTTGCGTTTCCTGTAACGCGGTCGCTCTGGCTGCGTGCAAGACAAAGCGGCCAACCCTAGCGGGGTTGGCCGCTGTTTTTTTGGCGCTGCTTTACAGCCGTACCAGCTCGCGGTCGTTACCGCCGCGGCGCTTGGCGCGGTACATGGCGCTGTCGGCCTGGTTCAGGATGTCGCGCGGCATCACGCTGCCGCTGTGGAACAGGGTAATGCCGACCGAGGCGCTGACGCTGTTGGGCTGGCTCAGCCCTTCCACCTCCACACCCAGTGCGGCGATGATCTTGCTGGCCACGGCGCGGGCACCGCTTTCGTTGGTGTTTTCCAGCAGCACGGCAAATTCGTCGCCGCCGACGCGGATCAGCAAGTCGCTGGTGCGCACCACGCCGCGCAGGCGCGCCGCCATGGTGGACAGCACCCGGTCGCCAATGACGTGGCCGTGTACGTCGTTGATGGCCTTGAAGCGGTCGAGGTCGAGGAATAGCAGCGCGCAGAGCCGGGCGGTGTTGTCTTTGGCCAGCGTGTCCAGCTTCAGCTCCAGATAACGGCGGTTGGCCAGCCCGGTCAGCGAGTCGCGGTGGGCCAGCTCGGTGAGGTGGCCTTGCAGCAGCTGCAGCCGCTGCGCTTCCAGGCGGCGGGCGGTGACGTCGTGGTGGGTTTCCAGCAGCGCGTCCAGTTCGCCGTGGGCGGTGAACAGCGGTGCCAGTGTGATTTCGTAGTAGCGTTGCTGGCCGAAACTGTCGGTACAGGCTTGTTCAACCGTGATCGGCTGGCGGCGCTCCAGCACTTGTTGGCGCGGGCAGGGTGCACCGCTGTCGCAGGGTTGGCCGATGCCGTGGATGTACTGGTGGCAGGGGGCGTGTTGCGGTTCGCCGTACAGGCGGCGGGCCTCGGCGTTGGCGTATTCCACGGTATGGTCGGGACGGAACAGCATGACGGGGTGCGGCAACAGGTCGAGTATCTGCTGCAGCCGGCTGGCATCCGCGGTAACGGGGCCGGCAGAGGAAAGGTGCGAGAGGTCAGTGCGCGTCATGTCCGCTCAAGTAGTTGTCTACAAAAAGAAATAGGTTAGCAGTTGCTTGAAATCGTCATGACCGCTGTTTGAAACTAAATGACGATTTAAAAAGATAAGGTTTAAAATTGGTTGTTGTTTCGATAAAAAAGGCCGGCGCAAGCGCCAGCCTTTTGTCATTTATGCAACACCGATTGTTTACTTGATCAGCTCCAGCGTGATGGCGTCGTCGCTGCCCTCGCTTACCAGGCGGAACTCCGGGTGACGGTCCAGCACCGCCTTGGCGCCGGCGCCGGTGGCAAAGCGCAGGCCGACACCGGCCACCGGCAGGATGCGCCAGTTGTTGTCGCGGCTGGGGTTGACCTTGCCTTCGCTGGCCAGGTAGCGCGCCAGCGCCTCGCGGTTTTCGTCCGGGGCATCGATGACGATTTGCTTGCCGTTCAGGCCGGCAAAGTTGCCGCCGCCGCTGGCGCGGTAGTTGTTGGTGGCCACCAGGAAGGTCTGGTTATCGTCCAGCGGCTTGCCGTCGTAACGCAGGTTGACGATGCGGTGCGCGGCCGCATTGGCCAGCTTGCCGTCCATGTCGTAGCGCGAAGGCTGCGTCACGTCGATCTCGTAGCTGACGCCATCGATGGTGTCGAAGTTGTAGGAGCGGAAGTCGGGGTTGATCAGCTCCTGCGCCGCCGGGCCTTGCGGGTCGATGCGGTTGAACTGGCCTGCCGAGCGCTCCAGCCATTCACGCACGTCGCTGCCTTTCACCTTCACCACTTTCAGGGTGTTGGGGTAAATGTACAGGTCGGCGAGGTTTTTGATCGCCAGCGGGCCGGCCGGAATATCGGTGTAGTAACGCCAGCCCTGGCGGCCACCGGCCTTGAACGGGGCGGCTGCCGACAGCAGCGGCAGCTGTTCGTACTCGGTGCCGCGCACCGCGTTCTTCACGTACCAGCGCTGTGCCTGCGATACCAGTTGTACCGACGGGTCGTCGGCCACCTGGGCAAAGTAGCTGTAGATCGGCGCCGTGGTTTCCGCCACCCGGCCGCGCACGTAGGCCAGCGTGTCGTCGTGCACGTGGCCGATCAGGTCGCGCACCATCGGGTCGGCGTCCACGGTGGGCTTCTTGGCTTTCTTGTCGAAGATCGGGCGCAGGCTGGCTTGCTGGTCGACTACTTTCCAGTTGCGGCCAACCTTGTCCAGCGTCAGGTCGATCACGCCCAGGTGGTCGCCCCAGCGGCCGGGCATGGTGGCGGCCACGCCGTTGATGGTGCCCTTGTCGATATTGACCTTCGGGTAGTCGGCAAATGCCTTGGACGGAAACTCGGCGTGGGCGTGGCCGAACAGGATGGCGTCAATGCCCGCCACCTCGGCCAGGCCGGCGACCGAGTTTTCGGCAAAGCGCGGCTGTTCGCCCTTCTCGAAGCCGGAGTGCGCTACGGCTACCACGATGTCGGCGCCTTTTTTCTTCATTTCCGGCACGTAGCGGCGGGCGCTTTCCAGGATGTCTTGCGCTTGCACGCGGCCTTCCAGGTTGGCTTTGTCCCACATCAGGATCTGCGGCGGCACGAAGCCGATCACGCCGATGGTCAGCGTGTGCATCTTGCCGTCTTCATCCTGCACCTTGCGCTTGAGCAGGGTGTAGGGCTGTACCAGCGGCTTGCCGGTTTTGGCGTCGGTGACGTTAGCGGACACGTACGGGAAGGCGGCACCTTGCAGCGCCTGCTTCAGGAACGGCAGGCCGAAGTTGAACTCGTGGTTGCCGATATTGCCGGCGTCGTAGCGCAGCGCGTTCATCACGGTGTAGGCGGGGTGGGTGTCACCCTTTTTCAGCGGTTTCACCTTGGCGACCAGGTCGCCCATCGGGCTGCCTTGCAGCAGGTCGCCGTTATCGATCAGCACGCTGTTGCGCGCCTCGGCGCGGGCGGCCTTGATCAGGCTGATGGTTTTGGCCAGGCCGAACTCGTCGGTGGCTTTGTCCTGGTAGTAGTCGTAGTTCACCAGGTTCATGTGGATATCGCTGGTTTCCAGCAGGCGCAGCTTCACCGGGGCGGCCCAGGCGCTGGAAACGGCGACAGCCAGCAGGCTGGCGGCAAACAGTTGGCGTGTCATGGTGGCGGTACTCGTGTTGGCGGCCGGTCGGTATGCCGGCTGATGGCGCGAGTGTGCAATAAATGCCGGCCGCCTGACAATGTGCGCTCAGCCCAGTGCGCGGCTGCCGTCGGCCGGGTACTTGCGGGCGTTCTTCTGCAGCTTGTCGGCCACGGCGGCGTTGAGGTCCACGCCTGTCACATCGGCCAGTCGCACCAGGTACATCAGCACGTCGGCCAGCTCTTCCTGCAAGTGGGTGTACTCGGCCGGGTTGGCCGCAAGGTTGGCGGCCTCGGCGTCGGTCTTCCACTGGAAGATCTCGGCCAGCTCGCCCACTTCGCCGGTCAGCGCCAGCATCAGGTTGCGCGGGGTGTGAAACGGTTGCCAGTGGCGGGCGGCGGCAAATTCGCGCTGGGCGGCGATCAGGCCGTCTACGTTCACAAGGTGGGTCATGCGGTGTCCTTTATCGGGCGGGTACAAGGCAACACGCCCTGCACAGGCAGGGCGTGTTGGTATCGGGCAAGTTGACCACTTACAGCAGGCCTTCTTCCTTCATCGCCTGTTGCACCGCCGGGCGGGCAAAGATGCGGGCGCTGAACGCCTGCAGCGCCGGCCAGGTGTCCAGGGTGCGGCCAACGTATTTGGTCCACGACAGGCACACGAACAGGTAGCCGTCGGCCACGGTGTAGCTGTCGCCCAGCAGGTAGTCCTGCTGGCCCAGTGTGGCGTTGAGCGCGTCAAAGCGGGTGCTCAGGCGCTGCCAGGCAGCCTCTTTGACGGCATCGTCCTGGCTGTAGAACATCGGCGAGAAGCCCTTGTGCACTTCGGTGGAAATGAAGTTCAGCGCTTCTTGCAGGCGGTAGCGTGCCAGCGTGCCGTTGGCCGGGGCCAGGTTTTTTTCCGGCGCCAGGTCGGCAATGTACTGCACCAGCGCCGGGCCTTCGGTGAGGATCTCGCCGTTATCCAGCTGCAGCGCCGGTACGTAGCCCTTGCTGTTGATGGCGCGGAAGTCGGCGCCGCTTTCGGTGAGGCGCGGCTCGGCGCGCAGGTTCACTTTTTCGAACTGGTACGGCAGGCCGCTCTCGGCCAGGGCAATGTGCGGGGACAGCGAGCAGGCACCGGGGGAGTAGAACAGTTTCATCTTGTATCCTCAACGAAGGGGGCCGTATTGCCCACCCGACCGGGCGGGCAATGGACTAGGGCAGGCCCTAACCCATCATGGTGATGGCCACGGCCGATTTCAAGCCTCGTCCATCTCCACGTGGCGCAGGTCGTGGTACTCGTGCTCGGCCAGGCCCTGCTTCCAGTAGCCGACTAGCCGGGTGCGAGCGCGGCTGCTGCGGCCGGCGGCGATGAAGCGCGCGCGGATGGCCTTCACCACGCCGGACTCGGCTGCTGCCCACAGGTAGGCGTCTTGCCACTGGCTGGCCGGCAGCGCGTCCAGCGCCGGCAGCAAGGCGTCCACGGCGTCGGCCACCACCCATTGCACGCTGACGCCGGCCGGGTGTTGCAGCGCGATGATTTCGTCGGCCGCCGGCACCGCCAGCAGCGCGTGGCCGCTGGTGTCGGCGGGCAGGCTTTCCAGCAGCGCGCTGGCGGCGGGCAGCGCGCACAGGTCGGCCAGCAGCAGCACTTGCCGTTCGCCAGCCAGGTCCAGCGGTGCACGCGGGCCCATTACCGCCAGCGGGTCGCCGGGCTGGGCGTGGCGCGCCCACAGCGAGGCGGCGCCGTCCGGCTCGTGCAGCAGGAAGTCGATGTCCAGCTCCAGCGCGTCGCGGCGGAAGTGGCGCACGGTGTAGGCGCGCGAGGCGCGGCCGCCATCGGGCAGCGGGAAGTACAGCTTGATGTTGGGGCCGTTTTCTACGTGGAACACGGCAAGCTCCGGGCAGCTCACCGTGATGCGGCGCATGCGCGGGGTGAGCTGGGTGGCGCGAACCACGCGGGTGTCGAAGTGGTACAGGCGGTCGGTGGGGCGGCTCATGGCGGGCTCCTGGTGCGTTCTTGGCAGGGTGGTTCAGGCGAGGACGCCGTCGATCAGTACATTGAGGCGGCCGCGCGAGCAGGCTTCGACGCGGCTTTGCACGCCGTAGACGCTGGCCAGCGTGGCCGGAGTAATCACGTCGGCAGGTTGGCCGCAGGCCAGCACGGCGCCGTGTTTCAGTAATAGCGCACGGTGGCAGTGGTGCAGCGCGATGTTGAGGTCGTGCAGCACCACCAGCGTCACCATGCGGCGGCGGCGGGTTTCCTCGGCCACCAGCTGCATCACGTGGCACTGGTGGTTGAGGTCCAGTGCCGACAAAGGTTCGTCCAGCAGCAGCACGTCGGGCTGGCGGATCAGCGCCTGCGCCAGGCCCACCAGCTGCTTCTGGCCGCCGGATAGCTCGTCCAGGTAGCGCATGCCCAGCTCGGCAATGCCCAGCCGCGCCAGCAGGGTGTCGATGTCGGCGGCGGCGTGGCGGCTGGCCAGCCCCAGGCCGGTGGCGTTGGCCGCCACCATCACCGATTCCACCACCCGCAGGTGCAGCGCCGGCGGCAGGCTTTGCGGCAGGTACACCACGTGGCGGGCGCGCGCTTCCAGCGGCAGCGCCCCCAGCGCCTTGCCATCCAGCGTTACGCTGCCGTGCAGCGGCAAGAGGCCGGCCAGTGTTTTCAGCAGCGTGGACTTGCCACAGCCATTGGGGCCGAGCACCGCGGCCACTTCGCCGCGCGGCAGCGGCGGGCAGCTGATGTCGCTCAGGATCTGGCGGCGGCCGTAGCTGGCGGCCACGCCTTGCAGTAACAGGCCGTCGTTCATGCGCGTTCTCCGTGGCGGAACACCACCGATACGAAAAAGGGAATGCCCACCAGCGCGGTGACCACGCCTACCGGGATGATGATGCCGGGCAGCAGGTTTTTCGACGCCAGCGACGCCCACGACAGCACCGCGCCGCCGATCAGCATCGAAGCCGGCAGGTAAAAGCGGTGATCTTCGCCGAACAGGCGGCGGGCGATGTGTGGGGCGATCAGGCCGATAAAGCCGATGGTGCCGGCAAAGGCCACCGCCAGGCCGGTGAGCAGGCTGACGCGCAGCAGGCTGGCCAGGCGCAGGCGGCGCACGTCGATGCCGAAACTCTGCGCCCGGTCTTCGCCCAGCCGCAGCGCGGTCAGGCGCCAGGCGCTACGCAGCGACAGCGGCAGCACCAGCAGCAGCGCGGCGGCCACCAGGCCCAGTACCGGCCAGTTGGCGCGCGACAGGCTGCCCATGGTCCAGAACACCATGCTTTGCAGCGCCTCCGGGCTGGCCACGAACTGCAGCAGCGATACCAGCGCATTGAAGCTGAACAGCATGGCAATGCCCAACAGCACCACGCCGTTGCCGGACAGCCGCGCACGGCGCGCCACCGCGTCCAGCAGCAGCGCGCTGCCCATGGCAAACACGAAGGCGTTGGCCGACACCATCCACGGCCCGCTGACGCCGGGCAGGCTGGCCTGCAGCACGATGGCCAGCGACGCGCCCAGCGCCGCCGCCTGGTCCAGCCCCAACGTGAACGGGCTGGCCAGCGGGTTGTGCAGCACGGTCTGCGTTTCGGCGCCGGCCAGGCCCAGCGCCATGCCCACCAGCACCGCCATCAGCGCGTACGGCAGGCGGATGTCCCACACGATGATGTGATTGGTCACGTCGCCTTGCTGCCACAGCGCCTGCCACAGCTCGCCCAGGCTCAGCGCGGCCGGCCCCAGCGTAAAGTCGGCCAGCAGCGACAGCACGATGACGCCGGCCCAGAGCGCCAGCCACAGCAGGCGCTGCCACTGCAGCGCCTGGTAGGCCGGTGCGTGCCCGGCCAGGCTTGCCTGCCCTGCCCTCATCGGCTGCCCACCCAGTAGGTGCCGGCCGGGGTGAAGGCGGCAAAGCGCTGGTGCATGTCCTGCCAGCTGCGCGCCGGGTCCACGTCCTTGAACTGCGCCGGGTGCAGCCACTTGGCCATCGCCTCGGCCAGGATGATGTGCTGCGGCATGATGTAGAACATGTGCCAGCCGGCAAAGGTGTTGCCGTTACGCGCGGCGGGCAGGCCCTTGAGCTGTTCGCGCTGGCCCATGGCGGCTAGCGACGCCAGCGCGTCGGCACGGCTGACGGCGGCGCCGAACTTCACGCCGGTCTTGTCGCCGGGGCCGGCGGCGCCGGAGGCAAAGTAATGCGTGGGCTTCTGCACCAGCACGTGTTCGGGGTTCACCTGGCCCAGCGGCGCGTCCAGCAGCGCGCTGCCCAGGTTGCGGCCGCCAGCCAGGGTAATCAGCTCGCCAAAGCTGCCCTTGCCGGCGGTGGTCAGTTCTTCGATGGTGCCGGCGCGCACGTCGGCAAACACCAGCGGGCGCTGCGCGGCCGGTACCGCCGCCAGGCGGCGCTGGATGGTGTTGCGCTTGTCTTCATAGAAGCGGATGAAGCTTTCCGCCTGCTGGCTGCGCCCCAGCGCCTTGCCCATCAGGCGCAGGCTGGGCACGGTGTGCTCCAGCGGTTTGTCGCGGAAATCGACAAAAATCACTGCCACCCCGGCCTGGGTGAGCTGCTGCACGATGGGGTTGTCCAGGCTGGGCCCGTGGCCGGAGGTGCTGAAAATGGCCAGGTCCGGGCGCAGGGTCAGCACTTTTTCCGGGCTGATGCTGGCTTCGCTGGTTTTGCCGATCAGCGGGATTTTGTCGATCTCGGGAAAGTGCTGGCGGTACTCGGCGTAGCCTTGCGGGTCCAGCATACGGAAGTCGCCTTGCCAGCCGGCAATGCGTGCCAGCGGTTTTTTGCCTTCCAGCAGCGACAGCGCGTAGAACAGCCGCCCTTCGCCCAGCAGCACCCGCTCGACTTTGTCCGGCACGTTGACGCTGCGGCCGGCGATGTCTTTGACCACCACGGCGGCGGCGTGCTGGCTGGCCAGTACGGCCAGCAGGGAAAGCCCGAGGCGGGCGGTGCGGGGTAAGGAGGCGATCATGGCTCGTTCCTGAGAATGATTTGCAACAAAGCGGCAGTATTTCACTGCCGCCAGGGGGGAGCGTTTGCGAAACGCGCAATCTGCTTTGTGCTGGCGGCAAGTTGTGCGGCCAACCTTGCCGGGGCAGCGAAGGTTGGCCGCAGCGCTTACCAGCGGTAGGCCAGCGACGCCTTCATGGCGCGGCCAAAGCCCGGCGCGCAGAAGGTGCCGTCGCACAGCGTCAGGTACTGCTGATCAAACACGTTGCTGACGTTCAGCGCGGCACGCCAGCTGCGGTTTTCCCACGCCAGCATGGCGTCGGTCAGCGTGTAGGCGTCGTTATGGCTGGCGCCGCCACCTTGCGACGCGGCGGCGTGGCGCACGCCAACGGCGGTGCTGAGGCCTTGCAGCGCGCCGGCAAAGCGGTATTTGGCCCACAGTGCTGCTTGCCAGTCGGGCACCATTTCCACGCGGCGGCCCACTTCATTGGCCTTGTTGCTGCGGGTAATGGCGGTATCGGTATGGCTCAGCGCGGCCAGCACGTCCCACTGCCGCGCCAGGCGCAGGCTGGCTTCCAGCTCCACGCCACGGGCGCGCACCTGGCCGGTCTGCACGTTGCCGCTGAACGGGGCCGGCGCGGTGGTGGTGACGTTGTCGCGTACCAGTTCGTACACGCTCGCTGCCAGCGTGGTGTCGCTGTCTTCCGGCTGGTAGCGCACGCCGGCTTCCCACTGCTCGCCCTGCTCCGGTTTCATGCGCTGGCCGTAGGCGTCGTTGCCGCTGATGGCCTGGAACGAGGTGCTGTAGCTGAGGTACGGCGCCAGGCCGTTGGCAGCCAGGTACACCACGCCCAGGCGGCCGGTGGTGGCGCTGCTGCGGTCGGTGGTGGTGAGCTTGGCGGCCAGCTGCTCGTTGGTGTCGCGCACCTTGTCGTGGCGCAGGCCGGCGGTGAACGCCCAGCGCTCGCCCAGCTTGATCTGGTCTTGCAGGTAGAGACCCAGCTGGCGCGAGGTGTCCTTGTCGTCCCACAGCAGCGGCAGGTTCTGCCAGGCGGGCACGGTAAACACCGGGTTGAAGATGTTCACCGCGTTGGCCGCACCGCGATAGGTGGGCTGGCGGAAGGTGCTGCGGCGCCAGTCCACGCCGGCCAGCAGCGTGTGCTGCACGTCGCCGTGCTGCAGCCGGCTTTCCAGCTGGGTGTCGGCGGCCAGCGAGGTTTCCTGGTTCAGGCGGTACCAGGCGCGGCGGCTGAGGGTGCGGCCGTCGGCGGCCAGCGCTAGCGGGCGGACCTCGCGCCGGGTGTTGTCGCCGTCCAGGTAGCGCACGTTCTGGCGCAGCGTCAGCGCTGGGCTGAAGGCGTGGCTGAACTGGTAGCCCAGCATGCTGCCTTTCTTGTCGTGCAGCGTGTCCGGGCCTTGCAGGTTGGTGCTGGCGTCCGGCTGGCCGAGGGCGCCGGGGCTGACCAGCTGGTTGGGCACGGCCCAGCCGTTTTCGTCGTGCTGGTACTGCGCTTGCAGCAGCAGGCTGGTGGCGTCGCTGGGTTGCCAGCTCAGTGCCGCCGCCAGGTAGCGGCGGTTGTCGGGCAGGTATTGCCACTGGGTATCGCTGTCGCGGCCCAGCGCGGTGACGCGGTAGCGCAGCGTGCCGGCGTCGTCCAGCTGGCCGCCGATGTCAGCGGCCAGCTGACGGTGGCCGTGGCTGCCGCTTTCTACCACCACTTCGTTCTGCATGCCGGCGCGCGGCTGCTTGCTCACCATGTTCACCATGCCGCCGGGGGTGGCGCGGCCGTACAGCACCGACGCCGGGCCGCGCACCACCTCCACCCGCTCCAGGCCGTAAGGCTCGCTGCGGCTGATGAAGGCGTTGTGGTACAGGCGCAGGCCGTCGCGGTACAGGCCGTCCTTGGACACGCCAAAGCCGCGCAGGATCACGTCGTCGTCGGTGAGGGCGGTGGGGTAGACCGCCACGCCGGGGGTGTAGCTCACCGCCTCGGCCACGGTGGCGGCGCGCTGGTCTTGCAGCTGCAGTGCGTTCACCACGCTGACCGCCTGCGGCACTTCTACCAGCGGGGTGCGGGTCTTGCTGCCGCTGCGGGCGGCGCGGTTCTGGTAGCTGGCCGGCAGGCCAGGGTTGGCCGCCGTGTCGGCGGTGACCTGCACCGTGGGCAGCGTGGTGGCGGTTTGCGCGGCGCGCGCGGCGGGCAGCACGGTGACGGTATTGCCGTCCACGCGCAGTTGCAGCCCGCTGCCGGCCAGCAGCTGTTGCAGGGCGGCCTGCCAGCTCATCTGGCCTTTTACGGCCGGGGCTTGCTTGCCGGCCAGCAGGCTGCTGTCCACGATCAGGGTGATGCCGGCCTGGCGGGCCAGTTGCTGCAGGCTGCTGGCCAGCGGTTGACGGGCTTGGTCCAGTTGCAGGTCGGCGGCGTGTGCGCTGGCGAAGGCGGCGGCCAGCGCGGCCGCCAGCAGGGTGTGGCGAGGTGTCATGCGTGTGCTCCATTCAGGGTGGGGGCATCTGATGGCGGCGGCTACAGGTGCTTGTCCTGTGTCTGACGCTTGGCCCGCGCTTTTCCCTGATGTGTAGCCGGCAATTTTTTTAACGGCGCGGGCGCAGCATGGTGGCGCTGTCGGTGTCGGTTACCACCACGGGCAGTACTTGCGGCAGGCGCTGCAGGAAGGCGGACAGGTCGCGCAGCTGCACCACGGCGGTAAGGCGCAGCGAGGCGTTGCCTTCCACCCGCAGCGGTTTGCGGCGGTACGGCGTTAGCGTGGCGGCCACTTGCTGCAGGCTGGCGTTGTGGAAGGCCAGCGTGCCCTGCGCCCACAGGAAGGGGTCTACCGCCGGCGCCGGTGTGCGCTCGGCCCCGGCCGGCCCCAGCGTCAGGTAGTCGCCGGCTTGCAGCACGGCCAGGTTGTCGCCGGCGTGGCGGCCAACCTGCACCCGGCCGCTGGCCACCGCCACGTGCAGCTGCTGGCCGTCCAGCTGCACGGCGAAGCGGGTGCCCAGCACGGTGACCTGGCCTAGCGGGGTGCTGACCACAAACGGCCGCGCGCTGTCGCGCTGCACGTCGAACAGCGCTTGGCCGGCGTCCAGTTGCACGTGGCGCATGGTGGCCAGGTAGCGCACGCTGGCACGGCTGGCGGCGCCCACGGTGAGCACGCTGCCGTCGGGCAGGGTTTGCCGTAGCGGCGCCTGCTGGCTGGCGAGCAGGGTTTGCCACTGCGGCTGCGCCTCCCGCCAGGCCCACAGGCGCCAGCCGGCCACGCCCAGCAGCAGACTGGCGGCGCTGCCCTTCAGCAACTGGCGGCGTTGCTGGCGGCGGGTTTCGGCGGCGCGCGCCAGCTGCTGCAGGGTGTCGGGCCGATCTAGCCCGTGCCACAGGCTGTCGAACTGGCGGTATTCGTGGCCGTGGCGCGGGTCGGCCAGCAGCCAGGCTTCGAAGCGGGTACGCAGGCTGTCGTCGTCGGGGCGGTCTTGCAGGCGCAGGAACCAGCGCGCCGCTTCTTCGCGCAGCCGGCTCATGCGCCCTGCTCTTGCAGCGCGCGCAGGTCCAGCATGGCGCGGATCAGGTGGCGCTCTACCATATTGAGGCTGATGCCCAGCGCGGCGGCGACGTGCGGCTGGCTGTCGCCTTCCACCCGCACGCGCCAGAACACCTCGCGGCAGCGTGGTGGCAGGGTGTCGATCACTTGCTGCAGCAGCGCCAGGCGCTGGCGCAGCGCGGCCAGGTCGGCGGTATCGGGCGCGGCGGGGAGCCGTTGTTCGTCGGGTTCGGCTTCGAACACGTAGTGCTGATCGCGCCGCAGCTGGTCGCTGAGCACGCTTTGCGCCACGCGGCGCAGGTAGGCCTGCGGCTCGGTCACCTGGCTGCGGTGCTGTAACAGCGCGTAGCGCAGCAAGGCGTCGTGCAGCACGTCTTTGGCGCGTTGCGGGCAGCCGCATTGGCGGCGCAGCGCCGACAGCAGCTCGGCATAAGCCCAGCGCAGGTCAATGCCGAACCAGTGTAGTGACGGGGTGGCAGGCGGGAGCAAGGCGGCAGTCATCACAACACGCTTAACTATTGATAATGGTTATCAATAGTAATATATCGGCTGTGTAGCTGTCATGCGTGTTGTTGGCAACATCTGCCGTGGCTGGCGCAAGCGTTGGCATGCCACGTTAAAAAGCACGGGCATGCCGCACACCCTGCTCAGTGCTGGTCGTCTGCCGGCTTGCGGCCAAACAGCACGCGCGGGGCGTTGCCGTGGCCGGTGTGCGAACGCGGCGGGTGCGCCGGTTTCGGGGTTTTCAGCTGGATGTACAGCGCTTCCACTTCGGCGCGTGCCCACGGGGTGCGGCGCAGGAAGGTGAGGCTGGACTTGATGCTGGGGTCGCTGTTGAAGCAGCGAATTTTCACCAGGCGACCCAGTTGCGGCCAACCGTAGTGCGCCACCAGTTCGTTCAGCAGCGCTTCCAGGGTAACGCCTTGCAGCGGGTCTTTGCGGGCGGGGGTGTCGCTCATCCGTTGCTCCTGCGGCCGTGGTTGGGGTTCTTGGTGTAGGCGCAGTAGCCGGGGCGCGGGCCTACCTTGGGGTGGTTGCGACAGGTGTTGGGCCGTTGCTCGTAGATGGTGCACAGCCGCGTTTTCTGGTCCAGGTACATGCAGTCGCCGTTGGCGCGGCGGCTGAGGGTGAATACCTCGTACTTGAAGTTGAAGTGCTGGATGATGCGCTGTTTTTCCAGACGTTTGGCGATGTTCTTCACCGGCTCTTGCAGTTCGAACTCGTCCACGATGCCCATGCGCACCAGGTCGGGCAGCTTCACTTCCACCGGCATGCTGCAACAGGACGCCATGCAGTCGCTGCACAGCCCGTTCTTGTATTTCACCCAGGTATCCAGGCGCTCGATATCCGCCACAACTCACCCTTAACGTATTGAATCCACAAAACTTTCCGCCGTGATGGCGAAAGGTGCGCATTCTACGGACCGGCGCCGATACCGGCAAGCCAAACTGATTGCCATTAGTTCGATAAATGAACATCGCATGACATGTTATATTCCATTCGCTTTTTTGCGCCAAGATAAAAATGCATAAAGAATTAACGGTTTGAGGGGCATCGGGCAGCGCAAACAGGCAGACCTGTCGTTTCCACTCAAGGGCATACCTATGAAGATCGTAACAAAACTCATCCTGGCGTTTGCCTGTAGCTGCCTGGTCGTCTTGCTGGTCGGGCTGGCCGGGGTGTTCAAGCTGAACCAGGCCGACCAGCGTTTCGATGCCTTTACCGGCAACATCCTGCCCAGCGTCGAGCTGCTGGGTAAAGTCGGCAACCGCACCTGGGCGGCGCGTAACGAGGTGTGGAAGCACCTG
Source organism: Vogesella urethralis (assembly GCF_007644045.2). Classification (GTDB taxonomy): domain Bacteria; phylum Pseudomonadota; class Gammaproteobacteria; order Burkholderiales; family Chromobacteriaceae; genus Vogesella; species Vogesella urethralis. Next base: position 80,554 of record NZ_VMDW02000099.1, read on the forward strand.
GCTAACCCGGATGCGGCGGCCAAACTGGCGTCCGAGCGCGTCATCGATCAGCGGCTGGACGAGGTAGCGCAGTTGCTGAACGCGTACGAACCGATGGTGGTGGACGCCGAAGACAAGCGGCTGCTGGACCTAACCCGCCAGCGTTTGCGGGAGTACCGTACCGGCCTGACCGAGACGCTGGCGCTGTCACGCGCTGGCCAGCAGCAGGCGGCGGTGGCACGTGCGCTGCAAGGCAGGGGCAATGCGCTGGTGGCGGCGCTGGACGAGCACGTGGTGTACAACCGCAAGCTGGCCCAGCAGCTGCAGCAAGCCAACCGCGATGCGGCCCACGCTGCGCTGATCCAGCTGGCGCTGGTGCTGGCGGTCGTGGTGGCGGCGCTGACGCTGGGCGGCACGCTGCTGTGCCGCAATATCGCGCAAGGCCTGCGCCGCATGCAGCAGGCGATGACCGGCATCAGCCGCGACTTGGACTTTACCCGTCGTGTCAGCCTGGCCAGCCGCGATGAAATCGGCAGCGCGGCGGCCGCTTTCGACGCGTTGCTGGACCGCTTGCAGCAAAGCCTGCACGGCATGCAGGCCGGCATTGGCCAGGTAGCCGATACCGCCGGCCAGCTGCAGCAGGCAGCCGGCAGCGTGGCCAGCAGTGCCAGCCAGCAAAGTAGCGCCTCGTCCAGCATGGCGGCGGCGGTAGAGGAAATGACGGTTAGCCTGGGCCACGTGGCCGACCGTGCCCGCGAGGCGCACGCACTGTCTGCCGAAGGCGCCAGCCATGCCACCCGCGGTGGCGAGGCCATCCAGCAAGTGGTCAGCGATATCGGCGGCATTGCCAGTACCGTGCGCGACACGGCCGGCGAGATCGGCCAGCTGGCCGAGCGCAGCAAGAATATCGAATCGGTGGTCAATGTGATCCGCGAGGTGGCCGAGCAGACCAACCTGCTGGCGCTGAATGCGGCCATCGAGGCGGCGCGTGCCGGCGAAAGCGGCCGCGGCTTTGCCGTGGTGGCCGACGAGGTACGCAAGCTGGCGGAACGCACGGCGGCGTCCACGCAGGAAATCGGCCATATCATCCAGTCCATCCGCCAGGTCACCGACAACGTGGTGGCGCGCATGGACCAGGCGGTGGCGCAGGTGGCGCGTGGCCAGCACGGCGTAGGCGAGGCGCAGCAAAGCATCCAGCGCCTGCTGCAAGGTGCACACGACAGCGCGCAGGTGGTGCAGGAAATTGCCGACGCCATTCGCGAGCAAAGCATGGCCACCAGCAGCATTGCCCAGCAAGTGGAACAGGTGGCACAAGGCGCCGAGGCCAATAGCAGCGCCGCGGGCCAGACCGCGGGCCAGGCGGCAGCGCTGGATCGGCTGGCTGCCAGCATGCAGCAGGAAGTACGCGCCTACCGGGTGTAGGCGGGGGCAAGCAAAAAAGCCGGCACGGGATGCCGGCTTTTTTGTGCGCGTGGTCTAGGGCTGGGGGCCGTCGGCGATCAGCCGCTTGCCCAGGCTGACCGCTTCGTCCTGCGCGTAGCCCAGCTGGCGGTAGAAGGCCAGCACGGCGGTATTGCTGCTGCGTACCTGCAGGTTGAGCTTGGGGCAGCCGCGCGCCAGCAAGGCCGCTTCGATATGCGCCATCAGCGCCCGGCCGTAGCCCAGGCCCTGCGCGTCCGGCACCACCGCCAGGTAGTTCACCCAGCCCCGGTGGCCGTCGTAGCCGGCCATGGCGCTGGCCACCAGCCGGCCATCCGCCTCGCCTACCAGAAACAGCTCGCGCTGCACGGTGAGCTTGCGCTGGATGTCGCGCAGCGGGTCGTTCCACGGCCGCGTCAGGCCGCAGGCCTGCCACAGGGCAATCACCGCGTCGGTGTCGGCCTCGGTAAACGGGCGTATCTGCATGAGCGTCTTCCTGCACTATCGATACGGCATCATGGCATGCGCAGCTGCCTGCGGCCAACCTTAGCCAGCGGGCGCGTCGAAACGGCGGGCAAAGGTAAACGCGGCCGGGCCGGGGCCGTGTTGTGCCAGCTGCGCCAGGCGGTCGGCGGCTTCTACCAGCGTGGGGCGATGGCCGTACGGCACCCACCACAGCACCTGGCCGGGGGTGTCCATGCGGGCAAACCACTCGCGGCGGCGGCGGAAGAAGTCCACGTGTTCGCTGCGGTAGGCAAAGTCGGCCAGGGTGTCGATGTCTTGCCATACCGACATGTTGACGATGACGTCGTCGCCAAACGGGCGGAAGGCGGTGGCGTCGCCAGCCTCGTCTTGCAGCCGCCATACAAAGCCGGGCGACGCCTCGCCCAGCGCGTTAATGCGCTCGAGGTTGGCCGTAAAATCGTGCAGTTGCGGCGAGTCGAGCGGCGCCAGCAAGGTGGCGATATTGAGTTGGGCGAGCTGGTAAGCGGACATGGCGGCCTTTCGGTGGCGAATGCCAGACAGATGGCTGCAGTGGCCCGGGTTTCAAGCCCGCCCCGTTTTTTATGGCAAGGTCAGTCGTCGCGCGTCAGCACGCTCAGTAGCTCGATCTCGAACAGCAGGTTGCTGTTAGGCGGGATCCTGTCGCCCACCTGGCGTTCGCCGTACGCCAGTGCTGCCGGTACCCACAGCTTGCGTTTGCCGCCCACGCGCATGCCGGCCAGGCCGAGGATCCAGCCCTGGATCACGCGCTTGTTGCTGAGAATGCACTCGAACGGCTGGCCCTTGCGGTGCGAGCTGTCGAACTCGGTGCCGTCTTCCAGCCAGCCGGTGTAGTGCGCGGTGATCAGCGCGCCGCGCTCGGCAGCCTTGCCCTCGCCCACGAGGATGTCTTCGATGGTTACGCTGTCGCTCATGGCAGCCTCCCGCTAAGTAAAGGCGGCATTTTAGGCGCAGTTGGCCGCGTTTTCACCTGCCGCCGCCGCGCTCGCCGCGCGCCTCGCGTTCGAACGGGTTGTCCAGATAGGGGCGCTTGCCACGCAGCCACAGCCACAGGCTGGCCGCCGGGTAGGCCAGCAGCATCATCCCGCCCCAGCGCTCGTACTGCCGTACGTGGACATGTTCGTGCTGCCGCCACTGCGCCAGCACAGCGGGGCTGACGCCCAGCACCACGTGGCCCAGCGTGATGGCACAAAACGGCAGCCGGGCCAGGTGGCGCCACGGCGGTGCCGCGACCTCCAGCACCCCGGCGCAGCGTTGTGCACGGCCACCGGCCAGCCATAAGGGCAATGCCAGCAGCAGGCCGACGGCGCTGGCAGGCGCGGCCCACAGGTAGCGCCACAGTGTGCTGGTGAGCAATTTTGCCATTTGAGTTACCACCACTTCGTTCATTGACCCCGATCAAACCAGCGATTTACTGCCGCTTTAGACTGGCTTCAGTTTTTAGACATTGTCTAAACAGGAAGCCCCACCCTTCCGCCTTTTTCCGTCCTGCATTGAAGGAGTGTCAACATGAAAAAGCTCGTACTGGCCATTGGTGCCTGTTTTGCCCTGGGTGGGGGTGTCGCCCTGGTTCAGGCTGCGTCGCCTGCCAACGAACCGATCCAGCCGATCAGGCCGGCCAAAGTAAGCAACCCGGCCATGGTGGAACTGGGCAAGAAACTGTACTTCGACGTGCGCCTGTCGCGCTCCGGGTTCATTTCCTGTAATTCCTGCCATAACCTGTCGATGGGCGGTACCGACAACTTGAAAACCTCCATCGGCCATAACTGGCAAAAAGGCCCGATCAACTCGCCAACAGTACTGAACGCCAGCCTCAACCTGGCGCAGTTCTGGGATGGCCGTGCCAAAGACCTGAAAGAGCAGGCGGGTGGCCCCATTGCCAACCCCGGCGAGATGGCGTTTACCCACGAACTGGCGGTGGATGTGCTGGCTTCGATTCCGCAATACGTTACCGAGTTCAAGCAGGTATTTGGCGATGGCAAGGTCAATATCGACCGCGTGACGCAGTCGATTGCCGCCTTCGAAGCGACGCTGGTCACGCCCGATTCGCGTTTTGACCAGTGGCTGAAGGGCAATAAAAAAGCACTCAGTGTTCAGGAACTGCGCGGCTATCAGACCTTCAAGACTGCCGGTTGCGTGGCCTGCCACAATGGCCCGGCCGTGGGCGGCAACTCGTTCCAGAAGATGGGCCTGGTAAAACCTTACCTCACGGCCAATACCGCCGAAGGCCGCGTGGCAGTAACCGGCAAGGACGCTGATCGCATGAACTTCAAGGTGCCGACGCTGCGCAACGTGGCGCTGACCTATCCGTACTTCCACGACGGCGAGGCGGCTACGCTGCACCAGGCAGTCGATACCATGGGCAAGCTGCAGCTGGGCCGCGAGTTCAGCAAGCAGGAGCTGGACGACGTGGTGGCCTTCCTGCATACGCTGACCGGCAAACAACCCGACTTCAAGCTGCCTATCCTGCCGCCGTCCAGCGACAAGACCCCGGCGCCGAAACCGTTCAACTAACCCTTTGACGCGGCAGGCCGGGTGCAAGCCCGGCCTGATACACCATGACCCTGCATCACGACATTGCCCGCAAGCTGGCCGACGCCGGTATTCCGCTGACCAGCCAGCGCTTGCTGATTGCCTGCGAGCTGTTTGCGCAGCATTGCCACCTGAGCGCCGACGAGCTGCTGTTGCGCGTTGGCAGCCTGACGCCGGACATCTCGCGCGCCACGGTGTACAACACGCTGAAGCTGTTCAGCCAGAAAGGCCTGGTACAGGAGCTGGTGGTGGAAAACGGCAAGCGCGTGTACGACTCCAACACCGCACCGCACCCGCACTGCTACAACGCCGATACCGGCGAGCTGACCGACGTGCACCAGCAGCTGCAACTGGCCGGCCCCCTGCCGGAGCTGCCGCCTGGTACTGCGCTGGAGCGGGTGGACATCATCGTGCGGGTGCGCAACGTGGCTTGAGTGCGCGCTGCGTATGCAACACAAAACCGCCCTTTCCGGGCGGTTTTTTCATGCGGCGCTTTAGTAGCGTTCCACCGCTACCAGCCGTGGCGGCGGGCTGTAGTCTTCCGGCCACCAGTCGTCGATGCGCCAGATCAGGCCGTCTTTCAGCGTGAAAAAAGCGATGCCGGTCTGCGTGTGCGGTTCCACGTGGAACGCGGTGGTGGTGACGGCGCTGTCGCCGTCGGCGATCAGCCGGGTGATGGTGACCGTCCAGTCGCCCGGGTAGGTGGCGTAAAAGGCCACCAAGGCGTCGATGCCGCGAATCAGCTCGCGGGTTTGCGGCACGCGGTATTCGATGCCGGGGTGCAGCGTGGCGGCAAACGCCTGCCAGTCGCGGGCATTGGCCAGCGCCCAGTGGCGGGTGATCAGGTCGTGGGTGTGACGCATCGGTGCTCCGTGAAAGCTTGGCCGCAGCGGGCGGCGTGGTTCAGCTGGCGGTGTCGTCGCTGCCGGCCTGGCCTTCCCAGTAGGCCATGGTGGCCTTGCTGTCGAAGCCCTGCCCCAGGCTGCGCACGCCAACGCGGCCGCTTTCCGGGTACACCACCACCTCGTGCGGGTTGCGCTCGCCGATGATCAGGTAGCGGCACGGGGCATCGCTGTGGTTGTACAGCGCGTGGCCTACCTGCTGGCCGGCCGGAAAGCACACGTAGTCGCCGCTTTGCATGCGGTAGCGTTGTTCGCCCAGCAGCAGGGTGAGTTCGCCGTCCAGGATCAGCAGGTGTTCTTCTTCCTGCATGTGGTAGTGCAGCGGGCAGGCTTGTTTGCCTGGTGCCAGTTCTTCGCGGCAGACACCCACGTGCTGCGCGCCGCCAAAGCTGCCCAGCTGTTGATAACGCACGCCGAAGCGGCTGCCCTGTTGATAACTTTCCCAGGGTACGCTGTCGGCGGCAAACGGCTCACAGGCGCCGTCGGTATTGCGTGGGGTGCGGGCGTCCATGTGCTGCTCCTAATCGACAATAAACAGCGTGGCGCCCACCGGGGTGGACGAGCGGTGCGGCTCGGCGTGGTCGGCCACCTGGTAGCTGCTGCCCGGCGTCAGCACAAAGCGGCGGCCGTCGGCCAGCTCGGTATGCAGCTCGCCGCTGAGGCACAGCAGGATGTGGCCCTTGTGGCACCAGTGGTCGGCCAGATAGCCGGGGCTGTATTCCACCATGCGCACGCGGATGGCGCCGAACTGGCAGGTACGCCACCAAGCGGTGCCGCTGTCGCCGGGGTGTTCGGTGCGCGGGATGGCGGCCCAGTCGGTGGTGCCAAACGGAATGTCGTTTAGTTGCATGTGGGCTCCTGGCTGGCTTGTGCGGCGTGGTTTTCGCGCAGGTGGAAGATGTTGCCTTCCGGGTCGTGGCCGTTGCACACGGTAAAGCCCGGCCCCTGGTAGCGTTCGCGGTACAGCGCACCGCCCTGGGCGGCGATCAGCTGGGCGGCGTCGGCCAGGCTGGGCACGGTAAAGAACAGCTTGATCGCTTGTTCGCTACGCGGCTGTGGCGGGGTATCGATGTGCACGTTGGCCGCAAGGTGCGGCGGTATGGCGTGCACGATCAGCTGGAAATCGGCGTTGGCCAGCACCTGGTGTTCGGCGTCGCCGTGCAGCAGCTGCATGCCGAGTAGCTGCTGGTAGAAGGCGGCCAACCTGGTGAGGTGGCGGGCGTAAATCAAGGCGCCAGCGCGGGCGGGACCGGTCATGGCAAGCTCCTGTCATGGGCAAGACGCTACCTTACGCCTGCGCGCCGGCTTTGTCGCGGCGAGTGTCCTGCCGGTCAGGTTCAGGCCGCCACGCTGCCGGCGGTGGGCAGCGGCAGCCGGTAACCCAGCGGCGCGTCGAGGTCGAACAGCCACACCGCCAGCATCAACAGCAGCAGCACGATCAGCATTTGCAGCGGCCAGCGCGTGGCCGGGTCGCGCCACAGGCGTCGCCATAGCTTGCGCATCACGGCACCGGCTTCAACGCTGGCAGGCCGGCCAGCCAGCGGGCGGGCAAGCGCGGCAGCAAGGCGCTGCGGCAGCGTTGCCAGAAGGCGGACAAGGTGAGCAGGCCGCCGCCGATCAGCAAGCCGGCTACGGCAAAGCCGGCGCCTTCCAGCCCGGCGGTCTGCAGCAGCTGGCTGAAGGCGTACAGCACGTAGGCCAGCGCCGACACCATCAGCGCGCGGCGGTCGATGGCCAGCGACAGCACGGCAAACAGCGCGTACAGCGCCAGCACGACGACCAGTGCCGGCAAGCTGGCACTGCCTTGCAGGATGCCCAGCATGTCGAAGAACGGGTGCACCAGCAGCGGTGCGGCCAACAGGTGCAGCCAGAACGCCACGTCCGACTGCCGCTGCTGGCGCGCCGGGTCCTGGCGGTCCCAGTGCATGGCCAGCACGAAGCAGACGCTGCCACCGGCCAGCAGCAAGGCGTTAGTGTAGGCGTCCAGCGCCGGCCACAGCGCCAGCAACAAGGCGATGACCATGCCCAGCGCGGCGGCGGCGCCGGCGGCCACCGTCAGCGGCACCCGGAAGCGGCGCCAGTGCAGCCAGGCCGCCACGCCGGCGGCACTGCTGGCGGCCAGCAGTACCAGCTCGTCCTGGCGCGATTGTTCGCCCAATGCGATCAGCGTGGCGACGGCGCAGGCACCGACAAAGGCGGCCAGCAGCGCGATGGCCGGCAGCGCCATGCGCCGTTGCCGCACGAAAAACTCGGCCAGCCCCCAGGCGCTGGCGGCCACGCCGACCGCGCCCAGCAGTGGCGCCACGCTCCCGGCCAGCCACGCCACCGAGCCCAGCAGCAGGACGCAGGCGATCACCACAAAGATATCGTTGAAGCCGGACAACAGCCGGAAGTGTTCCTCGTCGGCCAGCAGCGTGTGCTGGCGCTGCGCCACCAGCGTGCGAAACGCTTGCGCGGTGTCGGCATCGAAAATGCCGGCATCGACGGCGGCGTTGAGGTCATCATCGCTATACATGGCTGCCTCCTGAGGGCATGAGCATGCGGCCATTATTTTCCCGGCATGTCCGGGTGGCAAGTGCTAGGGCAGCACGCCGGCCAGCTCCAGCAGAATGGTCAGGCTTACCAGGCCAAACAGCACGCCGCTGGCCAGGTTCACCAGCCGCTGGCTGCCGGCCAAGCGTGCCTGCACCCGCGGCGACGACAGGCACCACGCCAGCGCGCCGAACCACAGCAGCGACAGCACGAACAGCTCGCCAGCCAGCAGCGTGCGGGCTGCCAGGCCCACCTGCGGCGATACCATGGCGGCCAGCAGGCCGACAAAGTACAGCAGCGCCTTGGGGTTCAGCAGATTGGTGGCCAGCCCCTGGCGGATGCCCTGCCCCACGCTGCCGTGCGCACTGCCGCTTACCAGCTTGGTCGCGTTGGCCGGCAGGCGGGCGGCGCGCAGCGCGCCCAGCGCCAGCCAGCCCAGGTACAGCGCGCCCAGCAGCTTCAGCAGCGCAAACAGGCCCGGTGCGGCGGCCAGCAACACGCTGATACCGGTCAGGCTGAGCAGGCTGTGCAGCAGGATGGCCAGCGCAATGCCCAGCGCCGCACCCAGCGCCAGCGGCCGGTGGTGGCTGCTGCGCAGTACCAGCGCAAAATCGGGGCCGGGGCTGGCCAGCATCACCACGTGCAGCAGGCCCAGGGTAAGAAACAGTTCGGTCGGCATGGCAAGGCTCCGTATCGATAGACAAGGCGGCCAGTGTGGCGTGCCGGCAGGCGGCGTGGCTTGTAAACGATTGCAGGCGGCGCATGTACGGTTTTGTGGCAACAGGGTTACCAGCCGGACATGGTGTGGATAAATGCGGCTGCCACACTGGCTATCGTCAGCTGTTGCCGGAACACGTCATGAAGGCCGTCTCTCCCCTGCTTTGCCTGCTGCTTGCCGCCTGCGCCACGCCGCTGCCGCCGCCCGCCGTCACCGGGCCGACGGTGAGCGTGATGCCGGGCAAGAAAACCACCTTCGAACAGTTTTTGCTGGACGACCAGCGCTGCCGACGTCACGCGGCCAGCCTGGATACGGGGAATAGTGCAGACGAAGTGGCGGCCAACAGCGTGCTCGCCGGTGTCGCCACCGGGGCAGCAGCTGGCGCCCTGCTGGGCGGTAACAGCCACGCCGCCGCCCAGGGTGCCGGCATCGGCTTGCTGGCGGGGGTATTGGGCGGCCAGCAGTCGGCGCAGGCCACGCAGGCGCAGCGCCAGTACCGCTACAACCTGGCGTACCAGCAGTGCATGGTGGCCAAGGGCCACAGCGCCGAAACCGCGTCCAGTGCCGCCTGGCGCAGCGGCCAGCCACCGGCCTGGCATACCGAACGCGAACCGGCCTGGGTGCTGGTGCCGGCCTGGCCCGGCGGCCCAGGCCACCCGCCGCACTGATCGCGGCGCTGCCATAAAACCACCCCCTGACGGCACGCTGGCAGGGGGTGTTGCTTTGCTATGCCACGGGCGACCCGTTCAGCGCAGCATCTGCTGGCGGAACTGCGCCGGTGTCAGCCCGTAGGCCTGACGAAAACCGTGGTGGAAATGGCTCTGGTCGAAAAAGCCCACCGCCAGTGCCACGTCGCTGATGCCCTGCCCGTCCGCCAGCAGCTTCTTGCCCTGCTCCAATCGCAAGCGTTTCAGCCAGGCGTACGGCGTGATGCCGGTGCGCTGCTTGAACTGGCGCAGGAAGGCAAAACGCGTCAGCCCCACCACCTGCCCCAGGTCTTCCAGCGTGTGGCGCGCGTCCAGCGTGGCCATCAGGTAGTCGCGTAGCAGGCGCAGCTGCGGGTCGCCCAGCGCGTGGCTGTGCCCCGGCAAGGCGAACAGCGTGGCCAGCAGCCGCAGCGTTTCTTCTTCCACTTGCAGCGGGTCGCTGTGCGGCTGTTCCAGCCAGGCGTGCAGGCGGGCAAAGCCGGCGTACAGGTCGGGCCGCGCCAGCAAGGGGGTGGCAAAGAAACGGCCGTCGGCCTGCGGCAACAGTGCGGCCAACTGTGCCGGCGGCAGCGAGAACACGCGCACTTCGTAACCTTCCGGCAGCAGGCTCAGACCGTCGTGCACTTCGTCCGGATTCACCGTGGACAGCGTGCCGGCCACCAGCGCGTGGCTGCTGCCCTTGTGGATGAAGCGCTGGCCGCCGTACTGCACCAGGCCGATGTGGTAGTCCAGGTGCACGTGGCGGCCGTAGCTGAAGTCCAGGTGGCGCGCACGGCACAGCTCCACGCCGGGTAACAGCGGGGTTTGCCAGTAGCGGATGGTGGAGGCGGCGTTCATGCCTTACTGATAGCGCAAATGGCCGCCGCGCGCTTGTAGATTATTGCGCCCACGCCGCAGGCCGCCGCTCAGGTTACCGCGGCGCGCTGCTGGTACTGCGGCTGGCGCCAGCTTTCGCTGTCCAGGATGTCCTGCAGGATGGCCACCGCGTCCCAGATGTCGGTATGGCTGAGGTAGAGCGGTGTCAGACCGAAGCGCAGCACCGCCGGCTCGCGGTAGTCGCCGATGACGCCGCGCGCGATCAGCGCCTGCATCACCGCGTAACCGTGCGGGTGGCAGAAGCTGACGTGGCTGCCGCGCGCGGTGTGCTCGCGCGGGGTGATCAGCGTCAGCGGGTGGCGGCTGCATTGCTGCGCCACCAGCGTGATGAACAGGTCGCCCAGCGCCAGCGATTTGTTGCGCACCGCCTGCATGTCGGCCTGCAGCGCGATGTCCAGCCCGCACTCCACCATCGCCAGCGCACTGATCGCTTGCGTGCCGCACAAAAAGCGGCGGATACCGCTGGCCGCCTGGTACGCCGGCTGCATGGCAAACGGCTGCTGGTGGCTCCACCAGCCCGACAGCGGCTGCCAGAAACGGTCCTGGTGGGCGGGCGCTACCCAGATGAAGGCCGGCGCGCCGGGGCCGCCGTTCAGGTATTTGTAGGTGCAGCCGACGGCAAAGTCGGCGCCGCTGTGGTTCAGCGCCACCGGCACCGCGCCGGCCGCGTGCGCCAGGTCCCACAGCGTCAGCGTGCCGTTGGCGCGCGCCTGCGCGTTGACGGCGGCCATGTCGTACATGGCGCCGGTGCGGTAGTTGACGTGCGACAGCAGCAGCACCGCCACGTCGCCGTCCAGTGCGTCGTCCAGCGACAGCTGTTCGTCCACCAGCCGCAGCTGGTAGCCCTGCTGCAGCAGGTCGATCAGGCCTTCGATCATGTACAGGTCGGTGGGAAAGTTGTCGCGTTCGGACACGATCACGCGCCGGGCGGGGCGGTCTTGCTGCTGGATGCGCAACGCGGCGGCCAGCGCCTTGAACAGGTTGAGCGAGGTGGTGTCGGTGATCACGGTTTCGCCGGGGGCGGCGCCGATCAGCTGCCCCAGCTTGTCGCCCAGCCGACTCGGCAAATCGAACCAGCCGGCGTCGTTCCAGCTGCGGATCAGGCCATTGCCCCACTCGTCGGCTACCACTTGCTGGCTGCGGGCCAGCGCGGCGTGCGGCCGGGCGCCCAGCGAATTGCCATCCAGGTAAATCACACCGGGCGGCAGGGCAAAGAGCTGGCGGAAACCGGCCAGCGGGTCCAGGCTGTCTGCGGCCTGGCAGTGTGAGCGGGTCATCATCGGGTATCTCGCTTGCCGGCACCGCCGGCGTGGGTGGGTAACGCTTTCATGCTAGCGGCCGCCAAGGTGCAGAAACTGGCAAAAATGGCGGCTTGTGGCGCCGGTTTTCGCAGGATAGTGTGTAAGTGGCACATTTTTTCGCAGGAAATTCACCATGCAACTGGATAACCTCGACTGGCGCATTCTGGCGGCGCTGCAGGACAACGGCCGTCTCAGCAACCAGGATCTGGCCGAGCGGGTGGCGCTGTCGCCGTCGGCGTGCTTGCGCCGCGTGCGCGCGCTGGAAGACGCCGGGCTGATTGCCGGCTACCACGCCCGGCTGGACGCCGCGCGGCTGGGTTTCGAGGTGAACGCCATCGTGCACGTGACGCTGGACCACAGCCAGCCAGGCTGGCACGAAACCTTCGAGGCCGCGGTGATGGCCTTCGACGAAGTGAGCGCCGCTCACGTGGTGACCGGCAGCTGCAACTACATCCTGCACATCCGTGCGGCCAACCTGGCGGCGTTTTCCGACTTCATGGTGCACCGGCTGAACAAGCTGCCCGGCATGCGCGACATGTGCTCCTACCTGGTGATGAAAACGCTGAAAGACCACGGCAACCGGCTGCCGCTGCGGTAGACGTGCGGTCTACAGCGCCGGAATCATCAGCAAGGAGCGCACCAGGTCTTGCTGGCGGCGCTCGCCGGTCTTGTCCAGTACCTGGCGCAGCTGGCTGCGCACGGTGTTGACCGACACACAGTTGGCCGCCGCGTAGTCATCCAGCGAGCTGCCGCCGGCCAATGCATGCGCCAGCCGCGCTTCGGCCGGGCTGAGGTCGAACAGCTCGCGTAGCTGGCTGGCCGGCGCCACCCGGTGCTGGCGGCTGTCGTTAAGGATCAACAGGTAGCGGGTGCGCTGCGTGAGCAGGGTGTCGTCCGGTAGCCAGCCGACATGGCGGCTGACCGGCAGCAGCAGGCAGTGCAGGCTGCCTTGCGGCAAGGGCTGGCGAAAGCTGGCGGCCCGGCCATGCGATTGGCACTGTTGCAGCAGGGCGTACAAGCGACCGTGGCGTCCCAGGCCGCCAGGTTGCACGTCGGCCGGTAGCAGGGCAAGCAGGGTCTCGGCACGCCGGTTGGCGTAATGCAGGCTGCCGTCTTCGCCCAGACCGGTCACGCCGTATTGCAGGTGGTCCAGCGCTTGCAGGCCGATGGCGGCCTGTTCGCGCAACGACAAGGTGTGGTCACGCAGCTGCAGCATCTGTACGAAATGCGGCAACAGTTGGCGTACGACGGCCATCTTGTCGTGATCGAACGGTTCACGCCCGTGAAAGTGGTGGAACGCCAGGTGACCGTTCTTGCCGGCATCGCGTTGCACGCAACCGCCACTGACGTATCGGCCGCCGTTGGGGATGAGCCAGTCCTGGAAGAACTCGCTACGCGAGACGTAGCCGGAATCAAAGAACTCGGAGCAGCGGAAGCTCTCGCCCACGCTGTGTTGCTGCAGCACGGTTTTGCGCGGGTCCAGTATCGAATAGTGATCACGATAGCTTTGCGCGGCGGGCAGGAAGGCATCGTTGCTGTAAATCTGGAAGAACATATGGCGCTGGTCGTGGCTGTTCACCACCAGGTGGATGAGGTCCACTTGCAGCGCCTGCTCCAGCCGCTGCAGTACAGCGGGCAAGGCTGCAGGCGTGACGATGCTGGCATAAAGCTCGGCAATCAGCGGTGCTAACTGGGCTGGGTCGAGTTTTTTCATGGCAGCGACAGAACGAAGATGGCTGCCAGATTAGGTGAATTCGGTCATTTCATAAACAGTTTCTATACAAAACCGCATATTGTTTATACATATTCAGTTGCAATTATCACACAGAAAACCATAAATTATGTCAATTGGTTGGCGTGCACTGCGGTACCGTGATCCGTGGTAGGCCGCGCGGGGGGGTTACAGCGCCGGGATCATCAACAGGGAGCGCACCAGGTCTTGCTGGCGGCGCTCGCCGGTCTTGTCCAGCACCTGGCGCAGCTGGCTGCGCACGGTGTTGACCGACACGCAGTTGGCCGCCGCGTAGTCATCCAGCGAGCTGCCGCCGGCCAGCGCATGCGCCAGCCGCGCTTCGGCCGGGCTGAGGTCGAACAGCTCGCGCAGCTGGCTGGCCGGCGCCACCCGGTGCTGGCGGCTGTCGTTGAGAATCAGCAGGTAGCGGGTGCGGCTGCTTTCCCATTCATGGGCGGGTAGCCATAGCACACTACGGCTGACCGGCAGCAGCAGGCAGTGGATGGCGCCCTGGGGCAGTGGCTGGCGGTAGCTGACGGCGTGCCCCAGCAAGCGGCTTTGCAGCAGCAGCCGGTATAGCTGCCCGTGCGATGCCAGCCCGCCGGGGTGGACATTGCTGCCCAGTTGCGCCAGCAGCTGTTCGGCGCGGCGGTTGGCGTAGTGCAGTTCGCCGCCGTCGCCCAGGCCGGCCACGCCGTATTGCAGGTGATCCAGTGCGCCCAGACCGATGGCGGCCTGTTCGCGCAGTGTCTGTGTTTGTTCGCGCAACTGCAGCAGCTGCACGAAGTGCGGCAGCAACAGGCGGATGATCGCCATCTTGTCGTGATCGAACGGTTTGCGGCCCAGAAAGTGGTGGAACGCCAGATGGGCATTTTGTTGCCGGTTGCGCAGCACGCAGCCGCCACCCACGTAACGGCCGCCGTTTGGCAGCAGCCATTCCTGGAAGAAGGCACTGCGCGAGACAAAGGTGTCGTCGAAGTAGTCGGCGCAGCAGTAGCTCTCACCTACCGGCTTGCCTTTCAGCAGCACTTTGCGCGGGTCCAGTGTGGAGTAATGCTCGCGGTAGCTGTGTGCCGCCGGCAGGAAGGCATCGTTGGTATACACCTGGAACAGCGTCTGGCGCTGGTCGTGGCTGTTGACCATCAGATGGATGAGGTCGACATCCAGCAGCCGTTCCAGTCGGCGCAAGGCCGGTGGCAGCGCCGCGGTACTGGCAATGCTGGCGTACAGTTCGCCGATTAACGGGGACAAATGTTCAGATGAAAGTAGCGACATGATTATGCAAGACGGGATTCTTCTGCAGCATAGTGCAGTTGTTTTGCATTTGTAATGAAGGGTATCGCTTTTTCTATAATGTAGATGCCAGCGTGCAACACGGCGGGCCGTTACGGGTACTCAGCTGATGAACAGCGGCGTGCCGCACAGGCTGCAGTAATGCAGCTGTCGGCCGCAGCCGTGGCCGCGGCTGAGCAGGCGTGAGCAGTGGCAATGGTGGCAGTACACCAACCCGCCGCGCACGGTGCCCGGGTAGCGCCAGGCGTAGCTGCTCAGATCGGGCAGCGCCTGGTGCCGGCGCTGGCACAGGGTACGCACCGTACAGACCACCACCACCAGCAACAGCAGGCCGGGGATGGCAAACAGTATCAGCAGCGAGGCCACGCTCATGTGGCTGCCCCGCTAGCCGGTAGCGCAATCGGCATGACAAACCTTCCATAAGGATAGAAGGCGTCATGCTAGATAGCTGCTAGCGGCGTGGCATCATCCATTTTGATGATTTTGTCGTCAGCCCAGCCACCACGTCATCGCCGCCGTCAGCCACAGCATCAGTGCAAACAGGCGGCGCAGCAGCAGCGCGGGCAGACGGTAGGCCAGCGCCACGCCGGGCGATACCGTCAGCACGCCGCCGGCCGCCAGGCAGGCGCCCAGGCGCCAGTCCACTTCGCCGGCGCGGCTGTAGCTGGCCAGCGCTACCAGCGCGGCCGGTACCACCAGCGCCAGCGCCAGGCCTTGTGCTTCGGTCTGGCCCTTGCCGAAGCCGCGCACCAGGATGGGCGCCGCCACGATGCCCGACCCTACCCCGAAAAAGCCGCCGCAAGCGCCGCCGATCAGCCCCACACCGGGCAGGTAGCGCGCCGGCCACGGTTGGCCGCGTGCCGGGCTGCCCTGCCCCGCCGCCCGCCAGAAGTACGCCCCCAGCAGCAGCATGAAGCCGGCAAACACCTGCCGCAGCAGTGCTTTGTCCAGCCCCAGCGCCAGGTGTGCCGCCAGCCAGGTGGCCACCACCGACAGCGCGCCGATGCGTACCGCCAGCAGTAGAGGAAACGGGCTGCGCTGCCGGTAGCGCCAGAAGCCCAGCAGCACGTTGGGCACCATCATCACCAGCGCCGTGCCCTGCGCCAGCGTCTGGTCCATGCCGTACAGGCTACCCAGCAGCGGAATGGCCAGAATGCCGCCGCCAATGCCCAGCAAGCCACCGAGGCCGCCGAGTGCGGCGCCCAGTGTGGTGGCACCCAGCGCAGAAAGAAGGTCGAGTTGCATGGCGAGGCCCGTGGTGATCAGCAAGGCTGGCAGTGTATAACTGCTATCGAAAGCTATAATTTCGCCTGCCACAAGCCATTATTGATCTGGAGGCACGAATGGACCCGGTTGCCGACCTCGCCTTTTTTTGCCGCCTGATGCAGTGCGGCAGCCTTGCCGCCACCGCCCAGCAGCTGGGTATTACCCCGCCTGCAGTCAGCCGCCGCCTGGCCGCGCTGGAGCGCCGCTTGGGCGTGCGCTTGCTGAACCGCACCACGCGCAGCCTGGCGCTGACGCCGGAGGGCGAGCGCTACCTGGCGCGCGGCCAACCGTTACTGGCCGAGCTGGCGGAGCTGGAAGGCGAGCTGATGGCCGCCAGCGGCGCGCCGCAAGGCCTGCTGCGCGTCAACGCCACGCTGGGTTTTGGCCGCCGCCACATTGCGCCGCTGGTGTCGGCCTTTGTGCGCCGTTATCCGCAGGTAGAAGTGCAACTGCACCTGAGCGACCGCATGCCGGCGATGAGCGAGGGCAGTTTCGACGTCAGCATCCGCTTTGGCCCGCCGCCCGATGCCCGCATCTGCGCACGGCGCATTGCGGCCAACCGCCGCATCCTGTGCGCGTCGCCGCTGTACCTGGCGCAGCAGCCGGCCTTGCAAAGCCCGGCTGATTTACGCCAGCAGCAGTGCATTGTGGTGCGCGAAAACGACGACATCTGGGGCAATTGGGTGCTGCACAGCGGCAGCCAGGTGCAGACCGTGAAAGTGGGCGGCGCGCTGTCCAGCAACGACGGCGAAACCGCGGTGAACTGGGCGCTGGCCGGGCACGGCGTGCTGCTGCGTTCGTTGTGGGATGTCACACCCTATCTGCACAGCGGCCGCCTGCAGCGCGTGCTGCCGGACTGGCACGGCGCACCGGCCGATATCTGGGCGCTGTACCCGCAGCGGCAGGGGCTGTCGGCCAAGGTGCGCTGTTTTGTCGATTTTCTGGGCGAGCACTTTGCCGACGGTGCCGGCTGGTAGCGCGCGGGCGTATATCCGTTTTACCCGCCGCAGGCTTGGCCCCTCGTCTGGCAAGGCGGAGTAAAGCGCGGCGACGCGGTATCAGCGGACGTCGTGCTGCTGCAGGAAGCCGCACACACTGTCCAGCACCGCCTGCGGCAGCTCGCGGTGCGGTACGTGGCCGCAGTGGTCCAGCAACAGCAGCTGCGACGGCCCGGCCACCTCGGCCGCGATACGGCGCGGGAAGGCGTGCGAACCGAACTCGTCCTGGTCGCCGTGTATCGCCAGCACCGGGCAGCGCACCCGCGCCAGCCATGGCGACAGCGACCAGTCGTCAAACAGCGGCAGCAGCCAGGTTTCCGTCCACGCGTCCAGCACCCAGCGCGCCCGTTCGCCGTGCCAGCGCGTCAGCCGCGCAAACTGCGCCGCCTCGGCAAAGCCGGCCTTGGCCGCCACAATGCCCTCGCGCGTGCGCGGCTCCACAAACGCCTGCGCCGATTCCGACACCACCGCCACACAGCCTGCCGCCTGCGCCGCGTGCGTCAGCGCCATGCCGCCGCCCACGCTGTGGCCAAACAGCACGTAGCGCGTCAGCCCCAGCGCGGCCAACAGCGCCGGCAGCAGCGTGTTTGCCTCCTGCTCGATGAAATCCGGCTGCGCCGGCGCCAGGCGCGGGCTGGACTGGCCATAACCCAGCCGGTCGTAAGCGATGACGTCGCGCCCGCTGGCCGCCGCCAGCTGCGCGGGGAAATCCCGCCACAGCGCCACGCAGCCCAGCGAGTCGTGCAGCAGCACAATCGGCGCCAGCGTGCTGCCGGCTACCGGCCAGTGGCGGACAAAAACCTGGCCGTCGGCCAGTGCAATCAGGCGATCGATAGGTGTCATGCGGTAGGGGTGTGATGGGGAACGCGACGCGGCATGGTAGCAGCTTGCCGCGCGGCCAAGGTTGGCCGCAGGGGCAGGTGGTGGGTTACCACCCCAGGTGGTGGCGCAGGTAGGCGTCGGTATCGCCGTAAAAGCGCTTCATCACGATGTAGTGCTCGGTGTCCTGATAGGCAACCGGCTGGATGCCGTCGCGTTGCAGTTGCAGCAGGCTGGCGTCGGGGCAGACGTGTTCAGATCATCCCTAGCACGTGATTTGATAAAAATCAAAGTAATTCATACTAATCTATTACAAGTATACAACTCGCATTACAATTAAAACTTATCAATGCAAAATGATTAACGAAAGGAGTTTTTATGAAAAAAAGACAAATCGTAATTGTACTTACACTAATAGTAAGTGGACATGCCAGTGCACTTGAATTAAAAAACTACAGCTTTGGTATAGAAAAATATAATGAAAACTATCTAGACTATGAAAGCGGCGAAAAATTCATGCAGGAAAATAGCATGATGACCAGTATTATTGGAGAAGCCAATCTATATTTTAATGAAGATGCTACAATATGGGTATCAGGTCGTTATGCCAAAGGCAAAAGTGACTATACTGGTGCATACACCAATGGAGTTTATGGCGACCTTAAAGTAAAAGGAATTAATAGAGAGTCTTGGGAAATACAAACTATTTTGAAACATGAATTCAATATAGAATCATTGGGAAGTTTTACCATTGGCCCCGGGCTTGGTTTGCGTCACTTAAAAGACTCTTTAGATCAAGCATCCTCAGGTGGATACACTCGTAAAAATGATCTATCATATGCAATAATTAGTATTAGCAAAGAATTTGACAACAAAGGTATTTTTAAAATCACACCATCTGTCGCATACAAAAAAATAATAAAAGGAAAGCAACATTCTGCAATTGAGGAAGGAGTAGATAATATACAAAAAAACGGCTATGGTTTTGACATAAATTTAGCCATAGAGAAAAAGATCTATCAGCGATCACTCTATGTCACACCATTTTACCGATTTTGGAAAATAAAAAGATCAGATCCAGCAATCTTTCGTTCCAGCACGGTTTTTGAGCCAGAAAATACGACAAAAGAGGTAGGCTTAAAAATTGGAATCCAATTTTAAATAAATTTACCTGAAATCTATTTAAATACACATATTGCGGATTTGTTGGGCTTTGTTGCACCAATCAGGGCTTGCGTCCGTTCTGTAGAATGACTACATGAGCAAGCTCTCCCCTCCCAGGCAAGCAGGGTGGGCAAAGCGCAGCGTGCCCACAACGCCTTCGCTCAGTTTGGTGGGCACGGCTTGTGGCCTTTGCCAACCTTACCCCAGCCGCTTCAGTGGATAGGCGCATGCAACAAGGGCAAGCCATTCGGCTTGCCCTTGTACGTTTGTGATGCGCTCGCATCCTGCCCTGCGGCCAACGTTGGCCGCGTCCCGTGTAACGCCTGATCGTGTGCCGCGCAGCGATGTTCAGCCCTGCTGCCCGTCTGCGGGGCGGACAAAGTAGCCGGCCACTTGCCAGCTGCCGTCGGCTTGCTGTTGCAGGGTCAGGGTTTCCTGCCAGTGCGGGTGTTCATCGTTGCCGCTGAGGCATTGGTAAACCCAGCACGGCGCGGCAGCGGGCGGTTGCCGGTAGTGCTGGCAAGTCAAGAGTTGCCGTGGCTGTCGCGGTGGCAGCGCTTGCAGGGTGGCTTGCAATTCGGCCAGCGTGATGGCGTGTTGCAGGCTGCTGGCGGCGGCGTGCCAGCACCCGGCATGGTGGCCGGCGTCCAGCTGTGCCAGCCACGGCTGCGCGTGTTGTTGCCAGTAGTGATGGGCGCGATCGAAGAAGGTGTCGGGCATGGCGGGCTCAGCGTTGATGTTTGTGCAGGACGTGGCCGCTTGGCCACTGCGCGGCGCCGGCCAGTAGCAGGGCGAGCGCCAGCGTGTCATAGGGTGTCATTGAGCGGGGCGCTTACTGTGCATCGCACAGGCCGCCTTGGCATTGCAGGGTGTTGAAGTCGTATACCGCCGAGTGGCCGGGGTTGCCGCTTGGTGTGGGTACGCCGGCCGGGATGAAGAAGGTGACGGAATGGGCGCCGTACAGGCCGGCGGGGTAGGTAAAGCGGCGCAGTACCACGTAGCCGTCGTGGAATTCGGGCACTTTCAGCCTGCCGGCACGGCTACCGGCGATTGGTGGCACATCGGCAGGCGGCTGTTTGCTGGCCACCGCTTTGGCCCAGGCTTGGGCGTCGGCGGGCCCGGCGCGGCGTAGTTGGCCGCGTTGCAGCGCTTGCGCCAATCCGGCGGCGCCGGCCAGCGGGGCGCTGCGGTCGCGGAACGGTTGTGACTGCTGGCTGTTTTCGCTCAGCAGTACGGTGCCGGCCGGCATCGGTGCGCCGATGCTGATACGGCCTTCCTGTGCCAGGTACACGCGGCTGACGGCGCGGCCGAACAGCTGGCGCGACAGGGGGTTGAGCGGCTTCAGGTTATCGGCATCCACATAGTGCCAGCCGCAGGCGCCGTTATTGTCGTAATAGCTGATCAGGGTGGGGGTACCGGCCGGTAGGCCCACTATGGCCTGGCGGTGGTAGCCGGTGAGCAATACCGCCAGGACGCGGGTGCCGCTGCTGCGGTATAGCCGCCAGACGGTGGGGTCGTAGGCGCCCAGCATCAGCACTACCGGTTGCGCCGGGTTGTGCACCGTGACGTCCATCATGCCGGCGCTGTTGCCGCTCTGGTCGATCTGGTAATCCAGCGCTTTGCCGCTGTAGCCGCCGGCGGCGTATACCACGGCGTTGGCCGGTAGCTGCAGGCCGGGAAAGGCGCACGTTTGTGGCGCACGCGTTGCTGCGGCCTCGGGCGCCGGGGCGGTCACGACGATCTCGCTGGCGAGCACCAGCGCTGGCAGCAGCGCGAACAGACAGGCGAGCGGGTGCTTCATGGCAGGGCTCCGGGTTGGCCGCACGGGCAGGATAGACGCAATGAAAATGGCATTGTGCCAGCAGCATGCCGGGCGGACAAAGCGCAGTGTGCCTATAAGGCCTCGCTCAGTTTGGTGGGCACGGTCTTTACCCGCCCTACCCCAGCCGCAGTGGAGGGTCACATGCAACAAGGGCAAGCCAGCCGGCTTGCCCTTGTACGTTGGTGATGCGCTGACGCCCTGCCCTGCGGCCAACGTTGGCCGCGGGCCCGGTTTAGGATGCCGGGCGCTGCTTGAAGAAGGTGATCGGCGCGGTGGCGGGGATCTCGCTGGGCGGCGGCGACTTCAGCACGTGCTTTTTCATCTTGCCCATCACGTGCATTTCGCACGGGCGGCATTCGAATTTCAGCGTGTAGGTTTCGTCGCCCGATTTCAGCACCATCGGGTCGGCGCGCACCTGGCCCATCACGCCCTTCACGCCTTTGGCCTGCTTGGGGCACAGGTTGTACGAGAAGCGCAGGCAGTGCTTGGTGATCATCAGCGATACTTCGCCTTCTTCCTGATGCGCTTCGTAGGCCGGCTCGATGATTTCCACGCCGTGCTTTTTGTAGAAGTCCCACGCCAGCGCGTTGTAGACGTTGGCCAGGTAGCTGAGGCTGGTTTCCGGGAAGCGCGGCTTGGGCTCGGCCTCGGCCTTGCGCGGCGGGCGTACCCAGGCGGCCAGGCGGGCGGCTTCCAGTTGCGCTACCGCGTCGCGGCGCAGGCCGTTGATGACTGAGGCCGGTACGAACCACGGCTGTGCCAGCTGCAGCGCCACGTCGTGGGCGTAGAACAGGGTATTGCCCAGTTTGGCCACGGCTTCGCGCAGGCTGCTTTCGGCACGGGCGGCGTCCTTGGCCGGCTCCAGCGCGACGTTGGCCGCCGCGGTGGCGCTACAGCCGTCGGCGTCGGTCAGCGTCAGCGTCAGGCCGTCGGCGGTGTCGGCCAGCGTGGCCCATACGCCGATGCGGCGCTCGGCGGATTTCTTCAGCAGCGCCAGCTCCCAGGCGTGGTCGCGGTTGCGGCTGATGTCGGTGCCGGGCTTCAGGCCGGCCAGTAGCGCCGGGTCGTTGGGTACGCAGCGCCACAGCTTGTCGCCGCCCGGCACGTGGCCGATCTGCTTGACGGTGTTGAGCTGCATGCCCACCACGTCGCGCTTTTTCATGAAGTTGATGCCGTCGCCGTTGCTCATCTGCTCGGCGGTGGCGATGTCCACCCAGCCGTCGCCTACCTGGTGCACGGTGCCCAGCTGTACGCCCACGAACTTGGGCGAGTCAAAGGCGCCGATGTCCTGCTTGCGGCCAGTGGCAAAGTAGTCGGTGGCGCCACGGTGGAAGGTTTTGTCCGGGTCGGGCGTGAAGAAGATTTCGCTGCTGCCGCTGGCGGCCGGGGCCAGCTCGGGGCGGCGCTCGAAGATTTCGTCCAGCAGCAGGCGGTAGTGGGCGGTGATGTTCTTCACGTAGCTCACGTCCTTGTAGCGGCCTTCGATCTTCAGCGAGCGCACGCCGGCATCCAGCAGCGCTTCCAGATTGGCGCTCTGGTTGTTGTCTTTCATCGACAGCAGGTGCTTGTCGAAGGCCACCACGCCGCCTTTTTCGTCGGTCAGCGTGTACGGCAGGCGACAGGCCTGCGAGCAGTCGCCACGGTTGGCACTGCGGCCGGTGTCGGCGTGGCTGATGTAGCACTGGCCGGAAAACGCCACGCACAGTGCGCCGTGGATGAAGTATTCGATGGCGGCCGGGTCGGCGCCTTCTGCCACCACTTGCGAGATCTTGGCGATCTGCGGAATGGTCAGCTCGCGCGCCAGCACGATCTGGCTGAAGCCGGCGTCGGACAGGAAGCGGGCTTTTTCCGGGGTGCGGATGTCGCACTGGGTGGACGCGTGCAGCTGGATCGGCGGCAGGTCCATCTGCAGGATGCCCATATCCTGCACGATCAGCGCGTCCACGCCGGCGTCGTACAGTTGCCAGATCAGCGTGCGGGCGGCGTCCAGCTCGGCGTCGTGCAGGATGGTGTTCAGCGTGGTGAAGATGCGCGCATGGTAGCGGTGGGCAAACTGCACCAGCTCGGCGATCTCGGCCACGCTGTTACAGGCGTTGTGCCGCGCACCAAAGCTGGGGCCGCCGATGTACACGGCGTCGGCGCCGTGCAGGATGGCTTCGCGGCCGATGTCGATGTTTTTGGCGGGCGAGAGCAGCTCGACCTGGTGCGGCAACAGACTCATCTGGTACTTCCTGCGGTGGGTGGTGTGGCAAGGGGCGGAAGTATAGCGGAATCAGTCACTTGCGCAAATGCACTCAGGGCTGCTGCAAGCGGGCGGCCAGCGTGTCCACCAGCTCGGCCCAATCGGCGTCGTCGTCCAGCGCCTGTTTGAGGAAGGCGGCCTGGGCGGCGTTCCAGAACGGCGCGTCCTCGATGGCGGTGTCGGCCGACAACGGGTGGCTGGCGATGAAGGCGCGGATGTCGGCAGGGCTGTCCGGCAGGCCCAGCTGGGCAAACAGGGCGCACAGGGTGTGAAGGCTGGTATCCATGGGGCAAGGCTCCGGCAGGTGGGGAGCTTTCAGCATAGACGGGTAGCGGAACTGTCGGCAGCGTGCTTCACTCTACGCAGCACGCAACAGTTGGCCGCACAGTGCACCGGCACCGGCCGCATACTCAAGGAGAAAGGCATGAACAAGCTGACGATCGCCCTGTTGTCCGCCGCCGCGCTGGCGGGGTGCACGGCCGAGCAGACCAGCCAGCTGCAGCAGCAGGCCTCGGCGGCCATTGGTGGCGCGCACAAGGTGGTGCAGGACAGCAGCGCGCCGCTGGGCGAGCTGAAACAGCAGGCCAGCGCGGCGCTGGCCGACACCGCCAAGCTGAAGGAACAAGCCAGCGCCGCACTGGGCGTGGCCAAGCGCTTGGGCGCGGCGGCGGCCATCCTGAACCCGGAGCTGGGCCAGCAGATCGACGAGGCCAAGCAGCAGGTGGACGCGGTGAAACAGGCGGCCGACGCGCTGCAGGGCAAGTAAGCGCTGCCACTCACACGCTACCAAACACAAGGCCCCGCCAGTTGGCGGGGCCTTGTGTTTGCTGATAGCCGTCACGCTCAGTAGTCGCGGTCGGGTACCAGCACGGTGCGGTTGCCGTTGCTTTCCATGGCCGACACGATGCCGGCGGCTTCCATGTCCTCGATCAGCCGCGCGGCGCGGTTGTAGCCGATGCGCAGCTGGCGCTGCACCGACGAAATGGACGCCTTGCGCGTTTTCAGCACGATGGCCACCGCCTCGTCGTACAGCGGGTCGGCCTCGCTGCCGGCGGCCGCGCGGCCCTTGGCGTCGGCCTGGTCGTCGTCGGCCACCGATTCGCCGGTGAGCAGGCCTTCCACGTAGTCCGGCTCGCCCCACTGCTTCAGGTCTTCCACGATGGCGTGCACTTCCTCGTCGGTCACGAACGCGCCGTGCACGCGCTGCGGGTAGCCGGTGCCCGGCGGCAGGAA
The DNA here is from genome assembly GCF_007644045.2 of Vogesella urethralis. Taxonomy (GTDB): domain Bacteria; phylum Pseudomonadota; class Gammaproteobacteria; order Burkholderiales; family Chromobacteriaceae; genus Vogesella; species Vogesella urethralis. The sequence goes on from NZ_VMDW02000099.1 coordinate 104,593, forward strand.
CAGCATGTCGCCCTGCCCCAGCAGGCTTTCGGCGCCCATCTGGTCGAGGATGGTGCGGCTGTCGATCTTGCTCGATACCTGGAACGCGATGCGGGTGGGGATGTTGGCCTTGATCAGGCCGGTAATCACGTCCACCGACGGCCGCTGCGTGGCCAGGATCAAATGGATGCCGGCGGCGCGGGCCTTCTGCGCCAGGCGGGCGATCAGCTCCTCGATCTTCTTGCCGGCCACCATCATCAGGTCGGCAAACTCGTCTACCACTACCACGATGAACGGCAGCGTGGACAGCGGCTCCGGCGTTTCCGGCGTCAGGCTGAACGGGTTGACCAAACGTTGGCCGCGCGCCTCGGCGGCGCGGACCTTGTCTTTGTAACCGGCCAGATTGCGCACGCCCAGGTGGCTCATCAGGCGGTAGCGTTTTTCCATCTCGCCCACACACCAGTTCAGCGCGTTGGCGGCCAGCTTCATGTCGGTCACCACCGGCGCCAGCAGGTGCGGGATGTCGTTGTACACCGACAGCTCCAGCATCTTGGGGTCGATCATGATGAAGCGCACTTCGTCCGGCGTGGCCTTGTACAGCATGGACAGGATCATCGCGTTGACGCCCACCGACTTGCCGGAGCCGGTAGTACCGGCCACCAGCAGGTGCGGGGCCTTGGCCAGATCGGTCACCACCGGCGCGCCGGTGATGTCGTGGCCCAGCGCCAGCGTCAGCTTGGACGCCGACTGCTGGAACACGTCGGCACCGAAGATTTCCGACAGCCGGATCATCTGCCGCTGCGGGTTGGGCAGCTCCAGCCCCATGCAGGTCTTGCCGGGGATGGTTTCCACCACGCGGATGGACGCCAGGCCCAGCGCCCGCGACAGGTCCTTGGCCAGGTTCACCACCTGGCTGCCGCGCACGCCGACGGCGGGTTCCACTTCGTAACGGGTAATCACCGGACCGGCGTAGGCGTCCACCACCGCCACTTTCACCTTGAACTCGGCGCATTTTTCTTCGATCAGAATGCCGCGCTCGATCAGGTAGTCCTCGCTCTGCACCGCCTTGTGCACTTCGGGCGGGCGCAGCAGGTCCAGCGACGGCAGGCAGGCGTCGCCGTACACCACCGGGATGTGCGGGCGCGCCGGCGTGGCCAGCGCCTGGCTGGCTTGCGGCTCGGCGGCGCTGCTGGCCCACGGGGCGGCAGCAGCAGCTGGTGTCGCGGTGGCCGCTGCGGCGGGTTCGTCGATCAGCTGCCACACCAGGCCGGGATTGGCTGCCGCCGGGGCCGCTGTGGGGGACGGCGGCGGCGCGCTGTCGGGTTCGTCGTCCAGCAGGTGCCAGACGATGTCGCCGCGCTGGATGCCGTGTTCAACGGCCGCGGACGGCACAGCGGTACCGCTGGTAGCGGCGGGGGTGGCGGCTGCGGCAGCCGGCGCGGCGGGCGGGTTGGCCGCAACCGTTGCCGTGGTGTCCGCGGTGTGGTCACGCGCAGGGGTGACCGGCTGCTCGGGCGTGGCTACTGTCTGGCGCAGGGTCACGCCCTGCCATACCGGCGCGGCAGCAGGCACCGCCACCGGCTGGCGTAGTTGCTGCCAGCGCGGCGAGGCGGCCAGGCCATGCGGAGCAGCCGGGGCCGGCGCCGGGCTGGTGACCGCAGCCGGGGCCGCGTCGGGTTGCGGCTGGGCGGTAGGCGCCGCCGGTTCGGTAGCGTGCAGTTCGGTGCTGTGCGGTTCCGGCGCGGCGTCCAGCGTGAAATCGTCGTCCAGCACGAAGTCGTCGGTGGCGGGCGCGTGGTGCTCGGGCCAGGCGGCGGCCAACGTGTCGTCGGCGTCGGCGGGGGCCGGCGTGGCCGGCTGCGCAGCGGCAGCCGGTGTCAGCAGCGCCGGTGGCGCACCGGCGGCACGGGCTTCGGCGGCGTGGCTGGCGCCGCGCCAGTCGGCCTGGATGTCGGCGGGCGGGCGCGGGGTAGCGGGCGGCTGTGCCGGGTGGCTGTCGGCGGCGGGCGCAGCCTGGCGTTGGGCCAGCGCGTCGGCTTTGGCCTGGGCAAAGCTGGATTGCGGGCCAAACAGGGCGGCGGCGGCGCGTTCGCGCTCTTGCTGTGCCAGCGGCGACGGCGGTGGCGGCGTCGGGTGGCTGGCCTTTTTCATCACCGGCGTCGGCTGCAGGATGACCGGCGGCAACGGCGGCGGCGGCGGTGCCTGGCGGCCGCTGTGCAGCTGCTGCACGCTGGCGCGTACTTCACGCGGGTCGATCAGCGGCAGGTCGCGTACTTGCGGTGCCGGCTTGCCGTCGTAGGCGGCGATCTTTTCGCGACGGGTCAGGTCTCGGCGCAGGTTGCGCTGCACGTCGTCCAGGCCGATGACCGGCAGCTTGGGCGTGCTGCCCTTGTGGCTGGCGGGCGCAGGCTTGGGCTGGCGCTGGTAGCGTGGCAGCTCGCGCGGCAGCTTGTCGATGATCTCGGCGCGGGCGGCGGGTTTGGGCTCGGCTGCGCGCGGTGCGGGCGGGGCGGGCGGCTTGGCCGGGTTGGCCGCCGCCGGCGGCACCGCAGGGGGCGCCTCGGCCGGGGCACCCAGCGTGCGGCGCGGCGGACGCGGCGTGATGGCCACGGGGGCGGGTTCGGGCTGGTCGGGGGCGGCCGTCTGGCCGTCATCGTGCTCGGGCGCGTCTTCGTGCAGCACGTGCTTGAGCTTGGTCAGCAGTTTGGAAAACTTCTCCATGGCATCACTCTTCCGCGTTAGCGGGTCTTGTTCCAGCCGGCGATGGCGTCTTTCTTGTTGTCGGCTTGCGGGCCGATGGCGCTGCAGGTGCCTTGCCCGGCGTAGCGGGTGCACTGCACCCAGAAGCGGCGCGAGCCGGCTTTGACCACTTCGGCCGGGGCGCCGCATTTGTTGCAGGGTTTCAGGCTGGTGCTATCGCTCATCTCGGTATTCCGCGCAGTTAATCCACGGATGATACCGCAATTGGCAGCCCCCGGCGCCGCGCTGTCGGGCGCCTGCGCTGCCCGGCTGGCTCAGTCCAGGAAGAATTCCACCGGCAGGGTGACGGTGACGCTGTCGGGGCGGTCGGCTGGCAGGCGCGGCAGCGGCGCGGCGCGCTGTACGGTGTCGAGTGCGGCCTGGTCCAGGCTGGTGTGGCCGCTGCTGTCCAATAGCTGCAGCGCCAGGATCTGGCCGTCGCGGCCAACCTTCAGTTGCAGGTAAACGACGCCTTCGTGGCCCTGGGCGCGGGCGCCGGCCGGGTAGCGGCGAAAGCGTTCCAGCCGCGCCAGCACCTGGGCTTCCCAGCTGCGGCTATTGCCACCGCCGGCCTGGCCGGGCGGCAGCGACGGGCTGGGCGGCGCTGCCGCCACGCTGTCGTGACGGGCGGCGGGGGCGGGGGTGGCCTGTGGCGCGGCGCTGGCCGTGGCATCGGCGGTTGCGGGTGCCGGCTTGGCTACGCTGGTAATGGCTTGCTGGCGGGCGGTGGGCTGCGTGGTGTGCAGCAGTGGCGTGGCCTTGGCCTGACGGATGGGGGCCGGCTGTCGGCGGCTGTCGGGGCGTGCTGCGGTGGCGGTGTGCGTGGCCAGCGGCTGCGGCACGCTGGTCAGCGTCATCACCGTGGCCGGGTTGGCCGCCAGCGTCAGTGTGGGCGGCGCGGGCGGGTGCCACAGCAGGCTGGCGATGACGGCCAGATGCGCCAGCACGCTGAGTGCGGCGGCCACACGGCTGGCTGGCCAGCGCGGTTGCCAGCGCGTGTCGCCGGGGCGTGACGGCTGGCAAAGCAGCCAGCCGGCGACGGCCAATTCCAGCACGGCAGCGGCCAGCAACCAGCCCAGGCCGGGCTGGCGGCTGGCCAGCACCACGAAGCCCAGTGCCATGCCGCTGCAGGCCAGCACCTTGCCGCGTACCGGCACCACGCCGTGTTGCTGCCAGCGCTGCAACGGCGGCCCCAGCTGCGGGTGCGCCAGCAGGCGGGCGGCCCATTGCGGCGAGCTGCGGCCAAAGCAGGCCAGCGCCAGCAACAGGAACACGGTGGTGGGCATTAGCGGCAGCACGGCGCCCAGTACGCCCAGCGCCAGCATCAGGCAGCCGGCGGCCTGCCATGCCCAGCGTGCCGGCGCAGCGGGGCTTACGCGCATCCGTACACCTGGTCCAGATGCTGGTTCATCAGCGTGAACGCGGCCTTGGCGCCGGCGCTGACGCGGGCTTCGGCGTCCGGGTCCAGCGTCAGCGCGTCCAGCGCGCGGGTGAAGTCGCGCCAGTGGCGGGCGCGGCCGTCGGGGTGGCCGCCCAGGTGGCGGGCGCCTTTTTCTTCGTTCAGGCCCAGCGCTTGTGCCATTTTCAGCAGGATGGCGGCGCCCAGCTTGCTGCCTTCCACCACGTACAGCCAGCCCATGGCGGTGGCCACGTCCAGCTGGCTGTCGATGGGGGCGCTGCTGGCCGGCGCCGGCAGCGGGCAGCCCAGGTCGTCCAGGTCGGCGGCGATCAGGTGCTGGCGGCGGCGTTCGGCCAGGTCGGCAAACAGCGCGGCCAGGCCCGGGTTGTCGTACAGTGCGTCGGCGTCACGCAGGAACAGGTACTGCGCCTGCAGGAAGCGGCGGTAGTGGGCGTGGCTGCTGAACGGGCGGTAGGCCATGATGCGCTGGTCCAGCGCGTCGTGGGTGGCGTGGGTGGCGGCTTTCAGGCGTTGGGTGCGGCTGAGCGGGGTGTCGGTAACGTGCATGTCTGGCTTTCTGTTGATCAGGGTTGGCCGCACGTGGCGGCCTGGGGTAACGATGGCTGGCTAGAAACGCGCGCTGAAGGCGGCGCGGTAGGTGCGACCCGGCGCCGGCATCAGGCTGAGGGTGAGCGGGTCGAGGTAAAAGCGGTTGGTGAGGTTGTCTACTGCCAGCTCCAGCTTGGCGTGGCGCGTCAGCTGGTAGCTGGCAAACAGGTCCACCACGGTGAACGGCCGGGTCAGCACCTGGTTGGCGGTGCCGTTGTAGCTTTCCCAGTCGCGGCCGCTGGCGGCTTGCTCGGCGGTGGGGCCGCTGGTGTACAGCACGCGGGTGCCGGCGCTGAGGGTGTCGTTCAGCCAGCGTCCGCCCAGCGTCAGGTTGGCGCTGAGGCGCGGCGGCACGTGGTTGCGTACGTAGGCGGTGGAAAAACCGGTGGGCGAGCAGTTGCCCAGTGCCGTGTACGGGTAGACGGTGTGGAAGGTGCCGCTGTCCTCGTCGTAGACGTCGTAATGCATGGCGCGGAAGTAGTCGGCGGTCTGGCGGTCGCAGATTTCCACCTGGCGGTGGTAGGTGGCCGACAGTTCGCCGAAGAACGCGCCGTTGTCGTAGCCGGTTTGCAGCTCCAGGCCCTTGATCTGGTAGCGGTCCATATTGGCGATGGTGAAGTTCTGCATGCCGGGCAAGCCCTTGAACGGGCGGCGCGTCAGGTAGCCGTCGCTGCGGTTGTCGAAGTAGGCCAGGCGCGCGCGCAGCTTGTCGCCGGGTGTGAGCCAGTCGTCGCGCAGCAGGCTGACGCCGACTTCACGGTTCTTGCTGCGTTCTGGCGCCAGCGGGTTGAGGTAGGGTGCGGACGAGCCGAGGGTGGACTCCATCAGACTGGGCATGCGCAGCCCTTCGCTGTAACGGGCGTAGGCGCTGACGCCGCCGCCCAGTTGCAGGGTGACGCCGGCCAGCGGCGCGAAGCCGCTGTCCTGGCGGCGGAACGGCGGCGCGTATTCGTAACGGGTGGACAGGATGTCGCTGTACTCGTTGTATTCGTTCACTTCGGTACGGCTGGCTTGCGCCGGCTGGAAGGCGGCCGGTTGCGCGCCCCACAGGTACAGCGAGGTTTGCGCTTGCTGTCGCGGGTCGGTGGCGGCGCTGTATTCGCCGTTGGCGTCCGGCAGCCATTTCAGGTAACCGACGTACTTTTCGTTATCGCCTTCGCCCTGGTACACGTCGATGCTGCGGTAGCGCTGCTCGGTGTGGTGGGCAGTGGCCTGCACGTTGTGGTCACGGCTGGCAAAGCGGGTGTAGCGGCCGCCCAGCTCCAGGCTCAGCCAGTCGTTGGCTGCCCAGTCCAGCTTGAAGAAGGCGCTGTGTTCGTCGCGCTGGCCGCTGCGCACGGTGCGGTTGTGGTTGATGTCGTCCAGGTCCACCACCATGCCCTTGCCGGGGCCAGTGCGCTCGCGTTGCAGCGACACGCCGTAGTCCAGCTTGAAGGCGCCGGCGGCGGTGCGCAGCAGGCTGCTGTTGCTGATGTCGGCACCGCTGCGGGTGGCGGCGGTCTTGACGCGGTAGCGGGCGTCCAGCCAGGCGGGGTCGGTTTCGTCCCAGCCCGGTTGCGGCTTGCCTTGCTGCGGGTTGCGGAACACGTCGCCATTCATGGCATCGCCTTGCATGTCGGTATGCCACACATTGGCTTTCAGCCGGATCAGCGGCTGCGCGGCCGGTGCCCACTGGTAGCGGGCGCTGTAGCTGTCCAACAGCACGTGGCTGCCCGGCCATTGCATGATGTAACCGCTGTCGTTGCGCAGGATCTGCGACGGCATGATCTCGCCGTAGTGGCTGTCGTAACGGCGCCAGGCCAGCTCCAGCGCGCTGTCGTCGTCGGGGCGCAGCGTGCCTTTCAGCAGCAGCGAGTCGCTGCGGTTGGCGGTATTGGTCACCTCCTCGCCCGGCCGGTACACGGTGGTCACGCCGGCTTCTACCACCGGGTTGGTGCCGCCGAAGTTCATCCAGTTGTTGTACACGCGCAGCTTGTTGTAGCCGTGCTTGCCGGCAAAGTAGTTGCCTTGCTCGCGGTGGGCGTAGGCGGCCACCAGCTCGTAGTGGTCCTGGCGGGTAGCCAGCGCCACGCTGCCAGCGCCGGCGCGGCCATCCAGCCCCGGCGCCTGCTGGCGCGGCGGGGTCTTGATGCTGGCCTGTGGCGTGGCGGTGTTGCTTTGCAGGCTGCCGCGCAGGCGCACGCCGACGCGCTCGCCGGGCAGCAGCACGTCGGCCGCTTTCAGGGTATCCATCTGCACCAGGCCGCCGACGGCCCCGGCACCCTGGGCCGACAGGCTGGGGCCTTTTTCGATGGTGACGCGGCTGATCAGGTCCGGGTCCAGGTAGCTGCGGTCGGCGGCGCCGGCGTAGCCGCGGTACACGCTGATGGCCTGCTGGCTGCCATCGATCACCACCGGCACCCTGCCCTGCCCCTGCATGCCGCGTACGTTGACATCGACCGCGCCGCTGTTGCGGCCGTCGCCCACCTGTACGCCGGGGGTGCCCTTGAACATGTCTGCCACCGAGGTACCGCGGAAGCGCTCGATCTGTTGCTGGTCGATCACCGCGCGCGAGCCGGCCTTGACGTAGGGCTGGTCGGCCAGCGCGATGCCGTCGTCGTGCAGCAGGCCGGCCGCGCGGCTGCCACCGTTGACCTGCAGGGTGGACAAGGCGGTGGCGGCGCTGGATGCCGCCGCTTTCAGCGTGATGGTGCCGTCGCGCAGTTCGGCTTGCAGGCCGCTGCCGGCCAGCAGCCGGCGCAGCGCGTCGCGCGGGGTGAGCTGGCCGCTGATGGCGGGGGCCTGGCGCTGTTGCAGCAGGCTGGCGTCGGCCAGCAATACCAGGCCGGCCTGGCGCGCCAGCTCGTTCAGGGCGCTGCCCAGTGGCTGGGCCGCGATGTGGAAGGCTACCGGCAGGTTGGCCGGTGCGGCCAGCAGCAGCGGCGGCGTGAGCGCCAGGCTGAGCGCCAGCACCAGCGGGCGAAGCGGAACGACGGAAGGACGTGGCATGTCAGGTATGTTTCAGTTTTGTATGAAAATCATTCTCAATTGTGAAAACGATGCAAACCGGCAAAACCTGACATCGACAATCAAAAAATTTTTCTGGCGGGCCGCGCCGGGCGCCTAGCGCGGGCTGATGCGCCAGCCACGGCCTTGCGCGGTGACCTGCAACGGCAGCACCGCCGGTAACGCCGCGGCGAACTGCGCGGGTGCGGTGGCCGGGAAGCTGCCGGTGAGGCGCAGCCTGCCGCTGGCGGGGTGCTGCAGCGTCAAGCCGCTGTCGCCGTAGCGGTTGAATTCGGCAATGACGTCGGCCAGCGGCACGTTATCGAACACCAGACGGCCAGCGCGCCACGGCGCCACCGCTTCGGCTTGCATGCGCACCGGTGGCTGTAGCTGCTGGCCGTTGCCGGCAATCTGCTGCCCGGCCTGCAGGATGGCTTGCTGCAGCGGCGTGTTGTCGGCGGCGGCCTGGGCCGCGTCGCGGTATTGCTGCACCCGCACCCTGCCCTCGGCCACCGCCACCTGGTAGCTGCGGCCAACCTGGCGCACGCTGAAGCGGGTGCCCAGCACGGTGACGCGGTTGCTGCCGGCCAGCACGTGGAACGGGCGTTGCCGGTCGTGCGCGACGCTGAACAAGGCCTGGCCTTGCAGCAGCGTGGTGTCGCGGTGCTGGCGGTACAGGCTGACCTGCAGGCGGCTGGCGCTGTCCAGCAGCACCTGGCTGCCATCCGGCAGCGTGACGTTGCGCTGTTCGCCGCGGGCGGTGGCGAAGGTTTGCTGGTACAGCGGCTGCTGTTGCTGCCACTGTTGCCAGGCCAGGGTACCGCCGATGACGGCGCACAGACAGGCGGCCGCCGCCAGCGGCGCTGGCGTGTGGGCGCTGACCGGCTGCAGCAAGGGTGGCAGGCCGGCGCGCAAGACGTCGCGCTGCGCGGGGCTGGCGCGGGTGAGCAGGGTGTCGGCGGCCTGCAGGCTGGCCAGCGCCCGGCCGTGGGCGGGGTTGGCCGCCAGCCAGGCTTGCAACTGGGCGTGCTGTGCCGGGCTAAGGCCTTGCTGCTGGCGCAGCAGCCAGCTGGCGGCCTGGGTATCGATAGCCTGTTCGGGAGCGGAATGGGCGGTCATCGGGCGTCCTGGTCGGTCATGGCCTGTTTGCAGGCCAGCATGCCGTTGATGATGTGCTTTTCCACCATATTGACGGAAATGCCCATTTTTTCGGCGATGGCGGCGCTGGAAAGGCCGTCGAACTTGTACAGCACGAAGGCTTGCCGGCAGCGCGGGGGTAGCTGGCTGACGGCGTGCAGCAGGCGGTCCAGTTGCTGCTGGGCGGCGACGGTGCGTTCCGGTTCGCAGCCGGGGGCCGCGGCGTGGCTGTCTTCGTCCAGCTCGGTCTGCTCCGGCTGGCGCGCCTGCTGGCGGTACTGGTCCACCAGCAGGTTGCGCGCGGTGGCGTACAGCAGCGCACGCGGCTGCGCCGGCAGCGTGCTGCCGTGGCTGGCCAGTACCCTGGCGTAGCTTTCCTGCACCACGTCCTGGGCGCGTTCACGGCAGCCGGTACGGCCTGCGATGAAGTTCAGAAGTTCGTGGTAATAGCGCTCGAACACGGCCACAACCTGCCTGCAAAAAGGCGGATGGTAGCATTATTGCAAACAGGAATCACTACTATTTGAGAGTGCCTGCCAGACGGGCGCAGTTGCGGCCGGCGGCTTTGGCCTGGTACATGGCGGCGTCGGCGCGGGCGATCAGGGTGTCGGTGTGTTCGCCGTCCGGGTGCAGGGTGGCCACGCCGATGCTGCAGGTCAGCGCCAGCTGCTCGTCGTGCCATACCGGGGCCAGCCCGGCCAGCGTGCGGCACAGGCGCTCGGCCAGCAGCAGCGCCGGCTGCTCGGTTTCCTGCGGCAGCAGGATGCAGAACTCTTCGCCGCCCCAGCGCGCGATGATGTCGATTTCGCGCAGCTGCTCGCGCAGCATGCGGCCAACCTCTTTCAGCACGTGGTCGCCGGCCGGGTGGCCGAGGCGGTCGTTGAGCGCCTTGAAGTGGTCGAGGTCCAGCATCAGCAGGCTGAAGCGTTGCCGGTAGCGGGCAAAGCGTTGCTGGCTGTACTGGCAGCGCTCCAGGAAGGCGCGGCGGTTCAGCAGGCCGGTGAGCGGGTCCAGCGTGGCCTGGCGGGCCAGCTCGGCTTCGGCGGCCTGGCGCGCCAGTTCCAGCTCGCGCACGTGCAGCAGGGTACCGATGCTGTCGGACAGGGTGGTGAGGTGCTCGACGATTTCTTCGTCGAAGCCTTCTGCCCGGTTGGCCAGTACCAGCACGCCCAGCACCGACAGGTGGAAGAAGCACGGGATCACCAGCAGGTTTTGCAACGGTTGAAGGCTGCCGCCGGGGTCGTATAGCGCGGGGTGGCGGATGACCAGCGGCTCGCCGTTGGCGATGGCCTGGCCGAAAACGTGGTCCAGCCCGTACAGGTGGTAGCCGCTGGGTTGCGGCACCAGTTGCCGCATCAGCCATTGCAGCGCGTCCTGCTGCTGATGGGCAATGCTGGGGATGGCCAGGTAGGGGGTGTCGCTGTCGTTGACCTGGCAACTGGCGATAAAGCCTAGCGTGCAGTGGCTCATGTCCAGCAGCGACTGGGTGATGGTGCTGCAGGCCGCGCCCAGGTCGCGGTCCAGCAGGAAGCTGCTTTGCGCCTGGTTGATGGTGAGCAGCAGCCGTAGCTGGCGTTGGCCCAGTTGCACTGCCATACGCTTGCGGATCAGGTCGCTGAGGGTGTCGGCCAGCTGTTGCAGCAGGGTCTGGTCTTGCAGGTTGAACTGGCGGGGCTGGCGGTCGATCAGGCACAGCGTGCCGATGGCCAGCTGGTCGCTGATCAGCAGCGGGGCGCCGGCGTAAAAGCGGATGCTGGGGTCGCCCAGTACCAGCGGGCTGTCGGCAAAGCGGTCGTCTTGCAGCGCGTTGTCTACCACCAGCATGCGGCCACTGGCCACCACATGGCCGCAGAACGACACCTCGCGCCCGGTTTCGCAGACGTCCACGCCTACCTTGGCCTTGAACCATTGCCGCTGGGCGTCGATCAGCGATACCAGGGCGATGGGCACCCGGAAGACGCTGGCGGCCAGTTGCACGATGCGGTCGAACTCGATCTCTGCGGGCGTATCGAGTAGCGCACTGCGGTTCAGTAACGCCAGCCTGGCGTGTTCGTGGCTGGCGGTGGGGGGTATCTGCATGCCGGGCTCCGGAGAAACGGCGCCGCCGCTGCGGACAGCGGGGCGCCGTTTTCCAGTGTAGGCAAGCGATCGCCATTCGTCATGGCGCGTTGCGTGCCGCTCAGACGTGCAGCAGCACCATTTTCAGCGGCGGGTTGCCGTCGAAGGTGGGGAAGTCTTCTTCCGGGGCGATCCATTCTGCGTCGCGCACGCTGCGGCCGGCTTTTTCGGCGCTGCGCTTGAGCTGGGCCAGCCAGGCGTCGCGGTCTACCTGGGCTACGTTATTGCAGCAGATCAGCATGCCGCCTTCGGCGGTAGCCAGCAGCGCCGGTTTGAACAGCGCCGGGTAGTCGTTGATCAGGTCCACCACGCCGAACGGGCTCTTGGCGTAGCGCGGTGGGTCGAGGAACACCAGGTCGAACTGGCGCGCTTCCAGCGTCGGGAACGGGGGCATTTTCTTGCCGCGTACCATCTTGGGCTGGCCGATGCCGGCCAGCTGGCGCAGCGCGGCAAAGCAGTCGCTTTCCACGCAGCGCGGGCGGGTAGCCAAGCTGTTGATCTTGGCGTTGGCGCGCGCCACTTGCAGGCTGGATTCGGCAAAGTCCACGTTCATCACGAAGCTGGCGCCGGCTTTGGCGGCGGCTACGCCGACACCGCCGGTGTAGGCGAACAGGTTCAGCACGCTCTTGCCTTCGGCCAGTTGCATCACGCGGCGGCGGCCGGCGCGCAGGTCGAGGAACAGCCACGGGTCCTGGCCCTGATGACGGGCCTGGAAGTGGTACTTCACGCCCAGCTCGCGGATGATGCGCGGCGTCTGGGCGGCTTCCAGCTGGTCTTCCGGCAGGCGGTTGCCGATGCGCGAGTTGGCGCCGCTGCGGTCGTTGTAGCAGGCGGCCAGGCCCAGCGGTGCGTAGTGCGCCAGGATGGTGGCGTGCTCGTCGTCGCTCAGCGGGGTGTGGAAGGTTTGCAGCAGCAGCGCGTCGCCGTAGCGGTCGATGGTGAGGCCGGGGCGGCCTTCGGCACTGCCGTGGAACAGGCGGTAGGTATCGGTTTCCTCGGTGGCCAGGCGGGCGACGAGGTCGGCGCGGCGCGCGTCGGCGGCGGCCAGCAGTTCGGACAGGGTGGACATGGTGTTCTCGCTGACAAATGAAGGCGGCCGGCAGCATCGCGCTCCGGCCGAATGGCTAGATTGTACGCGCTTGCCTGCCACGGGCTGTTTTTTTTACGCCGGCTTGTAAGAAATTGCCGCCGTTTACGGCTAATTTTTATAGAAATAGCTGGAGAGCCGACATGGAACACGCGCAGGCTTTGCTGAAGTCTTTATACGTGATGGCGATGATGGTGGAGGCGCGCGATGCCTATACCGGTGGCCATTTGTGGCGGGTATCGCAGTTTGCCCGCCTGGTGGCGGAACGCATGCAGCTGCCGGCAGACGAGGTGGCCCGCGTCGAGCTGGGCGGCTTTCTGCACGACCTGGGCAAGGTGGGCATTCCCGACGCGGTGCTGAACAAGCGCGACCGCCTGAGCGACGAGGAATACGCGGTGATCAAGACCCACCCGCAGGTAGGGGCCGACCTGCTGGCCGGCCACCCGCTGGCGGCGCTGGCGATGGACGCGGTGTGGCTGCATCACGAAACCCCGGACGGGCGCGGTTACCCGCAGGGTTTGTCCGGTAGCGCCATTCCGCGCGTGGCACGCATTATCGGTGTGGTGGACGCGCTGGACGCGATGACCAGCTCGCGGCCTTACCGCGCCGGCATGCCGTTGGCGACGGCCTTGCAGATCATCGAGGACAACCTGGGCCGGCAGTTTGATAGCGAGGTTGGCCGCGTGGTACTGGGGCTGGGGCGCGATGGCGCGCTGGAGGCCATCATCGGTCATAGTGCGCCGGGGCGGCCGCTGCAGTCCTGCGCAGCGTGCGGGCCGACGCTGGTGATGCACAGCGAGGTGCAGGACGGCGATACCGTGCACTGCCCCTCGTGTGCGATGGGTTACCACGTGAGCCATCAGCAGGGTCATTGGCAGGTGGCGGCTACCGGCGTGGCCAACCCGGTACTGGCGCGCCAGCCGCGCGCCGATACCGCCCTGATCGAGCGCCTGGTACAGCCGGCGTACCGGCTGTTGCCGCAGCCCAAGCGCTGGCTGGGCTGGTTCGGCGCGCCGGCCTGAGGCCACGCGCCGGCCTTACAGCGGCAGCTGGCGACGTAGCTCGTCGGCCCAGTTGCGGCTGGCGAAGTCCGGGCCCATGACCAGCGAGCGGTAGAAGTCACCGCCGAAGCGGGCATCCACCTCGATCAGCACGTGGGTTTCCTGGCCCCACGGCAGGAAGGTGAGCTCGATTTCCTGGAAGCGGAAGTTGCCGCCGCGCGCACGCAGCTCCATTTCCTGATAGCAGCCCAGCGTGCTGCTGACGTGGCCGACGCGGGCGGTGCCCACTTCCACGTCGGTGCTGTACAGGCCCCAGCCCAGTTGCTCGAACGCCGCCAGCAGTGCGGCAACGTGCGGGGTGGGGTGCACTTCCAGCAAGTCGCGGTCGCTGGCGTCCACGGCCGAGGCAATCGCCAGGTCGGTGTGGATCCACACCGCCAGCGGGCGGCCGTAGTGTGCCAGCGCGTTGATCGGCGTTTCGGCCGGTAGCTGCAGCTGGAACGGGAACTGGCGGGTTTCGCCGGCACGCACGGTAAAGCGCGGGCTCACCAGCAGGCTGCCCAGCGGCAGCGCGCCGCGTACTTCGTGGTCGCCGCTTTCCTGTTCGGCTTCCACCATCAGCACCAGTTCGATTTTCTCGATGTCCTGGTCGGCGTTGCCGCCTTGCACCACCACACGGCCGGTGAGCATGTCACCGGGGTAGAGGCGCGGGTTGTCCAGCTGGGTATCGACCTTGGCGCCACCGACGCCGATTGAGGCAAGCAGTTTCTTGAACATGTTCTATCCGTATTGAGTGCTGTGTGATGACGTGCCGCAGGGCACGCGTGCACAGACCGGTTGCGGTGGCACAGGTTCCGTGCCGGGGCTTGCCGCCGCTTCCGGGCGTGAAAAAGCCCCCGACGGCGTGGCCGCGGGGGCGGGCTGGGCGGCGTGGCTTACTTGGCGGCGGCGCCGTCACCGGCCACGATGGCGTTCAGCTGCGACGACAGCTCGACCATGGCCTTGCTGGCCGCCGCCTTCATCTTGGCAGCTTTCGGGTCGCTGGTTTCGGCCTTGGCCACTTTGGCCGGCTTGGCGGCTTTGCCTTTCACCGCCTTGCTGCTGTCGGCGCTGGCATCCTGGCTGGCGTCTGCCTTGGCCACCGGCTTGTTGGCCTTGGCCGGGCGGCCGAACAGCACCGGGCGGACGTACACCACGTAGCGTTCGATCTCGGCCAGCAGTTTGCCCGGCACGTTCATGCGGCGCGACAGGTCCTGGGCGCGGGCCAGTTGTGCGCGGCCCATGTCCTGTTCCAGCTGGGCCAGGTTGTTGGCGGCCAGCGTGTCACCCTGGGCGCGGGCCAAGTTATGCAGCGCGTAGGACACGATCGGGTCTTTCGGCACGCCCTGGCCGTAGTAGTACATCACGCCCAGGTTGTTCAGACCGCCCACGTTGTACTGCGCGGCGGCTTTGCGGTACCAGGCCACGGCTTCGTCGTAGCTCTGCTTCACGCCTTGGCCGTTTTCATACAGGCCACCCAGGCTGAACTGGGCGTCGGCGTTACCGCTCTTGGCGGCTTTGCGGTACCAGTTGGCGGCTTGTTCGTAGTTCTGCTCAGTGCCCTGGCCGTTGTAGTACTGGCCGGCCAGTGCCACTTGTGCGGCCACGTTGTCTTGCGCGGCGGCTTGCTGGTTCAGCTGGAAGGCTTTTTTCAGGTCGAACGGCACACCGTTACCCTTGGCGTACAGCGCGGCCAGGCTGGCCTGGGCCTGGGCATCACCCTGGCTGGCGGCCTTGCTGTACCAGCTGGCGGCCTGGGTGTAGTCCTGCGGCAGTTCGTTGCCCTTCTCGTACAGCTGCGCCAGGCTGGTCTGCGCGGCGGCGTGACCCTGGTTGGCGGCCTTGTTGTACCACATGGCGGCGTCGGTCAGGTCCTGTGCGGTGCCTTGGCCTTTTTCCAGCATCTGGCCCAAGCTGTATTGCGCGTTGGCGTCGCCTTGTTCGGCGGCTTTCACGAACCAGCTGGCGGCCAGCTGTTCGGTGGCACGGCGGTGCCATACGGCGGCCTGTGCCGGGTCTTTCGGTACGCCCAGGCCGCTCTGGTACAGGTTACCCAGGATGGCCTGCGCGTTCGGGTGGCCTTGTACCGCGGCCTTGCGGTACCAGTTGGCCGCATTCACGTAATCCTGCTCCACGCCACGGCCTTGCTGGTACATCTGCGCCAGGCTGAACTGGGCGTCGGCGTCGCCCTGGTCGGCGGCTTTGGCGAACCAATCGGCTGCGGCGGCGTAATCCTGCGGTACGCCTACGCCGTTATGGAACATGGTAGCCAGCGCCGATTGCGCGTCCACATAGCCCTGTTCGGCGGCTTTGCGGAACCACTTGGCGGCTTCTACCGGGCTTTTTTCCACGCCACGGCCTTGCTGGTACAGCACGCCAAGGTTGTACTGTGCCTGGGCCACGCCCTGCTCGGCAGCCTTGCGGTACAGCGTGGCGGCTTGCGCCGGGCTGGCCGGGGCGCCGGTGCCGTTCTGCACCATTTCGGCCAGATTGGCCTGCGCCTGGGCGTTACCGCTCTTGGCTGCCTTGCGGTACCAGTAGGCGGCGCCGGTGACGTCCATCTGCTGCACGCGGCCGCTCTGGTACAGCGCAGCCAGGTGGGTTTGAGCCACGGTGTTGCCCTGCTCGGCGGCCTTGCGGTACCAGCTGGCAGCCGCGCTCAGGTCTTGCGCTACGCCGTTGCCCTTCTCGTACAGCTGGCCCAGGTTCAGCTGTGCGTCGGCGTAGCCTTGCTCGGCCGCCTTGCGGTACCAGTTGGCCGCCTGTTCCAGGTTAACCGGGGTGCCCAGCCCTTTGCGGTACAGCTCGCCCAGCTGGTACTGCAGGCTGGCGTTGCCTTGCTCGGCTGCTGGCGTCCACTCGCGCAAGGCGGTGGTGAAATCCCCCTTGTTGAAGGCGATGCGGCCTTCCTTGATGCCGGCAAACGCCGGTGCGGCCAGCATCAGGCTGGTCACGAGGACAGTCGTGGCGAAGCGTTTTTTCATATGCGTTTCTTCGTGAGTTGGGCGCCATGCCGGGCAGGCGGCGGCGGTTGCGGCCTGTCGCGGTACGGATTGGCGGCGGCCGGGCACGTTGCAGAAGTCTTTAAACGTTAATCATATCGTGTTGAAGCCGCAAAGACATGACCGTTTGGCGAAATAGTGTCGGGTGCAGCTTGGGCTTGCGCGATTTTTGCAACCCTTATTGCCGCCGTAATGGGGTTGGGCTGGCCTGCTGCAGCAATGTTCTGGCCTGTTCCAGCAGGGCGCGACCTGCGGTTTCACGCTGGCTGCTGATATATAGCCAAGCCAGTGCTTGCAGCGTGGTGGCGTAAGCGTGGTGCTGGCTGCCCAGGTTCAGTGCCAGCAGGGTCAGCGCTTGCTGGTAATGGCCTTCTGCTTCGGCAAAGCGGCGTTGGTAGTGATGGCAGTAAGCCAGCTCACGCTGGATGATGGCTGCGTGCAGGCCGTCGGCGTTGCCGCGGCGGGTTTCGCCTTCCAGCGCGTCCTGTAGCAGGGCGATGGCCCGGTCGTAGTGTTGCAGCTGTTGCAAGCTGGCTCCCAACCGTGCCTGACTGTACAAAATGTCGGCATGGTCGGCAGGCAGGCGTTTCTGCCGGATGACCAGCGCCCTACCTAGCTGTTCGGCGGCCTTGTCATGCTGTTGCAACTGCTGATAAAGCACGCCCAAGGCCTGCCCCGATTCTGCTACTGCCAGGCTGTCGCTGCCTGCCAGCGCATCGCGGCTGGCCAGTGCTTGCAGTAGCAGTTTTTCGGCGGCATCCGGCTGGCCGGAAAGCGCCAGTAGCCGGGCGTAGGCCTGCCGGGATTCCGCTACCTTCAGGTGTTCTTTGCCATAGGCCTGCAGCCGCAGCGCCAGTGCTTTTGCGGCCATCTCGCGGGCAGCGTCGTATTGCTGACGGCCAAGCAGCACAAACTGCAGCCGGTGCAGGATGTCTGCTTGCAGGGCGGGCTGGCTGTCCGGCGCACGAGCCAGTAACGTGCGCAATTGCTTTTCGGCCTCGTCCAGCCGGCCCTGCATGGCCGGGCGGGCGGTACTTTCCAGTAGCGCCGGCCAGTCTTCCTGCGCGACGGGCACGGCGGCAACCTCGCCCTGGGCCAGGGCGGTCAGCAGCAGGGTGAGAGATAAAACGGCGCGGGGCTGGATCATGGTGTGGGGCGGGATGCAGTGCCTTCATTTGAACGTGCTACCTGCCGTGATGCAAGTGCCATGACGTTGGCAGTGCGCTGTAGCGGTAAAGTGAACCTACCATTTTTGCTTGCCAGTGTAATGACCCACCAAGGTTCCACCTGCCTCATCCAAGCCGGGCCGTGCCTGCTAAGCATTTGACGAGGTATGTTTGCGCGTACATGGCAAAGCCAGCTTTTGCTACACGCGAGCTTTGTCACTCATGACCAAATAAGGTTGGCCGCATTACCTGTGGCCAACCTTTTGTTTCACGTGAAGCAATCGCCGTATCAGGCCTTGTCGTACAGCTTGGCGCCGCCTTTGACGAACTCGATGGCTTTCACTTCCATGCCTTTCTGCAGCGCGTCCTGCTCGCTGATGCCTTGCTTGGCGGCGAACTCGCGCACGTCCTGGGTGATCTTCATGCTGCAGAAGTGCGGGCCGCACATGCTGCAGAAGTGGGCCACCTTGGCGCTGTCTTTGGGCAGGGTTTCGTCGTGGAATTCACGCGCCTTGTCCGGGTCCAGGCCCAGGTTGAACTGGTCTTCCCAGCGGAACTCGAAGCGCGCCTTGGACAGCGCGTTGTCGCGGATCTGCGCGCCGGGGTGGCCTTTGGCCAGGTCGGCAGCGTGGGCGGCCAGCTTGTAGGTGATGATGCCTTCCTTGACGTCGTGCTTGTTGGGCAGGCCCAGGTGCTCTTTTTGGGTGACGTAGCACAGCATGGCGGTGCCGTACCACCCGATCTGCGCGGCGCCGATGGCCGACGTGATGTGGTCGTAGCCGGGGGCGATGTCGGTGGTGAGCGGGCCCAGCGTGTAGAACGGCGCTTCGTGGCACCATTCCAGCTCTTTATCCATGTTTTCTTTGATCAGCTGCATCGGCACGTGGCCGGGGCCTTCGATCATCACTTGTACGTCGTGCTGCCAGGCAATCTGGGTGAGCTCGCCCAGGGTTTTCAGTTCGCCCAGCTGTGCGGCGTCGTTGGCGTCCCAGGCGCTGCCGGGGCGCAGGCCGTCGCCCAGGCTGAAGGCGACGTCGTAGGCCTTCATGATGTCGCAGATTTCGGCAAAGTGGGTGTACAGGAAGTTTTCCTGGTGATGCGCCAGACACCATTTGGCCATGATGGAGCCGCCGCGCGACACGATGCCGGTCATGCGGCCGGCGGTGAGCGGGACGTAGCGCAGCAGCACGCCGGCGTGGATGGTGAAGTAGTCCACGCCCTGCTCTGCCTGCTCGATCAGCGTGTCCTTGAAGATTTCCCAGGTCAGGTCTTCAGCCTTGCCGTTGACCTTTTCCAGCGCCTGGTAGATGGGCACGGTACCGATGGGGACCGGGCTGTTGCGCAGGATCCACTCGCGGGTTTCGTGGATATTCTTGCCGGTGGACAAGTCCATGATGGTGTCGGCACCCCAGCGGATGCCCCAGGTCATTTTGTCCACTTCTTCGCTGATCGACGACGTTACCGCGCTATTGCCGATATTGCCGTTGATTTTTACCAGGAAGTTGCGGCCGATGATCATCGGCTCGCTTTCGGGGTGGTTGATGTTGTTCGGGATGATGGCGCGGCCGGCGGCGATTTCCTGGCGCACGAACTCGGCGGTGATGGTGTCCGGCAGTTGGGCGCCAAAGCTGTGGCCGGCGTGCTGGCGGGTCATCAGCTCCAGCAGGCGGGTGTTGCCGGTGGCGTGCAGGCTGTCGATGTAGGCCTGGCGGTTGAGGTTTTCGCGGATGGCGACGTATTCCATCTCCGGCGTGATGATGCCGCGGCGGGCGTAGTGCATCTGGGTGACGTTGCAGCCGGGCTTGGCGCGGCGCGGCTGGCGCGTCAGGTTAAAGCGCAGGTCGGCCAGTTTGGGGTCGGCTTCGCGCGCGCGGCCGTAGTCGCTGGACAGGCCGGCCAGCAGCTCGGTGTCGTCGCGTTCGGCGATCCAGGCGGCGCGCAGTGCCGGCAGACCGGAGCGGATGTCGATCTGCGCGTGCGGGTCGGTGTAGGGGCCGCTGGTGTCGTAAACGTAAATCGGCGGGTTGGCCTCGCCACCGAACTGGGTCGGGGTGTCGGCCTGGCTGATCTCGCGCATCGGCACGCGGATGTCGGGGCGGCTGCCGGTGACGTAGATCTTGCGGGAATTGGGCAGCGGCTGGATGGCGGCGGAATCCACCACCATTTGCTGGTTCAGTTTGGCAGGCGCGTTCATCGGTACGGGTTCTCCAAGGCGATGAAACGGCGCAAGGAGCGGCCCGGGCTGGCCCGGCTGCCAGGGTTGGCCGCACGCCGGGCGGGGAACGCTGCGCGGCGGGCGCTGTCTGGCAGATTACGCTTCCCTACGCCGGTATTATCCGGGTCAGGTTCGAAGGGTAACTCTCACCCGCGGCGCTTTCATGCCATACGCAAATTGGTGCGAATGGTACACAAGCGGCGCAGGACCCCTAGCGATGCTGTGAAGGTAAGGTAATTGTGGGATAATCGCAAGTTGCCATCTGCCGGACGATTGTGGAAGCAGGGTTGCCACAGCCCCGCTTTCAGAATCGCCCTATATGTTATTTGTCTTGGATCCCCCGGAGTTTCCGAATGAATTTCGAACAAGCCCGTTTCAACATGGTTGAGCAGCAAATCCGTCCGTGGGATGTGCTCGACACCTCCATCCTCGACCTGCTGTTCCACGTGAAGCGCGAAGACTTCGTGCCGGTAGAAAAGCGCCTGCTGGCCTTCGTGGACACCCAGCTGCCGCTGGAAAACGGCAGCACCATGCTGGAGCCGAAAGTCGAAGCCCGCCTGCTGCAAGACCTGCAAGTGAAAGCCAGCGACAAGGTACTGGAAGTGGGTACCGGTAGCGGCTACCTCACCGCCCTGCTGGCCGCAGTAAGCCAGCACGTGTACAGCGTGGACCTGGACGCCGAGCAAAGCGAGCGCGCTGCGGCCAACCTGAAAACCGCCGGCATCCGCAACGTGACCCTCAGCGTAGGCAACGGCATTGCCGGCCTGCCGGAGCAAGCCCCGTTCGACGTGATCTGCGTTGGCGGCTCCACCCCGGTGGTGCCGGAAACCCTGAAGGCCCAGCTGGCCGTGGGTGGCCGCATGGCCGTGATCGTGGGCGATGCCCCGGTGATGATTGCCAAGATCATTACCCGCGTCAGCGAAAACGCGTTCCAGGAAAGCGTGAGCTTCGATACCAACCTGCCGCGTCTGCAGCAGATCGACGCCATCGAACCGGCCCGCTTCAGCTTCTGATGATTCGCGAAATCAGTGCCACCGAGCTGGCCGCCTGGCTGGCCGATAGCAGCCGCCCGCAGCCCTACCTGCTGGACGTACGCGAAGACTGGGAACTGGCCCTGTGCCGCATTCCTGGCTCGCAGCAGATCGCCATGCACCTGATTCCGCTGCGCCACAACGAGCTGCCGGACGACGCGCCCATCGTTACCATCTGCCACCACGGCGTGCGCAGCTTCCAGGTGGGCCTGTTCCTGCAGAACGCCGGTTTCGAGCAGGTGCTGAGCCTGCGCGGCGGCGTGGAAGCCTGGGCCAACGACGTTGACCCGAGCATGGCGCACTACTGAGCGCCCGCTGCCGCACCCTCAAGCCGCCCCTGCCGGGCGGCTTTGTTTTTGCCCCATTACCGGAAACCTGCCATGTACCACCTCGCCCCTGCCCTCGCCCGCCTGCCTGCCGCCTGGCAAACCGTGCTGCAACAGCCTGCTATGGCGGCCAACTTGCAGCAGCTTGACGCCAAACTGGCCGAACGTGCCGCTGGCGGCGCCGTCATCTACCCGCCCGCCGGGCAGGTCTTTCACGCGCTGCAATATGCCGACCCGGCAGCGGTGAAGGTGGTGATCCTGGGGCAAGACCCGTACCACGGCGCCGGCGAGGCGATGGGGCTGAGCTTTTCGGTGCCGGCCGGGGTGAAGATTCCGCCCAGCTTGCGCAATATGTACAAGGAACTGGCCAGCGACCTCGGCATCGCCCCCGCCAGCCACGGCGACCTCACCCACTGGGCGCAGCAGGGCGTGCTGCTGCTGAACACCTCGCTGACGGTGGAGGCCGACTGCGCCGGCAGCCATGGCAAGTTCGGCTGGCAGACGGTGACCGACGCGCTGATCGACGCCGTTAACGCGCACAACCCCGGTTGCGTGTTTTTGCTGTGGGGCAACTGGGCGCAGGGCAAGGCCGAGCGCATCGACGCTAGCCGCCACGGCGTGTTCAAGGCAGTGCATCCGTCGCCGCTGTCCGCCAGCCGCGGCTTCTTCGGCTCGCGCCCGTTCTCGCAGGCCAACGCCTGGTTACAGGCGCATAGCCGCGAGGGCATCGACTGGGCGCTGCCGGCGCCGCAGGGTGGTTTGTTTTAAGGCTGAAGTGCTGTTTTAGCCACGAAAGCACGCGAAAAGCACGGAAAATGCAGCAAGCGGTAGCGTTTTGCTTACGCCAATCAGGCGACCATGGTTGTTTTTCCCTTCCGTGTTTTCAGTGTGTTTCTGTGGCGAAAAGACTTTTTTAGCCACGAAAGCACACGAACTGCACGGAAAAGCAGCAAGCGGTACCGTTTTGGTCACGTCCATCTGGCAGCAACGGTCATTTCTCTTTTCGTGCTTTTTGTGGATTTCGTGGCAAAAATGATTTTCAGGCAGGCACAGGTAGTTGGCCGCGCGCCACGCAGCGCTGTTCGATGCGGCCAACCTGCAGCGCCTGCTGCAGCACCGCCAGCGCGGCGGCGTGGGCGGCGCTACCGCACAGGAACAGATCGACCGCCGCGTAGCCGTGTTCCGGCCAGGTGTGGATGCTGATGTGCGATTCGGCCAGCAGCAGCACGCCGGTGACGCCCTGACCGGTGCCGAAGTGGTGGAAGTGGCCGGCCAGCACGTGTGCCCCGGCGGCGCGGGCAGCGGCGTATAGCGCCTGCTCCACGGCGGTGGCGTCGGCCAGCGCGGCTGCCGGGCACTGGTACAGCTCGGCCAGCAAGTGTTCGCCCAGGTGGCTCATTTGTGGCCGCCCGAAAAGCCGCCACCGCTGCCGCCGTAGTAGCCGCTGCTGCTGCGGTAGCTGCCATCGTCGTCGCTATTGCTGGCGTAGTTGATCGCGGTGCTGATCGCGACAATCGCTAGGCAGTACAGGATGTAAGTGAGGCGGCTCATGTCAGTTGTCCAGCGGTAGCCACAGGATGACGGTGGCGATGAAGCAGATGGCCAGCGCGCCGCCGGTATCGCCGGCCAGCAGCAGCGGTGCGTTGACCAGCCACAGCAGCACGCTGGCGGCGATGCCGACGGGCCGTAGCGCGGCTTTGCTGCTGGCGGCCGCTTGCGGTTTGAAGGCGGTGGCCACGGGCGCAGCTTTGCCGAACCAGCGCGCCAGCTCGGCCGGGCTGACGTTGCGGCTGCTGCTCCAGGTCAGCTCGTGCTGGCCCTGTTCGCAGGCTAGCAGCGTGTTGCCGTCGCGGCTGATGTATTCGCGGATGCTGACGCGCTCGCCCACGCGGGCGCGCCACGGGAAGGCGCCGGCGGCATAGCCGATGTGGGCGTCGTAGGCCGGGTAGCGCGCGGTAAAGCGCTGCTTGCCCCAGCTGGCTTGTTGCGCGCCGGCCTGGTCTACCCAGACGTCCATCAGCGTGCCCAGCCACCAGCCGTTATCGGTTTCGGTCAGCCAGCGAAAGCCTAGCTGCGCTTCGTACAGCAGGTACTCATTCCAGCTGCTGTTGCGGTCTTCGCTTTCCTGCCAACCCAGCAGGCCGATGATGGTCCACACCTTGCCGTCGATGGTGGCCTGGCTGCCGTTGGCCAGCGTAAAGCGTAGCGTGCTGATCTGCTGTGCCTTGTGCTGCGCCAGTACGGTGGCGCGTTCGCCCTGGATATCCACTTCGCTGCCGCACGACGGGCAGTTCAGGTGGGTGGCGCTGCCGGCGCGGTAGTCCAGGCTGGCGCCGCATTGCGGGCAGGCCAGCTGCTGTACGCTGCCCTTCAGTTTGCCGGTGGCGGCGCTGATCATGCGCTCGTCGCGCAGGCGCTGCATGTTCAGCTGCTTCAGCGTTACCGCTTCACCCAGGTACAACTGTGGCTGATGGCCGTCGCTGTAGTCCAGTGTCAGGAAGCGGCCACCGCAGCGGGCGTCGGCCACCGGGGCGTCGTAGCCGGGCTGCAACTGGCGTGGCAGTTCGCCTTCGCCGGCCACGCAGCGCGCCTGGCGGATGTCGCAGAACTGGAAGGTATCTGTGCCGTGCTGCCACGCTTGGCCTGCGTGCAGGCTGTCGAACGCGGGGGCGTTGTTGCAGGGGCCTTGTGCCAGCGTCAACACATACTGGCCGACGCTGTCGGCCAGCCAGCCGCTTTCACCGTCGTCGAACAGTACGTGCCACTCGTTCCACACCCCGGCGTCGTACTGCAGCTGGATGCGGCCCACCACGGTGAACTGGCGGCCGCGCCACACGCCGCTACTGGCAATCTGCAGCGGCGAGTAGTCGTCCAGCAGCGCGGCCATTTTGCCGATGTCGCGCACGCTGCCGGCGTCGCGCAGCAGCGTGCTCTGGCAATAGGGGCACACCGCCAGCACCGAGCTGGTGGCGTGAAAGCGCACTTCGGCGCCGCAGGCGGGGCAGGCGATGCGGTACATCAGGCAGGGTTGGCCGCAAGGTGGATCATGCTTAGCCCACCAGCTTTTTCAGCACGTCGGCCTTGGCCGTGTCGTAGTCGGCCTGGGTGATTAGGCCGGCGTCGAGCAGCCCTTTCAGCTGCGCCAGCTTGGCTTGCGGGCTGTCGGCTGCCGGGGCTGCTGCCGGGCTTGCCGTGGCGGCGGGTGCCGGTGTGGCCAGGCTTTGCTGCAGCGCCTGGCCCATCACCTGCCCCACGCCCATACCGGCGGACAGCGCGGCGCCCAGGCCGGCCAGGCCGCCTTCGTTTTGTGCTGCCAGCGGGATGGCCTCGGCCGCCTGGTAGCGGGTGTACTGGTTCAGGTCGCCAGCCATGCCGATGGCGATGCGCTTGTCGATGGCTTTTTGCAGCTCTTCCGGCAGTGAGATGCTTTCTACCGCAAAGCTGTCCAGCGCCAGGCCGTAGCGGGCAAAGGCGGGGGCCAGCGCCTGCTGCAGCGTGCTGGCCATCAGGCCCTGGTTGGCCGCCATGTCGAGGAAGGGCACGCCGCTGCTGCCCAGCGCGCCGGCCATGCCGGCCACCACCTGGTTACGCAGCTGCTGTTCCATGTCGTCCACGGTGTAGCGTTCGCGGGTGCCGCTGACTTCGGTGTAGAACAGCTTGGGGTCGGTAATGCGGTAGCTGTAGATGCCGAAGGCGCGCAGCCGCACCATGCCGAAATCCTGGTCGCGCAGCGTGACCGGCTGCGGCGTGCCCCATTTGCGGCCCAGCTGCAGCCGGGTGCTGAAGAACACCAGGTCGGACTTGAAGGGCGATTCGAACAGCTTGTCCCAGTTTTTCAGGTAGGTCAGCACCGGCAGCGTTTGCGTGGTGAGCTTGTGCATGCCGGGGCCGAACACGTCGGCGATCTTGCCTTCGTTGATGAACACCGCCATTTGCGATTCGCGCACCGTCAGGCTGGCACCGTACTGGATTTCGTTGTCCTGCATCGGGTAGCGCCAGGCCAGTACGCCATCGCCCTCCTCCTGCCATTCCAGGATGTCGATGAACTGCTTGGAAATGAAGGAAAACAGACTCATGGCGAAGACTCCATCAAGGTTGGCCGCAGCCGGGTCGTAAACAATTGATCGCGCCCGCTACCCTCATCCGGCGCTTTGCGCCACCTTCTCCCTGAGGGAGAAGGTTACCGGGTGCGCGACGCGCGTTCAGTTTCAGGACAGGCTGCCGGCGTTCAGCACGCCCGCGGCCAGCTGCACGCTGCCGGCCAGCAGGCCCATGGCGGTGTTGTTGTCTTGCAGCGCCTGTTGCAGGTCGCGCACCCAGCGCGACAGCAGCACGTGGACGACGATCTGCACCAGCATGGCCAGCGCGCCCCACAGCAGGAATTTTTCTACCGTATTCAGGTGCCAGGCGCTGGACGCCAGCGTCAGCGAAAAGCCGATCAAGGCGCCGCCAAACGACAGCGCTGCCGCCTGGTTGTGCTGGCGGATCAGCTGCATTTCGTCCAGCGGCGTCACGCGGCAGTACAGCACGGTAAACAGCGCCAGCAGCAGCGCGCCGCTGCCCACGTAGGACAGGTAGGCCAACAGGGCCGGCAGGAAGGCAGTCGACATATGCAGCGTCCTTGGCAAGCTTGGGCAATAATGCTGGCCATTCTAACCATGTTTCATGAAAGCCTGCATGCGCGATCGTCTGCTTATCCTGTCGGTGTTTGTGGTGGCGTCCTGCGGCCTGGCCTACGAGTTGATCGCCGGCGCGCTGGCCAGCTACCTGCTGGGCGATTCGGTGCTGCAGTTCTCGTCCATTATCGGTTGCTACCTGTTCGCCATGGGCGTGGGCTCGCACCTGTCGCAGTACGTGAAAGACGAGCGCGTGCTGGATACCTTTGTCGAGATCGAGCTGCTGGTGGCGCTGCTGGGCGGCCTGTCTGCCAGCGCGCTGTTTGCCGTGTTTGCCTGGAGCGGCGAGTCGTTCCGCCTCACGCTGTACGCGCTGGTGTTCCTCACCGGTGCCATGGTGGGCATGGAGATTCCGCTGGTGATGCGGCTGCTGCACCAGCGTGAACAGCGCTTTGCCGAGCTGGTCAGCCGCGTGCTCACTTTCGACTACCTGGGCGCACTGGCGGTGTCGCTGCTGTTTCCC
Source organism: Vogesella urethralis (assembly GCF_007644045.2). Taxonomy (GTDB): domain Bacteria; phylum Pseudomonadota; class Gammaproteobacteria; order Burkholderiales; family Chromobacteriaceae; genus Vogesella; species Vogesella urethralis. Next base: position 130,565 of record NZ_VMDW02000099.1, read on the forward strand.
ATCGTGCTGGCGCCGCGGCTGGGGCTGGCGCGCTCGGCGCTGCTGTTCGGCCTGAGCAACGTGGCGGTGGCATTGTGGACCTGCCGCGTGTTCCGCGCCGAGCTGCTGCGGCCAACCGTGCAGTACCTGCGCAGCCTGCTGGTGCTGCTGGTATTGGGCGGGGGCTTCATCGCCGCCGACGAGCTGACGCGCTGGAACGAAAAAGCCATCTACGGCGACGACGTCATCCACGCCGAAACCACGCCCTACCAGCGCCTGGTGCTGACGCGCTGGAAAGGCGACCTGCGGCTGTACATCAATGGCAACCTGCAGTTTTCCAGCCGCGACGAACACCGCTACCACGAGGCGCTGGTGCACCCGGTACTAGGCGCGCTGCCGTGGGCGCGGCGGGTACTGATCCTGGGTGGCGGCGACGGCCTGGCCGCGCGCGAGGTGCTGAAATACCCCCATGTGCAACAGGTGACGCTGGTGGACCTGGACCCGGCGATGACCGGCCTGTTCAGCCGTAGCGCACCGCTGCTGGCGCTGAACGGCGGCTCGCTGCGCAACCCGCGCCTGCGCGTGGTGAACGACGACGCCGCGCGCTGGCTGGAGCAGCACGCCGACGTGTTCGACGCCATCATCGTGGACTTCCCCGACCCGTCCAGCTTTGCGCTGGGCAAGCTGTACTCGGTGCCGCTGTACCGGCTGCTGTCGCGCCACCTGGCCGACAACGGCCTGGTGGTGGTGCAGTCCACCTCGCCCTACCACGCGCCGCGTTCGTACTGGAGCATCAACGCCACGCTGCGCGCCGCCGGGCTGGCTACCACGCCGTACCACGCCTACGTGCCGTCGTTTGGCGAGTGGGGCTTCATCATCGCCGCCCATCGCCCCGGCTACACGCCGCCGCAGGCCTACCGTGTGCCGCTGAAATTCCTCGACCGCGAAGCCACGCGGCAGATGTTCTTCTTCCCGCCCGACATGCAACCGTGGCAGGTCGAGCCCAACCAGCTGAACGACCAGCGCCTGGTGCATTACTTCGAGCAGGACTGGTCGCAGGTGATCCGCTGATGCAGCGCCGCGACTTTCTGCGTACCGCCGCCGCGCTGGCCGGCTTGCCGCTGCTGGCCGGCTTGCCGCTGCTGGCCGGCTGTCAGCAGGTGCTGGGCTGGGGCTTGCCGGTGGACGTGTTGCGCCCCGGCATGGCCGCCGGCCACCGCCTGCGCGACGCCGCCACGCTGCCGCCGCCACGCAGCGAGCGGCAGGTAGACACCGTGATCGTCGGCAGCGGCGTAGCCGGCCTGTTTGCCGGCTGGCGGCTGGCGCGCGAAGGCTACCGCGACTTTGTGCTGCTGAACGGGCCGGAGCCGGACGGCAACGCCGCCGCCGGTGCCTTCGACGGCTGGCGCTACCCCACCGGCGCGCATTACTTGCCGCTGCCCTCGCCCGAGTCGGCGCACGTGCGCACCCTGCTGGCCGAGATGGGCGTCATCGAAGCCGGCAGCGACAGCCTGCGGCCAACGTTTGACGAACGCGTGCTGGTGCACGCACCGGACGAGCGGCTGTGGCGCGACGGCCAGTGGCACGATGGCCTGCTGCCGCGCTTCCTGGGCGCCGATGACGACGCGCAGCAACAGCGCTTTTTGCTTCACGTGAAACAATTGCAGCAACAGCACGGTGCCGACGGCCGCCGCGTGTTTACCGTGCCTACCGCGCTGGCGTCGCAAGACCCGGCCTGGCGCGCGCTGGACGGGCAAAGCTTTGCCAGCTGGCTGGCGGCGCACGGTTACACCGCGCCCGGCCTGCTGTGGTACCTGGACTACTGCTGCCGCGACGATTACGGCAGTACGCTGGCGCACACCTCGGCCTGGGCCGGCCTGCACTACTTTGCCGCCCGTGGCGGCCACGCGGCCAACGCCGAGGACGGCGCGGTGCTCACCTGGCCGGACGGGCTGAACCCGCTACTGCGCCACATGCGCGGGCGGATCGGTCGAGAAAAACAGCTGGACGGTGCCGCCTGGCGCATCCGCCAGCAGGGCAAGCAGGTGCAGGTGGATTATGTGGATGACGGCGGTGCACAGCAGCTGCTGGCGCGGCGGGTTATCGTGGCCACGCCGCTGCACGTGGCCTGGCACCTGCTGCCGCAGCTGCCGGCGCTGGGGTTTGCACGTGCGCACCTGCCGCCACGGGCGCCGTGGCTGGTGGGCAATGTGCTGCTGGCGCGCTTCCCCGCCGAGCCGGCCAGCCAGCCGCTGGCGTGGGACAACGTGGTGTACGGCAGCCGCAGCCTGGGCTATGTGGTGGCCACCCACCAGCTGATCCGCGCGGCGCTGCCGGAGCGCACGGTGTTCACCACCTACCACGCCTTTGCCGATGCGCCCGCCGCCGCCACGCGGCAATGGTTGGCCGCCGCCAGCACCGACGCGCTGTTTGAGCAGGCTACGGCTGACCTGTACGCCGTGTACGGGCCGCGCCTGCGCCGCCATATGTTGGCCGCACGCCTCACCGTGCGCGCCCACGCCATGGCCAGCCCGCAGCCGGGCTTTCTGGCCAACCCTGGCCTGGCCGCACTGCGCGCCACCGACGGCCCCATCCTGTTCGCCCACGCCGATTTGTCCGGCCTGTCGCTGTTTGAAGAAGCCGCCTGGTGGGGTGAAGTGGCGGCGCAGCGAGTGCTGGGCTGAGTTAACTGCCCGGTGCCGGCTGTGCCAGCAGGTAGTCCACCAGCACCCGCACCCGTGGCGGCAAGGCCTGGCTTGCCGGGTACAGCAAGGAAAACGGCCGGCTGCAACCGCCATAATCGCTTAGCACTTCCTGCAGTTCGCCGCGCGCCAGCGCGTCCGCCACCATAAAGCGGTAAGTCTGCAGCAGGCCGCCTCCATGACGTGCCAGCGTGACGCAGCCCTGCAAGTCGTCGCTGATGGTCAGCCCGCCGCCGGTTTGCCGGCTGATCTCCACCCCCTGCAGGCGGAAGCGCCACGGCACCGGCTGGCCGCTGCTGGGCAGGCGGAACTGGATGCAGTCGTGACCTGCCAGCGCATCCGGGTGGGCCGGTACGCCGCGTGCCTGCAAGTAGGCCGGCGCGGCACATACCACCAGCTCGGCTTGCCGCAGCGGGCGCGCCACCAGCCTAGAATCGGGCGGCGTGCGGCCACGGATTGCCAGGTCGAAGTGGTCGGCGATCAGGTCCACATTGTGGTTGCTCAGTTGCACTTCCAGCGTAATGTCCGGGTAGCGTGCCCGGAACGCGGGCAGCAAGGGCAACAGCCACAGCTGGCCCAGTGGCGTGGGGGCGCTCAGGCGCACATGCCCGCTGGGGGTGTGCTGGGCGCCGGCCAGGTCGCGCTCGGCGACGTCCAGCAAGCGCAAGACCTCGCTGCACTGGCGGTAGTACTGCGCGCCGGCATCGGTCAGGCGGATCTGGCGGGTGCTGCGTACGAATAGCCGCACGCCTAGCCGTACTTCCAGCCGGGCAATGGCGCGGCTGACCGCCGGCTGGGTCAGGCCTGCCTGGACGGCGGCAGCCGTAAAGCTGCCCAGGCGGGCTACCTGGCAGAACAGCGCAATGCTGCCCAGGTTATCGGCGGTAACAGCGCGGCTCATGCATGACTCCGGGTAATGACTGAAATGCATATTCCCGTATTTTTCAGCATGAATACAAGGCTTAAGGTAGCGCTGTCGCCGCCCGTTGCGGCCAACTTGCGGAGCATTGCCATGCAACTCTATTACTCGCCCAACGCCTGTTCCCTGGCCATCCATATCCTGCTGCGCGAAGCCGGCCTGCCGGTCGAGCTGGTCCGGGTCGACCTCGCCAGCCATCGTACCGAGCACGGACAGGACTTCTACACCCTCAACCCCATGGGCCAGGTGCCGCTACTGCAACTGGACGATGGCCGCACCCTGGGCGAAGGCGCCGTCATTGCCCGCTACCTCGCGCAGCTGGCACCGGATGCCGGCTTGATGCCGGCGCCGGACAGCGAGGCGTACTGGAAAGTGGCCCAGTGGCAGCACTTTGTGGCCACCGAGCTGCACAAGGGGTTTACGCCCCTGTTCAACCCGCAGCTGTCGGCGGAGGCCAAAGCGGTACTGCGCCCGGGGCTGGCGGCCAAGTTTGCCCTGCTGGACAAGGTACTGGCCGCCCAGCGCTGGCTGGGGGGCGAGCAGTTCAGCGTGGCGGATGCTTACCTGTTTACCGTCACGCGCTGGGCCGGCTTTGTCGGGCTATCGCTGGACGGATTGGCAGGCGTGCAGCGCTTCATGCAAGACGCCGCCACCCGCCCGGCGGTGCAAGCGGCGTTGGCCGCGGAGGGTGCGGCATGAATGCCTGGCGCGATGGCCCGTTGCAACGCCGGCTCGGGCTGCGTCACCCCATCGTGCAAGGGCCGTTTGGCGGCGGCCTGTCCAGTGCGCGGCTGGTGGCGGCGGTGGCCGAGGCCGGGGGGCTGGGGTCGTTCGGCGTGCACCACCTTGACGGTGACGGCATTGCCCGCGTGGCCGCCGATATCCGGGCGCTGACGGCCCGACCGTTTGCCCTGAACCTGTGGCTGCCGTTCGAGGACAGCGAGGCGGTGGCTGCCGACACCACACGGCACGCGGCCTATGCGGCTGCGCTGGCGCCCTACTTTGCCGAGCTGGGGCTGGCGCTGCCCCCTGCCCCCGAGCGCTATGCGCCGGCGTTCGACGAGCAGGTGGCGGCCGTGTTGCAGGCGCGCCCGGCGGTGTTGAGCTTTGTGTTCGGCGTGCCGTCGCCCGATCTGCTGGCGCATTGCCGTGCCTTGGGCATCGTGACCATCGGCGCGGCGACAACGGTGGCCGAGGCGCAAGCACTGGACGCCGCTGGCATCGACATGATCGTGGCCACCGGCTGCGAAGCCGGCGGGCACCGGGTGTCGTTCCTGGCGCCAGCAGAGCAGGTGCTAACCGGCACGCTGGCACTGGTACCGCAAGTGGTGGACGCCGTGCGGGTGCCGGTTATCGCTGCGGGCGGCATTGCCGATGGCCGTGGCGTGGCGGCTGCCATGATGCTGGGTGCGGCTGGCGCACAACTGGGCACCGCCTTTCTGGCGTGCGAGGAGTCGGCGGCTGACGGCCTGCATCGGCAGGCACTGTTTAGCCCCGCCGCAGCGGATACCGCGCTGACCCGTACCTTCAGTGGCCGTCTGGCGCGTGGCATGCGCAACCGGCTGTTGCGCGAGGGCACCACGCTGACGCCTGCGCCCTACCCGGCGCAAAACTGGCTGATGGGCGAGCTCAAGCGGGCGGCCTTTGCCGCTGGCCGCAGCGACCTGGGCTCGCTGTGGTGTGGCCAAGCGGCCCCGTTACTGCGCCACCGCCATGCGGCCAACCTGTTTGCCGACCTGGTAGCGCAAAGCGAGGCCTGTTTGGCCGCGTAGCAAGCTAAGCCGGCCGGTTCGCCAGCAAAAAACGCCCCCGCGTGCCAGGCAAGCGGGGGCGTTGTCTGTGTGGGCCGGCCCTCGGCAAGGCCGGAGGCCGGTCAGGTACAGGTTTAGGACGACTTGCGGCGGCGCGCCAGCAGCAAGCCACTCAGGCCCAGCCCCAGCAGGGCCAGGCTTTCCGGTTCCGGCACCGGCACCACGTTGGTAGTGAGCTGCCCTTGCCAGGTACCCAGGTTGGTGAACGCTAGGTTGAAGGTGAAGTTGCCGCTCTGCGTGGTGTTGAAGACAAAGCTGTTGCTGTAGCTGTTCTTGCCGACAAAGGCGATGGCATCGCTGACGCGGATGATGTCGCTTAACTTGTTGGTGGCCAGGTTCACGCTCACCCCAAACAGGCTGGCCAGCAGGGGCTGGGCGCTGTTTTTGGCAGTCAGCGCGTAGTCAAAGCGGTAGCTGCCGGGCTGGGTGATCTGCAGGGTATTGCCAGGCGAGAAGAAGTTGGTCCACGCACCGTGCGAGGTGACGTTGACCACGGCTGCCTGGCTGAGGTTGGCCGCCAATAGCAGGGCGCCGGCGCTCAGATAGCGGGAGAGCTTCAAGATTATCTCCTTGATATTAAACAGGATATGACAAAAGCGATAAGGTATCGCGCACTCCTGCCGTTGTAGCAGCACAGTTCGATAAATGTCAAAGAGATAATGGGCGCGAAGTCGGCCCGGCGCCGGCACCAAAGGACAGTTTGTGCCACGCCAGTGGCGCCGGGGCTTTGTGATACAGTGAAATCCCGGCTGACCCGGCCATCTTCCCCGACAGAAAGGCTGCCATGAGCACCAATCCGCTGCTAGCCAACTGGGATACGCCCCACCAGTTTCCCCCGTTCGACCAGATCGCTGCCGAGCACTTCGTGCCGGCGTTCGACGCGCTGTTCGCCGCGCATCAGGCCGAACTGGACGCCATTGCGGCCAACCCGGCCGCTCCCGATTTTGCCAATACCGTCGAAGTGCTGGCCGATAGCGGCCTGCTGCTGGAACGCGCCAGCCTGCTGCTGGATAACCTGTCTGCCTCGGTTGGCAGCGACGCGCTGCAGGCGGTTGAGCGCGACATGGCGCCGCGCCTGGCGGCGCACCACAGCAGCGTGTATCTGAACGCCGCGCTGTTTGCCCGCCTGGACGCGGTGTACCGCGAACGCGCCGCGCTGGGGCTGGACGAAGAGCAGCAACGGCTGCTGACCCGCCTGCACCGCAACTTCGTGCGTGCCGGTGCCCGGCTGGATGGCGCGGCGCGCAGCCGCTTTGCCACCATCGTGTCGCGGCTGGCCGAGCTGCAAACCGCGTTCAGCCAGAACGTGCTGGCCGACGAGGGCGAGTACGTACTGCCGCTGGGTGAACAGGATATCGACGGCCTGCCCGGCTACGTGCTGGACGCCGCACGCAACGCCGCCACCGAACGCGGGCTGGATGGTTACGCGTTGACGCTGTCGCGTTCGGCGGTCATCGGCTTCCTCACCTACTCCACCCGCCGCGACCTGCGCGAACAGCTGTGGCGTGCCTGGACCAGCCGCGGCGAACACCCGGCCCGCGCCAACGCGCCGCTGGCCCGCGAGATCCTGGCGCTGCGTACCGAAAAAGCCGCGCTGCTGGGCTACGCCAGTTACGCCGACTACGCGCTGGAAGACCGCATGGCCGGCAAGCCGCAGGCGGTGTACGACCTGCTGGCGCAGGTATGGGAGCCGGCCAAGCAACGCTTTGCCGCCGAGAAAGTGCTGCTGCAGCAGGAAGCCGCCCGTCTGGGCCTGCCGCAGGATATCCAGCCGTGGGACTGGTGGTTGCTGGCCGAAAAAGTGCGCGTGGCGCGCTACGCGCTGGACGACGCGCAGATCAAGCCCTACTTCAGCCTGCCGCGCATGCAGGCCGCCATGTTCGACGTGGCCGGCCGCCTGTTTGGTCTGCAGTTCGCGCCGCGTGACGACCTGCCGCGTTACCACCCCGACGTGCAGGTATGGGAAGTGCGCCGCGACGACGCGGTGATCGGCCTGTTCATCGGCGACAACTACGCGCGCCAGGGCAAGCAGGGCGGCGCCTGGATGCACCTGTACCGCCAGCAAAGCGGCAAGGGTGCGGCCCGCGTGTTGCCCATCGTCATCAATAACAACAACTTCGCCAAGGCCGGCAGTGGCCCTACCCTGCTGAGCTTTGACGACGTGCGCACCTTGTTCCACGAGTTCGGCCACGCGCTGCACGGCCTGCTGTCCGACGTGCAGTATCGCCTGCTGTCCGGCCCCAATACGCCGCAGGACTACGTGGAGCTGCCGTCGCAGCTGCTGGAAAACTGGGCGCTGGTGCCGGAAGTGCTGGCCGAGCACGCGCGCCATGTGGATAGCGGCGAGCCGATTCCGCCGGCACTGGTGGCGGCCATCAAGGCGGCCAGCACCTTCAACCAGGGCTTCGAGACCGTGCGCTACAGCGCGTCCACGCTGATCGACCTGGCGCTGCACCAGCGCAACGACGCCGACGGCGTGGACATCCTGGCGTTTGAAGCGGCCGAGCGCACGCGGCTGGGCGTGCCGCCGGAAGCGGGCATGAACCACCGCCTGCCGCACTTTGGCCACGTGTTTTCCGACGACTATTACGCCGCCGGCTACTACGTGTACATGTGGGCCGAGGTGCTGGAGGCGGAAGCGTTTGCCGCGTTTGAAGAAGCCGGCAACCCGTTTGACGCGGCGCTGGCCGCCAAGCTGCAGCGCTACATCTACAGCGCTGGCGACGCACGCGAACAGCGGGCGGCGTTCCGCGCCTTCCGCGGTCACGACCCGCAGGCGGCGCCGATGCTGGAGAAACGCGGCCTGCTGACGGTGTAAGGTTGGCCGCAGGCTAAACGCACAAGGCCGCCCTTCGCGGTAATGCCTGTCAGCTAGGGGAATGTGCTTGGTTCTCAAGTAGCAGGACGTGAGTGAAGCGCCCCATCCCGTTGGCGCGAGCCGGTCAAAATGGTTCGCCCCAGGTTTTAAGACGCCGATTTGTTTGAGCACCGAGCCGTTAGCGAGGGGCGAGTTCGGCGGCGCCTGGGGCGTGCCATTTTGACCGGGGTTTCGAGCAGCCCCGGGTTGCGGGGGAATGAAAAGGGGGCGGCAATCCGCCCCCTTTCCCGTCTGCCGGGCGGAACCGGCATCTAATCATCGTCCGCATAGCGGACACACTAGCCTACTTCAACGCAACAAACCCCTAACCAAAAATGCCAGTCAGCGTTAACTGACTGGCATTGGCCCTGCGGGGCGGCCTTGTGCTGTCTGCTTGCCCTTACTCAGGCCGGGCTGACGTGGGCGTCCAGCATATAGCCTTCGCCGCGCACGGTGCGGATCAGCGTCGGGTTGCGCGGGTCGTCGCGCAGCTTGCCGCGCAGGCGCGAGATCAGGATGTCGATGCTGCGGTCGAACACGTCCACCGCTCCGCCACGGGTGAGGTCCAGCAGCAGCTCGCGGTCCAGCACGGCGTGCGGGCGCTGGACCAGCACCGACAGCAGGCGGAACTCGGCGCTGGACAGTGGAATGATCGTGCCGTCGCTATCGTGCAGCTGGCGCAGCGTGCTGTTGAGCAGCCAGTTGCCGAAGCGCACGCGCTGGTGGCCGCTTTGGCTGCGCTGTGCTTTGGCCTGGCTGCGGTTGCGGCGCAGTACCGAGTGCAGGCGCGCCACCAGCTCGCGGATGTCGAACGGCTTGGCCAGAAAGTCGTCGGCACCGATTTCCAGGCTGATGATGCGCTCGGTGAGGTCGTTGCGGGCGCTGATCATCACGATGGGAATCTCGGACTGCATGCGCAGGCGCTTGCACAGGCTGAGCCCGTTTTCACCCGGCAGCATCAGGTCCAGCACGATGGCGTCGAAATGCTGGCTGCCCAGCTGGGCTTCCATTTCACGGCCATCGGCCACGCCGGTGGCCTGCATGGCAAAGCCGCCCAGGTAGTTGCAGATCAGCTCGCGAATGGCGTCATCGTCGTCGACGACCAGGATGTTCAAGCCTTGGCCCGGCGCCGCCGTCGTAGTGCTGGCAGTGTTAATCACAGCTTGCATGAGGTTTCCGTAATGTTGCGGCAGGGCCGACTAGGTAATGGCTTGTAGCTTAATGCTGCTGTGCAGCCTGGCTTTGTGCTGTTTGTATAAGTTTTCATACAAACTGACCAAACCACAGCAATAAGCTCGCTAGTAGACTGCGACAAAATCACTCCCTCTGCCGCTGCGGCCAACTCTCATGTCCAACCTGATTTTGTCGCCGTGGTTGCGCCTGGCGCCGTTGGCCCTGCTGACGGGCTGCGTTACCGTGCAAAACCTGCCCAGCCCGGCGCGTGATGCGTTTACGTTCTCGTTTTCCGTGGCCAGCGAAATGCAGGCGATGGCAGAAAAAGCCGAGCAGTCGATGGCGCGCCGGCCGTCGCCGTACAAGAAAATCTGTATCGAATGGAACGAGGCGGTGACGGTGCCCGACATGCTGTCGGTGATCGAGGCAACCTTGCGCCGCCGTCAGGTAGAAACCCAGGTGTATGCGCCGGGTACGGTGCCCAGCGGCTGCGTGACGTTGGTGTACGCCGCCAGCCGCACCTGGGAAGAAGACTCGGCCTATCTGAGCTACGCCAGCATTGCGCTGCAGCAGGGGGGCAAGACGCTGTCCAAAGTGACTTACGAACCCCGCATGCTGTCGCTGGACCGCTGGGCCAGCACCGAGGCCAAGCTGATCTTTCTGCTGGACGAACTGATCTCGCAGCCGCCGCGCCCCGTTTTTGCCGCGCCGGTGCCGGAGCAGCCCAGACAGCCCTAGCCCTGCCAACCGCCGCGTGCTGCGTACTTAGTACAAGGTAACCGCGGCACCGAACAGGAACTGCACCCAGGCCAGTACGCCGGCGTCCAGCGGCTTGTTCTGGTTGATCTGGTCCAGGCGGGCATTAATGACGTAGCGCGACGAAATGCTGTTGTCCGGCTGCAGTTGTGCGCTGTTGATGATGCCGGAGAAGCGCAGCGTGGTTTGTTTGCCGTTCAGCAGCACGATCTTGTCGCCGCCCACCATCAGGTAGCCGTTGGGCAGCACGTCCAGTACCGACACCATCATGTTGCCGCTGACCTTGGTGCGGTTGTTGACCTTGCTGTCGTCCTTGTCGGCCAGCGAATAGCTGGAATTGACGTCCACATCGAACACTTCTTTTACCAAGCCAGGCAGCGTGTGCAAGGCACCCGGCCCTTTGACGGTATTGGCGCCGGTGGCTTTGTCGTCCAGTGCCCGGCTGGTGCTGCCGCTCATGTCCTCGGCGATGGTGACCGTCACCGCGTCGCCGACGCGGCGGGCAATCTGCGATTCGAAGAACAGCTTGGCGGTGGCCGGGTTGTAGATGCCGCCATCACCGCTGGAAGCCAGTACCGGCTTCAGTTGCGGGTAGCTGCTGGTGGGCAGCTGCACGACGGATTGCGTTGTGCAGGCAGCAAGCAAGAGCACAGGGCAGATCAGGGCAAGGCGGCGCATGGCAGGCTTCCGGTTTGTGTCATGACGTACATTCAAGCAGCCGTACGTATCGGCCCTATCCTGATTTGGTCGCCACTTTGTGCCGTTGTGCAGTGCGGTAAATACAAAACGGAAATGTGCGCGCGCTGCCTGCCGATTGCGCATACCATACCGGCTGTCATTGTGTTTACTGTGAGGCTGTAATGCGTATCGGTACCCCTCTTTCCGCGTCGGCGCGACGCGTCATGCTGCTGGGCAGCGGCGAACTGGGCAAGGAAGTGGTGATCGCCCTGCAACGGCTGGGGGTGGAAACCATTGCCGTCGATCGTTACCCGGACGCGCCGGCGATGCAGGTGGCGCACCGCAGCCACGTCATCAACATGGCCGACCCGGCGGCACTGCGTGCGCTGGTAGAGGCCGAGCGCCCGCACCTGGTGGTGCCCGAAATCGAAGCCATTGCCACCGAAGAGCTGCTGCGCATCGAGGCCGACGGCTTGGCCGAGGTGATCCCCACTGCGCGTGCGGCCAACCTCACCATGAACCGCGAAGGCATTCGCCGCCTGGCAGCAGAAGAGCTGGGCCTGCCCACCTCGCCGTACGCGTTTGCCAGCAGCCTGGCCGAACTGCAAGCCGCCATCGATGCCGGCATCGGCTACCCCTGCCTGGTGAAACCGGTGATGTCGTCCAGCGGCAAGGGCCAGTCGCTGCTGAAAGGCCCGGCCGATGTCGCCGCCGCCTGGGATTACGCCGTCAGCGCCGGCCGCGTGGACAAGGGCCGCGTCATCGTGGAAGGTTTCATCGATTTCGAGTACGAGATCACCTTGCTGACCGTGCGCGCCAACGACGGCCACGGCGGTGTGGCCACCCATTTCTGTGCCCCGGTCGGCCATTTGCAGCAGCGCGGCGACTATGTGGAAAGCTGGCAGCCGCAGGCGATGAGCGCGCTGGCGCAGCAGCGGGCGCAGGAGATGGCGGCCAAGGTCACCGCGGCGCTGGGCGGGCGGGGCCTGTTTGGTGTGGAGCTGTTTGTGAAGGGCGATACGGTGTGGTTCTCCGAAGTGAGCCCGCGCCCGCACGACACCGGGCTGGTGACGCTGGCCAGCCAGCGCTTCAGCGAGTTCGAGCTGCACGCGCGTGCCATTCTGGGCTTGCCGGTGGACGTGAGCCTGCGCACGCCGGCGGCGTCGGCAGTGATCTACGGCCGTTTGGAAGCGGCCGGCATCGCCTTTGACGGTGTGGCCGAGGCGCTGGCGGTACCCGGCGCGGATATCCGCCTGTTCGGCAAACCGGAAAGTTTCGAGCGCCGTCGCATGGGCGTGGCGGTGGCTTACGCCGACAACGTGGACAGCGCCCGCAAGCGCGCCCGCGAGGCGGCTGGCAAGGTGTTGCCGGTGCACGGCGATTAAGCCTGGCGGCCAAGGTTGGCCGCAGCCGGTAGAAACCCACAAGGGCAAGCCGTATGGCTTGCCCTTGTTGTTGTGGCGTACGCTGCTCAGTCGGCGCCGTCGCCGTCCTTGAACCACAGCGCGTCCGGCAGCCGGCCGAATACGTCACGCAGCCCTTCGCCCCAACCCTGGCGCAGCTGCAGGAAGTACGGGTCGTCTTCGGTCACGCGGTGGCGTGGGGCAAAGTCGAAGTTATCGCGCTGCTGCCACAGCAGGTCGATGGGCAGGCCCACCGACAGGTTGGAACGGATGGTGGAGTCGAACGAGATCAGCGTGCACTTGATGGCCTGCGCCAGCGGGGTGCGGTGGCTGATGACGCGGTCGAGAATGGGCTTGCCGTATTTGGATTCCCCGATTTGCAGGTACGGCGTGTCCGGCGTGGCTTCGATGAAGTTACCCTGCGGGTAGATCTGGAACAGCCGTGGTGCCTCGCCCCGGATCTGGCCGCCCACCAGAAAGCTGCAGCTGTAGTCCACGCCCTGGCTTTGGGTGTAGCCGCTGCCGTCGCGCGCCAGTACCTCGCGGATGGTGGCGCCCACCAGTTCGGCGGCTTCGTACAGGCTATTGACGTTGTACAAGTTGGGCGTGTTGTGGCCGAGCCGGCTTTTCAGCATGCTGACCACGCTCTGCGTGGTGGCCAGGTTGCCGGCGTTCAGCAGCACGATCTGGCGCTCGCCCGGTACCGCAATCACATTCATCTTGCGGAAGGTGGCGACGTGGTCCACCCCCGCATTGGTGCGCGAGTCCGATGCGAAGATCAGCCCCTCGTCCAGTACCATGCCTACGCAATACGTCATTGCTGATCTGCCTCCGAGACCTTGGCGTGCGCCTGCATCGCCTCGCTGCCGCCCCCGCGCCGCACGCCGCGTACCGGGCTGGCGTCGCTGTAATCTAGGCCGACGGCCAGCTTCAGGTGATGGCGGTCGGGGCGCTGGCGGTTGCTGATGTCAAAACCCAGCCATTGTTCGCCGTCGTAGGCTTCTGCCCAGGCGTGGCTGGCCACGTGCGTATCGCGGTCGCTCAGTAGGTAGCCGCTGACATAGCGTGCCGGCAAACCCAGGCAACGGCAGGCCGCGATAAATACATGGCTGTGATCCTGACACACGCCGGCACCCAACGCCAGCGCCTGCGCCGCGGTAGTACCGGCGTGGGTGATGTCCTGGGTGTAGGGCATGGCGTCGGCGATAGCCTGCATCAGCGCGGTGAGGCCAGCCTCGGGGTTGGCCGCAACCGCGTCGGCGTGGGCGGCGGCCAGCGCCCGGATAGCGTCGTCCGGCTCGGTCAGCGCCGTTTCGCGCAGGAACACCGGCGCCGGCAGCACTTCTGGCTGGTCCTGCCAGTCGTCGCAGGTTTCCACCACGCCACGGGCCTTCAGGCGGATCTCGCTATGTGGCGTGTCCAGTGTCAGTACGTGCAGGATGTTGCCGTAGGCATCGGTGCTTTCGCTGGCGGCTACCGGCAGCTCCAGCTGCCAGCTCACCACGCGCTGGTGGCCGCTGCTGGCCGGGGTGAGGCGCAGGTACTGGGTGCTGTGGCTGACGGTGTCGTCGTAACGGTAGACGGTTTCGTGGTCGATGGTCAGTTGCATGATGCCTCCGCAAGTTCTCGGGTGAGGGGGAGCTGCCAGTAGGCCACGTCCAGCCAGCGACCGAACTTGCGGCCAACCTGCTCGAACAGTGCAACCTGCTTGAAGCCCAGGGTACGGTGCAGGCCATCACTGGCCGGGTTGGGCTGTGCCACGCCGCCAATGACGGTGTGCAGGCCCAGTACCGCCAGGCGGCGGATCAGTTCGCGGTACAGCAGCTTGCCCACGCCCTGACCGACGGTGGCCTGGCGCATGTAGATGCTGCTTTCCACCGCGTGGCGGTAGGCCGGGCGCACGCGCCAGCGGGTGGCGTAGGCGTAGCCCAGCATGTCGCCGTCGGCCTCTGCCACCAGCCACGGCAGGCCCTGGGCCTGGGTGCTGGCAATACGCTCGGCCATGTCGGCCACGGTGACCGGCTTTTCTTCGAACGAGATGGTGGTGTACTCGATGTAGGGGTTGTAAATGGCGCAGATGGCGGCCGCATCGTCCGGCGTCGCCTCGCGGATCAGTAACTCACTCATGCTGCCTCCAGATAAGCCCCGTGGATGGCATCGCCCAGGCCGTGTATCTGGCTGAGGAATTGCGTCAGGTAGGTGTGCAGGCCGTCGTCCAGGATGCTGTCGATCTGGCCGTAGCACATCTCGGCATGCAGCGTGGCGGCCAGCCGCTTGGCGCGGTTGCCGGTGTCGCCCTTGATGCGTGGCAGCAGTTCGGCAATCTCGTCCACGCAGGCACGCAGCGAGCGCGGTACATCCGGGCGCAGGATCAGCAGTTCGGCCACGCGGCGCGAGCTGAGCGTGTCGCGGTACAGCTCGTGGTAGGCCTCGAAGGCGCCCAGCGAGCGCAGCAGCGCGCCCCACAGGTAGAAGTCGGCGGCGCTGTCTTCGGCGGCATTGCCCACCAGGTGCGATTTCACGTTGATCAGGCGCGCGGTGTTGTCGGCCCGTTCCATGAAGGTGCCCAGGCGGATGAAAGAAAAGGCGTCGTTGCGCTGGATGGTGCCGTAGGTAGTGCCACGGAACAGGTGCGAGCGCTCTTTCACCCAGTCGAAGAAGCCTGCCAGCGGGCGGCCTTCCAGCCCCATCTGCCGGGCTTCCAGCCAGGTGGCGTTGATGCTTTCCCACATCTCGCCGGTAATCTTGCCGCGCACGGCGTGGGCGTTTTCGCGGGCGTATTTCAGGCAGTTGACGATGCTGGCCGGGTTGGCCGCGTCAAAGGTCATGAAGTGCAGCACGTCGCTGGCGGCCAGTTGCGGGTGGCGCGCGCGGCAGGCTTCCAGTGCGCCGGTGGTGGCCAGTGCGGCGCTGATGTCGCTGCCACCGCGCGATTGCGGCAGCAGTGACAGGCTGTGGGTCACGTCCAGCAGGCGCGCCAGGTTTTCGGCGCGTTCCATGTAACGGCTCATCCAGTACAGCTGGGATGCGGTGCGCGAGAGCATCATGATTGGTCCTCCAGAATCCAGGTGTCCTTGGTGCCGCCGCCTTGCGACGAATTCACCACCAGCGAGCCTTCTTTCAGTGCCACGCGGGTCAGGCCGCCGGCCACCATGCTGATGTCGCGGCCGGACAGCACGAAGGGGCGCAGGTCGATGTGGCGCGGGGCAATACCCGACTCCACAAAGGTGGGGCACGACGACAGGCACAGCGTGGGCTGGGCGATGTAGTTGCTGGGGTCGGCGATGATGCGTTGGCGGAAGTCTTCGATTTCGGCGCTGCTGGCCGCCGGGCCGATCAGCATGCCGTAGCCGCCGGCGCCGTGCACTTCCTTCACCACCAGCTCGTGCAGGTTGTTCAGCACGTGGTCCAGCTCGGCCGGGCGGCGGCACATCCAGGTGGGCACGTTCTGCAGCAGCGGCTCTTCCGACAGGTAGAAGCGGATCATGTCCGGCACGTAGGGGTAGATGGATTTGTCGTCCGCCACACCGGTGCCGATGGCGTTGGCCAGGATCACGCCGCCGGCGCGGTATACCGACAGCAGGCCCGGCACACCCAGCATGCTGTCGGCGCGGAACGCCAGCGGGTCGAGGAAGGCGTCGTCGATGCGGCGGTAGATCACGTCCACCTGTTTGTGGCCGGCAGTGGTGCGCATGTACACGCGGTTGTTCTTGACGAACAGGTCCTGCCCTTCCACCAGCTCCACCCCCATCTGCTGCGCGAGGAAAGCGTGCTCGAAGTAGGCGCTGTTGTGGTGGCCGGGGGTCAGCACTACCACGGTGGGGTTGTCCACCGCGCTGGCGTGGCGCAGCGTGTTCAGCAGCAACGTCGGGTAATGCTGCACCGGTGCTACCGCGTGGCTGGCAAACAGCTCGGGGAACAGCCGCATCATCATCTTGCGGTTTTCCAGCATGTAGGACACGCCGGACGGCACGCGCAGGTTGTCTTCCAGCACGTAGAAGTTGCCGTCACTGTGGCGGATCACGTCCACGCCGGTGATGTGGGCATAGATGCGGTGCGGCAGGTCCAGCCCCTGCATCGCCGGCTGGTACTGGCTGTTGGAAAACACCTGCTCGGCAGGAATGATGCCGGCCTTCACGATGTGCTGTTCGTGGTAGATGTCGTGCAGGAAGGCGTTC
Source organism: Vogesella urethralis (assembly GCF_007644045.2). GTDB lineage: Bacteria > Pseudomonadota > Gammaproteobacteria > Burkholderiales > Chromobacteriaceae > Vogesella > Vogesella urethralis. The sequence goes on from NZ_VMDW02000099.1 coordinate 147,021, forward strand.
AGCGCGGTGACGCGCTGGCGCATGCCTTTTTCCAGCGTTTGCCAGTCGCTGGCGGGGATGATGCGTGGCACGGTGTCGAACGGAATCAAGCGCTCGGCGCCGGAATCGTCGCCGTATACGGCAAAGGTAATGCCGACGCGGTGGAACATCAGGTCGGCTTCGGCGCGTTTGCGGGCCAGGGTTTCGGGCGGCTGCGAATGCAGCCAGCGGGCAAAGTCACGGTAATGGGGCCGGATGCCGCCACTGTCGAGCAGCATTTCGTCGTAATGACCGTTTTCGGGGAGGGTCAGAGCATGCATGGCATTCTCCAGAGGTGATGTTCTTATTGTTTTCAATCGATAAACCTGACGCGTCTGGCGCATACAGGGCCTGACTCGCAACCGGCAAGCCGGTATCAGGCTGGTTAGCAATCCATGTGCCTGCCCCGGATAGGCTAAAGCCCGCAGCACGGCTGCCAAGCGTCAAGCGTGACGCGGTGATAAACAATGTGCGCTTCGCATGCTGGCCTCGGCAAGGCATTGCTGCGCTGCAAGATAGGCGCCGTCGCGTGTCTGGCTGCTGCTGGCGATTTTCCGTTTTATTTCGATAGTTTTTGCCATGCAGTAAGCCGCGGTAGTACCACCGTGCAGGCGGGGAGTACGGCGATGGCCTCGGTGGTGCGACTGTTACGCCAGTCTTGCCTGGCTTGAGAAAACGGCCTTGTTACGGGGCTGCCAGGCCTGGCGCAGGACGCTGCCAGCAGGGGCTGTGGCGCTCAGGCGACAAGCGGGCGCTTGGTCTGGCACGCACCATGGTTGTGGTCTGGCACGGCTGTGCACCGCAGGCAGGCATCCGCGACTGCATCATGACGCCGTGCTGCAAACTGGTGCTGCCCGCCCTGTTTTGAGGCTGATATAGCGTGCGCTGACAGCCAGCTTTGGTGCGTCAATGCTCACTATCGATACGCTGTGCTTTTGTATATGATTTGTATTGGACAAATCGCGAGGTGCAGCATGGACACGATCTGGATTACCGGCGCCAGCGGCGCCATCGGAAGCGCGCTGGCGCGGCGCCTGTCGCCCGGCCACCGCCTGGTGCTGAGTGCGCGCCGCGAAGACGGGTTGGCCGCACTGGCCGCCAGCCTGCCCGGCGAGGTACTGGTGCGCCCGCTGGACACACTGGACGCCGCCGCCGTGCGCGACACGGTGGCCGGCCTGGCCGCCGACGGCGTGGCGCTCACTGGTTTGGCGCACTGTGTGGGCAGCACGCTGATCCGCCCGCTGCACCTCACTGCCGAAGACGACGCCTGGCAGCTGATGCAGCACAACTGGCTGAGCGCCGTGCATGTGCTCAAAGCCTTTGTCGCCGCCGCGCTCAAGCACAAGCAGCCGGCCAGCGCGGTGCTGGTGGGCTCGCTGGTAGCGCAGGCGGGCTTCCCCAATCACGAAGCCATTGCCAGCGCCAAGGCGGCGGTGGCGGCGCTGGCGCAAAGCACTGCCGCCAGCTACGCCGAGCGCGGTATCCGTGTGAACTGCGTGCACCCGGGGCTGACGGTGTCGGCGCTGTCGGCGCGGCTCACCGGCACGCCGGAAGCCATCGCCCGCAACGCGCAGGTCAACCCGATGCAGCGCGTGGGCCAGGGCGACGACAGCGCCGCGCTGATCGCCTTCCTGCTGTCGCCCGAAGCCGGCTGGATTACCGGCCAGAACATCGGCGTCGATGGCGGCCACGGCGTCATCCACCCTTTGCCCAAGGCATGAGCTACAGCGTTGTCTGGTTCAAGCGCGACTTGCGCCTGGCCGACCACGCCCCGCTGTGCGCCGCCGCCGCGCGCGGCCCGCTGCTGTGCCTGTACGTGGTAGAGCCGGGGCTGTGGCAGCAGCCGGACGCCTCGGCGCGGCAATACCATTTTCTGCGCGAAAGCCTGCACGACCTGGCTGGCCAGCTGCGCGAGCGCGGCCTGCGGCTGTACGTGGCGGTGGGCGAGATCGGAGAGGTGCTGACGCAGCTGTACGCGCAAGCGCCGTTCGACGCGCTATTCGCCCACGAGGAAACCGGCAACGACTGGACCTACCACCGCGACATCGCCGTGGCGCGCTGGTGTGCGGCCAACCGCGTGCAGTGGCGCGAGTGGCCGCAGTTTGGCGTGGTGCGTGGCGGCCTGAACCGTGACCACTGGCAGCCGCAGTGGGAGGCGTTGATGGCGGCACCGTTATTGCCGGTGCCGGCGCTGCAACAAGTGGCACTCAGTTGGCCGCCGGTGCACCTGCCGGGTGCAGCGGCACTGGGTTTGGGCGATGGCGACGCGCCGGGGCGGCAGCCCGGTGGCCGCACGGCAGCGCTGGCGGTGCTGGACGATTTCCTGCTGGATCGCGCCGCGCAGTACCGTGGCGGCATCTCGTCGCCGCTGTCGGCGCCCAGCGCCTGCTCGCGTTTGTCGCCGTATCTGGCGCTGGGGTGCATCTCGATGCGCGAGGTGGTGCAGGCCAGCCGCGCCATGCTGGCGCAGCTGCACGGCGTTGGTGCCGCCAGCCGGCGCACGGCGGGCATCCGCGCCTTCATCAGCCGCCTGTACTGGCACTGCCATTTCATCCAGAAGCTGGAAAGCGAGCCGGCGCTGGAATGGCGCAACCTGCATCGTGGCTACGACGGCCTGCGCGAAAACGACTGGGACGAGGCGCGTTTTGCCGCCTGGCGCGACGGCCGCACCGGCTGGCCGCTGGTAGACGCCTGCATCGCCATGCTGCGCCACACCGGCTGGCTGAACTTCCGCATGCGCGCCATGCTGGTGTCGGTGGCGGCTTACCCGCTGTGGCTGCACTGGCGGCCGGTGGGGCTGTGGCTGGCGCAGCAGTTTGTCGATTACGAGCCAGGCATTCACTGGAGCCAGCTGCAAATGCAGTCCGGCACCACCGGCATCAATGTGCCGCGCATCTACAACCCGCTAAAGCAGGCGCGCGAACACGACCCGCACGGCCGCTTCGTGCGGCAGTGGCTGCCGCCGCTGCGCCGCGTGCCCGATGTGTGGCTGTTCGAACCGTGGCGCATGCCGCCCGATATCCAGGCGCGCTGTGGTGTGCAGGTTGGCCGCGACATTCCGCAGCCGCTGGTGGATGTAGAGGCCGCCACCCGCGAGGCCAAGGCGCGGCTGTTTGCACTGCGCGGCCGGCCCGAGGTGCGCGCCGGCAAGGCCGCCATCGTGGCGCGGCATGGCTCGCGCAAGCGCGGCGAGGCACGGAGTCGCCGTCAGCCGCCGGCCACACCCGGCCAGCTGAGCTTGGACTGGTAGCGTGCGCGCCACCCCCTTGCCCGCCCGCACAAAACAACACGGCCGCACCCTGTTGCCAGGGGCGGCCGTGTTAGTCGGTACGGAAGGCTTAAGCAGCGGCGATGGCGGCTTCGGCAGCGGCCAGGGCGGCAGCCTTGGCGTCCGGGCCCATGGCCACGCCTTCAGCGCGCACGAAGGACACGTCGGTGATGCCCAGGAAGCCCAGTACGGTCTTCAGGTAGTCTTCCTGGAAGTCCATTTGCTGGCCTTGCTCGTTGCTGTACACGCCGCCACGGGCCGACACCACGTACACCTTCTTGCCACCGGCCAGGCCAACCGGGCCGGTTTCGGTGTACTTGAAGGTGCGGCCTGCTACGGCCACGCGGTCGATCCACGCTTTCAGTTGCGACGGTACGCCAAAGTTGTACATCGGGGCGCCGATCACCAGCACGTCGGCGGCCAGGAATTCGGCGATCAGTGCGTCGCTGCGTGCAGCTTCGGCTTGCTGCAGCGGGCTCCAGTCGGCCTTGTCGGTAAAGGCGGCGCCCAGGATTTCGCCGGACAGGTGCGGAATCTCGTTGGCGGCCAGGTCATGGTAGGTCACCTGCGCGCCGGCGTGGCGGGCGGTCAGGGTGCTAACCAGCGCCTGGGTCAGGCCGCGGGATACCGAGTTGGTGGCGAGGATGCTGGAATCGAGGTGCAGGATGTTCATGGTGCGGCTCCGTTTGGGGTGTGTGCCGCACGCTGCGGCGATGGGTGTACTGTAAATCTGCGACCAATCACGCACTAGACAGCTAGAATCGGATTCATTGTTCCACTGGCGAGACAATGTGATGCAAGACCTCAACGATCTGCTGTTTTTTGCCAAGGTGGTCGAGCACGGCGGCTTCAACGCCGCCAGCCGCCAGCTGGGCGTGCCCAAGTCGCGGCTGTCGCGCCGCGTGGCCGAGCTGGAAGCGCGCATCGGCGTGCGCCTGCTCCAGCGCACCACGCGCCGGCTGGCGCTGACCGACGTCGGCGCGCAGTACTACCGCCACTGCCAGGCCATGCTGGCCGAGGCCGAGGCGGCCGAAGAAACCATCGCCCGCCACACCGCCGAGCCGCGCGGTCTGGTGCGCGTCAGCTGCCCGGAGCTGCTGGCCAAGACGCTGCTGGCGCCGTTGCTGCCGGCCTTCATGGCGCGCTACCCGCAGGTGCGCATCGTGCTGGAAGTGACCGGCCGCCGCGTCGACCTGATCAACGACGGCATCGACGTGGCGTTGCGTGTGCGGCAGCGGCTGGACGACAGCGCCAGCATCGTGGCGCGGCCGCTGGCGCAAAGCGAAAGCGCGCTGGTGGCCAGCCCGGCGCTGATTGCGGCCCAAGGTTGGCCGCAACACCCGGCCGCCCTTACCGCCTGGCCGGCGCTGGTGATGAGCCGCCCCGACGGCCGTGGCGAGTGGCCGCTGCTGGACGAAGTGGGCCAGCTCACCCGGCTGGACATCGCCGAACCGCGGCTGATGACCGACGACCTGCTGGTGCTGCGCGAAGCCGCCATCGCCGGCTGCGGCGTGGGCCTGCTGCCGCTGATGGTGTGCCACGACGCGCTGGCCGATGGCCGCCTGCAACGCGTGCTGCCCGGCTACCGCACGCCGGACGGCATCCTGCACGCCGCGTTTACCGGGCGCCGCCACCTGATACCGGCGGTGCGTTGTTTTATCGATTTTCTGGTGGAGGCGCTGCCGCCGCAGCTGGCGCGCTGCGAAGGGCACGGCCTGCCCTTGCCTGGCTGAACAAGCACCGCAGGCGCCGCCACCGTTGCAAGGAGAGCAAGCATGAAAATGCGCAAGAAAGCCGACCTGCCCAGCAAGGTGTGCGCCGCCTGTGGCCGCCCGTTCAGCTGGCGCAAAAAGTGGCAGGCGGTGTGGGACGAGGTGAAGTATTGCTCCGACCGCTGCCGCCATACGCGCCGGAGCGCATCATGAGCGCCGTAGCGTACTGGTTCCGCCACGACCTGCGCCTGGGCGACAACCCGGCCTTGTGCCAGGCGCTGGCGCAAGCCGACACCCTGCTGCCGGTGGTGTGCCTCGACGATAGCTGGCAGCCGCATTCGCCGTGGCCGTTTGCCCGCCTGTCACCGGCGCGGCAACGGGTGCGCGCCGACGCCATCGCCGCGCTGGACGCTGCCTTGCGAGCGCGCGGCAGCCGCCTGCTGGTGCTGCACGGCGCACCGCAGCAGGTGTTGCCGCCGCTGTTGGCGCGCCATGGCGTGCAGCACATCGTGGCCGAAGACATCGCCGCCCCCGAGGAGCAGGCGCAGGTAGCCGCCTTGCGCCAGGCCGGCTTCGCTGTAGACACCGTATGGCAGAGCACGCTGCTGGACCCGGCCAGCCTGCCGTTTGCCCCTGCCGCGCTGCCGGCCAGCTTTACCGCCTTCCGCCAGCGGGTGGAGGCCGCCGGCGTACGCCCGCCGTCGCCATTGGCCGCACCGGCCCGGCTGCCGCCGCCACCGGCTGGCGTCAACTGGCAGCCCTTGCCCGTTATCGACGCCCAACCCGACCCGCGCGGCAGCCTGCCGTGGCATCTGCCGGCGGCCCACGCTGGCGAAGCGGCCGGCCTGGCGCATCTGCAGCAGTACCTGGCGCGGGACCTGCCGCGCACGTACAAGGCCACCCGCAATGGCCTTGCCGGGCAGGACTACTCCAGCAAGTGGTCGTTGTGGCTGGCCCTGGGCAGCGTGTCGGCGCGTACGCTGTACGCCGCGCTGCAAGGCTACGAGGCACAGCACGGGGCCAGCGACGGCAGCTATTGGCTGTGGTTCGAGCTGCTGTGGCGCGATTACTTCCGTCTGCTGCACCTGCAGTACGGCGCCCGGCTGTACCGGGGCCGCGGCCTGCACGGCCAGCCGCCGGTACCGATGGCGGACGAGGCGTTTACGCGCTGGTGCCAAGGCCGCACCGGCCACGCTTTTATCGATGCCGGTATGCGCGAGCTGGCCGCAACCGGTTATCTGTCCAACCGCCTGCGCCAGAACGTGGCCAGCTACCTGCTGCACGATCTGGGCGGCGACTGGCGCGCCGGCGCGGCGTGGTTCGAAGCGCAGCTGGTGGATTACGACGTGTACAGCAACCAGGGCAACTGGTTGTACCTGGCCGGGCGCGGCACCGATCCGCGCGGCAGCCGCCGCTTCAACCCCGACAAGCAGGCCGCCGATTACGATGCCGACGGTGCCTATCGCCGTCTGTGGGGCACGCGCTAGCCGCTGCGGCCAACCTTGGGCGCTGGCAATAAAACCACAACCCGCCAGCGGGCTGCTTGCGGTGATGGCGGTACTGAAAGTAATGTATCAAAAAGATACGTTACTTAAAGGGCTGTTATGCACAACCGCTTTGACCAGTTTCGCCAGACTGCGCTGGGCCGCCAGCTGGAAGCGCTGATCGACCACCCGCAGCGCTACACCGAATACGCTGCGCTGTCGCGTGCCGGCCTGCCGGCGGTTACCGCCATCGTGCACACGCTGCAGCGCTGCTTTCCCGAGCTGGACGCCGACCAGAGCGCGCGCCAGTTCTGCGGCGCCATGGTCGGCGAGGTGATGCGCCGCCACGGCCATGCGCTGTTGCGGCCGCGTGGCCGCGTGCCGGGCGGCTATTTCAGCTACGGCGCGGTATGGTCGCCGTTGCCGGTGGCGCGCGACTTTGCCACCCTGCTGGCCGAGCTGGCGGCGATGCCGCAGCAGGTAGCCACCCTGTTGGCTGCCATCCCGGCGGCGCGCCTGCGCGAACGCCCGGCCGGTACCGCCTTCAGCGCGCTGGAGCACGCCTGCCACCTGCGCGACCTCGACCGCGACGCCTTCCTGCCGCGCATCGAGGCCATGCTGGCCAACCCGCTGGCCGAGCTGCACGGCGTCAACGGCAGCGAATGGGCGCAGCAGCGCGGCTATCAGCAACAGGATTTCGCCGCGGCGCTGGCCGGCTTTGCCGAGGCGCGGGCGGCCTTGCTGGCGCGCTTGCATACCTGTGGCGAGGCCGAGCAGGCGCGGGTGGCGGTATGGGAAGGCCGGCGCCGGCTGACGCTGGCCGAGCTGGTGGCCGACATGGCCGACCACGACGCGACGCACCGGCTGGAAATCGACGAACTGCTGCAGGCGCTGGACGGCGTGGCGGTGTGAGGCGGCGCGGCCAGGGTTGGCCGCACGGTTTTATGCCAGCAGCGGTAGCGCGTCGGCCAGCGTGTGCAGCGTGGCGTCGGCGCTGCCGAAGTCGTGGCTGTGGTTGAAGTCGTGGCGCAGCACCAGGCAGCGGCAGCCGGCAGCGCGGGCGGCTGCCAGGCCGGCGGCGGAGTCTTCCAGCACGTACACGGCGCTGGCGGGCAGCTGCAGTTTGTCCAGCGCCAGCAGGTAGGCCGCCGGGTCGGGTTTGTGGCGGTCCACGTCTTCCTTGCTGATCACCAGCTCGAAGCGCCCGGCTACGCCGCAGCGCTGCAGTACCGCGTCCACCATCCAGCGCGCCGCGCTGCTGACTACGGCCAGGCGCACGCCGGCTGCCTGCGCGGCGGCCAGCAGCGCGTCGGCGCCGGGGCTCAGGCAGGCTTCGTCGGCCAGCAGCTGCTGGTAGCGGGGGCGGAAGCGTTCGTTAAAGGTAGCCTGATCGACGTCCAGGCCGGCCAGACGGAAAAAATGCCCAGTCACGGTGGGCCAGTCGCCGCCCATTACGTCGGCGTAGCGGCGGTAATCGACGGGGTGGCCGAAGGCGGCGCAGGTGTCGGCCAGCGCGCGGCCTTTCAGGCTTTCGCTGGCGGCCAGCGTGCCGTCCAGATCAAACAGCAGGGCGCGGGTTTGCATCGATGTCATGCCATCAGGATGGGGCGGCCAGTGTAGCACGCGCAGGCGCGGTCTCAGCCCCGCGCCAGCAGCAGGTTGAGGTGGGCGCGACCGTCCAGCTCGAACACGGTGTCGCCGACGTGTTGCAGCCCTTGTGCCTGGTAGAAGGCGATGGCGCGGGTGTTGTGTTGCCACACGCTCAGCCACAGCGCGCCGGCACGGTGCCGGGCGTGTTGCAGCAGCTGGCGGCCCAGCCCCTGGCCGGCAAACCGCGGGTGGACGTACAGCGTGGCCAGCTCGCAGCGGGCCGCGTGCTGGCCGGGGCAGGCCTGGCCGTGGTGCAGCGTGGCGTAGGCCAGTAGCTGGCCGTCACGTTCGGCCAACCACACCTCGTGCTGCGGGTCGGCCAGCAGCGCCTGTTTGGCCTTGACGGTGAAGCGGCCCAGCACGTAGCCGGCCAGGCTGGCGTTGATGCCGTCGGTGCTGTAGGTATGCAGCCAGACCAGCGCGCCCAGTGCGGCCAGCTTGGCCGCATCGCCGGCGTCGGCGCGGCGCAGGGTGACGGTCACGGGTACAGTGCGGCCAGGGTGGCGGCGCGTTCGGCGATGCCGTCGCCGTCGAACAGGCCGCCGATGACGGCGATGGCGTCGGCGCCGGCCGCTACCACCTGGCCGGCGTTGTCGGCGGTGATGCCGCCGATGGCCACGCGCGGCACGCCCAGCTTGGCCGCGTCGGCAAACAGCGACAGCGGCGCGTGCACGGCGCCGGGCTTGGTGCCGGAGGCAAACACCGCGCCGAAGGCCACGTAGCTGGCGCCGGCGGCCACCGCGCTGCGCGCCAGCTCCAGGCTGTTGTAGCAGCTGGCGCCGATGATGGCGGCTTCGCCCAGCCGCGCGCGGGCGGCGGCGATGGCGTCGTCGTCACGCCCCAGGTGTACGCCGTCGGCGCGGATGGCTTCGGCCAGCGCCACGTCGTCGTTGACGATGAGAATGGCGCCACGGCTCTGCGCCAGGCTCTTCAGGATGTTGGCCTGCCACAGGCGGCGCACGGCGTCGCTGCCTTTGTTACGGTATTGCAGGATACGGGCGCCACCGTCGAGGGCGGCGCTGACTTGTTCGATCAGCTGTTCGCTGTTGTCGGTGTCGGGGGTGATGGCGTACAGGCCGCGGATCATGGCGTGTCGGTGTCCTTGTTGTCGTCTTCGCTGGCGTCGTCGTTGGCCCAGAACAGGCGGTCGGGGATGTACTGGCCCATGCCGGGGCGGAAGCCGTAACGCAACGCCTGCCAGGTGAAGTCCTGCGCTTCTTTTACCGCTTCGGGTACCGCCAGGCCGCGTGCCACCAGGCCGGCAATGGCCGACGCCAGCGTGCAACCGGAGCCGTGGAAGCTGCCGTTCAGCCGCGGCCAGGTGTCGGCGCGGATCTCGCCGGCCAGGTCGTACAGGCGGTTTTCCACGTCGCGGGTGGCTTCGTGGGTACCGGTGATGAACACGTAGTCGCAGCCCAGCCGCGTCAGGCGCTTGGCGCAGTCGGCCACGCTGAGGCTTTCTTCGTCTTCGTCATCGTTGGCCGCCAGCCGGCGCGCTTCGATGCTGTTGGGGGTGAGCACCGTCACTTGCGGCAGCAGCACGTCGCGCAGCACGTGGATCAGCTCCTCGCGCGACAGCTCGTCGCCACGGCCGCTGGCCAGTACCGGGTCGTAGATCAGTGGGATGTCGGGGTAGTCGCTGGCCAGCTCGGCGATGGCCACGGCGTTGTCGATGCTGCCGATCATCCCCACCTTGAACGCGGCCACCGGCATGTCTTCCAGCACCGCGCGCGCCTGGTCGCTCACCCATTCGTCGTCGATCACCATGAAATCCTGCACGCCGCGCGTATCCTGCACGGTGATGGCGGTGATGACGGACAGCGGGTGGCAGCCCATGCTGGCCAGGGTAAGGATGTCGGCCTGGATGCCGGCGCCGCCGGTAGGGTCGGAGCCGGCCAGGGTCAGCACGATGGGTGGGAGCGGATTGTCGGTGCTCAAGGCAGGACCTCTTTTGTTTACAATAGGGGGCAAGGTGGCGTGCCGCGCCGCGATTGTAACGCGGCCCCATGACTTCATATTACTCTTTCAAAGGCAAATGCTATGCAAACCTGGATGTGTCTGATCTGCGGCTTTATCTACGACGAAGCGGCCGGTCGCCCCGAAGACGGCATCCCCCCGGGCACCAAGTGGGAAGACGTGCCGATGAACTGGACCTGCCCCGATTGTGACGCCCGCAAGGACGACTTTGAAATGATGGCGTTCTAGCCATCGGCAAGCAGAAAGGCTTACGCGACATGAACAAGCTGGCTATCCGTATCTCCGCCGCGCTGGTGCTGGGCGCCGCGCTGGCAGGCTGTGTCAACACCACCTCCAGCGGCGAGGTGGGGGTCAAGCGCAAGCAGTTCGTGCTGCTGTCCTCGCAAGAGGTGGATCAGCAGTCTGCCCTGGCCTACAGCCAGGAACTGGCCAAGGCCAAGAAAGCCGGCGCGCTGAACGCCGACCCGGCCACCACCCGCCGCGTGCGTGCCATTTCCGACCGCCTGATCCGCCAGGTGGGTGCTTTCCGTCTGGACGCGATGAAATGGCAGTGGGAAGTGAACGTAGCCAGCGTGGACGAACTGAACGCCTACTGCATGGCGGGCGGCAAGATCATGGTGTACACCGGGCTCATCGATAAACTGAAAGCCACCGACGACGAGCTGGCCACGGTGATCGGCCACGAAATCGCCCACGCCTTGCGCGAGCACAGCCGTGAAGGCATGAGCGAGGAGTACGCCAAGCAGGCCGGTCTCAACATCGTGGGCCAGCTAGCCGGGCTGTCGCAAAGCTCGATGCAGTTGGCCGCACTGGCCACCGACGTGGCGCTGTCCAAGCCGCACAGCCGGGTGATGGAAACCGAAGCCGACACCATCGGCCTGGAGCTGATGGCGCGTGCCGGTTACAACCCGCAGGCGTCGGTATCGCTGTGGCAGAAGATGATGAAAGCCGGTGGCGGCAGCGGGCCGGGCTTTTTGTCGACCCACCCGTCCGGCGAGGCGCGCATTGGCGAGCTGCAACGGTTGATCCCCAAGGTGATGCCGCTGTACCAGGCCGCCAAGCGCTAAGGCCGCGTTTCACGTGAAACTTACCCCCGCCCAGCTGGACCAACTGCACGCTGCCGCGCTGGCGCTACCCGGCGCCGGCAGCGAGCTGCTGTGGGACGGCGTGACGGTGCTGAAGGTGGAAGGCAAGATGTTTGCTACCTTTGTGGCCGACGCGCTGGCCTACAAGGTGGCGGACGCTGACTTTCTGGCGCTGTCCGGCCTGCCCGGCGTGCGGCCGGCGCCGTACCTGGCGCGGGCGCACTGGATCAGCGTCGCCAGCACCGAGGCGCTGACCCTGGCCGAGCTGCAGGCCGGCCTGGCCGCATCGCACCGGCTGGTGCTCTCCAAACTCCCCAAGAAAGTACGCACCGCGTACGGACTGTGACCATGGCCTACCTGTATATCAAGGCGTTTCACCTGTTTTTTGTTGTGTCGTGGTTTGCCGGCCTGTTCTACCTGCCGCGTCTGTTTGTGAACCTGGCCATGGCCACGCCCGGCGCCGAGTACGACCGCCTGCTGCTGATGTCGCACAAGCTGCTGCGTTTCATGACGCCGCTGGGCGTGCTGGCCATGGTGCTGGGCCTGGTACTGTGGCTGGGTTACGGCGTAAGCGGCGGTTGGCTGCACGCCAAGCTCACGCTGGTGGCTGGCCTGATCGCCTACCACGGCTACTGTTTCAAGCTGCAGCGCGATTTCGTGGCGCGGCAGAACGCGCGCAGCCACGTGTGGTTCCGCTTCTTCAACGAGCTGCCGGTGCTGGTGCTGCTGGCCGTGCTCATCCTTGTGATCGTGAAACCGTTCTGATGAAACTGCTGCTCCCCGCCCTGCTGGTGGCCTTGCTGGCCGGCTGCCAGCGCGACGACTGTACCGACGGTGTGTTCGTGTTGTCCGGCAGCGACTGGGGCGACGCCCCGGCCGCCACCACCGCTGCCCTGCCCGGCAAACTGCTGCCCGGCCAGGTGCCCCCCGGCCTGCAGCGTGCCAGCGATGGCCACTACCCCGGCACCAAGGCCTACTGCAGCGTGATTGCTGCGCGCAGCGACTATAGCGATGCGCTGAAAGGCGGCCGCCTGCAGCCGGGCCAGCCCTGGTATGTGTACCGGCTGGACGCGCGTTGGCCGCAGGATGTCTACCCTTACCGCGAGGCCGACTGGCGCCTGAAAGCCCCGGCCCGCCCCATCAAGAAAGAGGAATCCCATGGCAGTGGAAATTGAACGCCGCTTCCGCGTCAACGGTGACGCCTGGCGTGGCCTGGCCGAAGGCGTGCGCTACCGGCAGGGTTACCTGTCGGTAGAAAAAGAGCGCACCGTGCGCGTGCGGGTGGTGGGCGACCAAGCCTGGCTGACGCTGAAAGGCCAGATCAGCGACATCAGCCGCCACGAGTTCGAATACACCATTCCGGTAGCCGAGGCGCAAACCATCATGGACGCCATGTGCCCGATGGTGGTGGACAAGCTGCGCTACCGCATCGAACTGGGCGGTTTTGTGTGGGAAGTGGACGAGTTCTTCGGCGAAAACGCCGGCCTGGTGCTGGCCGAGATCGAGCTGACGTCGGAAGATACGCCGTTCGATAAGCCGGCGTGGCTGGGCGAAGAAGTCACCTTCGACGGCCGCTTCACCAACGCCTACCTGTCGAAAAACCCATTCAGCCGCTGGTAAGCGGTACGGCAGGTTGGCCGCCCCGCCTGTGGGCCGTTTCCAGCAATGGCCGCCACCCCTGTGGGTTGGCGGCCATTTTCATGCCTGCCTTGCGGGCACAGGCTGGCCAATGGCGGCCAGCGCCCGGCCAAACAACGCGGCCAGCGCGCGCGCTTGCGGGTGCTGGCTGCCGGGTGGCCGGTACACCGCCAGCGGCACGGTGCCCAATGGCGGCAGGCGCGGGTGGCGGCATACCACGCTGTCTGACGGTGCGGTGTCCGGCAGCAGGCCGGCCACGCCAAGACCGGCGCGCACTGCCGCCTGCACCGCCGGCAGGCTGGCGCTTTCGAATACGATGCGCCACGGCTGGCCGGCTTGCTCCAGCGCCGCCAGCATGCGGTCGCGCCAGCTGCACGGCGGCGCAAACAGCACCAGCGGCAAAGGGCCGTCCGGCAGCGTGAAGTAGCGGTCGGCGTACCAGTACAGCGGGCAGCCGTGGGTTTCGTCGGCCACCACCGCTGCCGGCTGCTGCGGCAGTGGGGTACACACCATGATGTCCAGCTCGCCCTGCGCCAGCGCCGGGAACAAGCCCTTGCTCAGCCCTAGCTGCACCGACAGCCGCAGGCCGGGCTGATGGGCGGCGAAATCGGCCAGCACCTGCGGCAGGCAGCTGCCGGCCAGGTCTTCCAGCAGGCCGATGCGCAGCGGTGCGCTGTCGGCGTCGGCGCTGGCGTAGTGGCCGGTAATGCCGTCGGTCAGCGCCAGCAGGCGGCGGGCATGGGGCAGCAGCCGCTCGCCGGCGGGTGTCAGCACCACGCCGCGCGTGCTGCGCTGTAGCAGGGTGTTGCCTAGCTGTTGTTCCAGCTTGCGCAGTTGCAGGCTCAGCGCCGGTTGCGTCTTGTTCAGCTGTTGCGCGGCACGGTTGATGCTGCCGTGGTTGACGATGCTGACAAAGCTGCGCAGCAGGCTGGTATCGAGGTCCATGGTTATAAGCCTTGCTTATGATCGTGCTCGGAAATGGCAGTCTACCTATAGCGCCGGCCAGTCGCTAGCATGGGCCATTGTCCATGTTTGCGGAGTGCACCATGTATCTGGCTGCCTTGTTGCTGGCGGTTGCCGGCTCCATTGTTTATCACCTATCGATCAAGCAGGTGCCTGCCGGGGTCAACCCTTTCCTGTCGCTGGCCATCAGCTACGGCCTGGCCATGCTGGTGTGTCTGGCCGCCCTGCCCTGGGTGCCGGGCAGCCGCCAGCTGGCGGCGGTGGACTGGAGTAGCGCCGGCGTGGCGCTGGGCATTCTCGGCATCGAGTTGGGTTTTTTGCTGGCCTACCGTGCCGGCTGGAGCATGGGCGTGGCCGGCCTCAGCAGCACCGTGCTCAGCACCGTACTGCTGTTGCCGCTGGGTTACTGGCTATTCCGCGAGACGCAGTCGTGGCCGCGGCTGGCCGGCGCCGGGCTGAGCTTGACGGGGCTGTGGCTGATGCTGCAGAAATAAGCCCCCGCCGCCTTGCGGCCAACCTGGCCTGCGCCATGTTCTATCTGATTGCCTTGATCTTGCTGGCGCTGCCCGTGGCGCTGCTCGCCTTGTTGTTGCTGGCCTGGCGTCACCTGCCACGCTGGGGGGTTGCCGTGCTGATGCTGCTTCTGCTGGGCGGGCCGGCGGCCTGGTACCACCACACCGAGCAAGCCTGGGCGCTGCAGGTGGTACCGGCGGCGCTACAGGTAGAGCGCATCGCTTACCGGCTGGAAGAAAGCTGGGGCATCGGCCCCGGCGGCAACGAGGCGGGTATTCGCGTGTACCTGCTGCCACCGGCGGTAGCGGCCGATATCGTGCGCCGTGGCCAGGCGTTTTTTGACACCATGCTGCCCAACCCCGACCAGGCCGCCCGCGACTGGCGTGGCGATTACGACCAGTGGCAGGCGACGCCAGTGGCGCTGGATCAACGCTGGGGCGCGCCGGCAGGCCAACGCCAGCTGGTGCTGACCGACTACATTTGCCGCTACGGTTTTTGTATCGATATCGACCCCGCCGTGGCGCAACAGGCCACCGCGGCGTTGCGCGAACCGGGCAGTTACTACGCCTACGGCCGCATCGGCCTGCTGCTGGTCAGCCCGCGCCAACAAAGGGTGTATTACCTGATCAACGGCTGATACGCGCGGGCTTGCGCCGTGCGGCTACGCTTGGCGCTGGGTCATCGGCTGCGCTACCTTGTCGGCAGTCCCTTTTGCCGGAGCCCCGCCATGCCCTATCTCGCCACCTATTCCCCCGACGCGCCCGACCGCGCCACGCTGGACGCCCTGCCCGGCCCTGTTTTGCTGGAGTTTGGCGCCGGCTGGTGCCCACATTGCCAGGCAGCGCAGCCGGCCATCGAACAGCTGCTGCAGCAGGCGCCGCCATGGCAGCACGTGAAGGTGGAAGACGGCGCTGGCCGCCGCTTGGGGCGTAGCTTTCGCGTCAAACTGTGGCCGACGTTGATCCTGCTGCACGGCGGTGTAGAGCTGGGCCGCGTGGTGCGGCCAACCTCGGCTGCCGAGCTGGCGCCACTGCTGGCCTTGCTGCCGGCGGCGGGTTAGGCAAGCCTCGCTCCTCCCCCTTGGGTTGCAAAGCCGCAAGGCAGCAAGCTGCCTTGCGGCCAACGATTGATGACGTTCCCCCTGGCCGCGTGAACGCAGTGTTAGCGCCCGCCGGTGGCCTTGCGCGCCGATTTGCCGGACAATCCTGCCCTGACAAAGACGCCCGCCACAGGGCGCCGCGAATGGATACAGGTCAACGCCTGCCCCGGTAACTGACCGTATCCTGACCGACAGGATGCAGCACGGCGGCCCTGCGCCGCCCGATACCCCATTAGCCCGTGCGGCGTGCGACGCCGCCAGAAAGGAATACGATGTCCCGCAATCTCGAGCTGTTTGAACGTGGCAAGCAGGTGATCCCCGGTGGCGTGAACTCGCCGGTACGTGCCTTTGGTCAGGTAGGCGGTACACCGCGCTTCGTGAAGCGCGCGGAAGGCGCCTACTTCTGGGACGCCGACGACAAGCAGTACCTGGACTACGTGGGCAGCTGGGGCCCGGCCATCCTGGGCCACGCCCATCCCGAGGTGGTGAAGGCGGTGCAGGATGCCGCGGTGGGCGGCCTGTCTTTCGGTGCCCCGACCGAAGGCGAGATCGAGATCGCCGAAGAAATCTGCAAGCTGCTGCCGTCGGTAGAACAGGTGCGCCTGGTGAGCTCCGGTACCGAAGCCACCATGAGCGCCATCCGCCTGGCGCGCGGCTTTACCGGCCGTGACCTGATCGTGAAGTTCGAAGGCTGCTACCACGGCCATTCCGACAGCCTGCTGGTGAAAGCCGGCTCCGGCCTGCTTACCTTCGGCAACCCGTCGTCCGGCGGTGTACCGGCCGATTTCACCCAGCACACGCTGGTGCTGCAGTACAACGACGTGCAGCAGCTGGCCGACACCTTCAAGGAGCTGGGCGACAAGATTGCTTGCGTGATCCTGGAGCCGATCGCCGGCAACATGAACCTGATCAAGCCGTCGGCCGAGTTTGTGCAGGCGCTGCGCAGCCTGACCGAGCAGCACGGCGCGGTGCTGATCTACGACGAGGTGATGACCGGTTTCCGCGTTGGCCTGCAGTGCGCGCAAGGCCTGCACGGTATTACCCCCGACCTCACCACCATGGGCAAAGTGATTGGCGGCGGCATGCCGCTGGCCGCGTTTGGCGGCCGTGCCGACATCATGGCCAAGATCGCGCCGCTGGGTAATGTGTACCAGGCCGGTACGCTGTCCGGTAACCCGCTGTCGGTGGCCGCCGGCCTTACCACGCTGCGCCTGATCCAGCAGCCGGGCTTCTTCGACACCCTGGGCCAACGCAGCGCCCGCCTGGCGGCCGGCCTGGCCGATGCCGCCCGTGCTGCCGGCGTGCCGATGACCACCGACAGTGTGGGCGGCATGTTCGGCTTCTACTTCAGCGACCGCGTGCCCACCAGCTATGCCGAAGCCACGCAGTGCGACATCCCGCGCTTCAAGGCCTTCTTCCACGCCATGCTGGACGAAGGCGTGTACCTGGCGCCGTCCGCGTACGAAGCCGGCTTCATCTCCATTGCCCACACCGACGCGCTGGTAGAAGACACCATCGCCGCCGCCGGTCGCGCGCTGGCCCGCATCTAAGCCTGCCGGCTGTACCGCTCCGCGCCGCCCGCGTCATGCCGGCGGCGTTTTTGCGTCTATTGCCAGCGTGTGTGCGTGGCAGCCGGCGCCCGCTTCACGTAGTATTACGGGTTTGTCCAAGCTGCAGGGTTGGCCGCATCTTGTCGCCGCTTTGTGGTTTGGTTGGGATAATTGCCGTCCGGCAGCCGCTTGCCGGTGGCCATGTTTTACAGGCCTTATGACTGCGCTTTCCACCGATTTCACGCTGGACACCCTGCCCGCCCACACCATGGCCGTGCTGCATGCGCTGGCGCTGTTGCCGGCCGGCGAATCCAAAGCCGCGCTGCTGGCCCTGCTGCAGCTGAACCTGATTCGCGACGAGCACGGCAAAGCCGTCAACGGCGACAAATTGGGCGTAATCCTGGGCGACCTGGAACACCGCGGCGCCATCCTGCGCACCGCCGGCCTGCCCTACCGCATCGCGCCGGCGGCGCGCAACGCCGTGCTGCTGCAACTGATGGACGAGCAGGCCGAGCTGTCGGCTTGGGCCGAGCTGTTGTGCGAACACCTGCCGTTGCCGCGCAACCAGTGGGACGTGCCTACTGCCACCGCCATCCAGCTGCGGCTGTGGCTGGCCATCCTGCAGGGCAAGGCCGAACCCACCCAGCAGTGGCTGGCGCAGTACCAGCAGCTGATGCAGGCCGGTGGCGCCACGCCGCAGCCGCCGTTCAAGCGCCTGTTCGCCAACGCCGCCGGCCGCCAGCTGTTCGACCGCCTCGACGACGACATCCAGGTGCTGCTGCTGCAAGACTACCTGCCGGACGCCAACTGGCGGCTGGACCACTTTGCCGAAGGCTACCACTACGCGCTGTCGCGGCTGGACGACGGCTACCGCGACTGGGAAGACCTCACCGCCCAGCTGTTGCTGCAAAGCCTGTGGCGCGCCGACTTCGAGCAGATCCGCCAGCCCGGCGCCGAAGGCGACGGCCTGCCGGTGGCCCGCCTGTGCTACCTGCCGGTACTGCAAGGCCGCTTTGCCGAGGCGCTGTCGATGCTTGATACCTGGCTGGCCGACCTGCGCAGCCAGACCGGCAAGCGCACGGTAGACCTGCCGGCTCCGCTCACCGCTTTTCATTGCCTGGCGCTGATCGGCAGCCAGGACAAAGCGCGCCAGGCGCAGCTGAAGCAAGCCATCGCCAGCGGCATCCGCCAGCGTTTCGGCCACGGCTACTACGTGCTGCAACACCTGCTGGTGCTGCTGGAAGGCGGCGCCCTGAATGCCAACCTGCAACTGCCGGACGCCAGCGCCCTCAGCGGTGTGGACGGCCTGCTGGTGGCCTTGGCCGCCTACTGGCTGGACGCGCGCAGCGCGCGCACCCCGGCGTGGCAGCAGGCCTTGGCCGCCCAGCGCGACCTGATGCTGGAAGAAGGCTACGACTGGGTAGCCGAAGAGTGGGCCGCGCTGCTGGAGTACCAGTTCGGCGTGCGCCGCAGCCGCCCGGGCTGGCACGCCGAACGCGGCCTGCAGCCATTGGTGCAGGCCTGGCGCCGCCAGGAAGCCTGGCAGCACGCGCTGAACGCGCTGAAGCTGCTGGGTGCCGGCAAATCAACCGAGAACAAGGCAACCGTGGATAGCAAGCAAACCCGGCTGGCGTGGCTGCTCACGCTGGCCCCGCACGGCGCGCTGCTGGAGCCGCGCGAACAGAAACTGGGCGCCAAGAAGCAATGGAGCAAGGGCCGCGCCGTGGCGCTGCGCCGCTTGCTGGACGAGCCGGAAAGCTTCGATTACCTGCAGGAAGCCGACCGCCAGCTGCTGCGCTACATCCGTACCCACCACGACCAGCACCACTACGCCACCAGCAGCGCCTGGGAGCTGGACGCCGAAAAAGCCCTGCCCTGTCTGGTGGGCCACCCGGCCGTGTTCTGGGGCGATGCCCCCGACGTGCACATCGACGTGGTGGCCGGCAGCGTGGCGCTGCAACTGCAGGAAAGCGACGCCCAGATCCGCCTGCGCCTGTCGCCGGCCAAGATCACCGCCGACAGCGAAGTGGTGTGGGAAAAAGACACCCCGACGCGGCTGCTGGTGTACAGCGTCAGCCGCGAAATCCGCCAGATCGCCGCCATTCTGGGGCGCGAGCTCACCGTGCCGGTAGCCGCCAAGGCGCAGCTGGTGGAAGCCGTCACCAGCATCGCACCGCTGGTGCCCATCCATTCCGACCTGCCCGAGTTGGCCGCCAACGTCGACGCGGTGCCGGCCGACGGCACGCTGTACGCCCACCTGCTGCCACTGGCGCAGGGGCTGCGTTTGCAGCTGCTGGTGCGGCCGCTGCCCGGTGGCAGCTGGAGCCGCCCCGGCCAGGGCCTGGAAACCATCGTCGGCGAGCTGGACGGCCGCACGGTGCAAACCCAGCGCCGCCTGAAAGCCGAAAAAGCCGCGCTGCAAAAAGTGCTGGACGCCTGCCCCGGCCTGGCCGCCGCCGAAAGTGACGGCCAGGAATGGCAGCTGCCGGACCCGCAAGCCGCGCTGCAAGTGCTGTCCGAACTGCAGGCGCTGGACGCCAGCCTGCTGGCTTGCGTGTGGCCGGAAGGCGAACGCATGCGCATCAAGGGCCGTCGCGGCCTGCCGCAGCTGGCGATGGGCCTGAAGCAACAGGGCGACTGGTTCGTGTTGAGCGGCCAGCTGACGCTGGACGACGGCCGCGTGTTGCAGTTGAAAGAGCTGCTGGCGCTGGTGCAGAACCAGCCCGGCCGTTTTCTGCAGCTGGGCGACGACGACTGGCTGGCACTGACCGACGTGATGAAAAAGCGGCTGGACGAGCTGGCGCTGCTGGCCGACCACGCCGGCAAGGACGGGGTTTACCTGTCGGCACTGAACGCCCCGCTGCTGGCCGAGTTGGCCGGTGAAGTGGGCGAATTCGACGCCGACGACGGCTGGCAGCAACAGCTGGCCACGCTGGAAAGCCTGCGTGACTACCAGCCGCAGGTGCCGTCCACGCTGCAGGCCACGCTGCGCGACTACCAGCAGGAAGGCTTTGCCTGGATGTCGCGTCTGGCGCGCTGGGGTGTAGGCGCCTGCCTGGCCGACGACATGGGCCTGGGCAAGACGGTACAAACGCTGGCCATGCTGCTTGACCGCGCACCGCACGGCCCGCAACTGGTAGTAGCCCCAACCTCGGTGGCGCTGAACTGGATCGCCGAGGCCGCCCGCTTTGCACCGACGCTGAAAGTACGCGCCTACCAGCAGCAGCGCACGCTACTGGGGCTGGAGCCGATGGACCTGGTGATCGTCAGCTACGGCCTGCTGCAGCAGGACGCCGACGACTTTGCCAGCGTACCATGGCAGACCGTGGTGCTGGACGAGGCGCAGGCCATCAAGAACGCCGGCACCAAACGGTCGCAGGCGGTGATGAGCCTGCAGGCCGGCTTCCGCCTGGCCGCCTCCGGTACACCGGTAGAAAACCACCTGGGCGAGCTGTGGAACCTGTTCCGCTTTGTGAACCCGGGCCTGCTGGGCAGCCAGGAACGCTTTGCGCAGCGCTTTGCCACCCCGATCGAGCGCGGTGACAAGAACGCCCGCCGCGCGCTGAAGCAGCTGATCCAGCCCTTCATCCTGCGCCGGACCAAGAGCCAGGTGCTGGATGAGCTGCCGCCGCGTACCGAGATCACGCGCAAGGTACCGCTGTCGGCCGACGAGCTGCACCTGTACGAAGCCATGCGCCAGCAGGCAGTGGAAAAGCTGGACGAGCTGCAAGGCGAGGACGGCAAGCAGATGCAGGTGTTGGCCGAAATCACCCGCCTGCGCCGCTTCTGCTGCCACCCCAAACTGGCGTTGCCCGATTCCACGCTGTCCGGCAGCAAGTTGGCCGCGTTTGCCGACATCGCCGACGAGCTGCTGGAAAACGGCCACAAGGCACTGGTGTTCAGCCAGTTTGTCGACCACCTGGCCATCGTGCGCCAGCACCTGGACGAACGCGGCGTACGCTACCAGTACCTGGATGGCACCACGCCGGCGCGCGAGCGCAAGGCTCGGGTGGATGCGTTCCAGAAGGGTGAAGGCGACATTTTCCTGATCAGCCTGAAAGCCGGCGGTACCGGCCTCAACCTGACCGCGGCCGACTACGTGATCCACCTCGACCCGTGGTGGAACCCGGCAGTGGAAGACCAGGCCAGCGACCGTGCCTACCGCATGGGCCAGCAACGACCGGTCACCATCTACCGCCTGGTAGCCGAGCACACCATCGAGGAACAGATCGTCGCCCTGCACCACGCCAAGCGCGACCTGGCCGACAGCCTGCTGTCCGGCGGCGACATCAGCGCCAAGCTGGACGCCGAAGCGCTGCTGGCCTTGCTGCGCGGCGAGGGCTAAGCCCGCCACTGGCGATCACCGAACACCCAGCCCACCATCCGGTGGGCTTTTTTACGCCTGCGGCCAACCTTGCAGTCACGTATCTGTCACGCAAAGGTTGGCCGCGCGGCGGCGTCACGATTTGTCACGTATCGATTGCCCGTCGTGCCAAGGCTTGCTAGCTGCGATGCCGGCCGTACACTGGCTGCGCCACACCGCCACACCGCCACACCGCCACACCGCCACACCGCCACACCGCCACAGCTGATGGGGAATTTGCTGTGCCGGCCTGCCTGTGCCGGCGGTCACACAATGGCAAGCGCTGGCGCAGCAAGCAGGTGTGATTGTGTTGGTTGTATTAAATTGAGCATTGCGAATTAATACACAAGATGTGGCGAGTAGTATTAATTGTATGATTGAAGTGTGTTTTGTGTGATGTTAACGGCTGGCTTTCAGAAATCGTCAGCTGCAACAAGGTATTGCAGCCGGATTGACGTGTGTGAATGTATGGGTGTGTTGTGCGGCGCATACACACACTGCTGACGATTGTATGTATTGTTTGTATTAATACATACTTGCGTGTATGATTGCACGCTTTCCCCGTCACCGGAGCCCGCCATGACCGTTCTGCCCGACTTTGAAAGTGCCGAATTTGCCCCGGCGCTGAAGGCATTGCGCAAGCAGTTGCAGTTGTCGCGCACCGCGCTGGCAGCACAGGTGGGCTTGTCCACGGCGGCGATCCAGCGTTACGAAGCGCAAGACAGCAGCAACATCAAACCCAGCCGCGATGCCTACGAGCGCCTGTGCAAGGTGTTGGCCGAGCTGCAGCAGCAGGCGGGCGCGCGTGCCCCCGCCTCGCCGTCGCCGCGGCCCGTGGCGGCCAACCCGGCGCCCCCGGTGGCGGCCAACCCGGCTGCCGCAACGCGCAGCGAGCCGGTACTGGCGCCCGGCATCCTGCTGGCCGACGCCACGCTGGAACAGCTGATCACCCGCGCCAAGCTGCTGGGCGCCAAGAAAGTCACCATCGAATTCTGACGCGGGGCGGGCACATTTGTGTGACGCATTGTGTGACTGCCGGCGCGCTGGCTGTAGTGTTGTGTGATTTGTGACGGGTCGGTGTCACGAATCATACTGTTGCACGGCGATTGCCCGCAGGCGCACCTTGGCCGGCAATCTATCGCAGTACTATGTCATTGCGGTGACTGGGCGTAGACTGTCAGCCCTTGTCCGTCGCCCTTTAGTCTGTTCGATGATCGACCCCCTGCTGTCTACCGAGGCCCTGATTGCCCAGGCCAACCAACTCCGCATCCCCGACCTGATGCAGGCCCAGGCCTACGCCGAGCTGGCGGTGGCCAAAGCCGAAGGCCAGCCGGCCTTGCTGGCGCAGGCCTTGCAGATTCGCGGCCGTATCTACAGTTCGCGCGGTTTACTGGCGCAGGCGCTGGAAGACGCGCTGAATGCCCGTCAGCTGTTTGGCGAGCTGGGCGACGAGTTCAACATTGCCGTGCAGGACACGCTGATCGGCAACGTCTACATCCACGAAGGCCTGTACACCGACGCCTTGATGCTGTACCTGCAGGCCTTGCCGCATATCGAGCACGCGCAGTCCACCGACTGGTACACCCGCCTGCTGAACAACCTCGGCTATGCCTACGTGCAGATCAAGATGCCGGACAAGGCGGCGCCGTTCATCGAGCGTTGCGTGGCACTGGCGCGCCAGCACGGCCACAACCATACGCTGGCGATGGCGCTGGACAGCCTGGCGCGGGCTTATATGCAGCAGGGCCGCTTTGCCGACGCCCGCCAGCTCTTGGGCGAGGCGCTGTTCCTGTTCAGTGCCACCGATACCAAGGGCTACGAATCGCTGTGCGAGCTGTACCTCAGCTACGCCAGCAGCGAGGCGGGCCTGGGCAACCTGCCCGAGGCGCTGCACCTGCTGGACAAGGTGCAGGCGCTGGCGCGCGAACACGGCCGCTTGCGGCAGGAAGCCGACGCGCTGTACCGCGCCGGTGCCTTGTACCGGCAGCACGGCCGCTGCGAGGCGGCGCTGGGCAAGCTGATGCAGGCGCTGGCGTTGCTGTCGCTGCACGACATGCGCAGCGCGCTGCACGAGTGCGATTACGAGGCGGCGATGTGTTACCAGGCGCTGGGCGATTACCAGCTGGCGTTCGAGCACTTCCAGCGCTTCCATCAGGGCCGCGAGCGGGCGTTCACGCAGCAGTTCGAGGCGCGCATGAAGCACGTGGAGCTGATGTTCCGCCTGCATCAGGCCGAGCGTGAGCGCGAGTACTACCGCGAAACCAGCAACAGCCTGGCGCGCGAGGTGGAGCGCCGCAGCGCGCGCTTGCAGGAAGCCGAGCAGCAGGCCAATACCGATATGCTCACCGGCCTGCCCAACCGCCACCATTTCTGGCCGCGTGCCGACACCTTGCTGGCGGAAACCGGGCGCTGGTGCAGCCTGATCATTCTGGACGCCGACCACTTCAAGCAGATCAACGACCGCTTCGGCCATCTGGCCGGCGACCAGGTGCTGCGGGGTATCGGCGAGCTGCTGGCGGCCGAGGCGCGCGAAGGCGACCTGTACTGCCGTTTCGGTGGCGAGGAGTTTGTGCTGTTGCTACCGGCAACGCGTGCCGACGGTGCCGCCGGCTTGGCGCAGCGCCTGCTGCAGTTGCTGCCGCGGCGGGAGTTCAGCCTGCTGCCGGGGCGGCCGGTCACTCTCAGTGCCGGGGTGGCCGAGCTGTATGTGGACGGGCAGTCCAGCGGCAAGCAGCGGCTGCGGGCCTTGCTGGGTGCCGCCGACCAGGCGCTGTACCGCGCCAAGGAAGGGGGCCGCAATCAGGTATGCCTGGCCACGGTGCAGGGGGTAGAGCCGGCGGTGCCGACCGAAGTGCGCGACGAGCTGGGCCGCTGAACGGCAGCAGCCTGCCTGTTGCGCAGCAAGGCACCGAGGCGGCGCCCGGTTGTTGCCCTCGCAGTGCTTGGCCGCGCGCTACCCGCCGCCCGCTCAGGCGTGCGGAAACCCCGGGTTCCACGCCACTTCCCATAAAAAGCCGTCCGGGTCGCGGAAATAACCGCTGCGGCCACCCCAGAACACATCTTGCGCCGGCTTCACGATGCTGGCGCCGCGTGCGGCCAACTCGGCCAGTACGTCGTCTACCTGATGCTTTTCACGCACATTGTGCGCCAGCGTAAAGCCCGGAAACGCCGCCGGCGGGCTGTCGGCCACGGTGGCGTCGGCGGCCAGCTCGGCGCGCGGGTACAGCGATAGCCAGGTTTTGCCCAGCTCGAAAAAGGCCACGCCGGCCCCGTCCGGCATCGGTACCTGCGGCAGCTGCAGCACGTCGCGGTAAAAGGCGGTGGCGCGGGCCAGGTCGGCCACGCCCAGGGTGACAAAGCTCAGTCTTGCTTCCATGGTGTTTCTCCGTCGCTTGCCTTGGTGTTGGCCGCGTGCGTTGGCGCTGCGGTAACGGCGGCTAGCGGTGCCAGGGTTGGTGGGTTTGCCGGTACAGCCGCTCGCGGGCGCGGTCGCCGGCGTCGCTGTGTTGCAGGAAGGCGTCCAGCGAGGCGGTATCCGGCCAGGCGGCGGGGCTGTCGGCAAGGCTGACGATGCGGTCGATACGGAAGTGGCGGTAGTCGTGGCGCAGCAGGCACCAGGCGGCCAACGTCCAGCGGTCGCCCCAGAAAAACAGCCCCAGCGGTGCCACCTCGCGCTGGGTGGCGTTACCGGCCTCGTCCTGATAGTGCAGCAGCAGGCAGTGCCGTTGCTGGCAAGCGGTGCGCAACGCCGGCAAGGTGTGCAGCGGGTAATGGCCGCCAGGCGGCACGAACAGCGGTGCCGGTGTCAGGCCGGCGCTGCCCAGCACCGCGTGAATCTTGCCCACGGCGCTGGCGGCGGCAGCGGCGGTGTCGGCGTCGGCCCAGCTGGCCAGCATGCGGGCGCCCACTTCCAGCGCGGCCAGCTCATCGGCGCTGAAACTGAGCGGTGGCGGCGTGAAGCCGGCTTCCAGCCAGTAACCTTCGCCGGCTTCACCGTTAACCGGCGCGCCGCTGGCCAGCAGGTCGGCCATGTCGCGGTACACGGTACGCGGCGACACTTCCAGCCATTCGGCCAACTGCGCGGCGGTGGTACGGCGGCGCCCGCGCAGCAGCAGCAGGATCTGCATCAGGCGGTCAGCGCGGCGCATGTTGTTGTGCCAGCGTAATGATGGCGGCGATGCTGGCGCGGGCCTGCGGGCTGTTTTGCCAGCAGCTGCTGCCCACCAGCGCAGCGATCTGGCGACACAGGGCGTCGGCCTCGGCATCCGCCAGTTGCGCCAGCGAGCGGTAGCCCAGCTGCGTCAGGCGGCGGATGACGGTGGGGCCAACGCCTTTCAGCGCCAGCATGGCGGCGTGTTCTTCGGCGGGAAACGTCATGCTGACCTCTTATGTCACCGTGTTGGCCGGCAGTGTGACGCCCATCGCGGTGGCGATCAAGGCAAAATCATCGGCGCTGATTTCCAGGTGGCCATAGCGGAACGGGTAGCCCCAGCGCGCCGGGTCGGGAATGCAGGCCAGTTGGTGCAGCAGCGGCCGGATAGCGGCGGGCTGTGCGGGCTGCCAGACGATATCGCACCGCCACGGCTGGAAGCCGCCGCCCATGTCGACGCGGTAAGGGGCGCCGTCGGCCACGGTACCCAGCGCGGTAAACTGCTGGCACGGTTCGCGGCCTTGCAGCGTGTGTACCGGCGAGTAGTACACCACGCCGTCACCGGGCTGCATGCGCGCCAGCGGCACCTGCTTGCCGTGGCATAGCTGGGCAAAGCCGCCGGCCCGCCCGCGGCCAACGTGTTCGGCGCAGGCGACGCCTATCCAGTAACGCGGCGGTGCAGCGCCGAAGAGCGCGCCTTGGCGGCTCATGCCGGTGGCAGGCGGTACGCCGCCTGCAGGTAGGCTGGCACGGCTAGCGTATCGAGGTCGGCCAGCTGTTGCAGCTTGAGGTGGCGGCGCTGTTTGCCGCTGCCTTGCAGCAGGCCGGCGGCATCTTCCAGCCGTGCGCCCTGGCCGAATTCCAGCGATACATGCTGGTGGTAGGCAAACAGCCCGCAGAACGGTTGCGGGTGGCCAAACAGCAGGCCGCCGTATTTGACCTGCTCGCTGATGTCGGGCGCCAGCGCCAGAATCTGGCGCAGTAGCGCGCTGACCAGCGCGTATTGCGCCGGTTGCGCGTGTTGCAGCTGGTCCAGCCAGTGCTGAACCGGAGGGGTGGTGGTGGGCATGGGCGGCCTCGCTTCAGGGTTCGGTATGCAGGCCGACGACATTGCCTTCGCTGTCGGCAAACAGCCCGATACAGCCGTTGCCGTCCGGCAAGGCCATCGCCGGCAGCAGCACCTGGCCACCGGCCGCCGTGACGCGGGACAGCACCGTATCGATATCGGGGCTACCATCAAGATAGATGCGGCAGCCTTGGGCTGCCGGTTGCAGCCTTGGGCTGCCGGTTGCAGCCGCGGGCTGGCCATGATGCAACCGCTGCTATCGGGAAAGACGGCAATGCGGTCGGCCATGAAGTCTTCGACTTTCAGTTCCACGTGGAACACGTGTTGATAGAAACGCACGGCGCGGTCGAAGTCGGTAGCGGGCAGTTCGAACCAGTGAATGAAGTGGCGCATGGCAGGTCTCCTTGTTGGGGTAGCGCCAGTGTGCGAGCCTGCTACTGACAGCATTCTGTCAGTAGGCTTGGTTTATCGATGTTGCAGTGGCAAAACGGCAACAGCGCGGCAAGCCTGCGGCCAACATTCGTCGGCGTGGTTTTTGCTTTTCCACCGCAAGCCGGTGCGGTGGGTATGATTTGCGCTTGCGCTTGCGCTTGCGCTGCGGGCATCGGCCCGGCACTGCGCAGCGATACCGGGCCGGCACGCGTGGCAGTGCTGCCGCAGTGACATTCATTGAAACGATCAGGCATGACTGAATTTGCAAGCTCCAGCCAGGCTCAGGCGCTCAAGCGCAAGATCAGCCTGGCCTTACGCCGTTCGCGCCAGTGCCGCGATAACGGCCAGCACCAGATCGGGGTGACGGCCGCCGAGGAAGCCCTGTTGCTGTGCGACCTGCCGCAGCATCGGGTGCAATGGCAGCAAGCCATGGCCCTGCTGGCACACCACCAGTTCCGTATGGGACATTTTGCCGATGCGGTGCGCAGCGGGCTGGAGGTGGCGGCCACGCTGGATTTTGCCCGCCAGGCCGCCGAACGGGCCGACGTGCTGTGCGTGGTGGCCATTGCCTGCAACGAAATGGGCCTGATGCAGGACGGGTTGAAGTACGCGCTGGAAGCGTTGGCCGCGGCCCGCACCAGCGGTGACCCGGAACTGGCGGTCATGGCGCTGAACCGTGCCGGCGTATGTACCTACGGTGCGCTCGCCGACATGGAGCAAGGCGTGCAGTTGCTGCAGCAAGCCGCCGAACAGGCGCGTGCCGGCGACTACGGCCACGCGCTGTTTGCCGCGCTGAACAATCTGGGCACGCTGTACAGCAGCGAGGGTCGCAAGCTGCTGCAACTGGAACGCCAGGCCGAGGCACACGTGATGTTGCACCAGGCACTGCGCTACTACGGCGAGGCCTGGGACAGCGTGGCGCATCACGATAACCGCCACCAGTGGGCGATGCTGCACACCAACCTGGCCGAAGCCTATGTTGATCTGGGGGAATACGAGCAAGGCGCCCGTGCCCTGGCCACGCTGCGCGCGGCGCTGGCCGGCAGCGACTTTCACTCCCTGCAGCGCAATGCCGACCTGATCGAGGCGTCGCTGCTGCAGCGCACCGGCCGCCTGGACGAGGCCGTGGCCGCGTTGCAGCAGATGTTGTCGTTGCCAGGCAGCATGATCGAGTTCGAAATGCGCCAGTTCGCGCAGGAGCAGCTGTACCAGCTGTACAAGCGCAGCGGCCAGTTCGAGCTGGCGCTGGGCCAGCTGGAAGCGCTGCGCCGCAGCGAACAGGAACAAAACATCCAGCGCAGCAGTACCCAGGGCTGGGCCATCCGCAAGGAACTGGAGATCACCAGCGCGCAGCTGGCGGCCGAGCGGGAACGCTTGCAGGCCGAGCGCGAACGCCTGCGAACCGCGCAGCTGGAAGCCGAAAAAATCGTGACCGAGGCCCGCGTCAGCGAGCTGGAACAAGCGGTGCTGATCGACCCGCTAACCGGCGTGGGCAACCGCCGCTGCCTGGACCGCGAAGGGCCGTCCCGGCTGGCGGCGCTGGGGCATCACCCGCACGTCGGCCTGGCGGTGGTGGTGCTGGACCTGGATCATTTCAAATCCATCAACGACCGTTTCGGCCACGCTGTGGGCGATGAAGTGCTGAAGAAAGTGGCGCAAATCATCGCGCTGCGCACCCGCAGCAGCGACCTGACCGTACGCTTTGGCGGCGAAGAATTCGTGCTGTTGCTGATGGAGCAGTCGCTGGAAAGCGCGCTGGCGTGCTGCGAACGGCTGCGGCTGGCGATCCTGGATTACAGCTGGCACGAGGTCCACCCGCTGTTGCACGTGACTGCCAGCTTCGGTATCCAGTGGTGCCCGGCGCCTCAGCCGTGGGAGCAGGCGCTGCGGCAGGCCGACCTGGCGCTGTACCAGGCCAAGCGCCACGGTCGCAACCGTTTGCAGTTGGCCACGCTCAATTAGCCAGTATGCACAAGCAAGCCGCCCATCGGGCGGCTTGGTTTTTTTGCGGCCAACGTAGGCGGTAAGCCGCCGCCTGGCGGTTTGCAAAGACAGCGCCTGCTGGTGTGGCCAGCAGGCGTTGACGTGCCACGGCGCTACAGCAAGTCCAGCTTTTGCTGCCAGCGCAGCAGCCAGCGTTCGCGCGAACGCGGGTCGGTCTGGTCTTCCTGCCATTCCAGCGCTAGCTGCCCGTCTTTGGCCGCTTGCCAACGCAGGCGCGCGCCCAGTACTTCCGGCTGGTGGCGGCTGTTGCTTATGCCGGCTTCGCTGGCCAGGATCGCCGCGTTGTTGCCGCTTACGGTATGGCGCAGGCGCAGGCGCTCGTAGCGCAGCGCAGCGTCCAGGCCCCACGGCAAGGCGTAGCTTGCGTCCAGCCCCAGCCAGTCGCTGCGGCCATCATAGTTCACCCGGCCGGTGGGGCTGGCCAGCGTGCCCTGCTCGCGCCGGCTGCCGACGGCACCGCGTAGCGTGACACCGTACAGTTGGCCGCGGGCGGCCAGCTCCAGCCACTGGCCGTCGCCGTTCAGGCAGGCCAGCGTGCTCTGGCAGCCGCTGGCGCCACCGTGGCTATGGCTGTGGCCATCGCCGGCCAGCGCATTCTGGCGTGTCACGCGCGGGG
This sequence comes from Vogesella urethralis, assembly GCF_007644045.2. Classification (GTDB taxonomy): domain Bacteria; phylum Pseudomonadota; class Gammaproteobacteria; order Burkholderiales; family Chromobacteriaceae; genus Vogesella; species Vogesella urethralis. The sequence continues at coordinate 176,609 of NZ_VMDW02000099.1, forward strand.
TGTCGGCGGCGGTCAGGCCTAGCTGCAGCGGGCCGAGGTCCTGCTCCAGCGCCAGCAACCACAGCCCGGCTTGTGCGCCCGGGCGGCGGGTGCCGGGGTTGCTTTCACCGCGCAGGGCCGACAGCGTCAGGCGGCGGCCCGGTTGCTGCAGTTGCAGTGCCAGCCCGCTGTCGTGCCAGTGGTCGTGGCCGCCGGTGAGCAGGGTGTCACGCAGGCTGCTGCGCCCCCATTCGTCGGCGGCCAGCGCTTGGGCCGGGCTGAAGCGGCCGGCTTGCAGCGCAAGCTGGCCTGGGATGGCGGCCCAGCGCAGCCAGGCCTGGTCGTTGGCCAGCTGTTCGCGCTCGCGGTCGTAGCTGACCGCCCAGTGCGATTGCAGCTGCGCGTCCCAGCGGGCATGCCAGTCCAGCGTGCTGCGGTCGGCGTTGAGCTCGCGCAGGCTGGCGGCGGCCGGGTGGTCGATCTGGTTGAGGGCGGCCGGCGCGCGCTGGCTGCCGCGCCCCTGGCGCAGATCCAGGTTGAGCGATAGCTGTTGTGCCGCTACGGCGCTGCCCTCGTCGTCATCGTGCGCCACGCCGTCGTGTGCCCAGCTGCCAGTGCTACTGGCCAGCAGGGAAAGGATTGCTAAAGCGCGGGTTGCTGAGAAGTGTGTCATCGGTAAGGGTCTTCAGAAAGGCAATGATGTCCTGTTTGTCCTGGGCGCTCAGGTTGATGCGCGCGATCAGGTCGCTCTTGTACGGGTTCAGCCGGCCGTCACCTGCGTGCGGCCCGCTGGTGATGTTGCGGCCACCGGCAGCGTAGAAATCCAGCACCTCTTCCAGCGTGGCGATGCTGCCGTCGTGCATGTAGGGCGCCGTTTTGGCGATATTGCGCAGGCTGGAGGCGCGGAAGGCGCCCATGTCGGCCGGCAGGCTGGTGAACTCGAACAGGCCGCGGTTGGGGAAGGGAAAGCCACCCTTGCCGTCAATGTTGTACAGGCCGGTGTTGTGGAAGGCGCGGTTGACGGTCGGGCTGCCCAGGTGGTTGGTCTGGTCGTTGAAGTTGAAGCTGCCGTGGCAGTGGAAGCACTCGGCGGTTTCGCCCATGAACAGCTGCATGCCACGCAGCTCTTCGGCGCTGAGCACGGCCTGTTTCTTCAGATAGCGGTCGTATTTGCTGTCGAAACTCACCAGCCCGCGCTGGAAGGTGGCAATCGCCTTGATGATGTTGCCAAAGGTGATCACGTCACCGCTGCTGCCGAATACCTCGGCAAAGCGCTGGCGGTAGCCGGCGTCGGCCTTGATGCGCGCCAGAACTGCGCCCTTGTTGCTGTCGTCGATGCCCATTTCCACCGGGTCGGTGCCAAACAGCGGTACTTCCATCTGCCGCTCCAGCGTAGTGAGCGAGGGGTTGGCCCAGGTGTAGGTGCTGTGCCAGGCGCTGTTGGCCAAGTGCTGCGCGTTGCGGTGTGTCAGCTCGCCGGTGCTGCCGGGCGAGACGGCCAGACCATCGGTAAAGGCCTTGTCCTGATGGTGGCAGCTGGCGCAACTCTGGGTACCGTTGCCGGACAGGCGCTTGTCGTAGAACAGCTGGCGGCCAAGCTGGAACTTGGCTTCGCTCATCGGGTTGTCAGCGGGCACGACCGGGGTGGGTACGTCGGCCGGCAGGTTCCACTGCCAGCCGCTGCTGCTGCGCGACGGGTCGATGACGGTGGTGCCGCCGGCACCGCCGCCGCCCAGACAGCCGGCCAGCAGCGCACTGCTGGCCAGGGAGATCAGCAGTGCTCGCATCATTTGCTTTCTACACGGAAGGCCGGCACGTTGCTGCCGTCCGCCTTGGGCTGGCCTTGGTTACCGCTGCCAGCCGGGTTGGCCGTCAGGTACAGATCCAGCTTGTCGAAGACCGCCGGGCATTCCGGGTCGGTGCTGCCGCTCATGCAGCCGACGGCGCCGCCACTGTCTTGCGACAGGTTGCTGCCGGCCAGTAGCTGCTGGATGTCCAGCACCACTTGCTGGCTGGACGGGTTGAAGGCAGCAAACTTCACCGCTCCGCGATTGGGGTTGCTGCAGCTTACGCCCAGACCGGTGGTGGCATCGCCGCCGGTGCAGTTGGTCGAGCCAAGGTGAATGTTGAAGGTGGTGGCGGTGGTGGGCGGGGTGGTCGGGCGGGCGACGCCGCCTACCGGGTTGACTTCCACCTTCATGAACTTGCGGCCAACCTGCCAGCTCCAGGCCATGGCGGCAATGTTCAGGGGTGCCGGTGCCGTGGCGGTGGGCAGGTGGTTCATGCCCACGGTGCTGCCACTACTATTGGTGGCGGTGGACGGCACGCCAACCTGGAAGCTCAAGCCGACGTAGTTACCGCTATCGATGGTGCCTTGCACCAGATTATTGGTGGCGGCAGTGCCGGCGCTGGCGCAGGCGCCGGCGGCGTTTTCAAAGTCCAGCAGCGCGGTATTCAGGTATTGCCACTGGTTGTCCTGGGTCAGTTTTACCGGTACAGCGTTGCCCTGTGCCGTGATCAGCTTGACGTCGTGTACGTAAAAGCGCGCGTCTTTCAGGTCGGCGCTGACCGCACCCGTGCCCAGGCTGCTGATGGCGTTGCCGCAGCTAACACTGTTGTTACCGGATTTCAGGGCAAACTGGATGCTGACCGAGGTGGGGCTGCTCGTGTTTGTCGTGCTGGTGCTGGTCGTCGCGGTGGTCTCGCCGCCGCCCCCGCCTCCGCCGAGGCAGGCGGTCAGCAACAGTGGCAGGGTGGCGAGCGGAAGCAGTGCAGTGCGCATGAAAGGTTCTCCTTTGTGTCGGTATTGATACAAAGGAGGATTATCCCGATGCATGACGTCATGCTAGTGCGACAAATTGTCGCGCCAATGCGGCCAAACGTCGCAGATCGTGCCAGCTTTTGCGCTAGATCAGGCTTTTTGCGCAGTGGGCAAGCGCTTTTCCATCATCTGGTATGGTGTGCCGCCGAGGCCGGATTCGGCAAAACCCTGGCCCAGGTACAGCTGGCGGCCAACGTGGTTGTCGGCGCGCACTTCCAGTGTCACCTTGGCGCAGCCGCGCAGCGCGGCTGCTTGTTCTACCGCTTGCAGCAAGGCCTTGCCCAGCCCCAGGCCGCGTGCGGCAGGCAGCACCGACAGGTCGTGCAGATTACATACCGGTGCGGCGTAGAAGCTGGAAAAACCCAGTACGCACAGCGCGTGGCCAACCGCTTCGCCGTCGCGTTCGGCGATCAGGGCAAACAGGCCGGGGTGGCGGCCCAGCGCGGCAGGCAGGTGCTGGCGTGCCTGTGCGGACAAGCCCTCGCCGCCGCCCATGGCGTCGCGCGCGTAAGCGTCGGTCAGTTGCGTCAGCAGCTGGCAGTCGGCAGGGTCGGCCAGGTTGGCCGCACGCAGGGTGATGCCGCTCATGGTGCCGGGCTGGTGTGGTTTTGTGCCGGTGCCTTGGGCAGGTAGAGCGGGCCTTTGTAGCCGCAGGCAGTGACGGCAAGGCTGAGCAGGGCAAGCAGCAGGAGGTGACGCATACGGATTCCGGGGGCTATGGCAAAATGGCAGTCTATCAGGCCCGCCCGCCAGCCCCAAGCGCGCGGCGGCCAACCTTGTTACAGGATGCCACCCATGACCGAAAGTGATTTTCTTGACCTGACCGACCGCATCTTCCGTCGTATCGAAGACGCGCTCGAAGAGGCCGGCCTGGATACCGACTGCCTGATCAGCGGCAATGTACTGGAGATCGAGTTCGACGACGGCGCCAAGATCGTGGTGAACCGTCACGTCCCGAACCAGGAGCTGTGGATCGCCGCCAAGAGCGGGGGCTTCCACTTTGCGCTGCGCGATGGCCAGTGGTTGGCCGCCCGCGACGGTGCAGAGTTTGGCGCCACGCTGTCGCAGGTGGTCAGCACCGCTGCCGGCGAAGCGTTCCGCTTTGTCGTATAAATGACGGAGCTGGCGTGGCTGGCCGGCTTGGCCGCATCGGCCTTCCTGTCGGCCACCGTGTTGCCGGGCAATTCCGAACTGGCGCTGGCTACCTTGCTAAGCCAGACGCCGCAGCTGCTGTGGCCGGCGCTGCTGGTGGCCAGCGTGGCCAACACCGCCGGCAGTGCCACCAGCCTGTGGCTGGGGCGGCGGGCGCCAGCCAAACCGTTGCCGCCGCGCACCGCGCGCTGGTTTGCCCGCTTCGGCCCGGCGACCTTGCTGCTGAGCTGGGTGCCGTTGCTGGGCGACGCGCTACCGTTGGCCGCCGGCTGGTTGCGCTTGCCCTGGTGGCCCTGCCTGGGCTGGCTGGCGGCCGGCAAGACGGCGCGTTATCTGCTGTTGGCCTGGGGGCTGCAGCAGTGGCAATAAGCGCGGTAGACGGCCTGGCGTACGCAACTGGCTGCCGTGTACGGAAATCCGGACGCCCGCCGCGGCGGTGACACCGATACAATAGCGTTTTGCCGACGCGATTTGCTGCGCCGACTCTGGCGGCAGGCAGCGTCCCCGGCAAGCCGATTTTGCAAGCTGCCACACCCTGCGCGGTGCGGGCGGCTTTCGTTTTTTGAAGAACTGAGCGTGCCATGAGCAAACACATTCCGCGTAAGCGTTTCGGGCAGAACTTCCTGCAGGACCAGCGTGTCATCGAAGACATCGTCAATGCCGTCGGCGCCAGCCGCAGCGACGTGGTGGTGGAGATCGGCCCGGGTCTGGGTGCGCTGACACGCCCGCTGTTGCAGCGTCTAGACCATCTGCATGTGGTGGAAATCGACCGTGATATCATCAGCCGCCTGCGCGGCGGGTTCGACCCGGCACGGCTTTCCATCCATGAAGGCGACGCGTTGGCCTTCGATTTCGGCAGCGTGTGCGATGGCCGTTTCAAGCTGGTTGGCAACCTGCCGTACAACATTTCTACCCCGCTGCTGTTCCATCTGGCCTGCTACGGTGACCGTGTCATCGACATGCATTTCATGCTGCAAAAAGAGGTGATCGACCGCATGGTGGCCGAGCCCTCCACCGCCGATTACGGCCGTCTGACGGTGATGTTGCAGTACCGTTTCGACATGGAACAGATCTTGCTGGTACCACCGGGAGCGTTCTACCCGCCGCCGAAAGTGGACTCGGCGGTGGTACGGATGATTCCGGATGCCGGCCGCTGTGGTGTGGCCGACAACGAAGTGCTGCTGGAAGAGGTGGTTTCCCAGGCGTTTGCCCAGCGCCGCAAGACGCTGCGCAACAACCTCAAGGGCCTGGTCAGCGACGAAGAACTGGCATCCATCGGTATCGATGCCGGCTGGCGAGCAGAAAATGTGAGCGTGGCGCAGTACGTAGCGCTGGCCAACCTGATCGCCCGTCGCGGGTAACGATGTTGCAGCGCGCCTTGAGTGTGCGCTGCCCGCTGTACACAATCCGGACATACCGGCCTGACACAAGACTGCCGCAGGCAGCTGCCAGGCTTACGCTAACTGGTGGGAAAAGAGAGAAACCATGATTCGTTTCAACAATGTGCACAAATGGTTCAAGGACCTGCATGTCCTGAACGGCATCAACCTGCAGGTACAGCAGGGCGAGGTCGTGGTGGTGTGCGGGCCGTCCGGCTCGGGTAAGTCCACGCTGATCCGCACCGTGAACCAGCTGGAAAGCATCAATGAAGGCGAAATCTGGGTGGACGGCGTCAATGTGGCCGACCCCAAGACCAATCTGAACGCGCTGCGGGCCGAAGTGGGCTTCGTGTTCCAGCACTTCAACCTCTACCCTCACCTGTCGGTGCTGGACAATATCACCCTGTCGCCTATCAAGGTAAAAGGCATGGCGCCGGCGGCGGCCGAAAAGCAGGCCGTGGCGCTGCTGGAGCGGGTGGGTCTGGCGCACAAGAAAGACGCTTTCCCGTCGCAGCTGTCCGGCGGCCAGCAACAGCGCGTGGCCATTGCCCGCGGCCTGGCCATGGAACCGCGCGTGATGCTGTTTGACGAACCTACCTCGGCTCTGGACCCGGAAATGATCGGTGAAGTGCTGAAGGTAATGAAGGATTTGGCCGAGTCCGGCATGACCATGATGGTGGTCACCCACGAAATGGGCTTTGCCCGTGAAGTGGCCGACCGCGTGGTGTTTGTCGATCACGGCCAGATAATCGAAGAAGCGCATCCGGAGCACTTCTTCACCAACCCTCAGCACGATCGCGCCAAGCAGTTCCTGCGCCAGCTGCTGACACCGATGAACTAAAAACCGCAGTAAGCCGCACCGGTGTCGGCGCGGCCTGAATAAAAAAGCAACATCCTTCGAGAAACTGGAGAAACTTATGCGTTTTACTACCCGTCTGCTGACTACTGCCGTCATCGCTTCCGCCTTTGCTGCCCCGGCCATGGCCGAAGGCACGCTGGACAAGATCAAGGAATCCGGTGTGATCGTGCTGGGTCACCGCGATGCCTCCATCCCGTTCTCCTACCTGGCTGATGGCCCGAACCCGATCGGCTACTCGCACGACCTGCAGCTGAAAGTGGTCGAAGCTGTGAAAAAACAGCTGAAAATGCCGAACCTGCAAGTGAAGTACAACCTGGTAACGTCCCAGACCCGTATTCCGCTGGTACAGAACGGCACCGTGGACCTGGAATGTGGTTCCACCACCAACAACCTGGAGCGTCAGAAACAGGTAGCGTTCTCGGTAGGCATCTTTGAAATCGGTACCCGCCTGATGACCGCCAAGACCTCCGGCGTCAAAGACTTCCCGGACCTGAAAGGCAAGAACGTGGTGACCACCGCCGGTACCACTTCCGAGCGCCTGCTGAAGGCGATGAACGCCGAGAAGCAGATGGGCATGAACATCATCTCCGCCAAAGACCATGGCGAATCGTTCCTGATGCTGGAGTCCGGCCGTGCCGTGGCCTTCATGATGGACGACGCGCTGCTGTACGGCGAAATGGCCAAGGCCAAGAACCCGGCCAACTGGGTAGTCACCGGCAAGCCGCAATCGTTCGAAATCTACGGCTGCATGATGCGCAAGGACGACCCGGCCTTCAAGAAAGTGGTAGACGACGCCATCAAGGCCACCTACAAGTCCGGCGAAGTCAACAAGATCTACAGCAAATGGTTCATGAGCCCGGTACCGCCGAAAGGCCTGAACCTGAACTTCCCGATGTCGGACGAGTTCAAGGAGCTGGTTGCCAAGCCGACCGACAAGTCTGCCGAACAGATGTAATTACTGCATGAACACCCGAGCGGGTCTGTTCAGGTTGCGGCCAACGTAACCGGGCCGGGGGCACACGCCCCCACCCGCTTGCGAAGGGGCGCGGCTTGCGCCCCTTTTTCTTTGGAGAAGTGTATGAATTACAACTGGGACTGGAACGTGTTCTTCAAGTCCACCGGTATCGGCAGCGAGATCTATCTCGACTGGTTCGTGTCCGGCCTGGGCTGGACCATTGCCGTGGCCCTGGTGGCGTGGATTTTTGCGCTGATCGTCGGTAGCGTGCTGGGTGTGATGCGCACCCTGCCCAACAAGGCGCTGTCCGGCATTGCCACCGCCTATGTCGAGCTGTTCCGTAACGTGCCGCTGCTGGTGCAGCTGTTCATCTGGTACTTCATGGTGCCCGATTTCCTGCCCGAGTCGGCGCAGGTGTGGTTCAAGCAGGAGCTGAACCCGGCGACGTCCGCCTATATCTCGGTGGTGGTATGTCTGGGCCTGTTTACCGCGGCCCGTGTCTGCGAACAGGTGCGCACCGGTATCCAGGCGCTGCCCAAAGGCCAGAGCGCTGCCGCGCTGGCGGTGGGCTTTACCCTGCCGCAGATGTACCGTCACGTACTGTTGCCGCAGGCTTTCCGCGTCATCATTCCTCCGCTGACCAGCGAATTCCTGAACATTTTCAAGAACTCGTCGGTGGCGTCGCTGATCGGCCTGATGGAGCTGCTGGCGCAAACCAAGCAGACCGCCGAATTTACCGCCAACATGTTTGAGGCGTTTACCCTGGCCACCCTGATCTACTTCGTGCTGAACATGAGCCTGATGACGTTCATGAGCTGGGTAGAGAAGAAAGTGCGCATTCCCGGCATGATGGGAGGAGCCAAATAATGGATTTCAGCCAGATTATTCCTTCGATGCCGGGCCTGATGGACGGCATGCTGATGACGCTGAAGCTGCTGGCGCTGTCGGTGGTGGGGGGCGTGGCGCTGGGTACCGTGCTGGCGCTGCTGCGCTTGTCCAGCAACCCGGTGCTGTCCGGTTTTGCCAAGGCCTACGTCAACTACTTCCGTTCCATCCCGCTGCTGCTGGTGATCACCTGGTTCTACCTGGCGGTGCCGATGCTGCTGAACTGGATTACCGGTACCTTTGTGTCGGTCGGCGCTTTCACCTCTTGCCTGGTCGCCTTCATGATGTTCGAGGCCGCCTACTACTGCGAGATCGTGCGCGCCGGTATCCAGTCCATTTCCAAGGGCCAGGAAAACGCCGCCTACGCGCTGGGCATGAACTACGGCCAGGCCATGCGCCTGATCATCCTGCCGCAGGCTTTCCGCAAGATGATGCCGCTGCTGCTGCAGCAGTCCATCATCCTGTTCCAGGATACCTCGCTGGTGTACGCCGTAGGCCTGATGGACTTCCTGAATGCCGCCCGCTCCAAGGGTGATATCGTGGGTCAACCGCACGAGTTCCTGATTTTTGCCGGTGCGGTTTACTTTGTAATCAGTTTTGGCGCCTCCATCCTGGTGAAGCGTCTGCAAAAGAGGTTGGCAGTATGAGCATGATTTCCATCAAGAACGTCAGCAAATGGTACGGCGACTTTCAGGTGCTTACCGACTGCACGACCGACGTGAAAAAAGGCGAAGTGGTGGTGGTGTGCGGCCCGTCCGGCTCCGGCAAATCCACGCTGATCAAAACCGTCAACGCGCTGGAACCGTTCCAGAAGGGCGAGATCATCGTGGACGGCACCTCGGTAGGGGATGCCAAGACCGACCTGCCCAAGCTGCGTAGCCGCGTGGGCATGGTGTTCCAGCACTTCGAACTGTTCCCGCACCTGTCCATTACCGAAAACCTGACCATCGCGCAGGAGCGTGTGCTGGGCCGCAGCAAGGACGAGGCGCTGCAGAAGGGTCTGCATTACCTGGACCGTGTCGGCCTGAAAGCGCACGCGCACAAGTTCCCTGGCCAACTGTCCGGCGGTCAGCAGCAGCGTGTGGCTATTGCCCGTGCGCTGTCGATGGACCCGATCGCCATGCTGTTCGACGAACCGACCTCGGCACTGGACCCGGAAATGGTGAACGAAGTGCTGGACGTGATGGTGGAGCTGGCCCAGGAAGGCATGACCATGATGTGCGTGACCCACGAGATGGGTTTTGCGCGCAAGGTAGCCAACCGCGTCATCTTCATGGACCGCGGCAGCATTGTGGAAGACTGCAGCAAGGACGAGTTCTTCGGCAACATCGACGCCCGCTCCGAGCGTGCCAAGCAGTTCTTGTCCAAGATCCTGCAGCATTGAGCCGGTCAGGCCGGGTCGTTGCCCGGCCGCGTTTCACATGAAACACCGCGTTTTGCTCTTGTCGCCCTGCCATGTCTGGCAGGGCTTTTTTATGGATGGCCGGTATGCGCTGGTGTTTTATTGGTATGGGTGAGACGCTTGGAATGACGGGAGGCGTGGCATATTTATTGAATGCCAATGCCTGCCTAAACGGCCGCTGTTTTATCGAGATTTTGCGCGCAGAAAGTATTTCTACGGGGTTCTGTTCGCTCTGCGCTTGGGCTACCATCTTTCCGTTCACTCCAGAATCCTAGCCATGTATTCCACGATTTATCTCGGGCGGCAGCCTATCGTCGATGCCCAGCAAAAGCGCGTAGCCTACGAATTGTTGTTCCGCTCCGGTCCGGAAAACCGTGCGTTATTCCAGGACGATGTGAATGCAACGGCGTCGGTCATCCGCCATGCCTTTATCGACCTGGGCCTGTCGCGGGTACTGGAGGGTTGTCCGGGGTTCGTGAATGTCAGCGAGAAGCTGCTGTTCAGCCCGGTGCTGGATTTGCTGCCGCCTGACATCATCATTCTGGAAATTCTGGAAAGCGTAAAACTGACGCCGTCGGTGTACGAGCGTTGCGCCCAGCTCAAGGCACGCGGTTTCCAGCTGGCCCTGGACGACGTGTGCGACATCTCGCCCGCCATGGCCCAGTTGCTGCCGCTGGTGGACTACCTGAAGTTCGATCTGCAACAGATTGCCCTGGCGGATCTGCCTTGCCTGCTGCAGCGGCTGGCGGGGTTTCGCGGCCAACTGCTGGCCGAGAAAGTCGATACCTTCGAGCAATTCGAAGCGTGCCGCCAGCTGGGTATTGGCCTGTTCCAGGGCTATTTCTTTGCCCGCCCCACCGTGATGAGCCATAACCGTGCCCACCCGCACCGCGCGCTGTTGCTGCGCTTGCTGGGCCTGGTGATGAGCGATGCCGACGTGACCGAGCTGGAAGCGGTGTTCAAGGCTGCGCCCGATATGGTGGTGGGGCTGCTCAAGCTGGTGAATGCCGCCGAGTCTTACCGTCAGCCGGTTGGTTCCATCCGTGAGGCCATCATCACGTTGGGGACATCCAAGCTGAAGCGCTGGGCGCTGATCATCCTGTTTGCGGCCGACTGCCGGCCATCGCAAGGCCCCAGCCCGCTGCTGGAAATGGCGGTGGTGCGTGGCCGCATGATGGAGTTACTGGCAGCCGACTACCACATCGACCCCGACGAGGCTTTCATGACCGGCGTGCTGTCGCTGGCCGATAGCCTGTTGGCCACCCCGATGGCCGAGCTGGTGGCCGGCCTGGCGCTGAGCCAGCAGGTGCAGCATGCCTTGTTGTCTCACGAGGGTACGCTGGGCGAACTGCTGTCGCAGGTAAAACTGGCGGAGTGCCAGGAGCAAAGCTCGCCGCTGCCCCAGATCGACGCCGAGCGTTACAACCAGTTGCAGCTGGACGCTCTGGCCTGGGTGCGCGAAACCTGGAGCGACGACTTTCTGGGCTGAAGGTTGGCCGCACGCGCACACTAAAAAAGCCGGCAGTTGCCGGCTTTTTGCGTTCAGCAAGCGGCTTGGCCGCGGCTAGACGATATCGAGGTGATCCAGCCCGTCCAGCGGGTTGTGCTGTTTGGCTTTCTCGCTGTACAGCTTGATCTGCAGGCGCAGGTCGTTAATGGAGTCGGCATTGCGCAGCGCGTCTTCGTAGCTGACGCTGCCGGCTTCAAACAGATCGAACAGGGCCTGGTCGAAGGTCTGCATGCCCGATTCGCGCGAGCGACCCATCACCTCTTTGATACCGCTGATTTCACCCTTGAAGATCATGTCCGAGATCAGCGGGCTGTTCAGCAGGATTTCCACGGCGGCGGTCCGCCCTTTGCTGCCTTTGAGCGGTACCAGCCGCTGCGAGATGATGGCGCGCATGTTCAGCGACAGGTCCATCAACACCTGCTGGTGGCGTTCTTCCGGGAAGAAGTTGAGGATGCGGTCCAGCGCCTGGTTGGCATTGTTGGCGTGCAGTGTGGCCAGGCACAGGTGGCCGGTTTCGGCGAATTGCAGGCCGTACATCATTGACTCGCGGTCGCGGATCTCGCCCATCAGGATCACGTCCGGTGCCTGGCGCAGCGTGTTCTTCAGCGCCACTTCCCAGCTTTCGGTATCCACGCCGATCTCGCGCTGGGTAATGATGCTCTTCTTGTGGTTGTGTACGTACTCGATCGGGTCTTCGATGGTGATGATGTGGTCGGCCGTGGTGCTGTTGCGCCAGTCCACCAGCGCCGCCAGCGAGGTAGATTTACCAGAGCCGGTACCGCCAACGAAGATCACCAGCCCGCGCTTGATCAGCGCGATGTCCTTCAGTACGTCGGGCAGGCCCAGCCCGTCCAGGGTAGGAATCTCGGTGTTGATCTTGCGCAGCACCATGCCGGCGCTACCCTGTTGTACGTAGGCGCTGACGCGGAAGCGGCCAATGCCGGGCGGGCTGATGGCAAAGTTGGCTTCACGGGTGGCTTCGAACTCTTCGGTCTGGCGGTCGTTCATGACCGAGCGCACCAGCTCCTTGGTGTGCTGCGCAGTCAGCGGCTGCGGCGCGACCGGGGTGATCTTGCCGTCGATCTTCATCGCCGGTGGAAAGTCGGCGCTGATGAAGATATCGGACGCGTTCTTGCTGATGGCGTGCTTCAGCAAGTCGTGGATGAATCTCGATGCCTGGTCTTTTTCCATTGCCTACTCCGCTCAGAATGCGTCCTTGTTGCTGGCCTTGGTGCGCGCCTCCTGCACCGATACATGGCCGTGGCGCACCAGTTCTTGCAGGCACTGGTCCAGCGTCTGCATGCCGTGTTGCTGGCCGGTCTGGATCATGGAATTGATCTGCGCGATCTTGTTTTCGCGGATCAGGTTGCGGATGGCCGGGGTGCCGATCATGATCTCGTGCGCCGCAATACGGCCGCTTTCGTCCTTGGTTTTGAGCAGGCTCTGCGAGATCACCGCGCGCAGGCTTTCCGACAGCATGGAGCGCACCATTTCCTTTTCGCCGGCGGGGAACACGTCGACGATACGGTCGATGGTCTTGGCCGCGCTGCTGGTGTGCAGGGTGCCAAATACCAGGTGGCCGGTTTCTGCCGCCGACAGTGCCAGGCGGATGGTTTCCAGGTCTCGCATCTCGCCGACCAGGATCACGTCCGGGTCTTCACGCAGCGCACTGCGTAGTGCCGCCGAAAAGCTGCGCGTCTGCGAGCCCAGCTCACGCTGGTTCACCAGTGATTTCTTGCTTTCGTGCACAAACTCGATCGGGTCTTCTACGGTCAGGATGTGCGAGTAGTGGTTGGTATTGATGTAGTCGATCATCGCCGCTAGCGTGGTGGATTTACCCGAGCCAGTGGGGCCGGTCACCAGCACGATGCCGCGCGGATAGTCGGAAATATCCTTGAAAATGCGCGGTGCACCCAGGTCTTCCAGGGTCAGTACGCGTGACGGAATGACGCGGAACACGGCACCGATACCACGGTTTTGCACGAACACGTTCACCCGGAAACGTGCCACGCCCGGCACCTCGAACGAGAAGTCGGCCTCGAAAGTGTCTTCGAAGATCTTGCGCTGGTAGTCATTCATGATGTCGTACACCATGTCGTGCACATCGTGATGTGCCAGCGGCGGCAGGTTGATGCGGCGGATATCGCCATGCACGCGTATCATCGGCGGCAAACCGGCCGACAAATGCAGGTCAGAGGCTTTGTTCTTGACCGTAAAGGCCAGAAGGTCAGATATTTCCATATATTTCTCCGGGTGGTGTGCCGCGTCCGTGTGCTATGCCGGGCGGATTGTACTCCCACCCATAGCTGCTGCCCACGGCGTCAGGCCGCAGGGTGGCGATGCCGGATACACGCAAATCATGTCCCAACTGACTCTAGCCCTGCACCGGGTGCAGACGCAACTGGCCGAGGCCGCCCACGCCGCCGGCCGCGACGCCGCCACCGTCCAGCTTCTGGCGGTGAGCAAGACCTTTCCGGCCGAGGCCGTGCGTGAGGTATACGCCGCCGGCCAGCGCGCCTTTGGCGAAAACTACGTCCAGGAGCTGCAGGCCAAGGCGGCCGAGCTGGCTGACCTGGCAATCGAATGGCACTTCATCGGGCCGCTGCAATCCAACAAAACCCGCATCGTGGCAGAAACCGCACACTGGGTGCACGCCATCGACCGGCTGAAAATCGCCGAGCGGCTGTCGGCGCAGCGCCCCGCCCATTTGCCGCCGTTGCAGGTGTGCGTGCAGGTGAATGTATCGGGCGAAGACAGCAAGAGCGGTTGCAGCCCGGCCGATGCGCCGGCCCTGTTGCAGGCGGTGGCGGCCCTGCCCGGCTTGCAGCTGCGCGGCCTGATGTGCATTCCCGAGCCGACGCAGGACGCGGCCACGCTGGCAGCCCGCTTTGGTGTCTTGCGCCAGCTGCAACAGCAGATGGCGGCGCAGGGGCTGGTATTGGATACCCTGTCGATGGGCATGTCGGCCGATATGGCGCAGGCCATTGCCGCCGGTAGCACCCTGGTGCGGGTGGGTACGGCCATCTTCGGTGCCCGCCACTATCCGGCTTGAGCTAACATCGTTCTGCAGCGTGTGCTGTATACAATCTGCAAAGAGAGAAGCATGAACATTACCTTCATCGGTGGCGGCAATATGGCCACGGCCATCATCGGCGGGTTGGCCGGCGACGAGCACCACATCCAGGTGGTGGAGCCGGGGGCGGAAAAGCGCCAGCAACTGGTCGCCGACTTCAATGTGACGGCGCTGGCGGCCCTGCCGGCGGCATTCACGGCTGACGACATTATCGTGCTGGCGGTCAAGCCGCAGGTATTGCGCGAGGTATGCCAGAGTCTGGCGCCGGTACTGGGGGGCGCGCTGGTGATCTCCATCGCCGCCGGCATCGGCATTGCGGCCATGACGCGCTGGCTGGGCAGCGACCGTATCATCCGCGTGATGCCGAATACCCCGGCCATGGTCGGCAAGGGTGTCTCCGGTCTGTACGCGGCGGCCAACGTGGCGGCAAGCGACCGCGAGCACGCCACCGCCATCATGGCCGCGGTGGGGGCCACCACCTGGTTGGCCGCAGAAAGCGGTATCGACGACATTACCAGCGTTTCCGGCAGTGGCCCGGCCTACGTGTTCTACTTCATCGAGAGCATGATCGAGGGTGCGGTGAAAGCCGGCTTCGGCGAGGAAGAAGCCCGCCGTCTGGTGCTGGCAACCTTTGACGGCGCCGTGGAGCTGGCCCGCCAGAGCCCGCTGCCGGTGGCCACCCTGCGCCAGAACGTGATGAGCAAGGGCGGCACCACCGAACGCGCCATCTTCCGTTTTGAGGCCGACGGCGTGAAGCCGGCCATTGTGGCCGGCATGACGGACTGCCGCGACCGCTCGGTGGAACTGGGTATAGAACTTTCCAAGGACTGACATGCTGCTCGAGACCCTGCAATTTCTGCTGCAAACCGTCGGCGGGCTGTTGTCGCTGGTGTTGCTGATGCGCTTTTACCTGCAACTGGCCAGGGCACCGCACAAGCATCCGCTCACGCAGTTCGTGATGGCCGTCACCAACTTTGCCGTGCTGCGCCTGCGTCGCGTGGTGCCGGCCTGGCACGGTTACGATAGCGCGTCGCTACTGGCGGCTTTCTTGGTGACCTTGCTGGTGACCTCGTTGTCGGTCGCCATCAGCGTAATGCCCTACGACTTTGCCCACCCGCAGACCTGGCTGGGTCTGGTACTGCTGTCGCTGCTGGAGCTGTTCCGCCAGTCGCTCAACCTGCTGTCCGGCGCCATCATCGTGCAGGCCATCCTCAGCTGGGTGAGCCCCTACAATGCCATCAGCCCGATCCTGGATGCGCTCACCCGCCCCTACCTGAAGCCGTTTCGTGCGGCCAACGTGGGCGGTGTGGACCTGTCGCCGCTGATCGTGCTGCTGATCATCCAGGTGTTGCAGATGCTACTGCTGCGGGTACTGGAACAGCTGTTCTTGATGCAACTCAAGATGGCGGTCTGAAAGAGCCAGTATTTAACTATCCTGTTCGCCGCAGCCCATGCGGCGTCATTTCTCTGGAGAAACCTGCAATGAAGAAAATGCTGTTTGCCGCGCTGGCCCTCAGTGCACTGGCTGCCCCGGCGTTTGCCAACCTGCAACTGGCGCAGAAGAACAACTGCACCGCCTGTCACGCCGTAGACAAGAAAGTGGTGGGCCCGGCCTACAAAGATGTAGCCAAGAAATACGCCGGCGACAAAACCGCTGAAGCCAAGCTGATCGCCAAGGTGAAAGCGGGTGGCGCCGGTGTCTGGGGTGCCGTGCCGATGCCGCCGAACCCGCAGGTCAGCGATGCCGATCTGAAGACGCTGGTAAAGTGGGTGCTGTCGCAGAAGTAAGCGACCTGCATCTATAGGCGGCCTGCGGGCCGCTTTTTTGTTTTTGCATCGAATCAATGGCAGATTGCTGCGGTGCAGCTTGTGATCTGTGTCGGCGAGCGCTATATACAAACATAAATCCCGTTTTGTTCCTGTACGGCTGTTGCACTTTCCTTATGCCGTCGGTAATCTCTCTCGCCTGTCTGCCACACTACCTTGTTGGAACACATCACCATGGCCAAGCTGACTGAACAAGACATCATCAACTGGTCCGGCGACGATTACATGAACGCCGACCACCTTGAGTTCTTCAAGGAGCGCTTGTTGCAGATGCAGCAGGAGCTGCTGAGCAACGCCAACGCCACGGCCAGCCACCTGCAAGAGCAGGAAGCCACGCCGGATCCGGCCGACCGCGCCACGCTGGAAGAAGAGTACGCGCTGGAGCTGCGCACCCGCGACCGCGAACGCAAGCTGCTGCAGAAAATCCAGTCCACCCTGCGCCTGATTGAGGAAGGCAACTACGGTTACTGCGAAGACACCGGCGAGCCGATCGGCCTGAAGCGCCTGCTGGCCCGTCCGACTGCCTCGCTGTCGGTAGAAGCGCAAGAACGTCGTGAGCGCATGAAGCGTCAGTACGCGGACTGAGTCTGCGATAGCAAGGCGAGCACGAGGCACCCTGCGGGGTGCCTTTTGTTTTGCACGCAAGGCTTGGCAGCGCGCAGTGACTCGGGTTAATGTTGCTGTGCAAACAAACAGATAAAGCCCCAAGGACAAAGCAATGCATCGCCAGACCGACGACGTCAGAATCCGTGGCATCAAGGAACTGCTTCCCCCGATCGCCCACCTGTACGAGCTGCCGATCAATGAACCGGCCGCCGAACTCATTTACCACACCCGCCGTGACATCGGCCGCCTGCTGCGTGCCGAAGACGACCGCCTGCTGGTGGTGATCGGCCCCTGTTCCATTCACGACCCGGCAGCCGCCGAAGAATACGCCCGCCGCCTGTTGCCGTTGCGCGAAAAGTACGCCGGCGAACTGCTGGTGGTGATGCGCGTGTACTTCGAAAAGCCGCGCACCACCGTAGGCTGGAAGGGTCTGATCAACGACCCGCACCTGAACGAAACCTTCGACATCAACACCGGTCTGCGCCTGGGCCGTCGCCTGCTGCTGAACCTGAACAGCATGGGCATGCCGGCTGCCACCGAATTCCTGGACATGATCACACCGCAATACCTGGCCGACCTGATCAGCTGGGGTGCCATCGGCGCGCGTACCACTGAGTCGCAGGTGCACCGCGAGCTGGCGTCCGGCCTGTCCTGCCCGGTGGGCTTCAAGAACGGTACCGACGGCAACCTGAAGATCGCGGTGGACGCCATCCGTTCGGCCAGCGTGTCGCACCATTTCCTGTCGGTGACCAAAACCGGCCATTCCGCCATCGTGGAAACCGGTGGTAACCCGGACTGTCACGTGATCCTGCGTGGTGGCAAGGAACCCAACTACGAAGCCCGCTTCGTGCAGGCTGCCGCCGCCGAACTGGCTGCCGTCGGCCTGGCGCAAAAGCTGATGGTGGATTTCAGCCACGCCAACAGTCGCAAGGATTACCGTCGCCAGATGGAAGTGTGCGACGACGTGGCGCAGCAACTGGCCGCCGGCGATACCCACATTTTTGGCGTGATGGTGGAAAGCCACCTGGTAGAAGGCCGTCAGGACCTGAAACCGGGCTGCGAGCTGACCTACGGCCAGAGCATTACCGACGCCTGCATCGGCTGGGACGATACCGAAAAGCTGCTGGCCACGCTGGCCGACGCGGTGAGCGCCCGTCGCCTGAAGCAAGGCAGCGCTGGCAAGTAAGCTGGCCCGACAGCATGCAAAACCCCCGCCGGACAGCGGGGGTTTTTGTTTGCCTGCGGCCAACGTTGGCCGCCATGCCGATACGTGGCTTAGTCCTTGCCGTCCATCAGCTTGCCCAGACCGCCCAGCAGCGAGCCCTGTTCGCTGCTGCTGCCGCCTGCACGCGGGCTGGCGGCCACGATGCGGTCTGCCAGCCGCGACAGCGGCAGTGACTGCAGCCATACCTTGCCTGGCCCGGTCAGGCGGGCAAAGAACACGCCCTCGCCGCCAAACAGCGCGCTCTTGAGCTTGCCGACGTATTCGATATCAAAATCCACGCTTGGTTGGAACGCCACCACGCAGCCGGTATCGACGCGTAGCACTTCGCCCGGGTGCAACTGGCGGCAGGTCAGTGTGCCACCGGCGTGCAGGAAGACATAGCCGTCGCCTTCCAGCTTTTGCATGATGAAGCCTTCGCCGCCAAACAGGCCGGTGCCGATCTTTTTCTGCAGTGCCAGCCCCAGGCTTACGCCTTTGGCGCCGGCCAGAAAGCTGTCTTTTTGCGCGTGCAGCACGCCGCCCAGTTCCTTCAGGTGCACCGGCACGATTTTACCGGGATAGCTGGCCGCAAAGGCCACCTTGCGTTTGCCATTGCCCTGGTTCTGGTACACGGTAGTAAAAAGCGATTCGCCGGTGACCAGCCGTTTACCGGCGCCCAGCAGCTTGCCGAACAGGCCGCTTTCGCTGGCCGAGCCGTCACCGAACACGGTATCCATGCTGATGCCGTCTTCCATGTAGTACAGCGCACCTGCCTCGCCTACGGCGGCTTCGCCCGGGTCCAGTTCCACCTCGACGTACTGCATGTCGTCACCAAACACTTCGTAATCGATTACATCCATGCTCATCGCGCTACTCCTTGGCTTGAAGGGATGGCCCATGCTAACTGCTTGTTTGGCAGCCGGCAAAGGTGATGGTGGTTAGGACTGGCGGTCTGTCTGTTCGGTCTCGCCCTTTGTCGGGCGCAGCAGCATAATCCATAGATGTAGCACGATGCCGGCCAGCGGTACCAGCCCCAGGATGATGACGAAAACCCACTCCAGCGGGCTGAACAGGTCGCTCAGAGCCATGGTTGCTCCTTGTGGTGTCGGATACGAAAAAGGCCGCCCGCAGGCAGCCCGGTGCAGCAGGCAGCCGCTAGCGGCTGCCGTGCAGGTTTACTTCACGATCTGGGCCAGCTGGCCTTGCAGATACAGGTTGGCCATCTTGTCCAGGCTTACCGGCTTGATCTTGCTGGCCATGCCGGCAGCGCCGAAGGCTTCGTAGCGGGCGATCACGATGTCGCGCATGGCCACGGTGCTGGCGGCCAGGTATTTGCGCGGGTCGAACTCTTTCGGGTGCTGCGCCATGAAGCGGCGGATGGCACCGGTAGAGGCCAGACGCAGGTCGGTGTCGATGTTCACCTTGCGTACGCCGTGCTTGATGCCTTCCACGATCTCTTCCACCGGCACGCCGTAGGTTTCACCCAGGTCGCCGCCGAATTCGTTGATGATGGCCAGCCACTCTTGCGGCACGCTGGACGAACCGTGCATCACCAGGTGGGTGTTGGGAATGCGAGCGTGGATTTCCTTGATGCGGTCGATGCGCAGTACGTCACCGGTGGGTTTTTTGGTGAACTTGTAGGCGCCGTGGCTGGTGCCGATGGCGATGGCCAGCGCGTCCACGCCGGTGTCTTTCACGAACTGGGCGGCTTCTTCCGGATCGGTCAGCAGTTGGCTGTGGTCCAGCACGCCTTCGGCGCCCACGCCGTCTTCTTCGCCGGCCATGCCGGTTTCCAGGCTACCCAGGCAACCGATTTCGCCTTCTACCGATACGCCGCAGGCGTGGGCAAAGTTCACCACGGTACGGGTGACGTCCACGTTGTAGGCGTAGTCGGCCGGGGTCTTGCCATCGGATTTCAGCGAGCCGTCCATCATCACCGAGCTGAAGCCCAGCTGGATGGAGCGCTGGCACACGTCCGGGCTGGTGCCGTGGTCTTGGTGCATTACCACCGGGATATGCGGAAACTCTTCTACCGCCGCCAGGATCAGGTGACGCAGGAACGGTGCGCCAGCGTATTTGCGGGCACCGGCCGATGCTTGCACGATCACCGGGGCGTCAACCTTGTCGGCCGCTTCCATGATGGCGCGCATCTGCTCCAGGTTGTTCACGTTGA
Source organism: Vogesella urethralis (assembly GCF_007644045.2). Taxonomy (GTDB): domain Bacteria; phylum Pseudomonadota; class Gammaproteobacteria; order Burkholderiales; family Chromobacteriaceae; genus Vogesella; species Vogesella urethralis. The sequence goes on from NZ_VMDW02000099.1 coordinate 196,434, forward strand.
AGGCCGGCAGGCCGTAGCTGAATTCTGCTGCGTGGTCCAGCAGTTGACGCATCGAAACGAGTGCCATGGTTGATATCTCCAGTATTGTGGGATGGCCTGCTTGTGGCAGGCCATGAAAAATCGTGCCCCGGCCAGGCCGGGGGGTTACGCGCGGCTGACCGTGCTCAGTGCCACGCCTGCCGCCATGAAAGAGCCGCCGGCAAAGCGGTTCATCAGGCGCAGCCGGCGCGGGCTGGTCAGCCAGTGTTTCAGGCGCGCCCCGCCGAAGGCGTAAACCAACTGCCAGCTCACTTCGATCACGAAGAAAGTGGCAGACAGCGCCACCAGTTGCGGCAACTGCGGTACGTCGGCACGCATGAACTGCGGAAACAACGCGGTAAAAAACACAAAAGCCTTCGGGTTGCTCATCGCCACCAGAAAGCCGGTACGAAAACGTTGGCCGCGGCTGCTCTCTCCAGCCACCACGGCGTCGTCGTTACTGCCCTGCTCTGCCACCGGCGCGCGCCAAGCCTGGTAGCCCAGCCACACCAGGTACGCCGCACCGGCGTACTTGACGATAGAGAACAGCAGCTCGGAGGTGGCCAGTACGGCGCCCAGCCCGGCGACGGACCCGGCCATGATCAGCGCCAGCGCCACCAGCAGTCCGGCCAGCGTGGGCAGCGCCCCCGTCAGGCCAAAGCGGATGCCGTGGCTCATCGCCAGCAGCATATTGGGGCCCGGCGTAGCGGACACGAAAAACACCGTTACCACGAACAACAGCCAGGTTTGCATGGCCATGGCGACCTCCTTGCAGGTGACAAGCCGAGTCTAGGCGCAGCGCCTGTACCCGGCAAGTTTCAACGGGGCGCGGTAGCGCCCCGCCGCGCTATCAGGCGCGTTCGCCCAGGATGGCGACCGCCGGCAGGGTTTTGCCTTCCAGGAATTCCAGGAACGCGCCGCCGCCGGTGGAGATGTAGCTGATCTTGTCGGTCAGCTCGTACTTGGCGATGGCGGCCAAGGTGTCGCCGCCGCCGGCGATGGAGAAGCCTTCGGCGTCTGCGATGGCCTGGCCCAATACGCGGGTGCCTTCGGCAAACTGGGCAAACTCGAACACGCCTACCGGGCCGTTCCACACCACGGTGCCGGCCTTGGCCACGATGGCGGCCAGTGCCTGGGCGGAGTCCGGGCCGATATCCAGGATCATGTCGTCGGCACCGACGTCAGCGACCGCTTTCAGGGTAGCGGTGGCGCTTTCGGCAAATTCGGTGGCACATACCACGTCGCTCGGCAGCGGCACGTCGCCGCCACGGGCGCGGATTTTGGCGACCACGCGTTTGGCGTCGTCTACCAGGTCGGCTTCGGCCAGCGATTTGCCGATGGCGTGGCCTTCAGCCAGCAGGAAGGTGTTGGCGATGCCGCCGCCCACGATCAGCTGGTCTACTTTGTCGGCCAGGCTTTCCAGAATGGTGAGCTTGGTGGAGACCTTGGAGCCGGCCACGATGGCCACCAGCGGGCGGGCCGGGGCCAGCAGCGCTTTGCCCAGCGCGTCCAGTTCGGCAGCCAGCAGGATGCCGGCGCAGGCTACCGGCGCGTATTGTGCCACGGCGTGGGTAGAGGCTTCGGCGCGGTGGGCGGTACCGAACGCGTCGTTGACGAACACGTCGCACAGGCTGGCGTAAGCCTGGCCCAGCTCGGCGTTGTTCTTTTTCTCGCCCTTGTTCAGGCGCACGTTTTCCAGCATCACCACATCACCTGCGGCCAGGCTGAGGCCGGCTTGCCAAGTGTCGGTGACGGTCACGGTTTTGCCCAGCAGTTCGGACAGGCGGGCAGCTACCGGCGCCAGGCTGTCTTCCGGCTTCGGCTCGCCTTCGGTGGGGCGGCCCAGGTGGGTCATCAGGATCACGCTGGCACCGGCTTCCAGGCAGTGCAGGATGGACGGCAGGCTGGCGCGGATGCGGGTGTCGTCACCGATGACGCCATTTTTTACCGGCACGTTCATGTCCACGCGGATCAGCACGCGTTTACCGGACAGCGCGAGGTCGGTCAGTTTCTTGAATTGCATGGTTGTGGCCTTTTGGAAAACAAGTAATGAAACAGGCTGCTTGCTTGTGTGCAGGGCCGCCCGGTCGCCGTGTGGCGCCAGGCTGTGTTGTGTTGCCAGGCCCGGTGGAGCGGGCCTGCACGCCGTGGGCATTGCCGCCATTATGCCACTCGCCTGTGCGGCGGTGGCCGGTGGCGCTGCCCGGCAAGCAGCGTGCGGCCAACCTTGCAGGTTGGCCGCAGGGCTTGCTTACTTGGCGGCGAACATCGCGCGAGCGGTTTTCAGCATCTGCTGGCAGAAGCCCCACTCGTTGTCGTACCAGGCCAGCACTTTCACCATATTGCCGCCGGTGACCTTGGTGAGGGTGGCGTCGAAGAAGGAGCCTTCGGTGGTGTGGTTGAAGTCGCTAGAAACCAGCGGCAGGGTGTTGTAACCCAGGGTGCCCTTCATGCTGCCTTCGGACGCCTTTTTGACGATCTCGTTAACTTCGTCTTTGGTGGTGTCGCGGCTAGCGGTGAAGGTGAGGTCCACCAGCGAAACGTTGATGGTCGGCACGCGTACCGCAAAGCCGTCCAGCTTGCCTTTCAGTTCCGGCAGCACCAGGCCCACCGCTTTGGCAGCGCCGGTCTTGGTGGGAATCATGTTGTCGGTAGCGGAGCGGGCGCGGCGCAGGTCTTTGTGACGCACGTCGGTCAGCACCTGGTCGTTGGTGAAGGCGTGGATGGTGGTCATCAGGCCTTTTTTGATGCCGATGGCGTCGTGCAGGGCCTTGGCTACCGGGGCCAGACAGTTGGTGGTGCAGGACGCGTTGGATACGACGGTCATGTCGGCAGTCAGGATGTCGTGGTTCACGCCGTACACGATGGTGGCGTCCACGTCGTCACCGCCCGGAGCGGAAATCAGCACTTTCTTGGCGCCGGCGTCCAGGTGCAGCTGGCACTTTTCCTTGGTGGTGAACGAGCCGGTGCATTCCAGTACCAGGTCTACGTTCAGTGCCGCCCACGGCAGTTCGGCCGGGTTGCGGGTGCTGAAGAACGGGATGCGGTCGCCGTTAACGATCAGGGCTTCTTCATCGTGGCTGACATCGGCAGCAAAACGGCCGTGCACGGTATCGAACTTGGTCAGGTGCGCGTTGGTGGCCAGGTCGCCGGAGGCGTTGACGGCAACGATCTCGAAATCGCCACGCAGGTTGTATTCGTAGATGGAACGCAAAGCCTGACGGCCGATACGGCCGTAACCGTTGATTGCGATGCGGATGGACATGGTTTTCTCTCCCAGAAATAAAAGCCCGTGAACCGGTGCAGGCCCTGCTGCGGCCAACGCTGGCATGGTCGGGCTGTGGAACCCGACCCGGCTTGGCACCCTGCCGTACTTTTGTACTGTTCTGGGTGTTGGGGCGCGCGGTCGCTTGGGGGGCTGTCCGTGTCCGGGGCACGAATAAAAAGCCGCCCCTCGTTGTCACGGGGGCGGCTTGTTGTTATGCGCGGATCACGCTCTTGGTCTTGGCAACCACGTTATCCACGGTAAAACCAAACTCCTTGAACAGTACGCCGGCCGGGGCGGATTCGCCGAAGTGGTCGATGCCGACCACGTCGCCTTCCAGGCCCACGTACTTGCGCCAGCCGTCGGTCACGCCGGCTTCGATCGCCACGCGCGGCAGGCCTGCCGGCAGCACGCTGGCGATGTAGGCCTTGTCCTGCTTGTCGAAGGCGTTGGTGCACGGCATGGACACCACGCGTACGGCGATGCCTTCGGCAGCCAGCGCTTCCTGCGCTTTCAGCGCCAGTTCCACTTCGGAACCGGTGGCCAGCAGCACGGCCTTGGCGTCGGCAGCGTCACGCAGCACGTAGCCGCCCTTCTTGATGCCGTCGATCTGCGCGGTGTCACGGGTGACGAACGGCAGGTTCTGGCGGCTGAAGATCAAGCAAGACGGGTGATCCTTGGCGGACAGCGCCTCGGCCCAGGCCACCAGCGACTCGACGGTGTCGCACGGGCGCCAAACGGCCATGTTCGGGATCAGGCGCAGGGTGGCGATTTGCTCTACCGGCTGGTGGGTCGGGCCGTCTTCGCCCAGACCGATGGAGTCGTGGGTGAATACGAAGATCGGGTTGATCTTCATCAGCGCGGCCATGCGCAGCGCGTTGCGGGCGTATTCGCTGAACATCAGGAAGGTGGCGCCAAACGGCTTCACGCCGCCGTGCAGAGCCAGGCCGTTCATGATGGCGGCCATGCCGAATTCGCGCACGCCGTAGTGCACGTAGTTGCCGCCGGTTTCACGTGAAACGGCCACATTGCCCGGCCAGTTGGTGAGGTTGGACGGCGTCAGGTCGGCCGAGCCGCCCACCAGCTCCGGCAGTACCTCGGCCAGCGCGGCGATGGCGTTTTGCGAGGCCTTGCGGGTGGCGATGGTTTCGCCTTTTTCGTTCACGGCAGCGATCTTGGCTGCAACGTGGGCATCCCAGCTTGCCGGCAGTTCGCCAGCCATGCGGCGGGTGTACTCTGCGGCCAACTCAGGGTAGGCCGCGGCGTAGCCGGCGAACAGTTTGTCCCAGGCGGCTTCGGCTGCGGCACCTTTGGCTTTGGCGTCCCAGGCGTCGTAGATCGGCTGCGGAATCACGAACGGCTCGTAGCCCCATTGCAGGTGGGCACGGGCGGCGGCGATTTCGGCGGCACCCAGCGGCGCGCCGTGGACATCGTGGCCGCCTTGCTTGTTGGGCGCGCCTTTACCGATAACGGTCTTGCAGCAGATCAGCGTCGGGCGGGTGGTTTCTTTCTTGGCGGTGTCGATGGCGATTTGCAACTCTTCGGCGTCGTGGCCGTCTACGTTGCGGATCACCTGCCAGCCGTAGGCTTCAAAGCGGGCCGGGGTGTCGTCGGTGAACCAGCCTTCCACGTCGCCGTCGATGGAGATGCCGTTATCGTCGTAGAACGCGATCAGCTTGGACAGGCCCCAGGTGCCGGCCAGGCTGCAGGCTTCGTGGCTGATGCCTTCCATCAGGCAGCCATCGCCCAGGAACACGTAGGTGTGATGGTCAACCACCGGGAAACCGTCGCGGTTGAATTCGGCGGCCAGGATCTTTTCGGCCAGTGCCATGCCTACCGCGTTGGTGATGCCCTGGCCCAGCGGGCCGGTAGTGGTTTCCACGCCCGGTGCGTAGCCGTACTCCGGGTGACCCGGGGTCTTGCTGTGCAACTGGCGGAAGTTTTTCAGGTCTTCGATCGAAAGGTCGTAGCCGGTGAGGTGCAGCAGGCTGTACAACAGCATGGAGCCGTGACCGTTGGACAATACGAAGCGGTCACGGTTGGACCAGTCCGGATTGGCGGGGTTATGCTGCAGATGATCGCGCCACAGGACTTCGGCGATGTCTGCCATGCCCATCGGGGCGCCGGGGTGACCGGATTTAGCCTTCTCCACGGCATCCATGGACAGGAAACGCACGGCGTTGGCGAGCTCGGTTCGGGTGACCATTCGGGGAAAACCTCAACTTGTAGGGAACCGGAACAACGGCCGGACCATCGCTTTTGCCGACGGCCTAACCGTTGCGAAATCATGAAATTATCGCCGATTTTGCGGCACCGCGGCAACCGCACCGCAAAGCCAGGCCTTTGTTTTTACGCGTAATAAAACTACGCTCGCGCTAGTACCTTGATACCGGAGAGATTTATCGTGATGCAGACCCCACCCGCCCATGCCCTGCCCCCGCGCAAGGTGCCGGCGTCGCACGGCTGGCAATGGCTGCGCCAGGCGTTTTTCCTGGTGCGCGAGCAACCGCTGACCTGGGTGCTGTTTGCCGTGTGCTACCTGCTGCTGCAATCGCTGCTGGGCAGCCTGGGGGCCGTTGGCCAGTTGCTGACCATGGTGACGGTGCCGGTGTTTGCCGGCGGTTTCGTGCTGGCAGCGGCGCGCGCCGACCGCGGCGAGACGCTGCGGCCGCTGGATGTGTTTGCCGCGTTCGGCAGCCACGTGCGCCAGCTGGTAGGCCTGGGGCTGGCCTACTTCGGCTTGCTGGTGGCCGCGATGATGCTGGTGGTCATCGGTTTGCTGGCGCTGGCCGGCGGGTCGCTGGGCGATGAAGCCCTGGCCGCCATGCCGCTGGGCAAGCAGATCGTCGGTTTTGCCTTGCTGGCAGCCGGCATGTTCATTGCGTCGTTGCTGTACTGGTTTGCACCGGCGGCGGTGGTGCTGGGCAGTTTCGACCCGCTGCGGGCGATGCGGCGCAGCCTGGCCGGTGGCTGGTTGAACTGGCAGGCGGTCTTGCTGTGCGGGGTGATGCTGGCGGTGCTGCTGTTTCTGGCCATGCTGCCGTTTGGACTTGGGCTGTTGTTATGGCTGCCAGTCATGTTCGTGTCGGTCTACGTGGCGTGGCAGGACGTGTTTGGCAGTGGCTTGCCGCAGCGCGGCTGATGGTGTGCGGCCAACATGACAAGGCCCGCCGCGATTGCGGCGGGCCTTGTGCTTTTTCACGCGGGCAGGCATGGCCCCGGGCTCAGGCGTCGCGGCGCATGTCCACGTGCAGGATGCCGCCGTCGTCGTAAGGCTCGGACACGGTACGGAAGCCGAACTGCTCGTAAAAGCCCAGCTTGTCCTGCTGCGCCGACAGCATGATGGCGCGGCCCGGAAACAAGCGCTCGCTGTGCGCCACGGCCTGCTGCATCAGCGGTTTGGCCAGGCCGCTGCCGCGGGCGTGCGGCGGTATCACTACGCGGCCGATGGCGACGGCATCCGGGTACTTCACGCCGGGGGCGATCAGGCGGGCGTAGGCCAGCAGACGCTCGTGCGCGTCGCGGCCGGACAGGTGCCAGCAGTCGGTGTCGATGCCGTCGATGTCGCCATAGAGGGACTGCTGTTCCACCACGAACACCTGGTCGCGCAGTTGCAGTACCTGGTACAACGCTAGCGGGGTAAAGTCATGAAAACCGTGGCATTGCCACCGTACGGGGTTGGGCATAGTACAATCCTTGCTTATATGTCACTTTCTCGTGATCCGAACATAACACGCTGCGCGCTCTGCGCAACGTTTGCTACCCCACTATGAGCCAGAACGAATTGTTTGCTGACCACGGCAATGCCGCCCAGCCCCCCGCTCCGCCTGCGGCCAACCCGGTTGCGCTGGACGACGGCAGCCTGGCGCTGGACCTGTACGCCGAACGCGCCTACCTCGAATACGCGATGAGCGTGGTAAAGGGCCGCGCCCTGCCGGAAGTGGCCGACGGCCAGAAGCCGGTACAGCGCCGCATCCTGTACGCCATGCGCGACATGGGCCTGACCCACGGCGCCAAGCCGGTGAAATCCGCCCGCGTGGTGGGTGAAATCCTGGGTAAATACCACCCGCACGGCGACAGCTCGGCTTACGAGGCGCTGGTACGTATGGCGCAGGACTTCACGCTGCGCTACCCGCTGATCGACGGCCAGGGCAACTTCGGTAGCCGCGACGGCGACGGTGCCGCCGCCATGCGTTACACCGAAGCGCGCCTGACGCCGATTGCCGAACTGCTGCTGGCCGAAATCGACATGGGCACCGTGGACTTCGTGCCCAACTACGACGGTGCCTTCGACGAGCCGGCGCTGCTGCCGGCGCGCCTGCCGATGGTGCTGCTCAACGGCGCCTCCGGCATTGCCGTCGGCATGGCCACCGAGATCCCGCCGCATAACCTGTCCGAGGTGGCGGCCGCATCGCTGGCGCTGCTGGCCAACCCCAACCTGACCACCGCCGAGCTGATGCAGCACGTGCCGGGCCCGGACTTCCCCGGCGGCGGCCAGATCATCACCCCGTACGAAGACATCCTGGCCGCCTACGAGCTTGGCCGCGGTAGCGTGCGCGTGCGCGCCAAGTGGGAAGTGGAAAAGCTGGCCCGTGGCCAGTGGCGCGTTATCGTGTCCGAGCTGCCGCCTGGCTCCAGCGCGCAGAAAGTGCTGGCCGAGATCGAAGAAGCCACCAACCCCAAGGTGAAATCCGGCAAGAAGGCGCTGACGCAAGACCAGCAAAACCTGAAGAGCCTGATGCTGTCACTGCTGGACCGCGTGCGCGACGAGTCCGACGGCGAGCACCCGGTACGGCTGGTGTTCGAACCCAAGTCCAGCCGCCAGGACCCGGACGAGTTCATGAACATCCTGCTGGCGCAAACCAGCCTGGAAGGCAACGCCTCGCTCAACCTGGTGATGATCGGCATGGACGGCCGCCCGGCGCAGAAAGGCCTGAAAGCCATCCTGGCCGAGTGGCTGCAATTCCGCCAGCACACCATCACCCGCCGCCTCAACCATCGCCTGGGCCAGGTGGACAAGCGCATCCATATCCTGGAAGGGCGCATGATCGCCTTCATCCATATCGATGAAGTCATCCGCGTCATCCGCGAGTCCGACGAGCCCAAGCCGGAGCTGATCAAGGCCTTTGGCCTGTCCGAAGCGCAAGCTGAAGACATCCTGGAAATCCGCCTGCGCCAGTTGGCGCGGCTGGAAGGCTTCAAGCTGGAAAAAGAGCTGGGCGAGCTGCGCAAGGAACGCGACAACCTGCGCCACCTGCTGTCCAGTGAAGCCGCGCTGCGCGGCAAGATGGCCGAAGAAATCCGCGAGGACGCCACCAAGTACGGCGACGCCCGTCGCAGCGAGATCAAGGTGGCCGAACGCGCGGTGCTGACGCAAACCGTGGCCGACGAACCGGTCACCATCATCCTGTCGCAAAAAGGCTGGGTGCGCGCCCGCGTGGGCCACAACGTCGACCTGTCGGCGCTGGCGTTCAAGGACGGCGACGCGCTGCATACGGTGGTGGAAACCCGCACCGTGTGGCCGCTGATCGTGCTCGATAGCCGTGGCCGCGCCTACACCATCGACCCGGCTGACGTGCCGACCGGTCGCGGTGACGGCGTGCCGGTGGCCAGCCTGGTCGAGCTGCAAGACGGCGCCAAGCCGGCGCAGATGCTGTCCGGCAAGGAAGACACCCGCTTTGTGGTGGCCGGCAGCGGCGGTTACGGCTTCATCGCCAAGATTGGCGACATGGCCGGCCGCGTCAAAGCCGGCAAGGCCTTCCTGACGCTGGACGACGGCGAGACCGTGCTGGCACCGGTACCGGCTGCGGCCAACCTGGACGGCGTGCGCCTGGTCGCCGCCAGCGACGGTGGCCGCCTGCTGGCCTTCCCGGCCAGCGAGCTGAAAGAGCTGGCCAAGGGCCGCGGCCTGATGCTGATGGCGCTGGACGACGGCGAGGCACTGACCGCGGTCGGCCTGGTGCACGGCGAAAAAGCGCTGCTGGCCACGGTGTCGGTACGCGGCAAGGTGGGCGACGAAAAGCTAGCGCTGGCCGAGTTTGACGGCAAGCGTGGCCGCAAGGGCAAGCTGATGCCGAAGAAGTGGACGGTTGGCCGCATCGGCAACCCGGACTAAGCCGATGAGCAGCCCTGCCCTGCAGCCCGCGCTGCTCACCTCCGGGCGGGCGCTGCGTTACTACAACCTGTTCCGCGTGGCCAGCATCGCCGCCCTGCTGATGATGACGCAGTGGGCGATGCCGTTTCTGGAAGGCCGCAACGCCTGGCTGTCGGGCTGGCTGGGCATGTACGCCGGGCTGGCGGTATTCGGCCTGCTGCTGGGCCGCACCCGGCTGCCACTGAGCTGGAGCATCACCCTCAGCCTGGCCGGCGACATCGCACTGCTGGTGCTGTACATGCACGAGTACGGCGGCGTGCAGAGCGGTTTCGGCATGCTGCTGCTGCCGTTCCTGGCGGTAGCCGGCATGCTGGTGCCGGGGCGGCTGGCGCTGTTCCACGCTGCGATGGCCACGCTGGCGGTATTTGCCAGCGTGCTGGCCGACATGCTGCACGGCATCAGCCTGCCACGCGAACTGTTCCAGGCCGCCCTCTTGGCCATCGCCTGTTTTGTCACCAGCAGTACCACCTGGTTGCTGGCGCGCAAGGCGCGCGAATCGGAAAGGTTGGCCGCAGCCCGTGGTGACGAGCTGGCCAGCCTGAACCGCGTCAACGCGCTGGTACTGCAAGCGCTGCGCGAAGCGGTGGTGGTGGTGGATGGCCACGGCGTGGTGCGCCATTTCAACAGCCGCGCAGAACGCTTGCTGGGCCGTGTGCAGCGCGATACCACGGTGCCGGAGCTGATGCCGCTGATCGTGCGCTGGCAGCGCGCCGGTTGCCCGCCGTACGCCCAGACCGTGGAAAGCAATGTGCGCGGCCAGCAGCTGATCGGCCGCATGGTGCCGCTGGAAGAAAACGGCACCCGTTTGCTGGTGCTGTTCCTGCAGAACATCGCCGAGCAGGCCGCCGAGGCGCAACGCATGAAGCTGACGGCGCTGGGCCGTCTCACTGCCAATATTGCCCACGAAATCCGCAACCCGCTGGCCGCCATCAGCCACGCCAGCGAACTGCTGGCCGAAGACGCCAGTGACCCGGCCAGCCGCCGCCTGGCCGGCATGGTGCAAGACAACACCCGCCGCATCAACCGGCTGGTGGAGGAAGTCTTGCAGCTCAACCGCCGCGACCGCGTGCAACCCGAGAGCATCGAGCTGGGCCGCTTCCTGCCCGAGCTGCTGGACGGCTTTGCCATGGCCAACCCCGATACCGCCGGCCGTATCCTGACGCGCTATCTGGCCCCGGTTACCACCCGTTTCGATCGCGGCCACCTGCAACAGATCCTGACCAACCTGCTCAGCAACGGCTGGCGCCACAGCAGTGCCACCACCGGCGCCGTCCGCATCGACGTGTCGCGTGAGGCCATCAGCGTCATCGATGATGGCCCGGGTATCGCGCCGCAGGCGCAGAGCCAGCTGTTCGAGCCCTTTTTCACCACGGAAAGCAGCGGTACCGGCCTGGGGCTGTATATCGCCCGCGAGCTGGCCGAAGCCAACGGCGCGCGGCTGGACTACCTGCCGCCCGGTGGCTGCTTCCGCCTGATCCTGCCGAAAGAGACATGAGCCGCGTACTGATTGTTGACGACGAACCCGATATCCGCGAACTGCTGCAACTGACCCTGCTGAAGATGGGGCTGGACGTGGACACCGCCGCCTCGGTAAAAGACGCCTGCCAGCGCGTGGTGGCGTTCCGCCCCGACCTGGTGCTCACCGACATGCGGCTGCCCGACGGCGAAGGCCTGCAGGTGGTGGAATACATCGCCGCGCAGCGGCTGGACATTCCGGTAGCAGTGATCACGGCGTTTGGCAGCACCGAAAACGCGGTGGCTGCCATGAAAGCCGGCGCCTTCGATTACCTGGCCAAGCCGCTCAGCCTGGCGGCGCTGCGGGCGCTGGTGAAGTCGGCCATCCGCCTGCCGGACAGTGCGGCCAACCCGGCGCTGGCCAGCGAGCGGCTGCTGGGCGAGGCACCGGCCATCCAGGAAGTGCGCCGGCTGATTGCCAAGCTGGCGCGTAACCAGGCCGCGGTGCACATCAGCGGCGAATCGGGCACCGGCAAAGAGCAAGCGGCGCGGCTGATCCACGAGCAAGGCCCGCGTGCCGGCAAGCCGTTCGTGGCGGTGAACTGCGGGGCGATTCCCGAAACGCTGATGGAGAGCGAGTTCTTCGGCAGCAAGAAGGGCGCGTTTACCGGCGCTGATGCCGACCGCGACGGCTATTTCCAGCAGGCGCACGGCGGTACGCTGTTTCTGGACGAGGTTGCCGACCTGCCGCTGGCCATGCAGGTGAAGCTGCTGCGCGTGATCCAGGAAAAAACCGTACGCCGCCTTGGCGCTACCCAGGAAGAGCACGTCGACGTGCGCATCATTTCCGCAACCCACAAGCACCTGGCACAAGCGGTGCAGGACGGCCTGTTCCGCCAGGACCTGTTCTACCGCCTGAACGTCATCAGCCTGGCCATGCCGGCGCTGCGCGAATTGCGCGAGGACATCCCGCGGCTGGTGGGCGCCCTGCTCGACCGCTTCTCCGGTAGCGATAGCGAGCGCCCGCGGCTGACACCGGAAGCGGTGAAGGCCCTGCTGGCCTACCACTACCCGGGCAACTTCCGCGAGCTGGAAAACATCCTGGAGCGGGCGGTGGCGCTGTGCAGCGACAACCGCATCGAACCGGACGACCTGCAATTGCACGGTGCCGGCAGCGCGGCCAGCCAGCCGGGCGAGGTGCCGCCGGTGGCCAGCGGCAGCGAAACGCTGCAGGACTACCTGGACCGCGTGGAGCGCGTGGCCATCGAGGCGGCACTACAGCAATGCGACGGCAACCGCACCCAGGCCGCCAAGCTGCTGGGGGTCAGCTTCCGCTCGCTGCGTTACCGGCTGGAGCGGCTGGGGATGAAGTAAGCCCTGGCGCCGTACAAGAAAAAACCCGGCCGTGCAGACCGGGTTTTTTCTTGTGCCGTAGGCGGCTCAGATCTTGAAGCGCGATACCGACTGCCGCAGCTGCTGCGCCATGGCGGTCATTTCGCAGGCGGCCAGCGAGGCGTCGTGCGCCTTGTGGTGGTTCTGGTCGGCCTGCTGCGCCACCCGCTCCACGTTGTGGGCGATGTCCATGCTGGCGGTACTTTGCTCGCGCAGCGCCTCGGCAATGCCCACCACCGATTCTTCCACCTTGCGGGCGCCGTCGCGGATGCTTTGCAGGCTGGCGCCGGCTTCGCTGGCCGACTTCACGCCGGCTTCTACCTGCAGCACGCCGCTGTTCATGCTTTCCACTGCCTCGCGCGATTCGGCCTGGATGCGCTGTACCGTGTCGCTGATTTCCACCGTCGATTGCGTGGTGCGCTCGGCCAGTTTGCGTACCTCGTCGGCTACCACGGCAAAGCCACGGCCCATTTCGCCGGCGCGGGCGGCCTCGATGGCGGCGTTCAGCGCCAGCAGGTTGGTCTGGTCGGCAATGTCGCGGATGACGGTGACCACGCGGCTGATCTGCTCCGAGCGTTCGCCCAGCTGGGTGACGGTGGCGGCGGTGCTGCCGCTGGCGTCGGCGATCTCGCGCATGGTCTGCACGGTGCGGCCAACAATCACTTCGCCGGTTTGCGATACCTGGTCGGACTGGATAGCCAGCTCGCGCGCGTCACTGGCGTACTGGCTCACCTGGCCGATGCTCTGCGTCATCTCCTCGACGCAGGCCGCCATGGCGGCCACGGCGCGGCTTTGCTCTTGCGAGCTGCCGGAGACGTCTTCCGACAGCGCGGCCAGGCCCTGGGCGTTACGCGCCAGGCCATCGACGCTCTGGTTGACCTCGCTGATCAGCTGGCGCAGCTCCTGGCACATCTGGTTGCTGGCCTGCAGTACTTCGCCGATTTCGTCGTGGCGATCCACGGCAATGCTGACGGTGAGGTCGCCGGCGGCCACGCGGCGGGTGGTGGCCACCAGGCGCGACAGCGGCTGGCTGACCCAGCGGCGCATGGCCACAAATACCAGCGCAATCAGCAGTGCGATCACCAGCAGTGTACCCAGCAGCATCTTCACCTGCATTTCGCGCGGTTCGCGCACCAGTTCGTCCTGGTAGGCGCTGGTGGCCACCAGCCAGCCCCAGTGCGGGTAAGACACGAAGGTCGCCAGCTTCACGCGCGGCGTGGTTTTATCCGGGTCCAGCCAGTTGTAGCGGATCAGGCCCTGCTGTTGCGACAGCATGGTCTTGACGAAGGTCTGGCCGTCGGCGTCTACGCTGTCCAGCATGTTCTTGCCTTCCTTGCTGGGGTGGATCAATAGCTCGCCCGGACGTGCCTTGGCGTCCAGCACGTAGACGTAGCCGCTGTCGCCGATCTTCAGCGACAGGATCTTCTGACGCAGCGCTTTCAGGCCGTCGGTGTAGTCGATACCGGCAAACACCACCGCCACCACCTGGCCGGCGGCGTCCTGCAGCGGCAGGTAGTGGGTCATGTAATCGCGGCCGAACAGGCGCGCCGGGCCGGTATAGGCCTGGCCGGCCTTCAGCTGCGCGTAGGCCGGGTGGTCGTGGTTCAGCTGGGTGCCCACGGCGCGGGTGCCGTCCTCTTTTTTCAGCGACGAGGCGACGCGGACAAAGTCGTCACCGCTGCGCACTAACAGGGTGGCGACGCCACGGGTGGCCTGGGTGAAGCGGTCCACCTGGCTTTCGTTGCCGTTCAGCAGCACGTCGCCGCTGTACAGCGCGGGGGCGCTGTGACCGCTGATGGTGACCGGGTTGGCCGCATCGGCGCGCAAGGCGCCAGGCAGGTTGGCCGCCAGTTGTGCGGCGCTATTGCGGGCGCTGCCTTCCAGCACGCTGGCGTAGGCGTCGATGGTATCGACTACCTGCTGGTTGGTTTGCTGCATGGTGTTGACGGCGCGCTGTTCGATGCGCTCCGACAGCCAGCCGGCAACGATCAGGCCGGCCAGGCCGAGGATGACGAACAGGGCAATACTGAGGATCAGGCTGAGTTTCTGCGCCAGCGACAAGCGGGCAAAGGCGGTTTTGGACATGGTGGCTATACACGGTGGTGGTGGGTGGTTAGTGGTGCGGTGCGCGTTATCAGTTTTTTTATGCGCAACTTATAAAATCACCGATGTATATCGTATGTCCTAATGCTTTTTGCCAACTTGACGATTATCAAAATAAACGATGTAGCTATCTGATTTTTAAAGATATTTACAATTATAGATTGATTGCTCTCGCGGCAATTTATGGCTGAATTGTGTCGAAATATGCCGCAAATGCATCCAATGCTGGCATTTTCGTGCCGTCACGCCGGATGAAAACGGTATCTGCCTGCGCCAGATGGGGCGGTAACGGGTGCCGGGCCACGTGATCGGCCGCAGGCGTCAGTGCCAGCAAGGCTTCCGGTACCAGTGCAATGCCCATGCCGCTGGCCGCGCAACTGATCATGGCGTGGTAGGAGTCCAGTTCCACCAGCCGCGCCACCGTGCACCCGCTTTCCTGCAGCCAGCGTTCCAAGCGCTGGCGGTAGGCGCAGCCGTGGTCGAAGGCCAGCAGTGTTTGCGGGCCGTGCGCCGGGTCGATGCGGGCGCCCAGCGCGCTGATCAGCAGCAGGGTTTCGCGGCAGAACGGCTGGCTGGCCAGCCGCGGGTCGTTTACCGGGCCGCATACCAGGGCGCCGTCCAGCTCGCCGGCCAGCACTGCCGTCACCAGGCTGGCGGTGGGGCCGGTGCGCAGCTCCAGCTGTACTTGCGGGTAGCGCTGGTGAAACTGCGCCAGCAGCGGCGGCAGGCGGACGGCGGCGGTGTTTTCCATCGCGCCCAGCCGCAAGCTGCCCCGCGGGGTGTCGCTGGCAACGGCGCTGCGCGCTTCGTCGGCCAGCGCCAGCAGCCGCTCGCTGTAGCCGGCCAGCACCTGCGCTGCTGCCGTGGGCCGTACGCCGCGGCCGTCGCGCTCGAACAGCGCCACGCCCAGGCTGTCTTCCAGTTGCTTGATACGGGTGGTGATGTTGGATTGCACGCGGTGCAGGCGGCGGGCGGCGGCGGTAATGCCGCCTTCCCGCAATACCGCCTGAAAAATCGCCAGGTCGCTCAACTCCATATCAATCTCCAATTGAAATACTTGCCATCATATTAATTCATTTTTCAGGATGAAAAACGGCGCGCATAGTGACACCTTGTTACCTTATCGAGAACGGTCATGTCCGAGCGCACCCGCCACCACGGTTACCTGTACCTGTTTGCCTGCCTGCTGCTGTGGAGCGGCTTCATGCTGATGGCCCGTCTGGGCGGCAAAACGCCGCTGACCGCCTACGACCTGCTGGCGCTACGGCTGGGCACCGCCAGCGTGGTGTTGCTGTGCCTGCCGCGCCCGCCACTGGCGGCGTGGCGCGATGCCCGCTTGTGGCTGCTGGCGCTGATCGGCTGCATCGGCTTCTGCCTGCTGTGCTACAGCGCGGTACGCTGGGTGCCGGCGGCGCACCTGGCCTTGCTGGTGGCGGGTATCCAGCCGTTCTTGATGGCGTTGCTGCTGTTGCTGCTGGGCCAGGGTTGGCCGCAGCGGGCTGCCCGCCCCGGTTACGCGGTGATGGCGCTGGGGCTGGCCCTGCTGGGCTGGCCGCTGTTTGCCGGCCAGGCACTGCCGGGGCAATGGCTGGGCGATGGCATGTTGCTCACTGCAGGGGTGCTGTGGGCGCTGTACGCGTTGTTGGCCAAGCGCTGGGGCTACGCGCCGTGGCTGCTAACCAGCTTTGTGACGCTGGCGTCCACCCTGCTCTATTTGCCGGTGTATCTGCTGTGCTTGCCCAAAGGCCTGGCGGCGACGCCGTGGCCGATGATCGTCAGCCAGGCGCTGTTCCACGGCATCAGCCCGGCCATTGTGGCCATGCTGTGTTATCTGCGGGCTATCGATTTGCTGGGCCCGTCGCGTGTGGCGGCGCTGATGGCACTGATCCCGGTGCTGACCGGCATTGCGGCCGTGCCGTTGCTGCACGAGCCGTTGACGGCCACACTGGCGTCGGCCTTGTTGTGCGTGTCGCTGGGTGCCTGGTGGGTGTCGCGCCCGGTACCTGCTTCGCTCCAGGCCCGCCCGGTGGCGGCCTGCGGCCAACCCTGAACCTTGAACCCTGGAGTCATCATGCCCTACGTCAATATCAAGATTACCCGTGAAGGCGCGACCGCCGAGCAGAAGGCCGAGCTGATTGCCGGCGTGACACAGCTGCTGCAGACGGTGCTGAACAAGAACCCGGCCACCACCGTGGTGGTGATCGATGAGGTGGACACCGATAACTGGGGTATCGGTGGCGAGAGCGTCACCGTGCGCCGCGCGCGCGGCAGCTAGCGCCGAGACCTTGCCGCGTGGCCGCTTGCGTTGGTGCAGGGTTGGCCGCAGCAAAACCAAGCCCCGCACTTGGCGGGGCGTTGTGGTGACTGGCGGGCGGTGATCAGGCGGCGCCGGCGTCTTTCACGCATTTCTTCACGAAGCTGTTTTTGGCGGCGCCAGCCAGTTTCTTCTCGGCGGCTTTGGCATCACAGCTGGCTTGCGCGCCGGCGGCTTTGCTGTCTTTCTCGCACTTCTTCACGAAGCTGTGCTTGGCGGCACCGGCCAGTTTCTTCTCGGTGGCTTTGGCTTCGCAGCTGGCGTCAGCAGCAAAGGTGGCGGTGGAAACACA
This sequence comes from Vogesella urethralis, assembly GCF_007644045.2. Taxonomy (GTDB): domain Bacteria; phylum Pseudomonadota; class Gammaproteobacteria; order Burkholderiales; family Chromobacteriaceae; genus Vogesella; species Vogesella urethralis. The sequence continues at coordinate 213,427 of NZ_VMDW02000099.1, forward strand.
GGCCAGCAGGGCAATAGCGAGCAGTTTGCGCATGGTAGTCGTCCTTTGGGTTGGCAATAAGGCGTCATCAGTATTGCCCTGCCGGATGGCGGCTGGCAAGGTTGGCCGCAGGGCAAACGGTAACAGTGTGTCATGCGTGGATGACAATATAAAAAACCCCGGTAAATACCGGGGGTTTTCTATGGAAATCGCTTGCTTAGCCGGCCAGACGGGCGCGGTGGCGGGCAATCTGGAAGCGGACCTGGTTCGGCGCGGTACCGCCCACGTGGTCGCGCTGGGCCAGGCTGCCTTCCGGGGTCAGTACGCTGTAGACGTCCTGCTCGATCAGGGTGCTGAACTGGCGCAGCGTGTCCAGGCTGAGGTCGGCAATGTCCACACCTTGTTGCTCGGCGTGGCGTACGGTCAGTGCCACTACTTCGTGGCTGTCGCGGAACGGCATGCCTTTTTTCACCAGGTAGTCGGCCAGGTCGGTGGCGGTGGCAAAACCCTGCAGCACGGCGGCGCGCATGGCGGCCGGCTTCACGGTGATGCCGCGCATCATGTCGGCGTAGATGCGCAGGGTGTCGATCAGCGTGTCGGCGGTGTCGAACAGCGGCTCTTTGTCTTCCTGGTTGTCCTTGTTGTAAGCCAGCGGCTGCGCCTTCATCAGGGTCACCAGGGCGATCAGGTGGCCGACAACACGGCCGGATTTGCCGCGTACCAGCTCCGGTACGTCCGGGTTTTTCTTCTGCGGCATGATGGAGCTGCCGGTGCAGAAGCGGTCGGCGATGTCGATGAAGCCGACGCGCGGGCTCATCCACAGGATCAGCTCTTCGGACAGGCGGCTCAAGTGCACCATCACCAGGCTGGCGGCGGCGGTGAATTCGATGGCGAAGTCTCGGTCGGACACGGCGTCCAGCGAGTTGTGGCACACGTCGTCAAAGCCCAGCAGCTGCGCGGTGTAGTGGCGGTCGATCGGGAAGGTGGTGCCGGCCAGCGCGGCGGCGCCCAGCGGCAGGCGGTTAACGCGCTTGCGGCAGTCGGTCATGCGCTCGGCGTCGCGGCCCAGCATTTCCACGTAGGCCAGCATGTGGTGGCCGAAGGTGACCGGCTGTGCCACCTGCAGGTGGGTGAAGCCCGGCATCACGGTGTCAGCGTGCTGCTCGGCCAGGTCCAGCAGGCTGGTTTGCAGCTCGGCAATCAGCGTCACGATGGCGTCGATCTGCGCGCGCAACCACAGGCGGATGTCGGTGGCCACCTGGTCGTTACGGCTGCGACCGGTGTGCAGGCGCTTGCCGGCGTCGCCGATCTTGTCGGTGAGGCGGCGCTCGACGTTCATGTGCACGTCTTCCAGGTCCACGCTCCAGTCGAAGTTGCCGGCGCGGATGTCGGCGATGATCTGCGCCATGCCGTCGCGGATGGCGGCCAGGTCGGCGTCGGACAGCACGCCGGACTTGTTCAGCATGGCGGCGTGCGCCAGCGAGCCTTCGATGTCGAACTCGGCCAAACGGTTATCGAAAGTGACCGAAGCGGTGTATTTCTTGACCAGTTCGGAGACCGGCTCGGTGAAGCGGCCGGACCAGGCGTGCGCGTCTTGCATGGTGAAAATGTCCCAAGTCTGTAAATGTATGGCGATTATGGGTAAGGATTATAAGCCAGCCCGTTGTCAGACAGGAGCATTCCGGCAGGATATTTATCACCACGGCCGGCACGTTCCTTGCGGTGCGCCCTTCCGCTGCCTAGCGTGAAGAACACACCGGGAGGACTGGCCATGTTCGACGCACTCAAACTGAAAGAAAAGCTGCTGGGCGGTATCAGCATCATCCTGTTGTTGATGCTGGTGATGGGTGCGGTGGCGATGCTGGAGCTGCGCACCATCCGCCAAAGCCTGACGGATATCGTGGACGACCGCTACCCGAAGGTGGTGCTGAGTAACCAGGTAATCAAGCGTACGCTGGATAACGGCCGGCTGGTGCGCAATGCGGTGTTCCAGAACGAAGCGTCAGCCGTGGCCGACACCATTGCCAAGGCCGAGGCCAACCGCCAGAAAAACATCGAGGATCTGGCCAAGCTGGACGCCATGCTCAATACCCCGAAAGGCCGCGAGCTGATGAAGGGCATTGCCGATAGCGGGGCGCAGCTGGCGGCCAACTACGACAAACTGTACGTACTGCTGCGCGCCAACCAGGACCCGGAAGCGGTGGATTTCATCCTCAAACAATTTGCGCCCAGCAATAACGCCTACATGACTGCGCTGGAGGCGATGGCCGTGTTCCAGTCCGGCAAGATGGATGAGGGCAAGGGCGACGCGCTGGCGGCGATAGCATCGGCCAATACCATCATGGGATGGGTATCGCTGGTGTCGCTCGTAGCCGGCATCGGCATTGCCTTGCTGCTGGCTGCGCAGATCGTCAAGCCGCTGAGGCAAGCGGTGGGCATGGCGGAGCGCATTGCCGAGGGCGATCTGTGTCCGGTGCAGGGGGTAGATGTGCGTGACGGCCGCTGCGAAACCCGGCAACTGTTGGCCGCGCTGGAAAGCATGCGGCTGCGGCTGAACGATGCCTTTCAGGAGATCCGCAGCAGCGCCGGCTACGTGGCGGACTCAGCTGCACAGCTGTCTAGCATGTCGGAGCAGGTGGCGGTGAGCGCCCAGCGCCAGGCCGAGTCCACCTCCTCTGCTGCCGCCACACTGGAAGAGCTAACCGTCAGCATCAACCATGTGGCCGATAACGCCCACGATGCCAGCGACCAGGCCAATCAGGCCGGCAGTCTTGCCCGGCGCGGCAATGACGATGTGGGCGACGCTGCGCAGCGTATTTTGGCGGTCAACCACAGTGTGGAAGCCACCGCCGGAGAAATGGCCACCCTTACCCGTGAGGTGCAGGAAATCGGCAATATCGTCACCGTTATCCGCGACGTGGCCGACCAGACCAACCTGCTGGCCTTGAACGCGGCGATTGAAGCCGCGCGTGCTGGCGAAGCTGGCCGCGGCTTTGCTGTAGTGGCCGACGAGGTACGCAAACTGGCCGAGCGCACCACGGTATCGGCTCAGGAGATTACCCGTATGGTCAGCGCCATCCAGCAGAACGCCGGCCAAGTGGTGGGCAGCATGGCGCAAAGCCGGCAGAGCGTGGACGGTGTCAGCGCCAGCGCCGGGCGCACCACCGAGATCATGCAGCAGGTGCAGCTGAGTGCCGACGCAGTATTGCAGGCGATCAGCAATATCAACGGCGCCCTCACCGAGCAGCGCGGCGCCAGCCAGGAGCTGGCCAAGGGCATGGAAACCGTGGCGCAGATGGCGGAAGAAAACAGCGCCACCGTGGAAGAGTTGGCCACCACCTCCGGCCAGCTGATGGGCCTGTCGCAAACACTGCAAGGGGTGGTGGCGCGCTTCCGTCTGGCCTGATGGTGACCGGCGGGCCTTAGCGCTCGCCGCTGCCGTACAGCCGCTGCGGGCTGACCGACACATTGCCCATTTCCGACGACAGCCACAGCACGCCGTCCTGGATGGTGGCGCTCAGCTGCATGCTGCGCTGGCACAGCGTGGCCAGCTCGGCTAGGGTGTCCGGCGCCACCGACAGCACGTTCAGGTGCTCGAAGCGGCCAACCTTGCCGGCCATGTCCTGCCACCAGATATCGGCGGCGCGGCCGCCGTAGCTGTACAGCCACACCTGGCCGGCGCGGCCGCAGGCTTTGCGCAGGCGCTTTTCATCCGGCTCGCCCAGCTCGATCCACTGCTCGATTTCCTCGCTGAAATTCTTTTGCCACAGGTCCGGTTCGTCGTCATCGCTGATGCCGCGGGTAAAGGCCATGTACTCGCCGGCGTGCAGGGCGAATACGGCGATGCGCAGCATCATGCGTTCGATGGTTTCCGACGGGTGCTGGGCGATGGTCAGGCTGTGGCTGTCGTAGTAGCCACGGTCCATGTCGGCGATGGCGAGGTCGGCTTTGTAAATGGTGGCTTTCAGTGCCATGCAGGGCTTTCGGTAAGGCGTAAAGCCCTGCAGTGTAACGGTTTTTGCCGGCCTACGCCTGTGCGCTGGCGGCCGCTGCCTGCATGGCGGCGGCCAATTGGCGGTCGGCCTCGCTGCCGGTTTGCAGCGCAGCGATGACGCCGTCGCGGTCGGCCGGGTGGCGGTTCTGGCTTAGCTTGTCCTTGCCCTCCCAACGCAGCACCGGCAGCCGGAAGCCCACGATAGCGCGCTGCATGCCGGTGAGGGCCTGCGGCGGCAGCAGGCCGGGGTGCCAGCCGCCCTCGCCTTCGAACGGTTGCGTCAGCGTGGCCAGCAGCGCGGTCAGTGCGTCACCCGCCACCGTGTCGGCCACGCCGCAGTGGGCGTGGGCCACGCGGTAGTTCCAGGTGGGTACGCCGCCTGCGCTGTGGTACCAGCGTGGCGACACGTAACCGTGCTCGCCCTGGAACACGGCCACGCTGGGGTAATGCTGCAGCGCCTGCGCGTGGCCGTTGGCCGCCGCCAGGTGACCCAGCAGGCTGCCCGGCTGTGCCGGGTCGGCCAGCAGCACCAGGTGGCTGAGCCAGGGGCCATCCGGCGTGGGCGTGATCAGGGTGGCAAACGGGAAACGGGCGGCCAATGCCTGGCAACGGCTGGTGTCGCTGGCAAAGGCCGGTGGCTGGTAAAGCGGCATGCTGTGCTCCTGGGGTGCGGGGTGGGTCAACACTATGGCGGCAGCGCACGTTTGCACAGAGCCACTCGCCGGCCCGGCGGGGGGAGCCACGGTCAGTGCTGTACGTGCCCCACGGCGGGCCTGGCTCTATACTGCAACGATGATGACCACTCACCCCAAGCGCCTTGCCGGCCTGCTGCTTTGCCTGTGGATGTCGCCGTTGCTGGCCGTGGCGACAGACGCGCCGCTGCGCCTGCATTTTTCCAATCAGGAATACCCGCCGTTTGCCGGTAGCCGCCTGCCCGATGGCGGCATCATGACGTCGGTGGTGACCGAGGTATTCCGCCGTGCCGGCGTGCAGGTGACCTACACCTGGTACCCGAACAACCGTGCGCTGCAGCTGGCCAGAAACGGCGATGTCGATGGCAGCCTGGGGTGGACGCCCAGCGCCGAGCGCCAGCGTGACCTGTTGTTCAGCGACGAAGTGCTGCCGTTCCGCATGGTGTTTTTCCAGCGCAAGGGCGAGCAGTACCCGTGGCGCACGCTGGCCGATCTCGCACCGTGGCGTTTTGGCGTGACCTTGGGCAATTTCTATTCGCCGGCGTTTGATCGCCTGGTGCAGCAGGGTGTGCTCAAAACCGACGAGTCGCCAGACGACGTCAGCAATATGCGCAAGCTGGCCGCCCGCAGGGTCGAGCTGGTACCGATGGAGCGTGAAAGCGGCCTGTACCTGCTACGGCAGCATTTGCCGGCCCAGGCTGCACAGCTGCAGCCGCAGGACAAAGCCTACTGGCAGGCGCCGATGGGTATCGTGATCTGGCGTCATCATCCGCAGGCGACGGGCGTGATCACCCGTTTCAACCGCGAGTTGGCCGCCATGCGTCGCAGCGGTGAGTTGGCGCGTCGGCTGGCGGACGCCCGGCAACGGGTGATGGCGCAGTAACCGCGGTTCCGGTGATTTATTCGATAAAACGCTTGGTGTATGACAGCTCCCTGCCTAGGCTGAAACCATAGGCCGGTGGAGGGACGATCATGTGGCGTCTATGGGCAGGCATGGCCGTATTGCTGCTGAGCAGTACGGGGTGGGCGGCAGAGGCGCCGCTGACGGTACGCTTTTCCAACCAGGAGTACGCGCCGTACATGGGCGAGAAGCTGCCGTTCGGCGGCATCCTCAGCCGGGTGGTGAGCGAGGTGTTCCGCCGTGGCAAGGTGACCGTCAAGTACGGCTGGTACCCGAACAATCGCACCATCCAGATGGCCCGCAACGGCGATGTGGATGGCAGCCTGGGCTGGACGCCCAATGAAGACCGCCTGCGCGACCTGCTGTTCAGCGAAGAAGTGCTGCCGTTCCGCATGGTGCTGTTCCAGCGCCTGGGCGAGAACTACAACTGGAAAACGCTGGACGACCTGGCCCCCTACCGCTTTGGCATTACGGCCGGCAATTTCTACTCCGATACCTTCACCCGCCTGCAGGAAAATGGCACCCTGAAAGTGGACGTCGCCACCGACGACGTCAGCAACCTGCGCAAGTTGGCCGCCGGCCGTATCGATCTGTTTCCGATGGAGGGCGAGGCCGGCCAGCTCACCACCCGGCTGCACCTGCCGCCGTCTATGGCCGCCCGCATCGTGCCGCAGCCGCGCGAATACTGGAGCACCCCGCTGTGTGTGGTGATCTGGCGCAAGCACCCGCAGGGCGCCGAGCTGATCCGCCGCTTCAATCGCGAGCTGAAGAAAATGAAAGATACCGGCGAGCTGGAGCTGCTGATCAACCAGACCCGCCACGCCATCTTTGCCCAGATCGACAGGTCACGCTGAAGTTTGCCCGCCCCGACGGCATAATGCCGGTTTTGATCCGGCAGGCAGGACAGCGTGAGCAAATACGGCGATCTGGCGCAAGGCATCATCGACAGCATCCATCGCGGTGATTATCGCCGTGGCGACACCCTGCCCTCGCTGCGCCAGCTGGTGCAGCAATACGGTGTGGGCCTCAATACCGCGCGGCGCACCTATTACGAGCTGGAACGGCTGGGTTATGTCGAGGCCCGGCCGCGCAGCGGCTACGTGGTGGCCGCCGCCGCCGACGGTCTGGGCGAAGCCGGCGGCGCCGCGCTGGGGGCGCCGTTCATTCAGCCAGCCCTGTACGACACCCGCCCGCTGAACCATGCCTTCATTGCTGCCATGCGCCACTACGCGCAGGCGCTGGCGGAGCCGGCACTGGCCGGCCTGCCGGCGCTGCGGCGCCAGATCGTGCAACAGGCTTACAGCGAAGGCTGGGAAGTGCACGCCGACGAAGTGCTGGTGACGTGCGGCGGTATGGAGGCGCTGTCGCTGGCCATCGCGGCGGTGACGCACGGCGTGGCGCGCCCGCAGGTAGCGGTACTACTGCCGGCCTTCCCCGGTTTGCTGGGCGGGCTGGCCGAACAAGGCGTGGCGATGCTGCCGTTGGTGTTGGCCGCCGATGGCAGTGTCGACACCCGCCGCTTGCAGCAGGCGCTGGAAAGTGGCGAGGTGCAGGCGCTGGCGCTGATGAGTGCCTTCGGTCACCCGCACGGGCGCAGTTTGCCACCGGAAACGCGGCGCCAGTTGCTGGCGCTGGCGCAACAGTACGATATCGCCGTGATCGAAGACGATGCCTACCGTTGGCTGGGGTTTGACGAGCAGACGCCGCTGCCGCTGAAGGCCGACGACCGCGATGGCCGCGTGCTGCTGTGCGGTACGTTTTCCAAATCGCTGGCGCCTGGCTACCGCGTGGGCTGGCTGCTGCCCGGCCGCTATGGCGAGCGGGCACGGCGGCTGAAGCTGGCGCAGACGCTGGCCTCGCCGCTACCCAACCAATTGGCGCTGGCCGAGATGCTGGCCGGCGGCCGGCATCAGGCCGGTCTGCGCCGGCTGCGCCAGCAACTGGCGCAGCGGGTGGGCGAGCTGGAAGCGCGGTTGCGGCCAACCTTGCCGGCCGGGGTGCAGTTGCAGCCGGCCGAAGGCGGCTATTTTGTCTGGCTTAGTGGCATTCCGGCCGATTGCGTGCAGTTGGCCGCCGACGCGCAGCGGCTGGATATCCAGTTGGCGCCCGGTACCGTGTGCCAGCCGGACGAGGCCGGGCGCCACGCCCTGCGGCTGAACGCCAGTTATTTCGATGTCAGCCAGCAGCCGGCGCTGGATTGGTTGGCACGAGCGATGCGCCGCCCGGCGGACTGATGCCCGCCAGGCGGCGTGGTGAGGCTCAGGGCATCAGGATGCGCGTGGCTTCGCGGACCTGGTCATCCGGCTGGTGGCTGTCCTGCAGCGCAATCTCGATCGGGTGGCTGCCCTTGCCCAGCACTTCCGGGTCGGCCAGCACACTGATGATGAAACTCTGGTCGCCGTCACCCGGTACCGTCAGCGCCCCCTGCTGGCGCACGCCCACCACGCCTTCCCCTGCCACGTGCAGCGTGTAGCTGCGCGCGTCGCGCCGGGTATTGAACACGCGCAGCGTGTAGGTGTTTTCGATGTAGCCGTCGTGCGTCTCGCGTGCCATCACCGCCCGGTCACGCAGGATGTCCATGCGTAACGGTTCGCGCTGCCACAGGCCGACGGCCATCAACACGAATACGGTGGCGATCAGGCTGCCGTACACCACGGCGCGCGGGCGTTGCCACAGTGGTGGCGCGAGCTGGCCCTGCTCCTGGGCGTTCTGGGTGGTGAACCGGATCAGGCCGCGTGGCGCCGCCAGCTTGTCCATCACCTCGTCGCAGGCGTCGATGCAGACGCCGCAGCCAATGCACTCGTACTGCAGGCCGTGGCGGATGTCGATACCGACCGGGCACACCTGCACGCACAGGCCGCAATCCACACAGTCGCCTTGTGGCTGCGCCCCCTGTTTGCGGCGTGCACCGCGCGGCTCGCCGCGCTGGGTGTCGTAGGACACGACCAGCGTGTCGCGATCGAGCATCACACCCTGGAAGCGGGCGTACGGGCACATGTGTTTGCACACCTGTTCGCGCAGATGGCCGGCCAGCAGCCAGGTAAAACCGCCGTAGCCCAGCGCGAAGCCGGCTTCCCAGAAACCGATCTGGCCGGCCAGCAGGTTGGCCGCCAGTTCGCGCATCGGGCTGAAGTAGCCCACCAGCGTCAGGCCGGTCCACAGCGAAAACAGCACCATGCTGGTTTGGCTGGCGCCTTTACGCAGCAGCTTGTCTGCACCCCACGGCCCGGCGTCGCGTTTGCGGCGGGCGTTGGGCGGGCCTTCGAACAGGCGCTCGATCCACACCATGATTTCGGTGTACACCGTTTGCGGACAGGAAAACCCGCACCATAGCCGGCCGGCCAGCATGGTCCACAGGAACAGGCCCAGTGCGCTGGCGATCAGTGCGCCGGCCAGGTAGATCAGGTCTTGCGGTAACAAGGTCAGGCCGAACAGGTACAGCCGCATATTGCCGAAATCGAAGCGCACGGCCTGTTGCCCCTGCCATTGCAGCCAAGGGGTCAGGAAGTACAGCAGTTGGGTGACGATGACGAAGCCGGTACGCCAGTGGCTGAAGCGACCGCGGGTGAGTTTGGGATAAACCTTGCTGGAGACGAAGTGGATGGGGATGGCCATGTGCTTGCCCTTGCTGAAACGATGCCGCAGCTTAGGCAGCAGCAGGGGGCACAGACAGGCACAGATAGGGCCGATCGGCAGGGCACAGTGCCCTGCCATGGCGTGGGTTTGATCAGGATCAGCCGGCGCGCACCTGGTTGCGGCCTTCCTGCTTGGCCAGATACAGCGACGCGTCGGCGCGGGCCATCATTGGGGTGGCGGTAGCATCGCCCGGGTACAGCTCGCTGATGCCGATGCTGACGGTGAACTGTACCGGCTCACCCCCTTGCGGGTTGGCCAGCTGCAGCTCGGCCACGGCATGGCGTACGCGTTCCATGATCTGGGTGGCGGTGTAGCGGTCGGTATCGGGTAGCAGGATGGCAAATTCCTCGCCCCCTAACCTGCCGCAGACGTCTTCGATGCGCACGCTGCTCTGGCAGCAGTTGGCGAAGGTGCGCAGTACTTCGTCGCCAAAGGCGTGACCGTAGCGGTCGTTCAACAGCTTGAAGTGGTCCAGGTCGAGCATGGCCAGCGACAGCGGTCGCTCCCAGCGTTGGCCGCGGGCGATTTCTTCGGTACAGCGCTGCATGAACTGGCGGCGGTTGTACAGGCCGGTCAGCTCGTCGGTATTGGCCAACCGGATCAGGTCGGCCTGCAGTTTTTTGGCATCGCTGACGTCGTGTTTAATCGCCACCATGCGCAGCAAGCGGCCTTCGCCGGACATCACCGGTGCTACCGAGATGGTTTCGAAATACAGCTTGCCGTCGCGGTTATGGCTGGACAGCTCGCCGCGCCAGGTATCTCCGCTCATGATGCTGTGCTGCAGCTCGCTCTTGAATTGCGGGTGCTCGCCCAGCAGCAGCTCGTCCAGCTTGCGCACGCCGCAGACTTCCTTGCTGCTGTAGCCGGTCATCTGGACAAAAGCCGGGTTCACGTATTCGATGTGGCCCTTGCCGTTGGCGATGATGATGGCCTCGGCGGCGTGATCGATGGCCACGCTGCGGGTGGCCAGCGCATCGGTCAGCTCCGCGTTGCGCAGGTAGCGGCGTACGCCGATGGCCAGCAGCAGGCTGCACAGTAGCCAGCCGCCCAGCATCAGCCAGACTTTGCTGCGCCAAGGGGCCAGCAGGGTGGACTTGTCGACACCGACGCTGACCACCAGCGGCAGGCGGTCTACCTTGCGGATCGAATGCAGGCGGGTACGGTCGTCCAGCAGCGAGGTGTACTCGTAGCTGGCCTCGCTTTCGCCGCGCTGCAGCATGGCGCGTGCGTTGGCGTCATCGATGGGCGTCAGCGGCATCGGTGACAGCAGTGGCTGGCGAGCCAGTAGTTGCAGCCGGGTGTCGGCAAACGCCATCACGTCGTAATGGCCGCCGATCAGGGTGCGGTCGATCAGTTGCTGGAAGTGGCTGGTGCGGATGACGGTGCCCAGCAGGCCGACAATGCGGCCATCCACACCGCGTACGCGCTGCGTGGCCATCACCACCAGGTCGCCGCTGGCGCCACGGAAACGTTCGCTGACAAAGCGGTCTTCTTTGCTGGGCGACAACATGGCCTTGCAGTAGCTGCGCTCACGGGCATCAAAGCCGGGTGACACCTTGAACGACAGCACCAGTTGGCAGTTGCTGTCGACCAGCACCATGTCGTAAGCCTGCGGTACGCCACGCATGGCACGCACCAGCCGGCTTTCGAGTGCGGTGCGATCACCGTTGTCCTGATGCAGCTGGAAGTCTTTTTCTTCCAGCTGCTCGGCCACCATGTTCTGCAGCAACTCTACCTCGCGGAAGTCCTGGCGCATCCATTCGGCAAACAGCAGGCTTTCCATTCTGGCCTGGGTATAGCCCTGCTGCATGGTTGTCTGGTAGGACGTCCACAGTTCGGCGATGGCGCTGAGCAGCAACAACAGGCTGATCAGGCTGCCATAGGTGATGGCTTTCAGGCGGCTGGGAGGGGTCAGGTTGGCTGCTTGGGGCATGATCCGCAAGACTATCGGGGGCAACACGCCATTCTTGCACGAAGCCGCCGCTTTTGCAGGTATCGATAAGGTTTGGCGTCTGTTGACACGAGAGCAGGCCGGCGCAGTTTGCCCATTTCCGTTGCAGGGCGAGGCGTATGGCGGGCCTGCACCAGCCTGACAACACGGCTGCGGCAAGTTGTGCGGGGCTGCGCTGCGGGGCCGGTCTTCATCAAATGTGCCTGGTGTCGGGGGCTTGGCGGCTACCCGACAAACACCATGGCACCCATCATGACGTTAACCGGCCCGGCCTGCACGCTTGCGGTACGCCACCGTCACAGAACAGGCCTTTTCCATGCGATGGTGTGTCAGCGGTCCAGCATCAGCTTCAGGCCCAGCAGGGCAAAGATGCTGCCAGCAACGCGATCCAGCAGCATGCTGCGCTGACGGGAGGTATTCAGCCAGCTACCGGCATGGCCGGCAAAGTAGCCCAGCAACCCGAATACCACAGCGGCCTGGGCGGTGAACAGCAGCCCCAGTTGTGCCGTCTGCCAGGCGACGCCGCCACGGCTGCTAACGACAAATTGCGGCAGGAACGCCAGGAAAAACAGCACCACCTTGGGGTTGATGGCATTGGCGAGCAGCCCTTTGGCAAACAGCTGGCGCAAGCCTTGTTGTGCGGATGACGCGGAGCTGGCGTCCAGCGCGCTGCCACGGCTTTGCCAGGCCTGCCAACCCAGCCAGATCAGGTAAAGCCCGCCGGCCAGCTTGAGTGCGCTGAAGGCAGCAGGAGAGGCTGCCAGCAGGGCGCTGACGCCCAGTGCGGCCAACAGCGTGTGGCTGAGACAACCCAGTGCGCACCCTAAACCGAACACCATGCCTTGCCGTCGGCCGCGGGCCATGCCCAGGCTGAGCACCATCAGGTTGTCCGGGCCGGGTGACAGTGTGATCAGCACCGCAGCGGCCATGAAGCCCAGTGTTTGTTCCAGTCCCAGTAACACCATTGTCGTTTTCCTTTGGCAGGGGGTAACGGCACGCTGCCGCCCCGTTTACAGCTTGCGGCCCAGGATGATCAGGTCGCGTGCGACGCCATCCAGTTGTGCCACTTCCGGCAAATGTGCCCAGCTGGCAAAGCCAAAGCGCTGGAACAGCTTCAGGCTGGGTACGTTGTGGCCAAAGATGAAGCCCAGCAGCGTATGGACGCCAAATTGTGGCGCCGTCTCCAGAACATATTGCAGCAGCTGGCTACCCATTCCCTGGCCGCGCACCGACTCGTCCAGATAGATGCTGACCTCTGCCGTGCCGTTGTAGGCCGGGCGACCGTAAAAGTCGGACAGGCTGATCCAGGCCACGATGCGGCCATCCTGCTCGGCAACCCAGAGCGGGCGGCGTGCTGGTTGGTGTGCATGAAACCAGGGCAGGCGGCTTTCTACGCTGACCGGTTCCAGGTCGGCGGTGACCATGCGACCGGCAATGGTGCTGTTGTAGATGGCCACAATGGCTGGCAGGTCGTCCAGCGTGGCAAGGCGCAGGGCAGGATAGGTCATGGTGACTCCGTCTTTTTGTCTTGGCGGCTCATTGTGGCGGTAATGCCGTGCTTTGCAAATGGACGGCTTTTTCTGCCTGGTTGAACAGTGCTTTTTGATGGGTGCCGCTCAGGCAAGGCTGCGGGGGCACCCTGGCGGCAACGCTGTTTTGATAAAAATATAATGAATTACATGTGTTTATTACGTAATTAATCTCTAAGCAGCCGATGGCGGGTGTTCGCTCGCCGAAAAGAGGGCTGGCCGGTAACCGCGTCGAGCAAAGCCGCAGGATGGGCTGCATGCCAGCGGGCAAGTGCCGTCATGGGTTGTGGATAAGGTTATCCACAGCCAAGGTGGCTGTGCGCTGATTTTCATTGTGTGACATTAGTTTTTGTCACGCAACGCATAAGTAATTGATTGGTATTGGTTTTGTGGTGGTGTTGCGAAGGCGGGGTGGTGCGGGAGTCGTGCGGGTAAAGGCAGACGATGGTTGGCCGCAGCAGCGAAAAACGTCGGGCCCATCCGGCCGAGGCATGCGACCGGGGGGCGAGTCAGTCTGGCAGGATCTCGTCCTGCTGGCTCATATTGCGCAGGCGATGCAGTGTGGCTTGCAGGCCGTGTACCCGCTCGTGCTCGGGTGGCAGCCATTGCAGCAGCTCCTGCGCCAGCCCGATGCTGTTGGCGTCGGCCAGCTGTAGCAGCAGCGCACAGCCGTTCATGCCCAACCGCTCGTTGAGGGTGGCTTTGGCGGTGTCGTATAGCAGTTTGGCGGCATCCTGCTTGCGCTTGTCCTTGGTGAGCGACACTGCCTCGTCGTTGATGCTCTGCAAGTAACCGTAAGCGTCGTGCACGGCGCGGATCAGGCCGATGTTTTTCTTGGCCAGCGACGACAGTTGCTCGACGTCCTGATGGGTACGCACCAGACGCAGCGATAGCTGCTTGACCCAGGTGCTGCCGCTGTAGCCATCCAGATCGTCAGGCAAGCGCGCCACCGCCTCCAGAAAGCGGACGCCACTACGCCAGCTGAGGTGGGGTTGCAGCAGCAAGGCGGCTGCCTGCTTCAGCGATTCCTGCGCATCCATCCACGCCTTGCGGCCAAGCAGGGTCATGGCGCGACAGACGTGCAGCAGAAACACATTGTGTTCGCCTTTGAGCATGCCGTTCAGTTCGTTGGCCACCTGGTCCATTTTTTCGGCGTTACCGGCCTCGCTGTGCGCCTGCAGCAAGTCGATCAGCACGTCGGGCCCGAAGCCGCTGTTGTTGCGGCCGATGCGCACGGCTTTTTCCAGGTAGATGGCCGCTTTGGCCGGGTCGCCGGCGTTGAGGGCGCTTTCGCCGGTCAGGCACAGGCGGCGGAAGTTGCGAGGGGACAGCGCGACGGCTTTTTCCAGCACCGCCAACGATTCGGCAAACTGGCCGCAGCGCGCCAGGTTGTGCGCCAGTGCATCGTAGGCGTCGGTGTAGTGCGGGGCGTCGTTGATGATCTCGTTCAGCAACTCGCTGCTTTCCGCCACTTTGTCTTGTGCCTTGAAGATGCGTGCCAGGCCCATCTTGGCCCATGGAATTACCCGCATCTCCAGGATGTCGCTATAACAGCGGCCAGCTTCGCCGTAGTTTTCCATCGCCAGATGGGTTTCCGCCAGCAGGCGCAGCACGTCCAGCTTTTGTACCGGGGTGGCAGCCTGGCTGACCAGTTCTTCCATCACGCTGATGGCCAGATCTTCACGGCCATTCATCAGGTGCTGGTGGGCGGGTTTCAGGAAACGCTTGCGCGCAAAGGCCCATTGCATGCGGTCGAACAGGGCCTGGCTGGAAAACGGCTTGAGGATGTAATCGTCCGGGGCGACTTCGGCGGCGGCCACCACGCGTTCGTAGCTACGCTCGCCAGTGATCATGATCCACACCGAGGTCAGCGGATAGCTGCCGGTGGTGCGCAGCTGCTCCAGCATTTCCTGCCCGTTCATGCTTTCGCCAAGGTTGTAATCACACAGCACCACGTCAAAGCTGCGCTTTTGCAGGCGCATCAGGCCATCAGCCGCGTTGGCAGCCGTTTCGGAGCGGGTAACGCCGACATTACTGAGCATGGCGCGCAGTGACTGGCGCACGGTCAGTGAGTCATCGATGATCAGTACGGTAGTGGTGTCGCTGAAAACGTTCACGCCGGTCGTCTCGTATCGTTGTTATCCGGTCAGGATGCCGTCAATGCCATGTTGCCACAGGGGGCATATGCCGTGATGCTACTGTGGTGCGAGGTATTTTTTAATATAGTGCACTGTGTATTGCAACTAGGGTATCTATATATAAGGCTTTGCTTGAAAGTAGCAAAAGTGCTGGCAATGAGCTTAGATAAAGAACACCTGACGATAAGGGAGACGCCCATGTTGTACGAGATCGTGGAAGCAACACACTTCATCACCCTGCGCCGTACGCCGTTTCCGCACGTGCTGATCGAGCAGACCTTGCTGGAGATGGGGGGCGGCGGGCCGGAAGGCATGGCGTTCCGCAAGAAGGTGCTGGCAGCGGCAGGTTGGCCGCATGACGGGCTGGTGCCGTTTGCCAAATACCCGGATCAGGCAGCAGAGGCATTTAATCGCGTTCGCCTGGCATTGGGGGAGGGGCCGGATGCCGACACCTTGTTGGCGCGGCTGACCAAAAAAACGTAAAAGGTTTGCGCACTCAGTCGGTCTGGGCCGGCGCTGGCGGTGCATTCAGCCGGTCTTGCTTGCGGCGCCAGCGTAACCAGTCTTTCGGCGGTGGTGCCTCGTTACCTGGTGCGCTGGCCTGTCGCTTGTGCGGCGGGTGCAGGCGGATGGCATCGTGACGACGGTAAAACTGGCGTAAGCGTCGTGCCTCTTCTTCGCTGATTTCGCCGCGCACTACCGCCTCGCGCAAGCGCAACTCACGCAGTTTGAGCGCATCCGGCCGCTCCAGTGGCGGCAGGCGCGGTGGCGGGGCATCGTCGGCAACGGCCATGTGGCTGGCTGATGCCAACAGTATGCCAAGCAGTATCGATAGCAGCGGCTTCATATCGGAATTCTATCTTGCGTCGTGCCGGCCTGCCATGGCGCCGTGGGCAGGTCAAAAAGCCCGTACCGCAGGCGGCGGTACAGGCGGTGCCGGGTGTGGCAGTAACTCGGGCTTAACGGCCGTGCCACGGTGCCAGGTCGTCCGGCCAGCTGGTGCGCGGCTGGGTGCGGTCTTTGTTGTCGATCAGCGATTTGGTCAGCTTTTGCAGTTCGCTCGTGTCGGGGCGCTTGTGCGTTTCGCGCGCGCTCTGCATCAGCTTGTCGCGTTCGGCCTTGAGGGTGGCCAGCTCCTTGTCGGTCAGCGCGCCGGAAATCACCGCGTCGCGGAAGGCTTTCATGTCAGCCGGGTTGCCCATGGCGCCGTGGCGATCGCCGCGGCCGTGTCGCTCATGCTTGCCGTTACGGCCATCCGGGCCGCAGTACTCGCCCTGCCCCATTTTGCCTTTGCCGTGCATCATGGCCAGGTCAGCCGGCATCTTGTCGCGTTTCGGGCCTTTGTCGGCATTGTCGATCAGGGTCTTGGTCTTGTCGTTCAGCGCCTGCACCAGCTTGGCGGCCTGCTCGCGGTCGGCCTGGCTGAAGTCACCATCCTCGCGCAGCTTTTTGATGGCGGCCATCGTGCTCTCGCGCTCCTGTTTCAGCGTGGCCAGCTCGGCGTCGGTCAGCGCGCCGGACAACACGGCGGCGTGGAAAGCTTTATGGTCAGGGCGCGGCAGTTTGTCGCCACCGCCGAAGGCAAACGCCGATGCGGACAGAACGGTAATCAGGGACAGTACCAGCGCGGTCGGTACGAAACGGTTTTTCATCGCAAACTCCTTTGCCGTGTGGCCTTGGTTGATGATGCAACTGTAAGCGCCGGGTATTGCCAGAGTTTGTGCCGTGCCGGGTCGAGTGTTAACGGGTGTTAAGGTTGGCCGCAACCTTAAAATCTGTTCATTGCCGGGCTGACGCCAGGTCTGCTGCGCGGTAGGCTTGCCGCAAACTGGATTGCAGGGCGTCGATGCCCGGAGGACTACATGGATAACCGCAAGATTCTGGTGGTGGATGACGACGCGCGCCTGCGCGAACTGCTGCAGCGCTACCTCACCCAGCAAGGCTTTGCCGTCGAGGCGCTGCCCGATGCCCGCGACCTGGACCGCAAGCTGGCGCGTAACCGCCCCGATCTGCTGGTGCTGGACGTGATGATGCCGGGCGAAGACGGCCTGGCCGTGGTGCGGCGCTTGCGGGCGCAGGGCGAGCCGATTCCGGTGGTGATGCTAACCGCGCGCGGCGAAGACATCGACCGCATCCTGGGCCTGGAAATGGGCGCCGACGATTATCTGGCCAAGCCGTTCAACCCGCGCGAGCTGCTGGCGCGCATCAACGCGGTGTTGCGCCGCTACGAGCACACCCCGGCGGTGACGGCCAACCATGCCGAGGCCGAGGCGCTGCACTTCGGCCGCTGCACGCTGACGCCGTCGCGACGCGAGCTGACGCGGGACGGCCAGGTGGTGCCGCTGACTACCGCCGAATACGCTGTGCTGCTGGCGTTGGCGACGCACCCGCGCCGGCCGCTGACCCGCGAGCAACTGATGGAGCTGGCGATGGGCAAGGGCGGTGGCGAATCGCAGGACCGCAGTATCGACGTGCACGTATCGCGCTTGCGCAAAGTCATCGAGGCACCGGATGGCCCGCCGCGTTTCCTGCAAACGGTGTGGGGTTACGGCTACGTCTTCGTGCCCGACGGCGGCGACAAGGACGCGCGATGAGGCTGCCGGTGCTGCGCGGCACCCTGTTCATCCGTCTGGCGGCGCTGGTGGTGATGGCGGTGCTGGCCAGCCAGGTGTTTACGCTGTGGCTGGGCGTCAAGCAGAAGAACACCCTGCTGTCGGCGCAACTGTACGCGCAGGTGGTCGATACCCTCGCCGACTATGAAGGCGCGCTGGAAAGCCAGCCGCCGGCCCTGCGCGAACGCTTCCTGTTAGCCAACAACCACGCCGGCCTGCCCAGGCTGCTGCCGCTATCGCAAGCGCAAGCTGTGGATCGCCGCGTGCCGCCGATGGGGCGCGATCTGGCGCAGCAGCTCAGCGAAGCGCTGGGCGAACCCATTCACGTGCAGTTCCTGCACGGCGATCGCCAGGAGCTGTGGCTGCGGGTGCCGGTGCTGGATAGTCATTACTGGCTGGTGGTGCCGTTGACCCGCTTCCTGCCGCCGTCGTTGCGGCCAACCCTGCAGGCGGCCGGCCTGGTGGCCCTGCTGTCAGTACTGGCCGCTTTTGCGCTGGCTTGGCGTACGACGCGGCCGCTGTCGCAGCTGGTGGCCGCGACCCGCCAGCTGGAGGCCGGCCATACCCCGCCGCCGCTCACACCAAGCGGCCCGCGCGAGGTGCGGCTGCTGATCGAGCGCTTCAATGGCATGGCGCAGGCGCTGGACAAAGCCGCCAGCGAGCGCCGGCTGATGCTGGCCGGTTTGTCGCACGACCTGCGCACGCCGCTGACACGGCTGAAGCTGGCGGTGGAAATGCTGGACCCGGGGCCGGACAGCGAAGGCATGCTGGCCGATATCGACGAGTTGTCGCACATTGTCAGCCAGTTCATCGATTTTGCCCGCAGTGAAGAGCCGCGTGCGCTGGAACCGGTGGCGCTGGGCGAACTGGTGGACAGCGTGCTGTCGCGCTTTGCCCGCAGCGGCATGGCCGTGGCGTGGCAGCGTAGCGACGTCGCGTTGCCGGGCGACGCGCTGGGCCTGCAACGCTTG
Organism: Vogesella urethralis; assembly: GCF_007644045.2. Taxonomy (GTDB): domain Bacteria; phylum Pseudomonadota; class Gammaproteobacteria; order Burkholderiales; family Chromobacteriaceae; genus Vogesella; species Vogesella urethralis. The sequence goes on from NZ_VMDW02000099.1 coordinate 231,830, forward strand.
TTGTCCAATCTGCTGCAAAATGCGCGTCGCTACGGTCAGGCACCGTACACGCTGACGCTGGTGCAAGACGGCGCCGAGGCGGTGCTATGCGTGCTGGACAGCGGTGACGGCATTCCTCCGGCGCAGCAGGAGGCCGCGCTGGCACCATTCGAGCGGCTGGCGGCACACCGGGGCACCGACGGTGGCAGCGGTCTGGGGCTGGCCATCGTGGCGCGCATCGTGCGTCAGCACCGCGGCCAACTGCGCTTTGTGTACCCGCCAGCGGGCGGCTTTGGGGTGGAAGTCCGTTTGCCACTGAACACGGTGGCAAGCGGTGTTCAGGCCGGGTCGTCTGCGGTTTGAGCCACGCTGCGCGCCGCCTCCCAGCCCAGTAGCGCCAGTTTGCGCGTTTCACCCCAGCGGTAGCCGCCACAGGCCCCGCCGGCGCGGATGACGCGGTGGCAGGGAATCAGCCACGCCACCGGGTTGGCACCCACGGCGTTGCCCACCGCCCGTGCCGCGCCCGGCTTGCCCAGGCGGGTGGCGAGTTGGCCGTAGCTGGCCAGGCTGCCGTAGGGCAGGCTTAGCAGCGCGCGCCAGACCTGGATCTGGAAATTGCTGCCTTGCAGGTGCAGGCTGAGTGGTTGCGCCGGGCTGAGCGGCTCGAACAGCTGCCGGCGCAGCGCCAGGTGGCCGTCGCCAGCGGCGTGCAGGCGGGCCTGCGGCCAACGTGTGTGTAGCCAGGCCAGCGCCGATGCCGCATCGGGCACGAACTGCAGCGCGCACACGCCGCGTGGCGTGGTGGCCGCCAGCAGCGGGCCGAAGCGGCTGGGGCCCCAGCTCCAGTGGATGACAAGGCCGGCGCCGCCTTGGCGGTATTCGCCCGGCGTCATCGCCTCCAGCGTCACGAACAGGTCGTGCAGGCGGCTGCTGCCGGACAGTCCCAGCTCGTAGGACAGCGTTTGCAGCGGCTGCTCGCTGCCGAGCGCGGTCTTGGCGGCCTCTACTGTTAGTTGTTGCAGAAAGCGTTTGGGGCTGACGCCGGTCCACTGCGTGAACAGCCGTTGCAGGTGGTACTCGGACAGGTGCACTGCGGCGGCTACGTCGGCCAGCCTGGGCTGGTCGGCCGCGTGTTGCAGCAGGTAGCGGATGGCGTCGGCCATGCGCTGGTAGGTGCGGTCGTGTTCGTCGAAGGGCGACATAGTGCGCTCCGGCAGCAGGAATACGCCGCAGTGTAGGCGGCGTGCCGTTTGGCGGCGACCCGATTCTTGCCAAGTTGGCCGCAGGCAAGAAAAAACCCCGGTTCGCAAACCGGGGCCAATGCCTTGGCAGGCTCCCGCTCAGGGAGGTGAAGCGGGAAGGAGCGTGCTCCTGTTTGCTTTGACGCCTCAGTCCGGGAAAGTTTCATCGAAATCGTCAAATTGCTCGGCGTCCGGCAGCGGGCAGGCGGCAAACCAGTCTTCCACAATGCGCGACACCTCCTCGGTGCCGGTCTTTTTGGAGCTGGAGAACAGCTGCAAGGTGATATGCGGGTAGTCAGCCAGCTGTTTCTTGACCGAGGACAGAACCTTTTGTTGTTCCTGGCGCGACAATTTGTCGGCTTTGGATAACAGGATGTGTACTGGCCGCCCGGTGACGGTGAAGAATTCGATCATCTTCCAGTCCAGCTCTTTCAGCGGGTGGCGCGAATCCATGATCAGCAGCAGGCCGACCAGGCTGCTGCGGGTCTGCAGGTACTGACCCAGCAGCGCTACCCAGTGGGTGCGCACCGCTTCCGGCACCTCGGCGTAGCCGTAACCGGGCAAGTCCACCAGGAAGCGCTCCTGGCCCAGGTCGAAGAAGTTGATGTGCTGGGTGCGACCCGGCGTCTTCGATACGAAGGCCAGACGGGTACGATTGCACAGGGTATTGATGGCGCTGGACTTGCCGGCGTTGGAGCGGCCAACAAAGGCCACTTCGCAGCGGGTAGGGGGCAAATCCTTGAGGTGGTTTACGGTTGTGAAAAACCGTGCATTCTGAAAGATCGACATAGTAGTAAGGGCAAAGTCAATTGATATAGAATAGCAGGTTTGAAATTGCCACCTTTACAGATATTTACGCTATCTCTCATTAGGAGCGACCATGAAACGTAACATGCTGTTGGCTATCGCTGCTGCCACTTTCGCAGCCAGTGCTATGGCCTCCACCTCGGCAGCGTCCATCAAGGGCGACCCGGTCAAGGGCAAAGCCATCGTCGACCAGGTGTGTGCTGCCTGTCACGGTGCGGACGGCAACAGCGTGGCTTCTGCCAACCCGACGCTGGCCGGTCAGCACGCCAAGTACATCGAAAACCAGCTGAAGGCATTCAAGTCCGGCGAGCGCAAGAACCCCATCATGATGGGCATGGCGGCACCGCTGACCCCGGCAGACATGGCAAACGTGGCCGCTTACTTCAGCAGCCAGAAGGTGAAGCCGCGCGAAGCCGCCGACAAGAGCCAGATGCCGCTGGGCAAGAAGATCTACACCGCCGGTAACCCGGCCAACAAGGTACCGGCCTGTATGGCTTGCCACGGCCCGGCAGGCAAAGGCTACCCCGACCAGTACCCGGCGCTGGGCAGCCAGCACGCGGCCTACATCGCCAAGCAACTGGCCGACTTCAAGGCCGGCACCGACCGCAAGAACGTTGTAATGCACGATATCGCCATGCGTCTGACCGACGCCGAAATGAAAGCGGTATCCGAGTACATCTCCGGTCTGCGTTAAGCGCAACTTTTTTGCGCCGCAACGATCCAAGGGGGGCTTTGCGCCCCCTTTGTCGCGCTTGAAACCCCAAGATGAATAGCCAAAAGAAACCCGCCACATTCGGCTACCGCCTGTACGAGCTGTTCAGCTCGATGCGGTTTGCCATCGGTCTGCTGACCATCCTGTCCATCGCATCGGTCATCGGTACCGTGCTCAAGCAGAACGAGCCTTACCCCAACTACGCGTTCGAATTCGGCCCGTTCTGGTTCAAGGCCTTCGAGTACCTGGGCCTGTACGATGTGTACCACTCCGGCTGGTTCTTGCTGATTCTGGCCTTCCTGATGCTGTCCACCACGTTGTGCATTGTCCGTAATGGCCCGGTTTTCATCCGCGACATGAAGGGGTTCCGCGAGAAAGCCAATGAAAGCGCGCTGAAGGCGATGAAGCACAGCCGCCAGCTGGACGTGACGCTGGACGAGGCGCAGGCGGTGGCACTGATCCAGCAGCAGGGCATGCGTTACAAGCGCAGCGAGCGCGACGATGGCAGCGTGGTACTGGCGGCGAAAAAAGGGGCGGGCAGCAAGCTGGGCTATTTCTTTGCCCACATTGCCCTGGTGGTGATCTGTATCGGCGGCCTGCTGGACGGCAACCTGCCGCTGAAGATCGGCGAACTCACCGGCCGCATCGTGCCGGAAACGCGCGAACTGCCGCAGGGCCAGATCCCCGAGCACAGCCGGCTGGGCGCGGCCAACCTGTCGTTCCGCGGCAGCGTGACCGTGGCCGAGAACAAGAGCGCCGACGTCATTTTCATGAATAGCGGCAACGGCTATCTGGTACAGGAGCTGCCGTTCATCGTTACGCTGAAGCAATTCCACGTCGACTACTACAGCAACGGCATGCCCAAGCTGTTTGCCAGCGACATCGTGGTGACCGACAAGGCCAGCGGCAAGGAAACCGCCGCCACGGTAAAAGTGAACCACCCGCTGATCATCGACGGCGTGGCCATCTACCAGGCCAGCTTTGGCGATGGCGGCTCGCCGCTGCAGCTGAAGGCGTGGAACCTGGCACAGCCGCAGTCGGCGCCCACCGATATCAAGGGCGTGTCGCTGAATAGCCAGCCCCTGCGCGTCAACGGCCAGGACTACCAGCTGGAGTTTGGCGACCTGCGTGTGTTCAACGTGGAGAACATGGCCAAGTCCGGCGCCGACAGCAAGACGCTGCAGCAGCGCATGCACGACGTGCGCGAAGTGAAGCAGGACACCAAGAACCTGAAGAACGTCGGCCCGTCGATCACCTACAAGCTGCGTGACGGCCACGGCCAGGCGCGCGAGTACCACCACTACATGGCGCCGATCGAACAGGAAGGCGTGTTGTACCAGATTGCCGGCGTGCGCAGCGAAGTGGCGCAGCCGTTCCAGTACCTGCGCATCCCGCTGGACGACGAGCTGAAGATCGACAGCTTCATGCGCCTGCAAGCGGCGCTGAAGAACCCGGCGCTGTACGACGAGATTGCCCGCCGCACCACGGCCAAGGCAATGCAGGGGGCGGCCATCAGCCCGGCGATGGAAAAGCAGTTTGGCGATAGCGTGAAGTGGATCCTGGCGCGTTTTGGCGAAGGCGGTTTCGTGGCGCTGGAAAAATTCCTGGACGATAAAGTACCGGCCGACAAGCGCCAGGCCATCGCGCAAACCTATATCAAGATCCTGCAAGGCGCCGTCATCGACGTGATGGCGGTGGCGCAGGAAAAAGCCGGCCTGAAGCCGTGGCCGCAGGACGAAAAGCACTACCGCTTCCTGCTGGACAGCCTGGTAACGGTCAGCGCCTTCAACGACTACGGCGCGCCGCTGTACCTGGAGCTGCAAGGTTTTGAGCAGGTGCAGTCGTCCGGCCTGCAAATGACCCGTTCGCCAGGCAAGAACCTGGTGTACCTGGGTTCGCTGATGCTGGTGATCGGCATCATCCTGATGTTCTACGTGCGTGAAGTACGCTTGTGGCTGGTGTTGCGTGCTGGCAGCGTACGGGTGGCGATGAGCTCCAACCGCCACAATCGCGACCTGGACGAAGATTTCGATAAAATCGTAGCGGTACTTGAACCGCGAGCAGGAGAGGCATGATGGAACTGCTGATGCAACAACCGTTCTACAAACGGCTTAACCTGGGCGACTGGCTGTTCGCCCTGTTCATTGCCGTGGTGACCGGCTACACCTTCAGCCTGTATGGCGCGAAGATGGATATCTACGAGGACGTGATCCTGCTGGGCAGCGGTGCCGGCATTGTGGCATTGGGCTGGTTCTGGGGCAGCTGGCGCTGGTTCTTCCCGCTGGCCGGCGCCATGTCGCTGCTGGCCATCGAGCTGTACGACCACAACCTGGCGCGGGCGACCGAAAGCTTTGGCCTGAAGTACCTGTTCTCCAGCCAGTCGTCGTTCATGTGGATGTGTACGCTGTTCTTCCTGGCCACCGCCATCTACTGGGCGGGCTTGCTGTCGCGTTCGGAATTGCTCAACCGCATCGGTAGCGGCCTCACCTGGGCGGCTTCGGCGTTTGCGCTGGCCGGTCTGTTTACCCGCTGGTACGAGAGCTACCTGATCGCGCCGGACGTTGGCCGCATCCCGGTCTCCAACCTGTACGAAGTGTTCATCCTGTTCTGTCTGATCACCGCGCTGATGTACCTGTACTACGAAGCCAAGTTTGCTGCCCGCCAGATGGGCGCCTTCGTGCTGCTGGTGATCTCCGCGGCGGTGGGTTTCATCCTGTGGTACACCTTCGATCGCCAGGCGCACACCATCCAGCCGCTGATTCCGGCGCTGCAGTCGTGGTGGATGAAAATCCACGTGCCGGCCAACTTCGTCGGTTACGGCGCCTTTGCGCTGTCGGCCATGCTGGGCGTGGCGCAGCTGCTGTCGCGCCGCGGCATCCTGACCGACAAGCTGCCCAAGCCGGAAGTGCTGGACGAAGTGATGTACAAGGCCATTTCGGTCGGCTTCCTGTTCTTCACCATCGCCACCATCCTGGGGGCGATGTGGGCGGCCGATGCCTGGGGTGGCTACTGGAGCTGGGACCCGAAAGAAACCTGGGCGCTGATCGTGTGGCTGAACTACGCTGCCTGGCTGCACGTGCGGCTGGTGAAAGGCTGGCGCGGCGAGCCGCTGGCCTGGTGGGCAGTCATCGGCCTGCTGGTCACCACCTTTGCCTTCATCGGCGTCAACATGTTCCTGACCGGCCTGCATTCCTACGGCTCGCTGTAAGCTGGCCGCCGGCACGAAAAACCGCACCGTTGCCGGTGCGGTTTTTTTACGTCAGGCCGTCAGCAGATCGCCGATACGTACGGCCATCAGGTCCAGGCAGATGCCGGGTACCGCCGGCAGTACGCCGGTCAGCTGGAAGGTATCGTGCTGCGGATCGTAGTGGCCTTGTACGTCCAGCGTGTAGCTGTTGAGGCCGGGAATCACCGACAGGATGGCCGGGTTCCATTTGTGGATATGCATCTGCATGCGTACACGGATGCGGCCATCTTCCCCGCCCGACAGGCTCTCCAGCAGCTGGCCCTGGTAGGCAAAGCCATGATCGCCACCGTTGATGAAGCCGTCCCGCAGGCTGACCACGCCGGAGCCGAAGTCCTCGCCACGGTTCTGGAAGTGCAGGCCGTATAAACCATCTCTCAACATATCAGTCCATTTATCGATAAGTACAAATGAATTATGGCGGAGCCAGGCCTCGCCTGCCAGCAACAAGACACTGCCCACGGTGGGCAAGGTTTCGTGCCTTAGATCAAAGTCTGTCGCTGACGACAGGCATAGCATGGTTCTGACGCCACCCGGTTGAGGGTGGTAACCCCACCAAGGAGATAGCCCATGTTCCCGGAATTCCGCGACCTGATCAGCAAACTGAAAACCGAAGACACCCACTTCACCCGTCTGTTCGACAAGCACAACGAGCTGGATCAGCAGATCAAGAACATCGAAAACCGTATCGAGTCCGGTTCGGCTGTCGACATCGAGAACCTGAAGAAAGAAAAGCTGAAGCTGAAGGACGAGTTGTACGTGATCCTGAAAGCCAAAGCCGCCGAAGCCTGATCACCGCCAGCACCACAAAAAGTAAAACCCGCCAGTTCGGCGGGTTTTTTGTTGTCAGCCGGCCCAGACCAGCTGGTTGCGGCCGGCCGATTTGGCACGGTACAGCCGGCTGTCGGCCAGCTCGAACAGGCTCTGCCAGTCGGCGGCACCATCAGGCACCAGGCTGGCCACGCCGATACTGGCGCTGAGCGCACTGCCGGCGTCGTGCGGGTCCAGCAGGATGGTATTGATGCGCTGGCACAGCTTGCCGGCCACTTCACGGGCGCCGTCGTCGGCCGTATCCGGCAGCAGCAAGCAGAACTCCTCGCCACCGAAGCGGCCGAAGATGTCGGCAGCGCGCACGTGCTCGGTTACCAGCTCGGCCAACGCCTTCAGCGCCATGTCGCCGCGGCTGTGGCCGTAGGTATCGTTGATGCGCTTGAAGTGGTCCAGGTCCATCACCAGCAGGGCCAGTGGCCGCTGCAGGCGGGCGTGCTGGGCACAGGTCTTGCGCGCCAGCTCCTCGACGCTGCGGCGGTTGAACACCCCGGTCAGCGGGTCCAGCGTGGCCAACTGGTGCAGTTTGGCCAGCTCCTGTTCCTTGTCGATGGCCATGAAGCACAGCGACAACAGCGGCGTGGCCACCAGGACCAGCAACAGCACCGGGGTACTGATGCCGTACAGCACCATGTTCGGGTCGCCAGCGGCGACGTACAGCACGTGCAGCAACAGATAGACGGCGGCGGCGCCACACAGGCCGCCGGCCAGTTTCAGCGGAAACGGACGTTCTGCTTGCGACAGCAGCAGCCACGCCAGGCTGGCCGCATACAGCGCGCCCAGTGCCAGCGCCAGGGCCATCTGTTCGGCGTAGGCGTGCGACGGCAGCCACTGCAGCAAGGCCAGTACCGCAATCAGGAGGAGGCTGCCATTGCCGCGCAAGGCGTGCGGCGGGATGGGGCTTTGCAGCAGGCGGGCGAAGCTGCCCAGCATCAGGCAGCCTTTGCTGATGATCAGCCCGCAGGCCAGCATGGCACTTTGGCGGGACGTCAGGTATGGCGAACACAATAGCACCAGGTACAGCAGGGCACCCGCCAGGTGTGCGCCGATCCAGCGATCGTACACGCCATTGCGGCTGAAGCGGCCGCGCAGCAGCCAGACGGCGGCACCGCAGACCAGATAGATCAGCAACAGGCAAAGCTGTAGCGTAGCCGGGTGGACGGATTCCATTGCGTTCGCGATTTGTTTAAGAAACACTTACTAATCAATACGTCAAATAGTAACACGCACTGAGGGATAAATGTTGCAGTGCGTGCATGCCATGTTATTGAATTGCAAGGAAAGTCAGCGCACAGGCGCAATGTTAAAATAGCGGCATGGAACTCTATCGTTTACTGCAACAACAAGGCTTCGGCAGCCGCAAGGAATGCCGCAAGCTGATCGAATACGGCCTGGTAGACCTGAACGGGGAAACCGAGTTCGACTGGCGGCGCGAGGTTACCCCGCAAGCGGTGCAAAGCCTCTGTGTCGATGGCGAACCGTGGCCGCTGGTGTCGGACCCGTGCTACCTGATGCTGCACAAGCCGGCCAACTACGAAACCTCGCATAAGCCCATCCACCACCCCAGCGTCTACACGCTGCTGCCGTGGCAGCTGCGCAATATCGGCGTGTCCGCCGTGGGCAGGCTGGACGTGGATACCACCGGGCTGTTGCTGTTCACTACCGACGGCCAGTTCGTGCACGCGCTGACCTCGCCGAAGAAAGACGTACCCAAGCTGTACCGCGTCACCACCAAGCACCCGGTGACGGCCGAGCTGCTGGCGCGCTTGCGTGAGGGGGTGTTGCTGCACGACGAGCAGGAAACGTTGGCCGCAGACAGCGCCGAGCAGGTGGCCGAGTGCGTGCTGGACATGGCCATTACCCAAGGCAAGTACCATCAGGTAAAACGCATGGTGGCGGCGGCCGGCAATCGTGTCGAGCAGCTGCACCGGCTGGCGATGGGCAGCGTCACGCTGGGCGAACTGGCAGAAGGGCAGTGGCGCGTGCTGCGCACCGACGAGTTGGCCGCGCTGGGGTTCTGATCATCGTTACCGCTGGCCATGAAAAAACCGCCCGGTAGGGCGGTTTTCTTATTTGACGATCGGTAGCTGGCTGCTGTGGCTGGCTTCTTCCAGCCCGCCCAGGTTTTGCAGCCGGGTATAGCCCAGCTGTTGCAGCGCTTCCAGCGCCAGCGCCGAGCGGCGACCGCTGCGGCAGTACAGGCGGATCGGCGTGTGCTTGTCTGGTACCCGGGCGGCGATCTCCTGCGCGATGCGGTCTACCGGCAGCAGCAGCGCACCTTGCAGATGGCCGCTGGCGTATTCCTCCGCCGTGCGCACGTCGATCAGTACGCCCGGCTGGCTGACGGCTGCTGCCGCCTTGACGGGCGGTGTCGCCAGCACCGGCATGGCCGCCGTCAGCAGCAGGCCCAGTGCGGCGGCGTTCAGCAGCGGTTTCATGCTCAGCAGCCCTGGCTCAGCGCGATGTCCAGCGCCAGCGCCTGGTGCTGGGCGGCCTTGTCGGCTTTATCCAGCTTGCCGAACAGCTTGGATAGCTCGGCGTGGGCGCACAGCGTGGGCTGCAGCGATACGCTGGCTTCCAGATAGCTTTGCGCCTTGCCCCACAGCTGTTCGGCCAGTGCCAGCCGGCCCAGCGCCAGCAGCAGCATGTGGTCGCGCGGGCGCGATTTCAGCCAGTTTTCGGCGTCGCGCATCAGCGCCAGGCGGCGCGGGCTGTCGATGTGCTCGGCCAGCATGCCCAGTTCGCGTGCCAGCTCCGGTGTGGCCTGTTCTTCGTCCGACAGCGCGCCGGCAATCAGCTCGGCGGCCAGCGGGTAGGTGTCCAGCGCGATCAGGTGACGCGAAATGTCCACCACCAGGTCGGGGTTCTGCTTTTCCACGCCCGGGATGCGCTTCAGCCAGTCGCGCACTTCGCGCTCGCTGCCTAGCCCTACCAGCTGCTGGCGGTAGGCGGCCAGGCGGTAGCGGCGCGCCTGTTCGGCTTCCAGGGCGTCGGCCTTCAGCAGTTTTTCGGTGAGTTGCAGCACCTGCTCCGGCTGCTTCAGCAGCAGGCGGATTTTCAGCTCCAGCCGCAGGGCGGAGGTGAGGTTGCTGCTGATGGCGCGGGCGCGTTCGATGGCGGCCAGCGCTTCCAGCGGCTGCTTGGCGTCCATGCGGATCTGCGCTTCCACCATGTGGCGCGCCAGCTGGATGCGTTCCGGCATGCTTTCCAGCCGCGACAGGTAGCCGTCGCGCTTGGCGTTGTCGCCCACGCTGGCGGCGGAGCGGGCGGCGATCATCAGCGCCAGCGCGCGGTTTTCGTCGGCGTACTCGTCGTCGATGGATTTCAGCGCCTCGCGTTCGGCACGCTGGTAGCGGCCTTCAAACATGGAAATGGCGGCCTCGCGCAGCGCATGGCGGGCGGCGCGCAGCTTTTTCTGGCGCTGGAAGGCGCGCACTTCATGCGGCAGGTTGGCCGCAATGCCCAGCAGGCGCAGTACGCCGTAAGCCAGCAGGATCAGTACCACCACGGCGATGATCAGCAGGTTGAACGACACTTCCATGCGGTACGGCGGCACGAACAGGATGGCGTAGCCGGTATTCAGCGTCGACGCCAAGCCAATCAGCACCGCCAGGGCAAACAGCCCGACAATCCAGAACACGAATCTCACGGCTTACTCCACGGTGTTGCCTTGCGCGTCGCGCACGGCTTTCAGGCTGGCAGACAGGTCGGGCAGGCTCACTTCCAGACGCGCTGCGGCCAACTCGGCCAGCGTGGCCTGCCATTTCTGCGTGGCCGGGGCGTCGCGGTCGAAGTAGCGGGCGCCGTACTGGGCGGCGGCAGCCAGGTCGGCCTGGTAGGTGGCGCCGTCGCGCTGGGTCAGCGCCAGGCGCGCATCCAGCAGGCGCAGCTTGATGTTTTCACGCAGGAAGAAGGCCTGCTCCGGCGACAGCAGCAGCGCTTCCGGTTTGTCCATGCGGCGGATGCGTACCATCTCGCCCAGGCTCTGCGTCACGTCGGCTAGCAGACGTTCCCACCACGGTGCGTCGGCCGGCAGTGCCGGGCGCGCGGTGTTGGTGGCCAGGCGGTGGTGGTCGATCACCAGCGGCAGCGTTTCGGCGCCCAGCATCAGCGTGTCCAGCTTCACGGTCAGGCCCACGGTGTCGAGGTAGGGCAGGGCTTTCAGCGTTTCCAGGTCTTTGGCGACCGCCTTTTTCACCGGAATCAGCGCCGGGTTGTCGAAGCGCGACAGGCGGTTGTCCACCATTTCCAGCGCGGTGATGGCACCGCTGACGTTACCGGCCAGCTGCAGTTGCTGGCTGGCGATGGCCAGCGTGTGCTCTACCTCGGACAGCAGCCAGTCGCTGCGGTTTTTGGTGAGCTCCTGGTACATGGCGCCCAGCGTGGCGTACTGGCCGGCCGATTCGTTGACCCGTGCTTCCAGCAGCGCCAGCTTGGCTTCGGCGGCGCGGGTTGCGGCCAGCGCCTGGTCGGCCTGGGTCTGGATGGCTTTGGCGTTGCCGCCGTTTTCGGCCAGCCGCGTGGCCAGCGCCTGTTTGGCTTCGTTCAGTTGCTGGCGGCTGTCCAGGTAGTGCCAGCCGGTCACGCCCAGCGCGATCAGGGAAACAATCAGCGCGAGGTTGACGGATTTCTTGGCAGGCAGCGCGCTGCCCTTGTCGACTGGAGTGGCTTCGCTCATGGGATGTCGTGTCACCGCAAGGTTGCCGCGCAAGGCGGCAGGGTTGCTGGAGCCGGCGTCATGCGCCGTAACTTGAAAGGCATTGTAACGTCCTGTCGATAGGGCTGCCAGCCGCTTGACGCGGCTTTTCGCCTTGTCCGGCAAGGCGAGTGCCCATACGGCATGCCCCGGCAGGGATGTCCGGGTAGACCCGGCGCAGGGAGGTCAGTTCGACAGCATGGCCGCCAGCGCGCCGGCGCTGCCGTCGCACAGCGACAGGTTGGCCACGCCGTGTTGGCGCAGGCGCAGCGCGATGCGCGGGTGCAGCGTAAAGAACGGCAGGCTGCGCAGCAGCGTAGCCTGCTCGGGGCTGGCCTGGGCAAACAGCGCGTCGGCGATGTCGCTGGAAGTCACCACCAGGCCGGCCAGGCCGCCGCTGCGCAGCAGGGCAATCAGCCGCGCCCAGTCCGGCTGCCGTGGCTCACGCCGGTAGACGTCGGCGTGGCGCGGCAGGGCACCGCGCGCGGCGAGGGTTTCCCCGAGCTGGGCGCGTCCGTCGTGGCCGCGCACAATCAGGATGCGTTGGCCGGCTACCTGCTGCATCGGCGCCAGTGCCAGCAGTGCGTCGCTGTCGTTGCCATCGTCCGGGTACAGCACGCCGCGGCCGCTGACGGCTTGCAGCTTCTGGCCACTGCCGCGGCCAACGGCTGCCAGCTTGACGCCGGGGGGTAGCTTGTCGGCCAGCACCGGCCAGGCGATGTCGATGGCCGACGGGCTGACAAAGACCAGCCAGTGGCTGACGCGCGCCAGCGCCGGCAAGGCGGCCAGGCCGTCGGCGTCGGCCACGGTGTCCAGCACGCAGAACGGCTCGGACGCCACGCCCAGCGACGCCAGCGCCGCCTGCAGGCGGGCAGCCTGGGCCGGCGGGCGCAGCAGCAGCAGGGTGCCGGCCATGGTTTAGCGGTCTGCCTGCTCGGCCACCACCGCTTCGATCAGCTCGGCGGCGTTCTGGTCCAGCAGCTTCTTGGCCACGGCGCGGCCCAGCGCGTCGGCGTATTCGCGCGGTGCGCTGGCGCTGGCGGTCAGCATTTCGGAGCCATCCGGGTGGGCAACAAAGCCGCCCAGCGTGATCAGGTTGTCGGTGATGGTGGCAAAGCCGCCGATCGGAATCTGGCAGCTGCCGCCCAGCACGCGCGAGAACGCGCGTTCGGCGGTAACGCAGGCGTGGGTGTCGGCGTCGTTCAGCGGCGCCAGCAGCGTGTACAGGTCGGCGCGGTCGGCGCGGATTTCAATGCCCAGCGCGCCCTGGCCCACGGCCGGCAGGCTTTCCGACGGTGCCAGCTCCTGGCGGATGCGCTCGCCCAGGCCCAGGCGTTTCAGGCCGGCGGCGGCCAGGATGATGGCGTCGAACTCGCCGTCGTCCAGCTTGCGCAGGCGGGTTTGCACGTTGCCGCGCAGCGGCTTGATCACCAGGTGCGGAAAGCGGGCGCGCAGTTGCGATTCGCGGCGCAGGCTGGAAGTGCCCACCACGGCGCCGTGCGGCAGCTCGTGCAGGCTGGCGTAGCGGTTGGAAACCAGCGCGTCACGCGGGTCTTCGCGTTCGCAGATGGCGGCCAGGGCGAAGCCTTCCGGCAGGTTCATCGGCACGTCCTTGATGGAGTGCACGGCGATGTCGGCGCGGCCTTCTTGCAGGGCCAGTTCCAGCTCTTTCACGAACAGGCCCTTGCCGCCGATTTTGGACAGCGTTTTGTCGAGGATCTGATCGCCCTGGGTGGTCATGCCCAGGATCTCCACCGTGAGCTGCGGGTACAGCGCCTCGAGGCGGGCTTTGATGTGTTCGGCCTGCCACATGGCGAGTTTGCTTTCGCGGCTGGCGATGACGAGCTTGTTCATGAACGGGTCCTGCACGAAGAAAAGGATGGCCGGCATTCTAGCACGCACACGGCGGCCAACCTTGATGCAGGGCAGGGTGTGTGTAGCTGCAACATTACCTTGTAGTTTAACTACACGGTACGCCGCTTTTGCGGCAGGATTACAGCAATAAAACCAGCAGTAGCGGCATGGTCAGCATGGCTGCCAGCGTCGAGGTGGTGACCACCGCGGCGGCCAGTTCGCCGTCGCCCTGCATGCGCACGGCCAGGATGTAGGCCGAGGTGGCGGTGGGCAGCATGCTCATCACCAGCGCGGCCTGGCGATAAATACCGCTGACGCCCAGCAGGCCGGTGGCCAGCACGGCGATGGCCGGCAACAGCAGCAGCTTGATGGCGTTCCAGTACAGCAAGGGGCCGGCGTGGCGGCGCAACGCGGCAAAGCGCAGCCCGGCGCCCACGGTAATCAGCCCCAGCGGCAGTGCTGCTGCGGCAAGGTGGTCGATGGCGGCAAACAGCGGCCCGGGGATGGGCAGGCCGCTGAGGTTGGCCGCCAGCCCGCTGCAGATGCCCCAGATGATGGGGTTGCGCAGCAGCTCGTACAGCATGCCGCGCTCGCTGCCGTGCGCCAGCTGGCCCACGGCCATCACGTTGACTACCGGCACCATGCTGCCGCACAGCAGCGCGATGGTGGCAATGCCCGGCTCGCCGGCCAGCGTGCCCATGACGGCAAAGCCGACGTAGGTATTGAAGCGGTAGGCGCCCTGATTACCGGCGGCAAAGCTGGGCTGCGGCAGCCGGAACAGCGGTTTGGCCGCGCTGCCCAGCACAAAGGCACAGGCGGTAAACAGCAAGCCTGCGGCCAACATCGGCAGGCTGGCGGCCAGGTCCAGCTGCGCCCGCGCCAGCGCGCGGAATAGCAGTGGCGGGAACAGTACGAAGTAAACGAATTTCTCGGCCTCGCCCCAGAACGCCGGCGCCAGCCAGCCGCTGCGCCGCAGCGCGAAGCCGAACAGGATGAGCAGGAAATCGGGAATGAGGATCAGGGCGGTGTCCATGCCGGCCATCTTCGCAGTGTTTGTCACAATAAAATATTAGGGAAATAGCGTATGAGCGATCAGGACAAGGATTTACCGCTGCGTGAAGACCTGGCACGGCTTAACCGCCTGCTGGAAGCGCTGCTGCTGGAACAGGAAGGCGCCGAGGTGGTGGACGAGATCCGCGCCATCCCCAGCGGTGCCCAGCGCCACGACGCCGCCGCCGACGCGCTGGTGGAGCGGCTGTCGCCGGCCACCACCACGGCACTGGTGCGCGCCTGTGGTTTGTACTCGCAGCTGTTCAATATTGCCGAAGACCTGCACCACGCCCGCCGCCGCCGCGCCCACCAGCGTGCCGGCAGCGCGCCGCAGCGCGGCAGCCTGTCGCGTGCGCTCACCCGCCTGCACGATAGCGGCGTGGACTTTGCCAGCCTGAACGCCGCGCTGCAGGAAGCCAGCGTCAGCGCCGTGCTCACCGCCCACCCCACCGAAGTGCAGCGCCAGAGCGTGCTGGACGGCCACCGTGCGGTGCGCAAGTTCCTGCAGCAGCTGTCGTCGTCCGACATCACCCCGGAAGAGGAAGCCGAAGTCGAGGCCAAGCTGCAGCGCGTCATCCACACGCTGTGGCAAACCACTGAAATCCGCCCGTTCAAGATGACGGTAGCCGACGAGATCGAAAACGGCGTCGCCTACCACCCGCTGTCGTTCTTCCAGGCCATTCCGGCGCTGTACGAGCGCCTGGGCCGCCAGATGCGCGAGCTGTGGGGCCAGGACGCGGCGATACCGTCCTTCCTGCGCGTCGGCAGCTGGATCGGCGGCGACCGCGACGGCAACCCCAATGTGGACGCCGGCGTGCTGCGCCACGCCATTACCCGCCAGGCCGAGGTGGCGTTCAAGCACTACTTCTACGAGCTGGCCGGCCTGTACCGCGAGCTGTCGCTGTCGTCGCGCCATATCCGCGTGTCGCCCGCTGTGGCCGCGTTGGCCGCCGCCTCGCCCGATAGCGCCATCAGCCGCCGCGAAGAGCCGTACCGCCTGGCGCTGGCCACCATCGAAGGCCGGCTGTCGGCTACTGCGGCCAACCTGGGTCTGCCGCTGCGCGGCCGCTGGACTGCCGGCGACGCCTACCCCGACACCGACGCGCTGCAGGCCGACCTGGCTGCGCTGCGCGACTCGCTGGCCGCCAACGGCAGCGCCTTGCTGGTGTACGGCCGGCTGGGCAAGCTGGCGCGCGCGGTGGACGTGTTCGGCTTCTACCTGATGCCGCTGGACCTGCGCCAGCACGCCGAAAAACACGCCGCCGTGGTGGGCGAGCTGTTCGCCCACGCCAACCTGGAGCACTACGCCGCGCTGGACGAAGCCGCCCGCGTGCGCGTGCTGCTGCGCGAGCTGGCCACGCCGCGTCTGCTGTACTCGCCGTTCCTCAGCTACAGCGCCGACAGCGAAAAAGAGCTGGCCATCTTCCGCGAGGCGGCCCGCGTACAACAGCAGTTCGGCCAGGGCGCCATCGCCCAATGCATCATTTCCAACTGCGCCAGCGTGTCCGACATCCTGGCGCTGGCGCTGCTGGCCAAGGAAAGCGGCCTGCTGCGGCTGGACGGCGGCGTGCCGGCCATCAGCCTGAACCTGGTGCCGCTGTTTGAAACCATTGCCGACCTGGACGCCGCCGCCGGCATCATGCAGCAGCTGTTTGCGCTGCCGTGGTACCAGCAGCTGCTGAAGAGCCGCAACGGCGTGCAGGAAGTGATGCTGGGCTACTCCGACAGCAACAAGGACGGCGGCTACCTCACCAGCCAATGGGAGCTGTACCAGGCCGAGCAGCGTCTGGTGCGCGTGTTCGACGCCGCCGGGGTGAAGATGCGCCTGTTCCACGGCCGGGGCGGTTCGGTTGGCCGCGGCGGTGGCCCATCGTACGAAGCGATCATGGCGCAGCCGGCCGGCACCGTGGTGGGCCGCATCCGCATTACCGAGCAGGGCGAGATCATCACCGCCAAGTTTGCCGACCCTGACAACGCCACCCGCAACCTGGAAGCACTGGTGGCCGCCACGCTGGAAGCCACCCTCAGCCAGGGCAGCCAGCAGGACACCGACGAGAGCGTGCTGGCTGAGCTGTCCGGCCACGCCTACCGTACCTATCGTGCGCTGGTGGAATCGGACGGCTTCATGCAGTACTTCATGGAAGCCACGCCGATCAGCGCCATCGCCAAACTCAACATCGGCAGCCGCCCGGCCTCGCGCAAGGCGCTGGCTAGCATCAAGGACCTGCGCGCCATTCCGTGGGTGTTCTCGTGGTCGCAATCGCGGGTGATGCTACCGGGCTGGTACGGCTTTGGCAGCGCGGTGTCGGCCTTCCTGGCCGCGCACGGTAACGACGCCGGCCTGGCCCAATTGCAGGCGCTGTACCGCCAGTCGCCGTTCTTCCAGGTGATGCTGTCCAATATGGAACAGGTACTGGCCAAGGCCGACCTGCAGATCGCGCGTCGCTACGCCGCGCTGGTGGGCGACGCGGCGCTGGCCGACCGCCTGTTCGGCGGCCTGCAGGCCGAGTTCGACAAGACGCTGGCCGCGTTCTTCGCCATCACCGGCCAGGACAAGCTGCTGCAGGGCAACCCCACGCTGGCGCGCAGCCTGGATACCCGCCTGCCCTACCTGGACGCGCTGAACCTGCTGCAGGTGAAACTGCTGCAGCGCCTGCGCCAGGAGCCGGACGACGAGGCCGCGCTGTACGCCATCCACCTCACCATCAACGGCATCTCCGCCGGCCTGCGCAACAGCGGCTAAGGTTGGCCGCAGGGCAAGAGCAAGCCGGTCCGCGTGTGCGGGCCGGCTTTTTTGTTGTGCAGGTGGCAGGCTACGGCGCGTTACACGGCGTCACATTTGGCGCCTGTTGGCGGCTGGCCGGGCTGCGGATAATCGTTGCTTACACAGTGGAGGGCGCAGCGATGAGCGATCACGGCAAGGACATCCAATACCTGGCAGAACACCTGCTGCATACCGGCGTGGACGGGCTGGCCAACCGCGAATTGCAAGCCTTGATGCGCATCTCGCGCAAGCTGCAGTCGGTGCGGCCGGAGCACGCGCTGCCCGATACCGGCCCGACGCTGGGCGAGCGGCTGGCCGACCGCGTGGCCGAGTTCGGCGGCTCGTGGACCTTCATCATGATCTTCGCCGGTTTCCTGTTCTGCTGGGCGTTCATCAACAGCGAACTGCTGGGCACCAAGGCGTTCGACCCCTACCCGTACATCTTCCTGAACCTGATGCTGTCGATGCTGGCCGCCATCCAGGCGCCGATCATCATGATGTCGCAGAACCGCCAGGCCGCGCGCGACCGCATGACGATGATCCGCGACTTCGAAGTCAACCTGAAGGCCGAGGCGGCGATCGACAGCCTGCACAAGCGCATGGATCACCTGACCTGGGAAGTGCTGTCCGACCTGGACCTGATCAAGCAGGCGCAGCGCGAGCAATTGCGCCAGGCCAATGGTGCGGTGCCGGACAGCACGCCAGACCGCCCCGACGCTGGCGCCAGTTAGGCGCCGCGCAGCGTGTGCAGCTTCAGCGGCAGCGGCTCGCCCAGCCAGCGCGCGGCGCTGGTGTGACCCACCACTTCGTTGTCCAGCTCCGGGTGCAGCAGCACCGGCAGGCCGTCGCGGTATTGTTCCAGCAAGGCGGTCACCGCCGGCAGCAGCGGCTCGGCAAAGTCGATCTCGAACATCGGCCGCGTGTGCGGGCCCACTTCGCGCTCGATCAGCCGGCCCAGCCAGCAGCCGGCGGGCAGGCGCGGCACCAGCGTGGCGTGCAGGGTGGCCGCTTGCGCGGTCTGTTCGGGCAGAAAATAAACGTGGGCGTGGTAAATGGTAGTCATTGTGTGCGTGTGATGTGAGTTTGGCGCGATGTTATCGCACCTTGGCCGGCTTTTATAGCAGTGTGCGGCGCACGCGTTCGCGCGCGTCGTCCAGCAGGCGTTGCTGGCGGCAGCCCAGGCTGTCGCCGTGGCAGCACAGCGTGCGATAGACCGGGGTAAAGCAATAGGCGAATAGGCGGCGTAGCAGTTTCATGGCATGCTCATTGTTGAGTGATTGGCGATGAAGTCAGCTTAATCAGCCACTTGCTGCCGATAAACCCGTTAACGCTCACCATATTGTCAAGCCAATGAAAACAATGCCGCTGCCGGACGACGTGCTGGTGTTCGAGGCCATTGCCCGCCTGGGTAGCCTGACGGCCGCCGCCGAGGCGCTGGGCTGTACCCGCAGCCTGGTCAGCCTGCGGCTGAAGGCACTGGAAAAACAGCTGGGCGCAGTGCTGGTATTGCGCACCACGCGGCGGCTGGCGCTGACCGAGGCCGGCCAGCAGCTGCTGCCGCACGCCCGCGCCATGCGCGAGGCGCTGGAGCGCATGCAGCACGCGGTCGATAGCGCCCAGTGTGCGGTGGAAGGCCCGCTGGCGTTGTCCACCTCGGTATCGATGGCGCCGATGCTGGCGCCGTTGCTGGCCGAGCTGGGGCGGCAACAGCCCGGCTTGCAGCTGCGGCTGGACGTGACCAACCGGGTGCAGGACCCGATCGCCGACGTGCTGGATTTCTGCCTGCGCGCGCGCAAGGTGCACGACGACTCGCTGGTGGCGCGCCCCGCAGGCTGGGTGGAGGAGGGGCTGTACGCCAGCCCGGCCTTTCTGCAGCAGCAAGGTTGGCCGCAACACCCGGACGAGTTGCTGCGCTTTGGCCTGCTGAGCCACGACGATGGCGAGCAGCTGACGCTGGTGCGTGGCGACGACACCTGGGTACTGCAACCGGGCGCGGCGCGTATCCGCTCCAGTGCCTTCATCGCTTGCCTCAGCATGTGCGTGGCCGGCTACGGTATCAGCGTGCTGCCGCATTACATGGCGGCGCCGGCCTGCCGTCGTGGCGAGCTGCTGCGGGTGTTGCCGGACTGGCGCGGCGAGCGCTGGCCGGTGTTTCTGGTCTACCCCTACCGCCAGCCGATGCCGCGCAAGTACACGGTACTGATCGACTTCCTGCTGCCGCGCATCGCCGCCGCGCTGGCCGACCAGGCCTGAACCGGCGGCGCTGATGGTGGGCGGTGGCTGGCCGCAGGCTGCCATTTGCGGCACTATCACCGGGTATTCACTCGGGATTCGATATGACCACCCCTCAGGCGCCGTCCGGGCGCGGTATTGCGCTGTCGATCAGCGCGTCGCTGCTGTTTTCGCTGTTGCCGGCTTACGTTACCCAGCTGCGGCCGCTGGATGGCCTGGGCATCTTTGCCTGGCGCATCCTGTGCACGCTGCCGGGGGTGTTGCTGATCGTGCTGCTTACCGGCAAGCGCCAGGCGTTTGCCGACAGCTGGCAGCGCATGTGGCGGCAGCCGTCGTTGCTGGCCGCGGTGGCCGGCATGGCCGCGCTGATGGGCGTGCAGCTGTGGCTGTTCCTGTGGGCGCCGCTGCACGGTCAGGTGATGGCGGTGTCGATGGGTTACTTCCTGTCGCCGCTGGTGATGGTGCTGGTGGGCCGCCTGCTGTACGGCGAACGGCTGTACCGGCTGCAGGCCATTGCCGTCGCCCTCGCCATGCTGGGGGTGCTGCACGAGCTGTGGCTGACGCGGGCCATCGCCTGGCCCACGCTGCTGGTGGTGTTGGGTTACCCGCCGTACTTCGTGCTGCGGCGCAAGAGCGGGCTGGACCCGGTGTGCGGCTTTGCGCTGGAAATGGCGCTGATGTTCCCGGTGGCGCTGGCCATGCTGTTGTGGCTGGGGCCGGCCGGCTGGGGCGTACTGGACGAGGCGCGCTTCTGGTGGCTGCTGCCTGGCCTGGGCCTGCTCAGCTCGGTGGCGCTGCTGTGCAATATTGCCGCCAGCCATCTGCTGCCGATGGGGCTGTGGGGCTTGCTGGGCTATGTGGAGCCGGCGCTGCTGTTCGTGCTGGCCATCACCGTGCTGGGCGAGCCGCTGGGCGCGGACGGGCTGCTCACCTACGGGCCGATCTGGGGCGCCATCGTACTGATCGGCATCCATACCCTGCGCCAGCAACGCAAGCTGGCGCTGTCTGCCAGGAGTGAAGTATGAAACGGATTTTGCTGGCGCTGGCCACGGTGGCCACGACGTTGGCCGCCACCGCGCAAACCACGATGTCGGTACCGGTGCGCCAGGGCTGGTTTGACGGCCAGCCGGTGTGGTACCTCACCACCGACGCTTCGCGCGCCGACGCCGCCATCGACAACGCGGCCAACCTGGTGCCCCGCTTGGCCAATGCGCTGCCCTTGAGCCGGCAGGCGCCCAACCCTCGCTCGGTGCTGGACCGCATCTACAAGTTTGCCGCCCAGCCCAGCGTGTTGCCGTCGGTGCCGCAGCCTGTGGGTGCGGCCAACCGTGACCGCGCCTATTCGCCGCTGTGGGACGTGATCATGGTGCACTGGCAGCCGGGCCGTACCGTGCGCGAGTTGCGCTCGGTAGATGAGGTGCTGGCGGCAGAGGACGCTGGCGACGTGCGGCTGCAGCCGCTGGACCTGGTGGTGAACTGCCCGGTGCTGCAGGTTGGCCGCCAGGCGCTGCCGGGGGTGACGCCGCTGCCGTTGCCATGAAAAAAGCCCGGCACAAGGCCGGGCGGGTGTTGTCGGCTGGCCGCTGCGGCTAGAAGCGGTGCCCTACGCTGAGCTTGAGGTTGCGCCCCGGTGCGTACACCGCTTCGCTCATATACGGCTGGTAGCTGCGGTTGAACACGTTGTCGATGCTGAGGTCGGCAAAGTTGTCTTTCAAAGCGCCTTGCCCCTGCCAGCGCGCAAACACGCTGTGCACGCTGTAACCCAGCGAGGTGGGCAGGGCGTAGCTGGCGACCTGGTCGTTCGGCTCGCGGTCCTGCTTGCGCACGAACTTGCCCTGCCAGCCGATGGCCAGCCCCAGCGCCGGCAGCTTGCCGCCGACGGTCAGTACCGCCTTGCGCGGGCTGACGTCGCTGACCGGCTGGTTCTGGCCCCACGGGTTGCGCACCGAGCCGGTGTGCTGGCCGCGCATCCAGCTGAGCGCGGCGCTGGCAAACAGGCTGCGGCTGTCGTAATGCAGTTCCAGCTCCAGCCCTTCGGTACGGTAGCCGGGCAGGTTGCGGTAGAACGATTGCTTGCCGGGGTTGGCGGTGCCGGGTTCGTACATGACGCCAAAGCGCTTGTGGATATTGTCGTGCACGATGTTGCGGTAGGCGGTAACGGTGCCGACCAGGCTGTCGTCACGGCTGAACAGGCCTTGTTCTTCCAGTTTCAGGCCGCCACGCAGGGCGGTCAGCCGCTCTTTGCGTAGCCCGCGGCTGCTCTTCGGCGCACTGCTGGCGGCGCTTTGCACTTCGTACTGCTCGTCGATGACCGGGGCGCGCCAGGTATGGCCGGCGTCGGCAAACAGGCTGAGGTTGCGTAGCGCTTGCAGGCTCAGCGCCAGGTGCTTGCTCCAGCCGCTGTAGCTGACGGCACGGTAATCGTGGCCGGCTTGCGGGTCGTTGTAGCGCGGTGCCAGGTTGGGCACGCCTTCGTTGTCTACCTTGTCGTAGCGCAGGCCGGGGGTGACGCTAAGCGGGCCGTACTGCAGCTGGTATTCGGCGTAACCGCCCAGTGTGTCCTGGAAGCCGGACGGCATGTAGTAGGGCTGCATCCAGCCGTAGTTGTAGCTGGCGTCGGTGCTGCGGTTGCGCAGGTACATCAGCGTGTCGCGGCGCTGGCGGTGGCTTTGCACGCCGACGGCCAGTTGCTGCGGCATCGTGTCGCTGCCCAGCTGCGCGGTATTGCTCAGCTCGAACTGCTCGTCGCGGTAGGCGGTGTGGCTCTGGTGGCCCAGGCTGGCGGCAAAGTCGCTGCTGACGCTATCGGGGCGGCGGTCGTCCTGCCGGCTGGCCGAACGGCTATAGCGCAGGTTCAGCGCCAGCCACGGCAGCTCGGCCGGCGCGTACTGCCATTGTGCCACCCGCGTTTCGTCGCGCTGCTCGCGCCACAGCACCTTGCGGCGCCAGGCTTCTTCCAGGCCGTAGCGATTGATGTCGGCCTGCGTCGGCGCCGGGATGTCGTCGCGCTTGGCGGCAAACGGCGACCATTCGGCGCTGTTGCTGTCTATCATCGACAGCGTCAGCCGGCTTTCGCCCAGCGGCAGCGCCAGCTTCAGCAGCGTGGATTCGCTGTTGGTGGCGGAAAACGGGTAGGCGGTGCCGTCGGCGCGGCGCTGGTTGTTGCCGTCGCGGCGTGTCAGCGAGGCCAGCAGCTCGACCGGCAGCGCTGCTTGGCCGCGGGCAAACACGGTAGCGCTGCCCACGTGCTGGCCGTCGTTGTTGTGGCGGCCGAACTTCAGCAGGCCGCCAACGTGTTCGCCGGGGCGCAGCAGGTCGCGTGCGTCCTTGCTCTCGACGCGGATGGTGCCGCCAAAGCCGCCGTTACCGTAGCGCACCGAGTGCGCGCCCTTGTCCACGTTGATCTGTTTGATCAGCTCCGGTTCGATGAACAGCGAGCCCTGCCGGTATTTCTCGAAGCCCTTGTTGGCGCCATCCAGCTGCACCCGTACGTCTTCGGTATCGCCAAAGCCCCAGATGTTCAGCGACTGCCCGCCGGGGCGCGAATTGCCGTTCAGGTCCACGCCGGGCAGGTTGTCCAGCAGGTGCGGCACGCTGATGGCCTGCTGGCTGTCGATTTCGTCCGGGGTGATGCTGGTTTTGCCCGGCGACAGCGGCCGCACGGCGGTAACGGTGACGGTAGGGAGTGTCGTGGTCTGGCTATCTGCCAGCGAGGAAGTGGCGTGAACTGCCAGCAGGATGGGCAGGGTGTAGCGCGTGTACATGATTTGTTGTGTTTGTTTTGCAATTGATAATCATTTTTATTATAAAAGCAAAACAATCGCTTGATCAAACCATGATGCGGCCGGCATGGGCGCCAGGCACCAGGCGCAAAAAAACCCGGCACAGGGCCGGGCGGGAAGTAGAGACGAGTTGTCTACACAGGATTACTTGGCAGCGGACGCCGCTTTTTTGGCAGCGTGCTTGTGATGTTCTTGCTTGTGGGCGGCCTTTTTGGCGTGCTCGGCGTGTTTGGCCGGGGCAGATTTGGCGGCCGGGGCGCTGGCCGGGGCTTTGGCGTCGGCGGCAAAGCCGGCAGCGGAAGTGAGGGCCAGGGCGGCGGCAACGGTGATGGCAGTCAGCTTTTTCATGGTCGGTATCCTTTGCTTGCGAAGACGGTAGCGGTATCAGGCGGGCTTACTTGGCGGCAGAAGCGGCTTTTTTGCTGCTGTGCTGCTTGTGTACGGCTTTCTTGGCGTGCTCGGCCTTTTTGGCCGGAGCCGCTTTGGCAGCCGGGGCGCTGGCCGGGGTCTTGGCGTCGGCGGCAAAGCCGGCAACGGAGGTCAGGGCCAGGGTGGCAGCGACGGCCAGGGTGGTCAGTTTTTTCATCATCCATTCCTTTGCGTGGAGAGGAAGCCACACCATGCGGCGTTTCCATGAGCTGCATGGTAGGCCCGACCGCACCGGCCGTCTGTTAGCCTGCTGTTGCGTGATGTATCGGGCTGCAAGCAGACGGATACACCCTGTTACCTGCCGCGGCGTGTTTGTCATCGATAGCGGTGATGGCGGGCGGCTGCCGCAGGAAAACCGTGTAAGTTGTTACACAAGCCAGCCGTCCGGTACCCGGCCAAAGCGCAATTGCGGCGTGCCGTGCCAGTCGGCGCACTGTTGCAAGGCCTTGCCGATGTCTTGCTGCAGGCGCTTGCCCGGCTTGATGCCCGGCTCCAGGTACAGCGCCTTCACCTCGAACACGCCCTGGGCACGGTGCGCCTTGGCGTCCAGCCGCCCCACCAGTTGGCCGCGTACCAACAGCGGCAGCACGAAGTAGCCGTACTGGCGCTTGGGCGCCGGGGTATAGCACTCGATGCGGTAGTCGAAGCCGAACAGCTGGCTGGCGCGCGCGCGGTGCCACACCACCGGGTCGAACGGCGACAGCACGCTGCAGGCGCTGGCTTTCAGCTGGCCGTCTGCGGCCAACCTTAGCGCGTCTTGCAGGCTGTGGTGCACGTAGCTGTCGCCCTTCAGCCCTTCTACCTGTACCGGCAGCAGCTCGCCGCTGTCGATCAGCGGCGCCAGCTCGGCGGCGCTGACCTTGCCGCGCAAGCGGTAGTAGTCGCCCACCCAGCCCGCTTGTACCAGGCCCAGTGCACGGCAGCTGGCGCGGATCATGTCGTGGCGGGCGGCAGCCGGCGTGGGCAGATGCTGCGCGTCGTCCCAGTGCGGCAGCACGCGCTCGGCCAGGTCGTACACGCGCTGGAAGTTTTCACGTTCACGCACCATCAGCTGGCCGCTGGTGAACAGTACCTCCAGGTGACGTTTTTCCGGTTTCCAGTCCCACCAGCCATTGCCCTTGCTGCCCTGGCGCGCAAAGTCGCGCGAGCGCACCGGGCCGTGCTGGCGGATGTGCGCCAGCATCCGTTCTATCTCGGCGTGGTGCTGCTGCATCCAGCGTACCGAGTACTTCCAGCTCATGGCCGCCGGGTCCAGCATGCGGTGGCGCAGCAGGCGGTAGTCTTCCACCGGTACGAAACAGGCTTCGTGCGCCCAGTATTCGAACAGCGCGCCGTCGGCCAGCAGGCCGTCCAGCCAGGCCGGGTCGTAGTGGCCCAGGCGGCTGTACAGCACCAGGTAAGGGCTGCGTGCCACCACGCTGATGGTGTCGATCTGCAGCAGCGCCATGCGGCGGATGGCGGCCAGTACGTCGTCGCGGGTGGCCTTGCGGCGTGGCGGGGTGAGCAGGCCCTGCGCGGCGAGGTGCAGCGCGCGGGCGTCGGCAAGCGACAGGTGGGGAATGGTCATGGCAATAAAATGACAGCGTGAACAGTGTGTACAGCATAGCCGTTCGCCAGCCGGCGCGGGCTGCGGGTAGAATGCCGGCGGCCCTGTCTTCACGGGCAGTTTCCCGCATGGCATGCTTTGTGTCATGGTGCGGATGCGGCAGCTGCGTGGCTGTCGTGTCTTTGTTCTTTAGGCGACGCGGTGCCGGCGAAGGATGTCGGCGCGTGACGCAATGTGGGCCTGTGGCCCGTAAACCTGAACCGTAGCGGCCACCCCGCAACGGCAAGGAGCGATCTTTATGTTGTTTTCCTGGTTTGAACGCCGGGTAGATGCCTACCCGGATACCCCGCCCCCGCAACCCCCGAAGGGGTTTTTCCCGTTTGTCTGGTCGGCCACCGCCGGCATGCGCGGCCTGATCCTGGCCATGGCGCTGCTGACGGCGGCGATCGGTGCCTTTGAAGCGCTGCTGTTTTCCATGCTGGGCTCCATCGTGGACTGGCTCAGTCACGTGCCGCCGGCGCAGCTGTGGGACAAGGAGCGCGACAACCTGCTGCTCTTGGGCGCCATCCTGCTGGCCAGCCCGCTGCTGATCGCGCTGCAGGCCATGGCCAAGTACCAGGGCCTGTTCGGCAACTTCCCGATGCGCCTGCGCTGGCATTTTCACCGCCACCTGCTGAACCAGAGCATGGCGTTTTATCAGGACGAGTTTGCCGGCCGCGTGTCGGCCAAGGTGATGCAGACCGCGCTGGCGGTGCGCGACACGGTGCTGATCATCACCGACATCATGGTGTTCGTGGTGATCTACTTCATCACCATGGTGGCGGTGGTGGGCAGCTTCGACGCGGTGCTGCTGTGGCCGTTCCTGGCCTGGCTGGCGCTGTACGTGCTGACGCTGCGCTTCTTCGTGCCGCGCCTGGGCAAGGCTGCCAGCGAGCAGGCCGACGCGCGCAGCCTGATGACCGGGCGTATCACCGACGCCTACACCAATATCGCCACCGTCAAACTGTTCTCGCAGGGTAACCACGAGGCACGCTTTGCCAAGGGCGCGATGCAGGAGTTCATGCACACCGCCTATCGCCAGATGCGGCTGGTGAGCGGCTTCGAGATCGTCAACCACATCCTCAGCATGGGCCTGATTGCCAGTACCGCCGGCGCCACGCTGTGGCTGTGGAGCCGCGGCGAAGTGGGCGTAGGGGCAGTCGCCGCCGCCACCGCCATGGCGCTGCGCCTGAACGGCGTGTCGCACTGGATCATGTGGGAGATGTCCAGCCTGTTCGAGAATATCGGCACCGTGCAGGACGGCATTACCACGCTGTCGCGCCCGATTGCCATCCACGACGCGCCGGACGCGCGCCCGCTGCAGGTTGGCCGCGGCGAGCTGCGTTTCGACAACGTGCGCTTCAGCTACGGCGGCGAAAAAGTGGTGATCGACGGCCTGAACCTCACCATCCGCCCTGGCGAGAAAATCGGCCTGGTTGGCCGCAGCGGCGCCGGCAAGTCCACCATCGTCAACCTGCTGCTGCGGTTTTACGAGCTGGAAAGCGGCCGCATCCTGATTGATGGTCAGGACATCCGCCAGGTGACGCAGGACAGCCTGCGCGCGCAGGTGGGCATGGTGACGCAGGACACCTCGCTGCTGCACCGCTCGGTGCGCGACAACCTGTGTTACGGCCGCATGGACGCCAGCGACGCCGACATGATCGCGGCAGCGCAGAAGGCCGAGGCGCACGAGTTCATCCTGCAGCTGACCGACCCCAAGGGCCGCACCGGCTACGACGCCCACGTCGGCGAGCGCGGCGTCAAGCTGTCCGGCGGCCAGCGCCAGCGCGTGGCCATCGCCCGCGTGATGCTGAAGGACGCGCCTATCCTGCTGCTGGACGAAGCCACCAGTGCGCTGGACTCGGAAGTAGAAGCCGCCATCCAGAGCAGCCTGTACCGGCTGATGGAAGGCAAGACCGTGGTGGCCATCGCCCACCGCCTGTCCACCATCGCTGCGATGGACCGGCTGATCGTGCTGGACAAGGGCCGGGTGGTGGAAGAGGGTAGCCACGAGCAGCTGCTGGCCAGGGGCGGCCTGTACGCCCGGCTGTGGGCGCACCAGAGCGGTGGTTTCCTGGGCGAGGAGATCGACCCCGACGAAGAGGCCGCGCTGGCGGCCGGCTAAGGTTGGCCGCAGGCTGACGACAGCCCCCTTCTACGGAAGGGGGCTTTTTCTTGCGGCGGGTGTGGCGCAATAAAGTAGTGATAGCACTACGCCTTGCTATCGATCAGCCAGCCGTTTGCGATCTTTACGCAACAAAAAGGCGTGACGCATCCCTAAATTGTGATGGTGTTTGCGTTAAAACAGACAGGGTTGTACCTCATTGACTACAGCTGCGCGATAATGCCGCAGCCCCCTCAGGGCGGCCTACCAGACCCGCCCGGCCTTCGGGAAGGGGGCGGGTTTTGTCGGCTGCTCTGCCCAACTCATGACGAGGTAGACATGACCCTGCAAGCCCCAAGCTTTGTTCGCCACCAGAAACTGATCGACTGGGTAGCCGAAGTGGCCGCCCTCACCAAACCGGCTGCCATCCACTGGGTAGACGGCTCCGAAGCGGAAAACCAGCAGCTGCTGGCCAAGATGGTGGCCGCCGGCACCCTGACCGCGCTGAACCCGGAAAAACGCCCCAACTCCTACGCCGCCTTCTCCGACCCGTCCGACGTGGCCCGGGTGGAAGACCGCACCTTTGTGTGCAGCGCCCGCCGCGAAGACGCCGGCCCCAACAACAACTGGATGGACCCGGCCGAAATGCGCAGCACGCTGCACGGCCTGTTCGACGGCTGCATGGCCGGCCGCACCCTGTACGTGATTCCGTTCAGCATGGGCCCGCTGGGCTCGCCGATTGCGCATGTGGGCATCGAGCTGACCGACTCGCCGTACGTGGTGGCCTCGATGCGCATCATGACCCGCATGGGCCGCAATGTGTACGAAGTGTTGGGCGAAGACGGCCCGTTCGTGCCCTGCGTGCACTCGGTGGGTGCACCGTTGGCCGCAGGCGAGGCCGACAAGCCGTGGCCGTGCAACCCGGACACCAAGTACATCGTGCATTACCCGGAAACCCGCGAGATCTGGTCGTATGGTTCCGGTTACGGCGGCAACGCGCTGCTGGGCAAAAAGTGCTTCGCGCTGCGCATTGCCTCCACCATGGGCCGCGACCAGGGCTGGCTGGCCGAACACATGCTGATCCTGGGTGTGGAAAGCCCGCAAGGCGACAAGCGCTACGTGGCCGCCGCCTTCCCCAGCGCCTGTGGCAAGACCAACTTCGCGATGCTGATTCCGCCGAAAACCTACGACGGCTGGAAAGTCACCACCGTGGGCGACGACATCGCCTGGATCAAGCCGGGTGCCGATGGCCAGCTGTACGCCATCAACCCGGAAAACGGCTACTTCGGCGTGGCGCCGGGGACCTCGGTGAAATCCAACCCCAACGCCATGGCGATGCTGAACGAAGGCGTGATCTTCACCAATGTGGCGCTGACCGACGATGGCGACGTGTGGTGGGAAGGCATGAGCAAGGACGTCCCGGCGCACCTGACCGACTGGCAGGGCAAGGACTGGACGCCGGAGATTGCCAAGGAAACCGGCCGCAAGGCCGCGCACCCGAACGCGCGCTTTACCGTGCCGGCGGCCAAGTGCCCGTCGCTGGACCCGGCGTGGAACGACCCGGCCGGCGTGCCGATCTCGGCCTTCATCTTCGGTGGCCGTCGCTCGTCCACCGTGCCGCTGGTGTTTGAAGCCGCCAGCTGGGAAGACGGCGTGTACATGGCTGCCACCATGGGTTCGGAAACCACCGCGGCGGCGTTTGGCGCGCAGGGCGTGGTACGCCGCGACCCGTTCGCCATGCTGCCGTTCTGCGGCTACCACATGGGCGACTACTTCCAGCACTGGCTGGGCATGGCCGACAAGGTGAGCAAGCTGCCGCGCATCTTCTGCGTCAACTGGTTCCGTACCGACGCCGACGGCAAGTTCATCTGGCCGGGTTTTGGCGACAACATGCGCGTGCTGGAATGGATTGTTGGCCGCGTACAGGGCACCGCCCAGGCCGAAGACAGCCCGCTGGGCAAGGTGCCGGCCTATGCGCACCTGAACTGGACCGGTCTGGACAGCTTTACCGAGCAGCACTTCCAGCAGCTGATGGTGCTGGACGAGGCCGCCTGGCGTCAGGAACTGGCCGCCCACGACGAGTGGTTTGCCAAACTGGCCGACGCCCTGCCGGCCAGCCTGGCCGCCCGCCGCAGCAAGCTGGCGGAGGCGCTGGGGGTGTAAACCCGGTATGTGAGTAAGACAAAGCCTGCCGCATGGCAGGCTTTTTTCATGCTGCTTGCGGCCAACCTTGCCGGCTTGGCCGCATCTTATTACGGCAGCAGGATCAGCGAGCCGGTAGTGCGGCGCGCTTCCAGGTCGCGGTGCGCTTGCGCGGCGTCGGCCAGCGCGTAGCGCGCCGACGGCTGCACCTTCACCGTGCCGTTGGTCACTTGCTCGAACACCGCGCCGGCCAGCGCTTCCAGCTCGGCGCGGGTGGCAATGTAGTCGTGCAGGCGCGGGCGGGTGAAGAACAGCGAGCCTTTCTGCGCCAGCAGCAGCGGCGAAAAGTCCGGCACCGCCCCGCTGGCGTTGCCGAAGCTGACCAGCATGCCGCGCGGCGCCAGGCTGTTCAGCGACATCTCGAAGGTATCCTTGCCGACACTGTCGTACACCACCGGCACGCCAGCGCCGCCGGTCAGTTCGCGCACGCGTGCCGGCACGTCTTCTTCGCGGTAGTTGATGACGTGGGCGCAGCCCAGTGCGCGCGCCAGCACGGCTTTGTCAGCGCTGCCAACGGTGCCGATCACCGTCACACCCAGCGCCGACAGCCATTGCACGGCAATCTGGCCCACGCCGCCGGCAGCAGCGTGCCACAGCACGGTCTGGCCCGGTTGTACACGGTAGGTATGCAGGATCAGGTAGGCCACGGTCATGCCCTGCAGCATCAGGCAGGCGGCGGTGTCGTCGCTGACGCTGTCCGGCAGTTTCACCAGGTGTTGCGCCGGTATCACGCGCTGCTGGCTGTAGGCACCCAGCGGGCCACCAGCGTAGGCGACGCGGTCGCCCACGGCTACGTGGCCGACGCCTTCGCCCACCGCCAGCACCACGCCGGCGGCTTCGCTACCCAGGCCGGATGGCAGCGGTAGCGGGTACAGGCCGCTACGATGATAGGTGTCGATGAAGTTGACGCCGATGGCAGTGTGTCGCAACAGCACCTCGCCGGAGCCCGGCTGGCCCGGTTCGACATGCTCGGTTTGCAATACGTCCGGGCCGCCGCTAATGTCAAAACGTACGCGCAGGCTCATGATCTTCCTTATCGAATGTTTTGGGTTTGAATGCTGGGCTTTCTATCAAGTTGGCCGCAGGTGGCGTGTACCAACGTGGCGATAGTGCACCAAAGCATCGTCAGGCAGGATAAACAGATTGTTCAGTGCGGCGCCTGAAAGGGGGGCATATGAAGGGTGTAGTGTTTACCGAATTTCTTGGCCTGGTGGAGCAGAAGTTTTCTGCCGACATGGTGGACGACATCATCGACGATGCCGACCTGCCGCACGGCGGGGCCTATACCGCGGTGGGGACCTATCCGTTTCCGGAGATGGTCAGCCTGATCGTAGCGCTGTCCAAGCGTAGCGGTATCGAGGTGCCGGTGCTGATCCACGCCTTCGGCCAGTACCTGTTTGGCCGCTTCTTCGTGCTGTACCCCGCTTTCATCAACGCTTGCGACAGCACTATCCAGCTGGTCAGCCACATCGAGCAGGTTATCCATACCGAAGTGCGCAAGCTGTACCCGGACGCCGAGTTGCCGTCGTTCGACGTCGAGGCGCATACCGCGCAGCGCCTGGTGGTGGTGTACCGTTCGCCGCGTTGCCTGGCCGACCTGGCGGTGGGGCTGATCGATGGCGCCATTGCGCATTATGGCGAGCAAGGGCGTGTCAGCCTGCTGCGCGAGCCACTGGACGCCGATGGCAAGGTGGTGCGTTTTGTGCTGGAAAAAACATGAGCGACGAAGACATCATCCCGCGTCTGGAAAAGCGGTTGGCGCGGGAAAAGCTGGCGCGGCAGGAAGCCGAACGCCTGCTGGAAGCCAAAAGCCTGGAACTGTATACCGCCAACTGCGAGCTGGCCGACGCGGCCAGGGTGCTGGAAGACAAGGTGGCCGAGCGTACGCTGGAGCTGAGCCAGGCGCTGGCATTGGCCGAAGCCGGCGTGCGGGCCAAGACCGAGTTTCTGGCGGTGATGAGTCACGAGCTGCGCACGCCGATGAACGGGGTGATGGGCATGGCCGAACTGTTGGCCGCCACGCCGTTGTCGGCGGCCCAGCGCGACCTGCTGCACACGCTGCAGGAAAGTGCCGAAGCGCAGATGGTGCTGATCAAGGACATTCTGGACCTGTCGGCCATCGAGAACGGCAACCTTTCCCTGCGCCACGACGAGGTGGACATGCTGGCGCTGCTGGATGGCCTGGCGGCGCAATACCGTACCCGCGCCAATGCCAAGGGGCTTAGCCTGTGGCTGGACCGGCCGGAGGCGCTGCCGTGGCTGCGTGGTGACGCCGACCGCCTCCGCCAGGTGCTGGGCAACCTGTTGTCCAACGCGCTGAAGTTCACCGAGGAAGGCCAGATCAGCGTGCTGGTGTCGTTGCAGAAACAGCCGGATGGCCGGGCGAGCTGGCAGATTGCCGTGCGCGACACCGGCATCGGCATGAGCCAGCAACAGCTTGACCGCTTGTTCAAGGCCTTCGAGATGGCTGACAGCTCGCCCACCCGTCGCCATGGCGGTACCGGCGTGGGGCTGGCCATCAGCCGGCGGCTGGCGCTGGCGATGAACGGCGACATCCTGGTGGAAAGCCAGCCCGGCGACGGCAGCTGTTTTACCTTCCGCTGGCTGGCCGAGACCGTGGCGCCGCCGGTGCAGCTGCGCAGTGGTGAGCGCGAGATCGAGCTGCCGGGGCCGGCGCGCGAGTTGCGCGTGCTGGTTGCCGAAGACAACCCCATCAACCAGAAACTGATCGTGAAGATGCTGCAACGCCTGGGTTTGAACACCATTGCCGTCGCCGACGATGGCGAACAGGCGCTAGGCGTGATGCAGCAAGGCTGCATCGACTTGGTGCTGATGGACATGCAGATGCCGAACATGAGCGGCGTGGACGCCACGCTGGCGATACGTGGCCAGGATCTGCCTGCCCAGCCCGACATCGTGGCGCTGACCGCCAACGCTTTCGAGGAAGACCGCCAGACCTGCCTGGGTGCCGGCATGGACGACTTCCTCACCAAACCGATTCGACTGGACCTGCTGGCCAGCGTGCTGTGCCACGCTGCCCGTGGCGACTACGCCGTGCAGCGCGACAGCCGGCAGCCGGCCTGAGCCATTCAGGGCCGGGCCGGAACCTGGCCTGTGATCGCCAGCAGGCCGGGCAGGCATTGCGGCCAACCTTGCAGCCGGTGATCGTCGCCGTTCAATACCGTGGTGGCCGCGCCGCGGTAGTAGCGTACCGCCTGGCGCCAGTCCAGCACTTCGTCTGCCGTTCCCAGCACCAGCCAGTAGTTGGCCGCCGTCAGCCGCGGCGGCCGCAGCGCCAGCAGTTCGTCCATGTGGTGCCAGCCCAGCGTGTAGTGCTCGCCGGTGTACGGGTTGTGCAGCGGGCCGATGAAGCGCGCCAGGTCGTCTTCCGGGCGGATGGCGGGGTTGATCAGCACCGCCGGCAGGGCAAAGCGTTCTGCCAACCAGGTGGCGTAATAGCCGCCCAGCGAGCTGCCGATCAGCACCACCGGCCGCTGGAAGCCGGTCAGATACTGCGTCATCTGCGCCATGGCCTGCGCCGGGTAGGGCGATAGCTGCGGGCTGTCGAAGGTGGCCTCTGGTGCGATGGCGTGCAGGTAGGCGCGGGTTTCCTGCGCTTTCAGCGATTGCGGGCCGGACTGGAAGCCGTGCAGGTACAGGTAGTGGGTCATGGCGATGGCCTTCAAATGAAACACGCCGTCAGCATAGCGGTGCCGGACGGCGCGTCAAGGCGGGCGGGGCGGTGGCGGGGGCTAGCGGCTTTTCCAGCGGTAGCGTTGCAGGATGCGCTGGATATCGCCCTGCTTTTCCAGCCGGGCAATGGCCTGATCGAGCGCGGCAACGCTGTATTGCCCGCCCGGCGCCACGGCGCATTGGGTCTGCAGGGTGGAGACCACCCACGGCTGCATGCGCAGTGGCTTGCCGGCTTGCGGGTTCAGCTTGACCCAGGCCGCCAGCTCCAGCTCGGAGCTGATCACCGCATCCACCATGCCCAGCCCTAATGCCTTCAGGCTGGAATCCAGATGTGGATGGTTGGCCCGCTCGGCACGGTGGCTTTGCCACAACGGCTCCAGCACCGGGTAGTGATAGCCGCGGATCACGCCCAGGCGCAGGGCGGCCAGATCGTCGCTGCTGCGGATGGTGCGCGGGTGGTTTTGCAGCGTGACCACCCGTTCGATCTGCGGGTAGAAGTCGCGGGTCCAGCCGTAACGCTGGCTGTTGGCAAACCAGGCCGGGTTGGAGTTACAGACCAGGTCCACCTTGCCGGCCTGCAAAGCCGGCTCTACCCGGTTGCGCGACAGCACCACGAATTCGGCACGGGTACCCAGCGTGCGCGCCAGCCCTTCGCCCAGCTCTTTGGACAGGCCGCTGGCCAGTTCGCGTTTGGCATTCAGTACCACGATGGGGGCGGCGTCCGATTCCGAAACGCCCACCCGTAGCACCGGCGCCGCCAGCAGCGCAGGGCTGGCCAATAGCAGCAGACAGGGAATGTATCGTGTTGTGAACATATGCAGCTCCCCGGGCAATGTTATGCCCTCTTGTTCTATAGGATGCGCCGTTGAGACCGGAAGGCGATGATAAGATGGCGTTTTGCCTTCATTGCCATTCTGTTTACAGAAAAGCCACACCCACCATGCCAATGCCGATCTCCCACCCCGTTTACGACCTGCTTGCCCGCCGCATCCTGATTCTGGATGGCGGCATGGGCACCATGATTCAGCAATACAAGCTGACCGAGGCCCAGTACCGGGGGGAGCGCTTTGCCGACTGGCCGGTAGACCTGAAAGGCAATAACGACCTGCTGGTACTGACCCAGCCGCAGATCATCCGCGAGATTCACCAAGCATACCTTGATGCTGGCGCTGACATTATCGAAACCAACAGTTTCAACGCCACGGCCATCGCCATGGCCGACTACGACATGCAGTCGCTGGTGTGGGAGCTGAACTTTGCCGCCGCCAAGCTGGTAAAAGACCTGTGCGTGGCGCAGAGCGCCGCCACCCCCGACAAACCGCGCTTCTGCGCCGGCGTGCTGGGCCCCACCAGCCGCACCTGTAGTATCAGCCCGGACGTGAACGACCCCGGCTACCGCAACGTTACCTTTGACGAGCTGGTAGACACCTACACCACCGCCATCGACGGCCTGGTGCAGGGCGGCGCCGACTTCCTGCTGGTGGAAACCATTTTCGACACCCTGAACGCCAAGGCGGCGGTGTTTGCCATCCACCAGTATTTCGACATGCGGCCAACCGTGACCCGCTTGCCGATCATGATTTCCGGCACCATCACCGACCAGTCCGGCCGCACGCTGACCGGCCAGACCACCGAAGCCTTCTACAACAGCCTGTCGCACGCCGACGCGCTGAGCTTCGGCCTGAACTGTGCGCTGGGGCCGGACCTGCTGCGCCCGTACGTGGAAGAGATGTCGCGCATCGCCAACAGCTTTGTGTCGGTACACGCCAACGCCGGCCTGCCCAACCCGCTGGCGCCCACCGGCTACGACCTGTTGCCGGAAGACATGGCGCCGCAGATCCGCGAATGGGCCGAGTCGGGCCTGGTCAACATCATCGGCGGCTGTTGCGGCACCACGCCGGGCCACATCAAGGCCATCTACGAGGCGGTGAAAGACCTGCCGCCGCGCCCGCTGCCGCAGATCGAGCCCAAGTGCCGCTTGTCCGGCCTGGAGCCTTTCAACATCGGCGACAAGGACCTGTTCGTCAACGTCGGCGAGCGTACCAACGTGACCGGCTCGCGCGCGTTTGCCAAGCTCATCCTCAATGGCGACTACGCTACGGCGCTGGACGTGGCGCGCCAGCAGGTGGAAAACGGCGCCCAGGTCATCGACATCAACATGGATGAGGGCATGCTGGACGCCAAGGCGGCCATGGTGCGCTTCCTCAACTTGATCGCCGCCGAACCCGACATCGCACGGGTGCCGATCATGATCGACAGCTCGAAGTGGGACGTGATCGAAGCCGGCCTCAAGTGCATCCAGGGCAAGGGCATCGTCAACTCCATCTCGCTGAAAGAGGGCAAGGACAAGTTTGTCGAGCAGGCGCGCCTGCTGCGACGCTACGGCGCGGCAGTGATCGTGATGGCCTTCGACGAAGCCGGCCAGGCCGACACCTTCGCCCGCAAGGTGGAAATCTGCGAGAAGAGCTACCGCGTGCTGGTAGACGAAGTGGGCTACCCGCCGGAAGACATCATTTTCGACCCCAACATCTTTGCCGTGGCCACCGGTATCGAGGAACACGCCCGCTACGGCCTGGACTTCATCGAAGCCACCGGCTGGATCAAGCAGCACCTGCCGCACGCCAAGATCTCCGGCGGCGTGTCCAACGTGTCGTTCAGCTTCCGCGGCAACAACAAGGTGCGCGAGGCCATCCACGCCGTGTTCCTGTACCACGCCATCCAGCGCGGCATGACCATGGGTATCGTCAACGCCGGCGCGCTGGAGGTGTACGACGAGGTGGACCCGGTGCTGCGCGAGCGCATCGAGGACGTGGTGCTGATGCGTGGCGACGACGCGATGGCGGCCACCGAGGCGCTGATTGCACTGGCAGAAAGCTTCCGTGGCGACGCCAAGGAAGCCAAGGGTGAAGACCTGGCCTGGCGTAGCCAACCGGTAGAAAAACGGCTGGAATACGCGCTGGTGAAGGGTATTACCACCTTCATCGTCGAAGACACCGAAGAGGTGCGCCTGAAGTGCGAGCGCCCGATCCACGTGATCGAAGGCCCGCTGATGGACGGCATGAACGTGGTGGGCGACCTGTTTGGCGCCGGCAAGATGTTCCTGCCGCAGGTGGTGAAATCTGCCCGCGTGATGAAGGCTGCGGTGGCGCACCTGGAGCCGTTCATCGAGGAAGAAAAAATCCGCATGGGCCTGCAGGACGCGCCGGCCAAGGGTGTGATCATCATGGCCACGGTGAAGGGCGACGTGCACGATATCGGCAAGAACATCGTCGGCGTGGTGCTGCGCTGTAACAACTACAAGGTGATCGACCTGGGCGTGATGGTGCCGTGCCAGACCATTCTGGACGCCGCCCGCGAACACAAGGCCGACATCATCGGCCTGTCCGGCCTGATTACCCCCAGCCTGGAAGAAATGGCGCACGTGGCGAAAGAAATGCAGCGCCAGGGCTTCGACATCCCGCTGCTGATCGGTGGCGCCACCACCAGCCGCGTGCATACCGCGGTGAAGATCGCGCCGCACTACAGCGGCCCGGTGATTTACGTGCCGGACGCCAGCCGTGCGGTAGGCGTGTGTTCCAACCTGCTGTCCGATACCCTGCGCGACGGTTTCGTGCAGGAAGTGGCCGACGACTACGCCAAGGCGCGTGCCATTTTTGAAGGCCGTGGCGACGCCAAGCTGCTGCCGCTGGCCAAGGCGCGCGAGGCGCGTCACCGCATCGATTGGGCCGGCTACGTACCGCCGGCGCCGAAGTGGCAGGGTGTGCGCCGCTTCGAGCGCTACGACCTGGCCGAAATCGCCCGCTTCATCGACTGGACGCCGTTTTTCCAGAGCTGGGAGCTGGCCGGCCGCTTCCCGGCCATTCTGGACGACGAGATTGTCGGCGAATCCGCGCGCGGCCTGTGGGCCGACGCGCAGAGCATGCTGCAGCAGATCATCGACGAAAAATGGCTGCAGGCCAACGCGGTGATCGGCCTGTTCCCGGCGCGTAGCGTGGACGTGGACGATATCGAAATCCTGTCGCCGGACAACGGCGCACCGCTGATGACCTGGGTAGGCCTGCGCCAGCAGCTGGAAAAAGCCACCAAGGACGGCTCGGCGGCCAACCCCGACTGGGCGCTGGCCGATTTCATCGCCCCGGCCGACAGCGGCGTGCAGGACTACATCGGCGCCTTTGCCGTCACCGCCGGCCTGGGCATCGACCCGCACGTGGCGCGCTTCGAGGCCGCCAACGACGACTACAGCGCCATCCTGCTCAAGGCACTGGCCGACCGCCTGGCCGAGGCTTTTGCCGAGCTGATGCACCACCGCGTACGCACCGAGTTCTGGGGCTACGCCGCCGGCGAAGACCTGGACAACGAGGCGCTGATCGACGAGAAGTACGTCGGTATCCGCCCGGCGCCGGGCTACCCCGCCTGCCCGGACCACACCGTGAAGCGCGAGCTGTTCGAGCTGTTGAACGCGCCGGCCATCGGCATGACGCTGACCGAGGGCTACGCCATGCTGCCGACGGCGGCGGTGTCCGGTTTTTACTTCAGCCACCCGGATAGCCGCTACTTCGGCGTGGGCAAAATTGCCCGCGACCAGGTAGAAAGCTACGCCACCCGCCGTGGCGTCAGCGTGGCGCAGGCCGAGCGCGACCTGGCGCCCAACCTGGGTTACAACGCGTAAAGCCTGCGGCCAACGTTGGCCGCAACCGGTAAAAATCCCCTCTGTCGCTGGCGGCAGAGGGGATTTTTACTGTCAGGCTGTTTGGGCATGCAGCATGGTTTGCATTATCGAATGTGCCGCTAGCCTGATTGGTAGGCCACGATATGCAGCAAGGTTGGCCGCCTGTGCTGTATAGAAACCTGCCCGTCGTGCCATCCCGAATACAGCAGCTCCGCCGGGGCTGCCTGTTCACGGGAGCGCATCATGGACGAATTACTGGGGGTGATTTCGGCAGAAGGCTATGTCTGCAAGATCTGGCAGGACGCCAGCGACCGCGTGTACTTCATGGCCGACGCCGATATCGATGCCGATGGCGCCAACGGCCAGCACGGGTCGCTGGCGGCCTACCGTGCCGACGATCAGGGCCTGGAGTCGCTGGCCAACGGCGGCATGCGCCGCGTCAACGGCAAAGTGATCTGCCTGCACGAGTGGGCGCGCGATATCGTGATTCTGGATAACGACAACGAACCGCGGGTGTTGCCCGACGGCACCATCCCGTCGATGACCTGGTACCGCCACCCCGGCATGGCGGCGGACGACCCGGCGGCGTATGTCGATGCCGCCACCGAGCCTTA
Organism: Vogesella urethralis; assembly: GCF_007644045.2. GTDB lineage: Bacteria > Pseudomonadota > Gammaproteobacteria > Burkholderiales > Chromobacteriaceae > Vogesella > Vogesella urethralis. The sequence continues at coordinate 270,315 of NZ_VMDW02000099.1, forward strand.
CATTGTGGTGCCGCCGCTGGTGATCCAGCGCACCAAGGGCGTGGTGCGCGGTTGTCTGGCGCGGGTAACCTGGCAGGGCAAGAGCGTGGACTGCGTGGTGGCAGACCGCGGCCCGAGCAACCGGGTGGGCGAGCTGAGCGTGGCGGCGGCGATGATGCTGGGCATTCCGGCCAGCCCGCGCCACGGCGGCCTCACCAAGCCGCAGGTGCTATACGAGCTGTGGCCGGGCATTCCGGCGCCGGGCTACGTGCTGCAACCAGCGTGAGCCCTGACCGCCAGGTCAGGCAGGGCTGCCGTTTGCCGCATGATTGCGGCATGATGGCCGGCCCGACCAAGGAGCCGACCCATGCCCGACTATACGCAGCTGGCTTACCTGCATCTGGCCACCGTGCTGCCCGCTTTCCTGATTGCCACCGCTTTGCTGTTGTCGCCGCACAAAGGATCGCTGTCGCACCGGCGCTGGGGGCGTGTGTTCATGGTACTGATGTTGCTGACCGCGCTGTTGTCGCTGGCCATGCCGGCCCAGGTGGGGCCGGCCTTGTTCGGCCATCTGGGCGGCGTGCATGTGCTCAGCCTGCTGGTACTGTACAGCGTACCGCAAGCGTGGCAGGCGGCACGGCAGGGCCGTGTCGCCGCCCATCGCGCCATCATGCGCCGTTTGTACGCAGGGGGGCTGCTGTTGGCCGGCAGCCTGGCCTTGCTACCCGGGCGCATGCTGCACGGCTGGCTGTTCGGCTGAACAGGCTTTTCTGCGACTGGCCCTTGTGTTCGTCATGCGCTGCAGGCATGTTCAGGGGCCGAACAGGAACCTGCCATGACCGACCCTTCCTACCGCTTCAAGCTGCTTGCCGCCTTTTTCGCCCTGTACGTGATCTGGGGCTCCACCTACTTTGCCATCCGTATCGGCGTCGAATACTGGCCGCCGTTCATGATGGCCGGTGTGCGCTTTCTGGCCGCCGGCAGCCTGATGTACGCCTGGCTGCGCTGGCGTGGCGAGGCCAACCCCACCTGGCAGGAGCTGCGCGGCGGCGCCATCCTCGGCGTGCTGATGCCGGCCATCGGCAACGGTTTTGTCACGCTGGCCGAAAAGGACGTGTCGTCCGGCGTGGCGGCACTGGTGGTGGCCACCGTGCCACTGTTCGCCACCCTGTTTGCCCGCTTCTTCGGCCACGTACCGCGCAAGATGGAAGTGGCCGGCATCCTGCTGGGCATTGTCGGTATGGTGGTATTGAACATGGGGGCCAACCTGCAGGCGTCGCCGGCTGGCGCCGCCGCACTGCTGTTTGCCTCAGCCGGCTGGGCGTTCGGCTCGGCGTGGAGCAAGCAGCTGGTGCAACCCAAGGGCCTGATGTCCAGCGCGGTGATGATGATTTCCGGTGGCGTGGCCTTGCTGCTGGGCAGCGCCGCCACCGGCGAACAGCTGGCGGCCAACCCGCCGCTGGCCGGCTGGCTGGCGGTGGCCTACCTGGCGTTTTTCGGTTCCATGGTGGCGTATACCGCCTACTTGTTCTTGCTGAAGAACGTCAGCGCCGCAGCCGCCACCAGCTACGCCTACGTCAACCCGGTGATCGCCGTCCTGCTGGGTGTCTGGCTGCTGGACGAGCACGTCGGCCTGCACGAAATGGGGGCGATGGCCATCATTATCCTGGCGGTAGTGCTGATCGGCTGGCGCCCGAAAGCCCGTCGCGACGGCTGATACCTGTCGCGCTTATGCCAAAGCCCGCTTGTTGCGGGCTTTTTTTGTGGCCGAATTTGCAAGCCAGATTAATACCACTTTCAGGTCATAAAAATGCCACCAACTGGCATTTGCATGGCATTTTGCACTGCAACGTGAGCGCTGTTGCGTGAAAGCACGGCATATCAAGGTGTTGCATTTCTTGCATTACACCCCGTAAAGGCTAGATTGGTATTGACGTGGTGTTTTAGTGGTATTACTTTTGCGGCTGTGCAAGGCCGTGTTCCGCATCGGCAGCAAATGGGCGGGGTTCTACAATGGCGCCTTTGAATCACCATTTGCAGGGTAGCCCTATGGATAGCCGCTGGGATGCATTGAAACCGGAAGAGACTTCCACCACCCCGCTGTACTTGCAGTTTGCACGCAAGCTGGCCGAGGCGATTCACGCCGGCTGGTGGCAGGCCGACGAGGCGCTGCCTTCGGAGCGTACCTTTTCCGAAGAGCTGGGCATTTCGCGCGTTACCGCGCGCAAGGCACTGGATGTACTGCTGGAGCAAGGCCTGATTCGCCGCCGTCATGGCTCGGGAACCTTCATTACCCCGCGCCTGGAACAGCCGCTGTCGCGCCTGACCAGTTTTACCGAAATGTTGAAGATGAAGGGCTTCGAGCCGTCATCGGTATGGCTGTCGCGCACTGTGGCGGCGCCAACGCACGAAGAAGTGATCAAGCTGGGCCTGTCGCCCAATGCGCAAGTGGCGCGCCTGAAGCGCCAGCGCCTGGCCGACGGGGTGGTGATGGCTATCGAGCAGAGTTCGCTGCCGCTGGCCTACCTGCCCGACCCGCAAGCGGTAGGCGCTTCGCTGTACGCCTACCTGGACAAGGCCGGTCACCCCATCGTGCGGGCGCTGCAACACATCCGCGCCGTGAACGCCGGGCCCGAGCTGGCCGCCATTGCCGGCATCAAGCCGGGCGAGGCGATGCTGCTGATTACCCGTATCGGCTACACGGCAGAAAACGTGGCCATCGAGCTGACCGACACCTGGTGTCGCAACGATTACTACGACTTTGTCGCTGAACTGAGACGATGAACGCAACACGAGTTTTGCAAGGCCGCATGCTGACCACCGCCGGCTGGATGGACGGTGAGCTGCAGCTGGGTGACGACGGCAGGATCGCTGCCATCAGCGGCAGGTTGGCCGCCGCCGGCGACGCCGAGCGCTACATCCTGCCGGGTTTCATCGACCTGCACGTCCACGGTGGCGGCGGTGTCGACATCATGGAGGCGGGCCGCGCGGCCCAGCACGTGGCCAGTACCCACGCCCGCTTCGGTACCACCTCGCTGCTGGCCACCACCATGACGGCCCCGCGCGAGGCGCTGGAAACGGTACTGACTGCGCTGGGCGACGCCAGCCGCAGCCGGCAGCCGGGTAGCGCACGCATTCTTGGCGTGCATCTGGAAGGCCCGTACATCAACAAGGGCAAGCTGGGTGCGCAGCCGGACAACGCGGTGGAAGCCGCGATGGCAGAAATCAACCACTACCGGTCGCTCGCCCCGATCAGCCTGGTTACCCTCGCGCCCGAAGTGGCCGGTCACATGGAAGTGATCCGCGAGTTGAGCCGGCAGGGCGTACGCGTACAGCTGGGCCATACGCTGGGCAGCTACGAAGACGGTGTGACGGCGCTGGAAAACGGCGCCAGCGGGTTTACCCATTTGTTTAACGCGATGACCGGCTTGCACCACCGCGAGCCGGGCATGGTAGGGGCGGCACTGGCACACGCCGAGTACGCCGAGCTGATACCGGACCTGCTGCATGTCCACCCGGGGGCTATCCGCGCCGCGATGCGCGCCATCCCCCGCCTGTTCTGCGTCACCGACTCCACGGCTGCGGCCGGCATGCCGGACGGCCAGTACAAGCTGGGCTCGCAGACGGTCACCAAGTGCCTGGGCGGTGTGCGCCTGGCCGACGGTACGCTGGCAGGCAGCACCCTTACCATGGATCAGGCCCTGCGCAACCTAGTGCAGATCGGTGTGCCGCTGGCCACCGCCAGCAACCGCTTGTCGCTGTACCCCGCCGATTACCTGGGCGTACACGACCGCGGCCGGCTGCAGGAAGGCGCGTGGGCTGACATCGTGGTGATGGATTCAAACCTGCAGTTGCAACGCGTATTCGTAGAAGGAGAGTGTCTTGAGCTCGTTAATGCTTGATGAAGCCCTGTTTGCCGCCCAGGCGGTGTCTGCCCAGCATATGTATGCCGATGAAGGGCTGGCCGTTCTGGCGCGCGAACTGGCGAAAGCGCCGCCGCAGTTGGCTTTGACTGTGGCGCGCGGCAGCTCGGATCATGCGGCCAACTATTTCGCCTACCTGGCGATGCAGCGCACCGGCACGCCGGTGGTATCGCTGCCGATGTCGCTGCTGACGCTGCATCAAGCACCGCTCAACGTGAAGGGGCAACTGGCCGTGGCGCTGTCGCAGTCCGGCCGCAGCCCCGACCTGATCGACACCATGGCCGCCCTGGGCCAGGCCGGCGCCCGCACCGTGGCGCTGGTCAACAAACCCGACTCCCCGCTGGCAGCTGCCTGCGAATGGTCGGTACCGCTGTGTGCCGGCGAAGAAAAAAGCGTCGCCGCCACCAAGAGCTATATCGCCACCCTGTCTGCCGTAGCACGCCTGGTGGCGCACTGGCAGAACGACACCGCCCTGCTGGGCGCGCTGAACGACCTGCCCGATCACCTCACCGACGCCACCCGTCAGGACTGGAGCAGCGCGCTGGACGTGCTGGTGCCGGCCGAGCGCATCATGGTGGTGGGCCGCGGCCTCGGCTTTGCCGTAGCGCTGGAAGCGGCACTGAAATTCAAGGAAACCTGCGTCATCCAGGCCGAAGCGTTCTCCGGCGCCGAAATCAAGCACGGCCCGATGGCGCTGGTGGACGATGGCTACCCGCTGCTGATTTTTGCCCCGCGTGGCCCGGAACAAGCCGGCCTGGTGGCACTGGCCGACGAAATGCGCGGCCGCGGTGCCAACGTGCTGCTGGCAGCGCCGGCCGACGTGGCCAGCCGTAACCTCACCCTTGCTACTGCCGGCGACGAAGCGCTGGACCCGCTGCTGGCGATCCAGAGCTTCTACCTGATGGCGGCGCGCCTGTCCGAGGCGCGCGGACTCAACCCGGACACCCCGCGTCACCTGAAAAAAGAAACCCTGACTGTCTAAGTCGACCGGCCGGCGGCCACGGCTGCCGGCAGCAGACCGACCACAAAGCGATGCCGCGGCCAAGACCGACGGCACTGAAACCAGCATGACTTGAGCGCATCGCTGCGGGGCAGCGTGCGCGCTTCAGAGAAGGAAACCCGATGTCTGCAACCGTTACCCTGCACGCGCCGCTGGCCGGCGTGGTCCTGCCGCTGAGCGCGGTGCCCGACCCGGTATTTGCCGGTGGCCTGATGGGCCAGGGCCTCGCCATCGAGCCGCTGTCTTCCACCCTGCTGGCGCCGTGCGACGGCGAGATCAGCCAGGTGTCCACCACCGGCCACGCCGTCACCGTGCGTGCGGCCAACGGTGCCGAAATCCTGCTGCACATCGGTATCGACACCGTGAAGCTGGGCGGCCACGGCTTTGCCACCCGCGTACAGAAGGGCGACCGCGTGCAGCGCGGCCAACCTTTGGTGGATATCGACATCGACAGCGTGGCGCGTCGCGCGCCGTCCCTCATTACCGTCGTGGTGGTCACCAACAGCGACGACATGGCTCTCTCCCTCGACGCGTCCGGCCTTGTGGAAGCCGGCGCGCCGGGTTTTCTGACCGTGACGGCCCAGGGTGCCATCTCCCACCCTGGCGCCGTCCACGGCGCAGAATCCTCCGCCCTCACCGCCAGTGCGGTGGTGGCACACGAAGGCGGCCTGCACGCTCGGCCGTGTGCGCTGCTGCAATCGGTGGCGCGCCGCTACCCCTGCCAGATCGACATCCACTTTGCCGGCCAGCACGCCAACGCACGTAGCGTGGTGGCGGTGATGGGCCTGGGCGTCGGTGAAGGCGATAGTGTCAGCGTGCACGCCAGCGGCGAGCAGGCCGCCGAGGCACTGGCCGCCGTGGTGGCCGCGCTGCAAACCGCCAGCCACGCCGGCCACGCTGCCGTGGCCGCACCCGCGCCGGTGCAGGCCCGTGACGACGGCAAGTTGGGCGGCGTCTGCGCCGCGCCGGGCCTGGCTGTCGGCACCCTGGTCTTGCTGGCCGAACAGGAACGCGCGGTGCCGGAACGCGGCCACGGCGTAGAGCCGGAGTTGGCCGCGCTGAACGGCGCGTTGCAAAAAGTGCGCGACCGCGTGGCGGCCGACGTGGCGCAGGCCGACAAGCGCGGCGCCCACGCCGAAAGCGAAATCTTCGGCGCCCATCTGGCGCTGCTGGAAGACCCGGAGCTGGCGCAAGCCGCCGAACGTTACATCCTGGATGGCCGCAGCGCCGCCTACGCCTACCGTAGCGCCATCCGCGCGCAGAGCGAGGTGCTGTTGGGGCTGGGCAATGCGCTGCTGGCCGAGCGTGTGGCCGACCTGAAAGACCTGGAGCGCCGCGTGCTGGACGTACTGCTGGGCGGCGAAGAAGCCGCACCGCAGCTGCCGGCGCAGGCCATTGTGGTAGCCGACGACCTGACCCCGTCGCAGCTGACCCGCCTGCCGCGCGAACAGCTGGCCGGCGTGGTGCTGGCGCGCGGCGGCGCCACCAACCACGTGGCCATCCTGTGCCGTGCGCTGGCCATCCCGGCGCTGGTGGCGTGCGGCCCGGCTGCGCTGGCGCTGGCTGCCGGCGGCGAGGCACTGCTGAACGCCGGCGAAGGCTGGCTGGATGCGCACGCCGACGCCGCCACGCTGGATGCGGCCCGCCAGGACATTGCCCAGCGCGAACAGCGCCGCCGCACGCTGCGCGAGCAGTCTGCCGGCCAGGCGCGTACCCGCGACGGCGTGGCCATCGAGGTGGCGGCCAACATCGCCAACGCAGCCGAAGCGCGTGACGCGGTGCTGAACGGCGCCGACGGCGTGGGCCTGCTGCGCACCGAATTCCTGTTTATCGACCGTCACGACGCTCCTACCGAAGACGAGCAGCGCGCCGCCTGCCAGGACGTGCTGGACGCGCTGGAAGGCCGCACCGCCATCATCCGTACGCTGGACGCCGGCGGCGACAAGGACGTGCCGTACCTGTCGCTGCCGCCGGAAGACAACCCGGCGCTGGGCCTGCGCGGCATCCGCACCGGCTTTGCCATGCCGGCGGTGCTGGACGCGCAGCTGCGCGCGTTGCTGCAGCTGAAGCCGCTGTCGCGCCTGCGCATCCTGCTGCCGATGGTGGCCGACGTGGCCGACCTGCAGCGCGTGCGCCAGCGCCTGGACGAGCTGGCCGCCGAGCTGGGCGTGAGCGAACGCCCGCAGCTGGGGGTGATGATCGAGGTACCGTCCGCCGCCTTGCTGGCCGACCAGCTGGCCGAGCACGCCGACTTCCTGTCCATCGGCACCAACGACCTCACCCAGTACACGCTGGCGATGGACCGCTGCCACCCGGCGCTGGCGGCCAACCTTGACGCGCTGCACCCGTCGCTGTTGCGCCTGATCGCGCTGACCGTGCACGGCGCCGCCAAGCACGGCAAGTGGGTAGGGGTGTGCGGCGCGCTGGCGTCCGACCCGCAGGCTACGCCGGTACTGCTGGGCCTGGGTGTTACCGAGCTGTCGGTCAGCCCGCAGCTTGTGCCGGAAATCAAGGACACCGTCCGCCGTCTGGACAGCAGTGCCTGCCAGCAACTGGCGCTGGACCTGCAGTCGCTGAATTCGGCGCAACAAGTGCGGGCGCGGTTACAAGCCGACGCCGCGGCCCTGCTGCGCTGATCTGGTCAGGCCGTCGCATCCTCCCAACTGGCGGCCTGCATTAAAACGAAGAGGAGAAACACAGTGAGTACTTCAAGCAAGTTCGCCGGCGTACAGCAGCTGGGCCGTGCCCTGATGCTGCCGATCGCCGTCCTGCCGGTGGCAGGCCTGCTGTTGCGTCTGGGCCAGCCCGACCTGATGGGCATTCCGGTGATGGCGCAAGCCGGGGATGCCATCTTCGGCAACCTGGCGCTGCTGTTCGCCATCGGCGTGGCCGTGGGGTTTGCCAAGGACAACAACGGTGCGTCCGGCCTGGCCGGCGCCATCGGTTACCTGGTGCTGACCGCAGTACTGAAAGTGATCGACGCCAAGATCAACATGGGCGTGCTGGCCGGCATTACCGCCGGCATCAGCGCCGGCCTGCTGTACAACCGCTACAAGGACATCGCGCTGCCGTCCTACCTGGCCTTCTTTGGCGGCCGCCGCTTCGTGCCGATCGCCACCGGCTTTGCCATGCTGCTGGCCGGCGTGGTGCTGGGCTACATCTGGCCGCCCATCCAGCAGGGCATCGACGCCGTTGGCCACTGGGTGATCGGCGCCGGCGAGTTCGGCCTGTTCGTGTACGGCGTGCTCAACCGCATCCTGATCGTTACCGGCCTGCACCACATCATCAATACCTTTGCCTGGTTCCAGCTGGGTGACTTCACCGACGCCGCCGGCAAGCTGGTACACGGTGACCTCAGCCGCTTCTTTGCCGGCGACAAGAGCGCGGGCATGTTCATGTCCGGCTTCTTCCCGGTGATGATGTTCGGCCTGCCGGCTGCGTGCCTGGCGATGTACCGTGCCGCGCGTCCGGAAAACAAGGCCGCGGTAGGCGGTGTGCTGCTGTCGATGGGCCTGACCGCCGCGCTGACCGGCGTCACCGAGCCGGTCGAGTTCGCCTTCATGTTCCTGGCCCCGGCGCTGTACGCCATCCACGCGGTGCTGACCGGCATCTCGATGGCGCTGATGCACGCGCTGGGCGTGAAACTGGGCTTCGGTTTCTCTGCTGGCCTGTTCGACTACCTGCTGAACTTCGGCATTGCGCAAAAGCCGCTGCTGCTGATTCCGGTGGGCCTGGCCTACTTTGCCGTGTACTACGTGCTGTTCACCTTCTTCATCAAGAAATTCAACCTGATGACCATGGGTCGCGAAGAAGTGGCCGCCGGTAGCAGCGCCGCCGCCTCGCTGGGCAGCAAGGGCAGCGACCGTGCGCGTGGCTTTATCGGCGCGCTGGGCGGTGCGGCCAACCTGAAGAGCGTGGACGCGTGCACTACCCGCCTGCGCCTGCAAGTGGCTAACAACGACGCGGTAGACGAAGCTGCCCTGAAGGCACTGGGTTCGCGCGGCATGATCAAGCCGGCGGCCGGTAGCGTGCAGGTAGTACTGGGCCCCGAGGCCGAGCTGATTGCCGACGAAATCCGCGCCGCGCTGGCCAACCCGCAAGCCGCCGCTGCCGATGGTGGCGCACTGAAAGCCGCGCTGGGCGGTAGCGACAACATCCGCGCTGTGGAAGTAGTGGCCGGTAGCCGTCTGCGCGTGGAGCTGGCCGACGCCAGCCGCATCAACGAAGGCAATCTGAAAGCACTGGGCGTGAGCGGCGTGATGGCCATGCCCGGCAATCTGGTTCACCTGGTGGTGGAAGGCGGCGACCCGTCGCAGTTTGCCAGCCAGCTGAAGTAAGCGACCGGGTGTTTGCACCCTGAGGCTTTGCTCTCCTTCGACCCCGGCGTATAGCCGGGGTCTTTTTTCGGCTATATTGGAATCGATACCACTTTGTGACCACGCGGTAACCCAAGGTTGGCCGCAAGGCAAGGCTGTTTTGCCGGCGGCGCGCGCGATGGTGGGGATGTTCGCCGGAAAGTGTTGGTAATTTGCACACTACAAAGCTGTAAGGCATTGAGTACAAGCAGGATTGGGAGAACGATGTTCCCATCGCAAGCGTGCTGCTGGCACGCAAGATTCACCCGAATAAAGGAGACACAACATGGCACTGAAACTCGCCATCAACGGGTACGGCCGCATCGGCCGCATGGTATTGCGCGCCTGGCAGGAACGTTTTGCCGACAAGGATATTGAAATCGTTGCCATCAACGATCTGGGCAAGCCGGAACTGCACGAGCACCTGACCAAGTACGACTCCATCCACGGCCCGTTCCCGGGTACCGTGGCGCTGGAAGGCGACAAACTGGTGGTTAACGGCAAGCCGATCCAGCTGCTGTCGGTGCGCAACCCGGCCGAACTGCCGTGGGGCGACATGGGCGTGGACATCGTGCTGGAATGTACCGGCATTTTCACCAAGCGTGATAAGGCGGGCCTGCACCTGCAAGCCGGTGCCAAGAAAGTGCTGATCTCCGCGCCGGCCGACGACGCCGACGCCACCATCGTGTACGGCGTGAACCACGACATCCTGCGTGCCGACATGAACATCGTGTCCAACGCCAGCTGCACCACCAACTGCCTGGCCCCGCTGGTGAAACCGCTGAACGACGCCATCGGCGTGGCGCACGGCCTGATGACCACCGTGCACTCCTACACCAACGACCAGGTGCTGCTGGACACCGAGCACAGCGACCTGCGCCGTGCCCGCTCCGCCGCGCTGTCGATGATCCCGACCAAGACCGGCGCTGCTGCTGCTGTCGGCCTGGTGCTGCCGCAACTGAAAGGCAAGCTGGATGGCTTTGCCGTGCGCGTGCCCACTGCCAACGTGTCGCTGGTTGACCTCACCTTCACCGCGCAGCGCGATACCACCGTGGCCGAAGTGAACGAGCTGGTCACCGCCGCGGCCAACGGCCCGCTGAAAGGCGTGCTGGCGGTGAACACCCTGCCGCTGGTATCGATCGACTTCATGCACAACCCGGCGTCCAGCGTGTTTGACGCCACCCTGACCCGCGTCATCGAAGGCCGCCAGGTGAAAGTGCTGTCGTGGTACGACAACGAATGGGGCTTCTCCAACCGCATGCTGGATACCGCCCAGGCCTGGATGGCCGCCAAGTAATACCCCGGTGCGCGCGCTGCCATGCTTGGCGGAGCGCATGTGCCGGTGGCTGCGGCGGGTGTGCCCGCCGTGCTGATTGCCCGGTGCCCGTGTGGAGACGGGCGCCTCGTTCTTTAGGTGTATTCTGTTGCTTCTTTGTGCATAGTTCAGGCCTGCCCATACCCGGGCAGGCCGTTTTTTTGCCCGTCAGCCAACAGGGTTGGCCGCAGTCGGGCCGTGTTGATCTGCATCAGGTAAGGCGCGGCTACATCGCGCACGGCGATGTAGCCGGCGTACTACAGCGCTGGCAGATGCCGGTTGATGAAGCGGGCCATGATGCCCAGCGCCTCGTCTGCCGCCTGCAACAGGCCGGGAGTATTGGGGAACACGTGCGGCATGCCGTCCCAGACGTGTAGCGAGACATCCACCCCGGCGTCACTGGCACGCTCGGCATAGTGCAGGCTGTCGTCCAGCAGGATCTCGTCGCGGCCAACGTGCAACTGCAGCGGTGGCAGGCCGTGCAAGTCGGCATACAGCGGCGAGGCTCCGCCATCTTGCGCGGCGGTCTGGCCCAGATACATGGCGGCGCAGGCATTCACCATGGTATTGCTCAGGTACAGCTCGGCGTCGTGGCGGCTGCGGTGGCTGTCGCCCTGATTGCTCAGATCGGTCCATGGCGACATGGCGATGGCCGCTACCGGCTGTACGATGTGACCCAGCGTGTGCAGCCGTGACAGTAGCGATAGCGTCAGGCCGCCACCGGCCGAATCGCCCATCACCAGCAGCCGTTGCCGGCCGCTTGCCTGCAGGCCTTGATAGGCTGCGACCGCATCTTCTAGTGCCGCAGGGTATGGGTGTTCCGGTGCCAGCCTATAGTCGGCCACAAACACCGCCTGGCCGCTCTGGCGGGCAAAGTGGCCGGCAAAGTGGCAGTAAGCCCGCGCCGAGCCCATGACGTAGCCCCCGCCGTGCAGGAACAAGATGGCACGGTCGGTGGCGGCCTGCGCCGGCAAACACCAGTAACCGTTGACGCCGCCAACACAGTCGGCTTGATAGTGAATGCCTGCCGGCTCGGCAACGGCGTGCATGATGTCATCGTAAGGTGCTCGGCCGTCGGGGCCGAAAACGGCGCCTTTGAAAGCGGTGGTCTGTGCCCGCAGCGCCAGCATGGTGCTGGCATCGCTGGCTGATAGCGGGTGGGTTTGGGGAATGAAGGACATGGCGGGCTCCTGGGCTTGCCACCGGTTTGGTGGTTGGCCGCAGCTTAGCCAAAGGCCTGGACAAGTAGCGCTCGTGGCTGGCCGGTCATGGTTTTATGTCATCGAATGATGGCGATGATTGGTGCGTTAAAGTTATCGAACGCGTCGTATTTCTGCGACGGGCGCCGCAGTGTCTTTGCCCGGTGCGGTGTTGCCGAACCGAGGGGCGTTGCACGACGCGCTAGTCTTCTTCCGGCAACGGCGGCAGGCGGTGGCTGATGGGGGTGTCGATCACCATCGAGGTCTTGGTATCGCCGTACTGCATCAGGCGGGCGATCAGCGCCTGCAGCGTGCCCATGCTGTCCACCGCGACACGGATCATCAGCCCGCTGCTGCCGGTGATGGAGTCGCAGTGCACGATCTCCGGCATGGCTTTGAGTAGCTCCAGTACCGTGTAGTACTCCTGGTTTTTTACCGTCAGCTCGATCAGGCATTGTATCGGGCAACCCAGCGCTTCCGGGCGGATGATTGCGCGATAACCGGCTATCACGCCCGATCGTTCCAGCTTTTCCACGCGGTCGGCAACGGCGGGCGCAGACAGGTTTACGCGGCGGGCCAGTTCGGCAAAGCTCAGGCGGCCGTTTTCGTGCAGTGCAGCGATGATCTTGCGGTCAAACTTGTCCATTTTTCGATTCGAAGGTGAAAGTGGCGTAAATACATTGTATACAAAGTTCAGGCGGCAAATAAGCTTCGAATGCCTATTAATAAGCCCTGTTAACATCCGTACAATTCGCCCCGTGTTGAAGCAGCCGGGTCCGCGCCCGACGGCTTCGACTTCTGGATCCGTTATGAGGGTGCCTGAGCAATCGGCATCTTTGGAACTGTTCTGGTGATCTCTTTGTCCCTGGTCTTAAGTGTTCTTGGCCCCCATGTGCGGCCGGGAGCCGACCCTTAGTGGCCTGTCCCCAACCGGACAGGCCTTTTTTTTGTCCGTTTTTCGGGCGTCAGGCTTTATAGGTGGACAGCAGCAGGCTGGTTTCGGTGGCGGCAATGCCGGGAATCAGCCGGATACGGCCCAGCACGCGGTCGAACTGCTCCAGCGAGTCGGCGCGCAATTCGGCCACGATGTCCCAGCGGCCGTTGGTGGAGTGCAGCGCGTACACGTGCGGCTCGCCGCGTAGCGCCTGCAGTACGGCCGGCGCCCGCGGGCCTTCCACGGCCACGCTCATCCAGGCGCGGATGCGTTGCGCCTCGGCTTCCGGTTTCAGGCGCACGGTATAGCCGACGATGATGCCGGCCTGCTCCAGCTTGTCGATATGCTTCTGCACCGTGGCGCGCGATACGCGCAGTGTGGCGGCCAGCTCGGTGACCGGGGTGCGGGCGTTGTCGCGCAGCAGGGCAATCAGCTGCCGATCGGTATCGTTGAGGTGCATATTGCTGGCCATATTTATCAATATGTACAGCATAACGATAAAAATGCCCAGTGTGCCAACTGCAAAGTGTCAGCCCCGGCCGCCACACTATCCCGGCAAACCACCCACCGGGAGAAACCATGTCCACCCTTGCCACACAGGTTTTGATGGTGCGGCCCAGCCGCTTCCTTGCCAACCCGCAGACGCTGGGCAGCAACCACTTCCAGCAGCCGGTGCCGGATGCCGGCGCCCATCACACGCTGCTGGCGCAGCAGGCGTTTGATGGCTACGTGGCCGCCTTGCGCGCGGCCGGCGTGCGGGTGCAGGTGTTTGCCCAGACGCGGCCGGATACACCGGACGCCTTGTTCCCCAATAACTGGTTTTCCACCCACGCCGACGGCACGCTGGTGCTGTACCCGATGGCGGCGGCCAACCGCCGGCTGGAGCGTCGCGACGACATCGTGGCCTGGCTGCAGCAGCAGGGGGTTGGCCGCACGCTGCTGGACCTGAGCGCGCACGAGCAGCATGGGCAGTACCTGGAAGGCACTGGCGCCATCGTGTTCGATCACGCCGCGCGCCGCGCCTGGTTGTGCCGTTCCGGCCGTAGCCAGCCTGCCTTGCTGCAGCCGCTGGCGGCGCGGCTGGGCTATCGTTGCGAGGTGTTTGACGCGGTGGATGCGGCAGGCCGTGCCATCTACCACAGCAATGTGATGATGGCGATCGGGCCGGATTTTGCGGTGGTCTGTCTGCCGGCGATTGCCGACGTGGGCGAGCGCCAGCGCGTGCGCAGCCGCCTGCGCCGCGACGGCAAGACGGTGATCAGCATCAGCCAGGCGCAGATGGCCAGCTTCTGCGGCAACATCATCGCGCTGCGTGGCGGCGACGGTGGTACGGTGATTGCCATGTCCAGCCGCGCTTGGGCGGCGTTTACCTCGGCGCAGCAAGCCACGTTGGCCGCGCACGGCCGCATTGTGCACGCGCCGCTGGACATCATCGAAGACCTGGGCGGCGGCGGCGCGCGCTGCATGGTGGCCGAGGTGTTCAGCCCGGATGCGCCGGCGCACTGCTCAGCAGCTGGCCGTGCTGTTGCCATTGCAGGCTGAGGTAGCGTTCGTACTGTTTCAGCACGTCGGCGATGATCTCGCTGCGGCGCAGGTAGCGGATGTCGTAGCCCTCGCGGCCGTCGGCAAAATCGGTTTGCGCCAGGTACTGGTATACGCCGTCGTCGGCCCGCGCCGGCAGGAACGCCGGTTGCGGCTGGCCGTGGCAGTACACGCGGTAGACGAAGTCGCGGGCGCCGGGCTGGTCGATGCGCAGCAGCACGCTGCCGTCGTCGCGGCGTTGTACGCCAGCGCTGACACCGTTGTGGCTGAGCTCGTCGGCCACGGTGCGCAGCGCCGGCTGCACTTCGGTGTCGATGAACTGCTGCACGGTGGCGGCGTCCGGGCGCTGCACCAGCTGCCGCAGGCGTTGCTGCCAGTGGTGGCCGCTCCAGAACTGTGTGGCCGGCGCCGGTTGCTGCGTCTGGTGGCAATGGTCGGACTGCAGACCGCGCCACAGGCTGTAGCACAGCAACAGCATGATGGCGGTAAACGGCAGCGCGCTGACCAGCGTCATCGCCTGCAGCGCCTTCAGGCCGCCTGCGGTGAGCAGTACGCCGGCGGTGACGCCCAGCAATACCGCCCAGAACAGGCGCTGCCACAACGGTGACGCGGTATCGCCGCCGCTGGCAATGCTGTCCAGCACCATGGCGCCAGAGTCGGCCGAGGTGACGAAGAACACCGCAATCAGCAGCATGGCCACGCTGCCGCTCAGCAGCGGGAACGGTAGGTAATCGAAGAAGCGGAACAGCAGGCTGTCCACGTTGGCCGCCGCGCTGCCTAGCGCGCCGGCGGCGACGTGCATATCCAGCCAGATGGCGCTGTTACCGAACACCGTCATCCACAGGAAGTTGAACAGTGTGGGCACCAGCAGCACGCCGACAATGAATTCACGCAGCGTGCGCCCGCGCGAGATGCGGGCAATGAACAGGCCGACAAACGGCGACCACGACACCCACCACGCCCAGTACAGCAGCGTCCAGCCGGACAGCCATTGTTGCTGCGCGTCGCTGCCGTAACTGAAGGTGCGGAAGGTGAGGTCCACCATGCCGGACAAGTAGCTGCCCAGGTTGTCGCTGAACGTCATCAGCAGGTAAACGGTAGGGCCGGCACACAGCACGAACAGCAGCAATAGCAGCGCCAGGCCGAGGTTGAGTTCGCTCAGGCGGCGCACGCCTTTGTCGAGGCCGGTGGCGGCCGACAGCCCGGCCAGCCCCATCACCACCGCGATTAGCCCCAGCTTGAAGCCATCGCTGGCGGTGTCGATACCGGCCAGTTGCTGCAGGCCGGCGGCCAACTGCATCACGCCGAAACCGAGCGTGGTGGCGATGCCGAACACGGTGGAAACCAGCGCGAACACGTCCACCGCGTGGCCCCACGGCCCGTGGATGCGCTCACCCAGAATCGGGTACAAGCCGGCGCGCAGCGTCAGTGGCAGCCGGTAACGGAAGCCGAAGTAGGCCAGTACCAGCCCCACCACGCCGTAGATGGCCCACGCGTGCAGGCCCCAGTGGTGGAAGGTGAGGTTCATCGCCTGCTGCGCGGCCGCTTGCGGGTTGGCCGCGGCCAACGGTGGCGCCAGATAATGCTGCAGCGGTTCGCCGACGCCGAAGTACATCAGGCCGATGCCCATGCCGGCGGCAAACAACATGGCCAGCCACGATGGCAGGCTGAACGCCGGCGTGGCGTCATCCGGCCCCAGTTTGATGTCGCCGTAGCGGCTGACGGCAATGCCCAGCAGCGTCAGCAGGAACACGGCGACCGCCAGGATGTAAAACCAACCGAATTGCTGGCTGACGGTGCGCTGGGCGGCGCCCAACAAGGCTTCGGCGGAAGTCGGGGCCAGCGTGGCCCAGGCCAGGATCAGGCCGATCAGCAGCAGGCCGGGCACGAATACCGGCCAGCTGAGGGTAGTGCGGAAGGAACGGACGGAGGCCATGCTTTCCCTTTCTTGGTCGTCGGGTACTGCCGTCTGACGTGTGGTCGTGCCAGCGCGCTGGCAAAGCCGCCGGCGCGGGCAGGGTCTTGGGCAGCCCTGAAGGTGGGCAGGGGTTCCGGGTTGGCCGCAGGGGAGGAGGGCGGCGTGCGTTGCGCGGTGGCGGCCAGGCCGGAACGGAAAGCCGCAGTATAACGCAAAATAGTTTTGTAGAAAAATAAAACCCGTGTGAATATGGCGCAACAAGGCTGCGCCCGCTGGCAAAATGCCGCTATTGGCGTGCATTTATGCCGATTTGGCGGGCATAAACTGTCATTGCTGCTACACTGCCGGCAAATTTTGGCAAGTGCTATCGAAAGCAGCGTGAAGTGTCATATTTCTGTAACCGCTTTTTTCTATCCTTGCCATAATCGTAGATGGAAGGATTCCGCCCCATGCCCGCCAATATTCTGCTTGTTGAAGACGAACCCGCCATCCAGGAGCTGATTGCGTTCAATCTGGTCCAGGCTGGCCACCACGTACTGCGTGCCAGTACCGCCGAGGTGGCATTGACCCTGGTCAAGAACGCGCTGCCGGACCTCATCCTGCTGGACTGGATGCTGCCCGGCGCTTCCGGCGTTGAAATCGCCCGCAAGCTGCGCGCCGACGAGCGTACCCGCCAGATCCCCATCATCATGCTGACCGCCCGCTCCGAAGAGCAGGACAAGGTACAAGGCCTGGAAGCCGGTGCCGACGACTACATCACCAAGCCGTTCTCGCCGCGCGAGCTGCTGGCGCGCATCAAGGCCGTGTTGCGCCGCCGTGCGCCGCAGATGACCGACGACGCGGTGGAAGTGAAAGGCCTGCGCCTGGACCCGGTTACGCACCGCGTACAGGGCAACGGTACCAATGTGGATCTGGGGCCGACCGAATTCCGCCTGCTGCATTTCTTCATGACCCACGCCGAACGCGTACATTCGCGCACCCAGCTGCTGGACCAGGTATGGGGCGACCACGTGTTTGTGGAAGAGCGCACCGTGGACGTGCATATCCGCCGCCTGCGCAGCGCGCTGGAACCCACCGGGCACGACAGCCTGATCCAGACCGTGCGTGGTACCGGCTACCGTTTCTCTGCCCAGGGGTAGGTTTTGGCTGAATTCTTCAAGCGCACACTGGGCTGGCTGATCGCCATGACCGTGGTGTCGCTGGCCTTCGGGCTGATTTTCGGCGACATCGTCGGCCTTGGCCTGCTGCTGGCCATGCTGCTGCTGTGGCTGTCTTTCCACCTGTATCACATCGCCCTGCTGGTACGCTGGCTGAACAACCCGGTGCCCGGCCGGGTGCCGGACGGTTTTGGCGCCTGGCACGGCATTTTCATGACGCTGTACCGCCAGGCGCGCAAACAGAAGCAAAGCAAGAAACGCCTGGCCGGTGTGCTGGACCGCTTCGTCAACGCCGGCGAAGCCATGCCGGACGGCGTGGTGGTGCTGGACGAGTACGACCACATCGAGTGGATCAACCCGATGGCGGTGGAACACCTGGGCCTGAACCGCAAGACCGACATCGGCAGCCAGATCCTGAACCTGGTGCGCCAGCCGGCCTTCCACGACTACATGGCGGCGCAAAGCTACAGCCAGCCGTTGATCCTGCACGGCGGCAACAGCAAGGAGCTGGTGTTGTCCATCCAGCTGGTGCCGTTCGACACCACGCGCAAGCTGCTGCTATCGCGCGATATCACCCAGCTGGAACGGGTGCAGACCGTACACCGCGACTTTGTGGCCAACGTCTCGCACGAGCTGCGCACGCCGCTGACCGTGGTGGGCGGCTTTCTGGAAACGCTGTCCGACATGCCGCAGGTAGAAGACGCCACCCTGCGCCAGTTCCTGCCGATGATGCTGGAGCAGTCGCGCCGCATGCAGAACCTGGTAGAAGACCTGCTGACGCTGTCGCGCATCGAGAACGGCCCGCGCACCGTGCTGCAAGACCGCGTGGACATGGCCGGGCTGATGGACACGCTGGTGGTGGAAGCCGAAGGCTTGTCGCAAGGCCGGCACCGCATCGTGGTGAAGAACGCCTGCCCGCACGACCTGTGGGGCAGCGCGCAGGAACTGCACTCGGCGTTCGGCAACCTGGTGTCCAACGCCGTGCGCTACACGCCGGAAGGCGGCAGCATCTACCTGCGCTGGACGCAGGAAGACGACGGCCGCGTGGCGTTTACCGTGGCGGATACCGGCATCGGCATTCCGCGCGAGCACCTGCCGCGCCTGACCGAGCGCTTCTATCGTGTGGACCGTGGCCGCTCGCGCGGCAACGGCGGCACCGGCCTGGGCCTCGCCATCGTCAAGCACGTGCTGGCCCGCCATCACGCCAAGCTGGACATCCAGAGCGAACCCGACAAGGGCAGCGTATTCAGCGTGATCTTCAACCCCGAACAGGTAGCCAGCCGTGATTGAGCATATCGTGTTGTTCCGCTTTGCCGGGCACGCCAGCAGCGCCGATACCGACGCTGCGCTGGCGGCTTTTGCGGCGCTGCCCGCTGCCATTGCCGAGGTGCGCGATTTCCGCGGCGGTACCGACATCAGCCCGGAAAACCTGGCCCAGGGCTATACCCACGGCTGGGTGCTGCGCTTTGACGATGCCGCCGCGCTGCGCCGCTACCTCGACCACTCGGCCCATCTGGCCTTCGTGGCGCAGGTACAGCCGCTGCTGGTGCAGGCGCTGGTGTTCGATTTTGACAGCGGCCAGGCCTGATTGACGTACATGCGGATGTGCTGTGCTGAGCGTTGCTGTCGGGCAGGCTTGTGCCATTTTTTGCCATCCGGCTACTGGCTTGTGCCATTACTTTGTTCTTGATGGGTAAATTGTGTCGCGGCTGCCCCGTTTTTGCTGGCCTGTAATGGCTTTGCTACAGACCGCGGGCAAGGTAGCATGTGACGTACTACATCAGCGGCGCACCAAGCCTGTCGCCGCCCGTCAACATAACGAGCAACACACCCATGAACCGACTACAAGCCATCCGTCCTTTCGGCCAGCGCATCTGGCTGGACAACCTGTCCCGTGAACTGCTGCAAACCGGCGAGCTGGCCCGCCTGCTGGCCGACGACGGCATTGCCGGCGTCACCTCCAACCCGGCCATTTTCCATAAAGCCATCAGCACCGACCCGCGTTACCAGGACGAGTTGGCCGCGCTGAAAACCGACGCCAGCCTCAGCGCCGAGCAGCGCTACGAAACGCTGGTGATCGCCGACATCCAGGCCGCCTGCGACCTGACCCTGCCGCAGTACCAGGCCACCGCCGGCGACGACGGCTACGTGTCGCTGGAAGTGTCGCCGGCACTGTCGCGCGACGAGGCCGGCACTCTGGCCGCCGCCCGCCGCCTGTGGGCCGCCATCGACCGCCCGAACGCCATGATCAAGATTCCGGCCACGCCGGAAGGCATTGCCGCCTTTGGCCAGCTGACCGCCGAAGGCATCAACGTCAACATCACGCTGCTGTTCTCGCTGCCGCAAGTAGAAGCGGTGTGGGACGCCTACATCGCCGGCCTCACCGCGCGTCACGCTGCTGGCCAGCCGCTGCGCCACGTGAAAGCCGTGGCCAGCTTCTTCCTGTCGCGCGTGGACAGCCTGCTGGACGCGCAGCTGCCGGCCGAGCTGCAGGGCAAGGTAGCGGTGTCGCTGTCCAAAGTGGCGTACCAGCGCTACCTGGCGCGCTTCCACGGTGAGGAATTTGCCGTGCTGAAAGCTGCCGGCGCCCGCCCGCAGTTTCTGCTGTGGGCTTCCACCGGCACCAAGAACAAGGCCTACTCCGACGTGCTGTACGTGGAAAGCCTGATCGGCGACGAAACCGTCAACACCGTACCGGACGCCACGCTGGCGCTGTTCCGCGACCACGGCAACGCCGCCGCCACGCTGAACCAGGGCGCCGACGAGGCACGTGCCGTGCTGGAAGCAGCGGCTGCCGCGGGGGTGGATTTCAACGCTGCCGGCGAACAGCTGCAGCGCGACGGTCTGGTGCTGTTCGAGAAAGCCTTTGCCGAACTGCTGGTGCTGACCGCCTGATCCGTATTACCAGCAGCAACAAGAAAGCGCCCAGCCGGGCGCTTTCTTGCTTTATTAGCCAATTCGGGTATTGATTGGCATTAAATATTTTATTAACATGCGCCGCGTTTTAAACAACAACGCTTTTTGTATAATGAAAAAGTTTGCTTTTGCAGCGCTGATTGCTTCCCTGTCTTCCATCGCTTGTGCCGCTGACGTCTACGTTGGTGCAGGTTTCAACCAGTTGAACATCGATATCGATGGCGGTCAGTCCCTGAACCCGACTGCCATCAACCTTATCGTTGGTACCGAAGTCACCCCGAACTTTGCCGTTGAAGCACGCCTGTACACCAGTCTGGCTGACGATAGCATTCGTGTGAGCAATACGACTTCTGTCGATATCGGCCTGGATCACGCCGAAGGCGTTTACGCCAAAGGTATTCTGCCGATCAACGAGCAGGTATCGGCATACGGTCTGCTGGGCTACACCAATGGGGCACTGAAGGCCAGCGTTGGCAATACCAGCGTCACTTCCGACGATGACTCGGATGTCAGCTATGGTGCCGGCATGACCTTCAAAGTGAACAAGCAGGTTGGCATCAATCTGGAATACACCCGCATGTTCACTGGCTCGGATTACCATATCGACAATATTGGTGCGTCGCTGACTTACCGCTTCTGATCGATAGCAGTGAAAGTAAAAGCGCCCAGCCGGGCGCTTTTTTGTTGTTGCGGCCAACCTTGCCTGCTCAGGCCGGCTGGTGGGTGGCGGCCAGCACGATCTCGCGGATGCACACGTTTTGCGGCGCCTCGTAGGCGTAGCGGATGGCGTCGGCCACGTCTTCGGCGCGCAGCACCGGGCCCATGGTGCGCTTCCACGCTTCGTAGCCTTCACGGATGCTGGCGCTGGTGGTGTGGCCCAGCAGCTCGGTTTCCACTGCGCCCGGGGCGATGGTGATCACCCGCACGTTGTGGCTGCTCACCTCCTCGCGCAGGTTCTCGCTGATGGCGTGCACGGCAAACTTGCTGCCGCAGTAGGCCACGTGGTCGGGGAAGGTTTTGCGGCCGGCGATGGAGCTGACGTTGATGATGGTGCCGTGGCGACGCGCCATCATGCCGGCCAGCACGGCGTGGATACCGTTGAGCACGCCACGCACGTTCACGTCCAGCATGCGTTGCCATTCGGCCGGGTCCTGCTCGTGCATGCGGCCCAGCAGCATCACACCGGCGTTGTTCACCAGCGCGTCGGCGGCGCCGTACTGCGCCTCGGCTTCCGCTACCGCGGCGTGCAGCGCGGCGGCATCGGTCACGTCTACCTGGCGGCACAAGGTATGCGGCAAGGCCAGCGCTTGCAGGCGTTCGATGCGGCGAGCCAGCAGCAGCAGCGGGTAGCCCAGGGCCGACAGCTGGCGGGCGGTGGCTTCGCCGATGCCGGAACTGGCACCGGTAATGATGATCAGCGGTTTGCGCATGACAGGTCTTTCATGTGTTTGGTCGATGGCTGGCAGTGTAAGGCGCGCTTAATCGCGTGAAAAATGATAAATTTCGCTGTCTGTCATCGGAAAGTTCTATGGATTCGCGTCAGCTGAAGGCCTTCATCGCCGTGTTCGAAGAGCGCAACATCACCCGTGCCGCTGCCCGGCTGCATCTGACCCAGCCTACGCTGTCGGTGACCATCCGCCAGCTGGAGGACGAGCTGGGCACGCCCTTGTTCGGGCGCGAGGCGCGCGGCGTCAGCGTCAGCGATGCGGCCCGCCGCTTGTACCCGCAGGCGCAGCAGTTGCTGGCGCAGATGACACAGCTGAAAGCACAGTTTGCGGCGCCGCAGGGCTGCCTGCCGTTGGCGCTGGGGGTGGAAGCCGACCTCGGTGTAGCCCAGCGCCAGGCGTTGCTGGCGCATTGTCGGCAGGCGCTGCCGCAGCTGCTGTTGCAGGTGTTGCCCGGTTGTAGCGGCGAGGTGCGGCTGGCCAGCGAGGAGCTGCGTTGCGAGGACGAGCTGTTCCTGCCGTTGTGGGAAGAGGCCTTCGTGCTGGCCCTGCCGCACGCCAGCAGCGCAGCGGCCGTGACGCCGCTGCAGGCGATGGCGCTGGACTGGGTGGTGTGTCCGTCGCACCCGTCGCACCAGCGTTTGCTGGCGTGGCTGGGCGGCGGCGGGCCGGCGCTGGCCAGCGCGCACCAAGCCGGTAGCCTGGCGCTGGCGTGCGACATGGTGCAGGCCGGGCTGGGCGTGGCCTTGTTGCCGCCGGCGTTGTTGCGGCCGGGCATGGGCTGGCAGGCGCTGGAAGGGGCGGCGCCGTCGCGCCGGGTGGGGCTGTGTTATGCGGCCAACGTGGCCAGCCAGCCGGCGGTGGCGGCCTTGCTGCACAGCCTGCACGCTTGGCCGCAAGCCGGGGCGGTTTAAGCGGCGGGCTTCAGGGTGCGGCGTGCTGCCATGCGCCGGCCGGCGTCGGCCAGCTCGCTGTCGTTGATCAGCGCGGCGGCGGTGGGGAACAGCCATTGTTCCTCGCGTTGCGCGTGTTCACGGTACAAGCGGGCAAATTCGTGCACTTCGTCGGCGCTGATGTCGTCCAGTGTGGCGGCGTTGTAGGCCAGCAGGTCATCGCGGATGGCATTCCAGCGCGAATGCAGGTAGCCGTGCTCGCCCAGCAGCTGTTCGATCTTGGGGGCGGCGTCCGGCTGGCGCGCCAGGATCAGCGGAAACAGCTCGTCTTCTTCGTCCTGATGGTGCGCCGGGCCGGCCAGGTCGAAGTAACGCACGATGCCGCTAATGGTGTTGATCACCGCCTGGTTGCGGCCGTGCTCGGCTATGTAGGCCGGCAGCGCGTCCAGCTGGTCGCAGAAGCGGCGTACCTTGTCGTGACAGGCGTACAGCATGTCCAGCGGTTCGTCGAACGAGGGGGCGGCTGCCGAGGCAGTCAGGGCGTCGAGGCTAAGCATGGCCATCTCCTGGCAAAGGTGTCGCTGCAGTATGGTGCGTGATGCTGCGTTTGCACATGACATGGCTCAAGCAGCGGTCTTTTTGCCGGCTCGCAAGGCGGGCGGGCGATGCGGTAAAGTGATGCACCCCCTGTGCCGGAGTATCCCATGCCTGAGCCGTTCCGCGTTTCCCCCCTGCCGCACGATGCGGCCAACCTGGCCGCCGCGCTGGCCTTGCACGACGCTGCCCACGCGCTGGAGGTAGCCTGGCTGGACGGTTACCGTCTGCCACGGCTGTGGCGTACGGTGGACGATATCGTCAGCAGTCCGCTGCAGATTCTGGCGGCCTGGGACGAGGCGGGGACGCTGTGCGGTTTGCTGACCCTGGGGCGCTACAAGGATGGCCGCGCCGATATCGCCCGCACGCTGGTACACCCGCAGCGGCTGGGCGAGGGCTGGGCCGGCCGCCTGCTGACGGTGGCGTTGCAGCACGAGCAAGCTGCCACGGTGATGACGGCGGCGGCCAACCGTGCGGCCGTGCGTTGCTACCAGAAAGCCGGCTTTGTCGAAAGCAAGCGCTTTGCCGCGCCGGACGGCCTGCCGCTGTTGCGGCTGGCGTGGACGCGCGACGACAGCCCGCTACCGCTGAGCCTGGGCGACGATGGCTGGGTAAACGAGGCACAGCACGTGCCGTCGCCCAACTGCGACGACTACCCGGCGCCGGCCGCCACCCCGTTGCTGGTGGTGCACAATATCAGCCTGCCGCCGTACCGTTACGGTGGCAGCGGCGTGGCCGAGCTGTTCACCAATACGCTGGACCCCGCCGCGCACCCGTTTTACGCCGAGATCGCGCACCTGCGCGTGTCCTGCCACTTTTTCATCCGCCGCGACGGTAGCCTGGTTCAGTTTGTGCCGGTGCACCGCCGCGCCTGGCACGCCGGCGCCTCGCAGTGGCAGGGGCGCGAACGCTGCAACGATTTTTCGCTGGGGGTGGAGCTGGAAGGCTGCGATTTCGAGCCGTTCGCCCACGCCCAGTACCGCACCCTCGCCGCGCTGGCGCAACTGCTGCAGGCGCAGTGCGGCGTGCAGGCCATTACCGGCCACGAGCACATCGCCCCCGGCCGCAAGACCGACCCCGGCCCGTACTTCGACTGGGCACGGTTGTCGGCCACGCTGGGGCGGCCGTTGCCGGAAAATGCAGCCTGATGCTGGCGGCCGGGCCGGCCCGCATTGCCAGTGGCGGGCGGCCTTCTTATGATGGTGGCCCTGCCCATCCCGCCTGGCTGTTTTCCCCATGATCGTTTTACCCCGCTACAACTGGCTGCGCCTGCTGTTTGTCTGGCACGGCTCGGTCCTGCCGCGCATTGTGTCGCGGCTGGCCATCGTGTTTTCGCTGTCGCTGCTGTCGGCGCTGTTGGATGGCTGGTGGCTGAGCCAGCACGCCGATTCGGCGCTGAACGTCAGCATTTTTACGCTGATGGGCGTGTCGCTGGCCATCTTCCTCGGCTTTCGCAACTCGGCCAGCTACGAGCGCTTCTGGGAAGCGCGCAAACTGTGGGGCGGTCTGCTGATCGTCAGCCGTTCGCTCACCGGCAAGCTGCAGCCTGTGGCGGCGCCGCAGGTGCGGCCGATGCTGTACGCCGTCTGTGCGCTGACCTACGCGCTGAAAGGCCAGCTGCGCGACGACGACACCCACCCGCACCTGGTGCGCCTGTTGCCGGCCGAGCTGGCTGAACAGCTGCGCAGCGGCCGCAATATCCCGGCGCGGCTGCTGGCCTGGCTGCACGCGCAGAATCACCAGCTGCTGCGCGACGGCCACCTCACCGAACAGCAGTGGCTGTCGGTAGACCGCAACCTGGACACGCTGGGCGAGGTAGTGGGCGGCTGTGAACGCATCCGCAATACGCCGATTCCGTTTACCTACCGCGTGCTGCTGAACCGTACCGTTACCGGCTATTGCCTGCTGCTGCCGCTGGGCCTGGTCACCACCATTGGCTGGCTGACACCCATCATTGCCGTATTCATCGCCTATACCTACCTGGCGCTGGACAGCCTGGGCGACGAGCTGGAAGAACCATTCGGCAAGGAAGGCAACGACCTGCCGTTGTCGGCGCTGTGCTACGGCATCGAGCAGTCGGTGCGCGACATGCTGGGCGAGCCGATGCCGGTCGAGCCGCCGCCGCGGCAAGGCATTTACCAGTTCTAAGCGCCTGCTGGCGCAACAATCGGGTTGCCGCGCCCGCGGCCAAGCCGCATGCTGGAGGTCTCGTCCACACTGGGGCCTGCCATGGCACTGCCTTCCCTTCTCCGTTTGATCCTGCTGGCTGCCATCTGGGGCAGCAGCTTCCTGTTCATGCGCGTGCTGTCGCCTGTGATGGGGGCCTTGTCGGTGGCCGCCGGCCGGGTGGCGTTTGCCAGCCTGGGCCTGTGGCTGCTGCTGCGCTGGTGGCGGCTGGCCATCCCGGGCGGCCCGCGCTGGCGGGCGGCGCTGTGGCTGGGCGTGATCAGCTCCGCTATCCCTTTCCTGATGTATTCGTTGGCCGCGCACGCCTTGCCCGCCGGCTACAGCGCCATGTTCAACGCCACCACGCCGCTGATGGCGGTGGTGGTGGGCGGGCTGGCGTTTGGCGAACGGCTGGCGCCGGCGCGGCTGGGCGGGCTGCTGCTGGGCCTGGCCGGGGTGGCCGTGCTGCTGCAAACCGGGCCGGTGGCGCTGACGCCGGCGGTGTTGCTGGGCGGTGGCATGTGCCTGCTGGCCACCACCTGTTACGCGCTGTCCGGCTATTTGACGCGGCGCTGGATAGGCGAGCAGGGCGGCATGGACAGCCGGCTGGTGGCGCTGGGCAGCCAGCTGGGGGCGACCGCCGTATTGCTGCCGCTGTGGTTGCTTAGTCTGCGGTGGCAGCCGTTGCCGTTCGGCGCACTGGACGCCGGCCACTGGCTGGCCTGGCTGGCGCTGGGCCTGCTGTGTACCGCCGCCGCCTACGTGCTGTACTTCCGGCTGATCGCTGACGAAGGCCCGCTGAAGGCGATGAGCGTCACCTTTGTCATTCCGGTGTTTGGTGTGCTGTGGGGCGTGCTGTTCCTGCACGAAGCGTTAAGCGGCGCGCACCTGGCCGGCGGCGTGCTGATTGCGCTGGCGCTATGGCTGGTGGTGCGCCAACCGGCGCCGAAATGAAAAAAGGTTGGCCGCGGCCAACCTTTTTGCTGACGCGCAGCCGGCTTTACAGCTCGACCTGGGCGCCCATTTCCACCACGCGGTTGGACGGGATTTGGAAGAAGTCGGTGGCGCGCAGCGCGTTGCGGCTCATCCACACGAACAGCTTTTCGCGCCACGGCGCCAAGCCTTCGCGTTCGGTCTGGATCAGCGTCTCGCGCGACAGGAAGAACGAGGTGTCCATCAGCTCGAACTGCATGCCCTGCGCCTCGCACAGGTCCAGCACCTCCTGCACGCTCGGCGTTTCCTTGAAGCCGTAGTAGGCCATCACGCGCCAGAAGCTGTTGGACAACTGCTGGATCTCGATGCGCTGCTCGGCTTCGATGAACGGTACTTCCTCGGTACGGATGGTCATCAGCACGATGCGCTCGTGCAGCACCTTGTTGTGCTTCAGGTTATGCAGCAGCGCGTGCGGCACGCCGTGGGTGGAGTTGGTCAGGAACACGGCGGTACCCTGCACGCGGTCGGGCGAGTAGGTTTCCATGTTCTCGATAAAACCATCCAGCGGGATGGCCATTTCGTTCAGGCGGCTCATCAGCAGCGAGCGGCCCTGCTTCCAGGTGCTCATCAGGATGAAGGCCAGTACGCCGATCAGCAGCGGCAGCCAGCCGCCGGCAAAGATTTTGACCACGTTGGCCGCAAACAGCGGAATGTCTACCGCCAGCAGCGCAACCAGCAGCGGGGCCACCAGCATCGCCGACCATTTCCACTGCTTCAGCGCCACCGTGCACGCCAGAATGGAAGTAATCACCATGGTGCCGGTCACGGCAATGCCGTAGGCGCCAGCCAGCGCGCTGGAGCTCTGGAACATCACTACCACCGCAATCACGGCAAACAGCAGCCCCCAGTTCACCAGCGGGATGTAGATCTGGCCGATTTCTTTCTCGGAGGTGTGGGTGATTTCCATACGCGGCAGGAAGCCCAGTTGTACAGCCTGGCGGGTCAGCGAGAACACGCCGGAGATCACCGCTTGCGAGGCGATAACGGTAGCGGCTGTCGACAGGATCACCATCGGCAGCAGCGCCCATTGCGGCGCCAGGTGGAAGAAGGGGTTGGCGCGGGCCGCCGGGTCGGCCAGGATTTCGGCGCCCTGGCCGAAGTAGTTCAGCATCAGCGCCGGCAGCACATAGAAAAACCAGGCCAGGCGGATCGGTTTGCGGCCGAAGTGACCCATGTCGGCGTACAGCGCCTCGGCGCCGGTCAGTGCCAGCACCACCGAACCCAGTGCCAGGAAACCGACACCGCGGTGCTCCAGCATGAAGTTCAGGCCCCAGGCCGGGTTCAGCGCGGCCAGCACCGCCGGGTTACCGATAATGCCATGAATGCCCAGCGCGGCCAGCGCACCGAACCACAGCATCATCACCGGGCCGAACAGCTTGCCCACGCTGGCAGTACCGTGCTTCTGGATGACAAACAGCCCCACCAGCACCGCGATGGCAATCGGCAGCACGTACGGTTTGAAGCTGGGGGTAATCACCTCCAGGCCTTCCAGCGCCGACAGCACCGACACGGCCGGCGTAATCACCACCTCGCCGTAGAAAAAGCCGCCGCCCATCAGCCCCAGTGCCGCCAGGATGCGGCCCTTGGGGCCCACCGCACGGCGCGCCAGCGCCATCAGCGTCAGGATGCCGCCTTCACCACGGTTGTCGGCACGCAGCACGAAGGACAGGTATTTCAGCGATACCACCAGGATCAGCCCCCACACGATCAGGGACAGGATGCCCAGCACGTTGGCCTGGTTGGCGGCCAGGCCCAGGTGCGGGCTGAAGCATTCTTTCAGGGTGTAGAGCGGGCTGGTGCCGATGTCACCGTAAACCACGCCCAAGGCCGCCAGGGTCAGGCCGGCCAGTGCTTGCTTGTTATGCGCTTGCATGATGTTTGTCTTGTTGTTCGAGGGGTTTGCATGACAGTTTTGCTGCGCTGCAAAAGGTAAACCACAGGTGAGCGCGCAGATTACTCTCCTGCCCGGTAAATGACCATGCGGCCAACCCGGTATGTGCTGCTTTATGCATAGCGTGTAGATGGTTTGCCACAAAGTGTTCCGATGTGGTTTTCCTGCCAGTTGCAGGGGGCCCGGGCGGGGGGAAAAGCGATGGTTTACTACGCATTTCTATAAATTCTTATCTGCAATTCATGCAAATTCGATAACCTGCATGCATGAATAAGCGCAGGGCAACGCTCTAATGGTCAAGACTGCCATAGTCGGCACGGTGCTGCGAGTGCGCGATGGCGCAGACGGGGAGGCTTGCATGCGTGGGTACGGCAAACGATGGGGATGGCTGGTGCTGTGGCTGGCAGGCGCGGCGCAGGCGTTGCCGGTCAGCCTGCTGACGCAGCAGCAGGTGCCGTATGCGATGCAGCAGGCAGATGGCCGGCAGGAGGGGTTGGCCGTGGCGGTGGTGCAGTGCGCGTTCACCCGGCTAGGGCTAGGCAGCCGCATCCGCTTCATTGCCTGGCGCCGTGCCCAGCAGCGGGTGGCGGCCGGCGAGGCCGACGGCTACTTCCCGGCATCGCGCAATGCGCAGCGCGACGTCACAGAGCAGTGGTTCGGCCCGGTGGCGCCGCAGCAGTGGCGCTGGTACCTGCGCCGTGACAGCCGGGTAGACCCGCAAGCCAGCGGCTTTCGCGAACATGCCCGTGTGGGTGCCTACGCCGGCTCCAATATGCTGGCCTGGCTGCAGACACAGCACTATCAGGTAACGGTGTCGCCGCCCGAGCACGACCAGATGCTGGATGTCTTGCTGGCCGGCCGCGCCGATGCGGTGCTGGCGGCCAACCTGGCGATGGACAGTCTGATCGCGCAGCGCGGCGCCGCCAGCCGGGTGCGCTCGACGCTGGCGCAAGACAAACCGCTGGGCTTGTACCTGTCTCGTGCTTATCTGGCGCGGCAGGCGCCGGGCTTTGCCTTGCAGCTGCAACAGGCGCTGCAACAGTGCCGGCCGCTCAACCCGCGCTAGCGGCTGCCACGCTCAGCGGCAGGAAGGCGGCACCGCGTACGCCGCCGGCGTCACCGTGGCGGGCTTTTTCGATACGCGGCACGCGGGCGAACTTCAGCATGTAGCGCGGCAAGCGTTTGGGCAGCTCGCGGTACAGCTCGTCAAAGTTGGACAAGCCGCCACCCAGCACGATCAGCGCCGGGTCGAGGATGGCCAGGTAGCCGGCAAAACAGCAGGCCATCAGCTCGAAAAACTGCTCGACGAACACCACGGTAGCCGGGTGGCCTTCGCGGTAGCGCTGGATGATGTCCACTGCCGCCAGCCGTTCGCTGAAACGGTGGAAAAACAACTGCTCGAACCCGCGGCCGGACAGGTAGTTGTCGATGCAGCCACGTTGGCCGCAACCGCAGGCAAACACCGGCAGGTCGCCGCCAAAGGCCTGCAGTGCGTCGATCGGCAGCCGCATGTGGCCCAGTTCGCCGGCCACGTGGTTCAGGCCGTTGTGGATCTGGCCGCGGAAGATCATGCCGGCGCCGACGCCGGTGCCCAGGATCACGCCCAGTACCGAGGCCACGCCGTGGTTGGCCGCGTCCATTGCCTCGGACAGCGCAAAGCAGTTGGCGTCGTTATCGATGAACACCGGGCGGCCCAGGCGTTCTTGCAGGTCTTCCTGCAGGCGGCGGCCGTTGGCGGCGGGGACGTTGGCCGCCAGCAGGCTGCCGCTGATGCTGTCGATGATGCCGGGAATGCCCAGGCCGATGCTGCCCTGGCAGCCCAGCTCGGCATCGGCCTGCCCGATGCAGCGGCACAGCGCATCCAGCAGGGTGGGGTAATCGTTGGGGGTGGGAAAGCGCTGCTGGCGCACGCACTGCAGCGTGGCGTCAAAGGCGCCGAATGCCACTTTGGTACCGCCGATGTCGAATCCGTAATGCATGGTGAAGTCTGTCTAGAAGGCAGGCTTGGCTGCGGTGTTTATCAAGATGTCTGCAAAAAAGTGCCGTTGCCGGTGAAGGCAACGGCCAAGCTCTGCATGACCTCTCCAGAGGTCGGCAAGGCGATGATACTACCTTGCCCTCCCTGAAAACCGGGCTGGCGCCCGGGTACTACAAAAACACCTTGCTGCTTAGAAGCCGATCCACACGCCAGTCAGGAACTGGTTGGTGTCTTTCGAACCGCTGGCTTTCGGGGCCACTTTGGTCAGGCGGGCGTACCACTCGGCGCCGCCACCGATATCGCGGCCGTACTGCACCGCGTAGCGGCTGTAGTCGTCAGCCACGCCGGTGTTGTTCTGGTTCATGTAGGCGGCCTTGATGTAGCCGGCCTTGCCCATGGTGTAGGTCAGGCCCAGCGAGGTTTCGCTGCCCTTGTTGGTTTGCTTGCCGGCTTTTTCCTGCTTGTACGACTGCACCATGGCACGCAGGGTCAGGTCGTCGGTCACGCCTACCGAAGCGGCCAGGTATTGCTGGCTGTTTTCGATATCGTTGGTGACGGTGGTGGTTTCGCTTACCACGCCGGTGGTCAGGTTAGCCTTGGTTTCCTTGGTCTTGGTGGACGGCTTGCCGCCCAGCACGCCAGCGTACAGCGTGGCTTTGCCCACGGTCAGGGTAGCGGCCAGGTCGTACACGCTGTCCTTGTTGTGTTTCTCGTTGCCCCAGCCGTGCTGCGCGCTGAAGCTGAAGTTGCCGATGGCCGGCGACTGGTAGCTCAGGGTGTTCGGCAGGTACACCTTGCTGGTGACCTTGCCGGCGCCGCCTTCGGCCACCGGCCAGAAGCCTACTTGGCCAAACGGCCAGTCCAGGGTGAGGTAGCTGTTGATGAAGGCGCGGCCGGCTTTCACGGTACCAAAGTCGCCGGACAGGGTGACGTAGGCTTCACGGCTGCCGATGCCTACCTTGTTTTCCACGGTTTCACCGGTGGCGATCTTCTGCGAGATGCGGGCGCCCAGCTTGTTGCCGCCGGCGATGTCCTTGCTGGCGTCAATGTTCAGCAGCAGCGCACGGTCCAGCTCGCTGGTGGTGGTTTTGCCGTTGTCGGTGACGATGTAGTTGGCCTCGGCCGAGCCGCTCAGTTTGAAGATGTCGGTCCAGCTATCGGCAAAGGCCGGGGTGGAAACCAGGGCGGCAATGATCATGGCCAGGGTTTTGCGTTGCATGTTGGTGTTCTCCATGTGTCGTGGTGACGGTGTCGTGGTGACGTTGCAGCTCTATGCCTATGTCATTTTGTGAGGGCGTGACACGGCACTTCTCTGGTGAGCGTGGTTTTTCGCCCGTGAAAACTAGTGGCTAAGGCGGGGTAGAGCCTGGCCGTCGCTGCCGAACAGGTGGCAGTGCGCGGTCTCGAACGCCAGGAAGGTGCGCTGGCCCGGTGCCGGGGCGCGCTGGTCGCCGGCCAGCTTCACCGCCAGGCTGTCCTGGCTGCCACCACAGCGCACGTACACGATCTGCACGTCGCCCAGGTGTTCCACCAGGTCTACCGTCACCGGCAGGCCGGCGTCGGCCAGGCGCAGGTGCTCGGCGCGAATGCCCAGCGTCAGCTCGCCTTCGGCGCGGTAGCCGTCCAGCGTGATCAGCTCGCCGTCGGCCAGGCGCAGGCTGGTGCAGTTGCCGAAGGTGGCTGCGCTGACCGGCAGGAAGTTCATTTTCGGGCTGCCCAAGAAACCGGCCACGAACAGGTTGGCCGGGTGCTGGTACAGCTCCAGCGGGGTGCCCACTTGTTCGATGCGGCCGGCGTTGAACACGGCGATGCGGTCGCCCATGGTCATCGCCTCTACCTGGTCGTGGGTGACGTAGATCATGGTGCTGCCCAGGTCCTGGTGCAGGCGGGTCAGCTCGATGCGCATCTGCACGCGCAGCGCGGCGTCCAGGTTGGACAGCGGTTCGTCGAACAGGAACACGTCCGGCTTGCGTACGATGGCGCGGCCGATGGCCACGCGCTGGCGCTGGCCGCCGGACAGCGCCTTGGGTTTGCGTTCCAGCAGGTGGCCGATTTGCAGGATGTCGGACGCGCGGGTAACGGCGTCGTGAATCTCCTGCTTGCTCTTGCCGGCCAGCTTCAGGCCGAAGGCCATGTTCTCGCGCACGGTCATGTGCGGGTACAGCGCGTAGCTCTGGAACACCATCGCCACGCCGCGGCGGGCGGGCGGCACGTCGTTGGCCAGCGTGTCGCCGATCCACACTTCGCCGGCGCTGATGTCTTCCAGCCCGGCGATCATGCGCATCATGGTGGACTTGCCACAGCCGGACGGGCCGACAAACACCATGAATTCGCCATCGCGGATGTCCAGGTCCACGCCGTGGATCACGGTGGGGCCTTCGTCGTAGGTTTTCTTGATTTGCTTCAGTTTCAGTTCAGCCATGTTTCTTTCCTTGCGACGGCTCAGGCCAGTCGGGCCGGCATGCGGCCATGGGCGTCCAGGGTGCCTTGCAGCCAGTCGCTGACGGCGTGCAGGGCGGCGTCGGCAAAGCCGTAGGTCAGCAATGCCGGGGCGTTCAGGTCGGCGGCGGCGTAGGGGTTCCACAGCGCCAGGTGCAGGTCGGGCTGCCAGCTGGCGGCCTCGCGCGCGCCGTAGCGTTCGCGGGTGGTGGAGGCCAGTACGGTGTAGCGGCCATCCTGTGGCAGCGTCGCCCAGTCCAGCGCCTCGCGGCGGGCAAAGGTGACCACGTCCAGCTCGAAGGCTTCACCCAGCACGGCGATCAGCCGTTCGGCCGACAGGCCGGCTTCCGATACGCCGTCGGACGGCGCCTGTTGTTGCACCACCAGGCGCAGCTGGCGCGAGGTTGGCCGCAACGGCTGGCCATGGGCGGTGAGGGCGCGGCGCCAGGCGTCGGCAAACAGCGCCTCGTCGGCCGCGCGTTGGCTGGCGGGGTAGTCGCGGGTGCGGCTGGGGTGACGGGCCACCAGGGCGTTGACGCGCTGCTCGGCCTCGGCCAGCCGTGCGCTGCCCAGGCTGCCGTCGCGGACGGCGTCTTCCAGCGCCTGGCGGCTGGCGAGCATTTCGTCGCGGAACTGCAGCACCAGCGACAGGTCGGCGCCGGCGCGCAGCGCCTGTGCCGTACCGGCGGCCTGGCCCCAGCGCTCGCGGATGGCTTTCATGTTCATGCCGTCGGTGATGGCCACGCCCTGGTAGCCCCATTGCTGGCGCAGCAGGGTGCCGAGGATGGCCGGCGACAGCGTGGCCGGCCACGCTTCGTCCAGCTGCGGAAACAGGATGTGCGCGCTCATCAGCGACGCGCTGTGCGGCAGCAGGGCGCGGAACGGCGCCAGCTCGTAGTCGTCCAGCGCGGCGCGCGGTTTGTCCACCACCGGCAGGTCGAGATGCGAGTCGGTATGGGTGTCGCCGTGGCCGGGGAAGTGCTTGACGCAGCAGGCGATGTTTTCCTGCTGGTGGCCCTGCATCCAGGCGGCGGCCAACCTCACCGCGCTTTCCGGGTGCTCGCCAAAGCTGCGCTCGCCGATCACCGGGTTTTGCGGGTTGTTGTTCAGGTCCAGCACCGGGCCGTAGTTGAGGTTGATGCCAAGCGACGCCAGGCCGCGCGCCAGCGCAGCGCCCACGTTGCGCGCCAGCGCCTCGTCGCCCACCGCGCCCAGCGCCATGGCCGACGGCGCTTGCGGCAGGAACAGCGTGCGCATCACGGCGCCGCCTTCCTGATCGATGCCGATCAGCACGTCGTCGCCACAGGCGGCGCGCAGCTGCTCTACCAGCGCACGGGTCTGGGCCGCGTCCTGCACGTTGCGGCGGAACAGGCAGATGGCGCGGATATGGTTGTCGCGCAGGAAGGCTTGGTCGTCGGCGTCCAGCGTGGTGCCGGGCACATCCACCATCAGGGCACGGCCGGCGAGGCGGCGCAGGTCTTGGCTCATTTCACAGCTCCGTCAAAGCCGCGCAGGAAGTAGCGCTGGGTAAACAGGAAGACGATCAGGATGGGCAGCACGGTCAGCACCGCGCCGGCGGCCACCACGCGAATCTTGAAACTGAAGGCGCCGGACAGGTACAGCACGCCCACCGACAGCGGGAACTTGTCCGGGCTGGCCATCACGATGGACGGCCAGATGTACTGGTTCCACGCCGCCACCATGGTGAGGATGGTGAGCGCTGCCAGCGCCGGGCGCGCCAGCGGCAGCATGATGTGCCAGAAGATCTGCCATTCGGTGGCGCCGTCCACGCGAGCGGCGTCTACCAGGTCGTTCGGTACCGCCTCGAAAGCCTGCTTCATCAGGAAGATGCCCACCGCGCCGGCCAGACCGGGCAGCACCACGCCGCTGTAGGTATCGCCCATGCCCAGCTTGGACACGGTGATGAAGTTCACCAGGAAGTTCACCTCCGACGGCAGGATCATGGTGGCCAGGATGGCGCCGAACACGATATTGCGGCCCGGAAACTGCATGCGCGCCAGCGGGTAGGCCGCCATGCTGCACACGATCAGCGTGCCGGCCACGGTCAGCGCCGAGATGATGATGGAGTTCTTGTAGAAGGCCAGTACGTCGATGGTGTTGAACACCTCGATGAAGTTGTCCAGGCCCGGGTTTTCCGGCCACATGCGCGGCGGGTAGGTAAACACGTCGCCGCTGGTGGACAGCGCGGTCACCAGCGTCCACCAGAACGGGTACACGGTAATCACCGCCAGCAGCACCAGCACCAGGTAGTGCAGGCTGCGGTTGGCCAGCTTGGCCACATTGAGCTGGCGACGGTGCGCCGCCAGCGGCAGGGTCAGGGTCTTTTCCACGGCGGGCCTCATTTGGAACGCGGTTGCAGGTAGCGGAAGTTCAGCCACGCCAGCGCCACGCAGAACACCGACATCACCAGGCTGGCCGCCAGCGCGCGGCCGAAGTTCAGCGACTTGATGCCGAACTCGTAGGCGTAGAACAGCGCGGTGTAGGTGGACTGCATCGGGCCGCCCTTGGTCATGATCTGCACTTCTTCAAAGCACTTCACCGCCGCCAGCATCGACATCACCGAGCACAGCAGGATGGTGGGCATCAGCAGCGGCACGGTGATCTTCCAGAAGCGCTGCCAGGCGTTGGCGCCGTCCAGTACCGCCGCTTCGTACACGTCTTGCGGCACGCTTTGCAGGCCGGCCAGGTACAGCACCATGTACCAGCCCAGGCCGCGCCAGATGGTGACGAACATCACCGCAAACAGCGCGATGCGGTCGTCGCTGAGCCAGCCGATCGGTTCGTTGATCACGTGCAGCCAGCGCAGCATGGCGTTCAGCGCGCCGTCGTCGGTGTACATGAAGTTCCAGATCACGCCGATCACCGACACCGTGGTCACCACCGGCAGGTAGTAGGCGGCGCGGAACAGCTTGATGCCCGGCAGCTGGTTGTTCACCAGCACCGCCAGCAGGATGGCCAGCACCTGGATGGCAGGCACCACCAGCAGGTACAGCGCCGAGTTCTTCAGCGACGCGATGAACAGCTCGTCGGCGAACAGCTCGCGGAAGTTATCCAGACCGACCCACACCGGGGCGTCGATCAGGTTGTATTGGGTAAACGCCAGGTAGGAACCGAAGCCCACCGGCCAGAAAGAAAACGCCATCAACAACAGCAGCGCTGGCGCCAGGAACAGCCAGGCCTGCAGTGTGTTTTTCTTGGAAGCACTCATACTCACCGCACTTTGCAAACTTGATCCGATACCCGTTGGCCGCAGGCAAAGCCTGGCCACCCCTGCCTGCGCCAGGGCACAGGCAGGGCGGGGGCGTGGTGCTGCTACCGGGGTAGCAGCCCGACGGTCACACGGGCATTACAGCTTGCTGTTCCAGAAGGCTGCGGCTTCGTCCAGCGCGGCTTTCGGGTCCTTGCGGCCGGTAACGGCTTGCTCGACAGCTGCGGCCAGCTTGTTGGACAGCACTTCCGGGTCCTTCACGCCGGACAGGAAGATGGTGCGGGTGCTATCCAGGCTGGACGCAGCCACCGCTACCGCCTGTTCCACCGCGCCGCCTGGGGCCGCTACGGTCTGGAAGTGCGGGTCTTTGGCCGCTTTGCCGCTGGTCGGCAGGGTGCCGGCCAGTTTGGAGAACGCCAGCTGGTTGGCGTCGTTGGTCAGGTAGTTGGCAAACTTGCCCACTTCCGGCAGCAGCGCCTTGTCCACGTTCTTCGCTACCGCGAAGTTGAACATCCAGCCGCCGGAGGCAATGCCGGTCGGGCCCACCGGGGCAGCCGCCACGGCGGTGGACTTGTACAGCACCGGCGCTTCGTCACGGATGCGGGTCAGCGAGGTGGGGGTGGAAACCAGCATCGCCATCTTGCCGGCGTTGTAGGCCTGCATCTGCACCTGGAAGTTGTCCTGGGCGAACAGGTTGTCTTTCAGCAGCGCGCCGGCTTTGTAGGCGTCGGCCAGCTTTTTCATCATCGCCACGTGCGCCGGGCTGTTGAATACCGCCTTGCCGCCTTTCACCACGTCCAGGCCGTTCTGGATCAGGAAGCCTTCGATCTTGGTGGGGCCCAGGGTGGGTGCAAAGCCGGCCACGCCGGTTTTGGCCTTGATGGCTTTGGAGAACGACAGCTGCTCGTCAAACGTCTTCGGCGCGGCTTTCAGGCCGGCGCGGGCGAACAGGTCCTTGTTGTAGGCAATCACGTTGGCGCCGTTGTAGTGCGGGAAGGCGTAGGTCTTGCCTTCGAAGGTCACGTCAGCCAGCGCGCCTTTCACGAACTGCGACTTGTTGATGATGGCGTCTACCGGCTGGATCAGGCCGTCCTGCTTGTAGTCGTACGCCCAAGGCACGTTCAGGTTCACCAGTGCCGGCGGTTTGCCCGCGCCCACGGCGGCGGTGAACTTGGCCTGGATCACGTCCCACGGGTAATCGGTCCACTTCACTTCCACGCCCGGGTTCTGCGCGTTGTACTTGCTCACCAGGTCCTTGAAGTAGCCGTCAAATTTGGGCGACAGGCTCATGGTCCACACTTCGATCACCGGCTTGTCGGCGGCAAAGGCACCAAAAGAGGCAGTCAGGCCAACGGCCAGCAGCGTGGCGCTGGCGATAGATTTCAGTTTCATGCTGGGACTCTCGCGTAGGTTGTGTTGTGCTGGCGTGGGCGGCCGCGGCAGGGCCGGCTTGCGCCTGTGTGCTACCGGTTGGCAGCACACGCTTTCCGTGTTTGGCCGTGGCGTTGGCGGGTTGTTGTAATGCCTTGTGACCGCGGCGAAGCCAATCTAATACCAGCGAAATACCAGAGCAATACCAATGTGAAACCTTTTGCCAATGTTGCAGTGCGACTACATCAAAAATGCAACAGAAGCTTATTGGAATCGATACCAAACTGCTAAAAATCAGCATTTTAGTAACGGGCGTTATTATTTTGCCGTTTCCGATTTTCAAGCATTATTCTGGCGTTTTTTCAGTATTTTTGCGCACGTATATGCCATAAAGGCGAATGGCTAACACGTGCTCAGCTTGTGCTGCGCTGCGAAAGAAAAAGCAGGAAATGCCCGTCAGTACTGGTCTGTATTGGTATGCCAGCTGGTGTTGCACTGGTATGGCCAGCAGGCTGGCTGACGGGCAAAGGTTGGCCGCACGGCTAGCGTGGGCAGGCGAGAGTAGAGATCACGCCCATGGCATACTGGGCGCCTGCCCGATAGGTAAAACGCCATGACCGATACTGCTACTGATTTGCCCAAGCTACTAACTGACGCGCCAGCCAAAGCCGAAGAGGACCTGCTGGGCTTCCAGCCGCACGCTGACAGGTTGGCTGATCTGATCCTGAAACAGATTCCGAACAAAGCCAGCTTTGTCATCGGCATCGAAGGCGAATGGGGCGAGGGCAAGTCCAGCTTCATTAACCTGCTGAAAGACGCCTTTCCTACTGACGATACGCGGCCAACCATCGTCGATTTCAACCCGTGGTGGTTTGAAGGCTCGGACCAGTTGCTGCGGCATTTCTTTGATGAGCTATTGGGGCAGATCGACCGCTCCGGTCGCTGGACGGCACCCGCCCGCAAGTTCATGCGCGGGCTTGCCGGCCTACTGGATGGAGGGGGTAAAGCGGCTCAACTAGTATCAGATCCTGGCGTGATAGCCGCAGGTAAGACGGCCGAAAAGGCTGGAGGACTTCTGAAGAAGTTGGGCGGTGAAAAGACCAGGTCGGCCCAAGTATTGAAAGCCAGCTCTAAGCACGTGCTGGAAGCGCAACGCTTTAAAACCGTCGTCTTCATCGATGACCTCGACCGCTTGCCAGCGAGAGAGATTGTCGAGCTGTTCCGCGTCATCAAGGCGGTGGCCGACCTGCCCAATATCGTCTACGTCATCGCCTACGACCGCGCCATCGTGGCGTCGGCGCTCGATGAGATTCATCCCGGAAGAGGTGGCGAGGCATATCTGGAGAAAATCGTGCAGCTGCCGTACCGCTTGCCGAAGCCGACCGAAGAGAAACTGGAGAGTTACAACAAAAATGCCTTGTTTGGCAGTGGTGCAGTGTCTGCTGTCGTGCCAGAGAAGCTTGAAGCTGAAATGTCGTTCCGCTACATCAGCCAAGCTTTTTTGAAGCTACCGAGAGATGTAAAGCGCTTGCAGGGTAGC
The DNA here is from genome assembly GCF_007644045.2 of Vogesella urethralis. GTDB lineage: Bacteria > Pseudomonadota > Gammaproteobacteria > Burkholderiales > Chromobacteriaceae > Vogesella > Vogesella urethralis. Next base: position 309,092 of record NZ_VMDW02000099.1, read on the forward strand.
CTGTGCGCGTTTGGCCTTGTTCCCGAAACCATTCGCATGGATCCGCTGGATTTCATGTTTCTGGAAGCTCTAAGGATCAAAGAGCATGTGCTGTGGCTGCAATTGACAAGTGCAATGCTGGAAGCACATTCGTATATGAACGTTGCGGAGGGTACCGAGAAGCGGGATGTTGCGCGCAAGGATTGGTTGCGGAAAAGATTGCCAGCCCTTATTGGGGCCGAAGTGCCAGTTGCGGATGCAATCAGATTTTTCACGGGATGGGTACTGGACGGTAATGCTGATATCTGTCGGGATCAGTCGGCACAAAGGCTCAGTAGGTTGAGTACTACCGTGCATCTTGTTCAAGGTTCACATGATTGGCAGGTAGAAATTGATGTGCTGCTGGATATGGTTCGTGCCTATTTACAGCAACAGCAAGATAAAAAGCAGTTTAGCAATGAAAAAATCAGACGCTACTTAATGGCAGGATCTGTATCTGAGCTTGCCATGGCCCAGCCAGGTCATCTATCAGGGCGATTCCTTTATGGGGCTGAAAACTTTCTGAATCATGGACAGCTTGCTGAGTTTGATTATGAACGCCATTTACGGGTTGTGGCGATGGCCCTGGAGCAGGAAATTCATGTCAATCACCAGATGGAGCCCAGCTATTGGCTAAGGTTGCTTTACCGTCATGTGAGTTTGACGAGACACCTACCAGAAATTCAACAATTCCAACCTTTGGCATTCATCGAAAAATTGCTTGCCGGTGGTGCTCCGTTATTGATTACGTGGCTAACCTTTAGCAGTTATACAGACTGGCATGTGTACAGGGAGCGAGTGATTGCTCATCATCTGATGCATGGATTGGCAGATTTACTGATTTTGCCAGACCCAGTGGTTGTCGCTTCTGTTCTGAAAGGCATGGGTGATACAGATCAGGAAGAGCAGCAGCTGTGGAATGCGCGATTACCTTCTTGTCTTGATGAGGATGCATCCAGCGCATTGCAGAGAATATTTGAAGTGCAGGGCAGTAGAGCCATGCTAGAGAGTTGTTGGCTGACTGCTTGCCCGCCCTTTGTTGCCTTGGTCCGCCAACTCCCACGTCCTGAAAGTGGCCCGGTGCCCTGGGACGCTTTCCTGCAAAAAGCCACCGTCTAAACTGCACCAAGGGGCGGTCGCCGGCCGCCCCGTTGCGGCCAACCTTCCCCCCGCCCGCTGCTACCCGCTACAATCAACGCCATTTCGCAGAATTTCCAAGGAACCCGCTCATGCGTGCCTCGCAGTTTTTCATCTCTACCCAGAAAGAAGCCCCCGCCGACGCGGACATCGTCAGCCAGAAGCTGATGCTGCGTGCCGGCTTTATCCGCAAGGTTGCCGCCGGTGTGTACAACTGGATGCCGATGGGCCTGCGCAGCCTGAAGAAGGTGGAAAACATCGTGCGCGAAGAGATGAACCGCGCGGGTGCCATCGAGCTGGTGATGCCGGTGGTGCAGCCGGCCGGCCTGTGGCAGGAAACCGGCCGTTTCGACGGCATGGGCGCCGAGCTGCTGCGCTTTAAAGACCGCCACGACCGCGACTTCGTCATTCAGCCCACTTCCGAAGAAGTGGTGACCGACATCGCCCGCGCCGAGCTGCGCAGCTACCGCGCGCTGCCGAAAAACTTCTACCAGATCCAGACCAAGTTCCGCGACGAGCGCCGCCCGCGCTTTGGCGTGATGCGTGGCCGCGAATTCACCATGAAGGACGCGTACTCGTTTGACCGCACCGCCGAAGACGCCGGCAAGAGCTACGACAACATGTTCGCCGCCTACTGCCGCATCTTCGACCGTCTGGGCCTGACTTACCGTGCGGTGGCGGCCGATACCGGCGCCATCGGTGGCGACCGCTCGCACGAATTCCAGGTGATTGCCGAAACTGGCGAAGACGCCATCGTGTACTGCCCGGACAGCGATTACGCGGCCAACATCGAGCTGGCCGAAGCGCTGGCCCCGGCCGGCGAGCGCGCTGCTCCCGCTGCCGAGCTGGCCAAGGTACACACTCCGGGCGTGAAGACCATTGCCGACCTGGTGAGCTTCCTGAACGTGGACATCACCCGCACTGTGAAGGCGGTGGTGGTGGAAGGCGAAGAAGGCGACGCCGTGCTGATGCTGGTACGTGGCGACCACGAGCTGAACGAAGTGAAGGCCGAAAAAGTGGCCGGCATCAAGAAGCCGTTGACCATGGCCAGCCCAGCGCTGATCAAGGACGCCTTTGGCGCCAACCCGGGCTCGCTGGGCCCGGTGGGCTTCAAGGGCCGCGTGGTAGCCGACCGTACCGTGGCCAAGATGGCCGACTTCGTGATCGGCGCCAACGAAGACCACTACCACTACACCGGTGCCAACTTCGTGCGCGATTGCGCCGAGCCGGAAGTGGCCGACATCCGCAACGTGGTGGTGGGTGACCCGTCGCCGTGCGGCAAGGGCGTGCTGGCCATCCAGCGCGGTATCGAGGTGGGCCACGTGTTCTACCTGGGCACCAAGTACTCCAAGGCCATGGACGCCACCTTCCTGGACGAAGACGGCAAGCCGAAGCACTTCGAGATGGGCTGCTACGGTATCGGCGTCAGCCGCATCCTGGGCGCCGCCATCGAGCAGAACTTCGACGACAAGGGCATGATCTGGCCGGACGCCATCGCGCCGTTTACCGTGGTGGTGTGCCCGGTGGGCTACGACCGCTCCGAAGGCGTGAAAGCGGCGGCCGACGCGCTGTACGCCGGCCTGCAGGCCAAGGGCGTGGACGTGATCATCGACGACCGTGGCGAGCGCCCGGGCGCGATGTTTGCCGACTGGGAGCTGATCGGCGCGCCGCACCGCATCACCATCGGCGACCGTGGCCTGAAAGAAGGCAAGGTGGAGTACCAGCACCGTCGCGATAGCGAAGCCACTGCGGTGGCGCCGGACGCCATCCTGGACTTCGTGCTGGCCAAGCTGGCCTGATTGCGGCCATGACCCCGCTGCGACTTGCCCTGCCGCTGTTGCTGGCCGCCCTGCTGGCGGCGGCACCGGCGTGGGCGGGCGCGCAGCGCGAGGAGGCGCTGGCGGCCAACGTGGCCAGCGCCATGTCGCGCAGCATTGCCGACGTGAATGCGCCGCGGCTGGTGTTTGAAGACCCGCGCGAAGGCCCGCTGTGGCTGGCCGAGATGTCGCGCCGGCTGCAAAAGCGCATTCCCGACCAGTGGATGCGCGAGCGGCTGCTAACCGCCATCCATTACGAGGCCACCCGCGCCGGGCTGGACCCGCAGATGGTGCTGGGGCTGATCCAGGTGGAAAGCGGTTTCAAGAAATATGCCATTTCGCCGGTGGGCGCGCGCGGCCTGATGCAGGTGATGCCGTTCTGGGTGCGCAGCATCGGCACGCCAGACCACAACCTGTTCGACCTCACCACCAATCTGCGTTACGGCTGCACCATTTTGCGGCATTACCTGGATATCGAACGCGGCAACCTGTTCCGTGCGTTGGGCCGCTACAACGGCAGCCTGGGTCGCGCCGAGTACCCCAATCTGGTGGTGGGCGCCTGGAAGGCCAACTGGCAATGGCAGCCGCCCGCCGGCCTCAACCGTACCGCCTGGCAGCCTGCCCGGCGCTGAGTGGCAAATGTTGGCCGCAGTGGGCCGCTTTTGCTACTGCAAAAACAAAAACCGCCCGAGGGCGGTTTTTTCATGCGTGGCGGGTAAGGGCACTCAGGCCTTTTCGCCCTTGGCCAGCAGCAGGATGCGGGTGCCGGCCAGGCGGTCGTGCAGGAACTGCTTGTCGTTATCGATGTACACCCACAGCAGCGGCAGCAGCCACCACGCCAGCGCGGCGCCCAGCGCCAGCTTGGGGTTGCCCAGCGATGGCAGCCACGCCAGGTAAGACAGCACCGGCACGCCGACAAACAGCACCAGCGCCACCGCAAAGCGCAGCGCGGCCTGCGTCCAGTTCAGGCGGCGGCCATCGGGCATGGCCACCGTCAGCCGCCACGGCTTCATCGCCGGCGTCTGCCCGCTCTTGACCCAGCAGTAACCGAAATAGCCGAACAGCACGGCGGCCACAAACACACGGTACAGCCCCTGCAGTAGCGGTGCGTTGTCGCCCAGGGCCAGGATGGGGGTAAAGGCGGCGGCGGCCAGCAGCCACAGTGTGCCAACCAACAGCGATTCGTACAGCAGGCTGGCCAGGCGTCGGGCCAGGCCGGGGAAAGCGGTGGTGCGCGTCATGGTGAACGGATGAAAGCAGGTAACAGCCTTGCGGCCAACTAGGCATCTTACCAAAGCCCCCGTGTGCCGCCTACCCCCATAAAAGTGGCTGTTTTTGCTGGTTTTTGCCCTTTTTTTGCACCTGCACAAAAGCGCTTGACCGACTTTGGTGCTTCGGCTAAGTTCATCCGTCACGGGACAAAAAATTAATACCTGACATTAGAAGAGGCAAAGATGCAGATATCGGGCGCGGAGATCCTGGTTCGCAGCTTGCAGGAAGAAGGAGTCGAATTCGTATTCGGCTACCCCGGCGGCGCGGTCCTGGAAATTTATGATGCAATTTTCCGGCAGCAGCAGTTCAAACACGTACTGGTGCGTCACGAGCAGGCCGCCGTGCACGCGGCTGACGCCTACTCGCGTTCCAGCAACAAGGTGGGCGTGGCGCTGGTGACGTCCGGCCCGGGCGCTACCAATGCCGTGACCGGCATTGCTACTGCCTACATGGATTCCATCCCCATGGTGGTGATTTCGGGCCAGGTGCCCACCCCCGCCATCGGCATGGATGCGTTCCAGGAAGTGGACATGGTGGGCATTACCCGCCCGTGCGTGAAGCACAACTTCCTGGTGAAGGACATCAACGAGCTGGCTGCCACCATCAAGAAGGCGTTCTACATCGCCTCGTCCGGTCGTCCGGGCCCGGTGGTGGTAGACATCCCGAAAGACGTGACCCAGCGTCTGGCCGAGTTCCACTACCCGGAAAGCGTGAGCATCCGCTCCTACGTGCCGGTCACCCGCGGTCACCCGGGCCAGATCAAGAAAGCCGTCAACCTGCTGGCCGAAGCCAAGCGCCCGTTCATCTACGTGGGCGGTGGTGCGGTGCAGGGCAATGCCTCGGCCGAAGTGACCGAGCTGGTGAAAATGCTGGGCGTACCGTGTACCAACACCCTGATGGGCCTGGGCGCCTATCCGGGCGACGATCGCCAGTTCCTGGGCATGCTGGGCATGCACGGCACCTACGAAGCCAATATGGCCATGCAGTACTGTGACGTGCTGATCGCCGTGGGCGCGCGTTTTGACGACCGCGTGATCAGCGTGCCGTCGCACTTCCTGTCGCAGCCGAAAAAGATCGTGCACATCGACGTGGACCCGTCTTCCATCGCCAAGCGCGTGAAAGTGGACGTGCCCATCGTGGGCGACGTGAAGCACGTACTGCGCGACATGATCGACCTGTTCAAGCAGAGCGGCCTGCAGATGCAGCAACAGCATCTGGCCAACTGGTGGAAGCAGGTAGAAGAATGGCGCAGCTACAACAGCCTGCTGTACACCCCGTCTACCGAGTTCATCAAGCCGCAGTACGTGGTGCAGAAGCTGTACGAAATTACCGGCGGTGACGCCATCATCACCTCCGACGTGGGCCAGCACCAGATGTGGGCGGCGCAGTACTACCCGTTCAAGCGCGCGAAGCAGTGGCTGAACTCGGGTGGCCTGGGCACCATGGGCTTCGGTCTGCCGGCCGCTATCGGCGCCCAGCTGGCCAACCCGGACGCGCAGGTAGCCTGCATTACCGGTGAAGGCTCCATCCAGATGAACATCCAGGAGCTGTCCACCGCCAAGCAGTACCACACCCCGGTGAAGGTGATTGCGCTGAACAACCGCTACCTGGGCATGGTGCGCCAGTGGCAGGAGTTCTTCTACGGTACCCGCTATTCCGAGTCGTACATGGATGCGCTGCCCGACTTCGTGAAGATTGCCGAGGCCTACGGCCATATCGGTATCAAGGTGGAAAACCCGGCCGACGTGGAACCGGTGCTGCGCGAAGCGTTCAGCCCGGCGCTGAAAGAGCGTCTGGTGTTCCTGGATTTCCGTACCGATCAGTCCGAAAACGTGTTCCCGATGATCCAGAACGGCAAGGGGCTGGACCAGATGGATCTGCCGCCGCACATGCGCGACCTGCAGATTGCCCCGTTCGAGAACAACCGTGACTACGGCAACATGTGTTAAGGCCTAGCAGCATGAGACATATTCTTTCTATTTTGCTGGAAAACGAAGCGGGTGCCCTGTCACGAGTAGTGGGACTTTTCTCCGCGCGCGCATACAATATCGATTCGCTGACCGTGTCGACTACCGAAGACCCGACGCTGTCGCGGATGACCATCGTCACCCACGGGTCTGACGAAGTCATCGAGCAGATCACCAAGCAGCTCAACAAGCTGATCGAGGTGGTCAAGGTGATTGACCTCAACGAGTCCGACCATATCGAACGCGAAATGATGCTGATCAAGGTCCGTGCCACCGGCAAGGACCGCGAAGAAATGAAGCGCATGGCTGACATCTTCCGCGGCCGCATCATCGACGTGACGGAAAAGACCTACACCATCGAGCTCACCGGTACGAGCGAAAAGCTGGGCGCCTTTATCGAGGCGATCGACCGTTCAGTGATCCTGGAAACGGTGCGTACTGGTGCATCCGGAATTGGTCGCGGCGAACGTATTCTGAAGATCTGAAATCACCAGGGCGGCTACCCGCTGCCCGAGAACAACTAGGGACATAAAATGAAAGTTTTCTACGACAAAGACGCTGACCTCTCCATCATCAAGGGCAAGCAGGTCGCCATCATCGGTTACGGCTCGCAAGGCCACGCCCACGCCCAGAACCTGAAAGAGTCCGGCGTGAACGTGATTGTCGGCCTGCGCAAAGATGGCGCATCGTGGAAAAAAGCCGAAGCAGCCGGTCACCAGGTAAAAGAAGTTGCCGAAGCCGTGAAAGCGGCCGACGTGGTGATGATCCTGCTGCCGGATGAATCGCAGCCGGACGTTTACCACAAGGAAATCGCGGCCAACATCAAGCAGGGCGCTGCCCTGGCGTTCGCCCACGGCTTCAACGTGCACTACAACCAGATCGTGCCGCGTGAAGACCTGGACGTGATCATGATCGCCCCGAAAGGCCCGGGCCACACCGTGCGCTCCGAGTACGTGAAGGGCGGTGGTGTACCGACCCTGATCGCCGTGTACCAGGACAAGTCCGGCAAGGCCCGCGACATCGCCCTGTCCTACGCTGCGGCCAACGGCGGCACCAAAGGCGGCGTGATCGAAACCAACTTCCGTGAAGAAACCGAAACCGACCTGTTCGGCGAGCAAGCCGTACTGTGCGGCGGCGCTGTCGAGCTGGTAAAAGCCGGTTTCGAAACCCTGGTGGAAGCCGGTTACGCCCCGGAAATGGCCTACTTCGAATGTCTGCACGAACTGAAACTGATCGTGGACCTGATGTACGAAGGCGGTATCGCCAACATGAACTACTCCATCTCCAACAACGCGGAGTACGGTGAGTACGTGACTGGCCCGGAAGTGGTGACCTCCGCCACCAAGGAAGCCATGAAAAAGGCGCTGTACCGCATCCAGTCCGGCGAATACGCCAAGATGTTCATCCTGGAAGGCAAGACCAACTACCCGAGCATGACCGCCCGTCGTCGCCTGACCGCCGATCACCCGATCGAGAAGGTAGGTGCCGAACTGCGCGCCATGATGCCGTGGATTGCCAAGAACAAGCTGGTAGACCAATCCAAGAACTGATCATCATCTGTTCAGCACAAAGCCGGGGAAACCCGGCTTTTTTCATGCCTGTCAGGCACCCGCGGCCAACCATAGTGCCAGTAGCGTAATCAGCAGGCCCGCCACCTGTGCGCCGTGCAATTGCTCGCCAGCCAGTAGCCCGAATACCGTTGCGGCCAACGGCATCACTACCGTCAGTAATGCGGTACGCGATGCGACTACCTTCGCCGCGCCGCTATACCATAGCCAGTAACCTAGTGCCGTCGGCAGGGCTCCGTAGTAAATGCAGCCCAGTAAGGCCGAGGCTGGCCAGGCGCTGGGTTGTTCCAGGATGGCCAGTGGCAGCGAGAGCAGCAGCGCCAGCAGGCATAGCAGGGCGCTGAGGCTGAGCGACGGTATCGGTTGGCTGAGCCGGCGCTGTAGCAGGATAAATACGCCTTCACAAACCACCGCCGCCAGTACCATCGTATTGCCCAGCCAGTGGCTGGCTTGGCCGGCTGGCTGATTGCCAGGCCATTGCAAGGTGGCGGCACCGAGCGTGGCCAGCGCAATTGCCAGCCATAGTCGCCTGCCGGGGCGATGGCCCAGTAGCAACCAGGCCAGTACGGCGGTGACCGCAGGCAGGGTAGCAGTCAGGATGGCCGCATCACTGACACGAGTTTGCTGCATGCCGACGACCAGCAGGCTGGTATAGGCGACACTGCCGCAGGCTGCCTGCAAGATCAGCAGGCCCAGATCGCGGGCTGAGGGGCGTGGCCAGGCCAGACCTTGCTGGAGCATCAGTCCGTACAGCAGTGGCAGCGCCACGGCAAAGCGCAAGGCACTGGCGGTAAACGGGGGGAGACCGTGGCCGATAATCTGGCTGACCAGCGGGGTACTACCGGCCAGGATCATGGCCAGCACCAGTTGTAGTTGGGGGAACGAAGAGGGCTTCATGCTAAGGCTCCATGCTGGGGGAAGCCCAGTAAACCTTGCTGGTCTGGAGCCGGTATTGAACAAAATTGCAGGCTAGGGGCCAGTAGGGCGATAGCGGCCGGGCGGTAGCCCGTATTGCCGCTTGAAGGCGCGGTTAAGGTGGCTTTGGTCGGCAAAGCCGCATTGCAGGGCAATGTCGGCCAGCGGGGTGCTGCCGAGTAGCAGTTGCCGTGCTCGCTGCAGCCGGTATTGCACGCGGTAGGCATGAGGCGTGATGCCGTATTGTTGGCGGAACTGGCGCAGCAACTGGTACGGGCTCAGCTGGCATTGTGCCGCCAGGGTGGCTAAACGTAGTGTGGCATCATGCTGGTCGCACAGCCGCTGCCGGACTTTTTCCAGGTCGGCGTGGCCCTCGGCCTGCAGGGGTGGGTGATGGGGGAAGCGCAGCAGCTTGGCGAGTAGCTCGGTTTCCGCTTCATCCAGCGCCAAGGCTGGTGTATTTGCGTCCTGCAGCTGTCGTATCAGCAGGGTGATGGCGGCTGCCAGGTGCGGGTCTTGGCTGACGGGGGGCAGTAACGTTTGGCCAAATGGCGACAGGTTGGCCGCATCAGCGGCGAGGGTCAGCGCCTGCGCTGGGAAGTACAACATCTGCCAACGGCGCGTCTGACAATGCAGCGGCTGGCCATCGTGCATCTCGCCAGGGTTCACCATGATGACGTCGCCAGCCAGGGCATCGACCATGCCCCTGCCACTGAACGAGCGCTGCGCGCCTTCGTACAGCAGCCCTACGCCGTACTGGTCGTGACTGTGGCGCGGAAAACGCTGCGCGCCGTGTAGCGAGATCAGCTCGAAGGCGGTGTCCGGGTGGCGGAGAATGGCGGCCGGCGGGCTGGGCATGGGCATGCTCCTGGCTGGAAGACGCGCCAGGGCCGGGAAGGGCGGGCATTTTGGCGGTTTGGCCTTTTGCCGTGCTGGCTGGCGTTTTAGAATGTGCCGTTTTCTGACGGGCAAGTTTTGACCCTAACAGATCAGACTGCGGCCAACAACCTGGAGTGAAAAGCTTACCCATGCACCACGATCCGCTATCCGGCAAACCCTCGTTGCGACGCCAGGGCATTTACCTGCTGCCCAACTCGTTTACCCTGGCCGCGCTGTTTGCCGGCTTTTACGCCATCGTGCAGGCGATGAACCAGCGCTTCGAGCTGGCGGCGGTCGCCATTTTCATCGCCATGATCCTGGACGGCATGGACGGCCGCGTGGCACGCATGACGCATAGCCAGAGCGCCTTTGGCGCCGAGTTCGACAGCCTGTCGGACATGGTGAGCTTTGGTGTGGCGCCGGCGCTGGTGGCCTACGAGTGGCTGCTGAAAGACATGGGCAAGCTGGGCTGGATGGTGGCCTTCATCTACTGCGCCGGTGCGGCGCTGCGGCTGGCGCGTTTCAACACCATGGTCGGCACCGCCGACAAACGCTGGTTCACCGGCCTGCCCAGCCCGGCGGCGGCGGCGCTGGTGGCCGGTCTGGTGTGGATCTGCCACGCCTACAATTATCAGCAACTGCCCGGCCTGCACTGGCTGGCGCTGGCGTTTACCGCATTTGCCGGCATCACCATGGTGACCAATGTGAAGTACTGGAGCTTCAAGGAGGTGCATCTGCGCCGTCGCGTGCCGTTCGTGATGCTGCTGGGTCTGGTGGTGGTATTGCTGCTGCTGATGTCGGAGCCGCCGCTGGTGCTGTTCGGCTTCTTTGTCTGCTACGCGCTGTCCGGCTATGTGATGGCGCTGATGAACCTGGGGCGCAAGGCGCCGCCGCCGGCTGTCTGAGCCTGGCTGTTGACCGGATAAACCGCCCCGTAACGGGCGGTTTTTTCATGGCCGTCAGCGCAGGCAGGCGCTGGGCGGGTGGCCAAAGCGGCGGCGGAAGGCGGTGGCAAAGTTGGCCGCCGAGTTGTAGCCGGCGCTCAGCGCCACGTCGGTAATGCTGTGCTGGCCGCTCAGCAGGCGGCGGCGCGCGGCGTCCAGCCGTTGGCCGCGCAGGTAGTCCATCACGCTGCAGTCGAAGTGGCGGCGGAAGTGGCGTTGCAGCGTGCTGCTGCTCATGCAGGCCAGTTCGGCCAGCTGGTGCAGGCTGTAGTCCTCGCCCTCGCCGCTGTCGATCAGGTCTTTTACCCGCTGCAGGCGCCGGCCCAGTTGCGGCGGGGTGGCACCGTGCGCGGGGGTGTCGCCCAGCGTTTCCAGTACCTGGCCCAGCAGCAGCATCCCCAGGCCTTCGCGCTCGATCTGCGTCAGCAAAGGGTTGGCCGCCTGGTGTTGCACCATCTGTTGCGCCAGCCGGGTCAGTTGCGCGCTGGCGGTCCATTGCCGGGCGGCCAGATGCTGGCGCGCCAGCCGGGCCAGCGTGCCGTGGCCGCCGGCCTCGGCCAGGCCGTGGCGTTCCAGCCAGTCGTGCTCCAGCGCCATGCACACTTTCTGTTCCACACCGGGTTGGCCGCAGTGGCGCTGGAACAGCGCCTGTTCATTGAGGTTGACCAGCAGCACCTGTGCCTGACGCTGCGGTTGCAGGCGGAAATCCTGCTGGTCGAAGCGCAGCTGCAGCGGCCCCTGCAGTGCCACGATCAGGCGCAGGCCGGCGGCACTGGCGTTGCTGTGGCTGTGCGGGTTGGCACGGCTGCGGTTGGCGCTGATGTGCAGGCCCGGCGTGGTGTGCTGTACCCAGGCGACGTCGCCGCTGTTGCTGCGGCCGCTGGCTGGCTGCCCCTGCATGCTGTTTCCTCCTTGGTTCCTTCTGTGCCCCTGGCGCAAACGATGTTGCCCGTTACGCAAAAGCGGCGCGGCGGACAAATCCGGATACTAGCAGACTTCTTGGTAATAAGAATAATTATCAACAAGCTGGGTGGTAACCATGTGTATCCGATCCCGTCTGGGGCGCTGGCTGGCGGCGTCCTTGCTGCTGCTGGCGGCGTTGCCGGCGCCGGCCGAGCCGGTGCTGCTGGCCGACGCCAGCCAGTTTGCGCTGCGCTCGCACCATACCGGCCAGACCTACCACATTTACCTGTCGGTACCGGCGCTGCCGCCGCCGGCGGGCGGCTACCCGGTGCTGTACGCGCTGGATGGTGATGACAACTTCGCGCTGTTTCATCGCGCCAACCCGCGCCAGGCCAGCGAATTTGCCCGTCTGCGCCAGCATGGCCCGCAGGTGCCGTCGCCGGGCGTGGTGGTGGGTATCGGCTATGGTCGCCCGTTCAGCCAGACGCTGGATTTGCGCGCGCTGGATTACACGCCGCCTGCCGCGTGCCAGCCGTGCGATGCGCAATCGCCACGCCACGGTGGTGCCGACGCTTTCGCCCGCTTCCTCAATGACGAGCTGAAGCCGGAAATCGCCCGCCGCCTGCCGGTCAACCCGGCGCGGCAAAGCCTGTTCGGCCATTCCTACGGCGGCCTGTTCACCATGTACCAGCTGCTGCGCCAGCCGCAGACGTTCCAGCAATTTTTTGCCATCAGCCCGTCGCTGTGGTTTGGCGACCGCGTGTTGCAGTCGCTACCGCCGGCGGCGATGCCTGCTGGCGAGCCACGCCTGCTGGCGCTGTGGGTAGGGGGCGATGAGCAGCCGGCCACGTTCGACCCGGCTGCCAGCGCGGCGCGGCAGCAGCGCTTGCAGCAGAACCGCATGCTGGATAATGCCGCCGCCCTGGTGGCGCAGCTGACCGGTCGCGCCGGGCTGATCACCGATTACCGCGTGGTGGCCGGCCACGACCACGGCCAGATGCCCGGCTACGCCATCGACCGCGTGCTGGCCATCGCCTTTCGCAGTGGCACGTCGCCCGCGCACTGATTTCATGTGACGGGGTGGCCTGTCACCCCGCTTATTTCGGGAAAAAAGCAATGAAGCAACGCAAACACGCCAAGGCCCGCTTTGCGGCCAACCCGCTGTACGCCATCCTGTTCGGCAGCGCCATGCTGTTGCCGGCCGCCGTGCACGCCGCCGACACCGACACCGTGCTGGACAAGGTGACGGTGACCGGCGAGAAGATGAAGCGCAGCCTGGCCAAAACCACCACCGCCGTCAGTGTGCTGCAGGGTGAGCGGGTGGATACCGGCGAGGTCAGCTCGGTGAACGAGGTGGCCGCCATGGTGCCCAACATGACCCTCAACGCGGTGGGTGGCGTCAACATCCGCGGCGTGGAAGGGGCCGGCCCGGGTGTGGGCTTCTATTCGTTTGTTGGCGGCGGTCGCCCGCGCATCAGCACCAGCCTGGACGGGGTGGCCGACGTCTGGACCGGCCAGCAGTACCTGGACAGCGACGTGTGGGACGTGAAGCAGGTAGAAGTGCTGCGCGGGCCGCAATCCACCACCCAGGGCCGCAACGCGCTGGGCGGCGCGGTGCTGGTGCAGACCAACGACCCCACCTTCCAGCAGGAAGGCGCCGTGCGCCTGGGCTGGGAAGACACCGATGGCCGCGCCAACGTGGCCGGCATGCTGTCCGGCGCACTGGTGGAAGACGAGCTGGCCTACCGCCTGACCGCCAACGCGGTGAAGGGCCATGGCTTCATCAATTACACCGGCGTTACCGGTGGCCAGGACCCGTCGGCGCTGCAGCGTACCAATGTGCGCGGCAAGCTGCTGTGGAAGCCCAAGTCGATGCCGCAGCTGCAAGCGCGGCTGACCGTCGCGCACCGCGACTACCAGGGCGAATACCTGAACCTGATCACCGGCCCGGACCTGGGCGCGTACACCTACAAGGCCAGTACCAGCAGCAATGCCCGCATCCAGGACTCGCAGAACACCACCACCACGCTGGACACCGAATACGACTTCCAGAACGGCGTGACCGGCCACCTGCAGTACAGCTACAGCGACAACCATATCGGCTTCGAGCAATACCCGTCGCGAATGAGCCTGGCGCTGGACGACCAGAACCACACGCTGGAAGGCCGGCTGGTATTCCAGCGCCCGCAAAGCGCGCTCAGCGGCGTGCTGGGCGTGTACGCCTACCAGCGCGATCAAGACCTGAACGCCCATACCGCTACCGCCACCACGTTCAAAGGTACCGACAAGGTCACCACGCTGGCCACCTACGCCGACGGCGAGCTGGCGCTGAACGACAGCTGGTCGCTGCTGGCCGGCTTGCGCGCCGAACGCGAAACGCAGAACCGCGACATCGTCTACAACGGTTCGCCGATCAAGGGCGATATCGGCAAGACCGTGCTGCTGCCCAAGGTCGGCATCAGCCACCAGTGGTCGCCCAGCACGCAGATGAGCTTCACCCTGCGCCAGGGCTATAACCCGGGCGGGGTGTCGGTAGACGAAAACAACGTGGTGTTCGAGTACGGCAGCGAGAAGGTAAACGCCTACGAGTACGCGCTGAAGACGCGGCTGAACGGCGTGCTGCTGGGCGCCAACCTGTTTTACAACGACTACACCGACTACCAGATGAGCTACGCCAGCCGCCTGCGTAACGTGCCGGAAGCACACTCGGCCGGGCTGGAACTGAGCGCCGCCACCAGCATCGCCGGCGGTCTGGAAATCAACGCCGGCCTGGGCCTGCTGCGCAGCAAGGTGGACAAGGCGCCGGCGGGTGCCGGCGGCATTGCCGGCAAGGACATGACCTATGCGCCGGAGCTGACCGCCACGCTGGGGCTGAAGAAGCAGTGGGGCCGCTGGACCGCGGGGGCCAACCTGCAGTACGTGGGCGAGTACTACACCGATACCGCCAATACCAGCACCACCATGGGCGGCGACTACAACCTGCTCAACCTCAACCTGGCATACGCGCTGAACGACGACACCACGCTGCGTACCTACGTGAAGAACGCGCTGAACGAAGCCATCGTGCTGGGCAAGCGCACCACCGGCTTCTACGTCGGTGCACCGCGTACCGTGGGCGTCAACGTCGACTACCGCTTCTAGGGCGGGCGGCCCGGCGGCCAACCTTGCCCGCCGGGGCATCTTCAACCTCGCACCTGCCAGCCGGCAGGTGTTTTTCATGGAGGGTAGCCATGTCATGGTGGCGATTGGCCGGTGCGCTGTGCCTGTGGCCCGCACTGGGCGTCATGGCGCAGGGGCGCTTGCCGGCGGGCGGCAGTATCAGCGGTACGCTGGCTGCCGGGCAGGCGGTACGGCACGCACTACAGGCGGCCGACGGCGAGCTGGTGTTCGGTCAGCTGCACGGCCAGGGCTTGCGGCTGGTGGTGCTGGGGCGCGATGGCCGCGTGCAGCGCCGCTTTGCCGCCGTGGCGGGCGGGGTGCTCGATTACCAGTTCCTGTGCCGGCAAGCGCCATGCACGCTGGAAGTGCGCGCGCCGCAAGCGGCGGCCTACCAGCTGCAACGCGGCCGTGTCGGCCCCGCCGCCATCGCCGGCGATACGCTGGCCAGCCCGCTGTTGCGTGCCTGGCAGCCCGGGTTGGCCGCCGGCATGGGGAGCCAGGCATTCTGGCAGCAGGTGGCGCAGCAGGGCAGCCCGCTGCAGGAGCACGATGGCGTACAGCCGCCGCTGGCTGCCGACGAGGTATTGCTGACCTTTCTGTGGCGCGGCGCCCGCCACGGCGTCACCTTGCTGGGCGCACCGTCTGGCAGCCACGACCCGCTGCTGCGGCTGGCGGGCAGCGACGTGTGGTACCGCAGCTACCGGGTGCCGGCCAGCCTGCGCTTGAGCTACCAGTTGGCGCCGGACGCGCCGCTGGTGGCAGCCGCCTGGCGCCGCGAGGCGCTGCTGGCGGTGGCGCAGCGCGACCCGCTGAACCGGCACAGCTTTCCGCCGCAGGCGCTGGACGACTTCGATGCCCGCTCGGTGGTGACGCTGCCGGCGGCGCAGGCGGGCGAACAGTACCGCATCGACGTCTACCAGCCAGCCGGCGTCACCGCCGGGCGGCCGGAAAACGGCTTGTTGTTGCTGTTTGACGGTGAGGCGCTGCGCGAGCAGGTGGCGCCGGCGCTGGACTGGCTACAGCAACAGCCTGGCATGCGGCCAACCCTGACCGTGCTGATCGGCAATGCCAGCCCCGCCGCGCGTGGGCGCGATCTGCCGCCTAACCCGGCGTTCCGGCACTGGCTGGCGCACACGTTACAGCCTTGGCTGGCGGCCCGCCAGCTGTTGCCGCGCCGCGAACAGGTAATCATCAGCGGCGCCAGCTACGGCGGCTTGGCCGCCGCCTGGGCCGGGCTGACGCAAGACTGGATCGGCGCCGTCTACGCGCAGTCCGGCTCGTTCTGGTGGCAGCCGCAGTGGCAGCAAGGGAGCGGGGAGCCCGGCTGGCTGATGCGCGAGGCGGCGCGTGCCGCGACGGCCCGCCACGTGCGCTGGCGGCTGGAGGCCGGCATGTACGAAGGCGGCGGCAGTCACCCCATTCTGGAAAGCAGCCGCCACCTGCGCGACGTGCTGACGGCGGCCGGGGCGCAGGTGCAGTACGCCGAGTTTGCCGCCGGCCATGATCGCCTGCACTGGCTGGCCACGCTGCCGTACGGGGTGCTGGCTTTGCAGTAGACGTTTTTGTCCGATTACGGTCATCTGCTTGTGCCCGGTGCCAGCTGCAGTGGCATGCTGCTGCCGGGTGCGCTGCCTTTTCAGGCCATTTGCCAAGTAAAATTAGACTAAATGTCTAATAATTGGCTTTGGACAGCTTTTTGCAACACAGAATTGGCCTATTTTGACGGCAATGTTTGACAGATTGTCGTCAGATTTGTATCGTGAACCCATAACAAGACAGGAGCAGTAGCATGCAATTGGACATCGAACGTCTAATCGAGGATTTTGGTGGCCCCGGTACGCTCGCGGAAGCGTTGACGGCGGCCTTTCCCGATGAGCCGGTGTCCCGTGCTGCCATCTACAAATGGCGCGAGCGCGGCACTTTGCCGCTGGCACAGCTGAACAAGCTGGCCAAACTCGCCGCCGATCAGGGCAAGCGTTTCGATTTCAACGACTATCTGGCCGGGGCACAACCCGCGGCACAATGGAGATCACCAGACATGGGCGACCGTCTTTACATTTTCGATACCACCCTGCGTGACGGCGAGCAATCGCCGGGCGCGGCCATGACCAAAGAAGAAAAAGTACGTATCGCCCGCCAGCTGGAGCGCCTGGGTGTGGACGTGATCGAGGCCGGTTTTGCCGCCGCCAGCCCGGGCGACGCCGACGCCATCCGCGCCATCGCCGAGGTGATCAAGGATTCCACCGTCTGTAGCCTGGCGCGTGCCAACGAGCGCGACATTCGCGCCGCCGGCGAAGCCATCGCCCCGGCCCCGAAAAAACGCATTCACACCTTCATCGCCACCAGCCCGATCCACATGGAGAAAAAGCTGCGCATGACGCCGGATGAAGTGGTGGAAGCCGCCGTGAAGGCCGTCAAACTGGCGCGCGAATACACCGACGACGTGGAATTCTCTGCCGAAGACGCGCTGCGCTCCGATATCGATTTCCTGGCCCGCATTTTCGGTGAAGTGATCAAGGCTGGCGCCAGCACGCTGAACGTGCCGGATACCGTCGGCTACGCCGTACCGCGCGTCACCGAGGCCTTCTTCCGCGAGCTGATCGCCAAGACGCCGGGCGGCGACAAGGTGATCTGGTCGGCCCACTGCCATAACGACCTGGGCATGGCGGTGGCCAACAGCCTGGCGGCCGTACTGGGCGGTGCGCGCCAGGTAGAGTGCACCATCAACGGCCTGGGCGAACGCGCCGGCAACGCCGCGATGGAAGAGATCGTGATGGCGGTGAAAACCCGCAAGGACGTGTTCGGCGTGGAAACCGGCGTCGATGCCACCCAGATCGTGCCGGCTTCCAAGCTGGTGTCCACCATCACCGGCTACCCGGTGCAGCCGAACAAGGCGATTGTGGGCGCCAACGCGTTTGCCCACGAGTCCGGCATTCACCAGGACGGCGTGCTGAAGCACCGCGAAACCTACGAAATCATGTCGGCCGAGTCGGTAGGCTGGACCGCCAACCGCCTGACGCTGGGCAAACTGTCTGGTCGCAACGCCTTCCGTACCAAGCTGCAGGCGCTGGGCATCGTGCTGGAAAGCGAAGAAGCGTTGAACGCTGCCTTCGCCCGCTTCAAGGAGCTGGCCGACAAGAAACGCGAAATCTTCGATGAAGACCTGCACGCGCTGGTGTCCGACCAACTGGTAGCCGCCGAACAGGAAGACTTCAAATTCGTGTCGCTGAAGGTGAGCACCGAGACCGGCGAAGAACCGCAGGCGCAGATCGTGTTTGTGGAGCGCGGCAACGAGCAGCGCGCCGAATCTGGCGGTTCCGGCCCGGTGGATGCCGCCTTCAAGGCCATCGAAAGCGTGGTGAAGAGCGAAGCCGAACTGGAGCTGTACTCGGTAAACGCCATCACCAAGGGTACCGAATCGCAGGGTGAAGTGACCGTGCGCCTGGCCAAGGACGGCCGCATCGTCAACGGTCAGGGTGCCGATACCGACATCATCGTCGCCAGCGCCAAAGCGTACCTGGCGGCACTGAATAAGCTGTCCAGCAAGACCGAGCGCGTGCACGCGCAAGGCCCGGTGTAACAGCAAAGAGCGCGCACGCGTTGCGGCTGGCCACCCTACCGGGCCAGGTTGGCCGCAGCGCGAAAGATCAAAGGCTCACAAGGCCGCCCCATTTGGCCCTTGCCCCCACCACGGCAGGCGCAGACAGCCGACCCACAAGGTCGGCCTTGTCGCGTCTGCCGTTTTGCTTGCCGCACGGCCAGTGTGGCGAGCAGGCCAAAATCGCGCTAAGCGCTTGATATCGGGCAGGTCTTAAATAGCTAACTAATGAATCGATAGATTGTTTCGTGGTAATTTCATGCTTATTCAAAAACGATATGGTTCACGCAAAGCATGAATACCCTCACCCGTGTGGTTGTCCTGGCCAGCCTGACCTTGCTGGCTGCCTGTTCCGGTACCAAATACGCCTACCAGAAGGAAGCCTTCGACGCCAAAGGCCCGTTTGACCGGCATTTCGACGCGCCCAAACAGGCGGTGTACCAGGCGATGAAACGCGTGGCGCTGCGTCAGGGCTTTGCCATCGAAAAAGACGCCGAGTCCAGCAACGCGCTGGTGGTGTCCAAGCAGTATCAGCAAGACAACCTCAATACCCTGCTCACCATCTCCGGTATCGTCACCGGCGCCGGCAATTCGTCCGATGCCTGGATCGCCGCGCAGGAAGTGACGTTGAAGAGCCATGAAACCAAGCAGACCGCCTCGGTAGGTTTCCTGAGTTTGTCCATTCCCATTCCTACCGGTACCACCGCTACCCTGACCAAAGAGCGCGGCGAAACCGTGGTGGACCCGGTGTTCTACGAGCGCATGTTCGCGTCCATTGCCAAGGAAGTGCCGCTGGTACAGCAGCAACTGGCCAGCCAGAAGCAGGAAGACGATGCCCGCCTGCGCGCCGAGATCGAGCAGAAGCTGCGCATCGAGATGGAAATCAAGGCCAGGCTGGAGGCTGAGCGCGCCGCCAAGCTGGAGGCCGAGCAACTGGCCAAGCAGAAGCAGCTAGCCGAGCAGGCGGCCGCCGCACAAGCAGCGGCCCAAGCTGCTGCCCAGCCCGCCGCCCAGCCTGCGCTGGTGCCGGTGGCGGCGCCGGCGGCTGCCGTGCCGCCGGCCGTGGTGCCGACGCCGGGCAGCTGATTGCTGCTGGCGCCCCGCCCGCCAAGCCCTGCCTTGCCGTTTGCCGGCAGCGCAGGGCTTTCGTTTATCCGCCGTGGCCGCATATAGTGCCGGTGTTTTCTGTTAGGAAGAGCAGCATGAAGCAGGCGTTTTTTATTACCGGTACCGATACCGAAATCGGCAAGACCCATAGTGCAGTGAAGCTGGTGCAGCATTACCAGGCGCAAGGCCTGCGCGTCCTGGCGATGAAGCCGGTGGCCAGCGGCTGCGAGGTGTTGCCGGACGGCAGCTGGCACAACGACGACGTGGCGCGGCTGTGCGCGGCTACCGGCCAGACCGATACCGCGCTGATGAACCCGTACCGCTTTCTGCCTCCGGTGTCGCCGCATATCGCCGCGCGTGAAGCCGGGGTAAGCGTGTCACTGGCCGTGCTGGCCGAACATGCGCAACGGTTGGCCGCAGACTGTGACGTGCTGCTGGTGGAAGGGGCGGGTGGCTGGCTGGCGCCGCTGCGCGACGATTGCCTGATGCAGGACCTGGCGCGCCACTTGGGCCTGCCGGTGATTCTGGTGGTGGGCATGCGCCTGGGTTGCATCAACCACGCGCTGCTGACTGCACAAGCCATCCGTGCCGCCGGTTGCGAGCTGGCCGGCTGGGTGGCCAACCGTGTGGTGCCGCATCAGCTGGCATTTGAAGACAATCTGGCGACCCTGGTGCAGCATTTGGGCGAGCCGCTGCTGACCTTGCCGTACGAGCCTGCTTAAGACAGTTGCTGACTGTTGCGCTGCAGCAGATCGCACGCTTGTTTTTGCGGCCAATCCGGCTAAGCTGCGGGGTGAGCAGCCCGCCACAAGAGGCTGCCTCCGGGAACTCCGGCCAACACGAGCAAGCACCCGGCAGCCTGTGCCGGGTGTGGCAGGAGGGGGTGGCATGGCCACCCCCGGGCTGCTTCCCGACTGCTTAATGTTGCTTGCCCGGAGCCATCATGCCCCCCGATCGCAAACCTTCCGCCGCTGTCCTGATCCTCAAGCTGGCCTTGCTCGCCTGCGTGCTGGCGGTGCTGGTGTTGGGCGCATCGCCACTGCTGCGTGCGCTGTTGCACGCGACCGGGCTGTCGCCATTGCCGCCGCCCGCGCCCGCGACGGTGACACTGCGTTTGGTCGGCAGTGCGCCGGGCGATGCCTGGCACCTGCTGCCGCAGCAGACGACTTTGCAGGTGCAGCCTGGCCCGTTCATCCAGCTGGCGTACGACATCCGTAACGACAGCCCTTATTTTGTAGCCATGCAGGCCTTGCCCCGCTACGAGCCGGCAGTGGCCGCCACCCATATCAAGAAGCTGACATGCTTCTGCTTTGCCGAGCAGCGCTTTGCGCCGGGACAGACGCGGCGCTTTCCCGTGGTGATCGTGCTGGACAAGAACCTCCCCGCTAGCGTGCGCCAGATTACTTTGTCGTACCAGATACAGGCATTGCCAGCATGAAACTGTGTTGCCACCGCCTGCGCCGCCGCTGGCAGCTGCCCGACCTGGTGCTGCTGGCTATCGAACTGGCCGTGCTGGTGGTTTGGCTAGCCATTGTGCTGCTGGCCACCTAGTCTGATCGTCATGTCCCTCTTGTTGCCGGTTGGCCGCTAATGACCGTTACCCTTTCCCGATTCCGTCTGTCGCGCCTGCTGCTGTGGCTGGGCTTGATCTGCCTGCTGCTGGCGCTGTGGCAATGGCAGCAGGGCATTCAGGCCAGTGTCCAGCTGGCCGCCCACGCCCGTGCGGCCAACCTGCCGCCGCAGGCGCTGGCCGAAGTAGAGCAGGGCGCGCATCCGCAAGGGCAGCGGGTGTGGCTGACGGTGAGGGCGAGTGGCCACAGCGTGCGCGTTGCCAACGCCAGCCTGCAAGGGCGTGACGGCGTGCGCGAGTGGCAACCGGTGCAATTGCTGGACGGCAGCTGGGTGGTCATCGACCGCGGCTGGCTGGCGCGGCCGGCACCGCTGTTACAACTGCCATTGCCTGCCGGGCGGCTGACCGGCCGCTGGGTGGCCAGGCCGGCCCAGCCGGAAGGCATGCGGGTGCGGGTCGGGCTGTCTGGCGAGGTGGACGTGCTGGATTGGCCGGTGCTGGCCCGCCAGCTGCCAGGGCCGTTGCGCGAAGGCTTGGTGGTACTGGACCCGGCCTTGCGCCCGTACCGCAGCTGGCCGGTCCTGCCACAGCTGGACCCGGCGCTGCATCGCCAGCGAGCCGGCTGGCTGCTGGCCGTGGCGGCCGGCTGCCTGTTGCTGGCCAGGCTATTGCGGCGCCGGCCGGCCTGAGCCGGGGCGGCTTGCCGTGTGGCCGGCAAGCGCCTATGCTGCTGCACCGTGTGCGTCATGCCGTTTGCCTGTGCTGGCGCGCCTTCCTTATTGCTACGGGATGCCTCGATGAAGTCCGTGATCGCCTCTTGCTGTGCCGCTGCCCTGCTGCTGTTCGGGTTGGCCGCGTGCACGCCCGACCCCCAGCCGTTAACGCTGAAAGCCACTGACATCAGCAGCGCCGATTTCGGCCAGCCGTTCACGCTGACCGGCCAGGACGGCAAGCCGCACGCGCTGGGCGACTACCAGGGCAAGGCGGTGGCGCTGTTCTTCGGTTATACCCACTGCCCCGATATCTGCCCCACCACCATGCTGGAGTACCAGCAGGTGATGAAGCTGCTGGGCAAGGACAGCGACCGCGTGCAGGTGCTGTTTGTCAGCATCGATCCGCAACGCGATACGCCGCAGGTGCTGGCAGGTTACGTACCGTTTTTCGACAAGCGCTTCATGGGCCTGACCGGCAGTGCGGAGCAAGTGGCCAAGGTGGCTGCGCAGTACAAGATCGTGGCGCAGCGCCAGGACCGGGCCGATGGTGGCTACACCATGGACCATAGCGCCGGCAGCTATCTGTTCGATACGGCGGGCAAACTGCGCGTTTATGTGCCGTACGGCACGCCGGCGGCGGACATTGCCCATGATTTGCAGCAGCTGTTGCGCTAGAATTGCCTGTCATTCAGGCAGGCAATAGTGCGGAAACCGTGATCGTGACTGAAGAAAAACGCGCCGGCAACGAGCCGGCTGACCTGGCGAAATACACGCTGTCCTCGCGGGCCGAGATCGTGGCGCATCTGCGTACCATCATCGACCACCGCCAGAACGTGACCGTGTTCTCCAACAAGGGCAAGTCTTTCATCATTACCCGCTTGCTCGATATCGACCCCGAGCGCGGCGTAATGGTGCTGGACTGGGGCGCCAAGGAGCACGAAAACCGCATGCTGCTGCAGAGCGAGCGCAATGTGTTCGTCAGTGCGCCGGCGGGGGTGAAGACCCAGTTTTCTACCGGGCCGGTGCGCGAAATCAGCTTTGAAGGCGCGCCGGCGTTCGAATCGCCGCTGCCGACCCAGGTCATCAAGCTGCAGCGGCGCGAATTTTTCCGCATCCATACCCCGGTGGCACAGCCTGTGCTGTGCCGGCTGGTCGACCACGCCAGCGGCGAGAAGCTGCTGCCGCTGTTCGACATTAGCCTGGGTGGCATGGCGCTGACATTGCCGGTGTCGCACGGCGACTGGCTGGAAGCCGGCCAGGTGTACCAGCAGGCCGTGATCGAACTGAAACCGTTCGGCACCTTGCAAGTGGGGGTGGAAGTGCGCCATATCATGCGTTTGCAGATGAAAAATGGCACGGAAATGCTGCGTGTGGGTTGTATGTTCCAGGGTATGAACACGCCACGCGAGACGCTGGTGCAGCGCTACATCGCGCAGCTTGAGCGGGAGCGCCGTGCTCTGGTACGCTGAGGCCAACCTATTGCAACGCAGCACGCCACCATGACCCTGACCATTGCCCTGTCCAAGGGCCGCATTTTTGAAGAAACCTTGCCGTTGCTGGCTGCCGCCGGCATCGTGCCGGCCGAAGCGCCGGAATCTTCCCGCAAACTCATCATCGGCACCAACCGCCCCGACGTGCGGCTGGTGATCGTGCGCGCCTCCGACGTACCCACCTACGTGCAGTACGGCGCCGCCGACCTGGGTATTGCCGGCCGTGACGTGCTGATCGAGCACGGCGGTGCCGGCCTATACCAGCCGCTGGACCTGAACATTGCCAAGTGCAAGATGATGGTGGCGGTGGAAAACGGTTTCGATTACGACGCTGCCGTCAAACACGGCGCCCGCCTGAAGGTGGCCACCAAATACCCGCAGATCGCGCGCGAGCACTTTGCCGCCAAGGGCGTGCACGTGGACATCATCAAGCTGTACGGCTCGATGGAGCTGGCACCGCTGGTGGGCCTGGCCGACGCCATCGTCGATCTGGTGTCCACCGGTGGCACCCTGAAGGCCAACAACCTGGTGGCCGTCGAGCACATCATCGATATCAGCTCGCGTCTGGTGGTGAACCAGGCGGCGCTGAAACTCAAGTACGACACCATCCAGCCGGTGCTGGATGCCTTCGCTGGCGCCGTCCAGCCGTAACTGTCCCCGCTGCGGCCAACCTTGGGGTGGGCCGCGGCCCCCGGAGCCGCACGCATGCAACGCCTGTCTTCTACCCAAGCCGACTTCGACGCCCGCCTGAAAGCCCTGCTGGCGTTCGAAACCGCCCAGGACCCCGCCGTCGATACCGCTGTCGCCGCCATCTGCGAGGACGTCAAAGCCCGTGGTGATGCCGCTGTCGTCGAGTACACCAACCGCTTCGACCGCATGAGCGCCGCCAGCATGGCCGAGCTCACCCTCAGCCGCGACGCGCTGCAAGCCGCGCACGACCGCCTGCCGGCCCACGTGCGCGACGCGCTGGTGGCTGCCGCCGAGCGCGTGCGCCGCTACCACGAGAAACAGCTGGCGCATTCCTGGAGCTACGAGGACGAAGACGGCACCTTGCTGGGCCAGCAAGTCACCCCGCTGGACCGCGTGGGTATCTACGTACCCGGCGGCAAGGCCGCCTACCCCAGCTCGGTACTGATGAACGCGATGCCGGCCAAGGTGGCCGGCGTGGGCGAAATCATCATGGTGGTGCCCACCCCCAATGGCGAGCAGAACGATCTGGTGTTGGCCGCAGCCTATATCGCCGGTGTGGACAAGGTATTTACCTGTGGCGGCGCCCAGGCCGTGGCCGCGCTGGCCTACGGTACCGAGAGCGTGCCGCAGGTGGACAAGATCACCGGCCCGGGCAACGCCTACGTAGCCGCCGCCAAGCGCCGCGTGTTCGGCGTGGTGGGCATCGACATGGTGGCCGGCCCGTCCGAAATCCTGGTGATCTGCGACGGCGATACCGACCCGGACTGGATCGCGATGGACCTGTTCAGCCAGGCCGAGCACGACGAAATCGCCCAGGCCATCCTGCTGTGCCCGTCGGCCGACTACATTGCCCGCGTGGAAGCCAGCATCGCCAAGCTGCTGCCGGCCATGCCGCGCCGCGCCATCATCGAGCAGAGCCTGGCCAACCGTGGCGCGCTGATCGAGGTGCGCGACCTGGCCGAAGCCTGCGACATCGCCAACTACATCGCCCCGGAACACCTGGAGCTGTCGGTGGCCAACCCGGACGCCTGGCTGCCCAGCCTGCGCCACGCCGGCGCCATCTTCATGGGCCGTTTCACCTCGGAAAGCCTGGGCGACTACTGCGCCGGCCCCAATCACGTGCTGCCCACCAGCCGTACCGCGCGCTTTGCCAGCCCGCTGGGGGTGTACGACTTCCAGAAGCGCAGCAGCCTGATCCGCGTGTCGCACGCCGGCGCGCAGAAGCTGGGCAAGATCGCCAGCATCCTGGCGCATGGCGAGGGTTTGACTGCGCACGCCCGCGCCGCTGAATTGCGCCTGGACGAATGAAAACTTAACGAAACTGGCCTACGCTCCAAAGCACAAGGAGCGACACGCCGATGACACGCCATCTGGCCGGACTCTGTCTGGCCTTTCTTTTTGCCTGGGCCCAGGCGACACCCAGCGTCATGCTGGTAGACAGTTACCATGCCGGCTATGCCTGGAGCCAAGCGTGGCGCAGTAGCTTGATGGCCAGCCTGGGCGGCAAGGTGCGTTTCCTTTACGCCGAGCTGGACAGCAAGCGTCAGCCGCGCGACACGCTGGAGCCGCGTGCCGCGCAGATTCTGGTACAGATCCAGCGCCTGCAGCCCGACCTGGTACTGGTAGCCGACGACGCCGCGCTGCGCTTTGTGGGCGCCCGGCTGGCCGGCAGTAAAACGCCGGTGGTGTACCTCGGCATCAATCAGAACCCGCGCCATTACCTGCAAGAACACGCGGCCAACGTCACCGGCGTGCTGGAGCGGCCGCTGGTGCGGCGTAACGTCAGCCTGATGCGCCAGCTGGTGCCGGGCATACAGCGCGTGTTGCTGTTGTTCGATAACGACCTGACCTCGGAGGTGATCCAGGAAGAGCTGTTCGGTCGCGCCAGCACCCTGCAGGACGGCAAGGTGCAGATCGATCTGGTGCGCGCCATCGACTACGCCGACTGGCAGCGGCAGGTCAGCCAGGCGCCAGGCCGCTACCAAGCAATCTGGACCGGTCTGTACCAGACGCTGCGCGACGCTAATGGCAAGGTGGTGCCGGATAGCGAGGTCATTGCCTGGACCGCGTCCAACAGCACACTGCCGCTGTTTGCGTTCTGGGATTTCGCCGTGGGGGCGGACAAGGCCGTGGGTGGGCTGGTGCTGTCCGGTCGCGACCAGGGCCGGCTGGCTGCCGGGCTGGTGCAACAAATCCTGTTCCAGCGTCGCCAGCCGGGCAGTTTGTTTCCGCTCAACGGCGGTAGCGGGCAGTTACTGTTCAGCCGTGGTGCGCTGCAGCGATTCGGCCTGCAGCTGCCGCCGGCGTGGGCCGGCCAGGTGCGTCTGATCGAGTAGCCGCCCGCGCCGAATCGGGTTAGGATGGTGGCTCTGTGAATTGATTGCGTCGGGCTTTGCCGGCAGTTCCAACCGGCCCCGCCGGTATTGAAATGTCGAGCAAAATGTCTATACAGCAGTGGTTCCGCCCCGATGTTCTGGCCATGCAGGCCTATCACGTTGCCGACGCAACGGGCTATCTGAAGCTCGATGCGATGGAAAACCCGTACCGACTCCCCGAAGCGTTGCGCGCCGAGCTGGGCCAGACCCTGGCCGAGGTGGCGCTGAACCGTTACCCCGACCCGCACGGCGATGGCCTGAAGGACGCGCTGAAAGCCGCCTTTGCCATCCCCGCCGCCGCCGACGTGGTGCTGGGCAACGGCTCCGACGAGCTGATCACCCTGCTGACCCAGGCGCTGCCGGCCGATAGCGTGGTGCTGGCGCTGGAGCCTTCCTTCGTGATGTACCGCATGAACGCGCAGCTGTCGCGCATGCGTTACGTCGGCGTGCCGCTGAACGACGATTTCTCGCTGGACCTGGCCGCTACGTTGGCCGCCATCGCCGCGCATCAGCCGGCGGTCGTGTTCGTGTCCTACCCCAATAACCCCACCGGCCCGCGTTTTGCCCGCCAGCAGGTGGAAGCCATTCTCGACGCTGCCCCCGGTCTGGTGGTGGTGGACGAAGCCTACCAGGCGTTTGCCGACGATACCTTCATGAACCTGGCCGGCCAGCACCCGCGGCTGGTGGTGATGCGCACGCTGTCCAAAATCGGCCTGGCCGGCCTGCGGCTGGGTTACGCCGCCGGCGCGCCGGACGTGATCGCTCAGCTGGACAAAGTACGCCCGCCGTACAACGTGAACGTGCTGACCCAGGCCGCCGCCAAGTTTGCGCTGCGCCATCTGGACGTGTTCGACGCCCAGGCCGCCGAATTGCGCGCCGAGCGCAGCCGCCTGGCCGATGCGCTGTCGGCGCGTGCCGAGTGCACGGTGTTCCCGTCCGAGGCCAACTTTGTCACCGTGCGGGTGCCGGATGCTCCGGCGCTGTTTGCCGCGCTGAAAGCGGCCGGCATCCTGGTGAAAAACCTGCACGGCTACCACCCGTTGCTACAACACTGCCTGCGCCTGACCGTGGGCAGCCCCGATGAAAACACGGCCGTGCTTGCGGCCATCGATTCCTTCTTTGCCTGAAGCCCCATGCGTACCGCTACCGTAACCCGCAATACCCTGGAAACCCAGATCACCATCAGCCTGAACCTGGATGGTACCGGCGTCGGCCGTTTCGACACCGGCGTGCCCTTCCTCGACCACATGATGGACCAGATCGCCCGCCATGGCCTGATCGACCTCGACGTGCACGCCCGTGGCGACCTGCATATCGACGCCCACCATACCGTGGAAGACATCGGCATCACGCTGGGTCAGGCCTTTGCCAAGGCCATCGGCGACAAGAAGGGCATCCGCCGCTACGGCCATGCCTACGTGCCGCTGGACGAGGCGCTGTCGCGGGTGGTGATCGACCTGTCCGGCCGCCCGGGCCTGGAATACCACATCCCGTTCACCCGCGCCTGTATCGGTAGCTTCGACGTGGACCTGTTCAGCGAATTCTTCCACGGCTTCGTCAACCACAGCATGGTGACGCTGCACATCGACAACCTGCGCGGCGTGAACAGCCACCATCAGGCCGAAACCGTGTTCAAAGCCTTTGGCCGTGCGCTGCGCATGGCGGTGGAAGTGGACGAACGCATGGCCGGCCAGACGCCGTCCACCAAGGGGACGCTGACCGCATGAAAGTAGCCGTCATCGATTACGGCATGGGCAACCTGCACTCGGTGCTCAAGTCCGTCCAGTACGTCAACGACATCGGCGCCGACATCTTCCTTACCTCCGACCCGGAGCGGGTAGTGACGGCCGACAAGGTGATCTTCCCCGGCCAGGGTGCCATGCCGGACTGCATGCGCGAGCTCAACGCTTACGGCCTGGCCGAGGCGGTACGCGAAACCACACGTAGCAAGCCGTTCTTCGGCATCTGCGTCGGCGCCCAGCTGTTGTTCGAGCACAGCGAGGAGGGCGATACCCCCGGTCTGGGTATTTTCCCGGGGCAGGTCAAGCGCTTTGCGGCCAACCTGCACGATGCTGGCGGCGAGCGACTGAAGGTGCCGCACATGGGCTGGAACCGCGTGTTCCAGCAGCGCGCCCACCCGCTGTTTGCCGGCATTGAGGACGGAGAACGCTTCTACTTTGTGCACAGTTACCACTTTGCACCGGCCAGCCAGGGTATCACCCTGGCTGAAAGCGAGTATCCCGAACGGTTTTCCTGTATCGTCGGTGATGGCAATATATTTGCCACCCAGTTCCACACCGAAAAGAGCCACCGCGCAGGCCTTCAGATGATGAAGAACTTCCTGTCGTGGGATGGCACTGTTTAACTTACCGTAGATTTTCCGCACCATGCTGCTGATACCCGCTATCGACCTCAAGGACGGTCAGTGCGTGCGCCTGAAACAAGGCGTAATGAGCGATGCCACCGTATTCTCCGACGATCCTGTGAAAGTTGCGTTGCACTGGCGAGACCAGGGCGCACGCCGCTTGCATCTGGTGGATCTGAACGGTGCCTTCGCCGGTAAACCGAAGAACCTGGCGGTGATCCGCGACATTCTCGAGGCGGTCGGCAACGACATGCCGGTGCAACTGGGGGGCGGCATCCGCGACCTGGACACCATCGAGAAGTACTTCGATCTGGGCCTGAAATACGTGATCATCGGCACCGCCGCGGTGAAAAACCCCGGCTTCCTGCACGATGCCTGCGACGCCTTCCCCGGCCAGGTCATCGTTGGCCTGGACGCCAAGGACGGCATGGTTGCCATCGATGGCTGGGCCAAAGTGACCACCCATAACGTGATCGACCTGGCCAAGCGCTTCGAAGACTACGGCGTGAACTCGGTGATCTACACCGATATCGGCCGCGACGGCATGATGAACGGTGTCAATATCGACGCCACCGTCAAGCTGGCGCAGGCGCTGACCGTACCGGTGATCGCCTCTGGCGGCCTGACCGACCTGGAAGACGTGCGCAAGCTGTGCGCGGTGGAAGGCGAGGGCATCGAAGGTGCCATCACCGGCCGCGCCATCTACGAAGGCAGCATCGACTTTGCTGCCGCCCAGGATCTGGCTGACGAACTGTCCGAAGCCTAAACCCTGCGTTGGCCGCATGCCGTCCGGTATGCGGCCAACCTTCTGTTGTTTCTGATCATGTCCCTAGCCAAACGCATCATCCCCTGTCTCGACGTGACCGCCGGTCGTGTGGTGAAAGGGGTCAATTTTGTCGGCCTGCGCGACGCCGGTGACCCGGTGGAAATCGCCAAACGTTACAACGAACAGGGCGCCGACGAGCTTACTTTCCTCGACATTACCGCCAGCTCCGACGACCGCGACCTGATCCTGCACGTGATCGAGTCGGTGGCCGAGCAAGTATTCATTCCGCTCACCGTTGGTGGCGGCGTGCGCCAGGTGGCCGACATCCGTCGCCTGCTGAACGCCGGTGCCGACAAGGTCAGCATCAATACCGCAGCGGTGACCAACCCCGACCTGGTGAAGGAAGCGGCCGACAAGTTCGGCAGCCAGTGCATCGTGGTGGCGGTGGACGCCAAAGCGGTGACGCCGGAAAACGACCGCTGGGAAATCTTCACCCACGGCGGGCGCAAGCCTACCGGCCTGGACGCGGTGGAATGGGCGGCACGCATGGCCGAATACGGCGCCGGCGAAATCCTGCTGACCAGCATGGACCGCGATGGCACCAAGATCGGCTTCAACCTGCCGTTGACCCGCGCCGTGTCCGACGCGGTGCCGATTCCGGTGATTGCGTCCGGTGGCGTGGGCAATCTGCAGCATCTGGTGGAAGGCGTGACCCAAGGCAAGGCCGACGCGGTACTGGCGGCCAGCATTTTCCACTTTGGCGAATACACGGTGCGCCAGGCGAAAGAAGCCATGCGTGCAGCCGGTATTGAAGTCCGTCTGTGAGGTTGGCCGCATGACACCCCCGAATTGGCTGGATGAAGTGAAATGGGACGACAAGGGCTTGGTGGTCGCCATTGCCCAGGATGCCCACAGTGGCCGCGTGTTGATGGTGGCTTACATGAACCGTGAGTCGCTGCAGCTGACCGCGGAAACCGGCATCGCCCATTACTGGACGCGCTCGCGCCAGAAACTGTGGAAAAAGGGCGAGGAGTCCGGCCACACCCAGACCGTGAAAGAGCTGCGTCTGGATTGTGACGGTGACGTCATCACCATGCAGATTGAACAGGCAGGCGGCATTGCCTGTCATACCGGGCGCGAAAGCTGCTTTTTCCGCGTCTGGCGCGATGGCCAGTGGGTTGTCACCGACGAGGTGCTGAAAGACCCGGACGCCATCTACCACTCACACTGAATTTGATCTGCGGCAAGGGTTAACGCCAGTACCACCTGTTACAAGGATGTCACATTATCGACATATACTGGCGGGGCGCCGGTAGCCGGGAGACGCATATGAACGCGACCGAAATTTTCAAGAATATTGGTGATACGCTGGAGGCCCGCAAGGAAGCCAGCCCAGCTTCTTCCTACGTGGCCTCGCTGCTGCACAAGGGCGAGGACGCCATCCTGAAAAAGGTGGCCGAAGAGGCCGCCGAAGTGCTGATGGCCTCCAAAGACAAGGACCGCCTGCACCTGGTGCGCGAAGTGGCCGACCTGTGGTTCCATTCCATGGTGCTGCTGGCGCACCACGGTCTGCGTGCCGAAGACGTGGTAATGGAATTGAAACGCCGCGAAGGCATTTCCGGCATTGATGAAAAAGCGTCGCGTACGCAAGGCTGAACGGAATCCGACATGAGTGACTGTATTTTCTGCAAGATCGCCAAGGGCGAGATTCCGGCCAAGAAAGCCTACGAAGACGACGATGTGGTGGTATTCCACGATATCAACCCCAAGGCGGACGTGCACTTGTTGCTGATCCCCAAACTGCATGTAGAATCGCTGGCGCAGTGTGACATCCGCCACCAGCAGATACTGGGCAAACTGTTGCTGCTGGCGCCGGTACTGGCGGCTGAGCACGGCCTGGCGCAAGGTTTCAAGACGGCCATCAACACCGGTGTCGGTGGTGGCCAGGAAGTTTTCCACCTGCACGTACACGTGTACGGCAATCGATAAATCCGGGTAGACATACCCGCCTTGTTTAGAGGTAGAAGTCCATGGGTTCCTTTAGCATCTGGCATTGGCTGATCGTGCTGCTGGTTGTGGTTCTGGTATTCGGTACCAAGAAACTGCGCAATATCGGCGAAGATCTGGGCGGTGCAGTGAAAGGTTTCAAGGAAGGCATGAAAGGCGAGGGCGACAAAGACGCCCAGGGCCGCGTCATCGACGTCGAACAAGACAAGAAATAAGCGCGGGCGGCCAACGTGTTCGAAATCAGTTTTGGCGAGTTGCTGGTTATCGGTGCCGTGGCACTGGTGGTGCTGGGCCCGGAGCGGCTACCTACGGTGGCGCGTACCATCGGCGCCCTGGTTGGTCGCGCCCAGCGCTTTGTGGCGAGTGTGAAATCCGATATTCACCAGCAAAGCCAGATGGCTGGCCTGCATGAACTGAAGCAGGACATTCAGGACGCTGCCGATGCTTTCCGTACCCAGGTAGAACGTGAGGCGGCTGACGTGCGGCAGGTTGCGCAAGACATTTCCTACAGTGTCGAGCCGGTACAGCAAGCCGTGCAGGAAACCGTGGCAGACGTACAGCAGGCGGTACAGGCT
This sequence comes from Vogesella urethralis, assembly GCF_007644045.2. Lineage (GTDB taxonomy): Bacteria > Pseudomonadota > Gammaproteobacteria > Burkholderiales > Chromobacteriaceae > Vogesella > Vogesella urethralis. Next base: position 340,927 of record NZ_VMDW02000099.1, read on the forward strand.
GATGCGGACGACGATCATCGCATTGCCCCCGCCGACATGCTGGCTGCCGCCGGCATTGCCCCGGCCGAGCCTGCCGCCAAGGATGACGGCCAGCTCGACCTTTTCGCCCAGCCTGTCCCAGATGCCGCCACGCCGCTGGCGGCATCGTCTGCCGAGTCCCGTAGCTAATCTCCATGGATCAACAACCTCTTCTGGCGCACCTGATCGAGCTGCGCAACCGGCTGGTGCGCATTGCTGGCGTTCTGCTGGTGGTGCTGCTGTGTCTGGTGCCGTGGGCCGGTGATGTCTATCACCTGTTTGCCAAACCGCTGATGGACGTGCTGCCGCAAAACAGCAGCATGATTGCCACCGAGGTCACCGCGCCGTTCTTCGTGCCGCTGAAGGTCACCATGCTGGTGGCGTTCCTGATCACTTTGCCGCATACGCTGTACCAGATCTGGGCCTTTGTGGCGCCGGGCCTCTACAACCACGAAAAAAAGCTGATCGTGCCGCTGATCGTGACCAGCGTGGCGCTGTTTATGCTGGGTATGGCCTTTGCCTACTTTGCCGTCTTCCCGGTGGTGTTCGGCTTCATGAGTGCCCATACGCCGGAAGGTGTGGCGATGATGACCGATATCGACAAATACCTGTCGTTTGCCCTGGGCATGTTCGTTGCCTTTGGCGTGACCTTCGAGGTGCCGGTGATCGTACTGGTGCTGAACCGCATGGGGATTGTTTCCCTGACGCAATTGCGGGAAGGGCGCTCTTACGTGATTGTCGGCGCCTTCGTGGTTGCCGCCGTAGTGACACCACCGGATGTGCTGTCGCAGATCATGATGGCCATTCCGTTGTGGCTGCTGTACGAAGTCGGCATCGTGATGTCGATGCTGATCAACAAGGAAAAAAACCATGCTGGGCCTGTCTGACCCCCGTCCGTTTCACTGGGGGGCCGTTGCCAGTTTGCTGGCCCTGATTCTGCTGACGCTTGCCTGGGAGCTGTGGCTGGCGCCATTGCGACCGGGTGGTTCGTGGCTGGTCTTGAAAGCGGCTATCCTGTTGCTGCCGCTGATGGGTGTACTGAAGGAAAAGGTGTATACCTACCAGTGGTCCAGCATGTTTATCCTGGCGTTTTTCGGTGAGGGCGTGATGCGTGCCTGGGGGGATAGCGGCCTGTCACAACCGCTGGCCATGGCTGAAGTGGCACTGACGGTGCTCTATTTCACCAGTGTGGTGCTGTATGTCAGGGCCAAGCGCCTTCAGGCTGCCGCCTGAGCCTCGTTTTTTTATTCAAGAGCCAGCGTCTGCTGGCTCTTGTTGTATGTGGTATTCGTTAGTCGAATTGGCAATACATTGTTAAAGATAAATCAAATGTTGCTTGCAGGTTTGGCAGGCCTTCCCGATAATGTGTCACACGTGACACATGCATCCCGGCGCGAAAATCTATAACGATACAGTACCGCTTCGCCTTGAAAAGAGCGTATGGATAAACCAGACCAAAGCAACGCGGCCGCAAGTATTCCCCTGCGTGCCACTCATCTCGATCCCCTGCTGGATTGCCTGTTCGAACTCACTCGCCTGCACGGCATTACCACCACCCGAGACTCCCTGGTGGCAGGTATTCCGATGGACGGCCAACGGCTCAGCCCGTCGATGTTTTCACGCGCCGCGCGCCGTGCTGGCCTGGCCTCGCGCGTGTTGCGTCGCCCGCTGAAACAGTTGCCGAACGCCTTGCTGCCGGCGGTGCTGATTCTGAACAACGACGATGCCTGCCTGCTACGCAAAGTCGACGACGTGGGGTGCTTCCATATCAGCCCGGCCGAGCTGCCGGAGTCGGAACAGGTGATGACGCTGGATGAGCTGCAGGCCATTTACAGCGGCATCGTGATCGTGGTCAAGCCGCGTTTCCGCTTTGAAAAGCGCATCCCCGAATTGCAGCAGGCGCGCAGCGAACACTGGTTCTGGCACGCGGTGTTGCAAGGGCGGCCGTTGTATCGTGACGCGCTGATCGCAGCCTTTTTCGTCAACTTTTTTGCCCTGGCTTTCCCCCTGTTCTCGATGAACGTGTATGACCGGGTAGTCCCCAATATGGCGTTCGATACGCTGTGGGTGCTGGCACTAGGGGTGGTGCTGATGCTGGTGTTCGACTTCGTGTTGAAGCTGACGCGGGGTTACCTGATTGATCTGGCCGGCAAGCGGGTTGACGTGCTGTTGTCGGCCCTGATTATGGAGCGGGTACTGGGTATCCGCATGGAGGCCCGCCCGGCGTCAGTGGGTGCCTTTGCGGCCAACCTGCGTGCATTCGAATCACTACGCGACTTCATCGCGTCGGCCACCATTACCACGCTGGTGGATGTGCCGTTTGCCTTGTTGTTCCTGCTGGTGATGCTGTGGATTTCCCCGTGGATGGTGCTGCCGCCGCTGATTGCCATCATCCTGATGCTGTTGCTGGCCTTCATCGTACAAGCCAAGATGCAGGAGCTGTCAGAAAGCACCTTCCGTGCGTCAGCGCAACGCAATGCACACCTGGTGGAAGGTCTGGTCGGTCTGGAGACGGTCAAGACCCTTGGGGCTGAAGGTGAGCTGCAAGGGCGCTGGGAAAAGGCCACACTGTTCCTGGCCCAGATTGGCACCCGCTTGAAGTTTCTTTCGGCGGTGACCATGAACTCCGCTGCTTTCATCCAGCAGGTGATGTCGGTGGCCATCCTGATATTGGGGGTGTACCTGATCAAGGAAGGCCAGACCTCGGTGGGGGGACTGATCGCCTGCACCATGCTGGCTGGCCGCGCTATCGCCCCGCTGGGTGCCGTAACCGGACTGATGACGCAGTACAACAATGCCAAGTCGTCCCTGACCTCGCTGGAAGGCCTGATGGCGCAGCCGGTGGAGCGCGAGAACGAAAGTACTTTCTTCCACCGCACGCATTTCAAGGGGGATATCGAATTCAGCAATGTCGACTTCACCTATCCCAACAGCCCGCTAGGGGCGCTGCATAATGTGTCTTTCTCAATCAAGGCAGGTGAGCGTGTAGCCATTCTGGGGCGGGTAGGCTCTGGCAAATCCACCATCCAGAAGCTTGTAATGGGGCTGTACCAGGCGCAGCAAGGTGCGGTGCGCATCGACGGGATCAACGTGCAGCAGGTAGACCCGGCTGAGTTGCGGCGGCACGTCGGTTATGTATCGCAAGACCCGGTACTGTTTTATGGCACCTTGCGTCAGAACATCAGTATGGGTCAGCCGCATGTACACGATGCCACCATTGCCGCCGCAGCCGAGATGGCTGGCCTGACCGACTTCATCAACGCGCACCCCGACGGCTTCGATATGGTCATCGGCGAACGTGGCGAGTCATTGTCCGGCGGCCAACGCAAGGCCGTTACCATCGCCCGGGCGTTGCTGAATGCGCCGCCCATCCTGTTGCTGGACGAACCAACCAGCAATATGGACCACAGTACCGAAACAGCCATGAAGCGTACTTTCGAGAAGATTGTCAGCGGCAAGACGCTGATCCTGGTGACGCACCATACCTCCTTGCTAGATCTGGTAGACCGCATCATCGTCATCGACCAAGGGCGGATCCTGGCGGATGGCCCCAAACACGAGGTCGTTCAGGCCTTGCAACAGGGCAAGATCGGGAGGGCGCAAGCATGAACTGGCTGCTGACCCGACTGGAGAAACTGCGTCACTCCACCAACCCGTTGATCCAGAAACTGCTGGGTTGGTCTTCCGCAGAAGATTTGCAGGATCGCCAGGATTTCGCCTCCGATGCCGAGTGGGCCATTCTGACGCAGGACCCGCGTCGTCCGCGCTTGTTCATCTGGACGATCGGCCTGTTCATCGTGACGGCCTTGATCTGGTCGTCGCTGGCCACGCTGGATGAAGTGGCACGCGGAGACGGCAAAGTGGTACCCACCAGCCAGATCCAGCATCTGCAAAGCCTGGATGGCGGCGTGGTGTCCAAAATTCTGGTGAAAGAGGGCGATATTGTCGAACGCGGCCAACTGTTACTGCAGGTAGACAATACCCGTTTCGTTTCTTCACTCAATGAAAACCAGTCGCAGCTGATTTCGCTGCAGGCCAAGGCTTCGCGCCTGCGTGCACTGGCCGAAGGCCGGCCGTTTTCCTTGCCTCCAGATGTGTCGACAAAAGCACCGGAAATTGCGCGTCAGGAAATGGACCTTTATCAGTCCAAACGCATGGAACTGGAGGCGAATCTTTCTATTGCCCGCCAGCAGTTGTCGCAGCGTACGCAAGAGCTGAATGAGGCACGTGCCCGCCGTGATCAGGCTAATCAGGGTCTGGAGCTGACCCAGCGTGAGCTGAATGTGACTCGCCCGCTGCTCAAATCCGGCGCCGTATCCGAGGTGGATATCTTGCGACTGGAACGCGATGTGTCGCGCTATCGCGGCGAGCGGGACATGTCGAATGCCCAGGTACCGAAAATCCAGTCCGCCATCAGCGAGGCATCGCGCAAGATTCAGGAGGTGGAGCTGGCTTTCCGCAACCAGGCCAGTACCGAGTTGTCCGAAACGCTGGCCAAGCTCAGTACTTTGGGGGCCGGTAATGCCGCGCTGCAAGACAAGGTAAAACTCACGGAAGTGCGTTCGCCTGTGCGTGGTGAGGTCAAACGTCTGCTAGTGAATACCGTGGGCGGTGTGGTGCAGCCGGGGCGCGACATCCTCGAAATCGTGCCACTGGATGAATCGCTGATTATCGAAGCCAAAGTATCGCCGCGGGATATTGCCTTCCTGCACCCGGGGCAACGCGTTTTCGTTCGCTTTACTGCCTATGACTCCACCATCTACGGCGGGCTTAAAGGATCATTGCAGCAAATCGGTGCCGACTCCATTACCGATGAAAAAGGCAATACTTATTATGTTGTGCGTGTTAAGACGGATACGTCACATTTAGGTACGCAAGGTAAATTGCCCATCATTCCGGGGATGACAGCTGAAGTGGATATTATTACCGGCAATAAGAGCGTTCTTAATTATTTGCTGAAGCCGGTTCTGCGTGCCAAGGCACAGGCACTGAGTGAGCGATAATAAATGTATACCATACTGATTTCCTCCAGCATTTCCTTGCAAGAGCATTTGTCAGAAGCTTTGGGTTCTTTTATTGAAATTCATCACTCACTATGGCACTTCGCTGCAGAAGCCAAATTGAATGCCGGTGATGTGACCTGGGTGGATGCCGATAATCAGGACCCGGAGCTGATTGCTCGCTTGTGCCGGGGTGATTTCGGCCAAGTCCGGGTTATCGTGATGAGCAGCACGCCTAGCGATGCTGCCGCAGTCGAGTGGCTAGGCAAAGGGGCTGCCGGTTACCTGCATGCTTTTTCGGCGCCTGACACCTTGCGTCAAACCATGTCGGTTGTTGCCTCTGGTGGCTTATGGGTCGGGGTTGGCCTGATGCAGCAGCTGTGCGCGCGCTTTGGGCAGCTTAGCAAGCCGGCTCATCCGTTGCTGGCACAACTGACTGAGCGCGAGCGTGAAGTAATCCAGTATCTGAAAACCGGCATGAGTAATAAATCTATCGCAAAACAAATGGATATATCGGAGCGCACGGTAAAAGCCCATTTGACTGCAATATTCGTAAAATTCGATGTGACAGATAGGATACAGCTTTTATTGAAATTGGCGGTATAGATAAAAATTGCCCTTTGGTACAATAGGGATTGGATAAAAAGCCCCATTACATTGCAGTATCACAACAATGTAATGGGGCTTTTATCATGGCTGATACCACAAACGCACAAGGCAAGGTTGTTGCTATTTCTGGCCAGATTCTGGCGGTATCGCCGGATGGTAGCCGCCGTATCCTGAAACTGGGCGATAGCATTGCGATAGGGGAGCGCCTGCTGGTGGCAGATGGCGCCTATATCGAAGTGCAAGGGAGTAACGGCAATATCCTGCGTGTTGCCGACGAGCGTAATATCCTGTTTACCGAAGAAGTCTTTCTTGCAACAGAAGACCCCACTACCACTACCATTGCGCCATTGAGCAATGACACCAATGCCGTGTTGGCCGCATTGGCGCAAGGGCAAGACCCGTTGCAAGATCTGGAAGCTACCGCAGCGGGGCTGAATGCGGGCGCCGCAGATGATGGTGGTATCAGTTTTGTACGCATTGCTCGAGTAGCCGAAACCATTCAAGGGCTCACGCTCAGTAGCGAAAGTCCGTTGAGTCTGGGTAGTACCCTGGTGGTGGTCGACGACGATGCCCTGCCGGAGACCACGCCCCCCGCTTTGACCGTTGCGCTCGACCCGGCCAGCGACAGCGGCACTAAAGGTGATGGCATTACCAACGACAGTACGCCCACGATCGGCGGTACTGGTGAGCCGGGCAACACCATCACCATTACCACGCCAACCGGCGAAAGCATCACTACTACCGTCAAACCGGATGGCACCTGGACTGCGACGCCGACCCAGCCGCTGCCCGATGGCAACAACACCATCAGCGTGAAAGCCACCGATCCTGCCGGCAATAGCAGCACCAGCAGTGTACCGGTGACCGTCGACACCACACCGCCTGCCGTCACCGCCAAACTCGACCCGGCCAGCGACAGCGGCACTAAAGGTGATGGCATTACCAACGACAATACGCCGACGATCAGCGGCACCGGTAGTGCTGGCGACACCATCACCATTACCACGCCAACCGGCGAAAGCATCACTACTACCGTGAAACCGGACGGTACCTGGACGGCGACGCCGACCCAGCCGCTGCCCGATGGCAACAACACCATCAGCGTGAAAGCCACCGATCCTGCCGGCAATAGCAGTACCAGCAGCGTACCGGTGACCGTCGACACCACACCGCCTGCCGTCACCGCCAAACTCGACCCGAGCAGCGATAGCGGTACCCAAGGCGACGGCATCACCAACGACAATACGCCGACGATCAGCGGCACCGGCAGTGCTGGCGACACCATTACCATTACCACGCCAACCGGCGAAAGCATCACTACTACCGTCAAACCGGACGGCACCTGGATGGCGACGCCGACTCAGCCGCTGCCCGATGGGAACAACACCATCAGCGTGAAAGCCACCGATCCTGCCGGCAATAGCAGCACCAGCAGCGTACCGGTGACCGTCGACACCACACCGCCTGCCGTCACCGCCAAGCTCGACCCGAGCAGCGACAGTGGTAGCAAGGGTGATGGCATTACCAACGACAATACACCGACGATCAGCGGCACCGGTAGTGCTGGCGACACCATCACCATTACCACGCCAACCGGCGAAAGCATCACTACTACCGTCAAACCGGACGGCACCTGGACGGCG